>JAXMGN010000001.1:0-1156756 GCA_046347205.1 Pseudomonadales bacterium
ACTTGCCCGTCAGTCAAAGACAGCGAGAAGAAAAATGTCACTCGCGTTTGCGCCGAAACAGTTTGTTCGCTCACGCCGACTTACCTTGCGCCTTGTTTAGAAAAAAACTATCCCACAACAGCAATGCCGCACCTGCGCAAATAGCAGAATCTGCCACGTTGAAAGCAGGCCAGTGATATGCACCGTAAAACGCATCTAAAAAATCAATCACAAAACCGTACACAAGACGGTCATACAAATTGCCAAACGCACCGCCGATCAACAATGCCAGCGCCAAAGACAACAGCACACTGCCTTTGGGTAAACGCAGCAACCACACCACCAAACCCACGCCTACCACAGAAGCAATACCCGCAAACAGCCAGCGCTGCCAACCGGATTGATCTGCCAAAAAACTAAATGAAGCACCGTAATTATGCGCCAGCGTGAGATTGAAGCCACCGTTGCCTGAAGTAAAAACAGGCAACACTTCGCGATAATCAAACTGCGCCGTAATCAGTTGTTTTGTCCACTGATCGATCACAAACACGAACACAGACAACAACAACCACACTGCATTTTTTGGATTAAAAATCACCACACACCTCAAGCAAAGCGACGCTGCTCACCAGCGCCGTTGACGTTTTCTACACAGCGCCCGCACAACTCTGGATCATCCTTGTGCGCACCTACGTCTTCACGGTAGTGCCAGCAGCGCACACATTTACAATGCGGTGACGCAATAACTGCCACGCGCAAGCCATCCAAATCTGTTGCTTCTCCAGCATCGGATAAAAGTTGAATATCTGCGCGAGAAGACAACAACACAAAACGCAATTCATCACCCAGTTTTTGCAATACCGATTGCCAACTATCAGAGCAATACAACGTCACTTCGGCCTGCAAAGAGGAACCAATACCGCCGCTGGCACGCAAAGCTTCCAAAGCTTTGTTGACCGCTTCTTTCACCGCCATCATTTGCTGCCATTCTGCATGTGAGATAGCACCACTCTCCGCAATGTTTGGCAGCGCATACCATTCCGCAGTAAACACCGTCTCACTGCGCGCGCCCGGAATTTCTCGCCACAGTTCTTCAGCGGTAAAACTCAAAATCGGCGTGAGCCAGCGCGTCATTGCTTCAATGATGTGATACAGCGCCGTTTGGCAAGAGCGGCGACCGAGCGAGTTTTCTTGCATGGTGTACTGGCGGTCTTTGATGATATCCAAATAAATACCGCCCAAATCCACCGCGCAAAAATTGTGCAGCTTTTGATAAATCAAATGGAATTGATAGCCGTCATACGCGGCAACAATTTCTTTTTGCAGTTCAGCCGTGCGATTAACAATCCACGCATCCAATGCCAATAAATTTTCTGCTGACACTGTGTGCAATGCAGGATCAAAGCCCGCCAAGTTGGACAACAAAAAGCGCGCGGTATTGCGAATGCGGCGGTAAGAATCGGCTGTGCGTTTCAAAATTTCATCCGAAACGGTCATCTCACCCGAAAAGTCTGTCGCCGCCACCCACAAACGCAAAATATCCGCACCGAGATCATTCACCACTTTTTGCGGCGACACCACATTGCCCAGCGACTTCGACATCTTTCTGCCATCGGCATCCACGGTAAAACCGTGCGTCAACACTTGGCGATACGGCGCGGTGCCGTTCATTGCCAATGCCGCTTTCAGGGATGATTGAAACCAACCGCGATGCTGATCCGAACCTTCCAAATACAAATCCGCCGGATAGCGCAAATTACTACGGTGCTCTAATACTGCGAGATGCGTGACACCCGAATCAAACCACACATCCAACGTGTCGGTGACTTTTTGATACTGCGCCGCTTCTTCGCCTAACAATTCTTTCGGGTCGAGATCAAACCACGCATCCATACCTTCTTTTTCTACGCGCTGCGCAACTTGCTCAATCAATTCTTGTGTGCGCGGATGCGGCTGCTGTGTGTCGCGATGAATAAATAACGCAATCGGCACACCCCAAGTGCGCTGACGCGAAATACACCAATCGGGGCTTTGTTGCAGCATCGCTTCAATGCGCGCCTGTCCCCATGCCGGAAACCACTGCACGCCTTTTACGGCATTTAGCGCGGCATCTTGCAGACCTTTTTCCGTCATGCTGATAAACCACTGCGGCGTGGCGCGGAAAATCAGCGGCGTTTTGGTGCGCCAGCAGTGCGGAAAGCTGTGCGTGAATTGCTTCGCTAAAATCAACGCGCCTTTTTCTTGCAACAAATCAACCACTTTTTGATCGACTTTATACACATGATCGCCAGCAAAAATTTCCGTGCTCGCGCGATACACGCCATGTTCGTCCACTAAATTGAGCGTGCCGATGCCATATTTTTGCCCCACCACAAAGTCATCCATACCGTGATCAGGCGCGGTGTGCACAGCGCCGGTACCGGCATCCAACGTAACATGCTCACCCACCAGCACCGGCACTTGTTTGGCATAAAACGGATGCTGCAATAACAAATTCTCTAACGCTGCGCCTTTTGTACTACCAACGATTTGAAACGCTTTTGCGCCGTAGCGCTGCATCGCATCTTCTACACGCGATTGTGCAATTAACAAACGCTCTGCGCCCGCACCGAGATCCACTTGCACCAGCGCGTAATCAATCTCCGCGCCGAGACTCACTGCTTGGTTAGCGGGCAATGTCCACGGTGTAGTGGTCCAAATCACCACAGAAACTTTTCCTTCGCCTTTTGCATGAGGCATTGCAGCGAGGCATTTTGCTTGATCGGCAAACGCAAAACGCACATCCAAAGCGGTAGAAGTTTTTTCTTGGTATTCCACTTCTGCTTCCGCCAATGCAGACGCACCGACCACACTCCAATACACGGGCTTGAAGCCGCGCACCAAATGCCCATTGGCAGCGATGCGGCCGAGTGCGCGAATGATGTCCGCTTCAAATTGCGGTGCCATCGTTAAATACGGGTTATCCCACTCACCCAATACACCAAGGCGCACAAAATCTTGTTTTTGTCCGTTCACTTGTGTTTGCGCGTACTCACGGCATTTTGCGCGAAAAGCTTTGTGATCCAGCTTATCGCCCGCCTTGCCAAATTTCTTCTCGACGTTGTGTTCAATGGGCAAACCGTGGCAATCCCAACCCGGCACATAGGGCGCATCCAAACCTGACAAGGTTTTGGACTTCACGATAATGTCTTTCAGAATTTTATTGACGGAATGACCAATGTGAATATCACCATTCGCATACGGCGGGCCGTCATGCAGAATAAATTGCTCGCGCCCTGCACGGGCTGCACGAATTTTTTCGTACAACTTATCCTGCTGCCACCGCTGCAACATCTGCGGCTCGCGCTGCGCCAAATTCGCCTTCATCGCAAACCCAGTTTGCGGGAGATTCAGCGTGTGCTTGTAATCTTTTTTCTGCTCAGTCATTCGTCTATTCCAAAAACTTCAACTATTCATTTCAAAAAACTGTTTAGCCTGCGCAATGTCGCTATAAATCTGTTCTTTCAACGCATCAAACGAAGGAAATTTCTTTTCTTCGCGCAACTTTTTACAAAATATCACTTCCACTTCACGGCGGTATAAATCACCAGAAAAATCCAGCACATACACTTCCAAGATAGGGCGTATCTCATCGCCCACCGTGGGGCGCACGCCGACATTGGCCACACCCGGCATCCATTTTTCACTACCGACCAAACGCATACGCACAGCAAATACACCATTCAACGGCGAGCGATAGCGGCGCAGCCGCACATTGGCCGTCGGCACACCGATGGTGCGCCCCAACTGTCTGCCATACTCTACGCGACCGCGCACGGTGTACGCATGCCCTAGCAAACACGCTGCTTCCGAAAAGTGTTCCGTTTCTAAGGCGTGGCGAATACGCGTGCTGCTGATGCGCTCACCACCCTCTTCTACGGTGCAAGTGTCGTACACCGAAAAACCGTGCTGTTTTCCTGCTTGCTGCAATAAAGAAAAATCCCCTGTGCGATCACAGCCAAAACGAAAATCATCGCCTACTACTAAACTTTTGATGCCTAAACCCGCCACCAATATCTGTTCAATAAATGCCTGCGCCGTGAGCTGGCGCAATGCCTTATTAAATTGCAAACAAATCACGCGATCGACACCGCACGCCGCCAGTGCGCGCACTTTTTCACGCATCGGCGTTAAACGCGCCGGCGCTTTTTCACCGGAAAAAAATTCGTAAGGCTGCGGCTCAAAAATCATCACTACCGAGGGCAGCGACAACGCTTTTGCCTGCAGCAGTAACTGGTCGATGATGGCGCGATGCCCGCGATGCACGCCGTCAAACGAGCCTATCGTTGCCACGCAGCCGCGATGCTGCGGGTGCAGGTTGTGTAAGCCTCGAATTAGCGTAAAGGGCATGGGTAAAATCGCTGGTGTCCGGTGCAGGCGGCAGTGCCTGTGCAGCCCCGTATTATCCCCATTTATGGGAACGCATCAAAATCGCCTACAATGGCGGGCTGTAGATTGCGCCCCACCGTTGTCTTCTCGGCGCCCCCTTGGTAATAATCCCTCTATGAACACGTCTCCCATCATCGCCAGCAGCGGCAACAGCGCAGGTCTCACTGCATCGAAATTGGACGCCCTGAACACCGCTTACGCGCCACTGGGTGTGGCTGAACGCCTTGCGTGCCTGTATACCGATTTTGCGCCGAAAAAAATTCTGGTGACCTCCTCGTTTGCCGCTACTTCAGCCTATTTTCTACACATGATTTCGCAAGTGCGCCCACAGCAGGTGATTCACTTCATCGACACGGGCTACCACTTCCCCGAAACACTGGCCTACCGCGACCTAATGGCAGAAAAACTGCACCTGAATGTGGTCAGCCTGCACCCCGATGAATACCAACACAACTACAGCCAGCAAGAAAAACTGTACGAAACTGACCCAGATTTTTGCTGTTCGATCAACAAGGTCATGCCGCTGGATAACATCAAGGGCGATTACGATGTATGGATTTCCAGCTTGATGGGTTGGCAGAATGATTTTCGTGCCGATTTGCACATCTTTGAAGAGAGCCACAACATCATCAAATTCAATCCTCTGATTGATTTGACGCGTGAGGCACTGGACACCTACATCGCCGAGCACCAACTGCCCGTACACCCCTTGGTGGCACAAGGCTACTCGTCTATCGGCTGTTCACATTGCACCCTGCCGGGCGAAGGCAGAAAAGGCCGCTGGGCAGGCAAGGCCAAAACCGAGTGCGGACTGCATTTGTAAAATTGACCCCTCTGGCGCTGCGCGCCACCTCCCCTACTTTGTACAGGAGGATTTTGTCTCCTCCTATGAAATAGGGGGAGTGTCCCGCAGGGACAAGGGGTCAAATTTTCAACTCCCCACGCATGGAATTAACCAGCGATTCCTGAATCAGCACATCCACAAATTGACCAATCAAATTGGTGTCGGTTGAGCTGAAATTCACCACGCGATTGTTTTCTGTACGCCCCTGCAACTGCCCCGGATTTTTCTTGGAAAATCCGCTCACTAAAATACGCTGTGTGGTGCCAACCATCTGCCTGCCTATCATTTGCGCGTTGTTAAAAATGCGCTGCTGCAAAATGGCCAAACGCTCTTTTTTGACGGCTTCTGGTGTGTCATCCGGCAAATTGGCGGCCGGTGTTCCAGGGCGCGCGCTGTAAACAAAGCTGAACGAGGTATCAAAACCCACGTCATCAATCAATTTCATCGTTCTTGCAAAATCGTCTTCGGTTTCGCCGGGAAAGCCGACAATAAAATCTGAAGAGATGCTGATGTCGGGGCGAATTTGGCGCAGGCGGCGAATTTTGGATTTGTATTCCAGCGCGGTGTGGCCGCGTTTCATCGCCGCCAAAATGCGATCGGAACCGTGCTGCACTGGCAAATGCAAATGACTCACCAGCTCGGGAATTTCTGCGTACACATCGATCAAACTGTCGGTGAATTCAACAGGGTGCGAAGTGGTGTAGCGAATGCGGTCGATGCCATCGATTGCTGCCACGCACAGCAACATATCGGCAAAATCTACCGCGCTGCCGTCTGGCTTTTCACCGCGCCACGCGTTGACGTTTTGCCCCAACAAATTTACTTCGCGCACACCCTGTGCGGCGAGGTGCGCAATTTCTACTAATACATCTGTCAACGGCCTGCTCACTTCTTCGCCGCGCGTGTAAGGCACGACACAAAATGTGCAGTATTTATTGCAGCCTTCCATGATAGAAACAAACGCAGAAACGCCATCCGCTTCTGGCAATGGCAGGCGATCAAACTTTTCAATTTCAGGAAAACTGATATCGACAACGGTGGTTTTGCTGTCAGCGTGCGAGCGGCGTTGGTCAATCATCTCCGGCAGACGATGCAGCGTTTGCGGCCCGAATACCAAATCGACAAACGGTGCACGTTTGGCAATACCCTCACCTTCTTGGCTCGCCACGCAACCGCCAACACCGATGATCAATTCCGGTCGGTCTTTTTTCAGATTTTTCCAGCGCCCCAGTTGGTGAAACACTTTCTCTTGCGCTTTTTCACGAATGGAGCAAGTGTTGAGCAGAATGACATCGGCTTCGGCCGGATCATCGGTCAGTTGCAAGTCGTGACTGTTGGATAACAACTGCCCCATGCGACTGGAGTCGTACTCGTTCATCTGACAGCCGTGGGTTTCGATATACAGTTTGCTCATAAACAACTCGCGCGTAAAAACAGGGCGATACGCTAGGTTTGACGGGGTGGGGCATTATACAGATACCTCTGCTCTGGTATCCTGTCGCACCCTCCGCAAGACCTCGGCAAGCAGCATGGCCAAGCAAGCACTCTACAAAATCGTCTTCGTCAATCAGAGCCAAGTGTTCGAGCTGTACGCGCGCCAGATCTTCCAGAGCGACCTGTACGGTTTTATCGAAATCGAGGATTACGTCTTTGGCGAAAAGTCGGCAATGATTGTCGATCCTGCAGAGGAAAAGCTGAAAAATGAATTCAACGGCGTGAAACGCAGTTTTATCCCTCTGCACGCCATTGTGCGCATCGACGAGGTGGAGAAAGAAGGTCCTGTGCGCATGACCGAGGTAAAGCCCGGCTCCAACGTCACCCACTTTCCCTTCACGCCGCGCCCACTGCCCGGCTTGATGCCCGATTCCGACGAGTAAGGAGTTCGCCATCAAACGGATTTTTTCTCAGCGCACGTCAGCTCTCTCGCGCTATCTCTTGCCTGCGAGCCTTGCACTGCTCTTGCTCGGCATAGGCTACTGGCGTCCCACACTACTGGACAGCAGCAAGGCACTGCTGTCTGACAATGTAGCGCGCCCACTGTACTGGCTGACCGCTTTTCCCTCGCAGGCTCTCCAATGGTTTGACGAAACCTTCAGCAGCCGTATGCAACTGGAGGAGCGCAACCGTGCGCTGGAGCACGAGAATCTCATTTTGCAGCGCAACGTGCTGCGCATGGCTGCTCTACAAGCCGATAACGCACGCCTGAAAGAGCTGCTCAACTCCACCGAAATTCTGGATGATTCCGTGCTGGTGTCTGAAGTGCTCGGCATCTCACAAGACCCGCGCCGCATGGACATGGTGGTCAACCGTGGCAAAGCAGACGGCGTATTTGAAGGACAGCCCGTGCTGGACGCCCACGGCCTTGTCGGTATCGTCACCGAGTTCTCTGAACACACGGCGCGCGTACTGTTGATTACTGACACCAGCAACGCTGTACCCGTGCAGGTTAACCGCAACGGCGTGCGCGGTATCGCCGAAGGCAGCGGTCGACTGGATGAACTCTACATTCGCAATTTGGTACCAACCACGGACATCAAACAAGGCGATTTAATCGTCAGTTCAGGCTTGGGCGGTCGCTATCCACCAGCCTATCCTGTGGGTGAAGTTACGCGCATTGAGTACGATGGCGCAGACTCCTTTTTACGCGTCGTCGTGAAGCCATCCGCGCAGCTTGATCGCGTGCAACAATTGTTACTGATCTTCCGGCTGGAAGCCAAAGCACCACCGACACCCGCAACAGCGCCCGCTTCGTCTACCGCTCCCCATGCAGCTCAGCCCTGACCGCTATTGGTGGCTGATCCCCACCAGCTTTGTTTTTGCCTTCTTATGGCAGTTCTGGCCGCTGTCTTTTACCTTCCGCCCTTATATGCCTGATGCGATTGTGACCGTGACACTGTATTGGGTCATGCAGCGCCCACCACGCATGGGTGGCGGCTGGGCCTTGGTTATCGGCATATTGCGCGACAACCTAACCGGTACAGCACTCGGCACACATGCATTCGCCTTAATCTTCGTCGCATTTTGGGTGCAGCTACTCAGCGAGCGTTTGCGCTCGCTGGCCATTTGGCAACAAGCGATGCTTGTTGGCCTGCTGTGCCTCATCTACCAATTGGTCAGCAACAGCATTGGGCTGTGGACGTCACACTTGGATGCACCACTTTTTGCACTGCCATCTGTCCTAATAACGGCGTTGTGCTGGCCCGTTTGTTTTGCCATTTTGAATTTGCTTGAACACGGTTACCTACACCGATCCTAATAGACCTCTGCCACCCAACAACAATGACCGCTATAGTGCAGCGAACGCTAAATTGATACCGAACGATGAGTGAAGAAATCCTGATCAATGTTGCGCCGATGGAAACGCGCGTCGCCGTCATAGATAACGGCGTACTGCAAGAAGTCTACATCGAGCGCACCGAAAAACGCGGCTTGGTCGGCAACATATACAAAGGAAAAGTTGTGCGCGTGATGCCGGGCATGCAGGCCGCATTTGTAGACATCGGTCTAGAGCGTGCCGCTTTTATCCACGCTGCCGACATTGTGACGCTCGATGAAAACGGCATGGAACACCGCAATCTTATCGTGCCTGATATTCGCACTTTGGTGCACGATGGCAAAAGTTTAATCGTGCAAGTCATCAAAGAACCCATCGGCACCAAGGGCGCAAGACTCACCACACACCTCTCCGTTTCTTCGCGGTTTTTGGTGTACATGCCCTACACCAACCACATCGGCATTTCACAGAAAATTGAAAATGAAGCAGAGCGTGAGCGCTTGCTGCGTATCGTGGAATCCTGCTTACCCATCAGCAACCGCGAACACGCTGGCGGCTTTATTGTGCGCACCGTAGCTGAAAATGCCTTAGCGGATGAAATTCAAACGGATGCACTATTTTTGCAAAAATTATGGGGGGACTTAAAACCCGAATTAGGCTCTTTTTCCGCACCCAATGTTATCTACAACGACTTGCCGCTGTTTCTGCGCACCATGCGCGATGCAGTAAAACCCGGCGTTGAAAAAGTGCGCATTGATTCACGCGAGGAATACGAACGCCTGCTGCGTTTTGCTTCAGATTATGAGCCTGGCACGCGCAACATGATCGAACACTATGACGGCGAGCGCCCGATTTTTGATCTCTACAGCGTAGAAGAAGAAATCCAGAAAGCACTGGAACGACGCGTCAATTTGAAATCCGGCGGTTATTTGATTATCGATCAAACCGAAGCCATGACCACCATTGATGTCAACACTGGCGCGTTTATCGGCCACACCAACCAAGAAGAAACATTGTTCAAAACCAATCTGGAAGCTGCTACCGCACTGGCACGCCAACTGCGCCTGCGCAATCTGGGCGGCATCATCATCGTCGATTTTATTGATATGCAAGATCCAGAGCATCAGCGCCAAGTAGTGCGCGCACTGGAAAAAGCCATCGAAAAAGATCCGGCCAAAATTGCCGTCACCGGCATTTCTGAGCTGGGTTTGGTGCAAATGACGCGCAAACGCACGCGCGAAAGTTTGAGTCGCATACTGTGCGAAAGCTGCCCTGTGTGCCAAGGGCGCGGCATTTTGAAATCTGCCGAATCCGTTTGCTATGAAATCATGCGTGAGATTTTGCGCAGTGCGCGCACTTACGACAGCAAACAACTGCTGGTGCTCGCTTCACAAGAAGTCATCGACCGCCTACTCGATGAAGACTCTGTCAGCGTAGCCGATATTGAATATCTCACACAAAAATCTATTCGCTTTCGCGTAGAGCATGTATACAACAGAGAACAATATGACATTGTTCCCATGTAACACAGGTTGAGCAGCCATGGCTAAGCGCATGATGCTACGGCTCATCAACTGGCTCTGGTACAGCACAGCAGCGGCAATCATTGCTGCCGCCACGCTGGTCGCGATAGGCCGAGAAGTTTTGCCACGCGTAGATTTAGCCAACGCAAAGTTTTTGCAATACATCAACGACCACACGGGCGCGCGCATACAAGCCAATCAACTTCAAGTGCGCTGGACATCCATTTACCCTGAACTGAGTGCAAAGCAGTTTGTGATTGATACCGCAGACGCTCATGTGCAATTGGACGGCGTATTTTTCACCTTAAATTTCCTGCAAAGCTTGTGGCAGAGAACGCCTGTTATTGATCGCATGCAACTATCACATGCCGATATTCGTTACACCCTACCCCAAGACACTTCAACGCCTTCTCCTGATTTTGATAACGATTGGCGATTCATCAATCGCCTGTTTAACAACGACACACAAATTAAAAACCTGACACTGACACTACAGCGTGGCAACTGGAGCAAAACATTGTCTCTAGATGATTTGCGCGTTGAAAAAACCTTTACGCATAAAAAATTCTTTATAAAACTGCTCGGCAACCATGCGCAAAGCCTTTCTGCTGTTGGTCAGTTTTCCGGTGACACCCTGCGCAGCAGCGAGGGATTGCTCTACATCAAAACCGACAATTTATCGCTGGCAGATTCAGAGTGGAGTCTAATAAAAGACAGCGACATCAGTGGCGAAGCATGGATTCAATGGAACGGCTTAAAACAAGCTAAATTTACCGCCAACATTCAACTTCTCACTCCTCCTCCGCCAGCCACAACCGACAACTTTTCACTGCCGCCAACCACCAATGCCACTATAAGTGGGCACTGGAAAAAAGGGGATGCAAGCTTCGTTGATCTACACACCTTGTCGATTGACAGCACTCCCCTACTCTCAAATGTGCGCGTATTTTTTAACACGGCGACGCCACAACAATGGCGCATAACCACACCGACGCTACCTGTAGACAGCACACGAAAATTACTGCCGTTTCTTCCTGAAGGTGAACTCAAACAACTATTTTCTTCACTCCATCTCCAGGGCAATTTACGCAACTTCAACCTCACTTGGGACAACAGCAAACCACTCATAGAGCGCATGCAATTGCAAGCCAATGCCGACAACATCAGCAGTGGACACTGGGAAGGTGTGCCGGCATTTACGGGTGTCAGCGGCTACGTGCAGAGCGGCATCGGTTACGGCTTTATCGATCTGAATAGCAATAACGGTTTTTCTATGCACTACCCTGAGGTCTACCACCAGCCGATTGTTTTTCAGCGCGCTGCGGGGCGTGTGCAATGGCAGTGGCAGCCCGATCAAAAAACCGTGTTAGTGGGCAGCGATTACGCCAGTTTATCGGGCGAGCCAGGCGAAGCACGCGGCAGTTTTTGGCTGCATTTACCGTTACACGATGCGGATTTTCGCAGCGAACTGTATCTCTCTATCGGCCTGCGCAATAGCGCAGCACAATACCGCAACATGTTTATTCCTTACATTTTGCCGCACGATTTATTGACATGGTTGGATACCAGCATTGGCGACGCTGATTTGCCTAGCGCTGGTTTTTTATATCGCGGCGGATTAACGGGAACCGAAGCCAACGAAAGCGCCATTCAATTTTTCGGCGACATTCGCAATGGCGATTTACAATTTCACCCGGAATGGCCGCCCCTCAAAAACATTGACGCGCATTTGTTGGTAGACAACCACAACGCCGACATACGCGCCACGCGCGCCACGCTGTACGACACACAAATTGATGCCGCGCATGTTGCGGTACTGGAGCAACATCCAGGCATCACCATCAATATCAACGGTCGCGCCAGCGGCTCGCCCGATGATGGCTTGCGTCTACTGCGCGAATCACCGTTACATCACGCCATCGGCAATGGTATGGATGCGTGGAAAATGCCGCAAGGCACGCTCAACACCGCACTGCAATTACAGATTCCTTTATCAAAAGCACCACTGCCGCAAACAGAAAATGTGCAGCTCGCCCTAAACAATGCGCAATTGGACATGCAAGATTTGCGACTGCCATTTCACCAAGTAAACAGTACGCTCAGCTACGACTCCGACAACGGCCTGCAAGCACCGACCATCACCGCCACCTTATTTGACAAACCGGTTTCTGCAAGTATTGATAGCAAAAAATCCGCGCAAGGCACCAGCATTCACGTCACCGCCAACAGCAGTGCCAATATCAGTGATATCGCCACTTGGTCACAAATTTCGCTGCTCAACATGCTGTCAGGCGCTACGGATTACAGCGTCCACTTACAACTGGAACCCACAAACACCAGCACTCCCAATCGCATAGGTCAGTTGCAAGTCAGCAGCACTCTCGACGCTGTTGATGCACCGCTGCCCGCACCGTTCACCAAAAAACGTGGCACAAAAACACCGTTCAAATTGAATGTGGATTTGCTGCGCAACAACCAACAAGCGTATCGCTTCAATTACAACCAGCAAATTTTTGGCACACTCACCGCGCGTAACGGTGCGCTACGCAATGGCGATATTCAACTCTTGGGCAGCGCACCAAAAACAGCTGATCAAGCTCTCAGCAACAACATCAACAACTCGCTATGGATTCACGGCAATTTACCTGCCGCCGATATTCAGCAGTGGATAGACATGATCGTTCAGTACAACAAACTTCCCCCGGTCCGCAGCAGCAACACCCAACAAACGCTGTATCCCTTGGTAGAAATCAGTGCGCAACGTGCCAACTGGAAAGACTTTTCTTTTTCTACGCTAACCCTCAATGCCAACCACGCCAATGACGCATGGAACCTTTCTTTCAACACACAGGAAGCCCAAGGCAAAATTCTGTTTTATGATGCAGAAAAAACACCCGATGTTATCGTCGATACACTCAGCATTCACCGCAACAACACCAACAATACCAACAACGTCGCACCACAAAAAGACAATACGCCGCTGGATTTTTCTGCCGTACCCGCATTGAACATTCGCATTCATCATCTACTGGTGAATGATATGGACATTGGGCAATTCAGCACTGCATTGCGCAGCACACCCAATACATTGCGCTTTGAAAATTTGATGGGCACGGGCAAAGGTTATTTCTTGCGCGATGGCAGTGGATTAAACGGCAGCACATTGTTATGGCACAAACAAACGGATGGCAGCAGTCGCAGTGAATTTCATGGCTTACTACAAATGTCTGGCGAACAACCCGCATTAAAACACCTTGGCATTGATCCATTCATTATCGGCAAACGCGTCTCTCTGTTTGCCGATATTGCCTGGCCAGGCACGCCGCAAGATATTCGCTTGCACAACATCGCAGGCAATATTTACACCGAAGGCAAAGATGGAAAATATTTGCAAGCGCAACCCAATGTAGCGATGCATGCACTGAGCATCATCAACATCACCACTTGGCTGCGGCGCTTGCAATTGGATTTTTCTGATTTGAACAATAACGGCATTAGCTTTGATGAATACAAAGGCAAATTATTGTTCGGCAAAGGCATGATGCAATTTGTCGAGCCACTAGAAATTAACAGCCCGTCCAGCACTTTCAAATTAAGCGGTAAAGCATTTCTAGATAGCGACACACTGGATTTACGTTTAATTGCCACACTACCCGTCAGCAACAACGCCACTTGGGTGGCAGCCATTGCCGGCGGTTTACCGGCAGCCGCCGGCGTGTATGTCGCCAGTAAAATATTCGACAAACAAATCAGCAATCTAAGCAGCCTGAGCTACCGCATCACAGGCCCGATGAGTGAGCCAGATATCAGCTTCGAGCGCATCGCGCCACCGGAAGATCAAAAAACTGAAAAACAAAAACCGGCTACGGCGAATGACGCGACAAAATGGTTTTGACAATAGACGTGGTTGAACACTGATCAACAAACGACAACACCGCCACCTCACCGCCATAAGCCCGCACGATAGATGCCCCGACGACTTGCTCCGGCGTGTAATCGCCGCCCTTCACCAACACGTCCGGTTTCAGCAATTGCAGCAAACGCTCTGGCGTGTCGTCTGCAAACACCACCACCCAATCCACGGCCTCTAAACCCGCCAACACAGCCATGCGACTCTCGGCAGATTGAATCGGCCTGCCTTCACCTTTGAGTCTTTTCACAGACGCATCCGAATTCACCGCCACCACCAAACGCTGCCCCAATTTTTTTGCATCTTCTAAATAGGTGACATGCCCTGGATGCAATAAATCAAAACAGCCATTGGTGAATACAATTTTTTCACCGTGATTGCGCGCATCATCCATCGCCGCCAGCAATTGTTCTTCCGTCATCACACCGCGACCGATGCCGTGCGCCTGCCGCAATGCTTGCCGCAATTCAGGCCCACTGATAGTGGCTGTGCCCAATTTACCCACCACAATGCCTGCCGCAATATTTGCCAACACTACGGCCTGCGGCAGCGCGATGCCTGCAGCCATTGATGCCGCTAAAGTTGCAATAACCGTGTCACCCGCGCCGGTCACATCAAACACCTCGCGCGCTTGCGCCGGCAAATGCAGCGGATGTTGCTGCTCACCGCGCTGTAACAAGGTCATGCCGTGTTCGCCGCGCGTTACCAATAAGGCCTGCAAATCCAGCGCTTCAATCAGCGCCATGCCTTTTTGTACCAGTGTTTGTTCGTCTTTGCATTCGCCCACCACCGCTTCAAATTCATGCAAGTTAGGTGTGAGCAATGTCGCGCCGCGATAGCACGAAAAATCTGTGCCTTTTGGATCAACCAATACCGTTTTATTTGCTGCTCTTGCAGCAGCAATCATTGATGGTGCAGATTGCAATGCACCTTTTTTGTAGTCCGACAGCACAATCACATTGACGTGCGCAAACAACGGCACAGCGCGCTCAGCCAAAACGGCGCTATCTTGCGCAGAAAAACTTTCTTCAAAATCCATGCGCAATAATTGTTGATGGCGACTGATAACACGCAATTTAGTAATGGTGGGATGCGAAGTAATCGTTTCAAAATCGCAGTGCACTTGCGCCGCTTGCAAACGCTGCGCTAACACACGCGCTTCTTCATCAGCACCCACCAAACCCAACAACGAGACACCGCCGCCCAGCGCCGCAATATTGAGCGCCACGTTGCCCGCACCACCGGCGCGATCTTCACGCTGTTGCACTTGCACCACCGGCACTGGTGCTTCCGGCGAAATGCGCGCCGTGGCACCGTGCCAATAGCGATCCAGCATGACATCGCCCACCACCAAAACTTGCGCGCTATTGAATTGAGGTTGCACGACCCATTGCTCGTTATTTGACATGGCGTTTTATTCCAGAAAATTTAGTACTATTTTTTTGTGACTGAACATCACATGTAGAGCATCACCATTTCATAAATAACGACGGGGCGCTCTTGCCCAACAATATGAATGGCACCCGCCAATGTCATTTGTGTGCCCTTGGGGCCACCCTCTACGCTGCTCACACGCATATGTTGATGAATGGTCGCGCCGGCGGGCACATTGCCGGTAAAGCGCACTTTGTTCACACCGTAATTCACTGCATTGCGATAACCGACAATTTCATACGCTGGCGGAATGCGCATTTGCGCCATCAATACCAGCGTGAGAAAACCGTGCGCAATCGGCGCGCCGAATGGGCTTTCCTTTTTGCAACGCTCCACATCCAAATGTATCCAGTTGTGATCATTGGTGAGATCAGCAAACTGCTGAATCACCGCCTGCGTCACCGTGAAAGGGTTGCTCCATTCACCCCATTGTTCCGACACCACGGACTGCAACCCTTGCACATCATCAAAACGGTATTGTTGCATCAGCAATTTCCTCCAGACCTATATCAAAAATCTACCAATATTACGACTTGTTGGGTGCCGCACAAACCACCCAGAATGTGCACAGCATTCTATACATATTGAATACAGCAATATCGCAGGATAAACCAACCAATTAAAAAATATTAGCCAATTGCAGGAGGAGTCCACTTGCGATTGTCAGTCTTATCACGGAAGAACAAGCAACCGCTCGCCTCTCCAAACTCTGATAATTTCTATTGAATTTGTATTTCGTTGGTAAATAACACGAAACGGCTTATGAATGATTTCCCTGATGTGCTCTTGCTCAAACTCTGGCACAACCCTGCCAAGATCTGGATGATTAGACAGCACTTGGATGTGCTCAATGATGGCTTTTGTGAAGTTGTTGCTAATATCAGACGCACCCTGTTCATTGTAGTAACTGATAATATTTTCAAGATCTTCAAAAGCTGAAGCTGAAACGCTAATTTTCATTTACTTGATGCCCAAGCGTTTTTTTACTTCAGCTATGCTCATCATGCTGCCTTGCTTAATATCCATCAGTCCTTGGGCAACCGCTTTTACAAAAGCCAGTTCTTCCCGCCCCTTCTCGTACTCCTCCAAACCTTGCACCACCGCCACACCTCGACCGCGACTGGTCAGCAAAACAGGTCTGTGCGCTTCTCTTACCTGATTAATAACCCGACCAGGATTAACCTTGAGGTCGGTCAGTGGAATGATATCTTCGGAGAATTTCGTTTGCATGACAGCCGCTCCATCATCATTGAAGACCACTTTATAGCACCTGTTAATAGATGCTGTCTAGAAACCTAATACCAAGCTAAAAGGCGAGCAGTACGTACCGCTATAATCGCGCAAACCAACAACCACTCACGATGATGCGTATTCTTTTAGGCGGCTCTTTCGATCCAGTCCATCACGGACACCTCGCTACCGCTGAAGCCGTGCGCCACCTGTTGCACGCATCTGCTGTCACATTATTGCCAGCCGCACGCTCGCCCTTTAAGCAACACAGCACAGCGGATTATCACCGCTTGGCCATGTTGCGCGCTGCGTTGGTCGACTATCCCTCACTCACACTGGATGAGCGAGAACTGCACAGACCGCCGCCTTCCTACACCGTGGACACCCTGCGTGCCGTGCGCCAAGAAATCGGTCCCTATACGCCTCTGGTGTGGGTAATGGGTTCGGACACATTGGTTGATTTAGTCCAGTGGAAAGAATGGCAATCACTGACACAACTGGCGCATTTGCTGGTGGTTGAGCGAGCAAACCACCAGATGCCAACGACAGGCGCTGCAATCGATTGGTTGACCTCGTTGCCGCTCGCCCACGAGGTCGATCAGCTACAATGTTGCGCCAGCGGTCTGTGGCTGCCAATAACATTGCCGCCGCAGCCGTTTTCTTCCACAGACATTCGCCGCCAACTGGGTCAGCACCACGCAACCACCACCAAACCCGAGGGTTTACCACTGCGTGTATGGCAATACATCTTGGAACATCACCTTTACGCATTTGATGAGATAAAAGATTCCCCATGAAAAAAAAATCCACTGCCAAAAGCTCACCACTCGCCGTCATCATCAACGCTCTGGACGATCTCAAAGCGCAGAACGTAGTAGCGATTGATGTCTCGCGTTTATCGGATGTGATGGACACACTTGTCATTGCCAGCGGCTCTTCTAATCGCCAAGTGCGCGCACTAGCACAACACGCCGCCGACGAAGCCAAAAAAAATGGCGCGCCTGCAATGGGCACAGAAGGTCTCGACGACGGCGACTGGGCACTGGTGGATTTTGGCGATGTGGTGCTGCATGTCATGCAACCAGAAACACGCGATTTTTATGAATTGGAAAAATTGTGGTTAATCCCTGGCAGCAGTGAAACCGTGGACATCACCGCGTTCTCTGCCAAAAAAGCGCCAACCAAAAAAGCATCTACCCCAAAAACCTCTGCAACACCCAAAGCAGCGGCCGCAAAAAAACCAGGCAAATCGGTTGTCACTGCCAAAAAACCAGCGCGTAAAAAAGTGTCGGACGATGTGATGGTCAACCAATCGGATGCCAGCAAAGCGCGCCAAAGAAAAACCGCTTCCAGCGCACGCAAAAAAGTAGCCGCCAAACCGGCTGCCACAACCACACCAGCTAAAGCGGGCGTTTATGCCAAAACCGGCACACGCAAACCTGCGGCCGCTAAACCCACCGCAGTAAAAACATCAACCGTAAAAACATCAACCATAAAAACATCAACCCCAAAAACATCTGCTGCAAAAACCACGGACAAAAAAACCACAGCCAAAAAACCTGCTGCACCTACGGCAAAATCTGCGCCCAAAAAAGCCATCAGCAAACCGCGCGCACCGCGCAAAGCGTGACCGACTGCGCGCATGAAGCTGACACTGGTCGCCGTCGGCACACGCATGCCAGCATGGGTACAAACCGGCTACGAGGAATACGCCAAACGCCTGCCGCGCGAATGCGCGCTGGTACTGCGCGAAATTCCACTGGCAACACGCAGCAAAAGCAGCGACACCGCACGCGCGATTGAAAAAGAAAGCGATGCCATGTTGGTGGCAATTCCTGCACAAGAGCGCGTTATTGCCTTGGATATCCCAGGAAGAACACAAACCACTGAATCCATCGCTGATGCTTTACGTCAATGGCAAATGCAAGGTGGCAACACCAGCTTTTTCATTGGCGGCCCCGACGGGCTTTCTGCTGCGTGTTTGGCGCGCGCACAAGAGAGTTGGTCACTGTCTGGTCTTACCTTGCCGCATCCACTGGTGCGCATTGTGTTGGCCGAGCAGTTGTACCGCGCGTGGTCTTTGCTGAATCATCACCCTTACCATCGCTGAACGCACCGTGGCCATCAATCCATCACATTACGCGCCCACGCTGTTGTTAAAAGACACAAACAACGAGCGCCGCTTATTTGCACGCCGTTTATTGGTGGGATTGATTGTGGTGTGCTTGCTGTCGCTGGCGTTACTCGGTCGTTATTATTTTTTGCAAGTTGTGCGTCACGAACATTTTTCTACACAGTCGGATGCCAATCGTATTCACACCATGGCCATTCCACCCGCACGCGGTGTGATTCAAGATTTAGAAGGCACTGTGTTGGCACAAAGCAAACCCAGTTTTACCTTAGAAATCATCAAAGAGCGTGTGCAAGATATGGAATACACGCTGCGCGAACTGCAACGTATTCTGTCATTGGATGATAGTGAAATTGAACGCTTCCGCGATCGCTTAAAGCGTAGACAGCGACCGTACGAAGGCGTGATGTTGCGCAGCAATCTCGACGACGATCAAATTGCGCGCATTGCTGTCAACCGTTATCGACTGCCTGGCGTAGAAGTCACGGCAGAATTGGTGCGTGATTACCCTTTTGGCGATTTATTTGCACACAGCATTGGCTATGTGGGGCGCATTAGCGAAAAAGACATAAAAAAAATTGAAGAGGCCGGTGAAGAAGAAAATTATTACGGTGTATTTTCCATCGGCAAAGTCGGCATCGAAAAATATTACGAAAAAGCACTACTTGGCACGCCAGGTGCACAAAATGTTGAAACCGATGTGCGCGGTCGCATTTTGCGCACCTTGGATCGCAAGGATCCGGTGCGCGGCGCCACCCTGACACTGTATCTCGATGTTCGCATGCAGCAGGCAGCTGTCGATGCACTGGCTGGCAGACGCGGTGCTGTCGTCGCCATTGATGTCAAAACAGGCGGCGTGGTAACAGCGGTCAGCAACCCCTCCTTCGATCCCAACTTATTTGTTGCCGGTATCGGCAACAAAGATTACAGCGCGCTACGCGACTCGCCCGATCTCCCACTATTAAACCGCATGATCGCCGGCGAATACCCACCGGGCTCCACCATCAAACCCCTGCTCGTGCTGGCCGGTTTAGACGGCGGTTTTGTCACGCCCGACTACCAAATCAACGACCCAGGCTTCTATCAGCTACCTGGGCAAACACGCAAATTTCGCGACTGGAAAAAGGGAGGGCACGGCGGCGGCATCAATGCTTATCTGGCGATCGCACAATCCTGCGATATCTATTTTTACCAACTCGCCAACCGTATGGGCATCGACCGCATGCACGATTTTCTTGCTCCCTTTGGTCTGGGTGAACCCACGGGCGTAGACCTCAGTGGTGAGCGCAAAGGCGTGCTGCCCTCACGCGAATGGAAACGCAAACGCTTTAAGCAGGCCTGGTACCCAGGTGACACCATCAATGCTGGTATTGGACAAGGCTACCACCTCACCACTCCCATGCAGCTTGCAGCTGCCACTGCCACCCTAGCGCGGCGCGGTATCCGCATCCGTCCCCATCTCGTCAAAGCCATTGACGGTGTGGATACCCCACCCGCGTTTGACTCCCCTATTTTGCTGCACAACCCTCGCAATTGGGATGTTGCCATTGGCGGCATGCACGAAGTCGCACAAGGACCGCGCGGCACGGCCAGAAAAGCGTTTCTCGGCGCGCCCTACACCGTGGCAGGAAAAACCGGCACCGCACAAGTGGTTGGTATTGCACAAAATGAAAAATACGACGCCGCCAAGCTCGCCGAACGCCAGCGTGACCACGGCTTGTTTGTTGCGTTTGCTCCTGTCGACAACCCACAAATTGCGGTGGCTGTTATCGTTGAAAACGGCAACAGCGGCTCCGGCGCGGCAGCGCCCGTGGCGCGCAAAGTACTGGATGCATGGTTGTTGGGGCAGTCACCTACCCCCACAACACCTGCAACAACCACCGACAACGGAGTGGAAGAGTGAAAACTGGCTCTGACTTTATTCGCCAACTGCCGTCTACCGGAGCCATACACCGCACGCTGTGGCAGCGACTGCATGTGGATCCCCTGCTCTTACTCTTGCTTTTAGCCATCGCAGGTTATGGACTGTTTGTGCTGTACAGCGCCGCCAATGATCACCTCATCGCGATGGAAAAACAGGGCGGTTTTTTTGCATTGGGCTTTTTTATCATGTTTCTCGTCGCGCAGATTAGCCAACACACATGGCGCTTGATTGCACCCGTGCTGTACGGTCTGGGTTTTTTGTTGGTGATTGCGGTGGCACTGTTTGGCGAGGTATCCATGGGGGCGCGCCGCTGGCTAGACATTCCAGGGTTGCCGCGTTTTCAACCATCGGAAATGCTCAAAATTGGCCTGCCATTGATGCTGACCACCTACTTTCACGAGCGCGGCACACCGCCACGCTTCAAGCATGTGTTTTGGTCGCTGATCATGATGGTGCTGCCCGTGGCACTGATTGTCCGCCAACCGGACCTAGGCACAGGCCTGCTCGTGTTGTCATCCGGCATCATCGTGCTGTTCATGGCCGGCATACATTGGGGCTACATTGCCGCCGCACTAACTATCGCTGCCGCGCTCGCGCCCATCATGTGGTTCTTTGTGATGCATGACTATCAACACCAACGCGTGTTGATGCTGCTGGACCCTGAATCCGACAAATTGGGCGCTGGCTGGAACATCATCCAATCGCAAACGGCTATCGGCTCCGGCGGCTGGCTCGGCAAAGGCTGGCAGCACGGCACGCAATCGCAACTGAATTTTCTGCCGGAAAGTCACACCGATTTCATCATCGCCGTGCTGTCAGAAGAGCTGGGTTACCGCGGCGTTATTGTATTGTTGTGCCTTTATTTGCTCATTGTGGCACGCGGCTTATGGATCAGCTGGCATGCACAAGAAACTTTTGGACGATTAATGGGCAGCACCATTAGTCTGACTTTTTTTCTATACGCTTTTGTTAACATGGGCATGGTTGCCGGCTTACTCCCCATCGTGGGTGTGCCACTGCCCTTGGTGAGCCAAGGCGGTACCGCTATCATTATTTTAATGATTGGTTTTGGCATATTGATGTCGATCAGCACCGAGCAAAAAAGGCCCATTTACTGATGCAAAAAACTCTGGCACATTTTTTCTCACACGCACGTTCCAGCGCGCTGTTGTTACTCGGCATTCTGCTGGCCACCGGCGGCTTGCGGGCGGGCGAATTTGAACAACGCAGTGATGTGCAAGCTTTTGCTGCAGAAATGCAAACACGCTACGGTTTCAAAAAAGAGGATGTGCTGAACGTACTGTCGCACGCCGAGAAAAAACAATCCATTTTAGATGCGATCGCTCGCCCCGCCGAAAAAGCCAAACCTTGGAAAGACTATCGCAAAATTTTTCTTACGCCTGCACGCGTGGATGGTGGTTCTAATTTCTGGCTGACACACGAACAGAGTCTGCAAGAAGTCTCCAATAATTTCCATGTCGAACCAGAAATGATCGTTGCTATCATCGGCATTGAAACCAGTTACGGTAAAAATACCGGCAGCTACCGCGTCATCGATGCGCTCTCCACTCTCGCTTTTGACTATCCGCCGCGCTCGGCGTTTTTTCGCCAAGAATTGCAAATTTTTTTACTGCTGGCGCGCGAACAGAAAAAAGACCCGCTCACGCTGACCGGCTCTTACGCTGGCGCGATGGGATATGGTCAATTTATGCCATCCAGTTATCGCAACTACGCCGCTGATTTCAACCACGACGGCTTTGCCGACATCTGGGATAACCCCGCCGATGCCATTGCCAGTGTCGCCAACTACTTCAAACAACACGGCTGGCAAATGGGTGAACCCGTGCTAGTGCGCGCCAACACCGTTGCCGGTTTTGACACCAATTTGTTGGCTAGCAATGGCGGCTTCAAGCCGCAGCTTTCCTTGCAAGAATTGGCCGTGCGCGGCGCAGCACCTGTTGTCGGCAACTTAGGCAATGACCGCAAAGCGGTACTGATTAGCCAAGAAGGCGACTACGGCACCGAATACTGGCTAGGCTTCAACAACTTCTATACCATCACGCGCTACAACAACAGTAGCATGTATGCCATGGCCGCTTTTCAGCTGGCCGAAGCCATCAAAGCTGAACACGAACTGCGCAAAAAACAAGCTACATCCCACTAACCTCCGCAATCGCAACAGGCGATCGCACAGCAAGCCCCGCCCCCAACTCGGAGCCCATCGTGATGAGCAACCTGCACGAGTACCACAGCACTTTTCACTTCAACCATCGCGCACTACGCTGGCTCTGCGCCGCGCTCACCTGCATTGTCATGCTCACGCTAGGTGCTTGCACCAGTACGGAAAGCGCCAGCAGTGGCGGTGGCGGACGTTATGCGCTAGATCGTGACGGCATGCCTGACGATGGCCGAATTCTCGATCCTGACAACATTCCCGATGCGGTTCCCAAACTGGAACCACGCACCGCAGCCGGCAACAAAACACCTTACACCGTACTTGGCGAAACCTATCAAGTGATGCCAGAAAGCAGCGGCTACACTGCCGTTGGAAAAGTGTCTTGGTATGGCAAAAAATTTCACGGTTACAAAACCTCTAACGGTGAAATTTATGACCTATACAAAATGACTGCCGCACATCGCACCCTGCCCATTCCCAGCTATGTGCGCGTGACTAACCTCGCCAATAATCGCACCGCCATTGTGCGCGTGAATGATCGCGGTCCCTTCCACTCCGAGCGCATCATGGATCTTTCCTATGCAGCAGCAGTAAAACTCGACATTGTGCGCACAGGTACCGCCACGGTGCGACTGGAAGCTATAGATCCAAGCAACTACCGCGCTGCAGCCAGCGAAGCTGAAAAAGATCACCTCACCAATCCCAAACAAAAAACATCCACTGTACGCGCACCACTCCCCGTAGTGCGCTCGACGAGCAGCCGCGATGTGCCACAAAAAACACCTAGTGCACATAGCAGTGCCTACCTACAAGCCGGTGCATTTCGACAACAAGATTCCGCCTTCGCTCTGCGCGACCAGCTGATCACGCTGACAGGAAAACCCGTCAGCGTCGATAGCATCGGTGGCTTTTTCAAGGTGCGCATTGGCCCACTGGATCCCAATGAAATTAACAACATCAGTGAACTGCTGATGCAGCGCAATTTGCCCAAACCGCAGGTAGTTTATTTCTAGCAATGCACACCTCCAAATATTTACACCACGACGTACTGGTCATCGGCAGCGGCGCTGCCGGTTTAACACTCGCGCTGCACTTGGCTGACAAAGGCAACATTGCCGTTATCAGCAAAGGCCATGTACAAGACGGCTCCACGCGCTACGCACAAGGCGGCATTGCGGCGGTATTAGACAGCAACGATTCCACCGCTGCGCACATCGCCGATACTCTCGTTGCCGGCGCCGGTTTGTGCAATGAAGACGCCGTGCGTTTTACGGTAGAAAACGGGCGCGACAGCATTCAATGGTTGATCGACATCGGCGTGGATTTCACGCGCGAACCAGGCGGCACGGAATTTCACCTTACGCGCGAAGGCGGCCACAGCACGCGGCGCATTATTCACAGCGCCGATGCCACTGGGCGCGCGGTTTCCAGCACACTCAGCGAGCAGGCTCTCGCACAAAAAAATATTGCCATTTTCGAAAACCATTTAGCAATTGATTTGATTGTGCAAGCCGATGCCAGCAATGGAAAAATGCGTTGCACGGGTGCGTATATTTTTGATAGCGAAAAAAACGAAGTGAAAGTTTTTCACGCACGCTTTGTGGTATTGGCCACCGGCGGTGCCAGCAAAGTGTATTTGTACACCAGTAACCCTGACAGCGCTTCCGGCGATGGCATTGCCATGGCGTGGCGCGCAGGCTGCCGCGTGGCCAACATGGAATTTAATCAATTCCACCCCACTTGTTTGTATCACCCAAAAGCAAAATCACTGTTGATGACAGAAGCGCTGCGCGGCGAAGGCGCACATTTGAAATTGCCTTCTGGCGAGCGTTTTATGGCGCGTTTTGATGAGCGCATGGAACTGGCTCCGCGCGATATTGTGGCGCGCGCTATCGATCATGAAATGAAACGCCTCGGTATTGATTTTGTATTGCTCGACATCAGCCACAAACCCGCTGATTTTATTCGCGAACACTTTCCCACGGTTTACGAAAACTGTTTGCAATACGGCATCGACATCACCCGCGAAGCCATCCCCGTTGTACCGGCTGCACATTACACTTGTGGCGGCGTGGTGGTGGATAAACGCGGCCGCACCGATCTCGCCAATTTGTACGCCATCGGCGAAACGTCCAGCACCGGCTTGCACGGCGCCAACCGCATGGCGAGCAATTCCCTGCTGGAATGTTTTGTGTACGCACGCTCGGCTGCGCACGATATTGCACAGCGCTGGGAGCAAGTTACCGCACCGACCACTGCACCGGATTGGGATGCCTCACGCGTAATTGATTCTGATGAAGCAGTAGTGATTTCTCACAACTGGGATGAACTGCGCCGCTTCATGTGGGATTACGTCGGCATCGTGCGCAGTTGCAAACGTTTGCAGCGCGCATTGAATCGCGTGGAAGTCTTGCAGCGTGAAATTTTGGAGTACTACAGCAATTATCGCGTCAGCAGTGATTTTCTCGAACTGCGCAATCTCGCCATCGTTGCCAAGTTAATTATTCGCTCGGCGATGTCGCGCCGCGAGAGTCGCGGTCTGCACTACAACATTGACTACCCCACCACCAGTCCCATTGCGCGCGATACAATTTTAGTGCCAACCAATTTTGCCGCGCAGGATGTGCGACTGGATTAAAAACGCGTATTCACTGACTGTTTTTAATGATTTGCAAAATACGCACCAGATCAGGATTTTCTGGCGCAGAGTGACCTAAACGCCACGCCAACAGGTCTTGATCTTCCGCCTCCAGCAGTTGCACATACGCGTCTTGATCCGCTTCAGACAGCGCCAAAAAATGCTTGTCGGCAAACGGCACCAACACCAAATCCAGCTCCAGCATCCCGCGTCTGCTGTGCCAACGCACGCGTTGGAAATTATGCTTCTCCGACATTGCGACACGCCTCTGAAAGTTCTTTAATGGCAGCATTATACCGTTCGAGTTTCATCCATGAGTCACCTTGATTCCCTTTCACAAACCACCGTTACCAGCACACTGAACGATGATTGGGCTGTGCTCGCTATCAGCGGCATGGACAGTGCCAAGTTTCTGCAAGGGCAGCTCACTTGCAACCTGCAAGACATCACCCTGCAACAATCACGCCTCGGCGCACACTGCACGCACAAAGGGCGCATGATTGCCAGCTTTCGTTTATTGCAAACTGCCGAGCAGAGCTATTTATTTCTCTTGCCAAAAGAAACATTGGCGGCACTGCAAAAATCACTCAGCAAATACATCGTATTTTCCAAAGCCAAATTGCATGATGCATCGAACGACTATGTGTTGCGCGGCATCAGCGGCGCCAACGCTCGCCAACGCATTACTGAAGTATTTGGCGCAGCGCCAGAAACAATAAACACACAACACAACAGCGAACACGGTACAGTCATTTGCATCAACCCCACTACACCGCGCTATCTCTGCATTATTCCGCAAGCCGCCGCTGCAGCGATTGAAAGCGCACTGTCTGCATCCGCACAAACGACGGATCAGCACTTTTGGAACGCCTGCGATATTCGTGAAGGTATCGGTTCTGTGCGTACAGAAACAATCGAAGAATTCATTCCACAAATGTTGAATTTGCAAGTGTTGGACGGCATCAGCTTCACCAAGGGCTGTTACACCGGACAAGAAATTGTGGCGCGCATGCAGTATCGCGGTATTTTTAAAAAAGCGATGTACCGCATTAGCAGCAATGGCGCAGCGCCATTACCCAACACAGCTATTTTCCAAGAAAATAATACGCAAGCGGTGGGACATATTGTCAACGCAGAAAATATCGACGACAAAAACTGGGAAGCATTAGCGGTAATCAATCACGATGCGATTGCGCACGCATTGCATCTTGAAAATACAGCAAGCATTACCGTTCTGACACTACCTTACACACTGTAGGAGAGGCATCATGGCGACTGTTGGTTTGATCGGCTTAGGACGCATGGGCGGCAATATGGCGCGCCGCTGGCAACAGCACGGCGTTAATGTGATTGCCTTTAATCGCAATCATGACGTAACGAAATCTTTAGCCGCAGAATGCGGGCTTGTCGCAGCCACAACTATCGAACAATTGGTGCAGCAATTACCTGCACCGCGCGTGGTGTGGTTGATGTTGCCCGCAGGCGCAGTGACGCAACAGCATATCGATGCGGTATTGCCGCTTTTATCTGCTGGCGATGTATTGGTGGATGGCGCCAATTCTTATTTCAAAGATTCACTAGCGCGCGCTGAAAAAATTCATCAAAGCACCAGCGTGCACTATGTAGACGCTGGCGTTTCCGGCGGTGTGTGGGGCTTGCAAAATGGTTACTGCATCATGGCAGGCGGCAGCGCAGCAGCGATAAAAACCATCACGTCCTTGTTACAAACTTTAGCACCAGCCACCGATCGCGGTTGGCTGCACACAGGGCCAACAGGCAGCGGGCATTTCACGAAAATGGTACACAACGGCATCGAGTACGGCATGATGCAAGCGCTGTCGGAAGGCTTTTCCTTATTGAAAGCACGCGAAGATTTTCAACTCGATCTCGCCGCTATTGCCGAACTGTGGCGACACAGCAGCGTCGTGCGCAGTTGGCTGCTGGATTTGTGTGGCGATTTTTTACAGCAGGATCAACAACTCAACGACATCGCGCCATTCGTTGCAGACTCCGGCGAAGGTCGCTGGACTGCACTCGAAGCTATTGAACAGGGCATTCCCGCACCCGTGATGAGCCTCGCACTAATGATGCGTTTTGCCAGCCAAGGTAAAAACGATTTTAGCGACAAAATGCTCGCCAAAATGCGCGAAGGGTTTGGCGGGCATGCTGTTAGCCATAGGGAAAGTTGTTAGAACTACAAAAACTCCCGCTCTCTACAGATAAAATACTCACCACCCCATCAGTCAGACGGATAACGCCATGCGCGATTTTTGGATAGCACCTTCCATTCTCTCTGCCGATTTTGCATGCCTCGGCGAAGACGTCGACAAAGTCTTAGCCGCCGGTGCCGATGTGGTGCATTTTGATGTGATGGACAACCACTATGTGCCCAACCTCACCATCGGACCGATGGTATGCAAAGCACTGCGCAAGTACGGCGTGACGGCACCTATCGACGTGCATTTGATGGTGAAACCGGTGGATCGCATCATCGGCGATTTTATCGAAGCCGGTGCGAGCTATATCACTTTTCACCCAGAAGCTTCCGAACACATTGACCGCTCGCTGCAATTGATACACAGCGGCGGCTGCAAAGCCGGTTTGGTGTTGAACCCTGCCACCTCGCCCGACTGTTTGAAATATGTGATGGATAAATTGGACATGATTTTGCTGATGTCGGTTAACCCAGGTTTCGGTGGGCAATCATTTATTCCTTCCACACTCGACAAATTGCGCACCGTGCGCGCGCTGATTGATGCAAGTAGCTACAACATTCGCTTGGAAGTGGATGGTGGCGTGAGTGAAAAAAATATCGCTGAAATTGCACGTGCAGGTGCGGATACGTTTGTCGCCGGCTCTGCAATTTTTAATAAATCCGACTACAAAGCGGTGATCGACGCGATGCGTGCTGCATTGGCATCCGCATGAAAACCATTCAAGCTTACAGCGAACGCCAAGCGACACACTTGACCGCGCCCGTCTTCGCCCCACCACTGTAAATCAGCAGGATTAACTGTCGCAGGCAGATGCACAAACAAACGCCGCTGCGCTGACGGCAACCACTGCGCCGGTAACAACAACGACCAATCACGCCACCGCGCTGCGCTCAAGGGCATGCTCCAACCGGAGACATGCGTGGCTGCCAAAAAAGCCGTGCCGTAATAACGTACGATGTTATCGTTATCCGTTAAGTAAATTTTTTTAATCCGAACAGCGCTATCGGTTTCTTGCAGAATGTAATCAACAAATATTTTTTTACTAATAAGCGTTTTGCGCTCTATGTGCGCGTTACAAACAACTTCTGTAGGAATCACAGCTGGCTTGAGCTGGTAGTAAATATCCATATTCTGCTCACGCAAATATGCATGACTATTCTCTAAGGTTGCTGGCAAGCTCTGCAGGGCATCTTCACGCAAGCCAGCGAGATGGCGAAAATTGCCATTCAAGGCCACCACTTTGGCCAATTCCATTTTGTTGGCGTAATCACCCAGCACTACCCACGCTGCCACACTGGCCGACAACACGCCGCCCACCATGAACACTGTAACACCCTTAAAAAAACTGTTTTGTATCTGCAACAGCTTTAAGGCAGAAAAAAACCACAGCGGTGCGATATACACATAGTAGCGCGAGACATCCGCGTCCAAGCCCATCCAGCGGTAGCGCCCAATAGCAATAACGCAGGCGATACCAAAAAATAAAATCAATACGTGATCGGATAAGTTTCCCGCACGCCGCATGATGCAGCGCCATACGCTGTGCGCGAAAGACAGCAATATCAGCACGCCCAGCCAGCGACAATCTCCCCACGCACTGAACGGAAACGCTAAATATTGCAGCAACAAATTGGGTGCTTGCCAAAAAAACGGATTAGGCTGTTGCAACAAAACACTGTTGTTTTTCTCTGGTATGAGCAAGCACGCCATCAGTAGCACAAATACGACATAACTTACTGCCGCCGCTGTAGATATTTTTTTTCCTTCCCACCACAGCACCAACAACAACCAAGAAAAACCGGCAATGGCAGCAATACCAGAACCACAAGAAAATGCTGACAAAAGCAGCAACACACAAGACAACCACACGCGGCGCGGAGATTGCCAATGCGCGATATACGCCAGCAGCGCAAACCATACCGACAAATAATATTGCAGCAACGATTCCCAATTGATCACATAGGTTTGCAGCGGATTAAAAAACAGCAGTAGCGCCAATACTGTGCACGCCACAGGACGTTGAAAATCGCGCAGCGCAATGCGCCACATGCACCAAGCACAGGCAAATGACACTAGAAAAGATGCCGCGCGAATGAAACGACCGGATGCGCCAAACCAAGCGAAATCGATCCAAAAACCCAATTTGGGAACGGCGAGAATATGCACCAGCGCGTATTTGCGCAGCAGCTCTTGTGCAATTTCACTAGCACTCAATGCACCTAGCTGACGAAACGCGGGCAGCGTGTCCCACATTTCACCGAAGATGCCATCGCTGTGCGCCAACCACTGCCAATAAACAGCCAGCGCCAGCCAAAAGATGGCAAAAGCTTTTAAGCAAGCGGGCAAACTGCGCAGAGATGTGAGTGCCTCACTACGCAGCATCTTTTCTTAGGCTCGAATGTTGGTCGTCATAAACTGCTGCACGGCCTGCAAATCTTTGGGCAGTACGGTGCAGCGTTCTTCGCGCACAAATAAATCGCTCATGTGTGCGGGCAGCGGCGGATCTTGCGGATAACCTGCTTTGCGCACGGCTTCTGGAAATTTGGCGGGATGCGCGGTAGCCAAGGTAATCACGGGCAAATCTTTTGATGCGCGACATTGACGCGCCGCTTCTACACCTATCGCGGAATGCGGGTCGAGCAGGTATTCACTTTCCGCCAACACTTTCGCAATCGTGTTGCAGGTTTGCGCATCATCCACCGCCAAGCTAGAAAATAGTTCACGTGCTTTGGCAAAACGCGCCGCATCAATCGACACCGCGCCGCTTTTGAAATCTTCCATCAATTTGGCAATCGCCGCGCCGTCGCGCTCGTGCAATTCAAACAACATACGCTCGAAGTTGCTGGAGATCATGATATCCATGCTGGGCGACAGCGTGTGCGCCAATTCTGTTCTTTCTAAACGATTGCCACTCATAAAGCGATGCAAAATATCGTTGCGGTTGGTGGCAATAATTAATTGCGCAATCGGCAGCCCCATGCGCTTGGCGACATAACCGGCAAAAATATCGCCAAAGTTTCCGGTAGGCACTGAAAACTGCATGGCGCGCTGCGGCGCACCCAATTGCACAGCCGCGTAAAAGTAGTACACCACTTGCGCCATGATGCGCGCCCAGTTGATGGAGTTCACCGCCACCAGCGGTTTGCCTTTTAAGAATGATTGATCGGCAAAAGAATCTTTCACCATCTGCTGGCAGTCATCGAAATTGCCTTGCACGGCGATATTGTGAATATTGGGTGCGAGAACAGTCGTCATCTGTTTGCGCTGCACATCGGATACACGCTGATGCGGATGCAAAATAAAAATATCAATATTTTCGCAGCGGCGACAACCTTCAATCGCTGCCGAGCCGGTATCGCCTGAGGTTGCCCCCATGATCACGACGCGCTCTTGGCGCTTGGCTAACACGGCATCCAACAAACGGCCGAGCAGTTGCAGCGCCACATCTTTGAACGCCAACGTAGGGCCGTGAAACAACTCCAACACCCATTCATTGCTATTGAGTTGCACCAGCGGCGTGACGGCGGGATGACGAAACGTGGTGTAGGTTTCGCGAATAATATTTTCCAACTCTGCTTGCGGAATGCAGCCCGCCACAAACGGCGAAATCACTTTGATCGCCACTTCGCTGTACGGCAAGCCAGACCACGAGGCGATTTCTTGCGCAGAAAATTGCGGATAGGTTTCTGGCACATACAGGCCGCCGTCAGAGGCCAAGCCAGTCAACAATACTTGTTCAAAATTGAGCGCAGGCGCTTTGCCACGTGTACTGATGTATTTCATTGCATGTTTTCCAATCAAGTGCCTAGCGCTTCAACGCGCAATTTAATTGCTGGTGCCACCACAAAATCTTTTTGCGCGAGATCTTCTATCACGCTGTCAATCGAACTTTCTTGCACCACGTTAGTAATCAACACGATGCTCACTTGTGCGCTGCCGCGTTGCGGTTCTTTTTGAATAATCGCTTCGATGCTCACGCCGGCATTGCTGAGCAATTGCGTCACGGCTGACATCACACCCGGTTTATCAGCGACCACTAAACGCAAATAATATGCCGAGTGAATTTGTGTGATCGGTAAAATTTCACGCGCTTTAATCGCAGACGACACAAAGCCCATGTACGGCACAGGCAAGTGGTGTTCATATTTGGTTTTATCGTGCGACACGGCACGCGCCACATCCACAATATCCGCAATTACGGCAGAAGCCGTTGGCTCACTGCCCGCACCGGCACCGCTGTACAGCGTAGGCCCTACGGCATCGCCCATCACCATGACTGCATTTTTTGCACCGTCGACTTTAGCGAGCAAACTGTCATTAGGCACCAGCGTGGGATTCACGCGCAACTCCACACCGGCTTCGCTTTCGCGTGCAATACCTAAATGTTTGATGCAATAACCCAACTCAGCGGCGTAGCGAATATCTTCTTGCGTGATGGTGGTGATGCCTTCGGTGTAAATCTTTTTAATTTCCAGCGGCATGCCAAAAGCAATCGACGCCAGAATCACCAATTTGTGCGCCGCATCGATGCCTTCCACATCAAAAGTGGGATCCGCTTCCGCGTAACCCAAACGCTGCGCCTCTTTCAATACATCGGCAAAGGCGCTGCCTTTTTGACTCATTTCAGTGAGGATGAAATTGGTAGTACCGTTGATAATGCCCGCCACCCATTCGATGCGGTTCGCCACTAAACCATCGCGCAGGGCTTTGATGATGGGTATGCCGCCAGCGACCGCTGCTTCATACGCCACCGCCACTTGTTTTTTGGCAGCGGCGGCAAAAATTTCTGCGCCGTGATGCGCAATCAAGGCTTTGTTAGCCGTGACAACATGTTTGCCGTTTTCGATGGCTTTCAGCACCAAGTCGCGCGCTGCATCTGTGCCGCCGATCAGCTCGACCACAATATCCACCGCCGGATCTTCCAACACCGCAAAAATATCGCGGCTCAACGTCACGTCACTGGTGTCACAACCTTCGCGGTCGCGGCGCGCACCCACATGCACAATGCTGACGTCACAACCGGCGCGCGCGTTGATGAGCGCGGCATTGCGCGTCATCACATTAAAAACACCACTACCAACCGTTCCTAGGCCGCACAGACCCACAGTGACTTTTTTCACGATAAACCCTCTCAAACAAGCCGCGCATTGTAGCGCAGGCGCAGAAATTGGTTAGGCTCCTGGCAGTGCCAGCAGCAGAGCTCCTACGAGTTACAAGGCAGTAGCGTTGACGACTCTCACATAGCTGCATGCAAAAAATACCCTTCTGCTTACACACGGCGTGAGCTACAGCATGTTTTAAGCTTTCCTCCGCGCAACAACGTGGATATAGCGCCCCAGCCATTTGTAGGGCTCCTGTCTGCCCAATTCCTGCTCCAGTGCTAACAGCGTGTCCGCCTCGATTTTTACGCCTGGGAACAAATAATCGTGCAGGCAGCGCACGCCCGTCACTTGCACCACTTCCATCCCCTGCTGCGCCAACCACGCCAACACTTGCGGCGCAGATTGCGGGCTGATGGGGGTCAAGCTGCCCGCCTCACCGGCCTTATCCGCCGCGCGCGCGCGATCCACATTGCCCTTCAGCAAGTTTTTCCACACGATGGATTCGCGGTTGTAAAACGCCAACGACAGGTAGCCTTGCGGTGCAATCCACGGCAGCAGTTGTGCCAATGTGGCGAGCGGATCCACCAACCACTCCAGCACGGCATGGCACACCACCACATCAAACGGCTGCGGCGGCAACACCTGCGGCAAGGTTTGAATACTGACCTGCACACACTGCACGCAAGCGGCATCCAATCCCGCCTCGGCAAACTGCTGCTGCGCCTTTTCCAGCATGGTCGCTGCCGGTTCTGCCAGCACCACGTCATGCCCCAAGGTCGCGAGCCGCGCACTCATCTGCCCCAAGCCGCCGCCCGCATCCAATACGCGCAGTTTTTCCCCTGCTTGCAGCGCAGGCAACGCGGTGAGCAAGTCATCCCACAATAATTGCAGACGCAAATCGCCCTTTTTTGAGCCGTAAATCTTGCGCTCGAAACGCTCTGCCAATTGATCAAAGTGAATATCTTGCGTCATCATCAACCTAGCATTCTCACTGCGACAACTGCCTAGCCCGAACCTCGTAGCTACGAAAACAAGTGCGCTCGCTATGATAACCACACCCATCAAAGATAACGGCATCCCTATGAATGTCTTGCTCACTGGCCCTTTCGGCACCATCGGCACGCGCGTATTAAATGAACTCTTAGCGCGCCAACATCGCGTTACTTGTTTTGATTTAGACAACAAAACCAATCGCAAAATTGCCGCCAGTTACGGCGAGCGCATCCGCATGCTGTGGGGCGATATTACCGATGCAGCCAGCGTAAACACCGCCGTTACAGGGCAAGATGCCGTGATTCATCTCGCCGCCATTATTCCGCCACTCTCGGAAGAAAAACCGACCCTTGCAGAAAAAGTGAATGTGCAGGGAACAAAATTGGTCATCGACGCCATCGCCAAACAAAACAAAATGCCGCTGCTGGTTTTTCCCTCATCTATTTCCGTACACGGCTTCAGCAATAAACGCCAGCCGCCCTGTAAAATCGATATGCCCTTAGAGGCCAAAGACAACTATGCCGGTCATAAAATTACTTGCGAGAATTTGTTGCGCACCAGCAACATTCCTTGGGTCATTGTGCGCATTGGCGCTTGTGTCGATGCATTGAACGACAAAATCGGTGATCGCGCCGCCATGATGCGTCACATGTTTTCTCTGCATCCCGATACACGCATTGAATATTTACACCCACACGATGCCGCTACCGCTATGGCCAATGCCATTGAAAAACCAGAAGCCGTGGGAAAAACTTTATTTCTCGGCAGCGGAAAAAACAGCCAAACTTCGTGGCTGGAGTTTGTGAACATCACACCGCGCGCGATGGGCTTGCGCGATCTTTCATCGGATGATTTTGGCATTGAGCCTTACTACACCGACTGGATGGATACTGCAGAAAGCCAACAGCTCTTGCAATTTCAACAGCTCGGCATGGAAGCGTATAAACGCGAGTTAGCCCATCAATGGCGTTATAAACGCTTTCTGATTCTGCCGTTTCGCTGGCTGATTCGTCGCTATATGTTGAGCTTTTCACCTGCGCACAAAAAATAAACGCACTCAATAATGCGGCGGTTTTTCTTGCATAGAAGCCGTCGCACCATCTACAGCAGCTTCCTGCATTTCTCGCCATTGGCGATACAAAACCTGCAACATTTGTTGTTGTTTTTCTGCATTCTGTTGCAAGTTGGCTATCTGCTCATGGAGCGCTTGCAGTGTATCTTCCTGAAACGCCAAACGCATTTCCAACTCATCCACGCGATCCTGTAGATTCAAAGCATCCATGCTCACCGGTATTCTCCACGCACATCACTTCCTAAGAAGCCATTATGAAAAACCAGCGTAGAAAAATCAGGATGCCCTTCGCGATGATGAATACATATACGACTCACCGAGGCATACGGCACTTCTAAATTTGCGATACGCGCCAATGGCATTGCCAGCAAATGCGCCAGCAATACGCGAATTGTTCCGCCATGAATAACCAACAACACATGCTCTCCACGCATCGACTGTAAGAGCAACTTCCACGCAGTCACGACACGCGTTTCAAAATCCACCATCGGTTCACCATTGGGCGGTGCCGCATTAATGGGGTCAGCAAAAAACCGGCGCACATCACTGCCCTGCTCACGCCAAACCTCATCAATTAAACGCCCCTCCCAATCACCAAAATCCAATTCACGAAACCCATCCATCACCGTCAACGGCTTGCAACAACGCTGCGCCACTTCATCGGCAAATTTTGCACAGCGTTGCAATGGTGAAGACACCACTTGTGTCCACACATCAATATCGCGTGTTTTGCTGCGCAATTGCTGCCAACCTTTTTCATTCAAAGCGAAATCCAAGCGGCCACGGTACACATGCCCGCCTTCGCATTCGCCGTGACGCAATAAATCAATCGTTGTTGTCTGCATTTATAATACCCAAACCCTACAGATACTGAATCAATGAGAGGATCGCAGAATGGGCAACCGTCTGTCAAAAATCTATACCCGCACCGGCGATGACGGCACCACCGGCCTCGGTGACGGTAAGCGCACACGCAAAGACAGCCCACGCATGGAAGCCATTGGCACTATCGACGAATTGAACAGCGTGATTGGCGTGATGCTCGCGCACACGATGCCGGAAGATTTGCGCGAAGTTTTTACCACCATTCAGCATCGCCTGTTTGATCTCGGCGGCGAACTCGCCATGCCCGGCTACACCTTTATTGATACCGCCGATGTGCAGTGGATTGAAGAAACACTCGACCGCTACAACGAACATTTACCGCCACTGAAAGATTTTATTTTGCCTGGCGGCACCATCACGGCTGCCAACTGCCACCTTGCACGCAGCATTTGTCGCCGCGCGGAACGCATTTTGGTGCACATGAATGAGAGTGATACCGTGAATGCGCCTGTGCGTCAGTACATCAATCGTTTATCCGATTGGCTGTTTGTCTGCGCGCGCGTGTTGAACAAATTAGAAGGCACCGACTCAGAAGTGTTGTGGAAACCCAAGCCAGTTACCCAAGGACAATAAACACGCCCCAATCAAGGCCACAACCAAGCGGCGCCGATTACGCCGCTAGAGTCGCCGTGTTCCGCTTTCAATAAGCGCGTGCGCACCACGTCAGAAAAAATCCACTGCTCCCACAATTCTGGCACCTCACGGTACAACTCATCCACATTGGAAACACCGCCGCCCAGCACCACAACATCAGGGTCAATTACATTAATTACCACAGCTAAAGCGCGCGCCAATAACTGTACGTAATCACGCCATACGCGTACGGCATCCACATCACCCTGACGCATCAAATCAATACCCTGCTGCGTTTTTTCGATCTTTAATCCCGCCTCACGAAAACTGTTGCCTAAACTCCTTCCACTCAGCCAATTTTCAACACAGTTATCACGACCACAAAAACAATGACGCACGATACGATTTTCTACGCTATTGCCAGGCATGACGTTATGCCCCCACTCGCCTGCGTTATTGTTTGGGCCTACCAACAATTGCTGGCGTATCACCACGCCACCACCAACACCTGTGCCAAGAATCACACCAAACACGCTGTCTGCTCCACGCCCAACACCTGCACACGCTTCTGACAGCGCAAAACAATCGGCATCATTGGCCATTCTCACCGGTCTTGCTAAAAATTCATTTAAATCATGCAACAGTGGCTTTTCATTCAACACCGTGGAATTACAACCGCGCATCAAACCTGTGCGTGGTGATTGCGAGCCTGGTGTGCCAATACCCACCGGCATATTTTGTGGCAAATGATTTTCTGCAACCGCTCTCTCTACCAAAAAACGAATAGCGTGCAGCGTGCCCTGATAATCTTCATGCGGTGTTGGTGTGCGTTCACGCCACACAATTTGACTATCCCCATTTAAGACAGCCACTTCAATTTTTGTACCGCCAAGATCAATTCCAATTCTGTTTTTCTCTACCATGCCTTACCTCAATACCAAAATAGCCAACGCCAATCCCACTAAACCAATAATTTCTGTACGCACCATGAGTAACTCCAATGCTGGGCTGCGCTGTAGTGTAAAACGCAAACTGTACTCTGTATTGGCTGGGACTGTGATGCCATCACCATCTAACACCAATGACGCATCCAAACAATGCGCTAAAAAATCTGCTGACGATACCTGCATATTCATCACCTGTTTTTGCCATACACGAAAGCCCGTTGTGAAATTACCAGCCAAACAGCTACAAAGACCCATAAAACGCACCGGCAGCCAATCCAGAATATGTTGTATTTTTTTTGCAGAAGGTAAATGGCCACTGCGTGTTTGAACATGTTGGTTGTATAACACCAAGCCACGGTAAAAAACCGCACCAACTGGACCTAAAACAAAAAACCAGAAGAAAACAGAAAACAGTCGATCTAAATACCAGCTACCCGCGTAACGCCGCCAAGCCAGCCAAATCGCCTGATCCGGCTCAGAATTATCGTTCGTTACCAAACCACACTCTTCAAAATGCAGCAGCACAGATTCTGCATTGCCGTCCTTCAGTTGTATGGCGAGATCACGCATACCCCTATGCCAATCACCACGCCCCACACTCCACAATAACAACAGTACGCCGAAAAAAAAGGACAGCCAAAAATCTAACCACCACCACACAAGCAAGAGTGATAATGCACCACCCACGGGCATCACGAAAAAAGCAACCCAGCTATTTGGCTTACTGCGTGCCGCCAACGCATCCAACAGCGCAGAAACTACAGTATCCCGATGTAAATAACGCGCAGCAGCGGTGTAGCGCGCCAACAAAAAAACAAACACAATACTCAGCAGAGCCATAATCATCCCTTTCAGCAAAATAATGCTTGGCGAGATTATCACAAACCCACTACAGCGACGCGTATGCCCACTCACCAACCACCACAGACAAACCACAATCGCACCGCGCCTTGGGAACGCTTTTTTGCGCGTGTTCTCTCTCCGCTAGAACAATTTATTGAGCAACAATCTACCAGCAGTTTTTTATTATTAGCCTGCACCCTATTAGCCCTAGGGCTGGCTAATTCCAGCGTCAGCGATGCTTTTCTGCAATGGCTACATACACCCATCGCTATTTCTGTCGGCACAGCCCGCTTTGAACTCGGCTTACAGCACTGGATCAACGAAGCCTTAATGAGTTTTTTCTTTTTACTCGTTGGTCTAGAACTGAAACGTGAACTATTGATGGGCGAGCTTGCCAACAAACAACGCGCCGCCTTACCTGTTATTGCCGCTATCGGCGGCATGATGGTGCCAGCAATCATTTACTGGCTTTGGAACCCCACGGGAGCAGCGGCAGCGGGATGGGGCATCCCGATGGCGACAGACATTGCCTTCGCCATCGGTGTGCTCAGCGCATTAAGCAAACGCATTTCGCCTGCACTGGCTACCTTCCTCATTGCGCTCGCCATCGTTGACGACATCGGCGCAGTTCTGGTGATTGCTGTTTTTTATACCGAACAATTGCACAGTGAAGCCCTACTTATTGCCGCGCTACTAACGGTGATTTTAGTGATACTTAACTTGGGCGGAATTCACCGCATAACGCCGTATTTATTGATTGGTGCGCTACTCTGGTGTGCCATGTTCAATAGCGGCATTCACGCCACGCTGTCTGGCATTATTCTGGCTTTTGCTATTCCGGCACGCCCTAAAAATAACCTTCAACCAGCTCCAGGATCACTTCTTGAACGCCATCTGCATTTTTTGGTAGCTTTTTTGATCGTGCCACTTTTTGCACTGACCAACGCCGCCATTCCGATTCATTGGCATACACTTACCGAAACGCTGGCGCACCCCGTTACTCTCGGCGTATTCAGCGGTCTACTGATTGGGAAATGGATCGGAGTCACTGGCGCAAGCTGGATTGCCATCAAATTAGGTATCGCTGCCCTACCAACCGGTTTACACATGCGTCACTTGCATGGCATCGGTTTACTCGCAGGCATTGGGTTCACCATGTCTATTTTCGTGGCTGATCTCGCCTTCTCAACCCAACCAGACACTTTGCTAATGGCCAAAACGGGCATTTTGCTTGCGTCCCTGACTGCCGCACTTTTCGGTTACTGCTGGTTGCGATTCGCCTGCTACCACAGCAAGATAAACCCATGAATAAATCGTCCCACCCCAAGCAACTCTCTCTCAACGTGCAATTGAGCGATGATGCCACTTTTGATAATTTTTTTGCCCCAAAAAACAGCTCACACACACTGATACTGCATACCCTACGCTCGCTAGCACAAGGCAAAGGTAGCGAACGATTTGTTTACCTTTGGGGCGCAGAAGGGACAGGTACCAGTCACTTGCTGCAAGCTGCATGTCATGCTGCCAATCAACAAGGGCAACAATGTCTTTATTTGCCACTGGAAGAGCTCGCCGGTTATGCCGCGGACGCTCTTTTAGAAAATCTCGATCAAATGGATTTAATTTGCTTGGATGGCTTGCAACACGTGGTAGGGCAACTGGGTTGGGCGCACGCACTTTTTCATTTTTATAACCGACTGAGAGAAAACGAACACTGCCGTCTGTTGGTATCAGCCGACTGTGCGCCGCGCGATTTAATGAGTGCTCTGGAAGATTTAATTTCACGCATGGGATGGGGAACCACCTTTCATCTAGCACCGCTCAGCGAGGAAGAAAAGCTCCAAGCCTTTAAGATGCGCGCACAAATACGCGGCATCGAACTCTCAGACGATGTACTTAATTTTATTATTCAGCGCACGGCCCGCGACATGTTGACGCTGTTCGAGTGTCTGCAAAGTCTGGACACACTCTCCCTCGAAGAAAAACGTCGCGTCACTATTCCTTTTGTAAAAAATGTTTTTGGCTGGTAAACCGCCATTATCAAACCAAACGACTCCCCCAACCCAGCTTAGTGCGACACGTCTCGTAATAATCGTGATCTAAAGGATGCACTAACTGCAGTTTTTCTTGTTTTTTTCGCATGTGAACTACGTCGCCGGCCTGTAATGCAATATGCATTTGTCCATCGCAAGACAACTCGGGACCGCCTCCAGATTCTGCTTTTGCACCAGGCTCACCCAACACAATTCGCAATTGACTCTGACCCGCCACAACAATCGGGCGGCTGGTCAATGTATGTGGAAACATAGGCACCAAAGAAATAGCATCTAACGCTGGATGCAGAATAGGCCCGCCACCTGAGAGTGCGTATGCCGTAGAACCCGTGGGCGTAGAAACAATCAGTCCATCCGAATGCTGGCTATAAACAAAATGACCGTCCAAATACAAAGCAAATTCGATCATGCGCAGAGAGGCTCCGCGATGCAAAACAACTTCATTTAATGCATCACCTTCTGCTAGTACAACGCCATTGCGTTCTACATGTGCCTCTAATAAAAAACGCTCCTCTAATGTGTAACGACCAGACAATACGTCACTCACACGTTGTTCAATTTCATCGGGCGCAATATCCGTTAAAAAACCGAGACTACCGCGATTAATACCCAACACAGGAATAGATTGCCGACACAACGCACGCGCCACACCTAACATGCTGCCATCGCCACCGACAACAATCACCAAATCGCAATACTCCCCAAGTCGCTCTCTATCACACACCTGCTCGCAATCAACTGTCGCACCTAAAACAGCATGTGTCTCACTCTCTAGGATCAATTTTGCGCCACGCGCACGCAGAAATGCCGCCAAAGCAACTAATGTATCAGTAACCTGGCGACTTCCCTTGCGGCTCACCAAACCAATACGTTCAAAACAATCGGCCATATTTAATTTACTCGTTTTTATGCTGCATCATCTGTGATGAGAGAAAGCAGAGGCACAATATCCAAAAACATTTCACGCTGCTGCGCATCAAAACCATCAATTCCATTCAATAAATATTGTGCAGAAAATCCTTTTTCTTGTAACAAAAAAGTGGCAGCGCGCGAACGCATTCCCGTGTCGCAATACACAATATATTTTTTATGGACATCCAACTGCGTCACCATCAATAAAGGCAGCTGCGCTAAAGGAACATTAATCGCCTGAGGCAGGCGCGCAACATCATATTCCTCCAGTGATCGCACATCCAAAACCGTGGAGCCTGCCGTTAATACAGCTCTCAGTTCTGCAGATTTAATATGTGGCACAAGCGATTCACGCAACAACAGCATAAAATCTGCCTTATCGAGACGCATGAGCAAGCCATCGCTCTGCATAGTCACTGTCGCATTGCGCACAGTGTTATGAATTAGCGCATCCTCACCAAAACAACGGCCGTAGCCGATATCCGCCAAATGACGTTCAGTGCCGTCTTCAAACCGCCGCGTGACCGCCGCTTTGCCCTGACGAATAAAATAACAGCCGTCACCGCTATCACCCTGCTTCAAAATGGTATCGCCTGCATTCACACGCATGGGTTTTAAGCGCGAAAAAATTTGGCTCACATTGAGCGGCGGCACTTTCAAAAACAAATTCGAGCGCAACAAGGTTAAACGCCAACTGGCTTCATCATCTTTTTCTGTGCGATAAGAAATATCCAATTCAATAGCAGAAGCCACATGATCCCAGCACAATTGGCGATCCAATACGCTGCGCTCAATACGCAGGCTCACGCAATCGGTCAAGGCTGTAACAAATTGCAGGCCGCGCGTCTCATAACCGATAGGAAACCAGTATTCTGCGGTATGAGTGGCATGCCCAGTACCATAAGACACATCCACTTCACCCGACAGCAAGTAAAAATAGTACTGCGTATTTTCAGCGGCAGAAAACATACGCTGCCCTTTGCCTGCCAGCACACACTCGCTCTGTTCTAATAACAACTGTAATGAATTTTTACTCAGTCCACGCAGAGGCACTAAGCGTCGAACCAAGGTGAGAGGCAAGTTGCGCATGACATTTCCCTGACAACAATCAACGACTACGAGGAAATATTACCTGCATATAAAAAAAAAAGCCCGCATACATGTATACGGGCTTTTTCAATTTCTTTAAGGCAGCTATTAATTTTCTACTACCGTACCCTTAATTGTTAAGGTTGTTGAGAAAACACCAGTCTTGGGTGATCCGCTAAACAAGGTAGTCGCCTTTCCTTTGTTTGTCTTGAATATCAAAGTTCCGGACTTTGTTACACCATCTTTTGCTGTAGTCACTTTAAGCGTATTGGTAGCCACCAAAATAGACGGCTGGATCAAAGTAACGGATTGCGTACCGAATGGCGGCTTCTTCGTATTCAGTTTGCACGTCATGCTGTTCTGCGCAATTCCATTAGCCTGATCCAAGAAATCATCCAATGTCCCAGCTGGCGGTGGAATAGTAGGATCAGGGCTTGCCATTACATCAGCATTATCTGGGGCAGGTGCAAAAACATCGGCAGCCATGTAGATGGTATAAGGGCTGGTAGGCGTTTTGCCTGCCAACTTAAACCAAGTACCTTTCAGTACGGTGTTAGCGCCACTGTCCTTGATAGTGTAAGTATGATCACTGTCGTCAAGAGTAACAGTGACCGTAATCGATGGCACTTTATATGTCTTGCAGCCAGATAAAGTCAACACTTGGTCGGCCGTAACACCAGTCATGGTAATTGGAGCTGCAGAAACAACGGAAGCTGCCATCAAGGAAACCGAAGCTACTGCCGCTGTAATTATTGAAGTCTTTTTCATGTTATACCTCTGTTTTTTTAAGTTATCGGATAACAAAATCTCAATAACATCTAGAAGAGTTAAATCTCTACCCAAGTGCCGCCTTTCAGTGTCGCTTTAACACTGAACTTACCCACTGCATTTGGAGACCCTTTTTGATCATTATGCTGCTGACCGGTAATCAACAAAGCGCCTGTAGCCACACCCTTTTTGATGTTAAATACCAACGTATCTTTCTTTAATAACGCTGTGGGAGCCAAGAAATCCAACTGCGTCATGGTAGCCAGTTTAGGATTTGTCTTACAGTTCGCCAAGCCAGCAGCTCCCAGCTCTCCTAATAAGCTATCCATTGAGGCTGAGTTGATAGATAAATAGAACGTGTCACTGCCTTTTCCAGGCACCTTAGACCAAGAGCCGGTCACAGTAGTTTCTGCCGAACCACTGAGGTCACCTGTGGCATAGCGATACAGCGCGTAGCTGCCGTTATCAAACAGAGAAATAGAGTTAAATGTTGAAGGACCTGTTTTGGTCTTCTTGATGCTTAACGTCTTACAGCCTGACACAACCAAGCTCTGCGTCAATTCTGCATTAATCAATTTGTACTGCTCGTTAGGATAGGTAGCGTTCAATGGCTTTTTCCAATCAGGAAGAGCCAACACGAAAGCGCCACAAACGGCAGCCAAGGTAAAGACGGTGGTCTTTTTCATAGTGTTTCTCCGTTGTAATACTTCTTATGGGCGTACTGTAACCAAACAAGGGGGAGCATTCAACCCCCTCTGTGCATTTTACTTATCTTAATCAACCTTCTGTCGGCGCATCGACTGGCACAGCATCAGCAGCGGCAGCCGCCTCTTCTGGCATCGCCTCTTTAATTGATAACTTGATACGACCGCGATTATCAACATCCAGCACTTTCACCTGTACTTCCTGACCTTCTTGCAGACGGTCAGACACGGATGCAATGCGCTCATGGCAGATTTGTGAAATATGCACCAAGCCGTCTTTGCCCGGCATAAACTCCACAAATGCACCAAAGTCCACAATGCGCACTACTTTGCCGGTATAGATAGCACCAATTTCTGCTTCGGCAGTAATCGACTCAATACGACGCAATGTTTCCTGTTGAGCGGTAGCGTCTGCCGCATAAACGCGCACTACACCGGTGTCTTCAATATCAATTTGCGAGCCAGTCGCCTCGGTAATGGCGCGAATAGTTGCGCCACCTTTACCAATCAAGTCGCGAATTTTTTCTGGATCAATTTTGATTTGTGTGAAGCGCGGCGCAGTCTCTGCAATCGCTGTACGCGGCGTGCTGATGACTTTGTTCATCTCCGCAAGAATTTGCAAACGCGCAGCGAGAGCCTGCTCCAAAGCGCGATCCATAATTTCTTCGTTGATGCCTTCGATTTTAATGTCCATTTGCAGCGCAGTAATGCCGTTAGCCGTACCCGCTACTTTGAAATCCATATCGCCAAGATGATCTTCGTCGCCCAAAATATCGGTCAACACCGCAAAGCGATTACCGTCTTTCACCAAGCCCATCGCAATGCCGGCTACCGGCGCTTTTAATGGCACGCCGGCATCCATCAATGCCAAGCTACTGCCGCAAACAGAAGCCATCGAGCTAGAGCCATTGGATTCCGTGATTTCAGACACTACACGAATAGAGTAAGGAAACGCTTCTTGTGATGGCAACATCGCCGCCACACCGCGACGCGCCAAGCGACCATGACCAATTTCACGACGACCTGTACCGCCCATGCGACCACACTCACCCACTGAATACGGCGGGAAGTTGTAATGCAACATGAACGGATCTTTGCGTTCACCTTCCAGTGCATCAATGGCCTGCGCATCACGCATAGAACCTAAAGTAGCCACCACAATCGCCTGCGTTTCGCCGCGTGTAAACAACGCCGAACCGTGCACCGAAGGCAACACGCCCACTTCAATCGCCAATGGACGTACGGTGCGGTTGTCGCGACCATCAATGCGCGGCTCACCATTCAATACGCGATTGCGAACAACTTTTTTCTCCAGTTTGCCAAACATATCGGCAACATCTTTATCGTTAAAACCCGCTTCGTCGCCAGCCACTTTTTCAATAGCCGTTTGACGCAATTCATCCAAACGCGCGTAGCGTTGTTGTTTTTCTGTGATGCGATACGCCTCGCCAATTTGTGGGCCTACCGCTGCGACAACGCGATCTTGCAAGCCGCGATTTTCAGCAGGCGCCTGCCAATCCCAACGCGGTTTGCCGGCATCGGCAGCCAATGCGCTGATCGCAGCAATCACCACTTGCAACTCATGGTGCGCAAACAATACCGCGCCCAACATGATGTCTTCTGGCAATTCTTTGGCTTCAGATTCCACCATCAACACAGCATCTTTTGTGCCGGCCACCACCATGTCCAACTCAGACTCAGACAGTTTTTTGTAGCCAGGATTGAGGATATAACCCGCTGCATCGGTGTAACCCACGCGCGCCGCGCCAATAGGGCCATTGAAGGGAATACCAGAAATTGCCAGCGCAGCAGACGTGCCGATCATGGCGATAATATCGGGATCGGTATCTTTTTCTGCTGACACGACTGTGCAAACCACTTGCACTTCGTTGTTGAAATCGTTGGGGAATAATGGGCGAATGGGGCGATCAATCAAACGCGAAGTCAGTGTTTCTTTTTCGCTCGGACGACCTTCGCGCTTAAAAAATCCGCCAGGAATCTTTCCAGCTGCATAGGCTTTTTCTTGGTAGTGCACAGACAAGGGGAAAAAATCTTGTCCTGCTTTGGCTGTTTTTGCACCCACAACGGTACACAACACCGTGGTTTTGCCCATAGAAGCCAATACCGCACCCGATGCTTGACGCGCAATGCGCCCTGTTTCCAGAGTGACGGTCTGGTCACCGTATTGAAATTTTTTGATGATTGCTTTCACGATATTTTCCTTCTCTCTTCTACTGACAAAAATGCCGCGCTTTTGGCGCGGCATCTTCACTTAGCGACGCAAGCCGAGTTTAGCGATGAGCTGTGCGTAGCGATTAATGTCTTTACGCTTGAGGTAATCCAGCAATTTACGACGCTGGTTAACCATGCGAATCAAACCACGACGTGAGTGGTGATCTTGTTTATGCGCGCCAAAATGTCCTTGCAACTTGTTGATATTCGCCGTCAACAAGGCAACTTGAACTTCTGGTGATCCCGTATCTTTTTCGCCTTGACCGTGTTCTTTAACGATTGCAATTTTTTCTTCAACTGACAGTGCCATGTAACTAACCTCTTAAATATGCATAAATATTTCACAAACAGCCGTGCATATTTACAGCCGCTGTGATCTGCCGCCTTATTGCAGCAACCTTCGGGGAGCAATTCTGCCGTCGGCAAGAATCTCTGCCACCCCGAGGAACTCGCCATTATCCAGCATTAGCCGGACGATTTCACCCACTTCAACCGCACGCAACGCACTCGTGTCCAAAACCGGCTGCCCTTGGCGCAGGTAGTAACCCAAAGATGCCGGCAGCGTGACTGTTTGCATATGCTCCAAAGCCGCCGCAACGGGGAGCAAATAGCGGTCGAGTAGTGCTGCGTTTGCGCCATCATCGCCGCGCAGCGCCACTAACTCGTCCAGCGTGACGCAAGCCGCTTCTGCAAACTGCCCGGCTTTGATGCGTCGCAACGCCGCCACATGTGCGCCACAGCCCAATTTCGCACCGATATCCTCCGCCAAGGTGCGGATATATGTCCCCTTGCTGACGCTCACTTCAATGTCGGCTTCGGGATAATCACCCGCCCTAAAATCCAGCACCACCAGGCTATAAATCGTCACCGCTCGCGGCGCGCGCTCGATCTCCACGCCCTCTCGCGCCAATTTATACAGCGGCGTACCTTGGTGCTTTAGCGCAGAAAACATCGGCGGTACTTGTTCGATTTGACCGATAAACGCGGGCAATACGGCTTCCACCTCAATTCGAGTCAACGATGGTACCGGCTGCTTGCTCAGCTCCTCACCCTCCGCATCTGCCGTGATAGTGGTGATACCAAAACGAATGGTGCAGCGATAGGCTTTGTCGGCATCCAATAAATGCTGTGAAAACTTAGTGGCTTCGCCAAAACACAATGGCAAAACGCCAGTCGCCAGTGGATCAAGGCTACCGGTATGACCCGCTTTCGCGGCAGAAAACAGCCACTTCACTTTTTGCAGCGCGGCGTTTGAACTCATGCCAATGGGCTTATCCAACAGCAAAATACCGTCAACACGCCGCCCGCGTGCTTTGCGTGGCTTGCTCACGGCAATAGTCCTAGGATTCTTTCGATGCTTGTGAGTGACTGTCAGCAGCGATGGCCCGATCAATCAACGCAGAGAGATGTGCGCCGCGCTGCACACTGACATCCAACACAAAATGTATACGCGGCGTGGTGCGCATGTGATTATTCGACGCAATGCGACTGCGCAAAAAACCTTGCGCCGCATTCAATACTTTTAATGCTTGCGTGTTGATTTCATCTGTGCGATCACCCACAAAAGTGACAAATACTTTGGCGTGCGCCAAGTCTCGGCTCACTTCCACTTCGTTGATATTCACCATGCCCACACGCGGATCGCGCAGCTCTTGTTGAATCAGCAGCGCCAGCTCGCGTTTGAGGTAATCTCCCACGCGCTGTGTGCGACTGTATTCCTGCGCCATCGCTGTTGCCGCCAATTACAAAGTGCGCGCAATCGTGGTGACTTGATACACCTCGATTTGATCGCCCACTTTGACATCGTTGTAGTCTTTTACGCCGATACCGCACTCCATGCCGGCGCGCACTTCGGAAGCATCGTCTTTGAAGCGACGCAGCGATTCCAACTGACCTTGGTAAATCACCACGTTGTCGCGCAACACGCGAATTGGCTTGTTGCGATACACAATACCTTCCACCACCATACAGCCAGCAATCTGACCAAACTTCGGCGAGTTGAACACATCGCGCACTTGCGCAATGCCGACAATCTCTTCGCGCGTTTCAGGTGCCAACATGCCGGCCAACGCCAACTTCATTTCATCCAATAAGTTGTAGATGATGCTGTAGTAGCGAATTTCTACGCCTTCTTGTTCTGCGCGTTTGCGCGCTGCACCTTCGGCGCGCACGTTAAAGCCGAGAATGACAGCGCTGGTTGTGACGGCCAAGTTCACATCGGTTTCTGCAATACCACCGACACCACCGCTTACCACGCGCACTTCAACTTCGTTGTTGCCCAAACCAGCCAGTGCTGACTGAATCGCTTCCAGCGAACCGCGCACATCTGCCTTCAACACAATGTTGAGCACTTTTTTCTCATCAGCACCCATGTTGTCAAACATGTTTTCCAAATTGACAGATTGCTGACGGCCGTGACGCGATTGCCGTTGTTTTTGTTCACGGAATTGCGCCACTTCGCGCGCACGGCGCTCATCTGGCACCACCATGAAACTGTCGCCTGCATTCGGCACACCATCCAAACCTAACAACTCCACGGGAACGGATGGGCCCGCTTCATCAATCGCTTGACCGGTGTGATCAAACATGGCGCGCACGCGACCGTAGTTCAAACCAGCCAGCACAATGTCACCGCGACGCAGTGTGCCGCGCTGTACCAGCAAACTCGCCACTGCACCGCGACCTTTATCCAAACGCGATTCAATCACCACGCCTTGCGCTGGAATATCCGCCGGCGCGCGCAACTCCAACATTTCTGCTTGCAACAACACCGCTTCCAACAAACTGTCGATACCTTCACCGGTATGTGCAGACACAGGAATAAATTGCGTATCACCGCCCCACTCTTCTGGGATAACTTCACGCTGCACCAATTCATTTTTAACGCGCTCAGGATCGGCAGCAGGTTTATCAATTTTATTGATCGCCACCACGATAGGAACGCCCGCCGCTTTCGCGTGTTGAATTGCCTCTACGGTTTGTGGCATCACGCCATCATCAGCAGCCACCACCAGAATGACCACATCTGTCGACTGCGCGCCGCGTGAACGCATTGCTGTAAATGCAGCGTGACCTGGGGTATCCAAGAATGTAATCAAACCGCGTTGGGTTTCGACGCGATACGCACCGATGTGCTGCGTAATACCGCCCGCTTCGCCCGCCGCCACTTTCGCTTTGCGGATGTAATCGAGCAGCGACGTTTTGCCGTGGTCAACGTGACCCATAACCGTAACAACCGGCGCGCGCGGCAATGCCGTGCCTTCATCACCCGCCAACAAAGCTTCTAAATCTTCTTCCAACGCATTTTCAGAAACAGAAACGGCGGCGTGACCAAACTCTTCCACAATCAGCGTGGCGGTATCGCGATCAACCACTTGGCTGATATTCGCCATCACACCGAGTTTCATCAGCGCCTTCACGACTTCAACGCCTTTGACATTCATTTTCTGCGCCAAATCACCCACCAGAATTTCTTCAGGCAGCGCCACTTGCAACACTTGTTTTTCAGTAGGGCGTTGAAAGGTGTGTTTATTACTCATTTTTACTTTGTGTTTGCCAGCGCCGCGCGAAAAAGGACGGAAGTCCATGTCTTCGCTGTGACGTTCCACATCTTCTTCATCAAGAATTTCAAACACATCGTTGCGATTGGGTTTCGCACGCGCGGCTTTTTCGCGCGTTTTTACCGCACCTTTTTTCTTGCTCTTATCGTCTTCATCATCTTGTTTAGTGCGTTTTTTCACAGCGTCGTGCCGCGCATCCGCAGTGGCTGGTGCGGCTTCTGTCGCAGCAGCCGGCGCCGCCGTTTTTTGTGCTTTCTGGCGCTCCGCTTCCAGTTGTTTTTTCTTGCGTGCCAACTCTAATTTTTCAACTTCGTCCGCTGCACGGCGCGCGAGAATCGCGGCCTGACGGCGTTGCTCCGCATCATCCAGTGCCGAACGGCCTAAGATTTTTCCTGCCAACTTGGAAGGCGCGCGCACTTCTGGCGCAGGCGTTTCTTCCACAGCCTCTACAGCAGGCGCTTCTTCCGCAAGCACCTCTTCAACCACAGCAGGAACTTCTGGCTCTTCAGCAACAGGCGGCATTTCTTCCGCAACCACAGGAGCCTCAACAACAGCCTCTACGGGTGCTAGCACTTCCTGCTCAACTTCTGCTGCGCTTTCCACTTCGTCAGCCGCTGCATCTTCGCGCTTCACATAAGTGCGTTTTTTTCTCACTTCAACGCTGACCGTTTTGCGCGCCGTGCCTGTACCGGTTTTCAAGGTACTGACGGTTTTGCGCTTGAGCGTGATTTTTTTCGGGCCGCTATCAACATCACCATGCGATTCACGCAAGAATTTCAGCAGCACTTCTTTTTGCTCATCCGAAACGGAATCGGACGCTTTGCGCTGCGGCAAACCTGCGTCTTCCATTTGCTTTAGCAAACGCTCAACGGGTGTACCAATATTTTCTGCCAACTGACTTACAACAACATCGCTCATGCAACACTCCTCTACCTGATCTACCTGACGCGTTTCTACCGACTCAAGCGATCAAGCAAACCACGGCGCACGCGCCGTCATGATCAAACTGGCAGTTTTTTCTTCACCCAATTCCGGTGCAATTTCCAATACATCATCAACAGCTTGTTCTGCCAAATCTTCCATCGTGCAAATACCGTTGGCTGCCAACTTATACGCCAAGGCTTCATCCATGCCATCCATACCCAATAAATCTGCCGCAGGTTGACCACCGGCTTTTTCTTCCGAAGCCAGAGCGCGCGTCAACAGCGCATCTTTCGCGCGATTGCGCAATTCGGTAGCAATTTCTTCATCGAAACCTTCGATATTCATCATTTCGTCGAGTGGCACATAGGCCACTTCTTCCAAAGACGTGAACCCTTCTTCTACCAACACCGCAGCAACGTCTTCATCCACTTCCAGCGCTGCCATGAACAACTCAAGAATTGAACCTGCTTCTTGTTGTTGACGCGCTTCCGCTTCTTCCATACTCATGACGTTGATGGTCCAACCCGTCAATTGCGATGCCAATTTGACGTTCTGACCGCCGCGACCAATTGCCTGCGCGAGATTTTCTTCTGCCACGGCAACATCCATGGTACGCGTGTCTTCGTCCATCACGATAGATTCCACTTCCGCAGGTGCCATGGCGCTGATCACCAGCTGCGCTGGGTTGTCATTCCACAACACGATGTCGATGCGTTCGTTGTCGAGCTCACCAGACACCGCTTGCACACGCGAACCGCGCATGCCCACGCACGCGCCGACAGGATCAATACGGCCATCGTTCGTTTTCACAGCAATTTTTGCACGCGAGCCAGGATCGCGCGCGGCAGCGCGAATTTCGATCACTTGCTCGGCAATTTCTGGCACTTCAATTTTGAACAATTCCACCAACATTTCTGGGCAACTGCGTGACAAAATCAACTGCGGACCACGTTGATCTTGACGAATTTCAATCAACACCGCGCGCACGCGATCATTCATGCGAAACAATTCACGCCCTACCAAATACTCGCGCGGCATCACCGCTTCAGCATTACCACCCAGATCGACAATAATGTTGTCGCGCGTGACTTTTTTCACCGTGCCATTGACCAATTCACCGATGCGATGGCGGTACATTTCCACCATTTGCGCGCGTTCTGCTTCACGCACTTTTTGCACGATAACTTGTTTAGCCGTTTGCGCCGCAATGCGACCAAAGCCGATGTTTTCTACCACCTCTTCATGCACATCGCCCGCTTTGAGGTTCGGGTTAATTTCATGCGCTTCTTCTAAAGTGAATTGTGTACCGAGTTCAGCCAGCACATCGTCTGGCATTACCGCCCAGCGCCTGACTGTGGTGTATTCGCCGCTGTGGCGATCTATCGTCACTTCAATGTCGGCATTTTCGTCATAGCGTTTTTTGGTGGCTGAGGCGAGCGCCTGCTCCAAAGCTTGGAAAATCATTTCCTTGTCTACGCCTCGCTCGTGGGAGACAGCATCCGCTACCAAAAGAATTTCTTTGCTCATCGTGAAACTCCTAGACTGTAATTAAACCGATTATGACTATTGATTATTGTGATCTGCATTGCGCGTCGGTTCGTCACCCATGACATCCCCTTCGCGCACTGCGCCTGTTACAGCGGAATCACCCGCTTGTTCTTCTGCTGCGCCGAATACGGGCACCACTTGCGCTTTATCAATGGCATCCAGCGGCAGCAAAAATTCTGTGTCTTCAACTTGCAACACCAAATCGCCATCTTCCAAACCGTTCAATCTGCCTTGAAAGCGGCGGCGACCTTCATAGGGCATGCGCAATTTCACTGCCACCATTGCGCCGATGTAACGCGCAAACTGTTCTGGTTTATGCAGCTGGCGATCCAATCCTGGCGACGACACTTCGAGTGTGTACGCACTGGTAATTGGGTCTTCTACATCCAACACCGCGCTGACTTGACGACTGACGCGCTCGCAATCATCCAAAGAAATACCGGCGGGTGAATCAATAAAAATACGCAACAGACTGCGGCGGCCTTGCATAGAAAACTCAAGGCTCCACAACTCACAACCCTGTGCCGCCACCACGGGCGTCAGCAAGGTTTCTAGATCGTCTGCTCTACTCATGAATCTCCGAATGGTTTCAAAAGTATTTCGTCACACCATAAAAAAATGGGCACAAGGCCCACCACTGCTAGCGCTGCCAACAGCAGCAAACGCCAGATAACAAAAAGCCCCATAAAGGGGCCCCGTCATAGGCAGTGAATCATCACCGCCTCGATGATTTGGTAGCGGGGGCTGGATTTGAACCAACGACCTTCGGGTTATGAGCCCGACGAGCTACCAAGCTGCTCCACCCCGCAATCACACAACCTTTACAGCAGTACCACCGGCTAAAAAGCCAACCTGCTGCTGCAAGGGACGCGAAGTATAGGGACAGCCCGCGTGTCGGTCAATGCAAAATATTAGAACGTCACCGGCACATGGGTGTAACCGCGCACGTTTGCTGAATGCATACGCTGCAAGCCGCTCCAATCCACCGCGTAGTTCGGCATGATCTTGAGGATTTCTTCAAACGCCACACGCCCTTCCATACGCGCCAATGCCGCCCCCACGCAAGAATGGATACCGAAACCAAAGCCCATGTGATCGCGGTTATTGCGCGTTAAATCAAACAGCTCGGGATTGGGGTAATGGCGTTCGTCGCGATTGGCCGACACCAGCAACATGCCCACGCGTTTGCCCGCTGGAATCGTCACGCCGTGCAGGGTGACTTCTTCGGTGGTCACACGACCGATCAACTGCGTGGAGCCTTCCATGCGCATGGTTTCTTCCACGGCTTTGGCAATCAATGAAGGATCCGCCACACACTGCGCGCGTGCAGCGGTTTCACGCGCCAGCGTCACCGTCATATTGCCGATCAACTTGGTGGTGGTTTCGTTGCCGGCGATGCCGAGAATCATCAAAAACCCGATCACATCCTCATGCGTGATTTCGCCCGCGCGTTTGGCCTCCAAAATCAAACTCAGCAGATCACCCGCTTCCATGTGCTGCTCGCGCTCTTTTACAAAATCCTCAAAATACTGCGCCATGTTCAAATAGCTCTCGGCGACGATGGGTGGCATGGCCATCACGCCGTCTTCGCGTTCCAGCAAGTTGTCGGTCCACACGCGAATCTGGTCATGATCGCTTTCGGGGATTTTCAGCATGGTGCCGATCACATACATCGGCAGGTACGCACCGAAATCTGCCACCGTGTCCATACGACCGGTATCGCGGAACGGCTCCAGCAGTTTGATGGCCTTGGCGCGCGTCATGGGCTCCAGCGCAGCCACGCTGTCGGGCGTGAGCACACGGCTGATAACCTTGCGCGTGCGCGTGTGCTTGGGCGGCACCATGGTAATGACCATCGGGTAGCCTTTGGCGGCATCCGCCTCCAGCGCCACACCCTCTTCGCTGGAGAAGCGTTTGAAATCGCGCATGGCCATCTGTACATCATCAAAGCGGCTGAGGATGTAGAAATCGCCGTCTTTGTCGTAATGCACAGGCGCGTTATCACGCAGCGATTTGTAATAGGGATACGGATCGTCGTGCACATCGTGCGAATAAGGACTGTACAGACCGAGATAATCTTTTTGGGCGGCATTCATGGCAGCTTCCTCGACGTGAGACATAACGTGACGAGGATGGTAAGAACGCCCAGAGATTTAGTCAAGCGAACTTGACTAAATAAGGCCGCTTAAGTCAGGCGCTTGCGCTCGCTGGATGGCGGGATATTCAAGGATTCGCGGTACTTGGCCACGGTGCGGCGCGCCACGTTGACGCCCTGTTTTTCCAGCAAGGTGACGATAGCACTATCCGACAGCGGCTTACGCGCACTCTCCTCGCCAATCAATTTTTTGATCATAGTGCGCACAGCGGTAGAAGAACACTCGCCGCCGCCGGCTGTGCTGACGTGGCTGGAGAAAAAATATTTCAACTCAAACACACCGCTGGGTGTGTGCATGTATTTTTGATTCACCACGCGCGAAATGGTGGATTCATGCAAACCGACAGTCTCGGCAATATTTGCCAACACCATCGGCTTCATCGCCTCCGTGCCGTACTCCAGAAAGCCGCGCTGGTATTCCACAATCGCCGTGGCAACTTTCATCAATGTTTCATTGCGACTGACCAAACTTTTCAAAAACCAGCGCGCCTCTTGCAAACAATCGCGCAAAAAAGCGTTATCCGCCGAAGAATCGGCGCGGCGCACCAAGGCGGCGTAATCGGCATTCACGCGCAGGCGCGGTGCAATCTCTGGATTTAATTCCACCACCCAGCGCGAGCGTTTGCGGGTGACATACACGTCCGGCACCACATATTCGGTTTTTTCCGCTTCGATATACGCGCCCGGTTGCGGCTTGAGACTGCGAATCAGTTCCATCGCTTTTTTTAGTGTGTTTTCGCGAATCTCGGATTTTTTCATCAGCAATTTGTAATCACGCGCTGCCAATAAATCCAAATAATCTGAAACGACCAGTTTGGCATCCAACAACCACGGCGTGTCTTCGTGCAATTGATTGAGTTGAATGAGCAAACATTCGCGCAAATCGTGTGCGGCGACCCCTGGTGGATCAAACTGCTGCACGCGATGTAACACCGCCAAGACTTCATCGCACTCCAGCACATCTTCGTCTTGCCACTGTTCTAACAAACCTTGATAAATATCTTCAGCGGAAATTTCAAGAAAACCGCTGGGTGCGACAGCATCAATAATCGCTAACGCAATAATGCGATCGCGATCGGTCATCGGCGTGAGATTCAACTGCCACTGCAAATGATCTTGCAAGGTTTCAACCGCCGCGTTGCGACTATCGAAACCGTTGTCATCCTCTGCCGTACGGGTTGCGCTGCTGCTGGTTTCATAGACGTCGTCCCACTGACTGTCCACCGGCAATTCTTCTGGCAAATACTCGTCCTGCCATTCGTCAGCTGATTCCGTTATTTGTTCGGGCGCACTGAAATCAATCACTTCATTGGATGTTTCGCGCAAACGCGCCAGATCTGCTTCGCTGATTACGGGCAAATCATCTTCTGCCGCTTCACCTTCTTCCAGCATTTCCAGCATGGGGTTGGATTCCAGCGTCTGCTGAATTTCCAGTTGCAACTCTAGCGTTGATAACTGCAACAGTTTGATCGCCTGCTGCAACTGTGGCGTCATCGCCAGCGATTGCCCTTGCCTGAGCTGCAGCGTGGGCTTCATGGCGCTTGATACCGCTTCAAATACTGGAACAATTTACGCGCCGCTGCCGGTGGTTTTTCCTGCTCTATTTCTCGTTTGGCATCGCGAATCAGTTGGCGCAATTGCTGTACATCCACGCCGACAAATACCAACAAAGCCTCGCCGATTGCTGCATCACCTTCTTTTAATAAACGGCTGCGCCAGTGTTCTAATTCATGCAACGCGCGCGTTGCCGCCACACTGCCCGACTGCGTTTCCAGAAAAGCGTTTTGAATCGCATCGACATCGGCCACGCGCATCAATTTACCAATCAACTGCAAATGCCTACGCTTGGCTTCATGTTGCGGCATTTTTTGTGCCTGCAAAATTGTTTCCAACAGGCGTTCATCCAGCGGCATTTTTTGCAACACATCGGGGCGCAATTGCAATAATTGCTCACCCAATGCCTGCGCAGCCGTCATATCGCGTTTGCGTTGCGATTTACTGGGTTTTTCATCCAGCTCTGCGTCCACTTGCTTTGATCCGTCGCGCTGACGCATTAGTGGTAAAACACCGCAGCCAGACCGAGAAAAGCGAAAAAACCCATGCAATCGGTAAACGTCGTTAACACCACACTGCCCGCAAGTGCAGGATCAATTTTCATACGCTTCATCAACACCGGCAACAACACGCCCGCCAGCGCCGCTACTATCATATTGATGATCATTGCCGCGCCGATAATCAGCCCCAATTTTGAATCGGAAAACCAATACGCCGCCACCACGCCCACGACCAAGCCCCAGATTAAACCGTTAAGCAAACCAACGATCATTTCCCTGCTAAACAGCCAACCAATGTTGTGGCGCGACAACTGCCCCAGCGCCAAACCACGAATGACCACCGTTAACGTTTGCGTGCCAGACACACCGCCTTGCCCTGCCACAATCGGCATCAACACCGCCAGCGCCACGACTTTTTGTATCGTGCCTTCAAACATGCCCACTACCCACGATGCCAAAAAACCTGTCGCGAGATTGATACCCAGCCACACGGCACGCAAATGCACAATTTTGCGCGCCGGCGCAAAAATATCTTCTTCCTCCGTGATACCCGCCATGCTCATCAGCGAGTGATCGGCTTCATCAATAATGACGTCGATCACATCATCAACCGTGATACGCCCTAACAGCCTGCCATCCGCATCCACCACCGGCGCGGTGATCCAGTCATAGCGTTCAAACAACTGAGCCACTTCGCTAGCCTGCATATCGGCTGAAATGGATTGCAGATGCGTCACCATCACTTCACGCACCGATACCGCAGGATCCGTGGTCAGAATTTTCGCAATCGGCAGCAAGCCGACTAATTGATCATCATTGTTGACGACAAACACACAGTCCGTTGTGGGCGGCAATTCTTTGTGCATGCGCAGGTAACGCAACACCACATCCAAAGTTACACGCGGGTGTATGGTGATGGTGTCGGTATTCATCAAACGACCGGCGGTGTCTTCGTCGTATGAAAGAATTTGCTCAACGCGTTGGCGATCTTGCTCCGTCATCGACGACAACACTTCTTCAATCACTGTTTCTGGCAAATCTTCCAAAATGTCGGCGATATCGTCGTCGTCCAATTCATCGATCATATCGACCAGACGATCGGGATCCATATCCTTCAAGAAGTGACTTTGAATTTCATCACTCAACCACAGAATAATTTCTGCCTGACGATCGGCATCCACCAACTGCCACAACACCGCGCGGTTTTTGGGCGAACTGGATTCCAACAGCGCGGCAATATTCGGCGGCGACAAGCTGTTCAGCATGTGTCGCACTTGCAAAAAAGTTCCGCTAGATAGCGCTTCGTTTAGCTGCTCCAGCTTCAGCTGGGTCTGCTGTTTGTCGAGTACTTGCGACATGCGTGCAGTCCATCGTGAATGGGGTGGGCGGGTGGACGAATAAAAAAGAGGGCGCGCGATTTTAACCGGCTGCGCCCGAAGAATACATTGCCAGCAGTGGCTTACTGCTTCTTCTCTTGCTCGCCAAATACACTGTCAAACAACGGCGACGACAGGTAGCGCTCCGCGGAATCTGGCAATACCACCACGACGGTTTTGCCGGCGTTTTCTGGGCGTGCTGCCACGCGCTCGGCCACGGCCATCGCCGCACCGCTAGAAATGCCGGCGAGTATGCCCTCCTCCTTCATCAAGCGATGCGCCCACTGCATGGCTTCTGCATCGCTCGCTGCTTCCACCACGTCCACCATCGCCATATCCAGCGTGCCCGGAATAAAACCCGCGCCCAATCCCTGAATTTTGTGCGGTGCGTGTTTCAAGTCTTTGCCTTCTTTCACGGCGCGCATCACATAGGATGATTCCGGCTCCACCGCCACGGAAATTATCGCTTTGCCCATTTGTTGTTTGATGTAACGCGAAACACCGGTAATGGTGCCGCCCGTGCCGACGCCGCTGATCAAAATATCAATCGCGCCCTCGGTGTCGCGCCAAATTTCTGGCCCCGTGGTTTTCTCATGCGCTTGTGGATTGGCTGGATTTTCAAACTGCTGCAGCATCAAAAAATGCGCAGGATTACTCGCCACGATTTCTTTTGCTTTAGCGATTGCGCCGTTCATGCCGAGTGCAGGGTCCGTCAGCACCAAATTCGCCCCCAAGGCTTTCAATACTTGGCGACGCTCCAAACTCATGCTGGACGGCATGGTCAGCGTCACGGCGTAACCTTTGGCCGCGCCGACAAAAGCGAGCGCAATGCCGGTGTTGCCGCTGGTCGGCTCTACCAATTCCATACCCGCCTTTAACACACCGCGCTGTTCTGCATCCGCCACCATATTGGCACCGATGCGGCATTTCACTGAGCCAGCAGGGTTGCGACTTTCGACTTTGGCAAAAATTTTGTACTGCGTAATGCGGTTCAGCTTTATCAGCGGCGTGCCACCAATACTCTGACTGTTATTTTGAAAAAGACTCATCGTACACCTCCCATTTTTACTCTACCCATTGATAGCGCCACACGGCTGCGTCGCCATTTTGTGTAGGCGCAGTCACTTCTTCGCGCCACTGCACCGACTTAAACAAAGCAAATAAATTGCGAAAACTTTCACGTCCTTTCACATCCAAATCCACCATCACCGTGCTGCCATTAATCTGCATGCCGCGAATTTTCTCTACCGCATCCAACTGCTCCAAATACTGACGCAACTGCATAAAGGCGGCATAACTGCGCACATCGTCCACCTGCAAACGCAAGTGCGCGGAACCGGCATCCGTCACGGTGCTATTACGGTAATTCGTCGACAGCAGATCCGCCGCGTGACGCAAGGCAGCGTCCATCAGCGCATCCTGTGTCGCTGCTTTTTCAGCAAAACGCTGTTCCTGCTCTCCCGCACGCAAGGCCCACTGACCAGACCACGTTTTTTCATCACTGCCACTGATATTGCCCAACAACAGCGCATTGGCGCCGCGCTGCACTGCCTGCGGCATCAACGCAGCGGTATCCAAACTTTGCGCACTCGCCGTGGTGGCGACATCGAGCGCAGCAGCATCCCACAACAGCAGCGGGACACCGCGGGCAAAACTCGCGCGGTGTATGCCCGCTGCGGCCTCGCCATCGCTCGCCGACAACAAATGGTTTTGGCTATCAAGAGCGATCAGCAACACTTGCGGCCGATCGAGCGGCCACACGGTTACTGCCGCATCGCGCAACAATTTGTCGATAGCACCGTGTTCGAACACTAAACGCAAACGCCAATTCAGTATTTTTCCATCGGCCGTTCTGTCTTGCAGATAAGAAAATTGCGCAACGAAATTTTCGGCTTTATTTTGCGCAGCGGCAATTTGCGTGTTGCCCTCTAAACGCTGGCCGCTCAATTTTTCCAACACCAATAACAAACCCGCGCGCTCTGCGGCGCTTCTGTTTTCAGCCGATTGATCGGTAACAGGCACATCCACGGCATAGGGCTGTTCCAAACGCACGGCTTGCGCTGCACTGCAACACAGCAACAACATCACAGCAAGGGCAGATAAAACTCTCATAACGATGAAACTCTCAAGCTAAAACGCAAACCAAAACGCAAACGTAGAACACAGATGCAACACAGCAATATCAGGCGGCAGAAAGCGATGGTCAGACTGCTACAATACGGCGGCCATTACAAGGATTGACACATGTTGGCACGTCCACTGCCCCACACACTGCTCGCCGCATTTTTGCTGGCAACTTTTATCCTCGGTCTGCCCGCTGTGTGGCCGCTCAGTGCACGGCTGGATTTTCTCTGGCTGGACAAACTCACCGCGCAACAAGCGCTGCGCGAGCGCGCCGACAGCGACATTGTGTTGGTGGACATCGACGATTACAGCTTGCGCGCACTGGCCGACACAATCGGGCGCTGGCCGTGGCCGCGCGCCACGCACGCCGAGTTGGTGGAGTGGCTGCTGGCACAGGGCGCACGCGCCGTGGTATTCGATATTTGGTTCAGCGAACCGGATATTCAGCGCCCAGAATTCGATCAATATTTTGGTGAAGTGTTGGATAAACACCGCAACATTTTTTTGCCTACTCTGCTGATGAACAGTGCCGAGCCAGAGCGTGCCAAACTGCTGAGTCGCTACCCCGCCAATCTGCCTATTCAGCGCACCGCGCAAGCACAAGCAGACGCGCGCGGTGATTTGCTACTGCCCGCCATGGGATCGCCTGAGCATTGGCAACTAGGGCTCATCAACTACCTCGCCGATGCCGACGGCATTGCGCGCCACTATCAAACGCGACAAGAAAAACAGGGCTGGCAACTGCTCTCGCTGCCGCAAGCGGTGGCCGACGCCTTGCAATTCGATACCCGCAGCCTGCCCTCACCACTGCGCTTGGTGTGGTTGGGCAACGGCCAAGATTCGCCCTACACCCGCTACAGTTACGCAGATATTTGGGCAAAAGTGCAGGCGGGAGAAACACAAAATCTGGCGGGAAAAATCGTGTTTATTGGCGCCACGGCAGCGGGCTTGCACGATCTGCGTCCCACGCCGCTCAACGCGCAGTATCCAGGGCTGTACTTGCTCGCCAACACGCTCGACAACTTAAAAAACCAGCAGTGGCTGCACTACCACGCATGGCTCGGCGTGTTGCTCGGTCTGCCGTGGCTGCTGTGGTTGCTGTGGCGTTTGCAACAACAAAAACCGCTGCTGATAACTGCCGTGCAATCCACGCTGATCGCCGCGCTCTTGCTCGCCGCCAGCTTCCTCGCCATTCGCCAGCATTGGCTGCTGCCCGTGGTGTCGCCTTTTATCGCCAGCCTGCTGTTGCTCGGCACCGGCACCGCATTGCGCTACTGGCAGGAGTACGCCGCCAAACAAGCTGCGATTGAAATGTTTGGTCGCTTTCTCGACCCCATCGTGGTGCAACAGCTCGCCGAGCAGGGTTTGAGCGAAGAAACGCAGGCGAGCAAGCAGTGCGAAATCAGCATTTTGTTTTCGGATATTCGCGGCTTTACCACGATGTCGGAAAAAGCCAGTGCGGCGGAAATCATGTCGCTGCTAAACACTTATTTCACGCGACAAGTCGGTGTGATTTTCAAAAACCACGGCACGCTGGATAAATTTATTGGCGATGCGATCATGGCTTTTTGGGGCGCGCCGCTGGCGGATGAGCGACACGCAATCAACGCCGTGAATGCCGCACTGGACATGGTGGACACACTGGAGCAGTTTCGCACTGAACACAATCTGCCCGATTTTGATGTCGGTATCGGCATTCACTCAGGACCTGCGGTAGTGGGCATGCTGGGCTGCGATCAACGCTTGGAATACACTGCCATCGGCGATACTGTAAACCTCGGCAGCCGCTTGGAAGGTGTCACCAAAGGCATTGCTCGCATACTGGTTTCACAGAGCACGCGCGATTTATGCGGCGAGTATTTTGACTTTATCTCGCACGGCTCCTGCAAAGTGAAAGGACGCGAAGAACCCGTGAATATCTACGAACCTCAAAGGAAATCTTCATGATAAAAACCTACCGCCTCATGCCACCGCTATTGGGCAGCCTGCTGCTCACTGCCGCACTGACCGTGCAAGCCGATGCCGGACAGACCACCGCTGCCACCGAGTTGAAACAAGCACCCAATGCGGGCAGCGCGACCATCAGCCAGTTGTCCGCCGGGCAAACGCTGCAAATCGGTACGCGCCAAGGCGCTTGGTACCAAGTCAAAACACCGCAAGGCGAAGGCTGGGTGCGCATGTTGAGCGTGCGTTTGCAGGGCGGCGGCGCAGCACACGGTGGTGAATCCACCCTGAGCGGCTTGGCGAGCCTCGCGCAGGCCTCGCGCAGCAATACCACGGTGGCTACCGGTGTGCGCGGGCTGTCACGCGAACAGCTGCAAGATGCGCAGGAAGATCCGGCGGAAGTCGCGCGCATGAATCAATACCAAGTGAACGCGGGAGAAGCGCGTCAATTTGCTCAGGCCGCAGGCCTGCCAGCGCCAAGGAGATAAGGCTATGCGCTATTCACACTTACTCACTCGCCTCACCGTATTACTGGCTTCCGTTTTGTTGATGAGCTGCGCTGAACTGCGCGGTATGAACGTCGGCGGCTACGACCTTACACCACTTGCAGACGCTGGCGACAAACTCGCGAAAAGCACGGCAGGCACCTCCGAGCAGGAAGAAGCGGACATCGGTCGCCACATGGCCGGCACGCTGCTCGGCGCGTCCAAACTCAGTCGCCAGCAACAGCAGCAGCGCTATGTAAACCGCGTCGGACGCTTGCTCACTCTGCACAGCACACGCCCCAATCTGAATTGGCATTTTGGTGTGTTGAATGACAATGATGTCAACGCTTTTGCCGCCCCTGGCGGTTATGTGTTTATCACCAGCGGTTTGCTCAATATGCTGAACAGCGAAGCACAATTAGCGGGTGTGCTGTCGCACGAAATCGCGCACGTCACACACAAGGATTATCTCAATGCCATGCGCAGCAACAATTTGCTCGGCGCAGCTTTGGACGTGGGCGCGTTTGTGGGCAACGCCGCCACCGAGGGGCGCATGAGCGGTACCGAGCGCGAATTTGCGCAGCGGGTGGTGAACGCTTCCAAGCAAGTGTACGCACGCGGTTTGGATAAGAGCGATGAATATGCCGCTGACCGAGCCGCTTTAGATCTGATGACCGATGCAGGCTACGACCCTTACGCGTTTGTGGAAGTGATGCAAAAACTGGAAGCGCGTTCCGCACGCGACAGCAGCATGGCGCTGCTGCTGCAAACGCATCCTAGCCCTGCCAGCCGTCTGGCAGAAATGAGTAGCACACTGAGCAGCTTGAACGTGCCATCCAATGCGCAAACATTGGCAAATCGCTTTCAGCAATCGGTGCGTTAATTTTTAGCTGAACAACGAGCGCGTGACTTCACCGTCAATGCGCTCTTTTTTTGCTCAATATTTTTTATTTTCAACGCCCGCGAAACCAGCGCACATCCAATGCGTGTTTATCCACCAAATCCACCACATCCAACACCAGCGCAAACAGTGCCATGCGAATCAGTACACCATTATCTGCTTGACGAAAAATAGCGAGATTAGGATTTTCATTCAGATCATTATCCAACTCATTGGCTTCGGCGCGTGAATCACGCGGCAGCGGATGCATGATGACGGTATTCGGCTCGCAATACTGCGTGTACACCTGTTGATTCAATCGAAATTTTCCGCGATACACATCCGCTTCTGCCTTGCTGGAAAACCGCTCCTCTTGAATGCGCGTGGAGTAGGCAATATCCACTTTGCCGATACTCGCTTCCAATTGATCTGTTTCTGTCACGCGTATGCCGGCACTGCGCATCATCTCCACTAACTCTGGCGGCATCGCCAACTCTTTGGGAGAAATCAAAGTCACCTGCACCGTGGGATACAAACAAAATAATTTGCACAAGGAATGCACAGTGCGACCGTATTTCAAATCACCGATCATGGCAATGCGCAACTCCGACAAACTGCGTCCGCGCGATTCAATTTCTTTGCAGATGGTGTACAAATCCAACAATGCCTGACTGGGATGCTCATTCGCGCCATCGCCACCGTTAATCACCGGCACGCGGCTGGCCGCCGCAAACTCCGCCACCGACCCTGCTTGCGGGTGACGCATGCAAATCACATCGCTGTAGCCCGACAGCACGCGCGCGGTGTCGTGTAATGATTCGCCTTTTGCCAGCGCCGATGATTCAAAGCCAGTGGTTTCGCGCACTTCGCCGCCGAGCAAATTAAATGCACAACCAAAACTCACGCGCGTGCGTGTGCTCGGCTCAAAAAACATATTGCCAAGAATCGCACCTTCCAACACCCGCGTAACGCGCTTGCGCTGTGCATAGGGCTCCATGCGATCAGCTACTGCAAAAATACGCTCAATATCAACGCGCTCAAATGACGCGATGGAAAGAATGTGCGCCCCAGGAAAATGCATCAGTGAACCTCCGATTCCCACGCCCGCAAAGCAGCCAGTATGGCGAGTTTTTCTGGCTCTTGTTGATGGCTTTGCTCTAATGCTTGCAGTTGTGCGAGGTAATCCTCGCGCGTCAACCAATCACCGCTTATTTTAGTGTGCAAGCGGTGCTGGCGAAACTCATCCCACTGCGCTTTTTCATCCACCGACAAAGATTCAGGAAAATTGCGTGCGCGATAGCGAAACAGCAGCTCAGTTAAGCGTCCGTCATGAAAAGAAAAATTACGCACGGCCAATTCTTGCGGTATAGCCTTGCGTACCGCCTCTTGCTCGCGTTTATCGGATGGACTAAAAAAGCCATCGTAGATAAGAAACTCTGCATCGCGCACCGTGGGCTCGTATGCCTGCTGAAAAACTTCCATCAATTTATTGCACACTTGTGGCAATGTAGCTTGCAACACTTGCCAATGTTTTTCACACAGGCTGCGATCTAAACCCAAACGCGCTTCAACCGTTTCATTCAATAATTCTAGCGGCGCCAGCATGGGAGATTTATTTCTGTGTACGGTTTTGAGCGCCAACCTTTCCACGCCTTCTTCCAAATCGGCACTGGCGGTAAAAATGCGACGGCGAATTTCATCCGCAGACAATGCAATTAACGCCGCAGGATCCTGCATCAAATCAAAAACCACCACGCCGTTACTATTGGTTGGATGTGGCATCAAGGGCATCACCAGCGTGGTAAATAAGCGCTTGCCGCCTAACTTGCCTGAAGTGTGCATCACTGGGCGATGTGTTGTTAAATCCAGCAACTCAGCTACATTTTTTTTATCGCGTAAGCGAAAAGCAAAATCATAAAAACGTGGCTGTGCCTGTTTCAATTTTCGTGCGATAGCAATCGTCGCACGCACATCCACCAGGGCATCGTGCGCACCGGCATGCTCAATACCGTTAGCGGCGGTTAAGGCCTCTAACTTCATCACGAGATTGCCCTGCTCATCCACCGGCCATTCGATGCCTTCCGGTCGCAACGCGCGCGCCATGCGCAGCACATCCAAAATATCCCAGCGCGAATTGCCATTTTTCCATTCACGCTCGTAGGGATCGTAAAAATTGCGGTACAGCAGTTGCCGCGTGAACTCGTCATCAAATCGAATATTGTTGAAGCCCACGCCGCAAGTGTCGGGGCGACTCAATTCGCGCAACACTTGTTTAGCGAACTGTACATCCTGCACACCATGCTGGCGGCAAAATTGTGGCGTGATGCCTGTGATTAAACAGGCAACCGGGTCGGGCCAACTGTCTTGTGGCGGCTGGCAATACAGCATCAGCGGCTCGCCGATTTCATTGAGATTTTCATCCGTGCGAATGCCGGCAAACTGCGCAATACCACACCAGCGCGGGTTGCGACCGAAGGTTTCGTAATCATGCCAGTAGAGCGTCGTGCTCATTGCGGTTTTCCCCTGCTTTGCGTCACGCTAAATGTGACAGACATAAAAAAACCCGGCGAACCGGGTTTTTTGTACTACGCATTGCGCAATTACTGTGGCAAGCCAGTCACAACTGCTTCGATGCGACGGTTAGCTTGACGACCAGCAGTGGTGTCATTGCTTTCAACCGGCTCCATCTCGCCGCGACCAGAAGTTTCGATAGCGTCTGGGTTTACACCTTCCTCTACCATTACTTTTTTCACAGCGTCAGCGCGGCGCTCAGACAGCTTCTGGTTATACGCATCAGAAGCGGTGCTGTCTGTGTGACCCACGATAGTGGCTGTGCTGCCTGGGTTAGATTTCATTGCCTGTGCAACAGGAACGATTTCAGCGCGGTCAGCTGGACGCACTTTGCTCTTATCGGTGTCGAAGTGAGCGTGCAGGGTTTTAGTCATCACAACAGCAGGAGCCACTTTTTCTGGCTCTGGCTCAGCAACGGCATCCTGGTGTGTGCCGAAGTGGTAGTTCAGAGACAGCGTGCTAGTCATGTACTCGGCATCAGCAATGCCACCCAGCACAGACAAACGTGCTTCAACGTTGTCTGTGAAGTAATGAGAAACGGCCAAACCCAATACGGGCTCAACTTCGCTGTTGGTGTAGCGAACGTTTTGGATACCACCCAAAGCCAAGATTTGTGTTTGATCGCCCCACAAACGGTAAGCGGCAGTCAAAGAAATCACTTGCTGGTGATCGTGACCTGTAGCAATGCCAGACAATTGACCCAACTCCACAGACCAATCTGGGTTGAAGTGGTAACCCAATTGCAGACCGGCAACGCCTTCGTTGACCGATTTTTCGAGATCAGCGTGGCTGTCGAAGTAACCGGCGCTGGCACCTGCGTAGAAGTGGTCGTCTGCCTGCGCAGCGCTTACACCCAAGGCCAGAGCAGATACCGCAAAAGCGGCCATCAGTTTGTTTTTCATACCCAGTTCTCCTTAATGATGAAAAGCCAGTCGGGCGGAATACCTTATGGCCTAGGCAAATGTGAAAAAAATGTTAAACACAACTAATTAACGCGCGCAGATTATTACATTTTTTTGACAATTACCATGGCAATCCGGATTTTTTTATTGCCCCAAATTCGCACACTGACTGTCGCTACAATAGCGCCTCTATATAAAGGAAAACCACATGACCCTTGGCAGCTGGAACCCCGCAGATAACAGCGAAACCGTGGCTTACCGCGTAGACAGCCTCCTACTTGAACAATGTGCCGCCTTCGCAGAAGCAGACCAGTGGCAGGATCTGGCCGCTTGGGAGAAACAGCTGCCCACCGGCAGCAACCACATAATGAAGCTCGGTGCTCATGATTGGCAGGACGCTCTCGCCCCCCTCGACGAAGCCACCCTGCTGCACTTGGTGCGCTTCTTCACCCTAGTAGAGCAACAGCTGCCACACTGGCATGGCGGCGACAAATCGCCCGTGATCTGGATTAGCCGTCTGCTGAAAAAACGCGGCACACCGCTGTCGCGCGAAACGGTACTGTGGATCAAGGCCAATACCGACAACCGTTTTCTGCCCAACGGCCCCGCGCTGTAGCTCCTCTCACAAGCCCCGCCACAGCCCATGCAGCCTCCCCACTTTCTGATTATCGGCACCCAGAAAGGCGGCACATCCAGCCTTTACAGCGCACTGACGCAACACCCGCAAATACTGCGCGCCACCCGCAAGGAAGTGCATTTTTTTGATCAGCATTACAGTCGCGGGCAGACTTGGTACACACGGCAATTCCCAACCTGCACTGCCGAGCAAATCACCGGCGAAGCCTCCCCCTTTTATATGGCGCACCCGCTAGCTGCGCAGCGCATTGCCGAGCACTGCCCCTCGGTGAAATTGCTGGTGCTGCTGCGCAACCCTGCCGATCGCGCCATCTCCCACTATCACCAAGAGTTTCGTCGCCAGCACGACCCTCTGAGCCTGCAAGAAGCCCTCATCGCAGAAGAAAAACGCACGCAGGCTGACTGGCAAGCTCTAGCAGATGGCAAGCTACTCACCCACAGTGCCGCACAGCGTTTCAGCTACCGCGAGCGCGGCCACTACGCTCAGCAATTGCAGCCTTTTTTACAGCGTTTTCCGCGCGAACAAATCGCCATCTACAGCAGCGAACAATTCTTCCAAGAGCCCTTTGCCGTGCTCGCGCCGCTGTACCGTTTTTTAGGGGTTGATCCCAGTTTTCAGCCACCGGATTTGTTTCCACGCAAGCCCGGCAATTACGGCGCAGCCGATCAGGCTGTACGACAATCTTTAGTGCAGTACTATGAGCCGCACAACACAGCACTGTTCTCACTGATCGGTCAGCGTTTTGACTGGCAGTAACCACCCACCCTCGCACGGAGATACATTATGGGCAGCGGATTGATTACCTTAATTGTTCTTGCAGTCATCGTGTTTTATTTGATTGCTTTATTTAACAAACTCGTCAGCTTAAAAAACCGCTATCAAAATGCGTTTGCACAAATTGATGTGCAATTAAAACGTCGCTACGACTTGATTCCCAACTTGGTGGAAACCGCCAAAGCCTACATGGCGCACGAAAGCAAAACACTGGAAGCAGTGATTGAAGCGCGCAACGTAGCATCCAAACAATTACAAACCGCCTCATCCAATCCAGCCGACGCAAATGCCATTACCGGTCTCGGTCACGCTGAAACGCAACTGGGCGGCGCACTGGGCAGGCTCAATGTCACGATGGAAGCCTACCCCGACTTAAAAGCCAATCAAAACATGATGCAGTTATCCGAAGAACTGACCAGCACAGAAAATAAAGTCTCTTTTGCACGACAAGCCATGAATGATGCAGCCACCGAATACAACACGGCACGACAGTCTTTCCCTGCTAATTTCTTAGCCGGCTTTTTTGGTCACACCAAAGACATGGCGCTGTTGGAGTTTGAAGATCATCAAGCGATTCAAGCGGCGCCGAAAGTCAGTTTTTAATGAACTTTTTTCAATCACAGGCAAATGCCAAACGCCGTACCGGATGGCTGGTGTTCTTATTTGCACTGGCCGTTGTCTGTTTGATTGGTTTAACACAACTCTTGGTGATGCTTGCCCTTGGCGTGAGCAAAACAACTAACACACAAGGGCAAATTCAGTTATCCATGGATTGGATCACACTGGCAGAAATTGCCATTGGCATCACCGCCGTGGTGGCGCTGGCTTCGCTGTACAAAATGCAGCAGCTACGTGCCGGCGGTTCTGCGGTTGCCACGCTACTCGGCGGACAATTATTGGATCGCGCCAGCAGCGATCTACACGAAAGAAAAATTCTGAATATTGTTGAAGAAATGGCCATTGCCGCCGGTGTCCCCGTTCCGCCTGTCTATATTTTGGAAGAGCCAGCCATCAACGCATTTGCCGCAGGGCACGATCATCGCGACGTCGTCATCGGCATCACACGCGGCGCGATTCAACTGCTGTCACGCGACGAATTGCAAGGCGTGATCGCGCACGAATTCAGCCACATTTTTAACGGTGACATGCGCATCAACCTACAACTGATGGGCTGGCTGTTCGGCATTTTATTTATTGGTTTGGTTGGGCGTTTTTTACTGGATAGCAGCAGCAATCGGTACGCTTACAGTAGCGACCGCAAAAAAAACACCTCCGGTTTGGTCTTTGTGGGTTTAGGTTTGATTGTGATCGGCTATACCGGCACTTTTTTTGCCAAGCTGATTAAGGCCGCCATCAGTCGCCAGCGTGAATTTCTGGCCGACGCTTCTGCCGTGCAATACACCCGTAACCCAGAAGGCATTGCCGGCGCCTTAAAAAAAATTGGCGGCTACGACGCAAGTTCTTACATCACTCATCCCAACGCATCACAAGTGAGCCATTTATTTTTTGGCGAAGGGCTCAACACACTCACTTCACTATTTGCCACACACCCACCGCTGGAAGAGCGCATCAAAGCTATTGATACACATTGGAAGGGTGAATTTACTCACATTGACGCCAACTCGGTTGTGGTCGAAAAACCCGAGATTGACCCTCGCTATGTCAACATCATCAACGGTGAAGTGCATTACACGCCACCCACAATGGCAACGGCCGTTGTCGCTGCTGCCAGTGTCGCCGCTGCTTTGGACAGCATAGGTGCGCCACAACCAGAACATCTGGACGAAGCCAAACAGCGTTTGGCCAGCATCCCCAATGATTTACAAAAACTTGCGCGCGAACCACAAGGTGCCCGCACGATTACTCACTGCTTATTGATGGATAGAAATACGCATGAAGATGCTCAAAACTTTCCTGCAATTTCTGCAAAAACCATCGACAGCGTCAAACAATTACCCTACGCGCTGCGTCTGCCGCTCTTGGATATTTGCTTGCCCAGCTTGAAATTACTCGGCACCGCACAGCGTGAACAATTGCTGCAAGCGGTGATGACACAAATTCAAGCGGATCAGAAAATTTCACTGTTTGAATGGTCGCTGTACCGTATTTTGCGTCATTCACTCGACACCCAAAAACAACCCAGCGGATCGCTCACTTTGGCAGCAACCAGCAACAGCTGCCGCACAGTTTTATCTGCGCTGAGTTTAGCCACGCACACAGAAATCGCCGCACAATTGCGCTTCACACAGGCATGGGAACAACTGGGCTTGCCAACGACCACATGTGACACACAAGCTTTATCCGACATCAGCGCACTCGACCAAGCCGTACAACAACTGCGCCGCCTGCAGGCACTCGCCAAACCGCGTTTATTAAAAGCCTGTTGCGCAGCCATCGCCAACGATGAACAACAATACAGCGCAGAAGCGATTGAATTGCTGCGCGCGGTGGCTGACACACTCGACACACCTATTCCACCCATTACCACACAACAAACTGCTGCATGAAACAGCGTTTTATTCAACATCTACCTGATCAATCTCTGCAAATCGCAGAACAAACATTGCGCGATATTCGTGACAACGAAGTGTTGATTGCTGTAGCCGCTTTTGGCATCAATCGCCCAGATTTATTGCAAAAAGCAGGACTGTATCCTGCGCCAGCAGATGCCTCGCCGATACTCGGCTTGGAAGTAGCTGGCACGATTGTCGCCTGCGGAAAATCCGTGCAGCAATGGCGCGAAGGCGATCGCGTATGCGCGCTAGTCAATGGCGGCGGCTACAGCGATTACTGCTTTGCCCCCGCAACACAGTGCTTGCCTTGGCCCGAAAACTACAGCGCGGCAGAAGCAGCCTGTTTACCCGAATCTTTTATTACGGTTTGGCACAATTTATTGCAGCGCGGAAAATTACAGGCGGGTGAAACGCTTCTAATTCAAGCCGGCAGCAGCGGCATCGGCACCACCGCTATCCAACTCGCCACCCTCGCTGGCGCGCGCGTTTTCACTACCGCCGGCAGCGCAGAAAAGTGTGCGCGCTGTGTGGCGCTGGGCGCAGAAAACGCTTTTGATTACCACCAAGAAAATCTCACAGAACAATTATTGGATGCCACACAAAAACACGGCGTGGATGTCACGCTGGATATTCTCGGTGGCGCAGCACTGGCACAGCACATCAAACTCGCCGCCGTGGATGGACGCATCGTCAACATCGCCGTACTGAACGGCAGCAAGGCGGAAATCAATCTCGCCGCAGTGATGATGAAGCGTTTAACCATCACCGGCTCTACACTACGCGCACAATCTGCTGCACAAAAAGCCGCCATCATGAGTGATATTCGTCAGCGCGCTTGGCACTGGATTGAAAGTGGCGCGTTTCGCCCTGTTATCGACAGCATATTTGATTTTCAACAGGTGGAAACCGCGCATCAACACATGCAAAGTCGTGCACATTTTGGAAAAATCGCCATCACGATCGAAAAAAACTCATGAGCAAAAAAGACAGCAAATTGGTTTACTCAACAGACGCTGGTCGCATTAAATCCATCGACCCACTGCCCAACCTGCCACCGAAAAGTGATGGTTTTGTGCGCATCCGCCGCGAAACCGCCGGACGCAACGGCAAAGGCGTGACCACACTCACAGGATTTGAACTTGCCGCCGCTGAATTGCAAACCTTGGCAAAACAATTAAAACAACTGTGCGGCACCGGCGGCACCGTGAAAGAATGGACGATTGAAATTCAAGGCGACCAGCGCGAAAAATTGAAAGCCGAATTAGAAAAGCGTGGCTTTAAAGTGAAATTGGCTGGCGGTTAAACAAAAGTAAGCTGCACCACTGGCATAGATACCACCGTATAGGCCAGTATGCTATCTTGATCGACACTGCACGTTGCATAAGGCGTAGGAAACATGAGCCCAACTATCCACCGAGAGAAAGGCTATCGTTTCTTCTTCTTTTCCAGAGAAGAGTCAAGAATACATGTGCGAGTCCGGCGAAGCTAAATTTTGGTTAGAGCCAGAGATTGAGTTGGCAAAAAATTTTAACTTGAGCCGCGTTCAACTTCGTGAAATTGAAACCGTTATTGAGGCACATAACCATGAGTTCATTAGCGCTTGGAAAGAGCACTTCGGCGGCTGAAGTAACCCACATCTCTAGTCATGGCATTTGGGTTTTTTCTCAAGGCGAAGAGTTGTTTATGTCTTACCAAGATTTTCCTTGGTTCAAAGAGCAACCATTGAAATCTATTCTTTTCGTACAAGAGTCAGCAAATGGTCATCTGTACTGGCCAGAGATTGACGTGGATCTGACCTTAGAAATTATTAGGAATCCTGAGCGGTTTCCACTCCAAGCAAAGTAATATTGAGCGGCGCATAACAAGCTAATGTCTTTTTCTAATCTAGCCGTTTTAACTTCTCTGATACTTATTTCTTTGTAGGTAAATCTTCATCCCACTGCACATCGTCACAGGAGTTCAAATCAGCGACAGTAAAGGTGGGAGCAATATCCGGCAATACATCCGCAGCCATATTCTCTTGCAATACATTTGTGTGCGCATCCATCTTTGATAACCGAGAAAGAGCAAGTTCCATTTCAAGAGAGACTGCAATCCACTTTTGACTACACACAAAATCACCCAAATCCGATCCATGCCTTCTTCATAATCAATACCCACAATCTTTCCCTCGTATTATTAGAGCAATCTAAACCACTACAACTCGCATATTTTCAAACCAAATAGCCATGCGGCGCTCAATCTCGTTATGGGAAATCGGCAGCCGCTCACCCGCCAAGCTGGCTGTGATTTTTGCCTGTAGCCACGCCGTGTAATCGCTTTCTTGTTCAGCGGTTTCAAACTCTGAAACCGGCGGAGATAAAACGGTGCTCACGGGTGCGCCTCGCATCTGTTTCTTGCAACGTGAGTACCTTGTAGAGCAATCAGCCCTGATTTCCAAGCTTATTTGTTTACATCATCCAACTGCTTTCCCACACAGTCGATTAGCAGGCACGGCGACATCCATTAGCTTTGGATTGGGCAACTTCAAGTTGTTCATGTGTGTGATAAATGCATCGCGTGATGGCAAACGAATGCGCGGATTGTGTTGCGCTTCTTCATCGATGGAGCTCACCGCCCAACCGCGATAATCGTGTGCGGGATACACGCGAGTATGCGGCGGCAACGTCAGCAGTCGCTGCAAGCTGTCATACTGTTGGCCAGCATTGCCGTTTTGAAAATCCGTGCGACCACAACCGCGAATCAGCAAAGTGTCGCCGGTAAACACCATCGGCTGTTCATCATCGAGCAGCAAAAAACTGTAGGAATCGTCGGTGTGTCCGGGCGTGTACCACACCTGCACACGCAGGCTTCCTACAGTGAGGATGTCGCCATCACGATAAGTGCCACCCGCGCAGTGGGCACTGCTCTGCTCACCCACACGTGTGAGACAACCTGTGCGCTCGCGCAGCAAACCAGCACCGGTGATGTGGTCAGCGTGTGTGTGGGTTTCGATGCTGAGTACCAGTTTTAGGTTCAGCTCCTCCAGCAACTGCACCGTGTTATCTACCTGCATATCCACTGAGTCGATAATCAACGCCTCTCGCGTTTTTTCATCGGCGAGCAGATAGCTGTAAGTCCAAGAATCATGATCAAACAATTGACGGAACAACATGCACGTTCTCCTCTGGTTTTTTAAGGCATTTACACTGCTATGAAAGATGCTGCATCAACATCAACGCAGACAGCACAATCACACTGACACTAAAAATTTTTTGCAAAGTTTCACCTGCTATATGCTGACCGACAACAAAACCAACGGCCATGCCGATCACACCGCCAACCGCCACCTGCGCTAACAAATACGTCGGCACGCCGTGACCCATCAGTAGATAACTGGCAAACCCAGCGCTGGATACAGCGGAAATTACCACCAACGAAGTAGCAACAGCCGTGACGTAGGGTACGGCAGACAGCATCGACAGCAGCGGCACAATCAAGAAGCCACCACCGACACCAAACAACCCTGACAACACCCCCACAGCCAAGCCACCGCTGCCAAGACCGGCGATGCAACGCGGTCGCAACTGGAACTGACCGTTTGGGCTGAATGGGCACAGCATGGCACCACCATGGACTGGGCTGGCAGTGCCGGCACGAATGACATGCGTGGTATCGGGCTGCTGCACAGCTTGGCGCCACATGCGCACAGAGATGATGGCCGCCAGCACAGCGAAGCCACTGGCGAGCCACGCTTCCGGCAGCCCTAGTGCCAACCATTGACCAAACGGTGCCAAGGCCATACCGCCCGCCGCAAGAATCAAGGCCGGTATCCACAGTGTCTGTCCGTCACGAAAACGCGCGAGTACGCCACTGACTGCACTCGCGGCTACGGCACCCAGCGCAATGCCCGTAGCGTCCTGCAGTGGCAAGTGCAGACACAACGTCAGTAGCGGAACCGCGAGTACCGAGCCACCAGCACCGGTCAGACCCAGTACAAGACCAATCAACATGCCAATGGCAATCGCCATCTCAGCGATTCCACGGCATACGCGCTAACAGCATGGCCATGCCGCAGGTGTCCGTGACACCGGCAAATACCAGCCCTGCTCCAACAAATAGCGGTACAGCAAGAAAACCCGGTACCCACAGTGACAGCAGGCTGCCAACAAACACCAAGGCACCAGCCACCGCCCGCACTTGACGCTCCAGCGACCACACACGGCCCTCGCTGCGCAGCTCGACACCTGCCTCGGCTAGCGCGCGGATGCCTCCCTCAATAGTGGCAACTTCGCCCGGCAATGCTGCGGCCAGTAGTTGACAAGCCATGCCAGAACGCTTGCCGGTTTCACACAACACCGTCAGCACTTCGCCTTCTTTCAGCATCGGCAGTTGACCGGCTTGCACTTTATCAAGTGGCAGATTTTCGCTACCCGGCACATGGCGAGCGCGGTACTCCGCTGGCGAGCGCACGTCGATCACGCGGCGGCGGTAGCGGTCGTCATTGCGAAAAGTTTGCGCATCTATTGTTTTCATTGAGGTTCTCCTGCGGGGGCAATACCGTCTGGGCAAAATTGGTCGTGTAGTAACTGGATAACCGCCTGCACAGCAGGATTGGCTATGGCATAAAAAATTGTCTGACCTTGGCGACGCGTGCTCACCAGCTCGGCGGTGCGTAAACCAGCCAGATGTTGTGACAGCGCCGACTGGCTGAGTGGTACGAGGGCGTTCAACTCACCTACCGACATCTCGCGCCCAACCAACGCACACAGAATCATCAACCGGTGTTCATTGGCTAACTTCTTCAAGAACGCCGAGGCTTGGTGAGCATTGGCAGCCATAAGCTTGTGAGTATCTGTTACGGACATGGTGTGTCTCGACGCAAAGGACGAGAGCAATATATTAGATTTTTATAATTTATGCAAATCTAATATATTATGGCGATGAGGAAGCAATTCTGGCTCAATACCCGCCTGCTTCAGAAACTGGGTATTTGTTATGGGTCGCTATCGCCCCCCCGCTCCCAAAGGCTCCGCCTATATCACCGTCGAAGGTGTTGTCGCGCTACGCGCTGAATTGCATCAATTATGGAAAGTGGAAAGACCACAAGTGACTGCTGCTGTACACGAGGCGGCAAAAAACGGCGACCGTTCTGAAAACGGGGATTACATCTACGGCAAACGCCGCTTGCGTGAAATTGACAGCCGCGTGCGCTATTTGAGCAAACGCTTAGAAATACTCACCGTGGTGGATCGCATTCCCGAACAGCAAAACAAAGTGTTTTTTGGCGCATGGATTACGGTGGAAGACGAAGGCGGCCATGTAGCCTGCTACCGTATTGTAGGACCCGATGAAATTGACCCAGCAAAAAACTGGATCAGCATGGATTCACCCTTGGCACGCGCGGCACTGGGCAAGCAACTCGACGATGAAATTACTTTCAGCACAGCACACAGCCAGCGGCAACTGTTTATTACACAAATAAAGTATCAGTCTGATCGCTGATGCCAAACATGCGGCGATACAGCACGCCGACTACCGCCATCATCATGGGCATGGTCCAAAATAAACCCAGACCAAACGGTAGTGCAGAAATCACAAAAATCACTCCCATCACCAACCACAGCCCCAACACCTTAAACCAGTGGTGTGTGACTGCTTTGCGTGAAGCTTCAAACGCATCCACGATAGACAGATTTTTTTCCAACATTAACGGGATAGCAAATACCAAGGCAACAGACAAGTAAATACCAGGAATAATCAACAAAACGAAACCCAGCACCACAGCCATTGTCATTACGATTTGCAGTCCAATCAGCGGGAAAAACTTATTGTTGTAATAAGCAAACAACTGCTTAACGGTAATAGGGCGCGCCGTTGCTATACTCAAACCCATCATGGTTAGCGAAGCACCCATTGGCAGCATAAATAAGCCTGATAATTGTATTAATCCTTCGGCACGGGACGCATTTTCACGAAACAACACGCCAATCAAGATAACCACACCAAAATAAATCAAAAAATACACAGAAGTGATAATGGCATACGGCATTTTGTAGCCATCTATTCTCTCCCATGCTTCTGACAATATTTCACCGATGGTGAAATCGTATTGACCAGCCATCGCTGTTTCCAGCGAGCCTTGTTTGTCTTGCGGCGCAATGTTCACGGTTTATTCCCTTGGATAGATTTGCGAATCACATAACGATACAACGAGTCTTCCTGTGTTTGCACCAGCAACTCATGTCCAAGGAAATGACAAAACTTGGGCACATCACGCGTGGTAGAAGGGTCGGTCGCCCACATTTCAATCAGTTGCCCATCCAGCACTTCGCGCACCGCTTTGTGCAGCAGCATCACCGGCTCAGGGCAATACAAACGGCGCGCATCAATGGAATGATCAGGGCTTAACGAATCAGTCATAAGCAAACAGTGATAACTGCACAATGCAAAGGGTTGCCGGCATTCTGCCGAAAGCGACCCCTCGTGTACAATGCGGCATCACTTTTTCCGCTGCAGTACCGTTTTGGAGTCAATCATGTTCAGTAAAGATGTCACCCTCGCCTCGTTTGATCCCGCTTTGTGGAGCGCTATTCAGAGCGAACAAAAGCGACAGGAAGATCACATCGAACTGATCGCCTCTGAAAACTACGCCAGCCCTGCAGTCATGGCTGCACAAGGTTCCGAGCTGACCAACAAATACGCCGAAGGCTACCCGGGCAAGCGTTACTACGGCGGCTGCGAATATGTGGACGTGGTGGAGCAACTTGCCATCGATCGTGCCAAGCAATTATTTGGCGCCGACTACGCCAATGTGCAGCCGCACTCCGGCAGCCAAGCCAACGCCGCTGTTTACATGGCGCTGTGCCAAGCAGGTGATACGGTACTCGGTATGTCACTCGCGCACGGCGGCCACCTCACACACGGCGCAGGCGTGAATTTTTCCGGCAAGATTTATAAATCGGTGCAATACGGTCTGAATCCAGAAACGGGTTTGATTGATTACGATGCAATGGAAAAACTCGCCATCGAACACAAACCGAAAATGATCGTCGCAGGTTTTTCTGCCTATTCCGGCGTGCTGGATTTTCCACGCTACCGCGAAATTGCCGACAAAGTGGGCGCGTATTTGTTTGTGGATATGGCGCATGTCGCCGGCCTAGTTGCCGCTGGCATTTATCCCAACCCAGTGCCGTTTGCGGATGTGGTCACCACTACCACACACAAAACGCTGCGCGGCCCACGCGGCGGTTTGATTCTCGCGCGCAAAAACGAAGAGCTGGAAAAGAAATTAAACTCTGCCGTTTTCCCAGGCCAACAAGGTGGCCCGCTGATGCATGTCATCGCCGCCAAAGCGGTGTGCTTCCAAGAAGCGCTGCAACCGGCCTTCAAAACCTATCAACAACAAGTGCTGACCAACGCCAAAGCCATGGCAGCAACGGTAATGACGCGCGGCTACCAAGTGGTCTCTAGTGGCACAGAAAACCATTTGTTTTTATTGTCGCTGATCGACAAAAACATCACCGGCAAAGAAGCAGATGCAGCACTCGGCCAAGCGCATATCACCGTCAATAAAAACGCCGTGCCCAATGATCCGCGCCCACCGATGGTGACCTCCGGCATTCGCATCGGCACACCGGCCTGCACCACGCGCGGTTTTGGCGAAACCGAATGTCGCGAATTAGCCAACTGGATCTGCGACATTTTCGACGCGATGGAAGCAGGCAACGCCGAAGCAACCATTGCTGCCGTGCGCAACAAAGTATCAGCACTGTGCGCGAAGTATCCGGTGTATCGTTAGCCCCCTCTAAAAACACAATCAAAATATAGCGACCATGAGTCTGAACACCGTTCGCAACATCATGGCTCGTTATATCTTTCTACTGCCATTTCTATTTTTTTCTGCGTTGGTTCTTTTTGAAATACGCCAAACAGCTTTTCTATACGACTCAGCTATTCACATTGATGCTGCGCGATATCTTGCCTACCCACCCAGCCATATAACGCCATCTATATTTGAACTGCTATCAACCACAACATCCGGCCCCGTGCTGTCTATTGCCGGCGCACTCACAACAGCAATCACAGGAAACCACTGGTGGACAGCAAGCTTGGCCGCCGCATCGCTCAACTTATTGATTTTTTTATTTTTTATCTTTCGACTAGATCAAATAACAAACAATCGAAGCACTGTACTAACACTCACCTTCTGCCTGCTATTTCTTATTCTAAGCCTACAATGGTGGACTTTTTTTCTCGGCGAAATGCCTTCTATTCTTTTGTTTTTCGTTGCAAGTACCTTTGTCATAGACAGCTCACTCAGCGCTAACAAACGTTACTCATTTACCGCCATCACACTCGCCCTCTCTCTTAGAGCAAAACTTATAACCCTACCCATGATAGGAGGGCTTGTTATTTACCTAGCTATTGAGCAATGGATTGCTTGGTATAAGCACCAAAAAAACATTGCTCTCATAGCAAAAGAAGTACTTCTTGCCTGTATCGTTTTTTTTATCACTTACTGTGTTTTTTATTTTGTGGACTACAGTATTTTTTGTAGAGCAGGCTCCAACGCCTACATAGAGTCATGGCTAACAAAAAAAGCCTTTATATCAGGCAATAGCGCCATGGGTATTGGCAAGTTACTAGCAGCGAAAGACCCACTTGCTGAAATATTTAACAACATTCTCAGAAATTACGACCTTTTAGCCTCATACACCACCAATCGACTTGGGGCGTTTAATGCAATCGTTTTTCTTCTAGCTGGAACCCTACTTGGATGTTTCACTCTTACCTTGCCCAAAAAGCCAATTGACAAACTGCTAGCAATTTTTTTCCTTTCCCTTCTTGTCACCAGCATATGGTTTTTCGTTATAAACCAATCTTTCTTTGAACGATACACGGTAACCATTTCATGTTTAGCACTCACACTAACAGCGCTTTGCATCTATCGTTGCAAACCCATAGCAGCCCCACTAGCACTGGGCGCACTCATCTTCTTATCCCCCAAAGAGCAGCAAACACAGTTTCTGCAAACGCTAACCTTCCAAAAAAGCACTGCGCAAACCGCCTTACTTACAGATAAATACAACCAAAACATCCAGGAAACCGCTCAATACCTTTCAAAAAACACCTTTGATATTCCTCTAGCAAAATGTGGCTGGATGAGCGCGGCATGGTCAATTGATTATCTTTTGCCAGAAGATAAATTCATTACCGACTGCTATTTATTAATGAGGGATGCGATATCCACACAAACAAACCAAAGCGACAGCACTCAATACACATGGACTAAATCAGCTGGCTTTATTTTGATTACTGATAAATTAACGTGGAAATTTGCAAAATTTAATGCAATCTCCAGACCAATACAAAAAATAGTCATGGATGCCTGTAAAAAACAAGTGCTCTACGAAAATGAGACTTTTCGTGTTATGCACTGTTCGGAAGATGCAATACGCACCGCAATAAACCCCAATACAATGGGAGAGTTTGTCGACAAAAATCCTATATGGAAGCGATAGAGCTTTAGTACGAAAAATACTTCGTCACGCCTTCGGCTTAATCAACTCATCCAGCGTCAAACTAAAACTTGGCAAAAACATGTCGCAAAACTGTCGCACTTCAGGCAGCGCTATATGCGAAAGTTTTTCTTCCATGTCTTTCATGGCTTTGCTGAACTCAGGATTGCCCGCCACCGTTTCGGCTTTGCATTTGGTGTAGGCCACAATAATGTCGGCTGCTTTAATCAGTTGCTTGGCGGTGGGATCCACGCGCTCCGACAGCAAATACGGCGCGTACGCTGGCTGTAAATGTTTGGGCAACATCGCCAGCATTTCGCGCTCGGCGGCATGCTCTACTTCTTTGTAAGCATCGCGAATTTTTTCGTTGTGATATTTGATTGGCGAAGGCAAATCGCCGGTCAGCACTTCCGAGGCATCGTGATACAAAGCCGTCAGCACCAGCACACCCAAATCCATTTTTTCTTCATGATGTTGGTTGTACAGCTCGCCCAGCGCGTGCGCCACCGCCGCCACTTCAAAGCTGTGCTCCATCACATTTTCGCGGATGGCATTGCGTTTCATGCCCCAGCGTTCTATCCAACGCAGTTTGCTGAGGTAGGCAAAAAAATGGCTGGTCTCGGTCATGGTCGGCATTCACAGTTACAATCAGCGCCATTGTAAATCAAGGATCCGCCGACCATGCACTGCCCGTTTTGCTCCGAAACCGACACCAAGGTCATCGACTCGCGCTTAGTGGCCGAAGGCGACCAAGTGCGCCGTCGCCGCGAATGCCTCACCTGCCACGAGCGTTTCACCACCTATGAAGTGGCTGAACTGTTGATGCCACGCATCATCAAAAGTGACGGCTCACGCGTGCCATTCGATGAACACAAATTGCGTGCCGGCATGCAAAAAGCGCTGGAAAAACGCCCTGTGAGCATGGAAGACATCGAATCCGCGCTCACGCACATCAAACACAAATTGCAGGCCACGGGCGAGCGCGAGTTGTCTTCGCGCACGCTCGGCGAACAAGTGATGGAACAACTGCGCAAACTCGACCAAGTGGCGTATGTGCGTTTTGCTTCGGTGTATCGCGATTTCAAAGATCTCGATGAATTCCGTGCAGAAATCGACAAACTGCAACCACAACAACACGCATAACTTTGTGTTCACCGACGCCGACACACAACACATGACGCGCGCGCTGCAACTGGCAGAGCGCGGTCTGTGCAGCACTTCACCCAATCCGCGCGTCGGCTGCGTGATTGTCGATAGCTCAGGCATTTGTATCGCGGAAGGCTGGCATGAAACTGCGGGCGCGGCGCACGCCGAAGTTCACGCGCTGCAACAAGCGGGAGAAAAAGCGCGCGGCGCAACGGCGTATGTCACGCTGGAACCCTGTTCGCACCACGGCAAAACTGGCCCCTGCTGCGAAGCATTAATCGCCGCTGGCATCGCACGCGTGGTGTACGGCATGCAGGATCCCAATCCACAAGTCGCCGGACACGGACTGCAGAAACTGCGCGATGCAGGCATTGCCGTTGACGGGCCACTGCTGGAAAAAGAAGCCTCAGCACTCAACCCGGGTTTTATCAAGCGCATGCAAAGCGAGTTGCCGTTGGTGCGCATCAAAATGGCGATGAGTTTGGATGGACGCACTGCCATGGCATCCGGTGAATCGCAGTGGATTACCGGCGCAGCAGCGCGCCAAGACGTGCAGCACTGGCGCGCGCGCAGTTGCGCCATCATCACTTCTGCCAACACCGTGTTGCGCGATAACGCCAAGCTCACCGTGCGCGATGCCGATACCCTGCAAGCATTGCACCACAGACAACCGCTGCGCGTGTTACTCGATCAGCATGCACGCGTTGCACTCGACACCCCGTTTTTTACCGACACTGCGCCCGTTTTGTGGTGCACTCATCAACAACCAATCGCCGCACTCCCCACGCATATCACGCATTGCGTGCTGCCATTAAAAAATAATTCGCTTGATTTACACGCACTGCTCGCCGAACTCGGCCGCAGACAATGCAATGACGTTTTGATAGAAGCAGGCGCAACATTGGCAGGCGCTTTTGTAAGAGAAAACTTGGCGGACGAATTGATTATTTATATTGCGCCGCAACTGATGGGCAGCACAGCGCGTCCACTATTTGATTTTCAAATTGACGCCATGATGGATACAAAAAAACTCCATATTATCGACGCGAGCGCCATCGGTGAGGATTGGCGTTTTATTCTTCGCCCAAATATCTAGAGAGAAAACAGAGAGAAAATTATGTTTACCGGTATCGTGCAAGCAGTGGGAAAATTGGTCGCCAGTGAAAATCGCCATGGCGATAAACGCTTGCGCATTCATACTGCTGACCTCGATTTATCCGATGTCATACTCGGTGACAGCATCGCCACCAACGGCGTTTGCCTGACTGTTGTAGCCCTCCCCGGTGATGGCTTCTGGGCTGATGTATCGGTAGAAACGCTCGATTACACCACGCTGGGCGCACTCAAAAATGGCAGTGCCGTGAATTTAGAAAAAGCCCTGCGCGCCAGCGACCGCTTGGGCGGCCACATTGTCAGCGGCCATGTCGATGGCGTGGGTGAAATTATTAGCATCCACACAGATGCACGTTCCATACGTTACCGTTTACGCGCGCCTGCAGAATTAGCGCGCTATATCGCGCACAAAGGCTCGGTATGCGTGGATGGCGTGAGTTTAACGGTGAACAAAGTGGAAGGCGCGGAGTTTGAATTAAACATCGTGCCACACACGCAACAAAAAACCGTGTTTAGCGAATACAAAATCGGCAGCAAAGTGAACTTGGAAGTGGATGTCATCGCCCGCTATTTGGAGCGTTTATTGCTGGGCGACAAAGCCGCAGAAAAAAATAGCGCAGAAAAATTAACGGCGAGCTTTCTTGCAGAACACGGATTTTTAGCGCGTTAACCCTCCCCTGACAAGGGGAGGTGATTCGCGCAGCGAATCGGAGGGGTTGCCCTTTACTGATCGCGGCAAAGTGCCGCTCCTACAAGTCAACACACCCGTAGGAGCGCCACCTTGGCGCGACGATTGAATTGAATAAGGGCGCAGCCAGCAGCTGCCCCTACAATGCTGATCCATTTATCACCGTCACTTTTCCTGCATCTTTTTTCAATTTGGTTTTTCCATTCACAATGATGGGCAGATCAAAACTTGGAGCATCAATAACCACATCCGCCTTGCCATCGCTGTTGATGTCGCCCACACTGACTGCCGTACCGAAATAGTCTTTAGCTGTATATCGCGGTAACGAGTTATCGCGACAGAAAAAAGACAATTGGGACAGATATAATCAGACGTTAGATGCCAATCATGCAAAAACCTTTCCAGAGAATAGGCTCAAAATCAAACTCTCAAGTTGGACGTGACTTTGAGGAAGTCGCGCGATCATTTTTTGCTTCTAAGGGAGTCCACTTAGTTCACGGAAAAAAAGTTGCCATAGGTATATCAGGACACAAGAAATTGCATAACTTTGACCTTGGGTGCGAAGAAAAAAAGTGGTTGGTCGAGTGCAAATCCCACAGGTGGACTTCGGGCAGAAATGTCCCAAGCGCCAAAATGACTATCTGGAACGAAGCTATGCTTTACTTCTATGCCGCACCCGATGAATACAAAAAGATCATGTTTGTTCTCAAGGATATGAATACGGAGCGCAATGAAACTCTACTGCAGTATTATATGAAGACATATTTTCATCTAATTCCTAGGGACGTAGAGTTTTGGGAATTCGACGAAGAAACAGGCAGTGCGGCGCGTGTTGGTATCTAAAAATCGACTACGGCAAAAACCCATACCTGTTTTGCAAAGTTAGTTTACTTGCCATGTGCAATTATCTCGCACAATGACATTCAATATAGTCATCATTTTTCGTATACAAGCGATCAACACGACAAGCAAAAATAACAGCCACCTACTTACCCACCCCCTGCACCACCAACTGCACGCTGCGCACACCGTTGTATTCGTTCACATCTAAGCGATATGCCAACTGCGCGTAATCACCGACAGTTGGCGACCACTGTTCCACATCCACATTAAACGCGATGGCATCAAAAAAACTTGTATCGTCTAGTGCCGCTACGCGCAACCGAACATGTTTTTCGCCTACCAATTTCTGCTGCACAATTTTGAACACGCCATCAAAAACTGGTTCAGAAAAACGCTGCCCCCAAGGGCCGGCAGCGCGTATGTGTTCTGCTGTTTCTAAAGAAATGTCGGCGGCCTGCAATTCTCCATCGCTCAACAACACGGCATCGACATCGGTTTCATCCAGCCACAGTTGCACTTCCTGCTCAAACAATTCCACGAACTGTGCGAAATGTTCACGCTGAATAGTTAAGCCAGCCGCCATCGCGTGGCCACCAAACTTATTCAAGATATGCGGATGTTGTGCGGCGATATTGTCCAACGCATCGCGTATATGTAAGCCAGACACCGAGCGCGCCGAGCCTTTGATTTCACCCGCATTGGCATCGGCAAACATAATGGCGGGACGATGAAAACGGTCTTTGATTTTTCCCGCCAAGACACCGATCACACCTTGGTGCCAACTGCTGTCGTACAGACACACACTCCATGGCAGCTCGGCATCATCCTGCTGCCACGCGGCAAAACGCGGATCATTGAGCGCGATGTTTTGCATATCGTCTTGAATTAAACGCCGCGCTTTATTCATTTCATCCAAGGTCGCCGCGTACTGTTGCGCAGCGACGGGATCATCGGTCAACAAACATTCAATGCCGTGCTTCATGTCATCCAAACGCCCAGCGGCATTCAAGCGCGGCGCAATGGCAAAACCGAAATCGGAGGCGAGCACACGCGGCATTTTTTTTCCGGCAATTTCCGCCAAGGCGCGTATGCCCGCACAGCATTGACCGGCGCGAATACGCTGCAAACCTTGCTGCACCAAAATACGATTGATGTATGACAGCGGCACCACATCCGCCACCGTGCCCAGTGCCACCAAATCCAACAACACCGCCAAATTGGGTTCTGCTATTTTCTGTGCAGTAAACCAATGTATTTCACGCAACTGTTTGCGCAGCGCCAACAACACATAAAACATCACGCCCACGCCGGCGAGTGATTTATCGGGAAACGCGCAATGCGGTTGATTGGGATTGACGATAGCATCCGCCGCTGGCAACTGTGCACCGGGCAAGTGATGATCCGTCACCAAGACTTTGATGCCCGCTGCTTTGGCCGCTGCTACGCCTTCCACGCTGGAAATACCGTTGTCCACCGTGATAATTAAATCGGGCGACTGTTGCTGCGCAAGCTGCACAATTTCTGGCGTTAAGCCGTAGCCGTACACGAAACGATCCGGCACCAAAAAATCCACATTTTTTGCACCCAGTGCACGCAAGCCACGCAACGCCACAGCAGTAGATGTTGCGCCATCGGCATCAAAATCCCCCACCACCAAAATGCGCTGCTGTTGTTGCAGAGCTGCCAGCAGCAGTGCCAGCGCTTCAGGTAACCCTTTGAGCAAATCGGGCGCAGGGAGTCGCGCGAGGCTGTAATTTAATTCGTCGGCACTGCACACGCCGCGATGCCGATACACACGCGCCAGCACAGGCGACATATCGCTCAACAGCAGATTATTTTCATCAGCAACATAACGGCGAATGTGTTTGTGCACGAGGAAATAACGTCTCGCTTATTCCGTGGCGAGGTAGGCGCACTCGAACAAAATACAACTGTCATTGCGCTTGATCGGCTGCATCAACTGAATGGTGCGCGTATGCCCCATTTGTGCGATTTGCAGTTTTTCACCCATCTGACACACCGATTTAGGCACCACGGCCGTCGCGCTTTTGCGATTCAGCGATTTTTCTGCAGGGCACAATAAAATCGGCAATGCATCAATTTTGTTGAGCAAGCGCGCCACCACGGGCACCGCTTCCGTGCTGATTAAGTTGATGCCAGTGCGCACTTTTTTATCGTCGGTGTGCGTGATAGAAACGATCTCGCCCACCTTCCAATACGGCGACATTTTGTGACGAATGCTGATGATTTTTCCCACCGACAACTCATCCTGTGCATCATTCACCCATTCCAAGCAATAACCACCAGGGCTTTGATCCACCGCCAGCACTTTCTCGTAAGCATATTCCGGCTTTTCAATTTTCATCGCCGGCAATGTGCTAGTGAGTGTGCGAAATGCCGTCGGCAATTCGCCGTACAATAATTTCCCAACGGGATCTTTTTCAGCGAAAGCCGCATCGCCCGTCAAAACATCCGGCGTGCGAAATCCCGATAAGTAGTAATGCACGGGCAACACGCCCAATACCGCGACGACGACTTCATTTAATTCCACGCGGTCTGTGGATTTGGGTTTGTGTACGGTCCAGTGATCCAACAACTGTTCGATCATCGGTTTATCAAACAACCACTCCTCGTTGATACTGACGCGCAGTGAGTATTTTTTTAAGCCTTTTAAGTGCGCAGTAAACTTATCCATCTGCAAAAAAATCAACTTGCTGCTATATTTATTACCTAAATCAGCATAAAAAACCGCACCGGCTGGCGCTTCCAAATTGACTACCAAAGGGTTTTCATCTTTACCTGATTTGCTGTCAACAATACCGATATGCTGTACCCAGTCCTTTAGTGCCTCAGACAGTGTCCGAATATCGCCACAATTCAAGTGCGGTGTGTCGGAGCAATCCATCATCACCGCATACAAATAAATTTGGCGCAAGTTCAGTGGCTTGCGTGGAAACACCAGTGGGTCTGGCGTGGTTTGAATCAGCAACTTGTTTTCTGCTGCAATCAAATACAGCTTGTTGAATTGCCGCCAGATTTGTTGCGGCACGGGCAGATACAACTGCAAATAGCAGTACAACAAGAAAGCTTTATCTGCCATGGCACGTTGAATAGCGGCGCCCAGAATAAAGATTTGCTTGTCGCCCTGCGCACGCGTTTCTTCCACCACGTTGTCGTACGAAGCTGTCATGTGACTTAATAAAGCCACCGCTTGACTGAGCAGCTCTTGAATCCGCGCCGGAAACACCGCTGAGCGTCCTAAAAATCGCGAGGTCAACATGGTGAATTTTTCATACACCACAGGGCGCACGGTTTCCAACAGCGAAAACACTTGCACAGGCTGCACATCCAACTCACTCAACACCTTAAGCACTGAGTTCAAATACGCCATTTGTTCAGAAACGCCAGCCGGCATCGTTGTCAGATGTGCCTTCAGCGATTGCGGCGTGGCCGTACGAAAGAACTTCTCCAGTTGCTTTTCCTGCTGGAGTTGATTTTCGATCAAGTCACTGATCGCCACCTTCACCATGCACTAAACTCCTCACTATCGGTCGGGCAAGGATAACGCCAGAGCCAACGGCAAACCACACCAGACCGTCACAGAACGCAAAATCATTGACAAGCCTCCGCGCTATTCTGTAAAACCATGACCCCATTCACACACCACTTGAGGATGCTCCATGAAAATGCTGATTGTTGACGACTCCACGGTCATGCAACGCAAGATTCAGCGCTCGATTACCCTCGAACAAGTCACCGATTTTCTGACTGCCAGCAACGGCGTAGAGGCTGTTGAAGTCTTCAAACGCGAACTGCCAGCGTTGGTCACCATGGATCTCACCATGCCCGAAATGGACGGCGTGGAGTGTGTCAAGCACCTGGTGGATATCAAACCCGACGTGATAATCCTCGTGATCTCGTCCCTTTCAGACAAAGCCACCACCATTCAAGCCATGAAAAACGGCGCCAAAGGCTTTCTGACCAAGCCCTTCGACGATGAACAAATCAACGCCGTACTGGAGGAGCTGATCGAGGAAGCTCAAGGTTGACACCCGCTGATAGGAGAGCCAGGCCCATGAAAGAAGCTGAACTGCAAATTTTTGTCGACAGCCTGCGCCACTATTTCGCCACCAATATCGGTGGCAATTTGGACATCAAGCCGTCATACCACGCAGAATCCACCGGCACGCCCGCCAGCGAATACACAGGCATCATCGGCGTCAGCGGTGACAAACAAGGCTCCATCTATCTCACTGCTACCAAAGAAATGCTGGGGCAGGTTTTGCTAGCCATGGGCGAGCCGGAAATTGACGAGGGTCTGTTTCACGATGTGATTGGCGAAATCACCAATACTGTGTCTGGCAATGCGCGAAAAATACTCGGCTCCGGCTTCATGATCTCGGTGCCGGTCGTGGTCACAGGTCGCCCTGAACATATTTTCTTCCCGCGCAACTACGACATCGGCGTCGTGCCTTTCCAGTGGAACGGGCACAAAGCCTCCTTGGTGGTGTGCCTGCAATAGCGCCCCGGCTGCCACTCAGGGGATTGCGCATGACCAACCACAGCAGTCATCAACGCATCGACACGCAAACTACCGCTGCCACGCGGATGGTTGAGCAGTTGATGCAACTCCTGAAGCAGTTTGCTGGCTTTCGCGCCTCACCGCAGATTCAGCGCAAACTGGAGCGTATTTTTCAAAACCCCGCCGACCTCTCTGCATTTTTACACAGCGTAGAAAATGATGCCGGCAAAAACCAACTCGCCGCATTAGTGGAAGATTTAACCAATCACGAAACCTATTTTTTTCGCGAACGCGCGCATTTAAATGCTTTAGAAGATGTCGTGATTCCCGCTTTGGTGCAGAAAAAAAAGCAGCAGGGCGGCATTAAAAAAATTGCATTGTGGTCTGCCGCCTGCGCCACAGGCGAAGAAGCCTACACCTTGGCCATGTTGACGTTGAACACCTTGGTGCGTTTGGGTATCGCTCATGAAACGACTGCAGGGCATGTCTCACTGCCCGCCGACTGGAAGCTAAACATTTTAGGCACGGATATTTCACGGCAAGCCATTCGCATTGCGCGCGAAGCCACCTACACACAGCGCAGAGAGGGACTGTCTTCCTTTCGCCAATTTCCACCGGCTTACTGGCGTTTTTTTGAGCTGCTCAGCGACGATGGACAGGAGAGAAAAACGTGGCGACTGAAAGACAGCGTACGTCGCCATGTTCATTTTGATCTGCACAATTTGATGAACCCGCTGCCACCGCAGCGTGAGTTCGATGTTATTTTTTGTCGCAATGCGCTGATCTACATGGATGCGGAACCGCAAAAAGTCATTGTTCGCACACTGCACCAAGCCCTGCAGCACGGCGGCAGCCTGATGTTGAGTTTGGTTGATACGATGAGCACGCCGCACCTCTACCGCGAAAACCGCCAAAACAAATGCGTTATCTATGAAAAACCTTGATACCACGACCACGCAATTTCTTCTCATCGCCAGCGGTGAGCACCACTTCGCCCTGCCAGCCGCTTGCGTGCAAAAAATACTGTCCCCACTGCCCGTCACGCCCATTCCTTTTGTGCCAGCGTGTATCGATGGCTTGGTCAATAGTGATGGCACGATCGCCATTCAAGTCAGTCTCGCTACGCTGTGCCACCACGACGCACATACAGGGCGCACAGAATTGATACTGGTAGAAACGGGGCGCACGCTATGCGCCCTGCTCGTAGAGCGCATCGTGGTGCGCACAGAGCTAACCACGCAAAACTTGCTTCCGACCGACACGGCGCCCATCGACAGCACGCTGCTCGCAGGCACAGCCGCCTATCAAAATCAGCCTGTGTATTTACTAGCACCAGAGCGCATTGGGCAGCTCATACAAACCAGCCCGCTGCGCGAAGGCAGCTCAAGCGTACTGGGCAAAATAAGCAACACCTATCGCGCAGACAACGAAGCGACGATTGCCTGTCTCGCTGTTGCCATTGGCGCAGATCAATACGCGTTTGAATTACAAAGCGTGATCGAAATTTTAGAGGCTGACAGCTACACACCCATTCCTGATGCGCCTGCCGGTTTGTTGGGGTTTAGCTTGCTGCGCCAACAAACTATTCCCGTAATTGCACTCGCCAACCTCGTCGGCGCAACTGCAGCAGCCACTACTGAAGCGGCGTGGTTGCTGGTGGTTGAGCGCGAAGGCGCGCAATACGGGCTGCTCGTCAACCAACTGCACGGCGTGAAAAAATTTCCGTTTGAAAGTTTTCAGCCGGTAATTGATGGCAGCCAACATGTTTCTGGCGTGTTTATTCACGAGGAAACCACCACCCTGCTCTTGAGTCCGCGCCAAATTATTGACGACACCATGGCGCAATTTCTGGCACCTTATGTCACGCAAAATCAACTCAATGCCGCCAGCGAAAAAGAAGCTACTGGCAGTTTTCTGCGCGTTACGCTGTGCCAAAAAACGTTCATCATTCCACTGCACAACGTCAAACGCATCGTGCCTTTTTTTCCCATGAATCCGCTGGATGACAAAACCGACAATATTTGCGGTGCCATCAATATCGAAGGCAAAGTCATTCCGGTATTAGCAATGGAAAAAATGCTAAAAATAGCGCCACAACACGCCAATAACGAATATGTGATTGTGGGCGATGCCGCACACGACTGGGCCATTTGCGTAGAGGCCGCGCAGCATATTGTGCAAATTCCGCTGTCTCACATTCGCAGCGAAACCGCACTCGACACCCGCGTACTGAGCGGCATTGCCCGCGTGAACGACGAACTTATCCCCCTGCTCAACCCCACCATGTTTAGCCAGCAGCGATGGGCACCAGCCTTGGAGAACACACCATGAACGATGCCGCCATGAACACTGCCACCAATAATTTAAAAGTATTGATTGTGGATGATTCTTTTTTGATGCGCCGAATTATTCGCAACATTGTGGAAAATGATCCTGCACTAACGATAGTTGGCGAGGCCGAAGACGGTGTGATTGCACTGGAAAAAGTGAACGAATTATCGCCAGATATTATTTTGCTCGATATTGAAATGCCGAATATGGACGGCATTGAGTTTTTGCGCCGTTCACGACTGGTAACCAGCGCCAAAGTCATCATCATTTCTTCCGTAGCGCGCCTCGATTCCAGCGAAGCGCGCCAAGCCTTAGAACTGGGTGCAGCCGACATCATTCCCAAGCCCTCCGGTGTGCTCAGTTTGGATTTTGAAGAAAAGAAAAGCCGCGAATTACTCGATGCCATCCACAAGTGCCTTTAAGCATCTAGTGCCTTTAAATATCTAAAGGAACAACGCTGTGAGCAGCATGCTGGAACAACTGTGGCCTGTTTTCATCGCCGAAGTGGGCGAAAAACTGGACGCACTGGAAGCGATGGTCACCAAGGCCACAGCGCAGAGCGGCGGCGCAGATAACGACCACGCTGTTGATGCATTGTTTCGCGAGTTTCACACCTTAAAAAGCAATTTATCCATGGTGGATTTCAAAGAGCCCATGGAAATTGCCAACGCCTGCGAAGATATTTTGCACGGTTTGCGCAAATCCAAAACCGCGCCCAACCGCGATATGCTCAACGCGCTGTTAGAGTCTGTGGATTGGATCAAAAAACAAATGGCCGAGGCTGCGCCAGGGCAGTATCCGCGCACCAGCAATGAAGCCTTGCACAAAAAACTGGCGCCCTTTCGCCAACAAGATGAAACAGAGACTGCTGCTCCCGCTGTCGCCGCACCAATCGCTGAAGCTAGCGAAAAACCCACTTCCAACATTGCAGCACAAAAAGAAGCGCTAGAAATTGACACGCTGCGCATCAGCAGCAACAGCTTGGACGAACTGGTTACGCAAGTCACACAACTCATCCTGACCGAACATCGCATTGATAACATGGCTATTAAAAACAATACTGCAGCCGCTATACACGCGCTGCAAAATAGCCTTAACGATGAAAACCATAGCACCGGTGATATTGTCAGCACGCACTTTGCCAATTTAATGGCTCACTTTTCCGAATATCAAAAATCGCTAGCGCAAATTGATGCCAACCTAAAAACCATCAGCGACAATTTGCAGGCCAATATGTTGTCGTTGCGCGCCATTCCACTCTCCACCATTTTTACGCGCCTACCGCGCATCGTGCGGCAAAAAGCCACGGCGCACAGCAAATTGGTGCAATTACTCACCGATGGCGGCGATATTGCTATCGACAAAAGCATGATTGACGTGATTGCCGAACCCATTATCCACTTGCTACACAACGCCGTTGTTCACGGCGTAGAACCTTCAGAAGAACGCAAAGCCAACAACAAACCCGAAACAGGAAAAATTCATATTGTCGCCAGCAGAGATGGCGATTTGATTCAGCTCGACATTCGAGACGACGGACGTGGCATCGACCACACACGCATTCGTGAAGAAGCAATCCGCAAAGGTTTGGTCAATACCACCGAGGCAGAGCAGGCCACACCAGATTTTTGGCTCAACTTGCTTTTTTCTCACGACTTCAGCAGCGATCTCCCCAATCACACCACGGGCTTAGGAGTGGTACGCGATCATTTACTGCGCATCGGTGGCTCCATCACCCTCCAAAGCACGCTCGGCATCGGCACACGTTTTTCACTGCGCATGCCGGTTACAGTCGCCATACAAAACACTCTGATTATGCAATCCAGCCAGCAAAACTTTGCTATCCCGTTGCGTCAAGTCATCGAAATTATTGAAGTATCGCCAGAACAAATGACGACTACTAACGGGATAAAACACATCGCATTGCGCGGCAACAACTTGCCTGTGTATGCACTGAGCACGCTACTGCAACTGCGTGCCACACCCACGCCGATACGCAAAAAAAACCTCTTGGTGATTCTACAGAATGAACAGCAATGCATCGCCTTGTTCGTTGACAACATCCAAGGCAAACAAGATCTTTTTTTGCGCCACATTCATCAAGACTTGCTCAATATCCCAGGCATCAGCGGCGTATCGCTACTCGGCAATGGCAACGCCATCATTATTTTAGACGGCGAAGGATTGTTTCGCCTCACACAACACTATGCGGAGCCTACGCATGCTGCACAGTGATGAAAAATATCTGCAATTTTATTGCGGGTCTTTCGCGCTCATGCTGTCAATGAACAGCTTGTCGGAAATTACTTTTTTTAATGAGGCATTTTGCGCACCCTCTGGTGATTCGCTGCTGCATCACGGCCAATTAACGGCGTGGCGCGACATCACGCTACCCTATATTGATTTGCGTCTCACCCTGCAACTGCCGCACACACGGTTGCCGCCACCCAGCAATATTCTTGTGCTGCGCGATGCCATGCATCACCAAACCATCGCCATGCTAGCGATCGATGAAGTGACAGGCTTTGTAACGCCGCAAACGGATGAGTGGTATCAAGCCAGCGGCATCAACCCCAATTTGGATAATTTTATTGATCGCTTTTACGCCAATAAACACAGCGACACATTCGTTATGCGCCTGCGCGATCCCTCACAGTGGTTGACCAAAGCTCTCACCCATACGCAAACCCCTTCTGCCAATACCGCTCACGGAATACACCATGCCCATTAATGTGTTTTTGGTTGATGATTCCGCCACGGTGCGTGCCGTGCTGAAATTAATTTTAGAAAAAGACCCTGACATTTGCGTGATTGGCGTGGCGGCCACCGCAGACATTGCACTCAAAAAAATGGGTAAGCAGTGGCCAGATGTGATTGTTTCGGATCTCGAAATGCCGGGCATGCACGGCTTGGATTTTCTGAAATACATCCGCGAGCACCACCCCACGCCTTTTGTGGTCTGTTCGTCGCACGTCGGCCCCGGCGCAAAAGCCTCTCTGGATGCGCTGGCCTTGGGTGCGGTGGATATTATTTCCAAGCCCAACATCGGCGTTGAGTCGTACTTGGAAGAAATCACCAACACGATTACGCAATCTGTCAAAGCGGCTGCCTACGCCACTTCACGCCATGTTGCAGACGTATCTAAAAAAAATATTTCTCCCACTCCAGTCAGCAGCTCGACGGCGCGACGCACACCTGCAGTGATCGCCATTGGCAGCTCAACGGGCGGCACCACCGTGGTTGAATACCTGCTGCGCCAAATGCACGCCGCCTCGCCCTGTGTGCTGATCGCGCAACACATGCCCAAACATTTCACCGCGCTTTTTGCCAAGCGTTTGAATAATATTTGTGCCATTGATGTGCGCGAAGCGGTGGATGGCGACAGCGTGGAAAAAGGCTGTGCGCTGATTGCGCCCGGCGGTATGCACATGACGCTCACCAAGCAAAACAACGCTCTGCGCATTCGCATCACGGAAGATCCACCCGTCAATCGCCATCGCCCCTCAGTCGATGTCTTGTTTCGCTCCGTGGCAGCACAACTGGGCGCACGCGCGATGGGTATTATCCTCACTGGCATGGGCGAAGACGGCGCAGCAGGGCTGTTAGAAATGCGGCGCGCCGGTGCAGTGACTATCGGGCAAGACGCCGCCACCTGCGCCGTGTACGGCATGCCGCGCGTGGCGATGGAAATAGGCGCAGTGGAGTGGCAAATGCCCTACACCGCCATGCCTGACCTCATTCAACAGTGTTTGCAAAACAGCAAGGACTAAAAAATATGCATTCCGAAATTTCAACATGAAAAACAGCGATCTCTGGCAAGCCTTTTTTACGGAAGTTTCGGAACAACTCGATAACCTTGAGCTGATCTTGGCTGCCCATGACGCAGAATCTCATGCGGATATTCATCAACTGTTCCGCGATTTTCACACCATCAAAAGCAGTTGCGCGATGATGGATTTTTACAGCATGGAAAAAATTGCCCATGCCAGTGAAGACTATCTCGACCTCGTGCGCAAAGGCAGAACAACACTGGAACCAAGCGCCATCAGCATTTTGTTAGCCGGTATCGACTGGCTAAAACTGCAACTGCAACAAATGCGCAACACGGGCGACGCACCGCAAGAAAATCCCGCGCTAGTTGAGCAACTGCATCAACTGTCACAGGGATTTTCCACCGTTGCCGAGCCAGAGGCCACCGACAAAGCCGATGAGGAAGAGCACGCATCGCAAGCTGGTTTTTTTACAGAAGTCCAACTAAGCAGCGACGAGCTGCACGAATTTGCCGCCGCTTGCACAGAGGAATTGGTTGCAGGGCTAATGCCAGGGCAGGAGCCAGCTAAAACCAAACGCTCGCTCAACAAACTGGTGAGTATTTGTAACTTGCTCGGCTTTACCGCTATCTCTGCACTGCTGCGCAAATACATCAAAGCGACCAACCCCTTAGATCAAGGTTTGGCGGCCAATCTTGCCGCAGAAATTCTCAATCGTATCGCACTGTTTGAAAAACACTACGGTGTGAATTGCGGTACTGCAAGTTTACACGTCGCCTATTTTGATGCGATGTTTGTCAACTTCACGCAACTCTCCGGCAGGTTGGATTATTTGCTGGATTTAATCGAAGAAAATCCAGAAGCCACCGACTCCCTAGAAGCGGGTGAAACGCTGCTGAAACACTTAACCGTCAATGCAGAATTGTTCGGCCACTTACAACTCGCCACACTGTTCCGTTACATCTTACAAATATTGCGCCACATTAAACGCAACGAAATTCCCGATAAACGCACCGCGTTTTATGCCATTCGACGCGCGGCGGATATTTCGTTCACGGAACACATGCAGGCAGGCGAATCTTCAGCCTCTTCACAGGCATTAAAAAACAGAATTGCTGAACTGGACGACAGCATGGCGCAAGCCATGCTGGGCAATATCAGTGAAAACACGCGACAAAATCTTGCTGATGTACTCGCTCTTGCGCCAACAGTGATTAAACACTTGTCCAGTCAGGCAATTGCGGCGCTGGACAGCGCCATCCGCGAGGAAAAAACGCTTGCCGAAGTGAACATAGACACCAACTGCTTGCCGGAAACCGTGGAGCAGGTTCTCGCTGCGCTTGCCAGCACTGGACAAATTATTCACAGCTATTCGGTATTCCCAAGTGAAACCAATTCGCCGACGGACAAAAACCGCTTTGTTTTTATCGTCGTATTAAACGCAGACCTAGCAACCGTCTCAGCCTCTATCCACAACATTGATGGCACGGCCTCTCTGGTAGCCATCAAAAACATTCGTCTACGCCAAGAGAAAAAAGCAGACAAACCTGAAAAAAAAATCACTACCGAAACAGAAAGCAAGCAAAACACAACATCCAGCGCTACGCTGCGTATTGAGAGCGACACCCTAGAAAACTTGATGACGCAAACCGGCGAACTGCTCATGGCGCATAACGCCCTCTCTCACGCAATCACAAACACTGCTCTAGAAAAAGCGTTAACCGAAGGAAAAAAATGGCTGACCGGTCGCACAACTGCCTCTCTCTCCGTTCACGACACAGACATTATCCGCTCTGTGCTCAACACCTTGCAGCACGCACAAAAAAACATAGATATCAGCCATGAAAAATTGCGCGCCTCGTTGGATGCCATGCAAAACCGCATCTTGGATTTGCGCGTGGTTCCTGTTGCCGCCGTGTTCAATCGCATCCCGCAGCTCGTGCAAAAAATGGCAGAGACACAGGGAAAAAAAATTCATTTATCCATCGAAGGCGGCAATGTGCGCATCGACAAAGGCATGGTCGATGTCTTGATGGAACCACTGATCCACCTCGTACGAAATTGCATAGACCACGGCATTGAACCGCCCGAAGAGCGCCGTGCAGCGGGCAAAGAAGACACGGCCACGCTCGTTTTATCGGCATCACAAGAAGGCAGCACGCTACTGCTAGAAATTGCCGATGATGGCCGCGGCATGAATTTGAGCAGAATTCGTGAAAGCGCTGTTCGCAAAGGCTTTATTCAAACCAACGATGTATTGAACGATCAAGAAATCTGTCAATTAATTTTCCTGCCCGGTTTTTCTACCGCAGAAACCATCACAGAAACCTCAGGGCGCGGCGTGGGCATGGATGTGGTGATTACGCGCATTCAGCACATCGGCGGCGATATTGACGTGCAAACCAAGCAGGGCTCTGGCACGCATTTCACCATGACGCTGCCGCTCTCTGCCGCCCTGCAAGATGTTGTTATCACACAAATTGAACAGCACATTTACGCCATTGCGCAAGCGCGCGTGATGGAAATTCTCTCAGCGGCTGATTGCAATATCCAGAGCATCATGGGGCAGTCTGCGCTGCTATTGCGCGATGCCGTTATTCCTCTGTTTTATCTCAACGACCTCACCCTAACGCGCGGCACGGCTATCAGCGCAGACCATCCTGCGCTGCGCTTCCGCGCTATCGATGCAAAGGCCGCGCCCACTATCCTCATCATTGGCCAACAAAAAAACCGCATCGCGGTTTGTGTCGATGCGGTCTTAGGGCGAGAAAATGTTTTTGTGCGCGAGTTACACCGAGATCTGCGCACAGCCCCTTCTATCAGTGGAGCGACCGTGCGCAGCAATGGCGAACTGGCGTTTATTTTGAACAGTCATTTTTTGCAGCAGTACGCACAAAATAATGTGCTGTCTTGGATGAGTCACCTAGAAGAACAAGCGGGCTAATACACTCGCCTGTCTTCACGCGTTCACCGTCTCAACATCAATAACCTTGGTACGGTCTGTTGTTGTAGCCACCGTTGTTGTAGCCGCCATTATTGTTGTAACCGCCGTTGTTATAGTTTTGCGACCCACCTTGTTGCTGCTGTGGACGATTCATGGGAATAACATCCAACTCTACACGGCGATTCGCTTGGCGACCTGATTCCGTCGCATTGCTGTCTATCGGATAGCGCGCACCAAAACCACTTACCTGAAACCGCGCCGCCGACACGCCTTGTGACTCTAAATAACGCGCAACACTGCTGGCGCGTTGTTCGCTGAGCATTTGGTTGCGCATGGCATCGCCGGTGGAATCGGTGTAGCCGCTGATGCGCACATTGCTATCAGGAAATTCGCGCAGCGAGCCGCTGACTGCGTTGAGTGTTTGATAAAAATCTGGCTGAATATCGGCGCTGCCTGTGCGGAAGGTCACGTTACCGGGCATGATTAATTTGATGTTGTCACCGTTGCGCTGCACATCAACACCCGTGCCCGCCAACTGCTGACGCAGTTTTTCTTCCTGCTTGTCTTGGTAGTAGCCGTAGCCGCCGCCTGCCATGCCACCGACGGCTGCGCCGATCATGGCACCCTTGCCGCGATTATTGTGGTTCACCGCCGCGCCGAGTACAGCACCTGCCAAGGCGCCAACACCGGCGTTGGTTGCCGTGTGATTCCTTCGCGTTTCCCCCGAATACGGATCCGTTGTTTCGCATCCAACCAAGCAAACTATCATCAATACAGGAATCAATCGGCGTAGCATTTTTGTCTCCTACTCGCAGACGAGTAAATAGTTAGAGGCAAAAAGTATGCGCGGCTAAACGCGGCGCTGCAATCGGTACAAGCGTTTTTCTTCTAATAATTTTTGCAAGTAGCTACAATTTTTTTCCAGCCCTAACATGTAAAGGTTTTCACCCTCAAAAAATTGTTCTGCATAGCGGTAAACCGCACCGAACAATTTGTTCAAACGGCTGTCTACTGTAACCCGCATAAACTCTGGGGTCTGGTTTAATAAATCCGCAGGGGATTCAAAAGGCTGTCCATCCGTACTTTTCGGTGCCGGTACATTGCCAATGCGAAACTCGTTGTAGAGGCTATCGCGGCAGCGCTCTAAGTACGCACGATCCGACATCTGTGCGATCAAATCTCCTGTGCCTAACAAACAGCCGAGCATGTGATCGCGCACGTCTTTCATGCGCACAGTTTTTTCGTAGCCGGTGTAATGCAATAGCTGGCGCATACGAGGCACCCAGCTCTCTTTGCCTACGCTGGGGAGGTAGCGCGCTAAAAAATGCGTGCCGCGTGTAACGTGCGTTTTCGTGTACTCCGCACCGTGTTTGTGGCGCGTATCTTTAACGTGGCGCAAATAACCAATATCGTGAAATAACGCGGCGATAATGCCCATCTGCACGCGCTCCACGCCCAGCACATCGGCAGTACCGGTGTGTGCGCGCTCATAGCCAATCAACAAACGCGTTACCGCTAAGGTAACGTCTAAGACATGGCGTAAATCGTGATAGTCAGTATCGCAGGCGTGGTAGTCAGGCACCTCACCGCGATACAGACGTGCGACATCCCCAAAGGCTGTTTTGACAACTGAAAACTCTTCCACTGAAAAATGCGAGACAAACGCGGCGCAAACAGCCTCACAAACATCGACAGGATTATCAATACAAACCGTATGGCTAATATCGTAACTGGCTGAAACACTGCCGATTTGAGGCTTCGCCTGTATGGTTCTCTTGTCCATCTGAGTACGCCATATATCCTGCTGCTCACCGATAACGCTGATTATAGTCAGTGCCGTTTTTTATCCAGTACCTTTTTTACTATTTTGCAAAGCGGTTAACATTTTCTCATCACAGGGGGACACCAATGCGCTGGGCCACTTGTTCGTATGCCTCTATCACATTACCCAAATCTTGACGGAAGCGGTCTTTGTCCATTTTTTCACCCGTCGTTTTGTCCCACAAACGGCAACCATCCGGGCTGAATTCATCACCCAGCACAAGCTCGCCATTGAATAAACCAAACTCCAATTTACTGTCTACCAGCACCATATCACCGGCTAAAAAAATCTCCTTGAGAATTTGATTGACGCGCAAGGTCATCGCTTTCATCGCTTCCACTTGCTCGCGCGTTGCCCAACCAAATGTATCAATATGCGATTCATTGATCATTGGATCACCCAACGCATCACTCTTCAGAAAGAATTCAAATGTGGGTGGATTCAATTCCATGCCTTCTTTAATACCCAAACGGCGACACATACTGCCAGCAGCACGATTACGCATCACGCACTCCACTGGCAGCATGGTGAGTTTTTTCACCACGCATTCTTGATCGCTCAACAAACGCTCAAAGTGCGTTGGAATACCCGCTGCTTGTAGCTTTTGCATGATGAAGGCGTTGAATTTGTTATTCACCATCCCCTTGCGATCCAACTGCGCTAATTTCTTGCCATCAAAAGCAGATGTGTCATTGCGGAAAAACAAAATTAATCGATCGGGATCGTTGGTTGCATAAACGGTTTTGGCTTTGCCTTTATACAACTCTTCTTTTCTTTCAATACTCATGCGACATCTCTCGAAATGTGACTCATTACACCGTCGACTGACTGACAAACCGTCAGCCAATCAAACCCATTCTCCTGACAAGCAAACAAAATATTACGCATACCCTGTAATACCTTTTCCATACTGTGCTGCACACGCTCCAGTGAATTATTTTTTTCACTCAAATGCGCAATCACCAAATGTTGCAAGCGCGCTGTGTCAATTTCCTCCAACAAACCCGCAGCCTGATGATTACTCAAATGCCCGAAACGCCCGCCTACACGCAGTTTTAATGACGGCGGATAGTCACTACGCGCCAACATGTCCACGCAGTGATTGCTTTCCAACAATAACGCATCACAGGCACTGTAGTGCTGTCTCACAAAAGGTGTGATCGTGCCCACATCCGTCAACAAGCCCAAACAACGGCCCTGCCAATAAAAAACAAACTGCACGGGTTCTGCAGCATCGTGCGGCACTGCGACTGGCTGTATGCACAGCTCCCCCACCATAAACGGCGAATGGCTATCGATAATGACTGCATGCTCCACGCACGCCAACGCTTTAGAACGCGCTGTACCCGCCGTCATATACACCGGCAGCTGATAGCGGTTGGCTAACACGCGCACACCGCTGCAATGATCCCCGTGTTCATGGGTGACCAACACAGCACTCAGTTGCTGGGGAGCCACATCTAGTCTAGCCAAACGCGCAACGGTTTCTTTCAGGGCAAAGCCACAATCAACCAACAGCAGATGTTCGCCAGCTTGCACGACCGTGCCATTACCGCGACTTCCGCTACCGATAGAGGCAAACCGCATCAGAGCAAATGATCCCAAATATGCCGCAACAAAGTGTCAGCTTCAGAATCGGGCAATATTTCCCCTTCATGACTGCGCACCGTCACCTGCATTTTTCCATCGCTCAAACGCTGCAATAACACGCGATAATTCATCGCCGCTTTTTCAGCATCTTTTTCTTCTTTGGATGGCGGAGACACTGAAATTAACCACTGCCCTTGTTCACGATTGGCGCTATCTACGCGATAGCCTTCTGTATTTAATGCGCCGCTCACTGAAGCCCATGCGCGAGCGTGATCAACCTGCATCAACAGCGCAGGTTCCGGTGTTTGAACCAAATTAACCCTCGGCGCCTTGTTGGCAATACCCTGAGCCAGCATGGAAGCCTGAGACCCTACATGATTGGCAAGGTAGCTCGCCAACTCTTTCAGCATCCACGCTTCGCGATCGGGATCAACCGACCGCTCTGGCCATGCAGCATATTCGCGCGCTGCCATTTTCTGCCCACTCATCTGCACAACTTGAATTTCAGTGGATCGCGGGCTCAGCCCGTTCTCCAGCTGAATGCGATAGCGATCATCAACGCCATTGGCTTGTGCAGATACCCACCCTGTCTCCAATGTACCTGTCGCCGAATTCTGATCAACAACCGCTATCCCTTGCGCAGACAGAAAATCGCGCACAGTTGGCCAAACTTCTGCTGGCGGTCTACTGATATCTATCCAACGGTGCTCGCCCAATTTTTGGATTTTGATTTGATCCGTGCGCTCCGCCAGTGTTTCTGGGCTGCCCGGCTTCGGTACCGTAAATTCAGTTGCCGCGTGTCCACCTACATTGCCCGCTTCAGGAATAACAAAGAGCTGCCCAATGCGCTCGCCTTGGCTATCCGAAGGAATTTTGATTGGCTCCACGCTCTGTGCTTTGAGGTAATCGTCGCCACGATCGCGAAAAACACCATCTTCGCCAAAAAATAAACCACAACCACCCATCGACAGCGCTAGCGCAGCCCCCAATGATTGAATCACGCGTTTTTTTACTAACATGCTGCTCTCTTTTTTCCACATATACATGACTGGCTTCACAGCAAACCCGCTGCCGTTAATGCTGCTCTTACAGTTTCATGGTGCTGTATGGAAAGTGTGGTTAATGGCAAACGAATACCGGTTGGAATTTTACCCATCTGTTCCAAAGCCCATTTAACCGGAATTGGATTGGATTCTACGAACATAGCTTTGTGCAAGCCCATTAATTCTCCGTTGAGCGCACGCGCTTCCTCGGCTTTGCCTGCCAGTGCCAAGGTATTCATTTTCGCCACCTGCCGCGGCGCCACATTGGCCGTCACCGAAATATCGCCTTTGCCTCCCAGCAAGATCAGCTCAACCGCTGTTTCATCGTCACCGGAGTACACATAAAAATCGCTTGGTGCACGCTCAATCAACTCACGCGCACGCTCTAAATTACCCGTTGCATCTTTGATGCCACGAATATTGGGAATTTGCGCAAGACGCATTGTGGTATCTGGCAGCATGTCGCAGACAGTGCGACCAGGTACGTTGTACAAAATTTGAGGGATAGCCACGGCCTCGGCCACCGCCTTGTGATGCAAATACAGCCCTTCCTGCGTCGGCTTGTTGTAATACGGAGTCACCAGCAAACAAGCATCCACTTTCGCTTCTTTAGCAGCACGGGTGAGTTCAATGGCTTCTGAAGTGGAATTGGCTCCTGTGCCAGCGATCACGGGAATGCGACCGCGCACTTGGTTAACTGCGCTGCGTACCACGGCAATATGTTCTTCAAAACTGAGCGTGGCCGACTCACCCGTTGTGCCCATCGCGACAATGGCGTGCGTGCCCTGCTCAATATGCCATTCAATCAATGCCGCCAGCGCGTCCCAATCCAGACCGCCATTCGCATGCATTGGCGTTACCAGAGCCACCATACTGCCCGTAATCATCTTGATGTCCCCTATAAAACCTGTCGCAAAAGATGACACATGTTAAAGATGCACAGGGGTTTGCTCAAGGCAAAAAGGACACTGGGCGCCACAGACGCTCAGCGCTGCACCGGGAATTGTGACAGCATCCATTTCGTTACCGCCGCGTTATCGCCATCGAAATGATGATCTCCCGGCAGTTGCACCACCTTTGCGCCACGCCCTGTCTGCACATCCGTACAAACCGTGTCATCGCTCTCTTCTTCGCCGTACATGCACAACAAAGGCAGCGTATGAATTTTTTCCAACTCCGGCAATAAGGCGTTGGGGCTGCCCTCATCGCTTCCCAACCAATCACTGACATGAAATTGAAAATCTGCCGACTTGGATGGACTCAATAGCACGATACCAACCACCTGTTTTTGCACATCCACGGGCAAACGACTCACCATAAATGGCAACACATCTGCCCCCAGAGAAAATCCAGCCAGCAGCACATGCGATTTTTTCCATTGCTGTTGATAGCGTTTGATCACTGTCGATAAATCATTGGCCATCACATCTGGCGATTTGGCTTGCCAAAAATAACGCAAAGAATTCCATCCCACGACAGCCACTTGCTGCCCCCCCAAATCCTCTGCAATATCTTTATCAATATTTGCCCAACCGCCATCGCCGGAGAGCATCACCACAAAATAATTACCCGCGCCACCGTCCGGTTGCGGCATTTCAATCAAAGGCAATTTGCCATCATCAACGGACGCTGAAAAAAACTGGGTACGCACCAACTGCCACAACACTGAAATGGACTGAGACCACCCCGCAGAAAAATCAGTCCACGGTGTAGCGGTTACCGCCAAATTTTCTGTGTTTATTGTTTGCGTGCTTGAGACCCAGTGCATTTGCGCAGCCATCGCACCGCACGGCACGGCTGGCAAATGCAACGGCGCAACATCGTTCAAAGAAATACCTGCTGCAAAAATTCCCGCCGGCGCCTGCGCTAACAGTATTTTTAGATAACGACTGCCGCGCCCCACACCCACCATAGATGGACGATCAAATACAGAAAACTCAAAATTCTGTTGTAAAAACTGCGCATACACATCCAGCAGAGTGACATGATTTAAGCAATCAGCAGATTGTTTTTTTGCATTAGCCAATAAAACATCAACATTCACCACGCCAACTGTTCTACCACTCAGCGCAAACCACTTCGCCTGTTCAACTGCTGCATCAGCAGATGCCGTGTCAGCCAATACAATCAACAAACCACGAGAACCGCCATGCACAACACGCGTATCACCTAAATCGGCATAAGGAATATTTTGCACGTCCATTTGCTTGGCGGTATATCCATAGACAACAACCATAGCCACGCACAACAGCAGCAGGACACACACCAATATTCGACAAACTGATTTCATTTGCTGAAAATTCCTTTGATACCACCGGCAATCATGGTAGTGATTTGCAACAGTGCTGTTGGCACATCAAAGACAGAAGGCACCGCTAAATAGCGAGGCTCCCATACTGGGTCAAACTTATCTTTGTAAGAGCGCAGCCCTTGAAAATTGTAAAACTCGTTGCCATAACGGAATACCGAGTGACCAATTTTGTGCCATAACGGCGCCAGCGCATGAGACTCCAAACCTGACAACGGCGCCATGCCTAAATTAAAACTTTGATAGCCCTGTTCCTGCGCCCACAGCATTAAACAGATGGTTAAATATTCCATTGTGCCGTTGGGTGCATCGGTGGAGTAGCGCATCAAATCCATTGACAACTCTGTCAGATTGTCAGGCTTCCACAAATTAGCAAAGGCAACAATTTTTTCATCTTTACGAATAACAGCCACATCGCTGCGTAAAATATATTCTTTATCAAAAAAACCCAGCGAAATACCCTTCTCGCGTGTGTTTTTTTCCTCCAGCCACTGCTGTGAAATAGTCTCCAAGGCGGGCAATATCGACGCTACGGATTCTTTCGGTATCACACTAAATTGCCAAGCATCACGCTGCATTTTGTTATATGCATGCCGTAAAGAAGCGCGCGCCTGCCCTTTCAAGGTAAATGCTGACAAGTTCACGATCGCTTCCTCGCCAAGTTTCACCATCGTCAAACCGAGGTCTAGGTAATATGTCAGCAGCGAAGGTCTGACGCGATAAAACACCAGCTTGGCACCAAAGCGATCTGCCGCCTCACGAAACTGCCACAGCAATTCGTCCTGCACCGCTTCTGTACCGCAAGGGTCGCCCATCACTATCCAATATTTTTCTGTTGTGACATAACTGATAAAACCGGTTTTTTCTTCATTCCAGAAAAAATATTTATCGCCCGTCAACGCCAGAAATTGATTACTGTCTGAACTCAAGCGCACACAACTTTCTGCCTGTGCTAACTCCTGCGCATCGGGGAAATGCGGCATAAAACGACTGCGGCGCAAGAAGAAAAATCCAAAAACAATGCCTAACACCATGACGGAGGCCAAGGTGGTGCGCAAAAAGCGCGGTACATCGCCCTCTGGCTCAAACATCCACCACAAATCATGCGAGTACACAATTTCACGGTAGGAAAAAAATCCCAACCAAACAGCAAAACCGAGAATTAAAAGAATCAACACAACCCACTGCGCTGTCATGCCGGCTTGACTTACACGAGAAGGGCGATAAAAAACACGCTTTGCAGGCACCAACACAGCAAACACAGCCAATAAAACACCGGCTTCCTCGTAATCACCACCTTTCAACAGCGACGTCAATACCCCTATTGCCAACAACAATAATGCCGCGTAATACGCGGAACGTAATTTCAATTTAATGGCTCGCGCCAGCACCAGCATTAACACGCCTGCTATGCTTGCCAAGGCATGTGAAGTCTCGATCAAACTCACGGGCAACACTTCGCCCAACCACGCTAAACGCCCTGCTTTTCCTGGTGTTGCACCAGAAAAAAGCAACACAGCACCACCAACCAACATCAACAGCGACAATAAGTGCGGCAGTAATTGCTGCAAAGCCAACCACGGCGCTGCCACACGACGGCGCAGTACCTCACGCTCACGAAACTCATAAATCAGAATCAGCATGCAGGCCACCAATAACGGTAACAAGTAGTACACCACGCGATATACCAACAATGCCGCCAACACTTCTGCTGAAGGGTCCCCTCCAGTCAATAAATATAAAAAAGCACTTTCAAAAACGCCGATACCACCCGGCGACTGACTGAACAAACCCAATACTTGTGCCAACAAATAGGCGTTCAAAAATACGGCAAAAGAAATATCCATGTGTTGACGCAACAACACATACAACACCGCTGCGGCTAGCAATAAATCACCCGCACCAATGAACGATTGCAACAAAGTAATGCGTTTGCCGGGCAGCGTGACCGAATGCGTGCGCCAGCTCAGTGTACGCTTGCCGCTCAATACCAATGCCCAATATCCCACCAACATCAGCATCACTATCCACATCACCACTCGCATTAAGCCGCCGGCGAGGTGGTGGTCATCAAAAACCGTAGCAGGTGTGGCGAGATAGCTAAGTGCCAATAAAGTGCCGTTTGCTAAAAAATACGTCACGGTACTCAGCAAAATAATTTCGACAATTTCCTGATTGCCTAAACCCCAGCCGGAATAAAAGCGATAGCGCAGCGCGCCACCCGATACCATGGCATGCCCTGCGCTGTTGCTGACAGCAAAACTCGTAAACCCCGCCAACAACACTTGGCGCCAAGGCATGGGTTTGCCTAAATGGTATAAAGCCACGCCGTCATACGCGGCCAGCAGCACATAACCCATTGCGGTTAACAACAAAGCCACACACAAAGTTGCAACAGGAAAATCAAAGACTAAACCAACAATTTGACGAAAGTTATGCCCCTGTATTTCCTTATAGGCCAAGCACAGTGCGGCCACTACTGCAACCGCAGGTAGCCACTGTAAAAATCGGTTCCATTTCAAGCAAAGAGCCCTCTCGAACAGTGCGCGCATCCTAACGGAAAACCTCCCCTGTATAATGCGCCGCTCTGTACATTTTCCATTTTCTTTCTAGGTTTCGACACTGCATGCAGCTCCCTATCGACATCAGCACCATCAAAGGTTTTCTCGACCCCGCAGAAGGCGCGGCGCTACACCAGCATTGTCTAGCAACCGCCCCGCTAGGCCCCTGTTTGGAAGTGGGTAGCTACTGCGGTAAATCGACGGTCTATCTCGGCACGGCAGCTAAACAGGCCAACAACATTGTGTACGCCGTCGATCACCATCGCGGCTCAGAAGAGCATCAATTGGGTGAGGAATACCATGACCCCGATTTGTACGATGCTGGCGTCGGTTTGATGGACAGCTTTCGCGAATTTCGCAAAGCCATGCGCGCCGCACAGTTAGAAAATCATGTAGTGCCGATTGTTGCGCCCTCCACCGTTGCTGCGCGCCACTGGGCAACGCCGCTGGGTATGGTGTTTATTGACGGCGGTCACTCATGGGAGGCAGCGTTAAATGATTACCGCAGTTGGGTGGCGCATATTCGTGTCGGTGGCATTCTTGCGATTCACGATATTTTTCCCGATCCCACACAGGGCGGACAAGCACCTTACGATATTTGGAAATTAGCCAAAGCTTCCGGCTTGTTTGAAGAATTGCCGATGGTGAAAACGCTGGGATTATTTCGTCGCGTTTAGTTTTTTACACCATAAACGGCATAACTACGCGGATAGTTTTTTCTCCGCTCGCCACCATCAACAGGCGATCCACACCCAGAGCCACGCCTGCGCAAGCGGGCAAACCTGCTGCCATCGCCGCCAAAAAACGCTCATCCATCTCTGGCACAACTTGCTCGCGCTGCGCGCGTATTTTTTGGTCCTGTTGAAAACGCTGCCCCAATACCTCTGCACACAATTCCTCTTGGTAGCCGTTCGCTATTTCCACGCCGTCGATGTACAACTCAAAACGCGCAGCCACGGCATTGCCGTACTCGTCTATTTTTGTTTGCGCCAACGCCGCTTGTGCAGCCGGAAACTCCGTCACAAACACCAAGCCTTGTAACTGCGGCTCGACCAAATGCGAAAACAACAAATCCAACCAAATAGCACGCTCATCCGTATCAAAAGCCGGCGACAATTTTTCTTGCGCGCACTGTTTTAACTCGGCGAGTGTGGTACAAAAAGGATCAATACCCGCATGCTCCAAAAACGCTTGGCGATAGGTTGTGTACCGCACCGTTTTTTCCGTGCATCCTATGACACCGCACACCAAATCGTGCACTTCCTGCACCAAAGCATCCAAATTCCAACCGATGCGATACCACTCCAACATCGTGAACTCGCGATGGTGGCGTGCAGCCGATTCATCCACACGAAACACATGCCCCAAGTAATAAATATCGCCGCTGCCTGCAGCCAACAGGCGTTTCATATAAAACTCAGGCGAGGTAATCAAACAACCGTCAAAACCCGCACGCCCTGAAAAACCCACTTGCAAGCTGTCGATATTGATGTCGGTTACTGCCGTGGCAGTGAGAGCCGGCACATCCACCTCCAACACTTTTTTCTCTACAAAAAAAGCGCGAATAGCCGCCAACAAGGTCGCGCGTTTTTGCAACATATCTAGCGAGGCGGAAGGTTTCCAATCAGGCATGCGGCGCTCTCAGTGCTTCACATAAAAAAACCGGCCAGAGCCGGTTTTCGTGCAGTGCAAAACAAATCTGCACTCACTCTTTAGCGCGGCTGAGGTATTCGCCGGTACGCGTATCAATTTTGATTAAATCACCCACGTTCATAAACAAAGGCACTTTCACCACCGCACCTGTTGCCAATTTTGCAGGCTTGGTGCCGCCGGTGGCGGTATCGCCGCGCAAACCTGGATCGGTTTCCACCACTTCCATCACCACATGGTTTGGCGGTGTCACCGCCAGTGGTGAGCCGTTGTAGAGCGTGACGATGCAGGTGTCTTGTTCTTTCAACCACAGCGCCGCATCGCCAACCGTTGCTTTATTGGCTTGATGTTGCTCGAAAGATTCTGGCTCCATGAAGTGCCAGTACTCGCCATCGTTATACAAATACTGCATGTCAGAATCCGCCACATCAGCACCTTCCAACGTGTCGCCCGATTTAAACGTTTTTTCTAACACGCGACCGGTTTTCAAATTCTTCAATTTCACACGGTTAAACGCCTGCCCTTTGCCGGGTTTAACGTGCTCGTTCTCCAGAATATTGCACGGATCCCCGTCCAGCATCACTTTGAGTCCGCCTTTGAATTCGCTGGTAGAATAGTTCGCCATAAACCCTCGCTGTCGCAATAAACAGGCCTGAAAAACAAGCCAAAAAAAGAGGCGCAATGATACCCGTTTCCCATGCAGCCTGTCAGGATTGGCAAAGCCTTTTGCGCAACGCGATCAGCGACCCCAATATCCTGTGCCAGCGCCTTGCCCTGCAGACAGCAGAGTCTTCTGCCATCGCGCTGGCCTGCCAAAATTTCCCCTTGCGCGTACCGGAACCCTACTTAGAGCGCATCGAAATCGGCAACCCGCGAGACCCATTACTACTGCAAATCTTGCCGCAAACGGCTGAGTTGTTAGAACAACCCGGGTTTGTCAGCGACCCGCTGGATGAAAGTGCACACAACCCCGTTCCTGGTCTCGTGCATAAATATGGCTCCCGTGTGTTACTCATCAGCACCAGCCTGTGCGCGGTGCACTGCCGTTACTGCTTCCGACGTGAATTTCCCTATCAAGACAACCGCAACAGCCGCCTGGACTGGCAGCAGGCACTCCATTACATCCGCCAGCACAGCGAGTTAAATGAGGTTATTTTGTCGGGTGGCGACCCACTCACCCTGCCCGACAAACAACTGGCTTGGTTGATCGAACAGGTCGCTGCTGTTCCGCACATCGTGCGCCTGCGCATCCACACCCGCCTGCCGGTTGTGATTCCGCAGCGCATCACTCGCGATTTACTGCACACCTTGACGCACAGCCGCCTGCAAACCGTGGTGGTGCTGCACTGCAATCACCCCAATGAAATTGACGCTGCGGTATCACAAGCAATAAGCGGCTTGCGCAGCGCAGGCATTACCGTGCTCAACCAATCTGTGCTGCTGGCAAGCATCAACGACTGCTCCGCAACTTTGGCCGCCCTCAGCGAGCGCCTATTTGCCGCTGGCTGCCTGCCTTACTACCTGCACGCGCTGGATAAAGTTAGAGGCGCGCACCATTTCGCCGTAGACGACCAAACCGCTGTTCAGCTCCACCGCGAGCTGCAAGCCCTGCTGCCCGGTTTTCTGGTGCCGCGACTGGTGCGCGAAAACGCAGGCGAATCGTCAAAGACTTGGCTGGCCTAAACAAAGCGTTGGCTTTTCCTTTAATCAGCAAGTTCGCTATCATCATCACCCTGCCTTTCGCCCTATAAAACACTTATAAAAAAGCCTGCCATGAGCAAATCCGAAACCACCCGTCTCCTCATCATCAACGACAACGCCAGCGAGGTAGAACGCCTGCTGAGCATGTTGCGCAATTCCGGTCACACCATGCGCTCTCAGCATGTGCCCAGCATTGAAGGCTTGGAAAAATTGCTGGGCGATCAAGCATGGGATTTGCTGTTAGCTGTCGATGCGGCAAAATCTTGCAATCCTAAAGATGCACTGCGCTCAATCAAAAAATTAGACAAAGATATTCCTGCAATTTTTCTGGCAGAAACCGATCCCGATGAATTCGCCATGGCGCTGATTGATGGCCTAAAAGCTGGCGCGCGCGACGTGGTTATTTTGGACGATGACCAACATTTGTTGATGGTGATGGCACGCGAATTGGGCAACCTGCAAGAGCGCCGCGAACGCCGTACAGCCGATAGAAAATTGCTCGCCTCTGAAAAACGCTGCCAACAATTATTGGACAGCTCGCGCGATGCCATTGCCTACGTAGAAGACGGCATGTTTTTGTACGCCAACCAAAGTTTTGCTGAACGCTTTGGCTACCAAGAAACCGACGACATCATTTCTATTCCCGTAATCGACATCATTGCCGCTGCCGATCAAGAAAAATACAAAAGTTTTATGAAGGCATTCAAATTCAGCGAGGAAGACAAGCAAGAACTCGCGCTGACCGGTACACGCAATGATGGCAGTACCTTTAACATCGACATCGCTGTCACACACGCCGTTTACGAAAATGACCCCTGCACACAACTGCTGGTGGCCGCGCAAATTGGACTAGATAGCGCAGCGGTGGCAGCAGAAATCAAGAAAGCCAGCAACACCGATCCACTCACAGGTGTTTATAACCGTATCTACATGAACAATCTGCTGAATCAAGCAGTACACGATGCCTCAGAAAAAGACAAATTCAGTTCGCTGCACGTCATCAGTATCGACTTATACGATGAAATGCGCACGACACTTGGCATATCCGGACGTGACGGAGCCACTCAAGATCTTGCCAAATTTATTAAAACAGAGCTAGGCAGCAGTAATGGCATACTGGGTAAAATTGCTGACGGTGAGTTTGCCTGGCTCATCAGCGGCACCGACGAAGAGCAACAGACGCAGCAAGCAAAAACTTTGTGTAAAAAAATTGCCGCTCACATTTGTCAGACAGGTGAAAAAACCACTCAAGTGACGGTCAGTATCGGTATCTGCCCGATTACAGAAAAAATCACCAACCCTGATCAGGTATTGGATCGCGCACACACCGCCTGCGAAGAAGTGCGCAGCGCAGGAAAAAACGGCACAGGCAATGATGCGCGCTATTTCATCGCCAAGCTGAATGACAGCGATGCAGAAAAAGACGACACACTCATCACAGAAGTCATCGAAAACACGCTGCGCAAAGATGGCTTCACATTGAAATATCAACCCTTCATCAGCCTGCAAGGAGACTCCACCGAGCACTACGAAGCACTACTGCACATGGCTCCCGATGACAGCGGAAATACCATCGACAGCAAAGAAATGTTCCGTGTATTGGGCAACAACAATGAACTGGGCAAAAAAATTGATCGATGGGCAACCATCAATGCTGCTAAGGCTTTGGCTGCACACCATAACGCAGGGCATGACACCAATCTGCTCATCAATATCAGCGCCGCCACCTTGCGCGATGAAAGCTTTCCTGGCTGGTTAAAGGTCGCCATCAGCACGGCCAATATTCCCGCCAAATCCCTCATGCTGCAATTTTCAGAAACCGATGCCGCAAATTATTTAACGCATGCCAAAACATTTGTGGATGCCATGAATGATTTAAATATTCGTTGCAGCATCAAACACTTTGGCTGCCTGACTGACCCCTTCAAAACATTGGCGCATTTAAATGTTGAGCTGGTAAAAATTGACGGCTCTTTTGCTTTAGATATCCAGCACAAGAACGAAAAAACAGACACGCTCAAAGAAGTGATCAAACAACTCAACGAGTCGAGAAAAACATCCATCGTGCCTTATGTTGAACAGGCATCCCTCATGGCCACTTTATGGCAGTCCGGAGCGCATTTTATTCAAGGCAACTACGTACAAGCACCGCGCGACAAAATGGACTATGCATTTGAAGAGTAATATTTCGTAAAGCAATCAACGCCCTGTTAGATTGCCCAATACTGCACGCCAGTTCCACGTTTCTTTCAAATAGCTATCGCGTACTTCTGCGATATCGACATCAAAGCTACCCGGCTCTAAGTCTTTGACAATTTCGATTGCCTTGATGGAGCTGGTCGGCTGGCCACGCTTCTCCGCTTTGCGCAATTTCTCAGAGAAATCTTCAAACAAATCCAAGATAACCGGTTCCTTCAACTTGTTTTTGTCTTTGTCGATCACAACAGCCACTTTGGGTTTCAAACGCCGCGCAAATGTTTGCTCGACCACCACAGCCACTTCGCCCGTATTCAATTCAATCAAGGTGCCGGTGGGATAGATACCCAAGGCTTGAATAAATTGCACTACCAATTCTTCCTGAAACTCAATATTGCGCATGTCATACAGCTTTGCCATGGCTTTTGATGGCGCCAAGGGGTATTTACTATTGCGTGGATTCGTTACTGCATCGTATACCGTCACAATACCCGTCACTTTGGCAAGAAAAGGAATTTTGTCGCCAATCAAGCCTTGCGGATAACCCGAACCATCAAAACGCTCACAATGGTTGCGCACGACATGAATGATTTCTGCCGGCACACTCGGTGTAGCACGCAAAATGTCCACACTGTGATCAATAAATGTTTGATACTCTTTTTGTTGTTCGGCAGTGCGATCTGACTCAGGAATCATCAACAAGGATTCAGGCAACTTCACCTTGCCGACATCTTTTAACAAACACGCCGACACCAAGGTGTTCATTTCTTTTTTGTCGAGGCCAATGTGGCGACCAAAAACACCCGCCCACACGGCCGAACGCACGATGTGACCGTAAGTAAATTCGTCTTTATCGCGAATGCGTGATAACCAAGAAAATGCATCCGGGTTGCGCACAACAGAATCCACCACTTGGCTCGCAAGCTGCGTGGTTTTTTTCACTTCAATAGCGCCGCCCTGACCAATACCTCTCATCATTTCATTGATGTTCGATTTGATGTCGCCATGCAGCTTTTCAGCAGCAACATTTTCTTTTTTCAAAGCAACAGGATCACTGTAAAAATTGTGACGCAATTTGAGGGGTGCAGCGGTGATCTGCTGGCGCTGGCGCGTCTCTGCCGCATCAGCCGCACCGCCCGCTTTCTTCTCTAGGGTGGCGTGTTTGACAGCGACAGGCTGTTTGCCGCGCTGTACGTCAATCAACACGTATTTGCAGTACAAACGCAGTTGGTCAATTTCATCCGGTTGACGAATGAAAAAGCCCTGCAATGGAAACGGCGTTTGTGACCAAGGTCTATCCAACCCTGATACATACATGCCAATGATCAACTCATTGACATCGACTTTTACCTGTTTAATACCAGACACGCTGAACTCCCTTGGGTAGATCGCCTGTTCTTCATTATTTCTGCGGTCAATTTACCGTTTTTCAGCGGCAGTGCAAAGGCTTTAGCATCACTAAATACTTATTTTTGTTGAGAAAATTCGTGAACCGCGTCAATAAAGTACCCAGCGTGCTCAGGCAGTACATCTGGCGTGATGCCGTGCCCCAAATTAAACACATGTCCCGCGTGTGCACCAAAGCTATCGATGATGCGTTTCACTTCCGCACGTATCGCTTGTGGCGAAGCACGCAAAATTGCGGGGTCCATATTGCCCTGCAAAGCCACGGCATCACCCACACGCTGACGTGCGCGTCCCATATCCACCGTCCAATCCACGCCCAGCGCATCACAACCCGACGCAGCCATCGCCTCTAACCATTGCCCGCCACCTTTGGTAAACAAAATCACCGGCACAGCTCGCCCTTCATGTTCTCGCTGTAACTGTTTAACCACTCTGGTCATGTATGCCAACGAAAAAGTCTCATATGCCGCATGACTCAATGCGCCGCCCCACGTATCAAAAATCTGCACCGCCTGTGCGCCTGCGGCAATTTGCGCATTGAGATACGCCGCCACAGAATCGGCCAACACCGCCAACAACTGATGCATCAACGCCGGCGTGTCATACAACATTTTTTTTGCGTGGACAAAATCACGGCTGGAGCCACCTTCAATCATGTACGTTGCCAGCGTCCACGGGCTGCCAGAAAACCCAATCAACGGCACTGCGCCGTTCAACTCTCGACGAATTAACTTCACCGCATCCAACACATAAGGCAAATCTTTTGCAGGATTGATTACCTCTAATTGCGTAACATCGTCTTCCGTACGAATCGTTTTGCGAAAACGCGGCCCTTCACCTTCCTCGAAAAATAAACCCAAACCCATTGCATCCGGAATGGTCAAAATATCTGAAAAAAGAATTGCTGCATCTAGTGCGTAACGGCGCAAGGGCTGTAACGTCACTTCACAGGCCAACTCAGGGTTCATGCACAGGGAAAGAAAATCGCCCGCCTTGGCGCGTGTTGCGCGATATTCCGGCAGATAGCGCCCCGCTTGGCGCATCATCCATACAGGCGTCATATCGACAGGCTGTCGCAGCAACGCCTGCAAAAAACGATCATTTTTTAATTCACTCATAAAAAATCACTCTGTGCACTATCAAAAAAAAGAAGGCCGCAGGAGCGGCCTTGATAACAACATGGCGGCTAATTGCTAACGCGGCAGCGTGGAGGAGCCCATCAAAAATGCATCCACTTCACGCGCACACTGACGACCTTCGCGAATAGCCCACACTACCAGTGATTGACCACGGCGCATATCGCCTGCCGCAAACACTTTGCCTACTGAAGTGCGATAGCATCCTTCTCCATCGGTAATTGCCTTCACGTTGCCGCGCGGGTCTTTTTCCACACCGAAAGCATCCACTACCGCAGCAACCGGTGAAACAAAACCCATCGCCAACAAAATCAAATTCGCTTTGATTTCAAACTCGGAATTAGGCACTTCTTCCATCTTGCCATCTTTGAACACAACGCGGCAGGCAATGATTTTTTCCACCTTGCCGTCTTTGCCTTCAAAGCGTTTTGTAGAAACTGCCCAATCGCGCTCACATCCCTCATCGTGAGAAGTGGATGTGCGCAATTTCATCGGCCAATACGGCCACACCAGCGGTTTATTTTCCTGCTCTGGTGGCTTAGGCATCACTTCCAACTGCGTCACACTCAACGCGCCATGACGGTTAGATGTGCCTACGCAATCCGAACCGGTATCGCCACCACCAATCACTACCACATGCTTGCCTGTAGCAAGAATTTGACCGGATAGCTTGTCACCCGCGTCCACTTTATTTTGCTGTGGCAAAAACTCCATAGCGAAATGAATGCCTTGCAATTCTCGCCCAGGTGCAGACAAATCGCGCGGCATTTCTGCGCCGCCCGCCATAATCACTGCATCAAAATCTTTCTGCAGTTGCTCAGGTGAAATGGTTTCTTTTGACCAATTATTGACCGTGTTAGGAAAATCTTTGCCAATCAACACGCTGGTGCGAAACGTCACGCCTTCAGCTTTCATTTGCTCCATACGGCGATCAATAATGGATTTTTCCATTTTGAAACCCGGGATGCCGTAGCGCATCAAGCCACCAACGCGATCATTTTTTTCAAATACAGTGACATCGTGACCTGCACGCGCCAATTGCTGCGCCGCTGCCAAGCCCGCAGGACCAGAGCCAACCACTGCCACTTTTTTACCTGTTTTTTGAGCAGCGGGCTGCGGCACAATCCATCCGCTACCCCAGCCTTTCTCGGCAATAAAGCGCTCAATCGATTTAATGCCTACCGCATCGCGATTCACATTCAGCGTACACGCCGCTTCGCAAGGCGCAGGACAAATGCGCCCCGTAAACTCAGGAAAATTATTGGTGGAATGCAGTGTATTCAGCGCTTGCTGATAATTGCCTTTGTACACCAAATCATTCCAATCAGGAATGATATTGTTGACAGGGCAACCCGTTGTACAAAATGGTGTGCCGCAATCCATACAGCGCGCTGCTTGTACGGTGGCCTTTTCATCCGTCATTGGAATCACAAATTCTTTGTAATGTTTGAGGCGTTCAGCAACTTCGCCGTACTCGTCTTTTTGACGCTCAAACTCCATAAAACCTGTCACTTTACCCATACCCAAAACCTCTATGCCAAAATGTGATTCTGATTGTGTGTTAAATGCTCAAGCAGAAACTCTTGGTTTTTCAGCAACGGCATTTGCTGCCGCGTTAATTTCGCGCAGCGCGCGACGATATTCATTCGGGAAAACTTTCACAAACAATTTGCGGCTGCTCTCCCAATCTTTCAGGATTTCTTGTGCGCGCTCACTGCCGGTGTATTTAGCGTGACGCTCAATCAAGCTCTTTAACAAAGCCTCATCTTCCACGCCTTGCTCGCCGCGCTGCTCGCTGTGCCACATGGTGCGCTCGACTTGTTTATCTTGCTCTGCCGCCGTCAACACCGGCTCCAGCTTCACCATATCCATATTGCACTTGCTGGCAAAATTACCCGCTGGATCGTACACGTAGGCAATACCACCCGACATACCTGCTGCAAAATTGCGACCGGTATCGCCCAATACAACCACCGTACCGCCCGTCATGTATTCGCAACCGTGATCGCCCACGCCTTCAACAACAGTCGCCGCACCAGAATTGCGCACCGCAAAACGCTCGCCCGCTACGCCGCTGAAATACGCTTCACCGGCAATGGCACCGTACAGCACAGTGTTGCCGATGATCATGTTTTCAGAAGCGACGCCGCGAAAATTTTTATTGGGGCGCACAATCACACGACCACCCGACAAACCTTTACCGACGTAATCGTTGCCTTCGCCCACCAAATCCAGTGTGATGCCGTGCGCCAAAAATGCAGCGGCAGACTGCCCCGCCGTGCCATTCAATTCGATATGAATGGTGTCATTCGGCAAACCGGCATGACCGTAGCGTTTTGCCACTTCACTAGAGAGCATCGTGCCCACGGTGCGGTTGAGATTTTTTACAGGCGACACAAAAGAAACTTTGGTGCCTTTTTCCAAAGCTGCCGCCGATTTTGCAATCAACTCGTTATCCAGCGCCTTATCAAGACCGTGATCTTGATTCTCAACATGGTAACGCTCTGCAACGCTCGCCACTTGGGGTTGATACAGCAATTTGCTGAAATCCAAACCTTTGGCTTTCCAGTGCGTAATCGCTTTCGATTTATCCAACAAATCTGCGCGACCAATCAATTCATCAAAGGTGCGCATACCCAATTGCGCCATAATTTGACGCGCTTCTTCGGCCACAAAGAAGAAATAGTTCACGACATGCTCAGGCTTGCCGGAAAACTTTTTGCGCAGTACAGGGTCTTGTGTGGCCACACCCACTGAACAAGTATTCAAATGGCATTTGCGCAACATGATGCAGCCTTCCACCACCAAAGGCGCCGTGGCAAAACCGACTTCATCCGCACCCAGCAGTGCTGCAATCACGACATCGCGACCGGTTTTCATTTGACCATCGGCTTGCACGCGAATACGGCTGCGCAAACCGTTGAGCACCAGTGTTTGTTGCGTTTCAGAGAGACCCAACTCCCACGGCGCACCGGCGTGTTTTACCGATGACAGTGGCGACGCACCTGTGCCGCCATCGTGACCTGCAATCACCAAGTGATCCGATTTCGCTTTGGCGACACCGGCAGCAACAGTTCCGACGCCCACTTCTGCCACCAATTTCACAGAAATATCGGCGCGCGGATTGGCGTTTTTCAAATCGTGAATCAACTGCGCCAAATCTTCGATGGAGTAAATATCGTGATGCGGTGGCGGTGAAATCAAACCCACGCCCGGCACAGAAAAACGCAGTTGTGCGATGTAGTCAGACACTTTGCCACCGGGCAACTGTCCACCTTCACCCGGTTTTGCGCCCTGCGCCATTTTGATTTGGATTTGATCGGCAGAATTCAAATATTCCGCCGTCACACCAAAGCGTCCAGCCGCCACTTGCTTAATGCGCGAGCGCAGTGAATCACCCGCTTGCAGCGGAATATCTGCCACGATGCGATCGCTGCCGATCACTGACGCAATGGTGTCGCCATCTTTAATTGCCACACCTTTCTGCTCACCGCGATAACGCAAGGGATCTTCACCGCCTTCACCGGTATTCGATTTGCCGCCGATACGGTTCATCGCCACGGCCAAGGTGGTATGCGCTTCACTGCTGATCGAACCCAGCGACATTGCGCCGGAAGCAAAACGCTTCACAATTTCTTTTGCTGGCTCCACTTCTTCCACAGGAATGGGTTGCGTTTTGTCAAAACGGAACTCAAACAAACCGCGCAAGGTCATGTGACGCTGACTTTGATCGTTAATGATCTGCGCGTACTCTTTGTAAGTGCTGTAGCTATTGGTTTTGGTGGAATGCTGCAATTTGGCAATCGCGTCCGGCGTCCACATATGCTCTTCACCGCGCACACGGAACGCGTATTCGCCACCCGCATCCAACATCGTTGCCAGCACTTGATCGCTGCCAAATGCCTGTTTGTGCAGACGAATTGCTTCTTCTGCAATTTCAAACAAACCGATACCTTCCACGTTGGAAGGCGTGCCAGTGAAATATTTATCCACCAAGGCACGATTCAAGCCAATTGCTTCAAAAATTTGTGCGCCGCAGTAAGACATGTACGTCGAGATGCCCATTTTGGACATCACTTTCATCAAGCCTTTGCTGATGGCTTTTTTGAAGTTGTAAACTGCTTTTTCAGCCGTCAACTCACCAGGCAAACTGTTCGCCAATTCTGCCAATGTTTCAATCGCCAAATACGGGTGCACAGCTTCTGCACCGTAACCACCCAATAAAGCAAAGTGGTGTACTTCTTTGGCTGAACCGGTTTCTACCACCAAGCCTGTTGCCGTGCGTAACCCTTTTTTCACCAAGTGCTGATGAATAGCGGCAGTTGCCAACAACGCAGGAATTGCAACGTGGTCTGCATCCATTTTGCGATCAGACACAATCAAAATGTTGTAACCGTCTTTGATCGCATCAACTGCTTTTGCACACAGAGAAGCCAAGCGCGCTTCCACGCCTTCTTTGCCCCACGCAACGGGGTAACAAATATTCAGTTCAAACGATTTGAAGTTGCTGCCAGTCAATGCATCAATACCGCGAATACGCTGCATATCGGCAACATCCAACACCGGCTGCGACACTTCCAAACGCAGCGGCGGGTTGATGTTATTGGTATCCAACAAATTCGGTTTCGGACCGATGAAAGACACCAAAGACATCACCATCGCTTCGCGAATGGGATCAATAGGCGGATTGGTAACCTGCGCGAACAGCTGTTTGAAATAGCTATACAGCGGTTTCAATTTATTGGACATTACCGCCAGCGGTGAATCATTACCCATCGAGCCAGTGGCTTCTTCGCCGTTTTGCGCCATCGTAGACAAAATGGTTTTGATGTCTTCTTGCGTATAACCAAAAGCCTGCTGACGATCCAACAAACTCACCGTTGGCATATCAACAGCAGCATCCGCCGCTTTCAATTCGTCCAGTTTGATACGCACGGAATTAATCCATGCTTTGTAAGGCTTGGCACTGGCGTAAGTATCTTTTAATTCTTTATCACCAATGATGCGGCCTTCTTCCAAATCAATCAGGAACATTTTTCCTGGCTGCAAGCGCCATTTTCTGGTGATATTCGCATCGGAAATTGGCAGCGTGCCAGACTCTGATGCCATCACCACCAAATCATCATCCGTGACGATAAATCGCGCTGGACGCAGACCATTGCGATCCAAGGTGCCGCCAATGTAGCGACCATCGGTAAATGCCAACGCAGCAGGACCGTCCCACGGCTCCATCATCGCCGCGTGGTATTCATAAAACGCGCGACGATTTTCGTCCATCAGCGTATGGTTTTCCCACGCCTCTGGCACCATCATCATCATCGCCTGTGCAATTGGGTAGCCCGCCATTACCAGCAATTCCAGCGCATTATCGAAGCACGCTGTATCAGATTGCCCTTCATAAATCAGCGGAAACAATTTCTGTAAATCATCGCCCAACACAGCCGATTTCATCACACCTTCGCGCGCGCGCATCCAGTTGAAATTGCCTTTCACGGTATTGATTTCACCGTTGTGCGCAATCATGCGATACGGGTGCGCCAGCGGCCATTCGGGGAAGGTGTTAGTGGAGAAACGCTGATGCACCAGCGCCAATGCCGATACACAGCGCGGATCTTGCAAGTCTTTGTAGTAAACCCCCACTTGATTGGCGAGCAACAGACCTTTGTAAACAACCGTGCGCGCCGACATCGACGGCACGAAAAACTCTTTACCGTGACGCAACTTCAATGACTGAATCGCGTGGCCAGACGATTTACGGATAACGTACAACTTGCGCTCCAGCGCATCCGTTACCAGTACATCTTGGCTGTGGCCGATAAAAATTTGACGAATGACGGGCTCTTTGGCGCGCACGGTGGGCGACATGGGCATAGCCAAGTCCACCGGCACATCGCGCCATCCCAAAATCACTTGTCCTTCATTGCGCACGGCGCGTTCAATTTCTTGCTCGCAGGCGATACGCGAAGCAGACTCTTTCGGCAGAAACACCATGCCCACACCGTACTCACCGGCTGGCGGCAAATTCACGCCCAGTTTTGCCATTTCTTCGCGGTAAAACTGGTCAGGAATCTGGATCAAAATGCCCGCGCCGTCGCCCATCAACGGGTCAGAACCCACGGCGCCGCGATGTTCAAGGTTTTCCAGTATCTGCAAGCCTTGCTCAATAATAGAGTGACTCTTCTGGCCTTTTATATGGGCGACAAACCCGATACCGCAGGCATCGTGTTCATTGGACGGGTTGTATAAGCCGCGCGCACGCATAACTCTTCTCCGCTACTCACTAGAGGGGTTTAAAACATTGGTGGGAAGGCAAGGGGGGGCGATTTTAGCGAAAAAAACCACCTCTTGTGAAGAAAAAACTGCTGCAATACCAGTCTATTGCGCGAAAACCTCGCCCTGTTTGCGCACCCAAGGCTTCACGTCTTTTTGTAAGGCACTTGGCAGGCGGGACTGAGCGTTCTGAGCTTCCTGCTTCGTAGCAAAGGAGCCGTAAACCAGAATGAACCAAGGTTTGCCATCCTTGCTTGTTTTATGAATAGCACTCGGGGGCGTGGCGGGTAACCGCGCCTTGATACGCTCCACGCCTTGCTCACTGTAGGCGGCGATCAACTGCACCGTGTAGTTATCGGGCTTAGCCTTCCAATTCACCGACTTCATCGCTTTCACCGCGGCAACCGGCACCACTTTTTTCTTGGACACGGGCTGAGCGGCAGCAGGTTCAATCGCTGCTTTGTGAGATTCGATTTTGGGAGGCGCAACAGGCTTTGTCTCGACTGGCGGCTGTTGTTGCACCACAGGCTCTTTGATTGCGACAGGTTCCGGTGTTGGCAGTGGCACTGCGGCTGAAGGCGCCGCGACAGGAGGCACCACCGCGTTTGGCACAGGTGAAGGAAGGCTCTCTTGGCTAGGAGTGACAGGCAATGGCTGCAAAACAACAGACTGCGGCGTATCACTGCTGTTTCGGCTTGCCAACCACAGCACGCCAACCAAACAAGCCCCCGCAATCAGCAGCAAAGGCAACAGCGAAGTGCGCTTGGCCTGACTGGATGACACCGAGTAATCGCGCCGATTATCTGCTGCAAACACGCTGGAAGATTCATCCGCAAACACAGACTCACCATCCGCCACTGTACTCTCAGAAACAAATGGTTCTTTTCTAGCAGGATAATCTTTCACTATCGGCTACCGCTCTGCTTCGCGGCAGGCATCAATGGCCTGCATAATTTGAGCAACTGGCACCGCCTCTTTGATAACCGCCTGCCCAATAGACTCCAACAAAATCAATCGCAAGCTGCCGTCTAACACTTTCTTATCACGCTGCATAAAATCAATGAATATCTCGCCCGTCATGCCTGCAGGAACCACTGTTGGCAAGCCCAATGCTGCAATAATTGCACGCACTGCATCGCAATCTTTTTGCGACAGTAAACCCAACCTCAGCGACAACTCGGCTGCAATAACTGAGCCAATAGCAACTGCCTCGCCATGCAAAAATCCCGTGTAGTTTTGCCATGCTTCTATCGCATGTCCAAAAGTGTGTCCGTAATTCAATAGCGCACGAACACCCGTTTCCTTTTCATCCACCGCGACAATCTTCGCTTTGTTATTGCAAGAGCTTTCAATCGCATAAATCAATGCTTCAGCATTTCTCTGCAACAGGTTGTCTGTATTTTTTTGTAACCAAGTAAAAAGTTTCTCGTCGTTAATGAGTCCGTATTTAATCACCTCCGCCAAACCTGATCGGTATTCACGATCAGGCAAGGTGCTCAGCGTATCCACATCGATCAGCACGCATTCTGGCTGATGAAAAGCGCCGATCATGTTTTTACCCAGCGGATGGTTCACGCCCGTCTTTCCTCCCACCGAGGAATCTACTTGCGCCAGCAAGGTAGTAGGAATTTGAATGAATGACACGCCACGCTGGTAACAAGCTGCTGCAAAACCCGTCATATCACCAACCACGCCACCACCCAGTGCCACCAGCGTCGTGGTGCGGTTGTGCTTCTCACGAATCAATGCATCAAAAATAATATTGAGTGTTTCCAAGTTTTTATACTTTTCACCATCGGGCAGCACTACGGCATGACAAATCAAACCCGAAAAAAGCTGCTTAGTTTTTTCCAAATACAAAGGCGCTACACGATCATTGGTGACAATCAAAACTTGTCTGGCTGCCACATAAGGCAGCAAACGGGTAGCGTCACCGAGCAACCCACTCCCAATATAAATGGGGTAAGATCTGTCGCCTAACGCAACGGAAAGGGTTTTCACAAACATTCACCAATAACGGCAAAAAAGATTGCTAATTATAATGCAATCTGTACAAACGAATGACTTCACGCACCACATGCCGCATAGGTCTGGCACTGGTTTGCACCACGCAATCCGCCACTTCCATGTACAGCGGCTCACGCTCTTCTAGGATTTTTTGCAGTATTTCACGGGGGTTGCCGTTTCTCAGTAACGGTCTTTTTTTATCGCGGCCAATTCTATGTACAAGCTGCTGTAGATCTGCCTTTAAATAGACGCAAAATCCTGTGCTTTTGATGCGTTGACGATTAGCCGCAGACAAAACAATACCACCGCCGGTAGCAATCAATTGTCCCGATTGATCGGCAATTTCCTCCAAAGCCCTTGATTCGCGCAGACGAAATCCACTCTCGCCCTCTACATCAAAAATCCAAGGAATATTAGCGCCTGCGCGTCGCTCAATTTCACTGTCTACATCAACAAACTTCAGGTGAAGCGACTCTGCCAGCGCTCGTCCAACTGTCGTCTTGCCAACCCCCATGGGGCCGACAAGATACAGGTTAGAAGAACAAGGTGCCGACGAAATAACTGCTGGCTGAACAGAGCCGTCACACGCAGACATCAACGCTTATCAGCGAGTGGATCCTGCAACAAACGCGGTGTTACGAAAATTAACAGCTCGGTTTTACTATCACTCTTCGATGTGTTGCGGAAAAAGCGTCCCACCAATGGTAAATCACCAAGGAATGGAATTTTCTTCAGCTCATCTACCGTTTCGTTTTCAAAGATACCGCCAAGCACCACCGTTTCGCCGTTATTGACCAACACGCGTGTTGTCAACTCGGTGGTTGCAATAACAGGAATCCCTGCAACAAAGCTTTGAATGCTGTCTTTGTTGATCACCAAGTCCATGATGATACGGTCATCTGGCGTAATTTGTGGCGTCACTTCCAACTTCAACACCGCTTCTTTGAAAGAAGTAGTTGTTGCACCGCTAGATGTCGCCTCCTGATAACCAATTTCTTGGCCGCTCTTTATCACTGCTTTTTGTTTGTCGCCAGTAATCACTTTGGGCTGCGATACGATTTCACCTTTACCTGTTTTTTCCAGTGCAGACAATTCCACAGCCAGCCAGCCATCAGAACCCAACAAACCAATGGCAAACGAACCCGGATCACCTTCTTCAGGCTTGGCGCGCATATCCACCACCATGGAATCCGCTCCTGTTGGCGTACTAATCACATCCAAATCATCCGGTTTAATGTATGAACCACCCTTTGTCCCTCTATTACGAAATGCTGCGTTATTACCGCTTAACACATTATTAATAGATCCGTTAACAAAGGTGTCTTTGGCGTGCATATCCAAGCCCCACATCACACCCAAATCTTCACGAAAACCAGAAGTCGCCTTCACAATGCGCGCCTCAATCGACACTTGGCGCACAGGAATATCAACACGCTTGATGTAATCGCGAATCTTCTGAATTTTCTCTTCGGTGTCATGCACGGTAATTGAATTGGTTCGCTCGTCCAGTGTTGCCGAACCGCGCGACGACAACAGGCTTTCTTCCGCCTCGCCATTTTTGCTACCAGAGCCTTTTTCAAACAATTTGTATATATTTTTAGCATCTGCGTAAAGAATTTGCAGGAACTCTGTACGAATTGGCGCCAGCTCTCTCATTTGCTTAGCGTTTTCAATTTCTTCGCGTTCGCGCGTTGCAATTTCTGCAGCAGGGGCAACCATCAACACATTGCCCACTTGACGCTTATCCAAACCTTTGGTTTTCAAGACCAAATCCAAAGCCTGATCCCACGGTACATTATCCAAGCGCAAAGTAATTTTGCCTTCTACTGTGTCACTGGCGACCAAATTCAGTTCGGTAAAATCTGCAATCAACTGCAACACAGAGCGCACAGGGATATCTTGGAAATTAAGTGACAGCTTTTGTCCTGTGTAACTGAACTTCTGAGAGCGCTCTTCTTGCTCTTTTGCAGTCAATTGCTTGACGCTGATAACGTACTGGTTATCTGTTTGATACGCCATGTAGTCATAATTACCTGTCGACTTGATGGTAAAGACGGCGCTGCCCGCACTAAAGTCAGACGACACCGACTGAACCGGTGTTGCAAAATCGGTCACATCCAGTTTTCGTCTCAGCGCTGCTGGCAATTGCGTATCACCAAAATTTACGGTGATTTGATTGCCGGTATCTTCTACACCCACATTAACATTCGGGTCGGTCATTGAAATAACAACTTTCCCTTCTCCGTTTTCACCACGGCGGAAATCAACGTCTTTAATAACCGAGCCATAAGATGCTGTATCGGAGGTGATTCGCTCAGCCAAGCTGGCACCTTTTTTACTCACCTCTTGAATTTCATTTTTACCCACTGTCATGACAAAACTGTTGCCTTCAAAACGTGTTTTATACGTTTCCAGTTGTGTCATATTCAAGATCAATCGTGTTCTACCACCATCGGACAACACGTTGGCGCTCTTTGCATTGCCAAATGCCAAAGGATATTTTTTCTCCTTCAGTGCGCTATCAACGCCCTCAAAGTCCATCACAACACGAGCCGGCTTATCGATGTTATAGCCTTTAGGCTCTGATGGCTTCGCATCAAAGTCCATTTTCACTTCAAATCTGTCACCAGGCAGCGAAGCAAATGAAATGTTTTGCAACGTAGTCGCCTGCGCACCCATCGCCCAGAAAGAAAACAGGATTGGCGTAGTCGCCACCAACATTTTTTTCATCGTTTTCACAAGGCCACCCCTTTCCTTTCCAGTTGTTTTTAACTGATGCATCATTTTGTTTTACCCAAAAACTTATTGTTCTGCTGATTCGCGTAATTGCAGCGTCTTGGGACGCTCCACCCATTGATCCGGCCCATTAGGAATAATTTCCTTCAGATCAATTCTTCCTTTATCAATGTGATAAACCTTTCCATGATTGCGTCCCATATAGTTACCCACTTGTACGCGATGTATATTTGAGGTGCCATCATCCACCAAGCCCCACATCTCACCATCTTTGGTCACAGTACCAACCATGGTAATGGCACTGATATTAAACTGCTCCAAATACTCTTTAGGACGCAATTCATCAGGCTTAACCACAGCGCCACCCGTTACTTTGCCACCATCAATCTCTATTTCTACCAATGCTTGTGGTTTTTCAAATGGGCTACGCTTACCGGCCGCCTTGTACAAGAATGTATCAAACTGCGGGAATGTTGGGATCGGTTCAATCGGCGGTACGGGTCTCAATCTCACCTCTTGCATGTAGCTATCGAGATCAGATACGCCACCATCACCACATCCAGCCAATAACAAAGAGGCGCATACTGCCGCAAAAAACTTTGTTACTGCATTTTTATTCATCATATTCACTTGCCACCATCCTTGCCTTTCTTGGCAGCATCATTAGACGCATTACCGTATCGATACGTTTTGGCTGTAATCGTCATAACCAGTTCTTCGCTATTGCGCGCATCGCCACCCTCTTGCTTGGCCGCACTATTGCCTGCGCTCTGCGCACCACCAGTAGGCGCGATGACAAAATCATGCAACGTCACAATACGAGGCAGCCCAGCAATCCCGCTAGCAAAAGTGGCGAAGTCGTGATATCCGCCACTCACCTGAATATCGATGGGCAACTCAACATAAAAATCAGCTTTCTTCTCAGGCAGCAATTTAATCGAATCAATATTCAACCCACTCGACTGACCGGTATTGGAAATATCATCCAATAAGCCTGGCACTTCTGTGTCTTTTGGCAGTTGCAACACCAAAGCATCAAATGAATCTTTCATTTCTTGCATTTGCGCTCGGTATGCGTCCAAGTTAGCCGCATCACGAACCCGGCTCTCAAAGCTGGTGCGCAATGTCTGCTCTTTTTGAACCTCCTGATTGAGCAATTCGGTTTGATCACGCAGAACAAACTGATAAGAGAGAATGACAACAATAACAGCTGTCAGTACCCAGCAAACAATTTTAACTGGCAGCGGCCATGAACCCATATTTTCCGGGTCCAAATTACTAAAATCATTTTGTAGCTTCTCAAAACTTTCTTGGAGTGACATTATTTTGCACCCTCTTTTTTGTCGTTATCTTTCTTATCGGCATCCGGCAAAATGACATCCACACTGAGGTCAAAATCCGTTCCTTGCTCACCAAATGAAGGGTTCGCCTGCACCTTGGTTAATACAGAGTTCCTAAGCCATTCGGAATTATTCAAATCTCTCATCAACGTCGACACCCTGTTGTTCGACTCAGCCGTGCCGCTAATAAGAATTTTGTCTCCCTTTCTTTCGATGCGGCTAAAGAAAACACCATCAGGTAACTTATTCACCAGTTCATCAAAAATGTGCACGATCAACGGACGCGTACCCTGCAAACTTTGGATTACTTTCATCCTGTCAATCATGTCACTGCGCTGTTTTTTTAGCGCTTCAATCTCAGCGACTTTCTTATCTAACAAGGTAATTTCATTTTGAATTTTCTCGTTGCGCTGCTTTTGATGGTCAATCAAGCCAGCAATTGTCATATACCAAACAGCAAACACGAGAAGACCAACGACTGCACTCGCCCCCAATACCGCCAGAAATTCTTTCTTTCTTTGCTCCCGTAACTCGGCACGCCAAGGAAGCAGGTTAATTTTTGTGGCCATCAGTCAAAACTCCTTAAGGCCAAGCCTGTCGCAATCATGAGAGCAGGAGCATCATTGCTCAAATCAACCGGGTTGATGCGGGATGCTACCGACATATTGGCAAACGGGTTTGCCACTGTAGTGGGGGTTCCCAGTTTTTCTTGCACCAAATCACTGAGACCTTCCATGGAAGCCACACCTCCAGCCAGCACAATATAATCCACTTCATTAAAGTCGCTGGAGGAAAAGAAAAATTGCAAAGAACGCGTAATTTGCTGCACAACAGCATCTTTGAAAGGCTGCAACACTTCGCTCTCGTAGTCATCAGGTAAACCACCTTGCTTTTTAGCAAGTCCAGCTTCCTCATTTGACAAACCATAGCGGCGTTGAATTTCCTCTGTCAGCTGCTTGCCTCCAAATAGCTGCTCTCGAGTGTAAATAATTTTGCCGCCGTGCAATACATTCAATGTGGTCATGGTGGCGCCCACATCGACAATAGCGACAACGGAATCCTCTCCGCCGCCCAACTGAGGCAGAATTAACGAAAAAGCCCGCTCCATAGCGTAAGCCTCAACATCAACCACAGAGGCAATTAGCTCGGCATCTTCGATAGCGTCTTTGCGAGTATCAACATTTTCACTGCGACAAGCCGCCAAGAGAATTTCGACACGATCCGCTTGATTTGGCGCCGCACCAATGACCTCGAAATCCAAGGCCACCTCATCAATGGGATAAGGGATGTACTGATCTGCTTCCATGCGTATTTGGAGGTCCAAAGCATCACCATCCAAACCCGCAGGCATTTCGATGATTTTCGTTATCACCGCAGAGCCAGCCACAGCGACAGCTGCATGCTTTAGCTTTGTTTTGGATTGCTGGACAACTCGCCTGATCGCCTCAGCAACGGCATCCTGCTCTGCAATGTTTTTCTCCACCACGGCGCTGGGAGGTAGCGGTTTAACACCGTAACTTTCAACACGGTAGCCAGCGGCGCTGCGACTAAGCTCCAATAGCTTCACTGATGTTGAACTCACGTCCAAACCCAGCACGGGTGGTTGTTTTCTCTGAAACAGTCCTGAAATAGCCATTTTCCTATCTGCATCCGATACTTACGACGAGGTGATGCTACATTACTTTAAGTAAAGACTGCAAGCACCCAAACCGTTACCTAATTCACAAAATCGCACTTATAATGCCTTCCCCGTGATACTTCTTTACAATTATCACACAACTCATTGATTTTTAAAGTTTTTGATGCGATTTATCCTCTGGCCTATCCGGTTTGTTTTGCTGGGCGCACTCCTGTCCTTAGCCACCATAACTGCTGTTATTAGTGGCTTTACTCTGTATTTAGGGCCTCAAATACCCAAAATAGACAGTGTGCTGGATCTCAAACTACAAACACCGCTCAAAATTTTTAGCCGCGACGGCCTGCTAATAGGTGAATTTGGCGAAATGCGCCGCGAACCCTTGCCTTATTCAGCCCTTCCTCCTCTCTATATAAAAGCGGTATTAGCCGCCGAAGATGATCGTTTTTTCACGCACAGTGGTGTTGATCCTACCGGCTTGGCGCGCGCAGCAGCCGAGTTAGCCAAAACAGGGCATATTCGCTCAGGCGGTAGCACCATCACCATGCAGCTGGCTCGCAATTTTTTTCTCAGCTCTGAAAAATCCTTTATCCGCAAATTCAATGAAATTCTTCTTTCCATACAACTCGAAAGAACACTGAAAAAAGAGAAAATTTTTGAACTGTACGTCAATAAAATTTATTTAGGCCACAAAGCCTATGGCGCGCAATCTGCTGCCTATGTTTACTATGGAAAAACACTAGATCAGCTTTCACTGGCACAGTGGGCCATGCTGGCAGGCCTACCAAAGGCTCCTTCCAAATACAATCCACTGGTCAATCCAGAACGCGCACTGATTCGACGCAATTGGATTTTAGGACGCATGCTGTCACTAGGCTCAATTGATAAAAAGACTTACGACCAAGCATTGATCGAGCCAGAGACAGCAAGCTACCACGGATTAAAAACTGACGTTGATTCACCTTATATTGCAGAAATGGCGCGACAATTTGCGGTAGAAAAACTGGGCAGTGATGCTTATAACAATGGCTATATTGTTCGCACAACCATCGACTCTCATCTTCAACTGAGCGCGCAGCAAGCTATTTGGAATGGCGCGGTGGAATACGATCAACGCCACGGCTATCGCGGTGCTGAAAAACATTTCCCTGCACCGCCTCTACCCAACCAACAAATTGCCAGCTATTGGACCATCGTGCTGCGCGACTTTGTGAAAATTGGTGACTTGGAGCCTGCGATTATTGCGAGTATCGGCAAATCGTCGATCACCTTAGTGCTCTCCAATCACGCGCCTGTCACTATCAACTGGAGTGCAGCCGAGGCAAAGCGTTTACAGCCGTATAAATCCGAAAACTATGTTGCACCTGCACCCAAGAGCTTCTCACAGATCTTTCAAGTGGGCGATGTCATTCGCATACGCCACACAAGCAACGATGCTTGGATCATTGGTCAAATTCCCCGAATTCAAGCAGCACTGGTCTCAATTGACAGCCAAACCGGAGCCGTTATTGCCGTGGTAGGCGGCACTGACTTTGCCTACAGTAAATTCAATCGAGCCACACAAGCGTTGCGCCAGCCTGGCTCTAGCTTCAAACCTTTTATTTATTTAAAAGCTTTAGAAAATGGCTATACGCCAGCCTCTCTCGTGAACGATGCGCCTATCGTTTTTCAAGAGGCAGGTATGTCGAAACCCTGGCGACCTGAAAATCACGGCGGCACTTATCTTGGACCAATACCACTGCGTCAAGCACTGTATCAATCCCGTAACATGGTAGCCATTCGCCTTTTGCAAAGTATTGGTGTGAAAACATTAATCAACAGCCTACCTCGATTCGGCTTTGATACACGCACGATGGATCCCAATCTGTCACTAGCACTCGGCTCGCATGCATTTACACCCTTTACCATGGCATCGGCTTATACCGTATTGTCGAATGGCGGTTACAAAGTGGAACCTTTTTTTGTGCAGGAAATCACGGATGCCAAAGGTCACAGCATCTATCAACAAAAATACAAGACTGCTTGTGTTGATTGCGAGCAAACGCATCCTTCCGCCACCGACAGCTTGATGGCAGAGCCCGCGCCTCGCGTTGTTGATGAACAAACGGCTTACATCATCGATGACATGCTAAAGGACGTTATTCGCCGCGGTACCGGTCATGCAGCGGCCGTACTTAACCGTGCAGATATTGCAGGCAAAACCGGCACCACGAACGGCCCAACCGATGCGTGGTTTGTTGGCTACAACCCTGTAATGGCCACCGCTGCATGGATAGGTTTTGATGACAACACCATGCTAGGCAAACGCGAGTACGGTGGCACAGCGGCTCTACCGATTTGGATCAATTACATGCGTGAGGCATTAAAAGATCAATCGGTGATTGAACGCACCATACCGGCGGGCTTAGTCACCGTTAAAACACATGCCGACTCGGAACAACCGAGTGCTAACAACGACTTTGAAATTTTCCGCAGTAATGGCGATGCTCCAAACGACGGCAACACATCCACTGGCGACGATGGCTCAGACACCAATAACGATTATTTGTTTTAAGACGTTTGGAATCGCGTGCGCTTTTGCCAGTTAATGCTCGACTGCACATAATGGGGCAAGCAGTCTTGCGCACGGTGTTGCCAAGTATGTAGCGGTTTCATTTGTCCCAATTCCATTACATTATCTATCCTTGCGTAAACAATTGCGCCTTGCGCCGCCAGTGGCCAAGCATCTCCCGCGATCAGCGTATCCCCTGATACGCGCTCACGCTGCGCGGCAAACTCCTCTCGACTTATCAGACGATCTTCCTCTATATACCGCAACGCACCCTGCTCATAAATAAAGCTAGCCCAATAAACACCATTCATACGCGCATCAACAGCCACTTTGATCTGCACCGTTTTTGCAGCATTCCATTGGTTCGCTGCTGATGCAGCCCGCACTGATGCGTATGCCAATATTTCCAGCGACGACAGCGACAGAAATGGAATTTGTAAGCTGTAACTCAACGACTGCACCACACTGGCTGCAATACGAATACCAGTAAATGAGCCTGGGCCAGCATTCCATATCAGTAGCTGCAAGTCAGTCAACGACAACGCTGCTTCATGCAGTAAGTTTTCCACGGTCTGCAATATGCAACGCGAATGAGACTGCTCAGAGGGCTCGATGCAGAAAAATTGTCGCCCATCATTGCGCAAAATGCCTACGCCACAATGCGACCCCGCAGTATCAAGTGCTAAGACATTCAAAAGGATTCCTCGCTCCAAAAAAAAACCCCCGGACTTGCCGAGGGTCTTTTGTCCATCCAAGAGTTAATTACTTCTTAGCTGGGCGACCACGCTTACCACCAGCTTTTTTCTTTGCTGGCTTAGCGGCTTTAGCTTTCTTCGCTTTTGCTGGCTTAGCGGCTTTGGCTTTCTTCGCTTTTGCTGGCTTAGCGACGGCTTTCTTAGCAACCTTAGCTTGCTTTTTAGCAGCTTTAGCAGCTTTAGCAGCAGCTTTTCTAGCAGCAACTTTGGCTTTAGCAGCAGCTTTTCTTTCTGCTACTTTAGCTTTGGCAGCAGCTTTCTTAGCAGCAGCGGCAGCTTTCTTAGCGGCTTTCTTGCTAGCAGAGGCCAGTTTCTTCTTATCAGCAGCAGCGCGTTTCTTCGCCCACTTAGCAACGAACTTCGCCTGTGCTTTTTGCAGATCAGCTTCTGCCTTAGCAGCCAGTTTGGCTTTCAGGGCGCTGACGATTGCTGAAGCAGACAGTGCCTTAGCTGGCTTAGCTGCTGCTTTACGCTTTGCTGGAGCTTTCTTTTTTGACTTTGCCATGTTTCATTCCTCAATGGTTGGTAGTGTTAATAGTTAGATACTACAAGCTCGTAACCACTCCCATACGGGCTTGACACAGATATTATTTTAATTTTTCAAGTTTTGCATCCACTCAGAACAGTTTTTTTGCTCAATTCGGGACTTTTTTTCATTTTTTTGGGCAATTTTTCCTGAAATGCTTCTTTCGAGCATTTGTTTTTACTTTTTCGCGTCGCCAAAACCGTATTCACTCGCGATCGCGCACAACATTGCGATGTGCTCATCCGCATCATTCAGACAGTCGATGCGCGAAAAATATTCGCCACCGGCATCTTTGAAAAAGCGTCGACTACCGTGTTCAATCTCCTCCAATGTTTCTAAACAATCTGTCGCGAACGCAGGGCAGACCACATCAACGCGACGAATCCCAGACGCTGGCAACGATGCCAACACATCATCCGTGTATGGTTGCAACCACTGCGCACGTCCAAAGCGCGACTGAAAACCGATGCGCCACTGTGCGCTGGAAAGATTTAACACCTCTGCAACAGCGCGTGCGGTGTACTGACACTGCTCGTAGTAAGGGTCACCGCGATCAACACAGGCTTGTGGAATGCCATGAAAAGAAAACAGCAGCATATCCGCTGCGCCGTGTTGCGCTCTGTGTTGACGAATCGATTGCGCTAACGCGGCAATGTAATCTGCGCGGTAACAATATTCCCTGACGATCTGAATATCCGGTACATAACGCTGCTGCACAAATATCTGCGCAACCTGATCGTACACCGCAGCCGTGGTGGTAGCGGAATACTGTGGGTACATCGGTAACACTAAAAATTGTTCGATACCCTGCTTGCGCAACTCAACCACACGTTGTGCCAGCGAAGGCTCACCGTACACCGCTGCGGTGCGCACCAGCACATCAGAGCTCAATAGTTTTTCTAGCTGTTCTGCTTGGCGATGTGTGATGGCAGTAAGCGGTGAACCTTGCTCCGTCCATATCGACTGATACAACTTCGCCACGCGCTTACTGCGCAAAGGCAAAATCACTGCGCGCAATAAAGGCAGCCAAAGCCAGCGCGGTATTTCTACCACGCGCGGATCTGAAAGGAATAGATTGAGAAATTGCCGAATGGCAGCAGGCTCAGGTGCAGAAGGCGAGCCGAGATAAACCAGAATGATTGCGCGACGTTTCACTGCAAAGCAGCCAGCACACGACGGCTGATTTCCTCCACGCTGCCAACGCCAGGCACATTGCGATATACATTTGCATCGCCGTGTTGCTGATAAAAATTCACCAGCGGACGCGTTTGCTCGTGATACACCTGCAAGCGTTTACGCACGGTTGCTTCCGTATCATCTGCCCTCTGAATTAACGGCTCGCCCGTGACATCATCCACGCCAGCTACTTTGGGTGGATTGTGTTCAACGTGATACACGCGCCCCGACGCTTCGTGCACGCGGCGACCACTGAGGCGATTGATGATGTCTTGATCCGGCACATCAATTTCAATCACGCGATCAATTTGCACATTCGCACGCTGCATGGCTTCCGCTTGCGGAATTGTTCTAGGAAATCCGTCAAAGAGAAATCCTTGCGCGCAATCCGGCTGTGTGATGCGCTCTTTTACGAGAGCGATAATCAAATCATCCGACACCAAGCCGCCGGATGCCATGATGTCTTTCACTTGCAAACCCAGCGGCGTGCCAGCGGCAACTGCAGCACGCAGCATGTCGCCGGTAGAAATTTGTGGAATGCCCATTTTTTCCATAATCAGTTTTGCTTGTGTGCCTTTGCCAGCACCCGGTGCGCCCAACAAGATTACTCTCATACTTTGTTACACCCCGCAGGATTGTTTGAAAACGTTCGTACCTTACACAGCTAAATCTGCTTACTCAAGCTGTGACCTCGCCTCAGTATGTATATATAGAAGAAAGATCACACCTGTCGGCTAGCTTTGTACACATTGGGAATCTGATTGATCGCTTCCAGTAAACGACTCAACAACTGAAAGCTCTCTACCTCTAAGGTGATATGCATTTCTACCAAATTGGTTTGTTGATCGGTCACTGTGTCCAAACGGACAACATTGGCTTCTTCTTTATCTAATAGCGAACTGATATCGCGCAACAAGCCGCGTCTATCGTAGGCATACACCGCAATAGCGGCAGGAAATGTACTACGGCGCGCACTGCCCCAATTCACGGCAATAATTTGTTCTGGATGATCTAACTGCATCTGCAAAGCTTGATCGCAAGACTGTTGGTGGACAGACACCGTGTTATCCGCATCAATCACACCCACCACTGCGTCACCCTCGGCGGGATTGCAGCAAGCAGCCAAACGTAATTGATGACCTTCTGCACCCACAATAGAGCGCGACAAATTTTCTGCTTGTTCGTCCCACTCCAATAACAATTCCGGCTGACTCATTACGTTGCCGGAATGCATAGCGGCATCCAACACAGCCGTCATGCTGCACTCTCCTGTGCCAATGGCAATGTACAACGCGTGCAGATTTTTATGCCCTAACGTGTGCGCCAAAGATTCCAAATCCAATTGCGGCGAAACAGCTAGACGCTGGAAGGTACGATCCAAAATTGCGCGACCGCTCTCCAAGTTTTCATCAGCTGCTTGCTGGCGAAACCACTGCTGCACACTGCTGCGTGCCCGCACGGTGTGCAAATAATCCAAACCGGAAGTCAGCCAATCGCGGCTGGGTGCTTCGCGTTTGCCGGTAATAATTTCGACTTGATCGCCAGTGCGCAGCACTTGATACAAAGGCAATACACGACCGTTGATGCGGCAGCCGCGGCAGCGATGCCCAACGCCAGTGTGTATGTGATACGCAAAATCCAGTGCCGTCGCACCGTTGGGCAAATCAATCACATGTCCTTCGGGTGTAAAAACATAAATACGATCTTGCACAATCCCCGTGCGCAACTCCTTCACCAAATCCAAATTGCCACCGGTTTCTTCGTGCCACGCCAACACCTGTCGCAGCCACTCAATTTTGGATTCGTAGCTGTTGGCTTGTTCGCCCGGCTGACTCACTTTGTCCGCACCTTTGTACTGCCAGTGCGCGCATACACCAAACTCTGCATCTTGGTGCATGGCAACCGTGCGAATCTGCACTTCCAACACTTTGCCTTCGGGGCCGATCACGGCGGTGTGCAAAGATTGGTAGCCGTTCTCTTTGGGATTGGCGATGTAATCGTCAAACTCATTGGGAATATTGCGCCACAAACCGTGCACGATACCCAGCGCGGTGTAGCAATCTTGTACAGTAGACACCAACACACGCAGCGCGCGGATATCGTACACCTGCGAAAAACCAATGCCGCGATTGCGCATTTTGCGCCAGATACTGTAGATGTGTTTGGCGCGGCCTGTGATGTCCGGTGCAATGCCCGCCTGCTGCAACGCTGTTTCTAATTGTGTTTTTGCAGCGGCGATAAACCGCTGACGATCCACACGACGCTCATCCAATAAACGCGCAATGTGGCGATAGGCATCTGGCTCCAAATAGCGAAACGCCAAATCTTCCAATTCCCATTTGAGATGACCGATACCCAAGCGGTGTGCCAGTGGTGCGTAGATTTTCATTACTTCGCGTGCGACGCGGCGGCGCTTTTCTTCCGAAGCATTTTTTACCGCACGAATCGCACAGGTGCGCTCAGCGATTTTGACCAAGGCAACGCGCACGTCATCAATAATCGCCACCAACATCTTGCGCAGATTTTCCACCTGCACATTGGCGTTGCGCCCCAACACATTTTCGTCACCCAAACTTTGTATGGCGCTCACTGATGCCATACGCAACACACCCTCGATCAAGGTCGCCACTTCCGCACCAAACGTTTGTGCAATATCGGCCAGCGGAATGCGCTCCTCGCGCACCGCGCGATAGAGTATGGCAGCCACCAGCGTTTCTGCATCCAGATTTAATTCACCGAGAATATCGGCCATCTCCAAACCGGTGCGAAAACAACTGGTTTCCTGCCAGCGTTTATCCGATTCGCTACGTGTTTGTTCCGCATTGCGACTCGCTAAACACGCGGAGCGCAACTGCGCAATTTGTGCCGATGAAAAACCGTGCGCCGTTTCTAAACCGGTCAACCACACATCAATATCAACATCACCACTGGCTTCCAACGGGTGATTTTCACGAATCTTAACCATACGACTTAACTGCCAAAAATACCGGACGACAAATAGCGATCGCCGCGATCGCAAATAATAGTGACTATCGTTGCATTGTGTACGTTTTGTGCCAACTGCAACGCAGCCGCTACTGCACCGCCAGAAGAAACGCCGCAAAAAATGCCTTCTTTGCGCGCCAAATCGCGCATGGTGCGCTCGGCATCTGCTTGTGCAATATCCATCACCACATCCACACGCGAGGCATCAAAAATGCGCGGCAAATACGCAGGCGACCAGCGACGAATACCGGGAATGCTAGCGCCTTCTTGCGGCTGCAAACCCACAATTTGAATCGCTGGATTTTTTTCTTTCAAAAAACGCGACGTGCCCATAATGGTGCCGGTTGTGCCCATTGCGCTGACGAAATGCGTCACGGTGCCTGCTGTTTGCCGCCAAATTTCCGGCCCTGTGCCGTGGTAGTGCGCGAGCGGATTATCGCCATTGCCAAATTGATCCAATACTTTGCCGCGCCCTTCGCTCTGCATGTGCAAGGCGAGATCGCGCGCGCCCTCCATGCCCTGCGCTTGCGACACCAACAACAACTCGGCGCCGTATGCACTCATGGCCGCTTTGCGCTCGGCGGTCATGTTGTCGGGCATCACTAAAATCATGCGGTAGCCTTTAATCGCTGCCACCATCGCCAAAGCAATACCAGTGTTGCCGCTGGTGGCTTCGATCAAGGTATCGCCGGGTTGGATACGGCCGCTGCGTTCCGCTTCTGCAATCATGCTGGCGGCCGGTCGATCTTTGACAGAGCCAGCCGGATTATTGCCTTCCAGCTTTAATAAGATGTGGTTGTTGTTGCCTTGTCCCAATCTCTGCAAACGCACCAAGGGTGTGTTGCCGATACAGCTTTCGATTGTGGGATAATCCATCGCAACAGCCGCCTTGCACAATAATAACCAGCCGCGGATTCTACCGTGGTTTCACTCATGACAACAAAGCTAACGCCATCATGCGACACAGCAATCTGCGTACTTATATCGCCACTTTTGCTCTAGGACCTGGCGTCGTCTGCGCGCTATTGATTGGCGCTTACCTCACCTATGCCCTAGTCCGTGATATCACGCAGTACGAAAACGACATGAGCGATGTGTACAGCCAACAAATTGCGCGGCAGGCGTACCGTGCGTTGCGTGACGGTGACATTGCCACATTAGAAAATACATCACAGCTCGCACTGGAATATCCGCTGCTTCGCTCCATCACATTCTATGACGCCTCTAGCAAAGAAATTGCACATGCCGGCCCTTTGCACACAAAGCAAGCGGCAACTTCTAATTTTTTCACCACTGATACCGTAATTTTTCACACAGAAAATACGCGACAAATCATTATCCCCATTAAACAGCCGCGTTTTACTGGATCAATTGCTACAGATCACGATATAAACCACAACCTTCCGTCCGGATGGGTACAGTTAGAGTTTTCACAAAGTTTTATTGTTCTGCATAAATACCGCACCACTTTGATTGACACCAGCATTGTTTTTGTTGTGTTATCCGCTGCATTTTGGTTTGTCATGTTATTTGGTGACCGTCTAACAGACGCCATCAAAAAAATTACACTCAATACAAAAGCACTGAGCAGAGGTGAAGCGATTGAACCTAGGCAACCCAGTGGAGTGATTGAAATACGCGATCTCGACAACGCCATTTCTGCCATGCACACCGCGCTGATTCAGCAGCAAGAAAACCTTCAAAACAGCATCGAGCAATCCACGCAAGATTTGCGCAATACCCTTGAAACCATTGAAATTCAAAACATCGAGCTGGACTTAGCGCGCCGTGAAGCCGTGCAAGCCAGTCGAATCAAATCGGAATTTTTAGCCAACACCAGCCATGAAATTCGCACACCGCTCAACAGCATTATTGGCTTCAGTAGGCTCTTACTAAAAACGTCCTTAAATGCACAACAACAGGACTACCTAAACAACATCCGTAAGTCTTCCGAAGGCTTATTAACACTGATCAATGACGTACTTGATCTCTCTAAAATTGAAGCTGGCAAGCTGATTTTGGACTACACCTCCTTCAACATCCAAGAAATACTAGAAGAAGTGCTGCAAATTCTCGCACCAAGTGCGCACGACAAAGGTTTGGAGTTACTGCAAATCATCTACAGCGATGTTCCTCGTCAACTCTTGGGCGACCCTTTGCGCATCAAACAGGTATTTACCAACCTCATTGGCAATGCCATTAAATTTTCAGAGGAAGGCAACGTGGTTGTGCGCATCGCTGCCGACAGATTTGATCAACAAAAAGCATTGCTTAAAATTGAAGTAACGGATCACGGGAAAGGCTTGCCCAACGACAACAATGACATTTTCAAAGCCTTCACACAGTTGGACAGTACATCCACACGCAAATATACAGGCACTGGACTAGGACTGGCTATCTCACAAAAAATCGTGCGGCAAATGGGTGGCGATATTGGTTACCACAGCGAGCCAGGCAATACGACATTTTGGTTTACCATTAATCTGGATGTCTCCGGCACAGTATCTGCCGATAACAACCAAGCACTGCTAAAAAATCATCATATTTTGGTGTGTGATAAAGAAAAATTATCGCGTTTAACCTGTAGTCATGTATTAACCGCTTGGGGAGCACAACCCACGCTAGCAGATCAACTCGATCAGGTTATTCCAACATTAAGCCGTCATGCAGGCAGTGAGCATCCCATCCACGCACTGTTGTTAAACTGGCCTGTGCGTTACGACGAACAGGATGTTCAGTCACTAACGGCGATCTTGGATTACTGCCAAACTCAACGCTGCCCTGTCATGCTCTGCGTCACCGCTGCTGCACGCACGCAACTTGCACAAATTTCTTCTTCTGTCTTGCTGTTGCAAAAACCCATTGCCGAGCACCGCTTAATCGAAACACTATGCCAAACATTTAACCTACAACACTTCATTACCACCAACCAAACCCCTCAATACCTGACCATGGCAGGCACACCTCCTGTGGTGTTAGCGGTTGACGACAATGCATCCAACCTAAAACTCATCAGCACTATGTTGAGCGATATTGGTGCAACCGTACTCCAAGCCTCCAATGGCGTTGAAGCGATTGAATGCTACAAAGCCAATCCTCAAATTACTGTTATTTTTATGGACGTACAAATGCCTATCATGGATGGCATTGAAGCAACAAAAAAAATCCGCTACTTAGAAACACAAACTCTGCGGAAAACAGCCATTATTGCCCTCACTGCACATGCTCTCGCCGAGCAACGACAACACATGCTCAACGTAGGGATGGATGATTTTCTCAGCAAACCCGCCAGTGAACAGCAACTGCTGCAGATGTTGGAGAAATGGGCAGACACAACAACGCACACCCCATCACAACCCAATGACGACACACCCCACGCCACTTTTATTTCTCCTTTTTATGGTGAATGTGTAGACAGGAACCTTGCCTTACAGGCCTGCGGAAACAAACCTGAAGCGGCGGCAGAAATGCTTACCCTACTGCTCCAGACACTCGAAGAGGAACGACTGGCTATTACACAAGCCATCGAAACAAAACAACTGGCGCAGGCTAAAGAGCTCGTCCACAAATTACATGGCGGCAGCTGTTATTGCGGTGTCACACAGCTAAAAAATTGCTGTGACGCCATGGAAACGCTAATTAAAAAAGACATGACGGAATATCTTGTGGATGTCCTGCCGCACTTTCACGCCGCTGTCAATGCCTTATTGGATTGGCGCCGTGAAAATGACCCTATCACCTATTTCCAGTAGGCTCACAGAATCCTCAGCGTGACAGCTCCTGCTGATTCATAATCGCTGGACGCTCGTAGCCATCGTTCAAACAACTCACGGCATTTTCTGTGAAGCGATGGAATGACGCATCGTCATCCCAAAACGGTTTTTTATTGGCCGTTAAGCGTGCAAAACGCTGACTCGCCATCTCTGAGGCGTTCTCCAAAAATGGCTGCGCCCAATGGGTGACAGCACCGAGCAGGATAGGTTCGCGCGTGAGTGCCTTGAACGGTCCGCCCCACACCTCTTCCAAACGCGTATCAAAAGATTTCAATACTGCGCGGCGCGTATCATCTTCCGACAATTCTTGTGTCGTCACGCCGCCGTGAAATTGATGAAAGGAACCTTCGCCCGGCAGCACATACAACACAATATCCGGCAACATGCCGAGCCTGCGATACAAATACAAATTGATAGAACCGCCACCGGGTTGATCAAAGCGCTCATCGGCACCGCCGATGTGTTTGAAATTTTCTGCCGAACAAAACAGCGCGTTGCACTCCTGCATGGGCTGCAAATAGCCGCGCTGATTGCTGGAACTCCAGCACGCCCATTTGAACAAACGGTAGCCGTTTTCCTGCCATGCCAGTTCGCGCAGTTTTTCTTCTTCCAAGGCGGCACTGTGCCCTGCTTGCACATGAAATTTATGATCTTTTTCGCCGAGGTGATAGCCGGGTACCATCACCAGTGCCTGTTCTGTCATGCGCGCCGCCAACATGGCGTATTCGAGCACACGCGGCGAGACGATACGCGCGCCGTCAATAATCAAACCAATCTGTTCGCCTCGACATTGGCTAAATGCAAAATTAACGGCTGGAACAGGTGACACACCCGCTTCGTCGCGTAAAAAATAGCGAAACTGCGAACCCAGTGCAGCAACGGCAGCGGCATCCAAACAGTGAGCAGAACGGTTTTCTACCACAATGACTTCATAGTCCTGCTCTGTGACATTTTTTTGATACGGCAGCGCGAGGCTGAACAGCGTGTTCATGGCCTGACGCGGCATGTCGTACACAATCACAATAATCGACAACATGGGTTTCTGTGCTGCACTCATTTCCAATCCCTCGGTATATCACCGCGATTTTTCATTACCACACTTGCTGAGTGACGCACAAAACGCAGCGCACAATCTGGCAGTGCGCCGAGCACAATGCTGCGTTTGAGTGGTGGCGTATATGCTTGCCCGCGCAGTGCGGCGTATTGATTAAAGTGATCTTGCATGGCTTTCAAACGCACTTCGCCCTGTGTGCCGGTAGTAATACCGCCGTGGAATTGATGAAAAGAACCTTCGCCAATCAAAGTCACCAGCACTGTTTCTGGCAATTCTGCCGCGCGTTTGTGCAAATCCAAATTGCACTGCCCGCCACCCGTTTCGGTAAAACCGACATCGTAGCCGCCCAGTTTTTCCCAAATATGACGCGGCATCGCCAACACATTGCTCTCGCCCAAAGGCTTCAAATAACCGCCGGCACTGGTGCCAGATAAACAGCAAATTTCAAACAGACGATAACCGTCTTGCGGCCACTGTACTTTATCTAACAGCGTTTGTTCGTAAGCCTCGTCGTAACCTTCCAGCATCGCTTCCTGCTGCACTTTATTGCCCAAGTGATAGCCAGGCACCGCCACCACCACATCACGATGCAAGCGCTCAGCCGCCAAAATGTAATTGACGATACCCGGCGACACCATGCGCGCACCATCTATCATCACCGCAATCATGCGGCCGCGTGCATGCGCCGCACCAAAGTTCATCGCATTCACCGGCGTGGGCAGCGTTTCTGGATACGCTTGATAGTGAAAATTGCCGCCCCATTTCTCCGCTGCTTCTTTACCCAATATGCGTGAGGAAGGATTTTCCATCACGATCACTTCGTAATCGTTTTCTGTCACGCCGCGCTGATACGCTGCACTCAGGGAATACAGGGTTTTTTTCGCCTGCTCCGGCATTTTGTACACCATCACCACAATGGACAAACGCGGCGCATCATTCTGCAAATACTGTACGTCATCGCGCGGCACCACGGGCATCGCCGCATCAAACCATTTAATCGGCTGTGGCGAATTGGGTATGCCTTTGGGTGTGGGAGAATCACTCATAATGCGCTGCTATTTGTTCAAGTTGTTGATACAACTGTTGCACAGGTTCAGGTAGCACCGTAGAGAAATCTGCCGCTTGCTTGTGCAATTCTTTGGTATAAAAACGTTCATTTTCTGGTACTGGCGCTAAACCAATATCTGCATGCAACACATCCAAAGTGCGATGAAAGCGCTCTTCACTCCAATCAAAACACAACACAGGAAACGGTTGTTGTTGGTGCGCCTGCAATAATTTTCTGTTGTAGACATACCACATCGCCAAACCTTCTTCGATAGTCACCGGCATAGCGGGGCGGCTCGCCAAAGATTGTGCCACCGCCAGTGGGTGACGATAAATGCCGACAAATTCCATATCGGGCACCACGTCACGCCAACCGTCTAACACCAATAAGGTGCGCGGATCTTTGAATCCCCACAGCGGCTTATCGGCGTACTCGGCAAGAATTTCTTGCACACGTTCGCGGTGCTGCGGTTCCCAAATAGCTGTGCTGTTATCGCCCAAGGTTTGCCAATCTGATGCTTGCACTTTATCCAGCAAAATTCCGGTAGGTTTTTTCCACGTCAGCCCATTGGTTTTGAAAATCGCTTCATGCAGATTAACGACATCCTGATTTTCACGATTGCCGCGGCGATTGTATTCATTCCATGTGTGATGTTTGCCGAGAAATAGCCCGCCCTGTTGCAAGGAGCCTGTCAAACAACTGGTGCCGGAGCGATGCATACCGAGCACGCACAAAATGCGCTGAGGTCTTTCTACTATCATCCGCTGCTCATTAGGATTTTATTGCAAGCTCGAATCATAAAGCAGGCGCGTGCTAGATTGCACCCCGCGCCCATACTGTACAATACCCACATGAATACCAGCACATGGGAATCACCCGTTTTTCTCTCCATCAGCGTGGTGCTATTTCGCAATAGCAGCAGCGAGCTGCTGCGCTTTCGCACACACCTCAGCGAGAGCGTTCGCCAACTGCGTGCGCAGCGTGTGGTAGCGCGTATTTCGCTCGTGGTGGTTGATAATGCAGCCAGCGAAGACGGTGACAAGTTTTCTGCACTGTTCACACGCATAGATGGCGTAGACGCCGTGCGATTTATCTGCCCAGAAAAGAATCTAGGTTATGGGCAGGCACACAATCTCTGTCTACAGCAAGGCAGCGACTTCCATTTAATCCTGAATCCAGATGTATACCTCGACGCACACGCACTGACTGCCGCGCTGGATTATCTGCACGATGACCCCAGCACCGGCATGGTGACGCCCTATGCCATCAACGACAGTGACACACCGCTGTTTCTGAGCAAGCGCTATCCCACGGTGCTAGATTTTTTACTGCGCGGGTTCGCGCCAACACTGCTGCGAAAATTTTTCGCCAAACGCCTCGCGCGCTATGAAATGCACAGCGCGTATTTGTCCAACACACCCTGCGACAGCGTAGAAATTGCCAGCGGCTGCTGCATGCTAGTGCGCACGGCACTCTTGCAGGCTCTCAATGGCTTCTCGGCAGATTATTTTTTGTATTTCGAAGATTTTGATTTATCTGTGCGCCTGCGCGAAAAAGCCAAGATCACGTTTCTGCCCAGCATGCAGATTGTTCATGATGGCGGTCATGCCTCTCGAAAAGGGTTGTGGCATATCTGGCAATTTGCAAAATCAGGGCAACACTTTTTTTCGCAGCACGGCTGGCACTGGTGGTAACCGCTATTTCTTAACGATTTTCACCACTTTATTGCTATTGCTCTTGTCACCAAACGTGAATACCGGCACACAAGTGTGCAGTGGATTTTCACGGCAAAAAAACTGCAAGGCGCCATCGTTATCAACAAGATAAGAAATGCCGCGCTCGTGGATATACTCCGGCTGACGCTTTTCCCAGTGTGCACGCATAGAACGCACATCCACCACACCATCCAAATTGATGACTTTGCGCTGCACCAAATAACTCAATACACCTGAATTCATGGAGCCAACCACTGCATCTTGTGGTGTGTTTGCGTTAATCCAATCCGCTACAACTTGATGCGAAGAGAGCTCGGTTACTTTCCGCGTTAATTTTAATGGTGAATACAGAATAACCACGAACAGCAAACACAGCAGCAACACCGACATACTCCATTTTTTCGGCATCTGCGCCACTACTGCCGTCACCAAGAGCAAGAGCACCATGGCTACGGGAATGTAATACCAAGTACGCACGAAACTGCGGAATACCGTGTGATAAATAAAGACAGCCAACACCGCAGCACAAAAAGCCGTCAATACTTTGATCTCGCGAGGCGCGCGCCTGCTACACCTCAACAATAAAAGTGCCCCTCCAAAAAAAACCACAACGCCAATAGACGTAAATTTCGCATTACTTACCGGCGCAATAAACAGTCGACCGAAGACCTGCAACTGCTCATAAACTTTCCATGGCAGCATCAAAAAGCTAAACGCTGTGTGCTGCCAACGAAACTGTGGCTCTCCCCAGTAAATTGTTTCAATTTTCCCGCTGCTCTGTACAAAACTACCAAAATTTAACCAGTTCCACAGCAACCACGGCAGCACGATCAAACCGGCAACAATACCAGCACTCAATAAGCGCGGATAATTTATCCGCCATTGTTTGCGTGAACACCACGCCAAACAGGCAAACAACAACAGCACGGTAATGGCATTATCCGTACGCGCCAGAAAAGCCAATCCTGTTAGCGCACCAAGACAAACACAACCTCGCCACGTAATGCTTTCTTGTCGATGTATCTCAATGAAACCATTGCACAACAACAACAGCAGTAAGGTATTGAGCGATGTTTCCAAACCATTCATCTGAATATCAACAAACGATGAATGAACACAAAACAACAAAGTTCCAATAAAAGCGATTGGCAAACCCGTCTTTAGCTTTTGCAAGAGATGAAATAACGCAACGACCGTTAGTAAATCAATACCAAACATTAACCACTGTACGCGGTATACAAAATCAATACCGTCATTGGTCGCCGTATAAAAAGGCGTAATCACTGCCAACCACAGCGGATGAAATCCATTGGTGAGCTGTTCACCGTCGTAAGTGATGCGGTGATCGGTGGCAAGATGGCTGGCAATTTTGAAATAGTAGAACGCATCATCCACCAGATAGGTGTTGAGCAATGAATTAAAATCCAGTGTTGTGAGCGGCCAGCGCACAGCGGCTGCAATCAATAGTAAGACGGCCAGCGCAAACCACTGGCGCGACGGAGTAGGCAACATAAGCTTCATTGCTGTTTTTCAATCTCAATGGGCATAAGCCCTACATTTTGTGTCGTCGCCAGAATAAACGCCAGCTTTTACAATGCACTGTTGCCCTTACTGAACCGTCGCTGTGTCACTGCCACTACAAACTGCCCGCTTTGCCCACTTGGGCGACACCTTTTCATCACCGGTGCGCATGCAACCACTGCGTGGCGCGCGCTGGGCTGTGCATTCACCCGCCGCTGCCGCGCTTCTCGGCATCAACAGTGCACAGCTACTGGCCGACGACACGCTGCAATATTGCAACGGCACTGCACACACTGCTGTTGCACCGTTAGCGATGGTGTACTCCGGCCATCAATTTGGCAGCTACAACCCGCGCTTGGGCGATGGTCGCGCCATGCTGCTCGGCGAAATAGAACACGCCGACCAGCACTATGAAATTCAGATCAAAGGTGCAGGCAGCACACCGTATTCACGCCAAGGGGACGGACGCGCCGTGCTGCGCTCCAGCATCCGCGAATTTCTCTGCTCCGAAGCCATGCACGGTCTTGGCATTTCCAGCACACGCTGCCTAGCACTCATCACCAGTAACGAGCCGGTGTATCGAGAAACCGTGGAAACGGGCGCGATGATTTTGCGCGTATCGCCTTCACATATCCGCTTTGGTTCTTTCGAATATTTTTTCCACACCCAACAACACGAGGCGCTGCAACAACTCGCCGATTTTGTGATTGCACATCACTACCCAGAATGCCGCTCGGCTACACAACCTTATGCCGCATTTTTTAATGCCGTGGTACAACGCACCGCAAAACTGATGGCGCACTGGCAAGCGGTGGGGTTTGCTCACGGCGTGATGAATACCGACAACATGTCCATACTCGGTGAGACATTTGATTACGGCCCGTTTGGATTTTTGGACGAATACAACCCGCACTTTATTTGCAACCACTCGGATTACAGCGGCCGCTACGCATTCGACCAGCAGCCCAACATCGGACTGTGGAATTGCAACGCACTGGCGCACGCACTGTCACCCCTCATTCCCATTGAAACGCTGCGTGAGATTTTGCAGGGCTATCAACCGGCGATTGAGCAACACTACCTGCAATTGATGCGTGCAAAACTGGGCTTACAAACCGTGCAAGCGAATGACAGCGCACTGATCGGGCAACTCTTATCTTTGCTGCAACAATTCGCAGTGGATTACACCATCTTTTTCCGTCGTTTGTGCGATTTTTCTACGCAAGCCACCAATGCTAGCATCCGCGATTTGTTTATTGATCGTGAGAGTTTCGATCAATGGGCAACGCAATATCGCAGCAGGCTGCAACAGGAAAACAGTGACGACGCTCTGCGCTGCACGCAGATGAAAAATATCAACCCAAAATATATTTTGCGCAACTATTTGGCACAGCAGGCGATAGACTTCGCCAAGCAAAATGATTTCAGCATGGTACAAAACCTATTACAGGTATTGCTTGCGCCATTTGACGAACATCCCGCTTTTGAATCTTTTGCCGCTTTCCCTCCTGAATGGGGCAAGCATTTGGAAATCAGTTGTTCATCCTGAGTTATTCACTCTATTTACCCGAGGTTTTTATGCCCTTCACCTGTATCCCTGCCGCAACTGCCAAAGCCATGATCGATCAAGGCAATGTCACCATTGTTGATATTCGCGACCCCAATGCTTTCGCTGCAGGGCATGTACCCAATGCTTTTTCACTGAACAACAGCAATGTGCAAGAGTTTATTTTGCACGCCGATTTCGATAACCCGCTGTTGGTATTTTGCTACCACGGCCACAGCAGCCAAGGCGCAGCTGACTTTCTCAGTCAACAGGGCTTTTCTGCGGTGTACAGCGTGGATGGCGGCGTGGAAGGCTGGCGCGGGATATACCCTGTAACAACAGAATAATGAAGAGCAGACTTAATCTTCTGCCAATAACTCTCGCAATACCGCTTCCAATTTTTCCGGCGTCATGTGCCCTTGCACGACTTTATCCACCGCAATATTGGGGCCATTGACGCAGTTGCCCAAGCAGCGAAATGGCTCTAGGCGCACTAATTTTTTTTCATCGCAATGATAAAAATCTGTCGCCAACACGCGTTTAGCCGTAGCTGCCAATTCTAAACCGCCTTTCGAGCAACAGTTATCGGCGCTGCACACATACAGCAAGTGTTTACCTGGCGGCATCAAAGAAAAAGACGGCGACAACTCAATCGCTTTATAAATAGCCGGACGCTCCATGCCGGTGGCATCCGCAATCAAAGCGACGGTTTGCGGTGGAATAAAACCCAGCTGGTCTTGCAATTGCGTCAACAAATCCACCAGATCATTGTCTGGCACAAAGGCGGCAATAATTTCAGCGGCGCGATCTAGCACCGATACGGCAGGGACGGTCATACAGGCTCACAAATCAATACAGGAATATCGCGGTCCGTGCGCGCTTGGTATTCATCAAAATCAGGATACAAGGACAACAAATGTGGCCACAGCGCGCGTTTTTCTTCACTGCTGACCTGGCGCACGATGTAATCTTTTTTTACACCGTTAGCGGTGATGTCCACGCGCGGATTGGCCATGATGTTTTTGAACCACACGGGGTCTGCATCCAAACCGCCCTGCGAAGCCACCAACAACTTATTGTCGCCCTGCGGCAGGTGTATCAGCATCACTTCACGCCGCTGACCACTTTTGCGCCCTGTCATACCCACTAGACAAATCGGCGCTCCGCCCGGAAATTTATTCATCCAACGACCATGGCTTTTTTTGAACACCCACACATTGAGCCGCGTGTAAAACTTCATCATGGCGCGTACAAACGGCACGATCTTGGCGGGAATAACATCCACCTCACTGCGTTTTTTCTTGATGTAATCTAAATCATTCATCTCATTCCTCTGCTTGGTATTCTGCATACACGGCTAATGACATCCGTATGCAGTCTACCAAACTCAGAGAAACCGAGACAGACAACACCTACTTAATGCGTTTTATCAATACACTGGAATTGGTAGTACAAGTAGTAGTCGCTGTTTTCTACCAATTCACTCCACTCGCCTACTTTTTGAAACCCAGCAGAGCAGTGGCGTGCCATCTGGCGAAACAGCTCGTTTTGCGCAGATGAAGGTGAAAATGACGCACGCGTATGATCTAGATCCAAACCGTACATCACGCGAATATTCACCAACTGATCTGTGTCGGTGATTTTGCTATCCGCTTGACCATTTTCGTAAGCTTTAATCACATTGGTGCGCGTCCATGGCACCAACATGCTGGATGACCACAGCGCATCAGGGTTTTTGGCATTCATAAATGCTTGGGAATTCAACCCATCTGCCATATCCACCAAATGGCTATTTCGCTGCTCTGGCTCATCTGCCTGAGCAATCACCCAGGCTATGAGCAGAAGACAGCAGAGAAACCCTTTCAGGATTTTTTTTCCAATACTCATCATTACACTCCTCTATGTTTTACCTCAGGCTCAGAATTTAACTTCCAAACCTACACCAGCTGTCTGCAAGGAGGCATCATCAATTAATGCTTGTGCCTTATCCGTATCAACATTGATTTGTGCCGCATAACCAAACACCGTAACGTTTTTATTCAAGGCATAATCGACGCCCAGCGCCAACTGTGTTGCTTTGAAATCACGCGAAGAGCCTGACTCAAACTTGTTGGCTGCATTAGGACTGAATGCCGTGCTATCACTTTGTCCTAATTGAGCCTTATATGCCCAGTTTCCGTTTTGATATTTTCCATTTACCATCCAAGCGTCTTGTTTTTCAATGCCGCTAAAATACGCACCACTACCAACACCCACAGGTGGCGCAGCATTATTTAACGCCAGACCATAGCCTTTTGAGCTACTGATAATCATGCCGTCACCTGTGCCGTCATTTTTCCCATCGGCATTTTGATCTTCAAAGTGGTTTCCCGCTGTTTGCCACTGCGCATTAAAGGTGAAATTACCCACAGATGTCTGGCCAACAAGGCGTGTAATGTCCGCATTTTCTACGTTAATATCATTTGCCAACGCCACCCAAGTTTTGTCATTAAAGTCATATTTAACCGCACTGGAAACACTGTCAAACAAACCAGAGTTTTTCTGCGCGCTATTATGAAATGGATTTTTGTTACTGGCGTTATTCACACCGGATTGCTCACCAAGAATAGTAGACGTTGAAAATGTAAATCCACTGATAATTGGAGATGTGTAAATAATTGAGTTTGACTCTCTATTCTCACCAACCATGTAGTTGGTAATATCACCCAAAATTAAATCATTAAATAAATCCGTTCCATCAGCAGCCATCTTCATGACGGTATCGTTTTTACCCGCATACAACATGCCGTATTTCTTGCTGCTCAAACCCGCATAGATATTGCGCTGGCAAAATGTATTATTGCTGCCATTACAGCTATTGAAACCACTATCCGCAAATACCTCAAATTCCATTTTGAATACTGCATCCAAATCATCATTGATCTTTGCCTTACCCTTTACACCCAGACGAGAGGCGTTGCTATCGAGTGACCAATTATCTTTTTGTGGCCTATCAAAATAATCAAAATTATTATTCTGCATTGTCAAATTCAGCTTGCCGTAGATAGTGGCGTCTGCCATTGCAATACCAGACTGTGCCGCAATAGCCACACCAATGACTGAAAGCTTTAATGTATTTCTCATCATATTTCCCCATAAGCACTGGTTAATTTTCTTTTCCGGAGAAACCAGTTTTTTATGGAATCGCCGGCAACAAACAGCACATAACCATTTGTTGCCGCCAATTATGAGAAGGCTTTATTACAGAATAATGACAAGTCAAATTTTCTTCAAAAATTTGTCAAATGTAGCTATGCGCTCCAGGGGAAACCTGGCAGAAAAGCGACTTCCTTCGCCTTGCTTGCTCGTCACAAACAACACTGCCTGATGGCGACTCAATGCGTGTTTAACAATTGCCAGCCCCAGTCCAGTACCGCCCACATCGCGTGAGCGCCCACGATCAACGCGATAAAACCGTTCCGTTAACCGAGGCACATGTTCTGGCGCAATACCAATACCGCTATCACGCACAGCAAACTCTGCTCCATCTGTATTTACCTGCCATTCCAGCGTAATGGTGCCGCCTTCTGGCGTATACCGCACAGCATTTGACACTAAATTAGTAAATGCACTGAGCAATTCCGCTTCGGAACCATACAAATCTCCTTGTCCATGACTCTCAACCGCGATGGTATGACGCCCTCCAGATAAAGCCCGAGCATCACGCTGCAACCTCTCCATCATTGCAACCATATCAACCACAGCCGACGACGGCGGCGGCGCAGATTCCATCGCAGAGAGCGTTAGCAAATCCTGCACAATAATCTCCATGCGCGACGATTGCTCCGCCATCAACCCGAGATAGCGTTTACGAATATCTGGCTCCAACTCAATCTCTAGTAGTGTCTCCAAAAATCCAGATAGCACTGTCAATGGCGTGCGCAGTTCATGCGAAACATTTGCCACAAAATCCCGTCGCATGCGTTCTAATCTATCGGACTGCGTCACATCCTTAATTTGCATTAGCTGTCGGCCGCCAACATAAGGCACAACAGAAATTGACAGTACGCGCTCCTGCCCTCTCTCTAAGGCTAGAATCAACGGCTGAGCAAAATTTGCTTCCGCCAAGTACGCAGCGAACTCGGGCAAGCGAACCAAATTAACAATCGGCGATCCGTGATCAGACACACCGCGCAAACCCAATTGTTCTTCCGCCGTGCGATTGCAATACACAATACGCTCGTGTCTATCGAGCAACACAATGCCATCTGTCAAAGCCTGGCCTGCAGCCAACAACAAACTTACCTCGTGCTCACGCGCAGCAATCTGATGACGCAGATCTTTTTCATGGCGATACAACCGGCGAAAAACCCCATCCCAAGCACCTTCGCCTTCGAGATCTGGATCGACAGTCGGCGCTGCAGACCAACGATCAAGTCGAGCCAAGTAATGCAAATGAAACAACAGTTGCCACGTTAATGCAGCCACCAAGCACAACCAACCCATCCAAGGCTGCGCGAAATGTGCCACTAACAGCGAAATGACAACCGCTATCGCCATTCGCGTTAATGCGTTGATCCACTGCGTATTCACGTCTACTCGCCCCGCATATTTGGCCTACCGCCGCCGAAAGCAATACCCTGCGCCGCGCACTGTTTCCACGCAATCTTGTTGCCCACTCGGCTCTAACGCCGCACGCAAACGACGAATATGTACATCAACGGTGCGCTCTTCAATAAAAACATGATCTCCCCACACCTCATCGAGTAGCTGGGTACGGGAATACACTCTATCGGGATGCGTCATCAAAAAAGCCAACAAGCGAAATTCAGTAGGACCCAACTCCACACGCTGACCCGCCGCTTCAACATGGTGCGTGGCGGGATTAAGCCGCATTCCATTGCTTTCTATAGTTTCCAAAGACAAATGGGGAGAACGTCGCCGCAATACGGCACGCACGCGCGCTACCAATTCCTTCGGCGAAAAGGGCTTGGTGACATAATCATCTGCACCAATTTCTAAGCCCTGAATTTTATCGTCCTCATGCACACGCGCTGTCAGCATGATGATAGGCAATTCGCGCGTTCGCTCTTCTGCGCGCAACTGTTTAGCCAATGCAACACCGGACTGCCCTGGCAACATCCAATCGAGAATCACCACGTCAGGCAACTCAGCGCGCATTTTTTCCGTTGCCTCTTCTGCACTGCCAGCGCACCACACACGAAAACCAGCATGCTCAAGATTTACAACAATCAGCTCTTGAATAGCGCTCTCGTCTTCTACAATCAAAATCGTTGATTTCAAGTCGCCTCCTCTTCCTTGCGCGGATGCCGAATATCCCGACCATCTACAATATAAACAACGTGTTCTGAGATATTTTTCGCATGATCACCCATACGTTCCACCGCACGCGCCACAGCCATAATTTCAATCGCCACAGTGATTGTGCGAGGATCTTCCATCATATGGGTAATCAGTTGGCGAATAATGGCTTTGAATTCAAGGTCAACGTCATCATCGGCACGAATAACTTTGGTTGCCAGCACCGCATCTAAGCGCGCAAAGGCATCCAGCGCCTGACGCACCATATTTAAGGCTGACTCCGCAATATGGCGAATACCCGCACCATACTGCACGACAGCGTGACCAGCATCCTGTATTCGCTTGACGCATCTAGCAATTTTTGCCGCTTCATCACCCACACGCTCTAAGTCCGTCACGATTTTGGTGATACCAAAAACCAGCCGCAAATCCGATGCCGTTGGCTGCCGACGAGCAATAATCTGTATACAATCATCATCAATAATTTTTTCTTGTTTATTGATTAGATGATCGGCTTCAATAATATCGCTAATGCAAACAAGGTCTTCACCGTTATACGCAGCCATAGCTGCTGCAACCTGATTTTCAACCAAACCGCCCATCTGCAAAACATGCGTGCGCAATGCACTCAAATCTTCATCGAACTGACTGGATACATGCTGCGTTTCATTCATTGCCACTACTCCTCTTAACCCATACGACCCGTGATGTAATCTTCCGTGCGTTTATCACCAGGCTTGATAAAAACATTCTCTGTTTTACCAAACTCAATTAATTCACCCAGATACATATACGCTGTGAAATCGGATACTCGAGCTGCCTGCTGCATATTGTGGGTAACAATAGCGATAGTGAAATCTTGCTTCAGCTCCTTAATCAACTCCTCAATCCGCATAGTAGAAATAGGATCCAGCGCAGATGTCGGCTCATCCAATAACAGCACTTGCGGTCGCACAGCCACACCCCGCGCAATACACAAACGCTGCTGCTGCCCCCCAGAAAGACCTGTACCCGGCTTATTCAATTTATCTTTCACTTCATTCCACAATGCCGCCTTGGTTAAAGCCCACTCCACACGATCATCCATAGCATTACGCGACAGCTTTTCATGCATGCGTACACCGAAGGCAATATTTTCATAAATTGACATCGGAAACGGGGTAGGTTTCTGAAACACCATCCCCACTTTGGCACGCAAAGCAATGGTATCTACACCCTCTGCCAGAATATTTTTACCGTCGACCACAATCTCCCCTTCAGCACGCTGCCCTGGGTACAAGTCGTACATTCGGTTAATCGTGCGCAGCAAAGTAGACTTACCGCAACCTGACGGCCCAATAAAAGCCGTTACGCTACCTCGAAAAATATCGAGATGAATATTTTTTAGTGCATGAACCTTGCCATAGTAGAAATTTACATTGCGCATGCAAATTTCAGTAACCGGTTCTTTATCGTTTTTTTCAAAAGGCTTCATAAGTTTTTCTGCCAACATCCAAATACCGTGAAAGTTACATTTAGTGTTTTGATGATGATTGCCTAAATACGAGTCGAGCAATGATGTTCAAAAACAACACGCCCATCGTAATAATAAAAACACCAGCCCAAGCCAATTGCTGCCAATCACTGAATGGACTCATCGCAAACTTAAAAATAGTAACCGGCAAGTTAGCCATAGGTTCGCTCAGGTCTGCGCTCCAAAACTGATTCGACAATGCAGTAAACAGTAACGGCGCTGTTTCACCAGAAACACGCGCCAAAGCCAGCAAAATACCCGTCATCACGCCGGCCTTTGCTGCACGCAAAGTCACAAACGTAATCACCTTCCAGCGCGGCGCGCCCAGTGCAAACGCTGCTTCGCGTAAAGCGTCAGGAATTAACAACAACATATTTTCTGTGGTACGCACGACAACCGGCACCACGAGCAGCGCCAACGCAACTGCACCAGAAAAACCAGAAAATTTTCCTATGCGCGCCACATAAATAGCATAAACAAATAAGCCAATGACGATAGAAGGAGCCGACAACAAAATATCATTCACAAATCGCGTGGCACCGCCCAACCACCCACGGCGACCATACTCAGCGAGATAGATGCCCGTCAGTATTGCCACCGGCGTTGCCATCAACATTGCCAATCCTACTAAAATAAAACTGCCGACAATCGCGTTACGCAAACCGCCGACATTACCAGGTGCCGGGGTGTCCAAAGTAAACAAATGCAAAGTCAACGCACCAACACCTTGACCAATCACCATCCATAAAATCCAAATCAGCCAAAACAAACCAAACGCCATGGCTGCCAGTGACAATCCCAGCGCAATCACATTTGTCCATTGTCGGCGTGTTCGCAAATGCATCAATTGAATCTCCTCAATATTTCGCGCTATCTGATTGTCGTTCCAGTGAATACAACAACAATTTTGATAACGACAGCACAATGAAGGTAATCACAAATAGAATCAGCCCAAGCTCAACCAATGCCGACGTATAAAGTCCTGGCGATGCTTCAGCAAACTCATTGGCCAATGCCGAGGTAATGCTGTTGCCCGGCATGAATAATGAAAAATTTCCCAATAAACTTGCATTGCCAATCACAAACGTCACAGCCATTGTTTCACCCAATGCGCGACCCAATCCCAACATCACACCGCCAATCACTCCAACGCGCGTATAGGGCAAGACCACATGCCTGACCACTTCCCATGTTGTACCGCCCAATCCATAACAAGATTCTTTTAACAATGAAGGCACTTGCTCAAACACATCGCGCATTACCGAAGTGATAAAAGGAATAATCATGATGGCCAAAATAATTCCTGCAGCCAAAATACCAATACCCAGTGAAGGACCAGAAAATAATTGACCAATGATGGGCAACTGTCCCAGTGTCGCAGCCAAAGCAGGCTGAACGTATTGACCAAAAATAGGCGCAAACACCAACAAACCCCAAATTCCGTAAACAATACTGGGAATACCTGCCAGTAATTCGATAGCCATACCCAATGGTCTGCGCAACCAAACCGGCGCCATTTCTGTAAGAAACAGTGCAATACCAAAACTAATAGGCAAAGCAATAACTAATGCAATAAAGGATGTCACCACCGTACCGTAAATTGGCACCAAGGCACCAAATCGTTCGGCCGGTGGATTCCACTCTGTACTTGTCAAAAATCCAAAACCAAATTTGTCGATAGCAGGCCATGCACTCCATGAGAGCGACAACACAATCCCCACCAACAGCAGCAGCGTAATAAAAGCCACTCCACGCGCCACGTTGAAAAATACTGTATCAGCCCATCGCCCACGCGCAAGAGAATCAGACACAACCCACCTCGACATCTTTTTTTTGTTCCTACCGGTCAGTTTAAAGCCAAGAGGCCTCAACTTGCTGAATTAACGCTTCTGGTAGCGGAACATAATCCAAATCTGTTGCCAACTTTGTGCCATTTTTGTATGACCAAGCAATAAATTTCAGCACTTCCGCTGTACGCCCAGATTTCATTTCACTTTTCTGAACCAAAATAAACGTAGCACCAGAAATAGGCCACGCACCACTCGCCGGTTGATTGGTCAAAATTTCACCGAAGGATGATTTAGACCAATCCGCACGGGTGGTCGCCGCTTTGAAGCTAGCATCACCAGGACGCGTAAATTCACCGGCAGCATTTTGCATCACTGTCCAAGCTAAAGCATTTTGCTTGGCATACGCATACTCAACATAACCAATAGAATTAGGGATACGTTGCAAGAAAGCAGAAACACCTTCGTTGCCTTTACCGCCTATGCCTGTCGGCCACTGCACAACAGTCCCTTCACCCACTTTCTGCTTCCATTCTGCATTCACTTTGGACAGATAATTGGTAAAAACAAACGATGTGCCGGAGCCATCTGCACGGCGCACAACAGCAATATCATCGGCCGGCAACTGAAGACCAGGATTTAACGCCACAATGGCTTTGTCATTCCATTTAACAATTTTGCTCAAATAAATATCAGCCAACACCGCACCTGTTAAACGTAAATCTCCAGGTTTGATGCCTTTGATATTGACTACAGGCACAACCCCACCAATCACGGTTGGAAATTGTGCCAAACCATCACGTTCCAACACATCTGCCGCCAGTGGCATATCAGACGCACCAAAATCAACCGTTTTTGCGGTGATCTGCTTGATGCCACCACCAGAGCCAATGGACTGATAATTCACCTTATTGCCCGTTGCTTTTTGATAGGCATCCGCCCATTTGGCATACACCGGTGCAGGAAATGACGCTCCCGCGCCAGTAATATCGGCTGCGCTGGCGGATCCTGCGCTCATACCCAGCATCAACACCATAGCTGACATTCCCAATACTCGACTTTTCTGTAAAATCAAACGTTGCAGCATGTTTTATCCTCCTCAAATAAGAAACAACCTGTTGCAGGCGCAGTGTAAAAAGCCTTTGTTACAAATTGATGACAGCTCACCCAAAACAGGATGCAACGCCTTTATGAGAAACCTACTATCACGCTTCACTCGCCAATACATTCAACTCGCACGGCCTGCACAAATCATAACAACGTCGATGCTATCACTCTTGTTTTCCCTGCCCGCCATGGCAGAGCCCGTCGTTGTCCCTGCAGAAATTCTGCAGCAACTGCAAGCACTCACTCAGCGCGTGCAACAACTGGAAAAAACAGTAGCGCAACAACAGGTTGCACTACAGCAAGCAAAACAACAGCAACCGCTTGTTGCCGACACCGATCATGTGCAGGCTTTAGAACAGCGTTTGTTGGTTATGGAGCGCAAGCAGCAACTGATGGCGTATGAAGCTGCCGAGCAGAAAAAAACCGCACCTGTTTTGGTGGCTGGGGATCATGGCTTCGGTATGAAATCTGCTAACGGCGATTTTGAATTGATGTTACACGGTTTGTTGCAAGCCGATGCACGCAATTTTGAATCACCCCACAATGCAAATGATAATTTTTTAATTCGCCGCGCGCGCACCACCATCGACGGTAAGTTCAATGACATTTACGGCTTCAAACTCACCACAGACTTCGGCAACGGCATCAATGCATCCAACCATTTGATAGATGCTTATATTGATGCCGATTTTGACCCTGCTTACAAAGTGCGCGTAGGTAAATTCACACCTGGATTGAGTCTATATCGCCTGCAAGGCTCTAGCTCGCCAAAACTAATGGAATCAGGCTTGAGCAGCAATTTTCTACCCTCTCGCGACCAAGGTGTGCAGTTGGCTGGTGATATATTCAATAAAACCCTCAATTACAGCATCGGTATATTTAACGGCGCAAACGATGCCGCCAATGGCAGTGAAGACAGTAACACCGACAAAGAAATGAATGCGCGTTTATTTGCCTCTCCGTTTGTGAATACCACGGGGGCTTTGCAAGGTTTAAGTTTTGGCCTAGGCGTGAGCCAAACTGATGCCAGCGGTGCTGCTGGGTCCACCGCACTCAGCAGTTACAAAACTTTCGGTCAAGAAACTTTTTTTAGCTACCGCAAAGACCTTAACGCCAATGACACTGTTTTTGCCGATGGCGAACGCACACGCCTCGTGCCTCAGTTTTCTTACTACAACGGCCCTTTCGGTTTAACAGGCGAATATGTGCGCGAAAAACAAGACATCACGCGTGCCGTGGCAGGCACGCAGCGCACCGACGCACTGGAACATAACGGCTGGGATCTCACTGCTTCTTACACATTGACCGGTGAAAAAGCCTCTGGCAAAAATATGAAGCCAGCAAAACCGTTTGATCCTGCCAACGGCGGCTGGGGAGCATGGGAATTGGTCGCGGGCATAGGGCAACTCAATATCGACCGCAATACTTTCCGTGACAGCACAGGCAACTTCGGCGGCAGCGACAGCTTCGCCTCGCCCACCAGTGCCGCCAGCCAAGCGCAAAACCACACACTCGGCGTGAACTGGTACCTCAACAACGTGTTACGCCTTTCGTTGGATTACAGCGACACCGCATTCGACGGCGGCGGCGGTGGCACAGCGGCACATCCCGATGATCTTGAGAATGAACGCGTGTTGACTGGCAGAGTTCAGGCAAACTTTTAGCCGTGTGTGCGGGTAGTTTTGCAATCCACTACAGGTGATGGTGTATCATTACCCGCCAACCGGGGCGACCCGGTTTTTTTGTGTTCGGCTTTGGCCGACTCAGCGCCTATCCAACTGAATTGCCTTGCGGATTTGACATGAGTATTGCTGATCGCTGGTTGCTGCCCGATGGCATTGAAGAACTGCTACCCGCCCAAGCGGCACGCGCAGAGCAACTGCGCAGCCAACTGCTCAAGCTGTATCGTCGCTGGGGCTATGCATTGGTTATTCCACCGCTGGTTGAATTTACCGATTCGCTGCTTGTCAGCGGCAACCACGATCTGGACCTGCAAACCTGCAAAGTGACGGATCAGCTCTCCGGTCGCTTGATGGGTGTGCGTGCCGACATCACGCCGCAAGCTGCCCGCATCGATGCACACGGCTACGCCCGCGAAGGGACTACCCGCCTCTGCTACGCCGGCAGCGTACTGCATGCCCGTCCTAAAACGGCACTTGCCTCGCGCTCGCCCATCCAAATTGGCTGTGAGTTGTACGGCAGCAGCGGTGTTAACGCCGATTGCGAAGTGATTGGTTTGATGCTGGAAACTGCGCGCGTTGCAGGCATTCCATCCGTCACGCTGGAACTGGGGCATGTCAACATTTTTCGCGGTCTAACCGCTTGGGCAGCCTTGAACAGCGAGCAAGAGCAAACACTGTTTGATATTTTGCAGCGCAAAGCGAATACCGAGTTGCACGCCTTCGTCAGCGCACACGTTGTCCACGCCCAAGCCGCTGCACTGTTGCTTGCGCTGCCCAACTGGAAAGGTGATGCCGCCGCATTAGCACACGCCACCACAGCTGCAGCCGCCGCGCCAACCGTTGTGCGCGCCGCCATTCAAGAACTGACCGACATCGCCGCCTGTATTCAACAGCGCACGCCCAACGTGGCACTGTACTTTGATCTCTCTGAGCTGCGCGGCTATCACTACCACACCGGCGCTGTGTTCTCGCTGTACGTTACAGGCGCTGGCGAAGCCATTGCTAACGGCGGCCGCTACGACAACTTTGGTGCAGCCTTTGGTCGCGCCCGCCCCGCCAGCGGTTTCAGTGCCGACTTAAAACAACTGCTGCAGCTAGGACAGATCACCGTGCCTGCCAGCGCCGCCATTCACGCCGTCTTGGACGGCTCTGCCGCTCAGTGGCAAGCTATTTGCGCGCTGCGCGATGCGGGCGAATGCGTGATTGCCGCTACCGCCGATGAAGCGCGTGACACCGCTTGTACACGCGAATTGGTGCGCGAAGGCACACAGTACCTCGTCAAACCTTTGTAAAACTTTTTATTTATTTATTTTTATTTACACAAAATTGTGGAGCCAGCAAAACCGTGAACAGTACGCAAACCAGCAAAAGTATCGTCGTGTTGGGTACCCAATGGGGTGATGAAGGCAAAGGGAAAATTGTCGATTTATTAACGGATCAAGCGGAGCTGGTCGCGCGTTTTCAAGGTGGTCACAACGCCGGTCACACCTTGGTGATCGACGGCAAAAAAACTGTGCTGCACCTCGTACCCTCCGGCGTGTTGCGTGAAGGCGTGCTGTGTTTGATCGGTAACGGCGTGGTGCTCGCACCCGATGCGCTGTTGAAAGAAATTCACAGTTTGGAAACCAACGGTGTCCCTGTGCGCGAGCGCCTGCGTTTGTCACCGGCTTGCCCGCTGATTCTGCCGCATCATGTCGCCTTGGATCAGGCGCGCGAAGCAGCCAAAGGCAGCGCAAAAATTGGCACCACCGGTCGCGGCATTGGTCCTGCTTACGAAGACAAAGTTGCCCGTCGCGGCTTGCGCCTCGGCGATTTACGCAATGAAAAACAATTCGCCGAAAAACTGCGCGAAGTGATGGAGTACCACAATTTTATTCTGACCCATTATTTCAAAGTTGCCGCTGTCGATTTTCAAACCACGTTGGATGCCGTGCTGGAGCAAGGGCGACAAATTTTGCCGATGATGGCCGATGTCACCGCCCTGCTGCACGAAGCGCGCGAACGCGGTGCCAATATTTTGTTTGAAGGCGCGCAAGGCTCGCTGCTCGACATCGACCACGGCACGTATCCCTTCGTGACTTCTTCCAACACCACCGCTGGCGGCACAGCCACTGGCTCCGGTTTCGGCCCACTGTATTTGAATTATGTGTTGGGCATCACCAAGGCTTACACCACACGCGTTGGCTCCGGCCCCTTCCCCACCGAGCTGCCCTACGACGCAGCAAATGACCAAGGCGATGCCATTGGCAAACACCTCGGCACCGTGGGACACGAATTCGGTGCCACCACCGGTCGCCAGCGCCGCTGCGGTTGGTTCGATGCAGTCGCCGTGCGCAAATCCGTGCAGATCAACAGCATTTCCGGCTTGTGTTTGACCAAGCTCGATGTGTTGGATGGCTTGCAAACCGTAAAAATTTGCACGGCCTACCAAGACAAAAACGGCCAACCTGTTTCACCAAGCCACAGCGATGATTATGAAGATCTCGTGCCGGTGTACGAAGAAATGCCTGGCTGGAGTGAATCCACGGTCGGCGCCAAAACGCTTGCCGAATTGCCACAAGCAGCACGCAATTACATCAAACGCTTGGAAGTATTGAGTGGCGCGCCGATTGATATTATTTCGACGGGGCCAGACCGCGTAGAAACCATTGTTTTGCGCCACGCTTTCGATTAAAAAATCACCTCACTATACGCAGGGAGTGCAGCATGAAAAAGAAGGGACTCTTTTTTCTCTTGATCGGAATAATTTCCTCTCTACTGTGTCACGCCACTATCGCTGACACCACAGTCGGCGTGGTGCTGGCTACAGCAGGCACTGTGAATATTCAACGCAACGGTCAAACGCTCCCTGCTGAACGCAAAACGGCATTAACGGTTGGCGATGAAATTCACACCGGCAACAATGCACGCGCACAACTGCGTTTTGTTGACGGCACGATCACCACCTTGGGCGGCAATACCGCTTTCATCATCAAACAATTTCAATGGCAAGCCAAAACAGATGCGCCATCAAACGCCGCCTTTGTGTTGTTAACCGGCGCTTTCCGCACCGTGACGGGAAAAATTTTGGAGACTTCTGGTTCACACTTTGGCGTGAACACACCTGTCGGCACCATCGGCATACGCGGCACGGATTTTTGGGGCGGCTACTTGGATGGCGACGCAGTGGACGTGCTGCTGATCGACGGCAAACACGCAGTAGAAGTCAGCAACGCCACTGGAAAAGTCTTGCTAGAAAAACCGGGGCAAGGCGTGACGCTCAAATCCAATCAATCCGCACTAGCGGTAAAAACCTGGCCGGTAACAAAAGTAAACCGCGCCGTTGCCACCATCACTTGGCCGGATGGCAGTACACCACCAACAGAACTGTGACAGCGCGCCTATCTAACCTAAACCAAAAAAGTGTTTGATGCTGGCCAAGATGTGCGCTTCATGCTCTTGGCTATTGACTGAAGTTTTTTCTGCGTGAGCCAGTGCTATTTGCCGCTCGCGCTCAGCAATCGTACGCGCACATTCTTCGGCAATTTCTGGTCGCGCTTGAATAATTTTTTGAAAGCCTATTTTGTCGAGGCGATAACACAGTGCATCGGTGCGCGCCGTCACCGTGGTGCGACGCGGTTCACCCGTCAACAAACCCATTTCACCAAACACCGATCCCGCTTGCAGCGTATTCAAAAAACGGCGCGGTTGATTACTCACTTCCAGCCACACATCCGCTTCACCTTGCACTAAAAAATACAGCCAGTGTGCCACTGCACCCTGCTTGGTCATTACATCGCCTTTAATGAAAGGTGCATCGTGCAAAGATTCCGCCAACTCACGCAATTCCGCTTGATTCAAGCTGGAAAATGCCTCAACACCTGCCAATAATTGCAAGCGCTGCTGTATTTCTTGTTCATGTAAAGCTGTTTGACGTTCCGCACTGTCTGCCGTGAGGTGTGTATCCAAATACGGACGCGCCAACTGCATGTTATTGCGCAACAGCGCGGAATAAATATGCACGCGCACGGTGGAATCGGTGCTGTCATCGTGACGTGGATCGGTTAACCAATAACGCAGTGCATACACACCCATGCCGTCTTTGTAATCCATCACCACACATTGCGGCGCAGGATAGGGCGCCACATACGGAATATCCGCTTCGCGTATGGTTTTTTCGATCACAGGAATCACCGACTGCGGTGGAATCAAAAATTGCACGGGAAAATACACCCAGCGGCGAAAATTGGGGCGCGCGGGTGTACTAAACACATCCACTTTGGATTTCACCAACACACTGTTCGGTATCACCACCACATTGCCGTCATTGGTGCGCACAGCCGTGTGCCGCCAGTGCACTTCAATCACTTTTCCCTTGGTGGTATCCACTTTGATCCAGTCGCCAATTTTTACGGAATTGTCGAGCTGCAAAGCAATACCGCCAAGAATATTGCCCAGCGTGTCCTGCATGGAAAACGCGATAATGCCGGTGATGATGGCGGAAGTGGTGAACAAACTGGCCGGATCAATACCTGTTGCACGCAGCCGTACCAAACCCCAAGCGCAATACAGCAACACCATCAGCACATCTTCCACAATGCGCGGCGGCATCATCCCCAAGCGCGGTAGCACCGCACGAAACACGGTGAGTCCGCCCAAACGAATCAACAGCACGCCCATCAGTAATTCTGCAATGGCGGCAAACCAACTCGCGCCATCATGCATGCGCAGTTGAGGCAGCAACCACCCCAAGAGGCTGCTCACGACCACCAATGTCGCCAGCACCGTGTTCTGCACCAGCAATTGGCGGCGATCGTGTTTGGCAAAGCGCAGCAACAACAGTTGCAGCAAAATCACAAAGAGTGCCGCTTCCACCCAAGCCGCACCCCAGCCTGAGGCAAACAATTTTTCAATATTCATGCCATACGTCCATTACTGCAGTCGATCTAGTCTAGCCTGTCCCCAGCCGTTAAGCTTGCACCCCACTTCTGCTCACTCACCTTTTTAGTCGCTGCCCAATGCTCACTTACCACGTTATCGACCCTGTTATCGTCCACCTCGGCCCACTCGCCATACGCTGGTACGGCGTGATGTATTTGCTCAGCTTTCTTGCTGTCTGGTGGCTGGCGGTGCGCCGCTCCGCCGCCGGTTTGGTTGCCACGCAAACACGGCAAGAAGTGGAAGACATGATTTTCTACGGTGCACTCGGTGTCATCCTCGGTGGGCGTATCGGCTACGTCTTTTTTTATCAATTCGACACTTTTTTGCACGACCCTTTATTTCTTTTCAAAATCACGCAAGGAGGCATGTCTTTTCACGGCGGCTTGATCGGCGTATTGATTGCACTTGCACTGTTTGCGCGCAAAATTCATCGACCTTTTTTTGCGGTGATGGATACCGTTGCACCACTCACGCCCATCGGTCTAGGTTTAGGCAGACTCGGCAATTTCATCAACCAAGAATTATGGGGACGTGCCACCGATGTGCCATGGGCGATGGTATTTCCTGCGGATTCTCTGCATTTAGCGCGCCATCCCTCTCAACTCTACCAATTCGCACTGGAAGGTGTGTTGTTATTTGTCGCACTGTATTGGTTTTCCAGAAAACCGCGACCCCAAGCCTTAATTTCAGGATTGTTTTTGGTGTTGTACGCCGTGTTCCGTTTTTCTGTGGAGTTTTTCCGCGAGCCGGATGCTTTTCTCGGTTTTGATATGTTGGGCTGGATGACGCGCGGACAAGAACTGTGTATTCCCATGTTTGTCGCCGGCATTATCATTTGCGTGTGGAGTATCAAACGCAACAAAATAGGAATGCACTAATGCAGCAATATCTGGATTTAATGCGCCATGTGCGCGACCACGGCACGGTGAAAACTGATCGCACTGGCACTGGCACGATCAGCGTTTTTGGCTACCAAATGCGCTTTAATCTCGCAGAAGGTTTTCCACTGCTCACCACCAAAAAACTGCACACAAAATCCATTATTCACGAATTGCTGTGGTTTCTCGCCGGTGACACCAATATTAAGTATCTCAACGACAACGGCGTCAAAATCTGGGATGAATGGGCAGATAAAGACGGCAATCTCGGCCCCGTGTACGGTCATCAGTGGCGCTCTTGGCCTGACGGCAACGGCGGCACGATTGATCAAATCACGCAATTGATTGAGATGATTCAAAAGAATCCTGATTCACGTCGCCTATTAGTCAGCGCGTGGAACGTCGCCGAAGTGAACAACATGGCACTGCCGCCCTGTCACACACTGTTTCAGTTTTATGTCGCCAATGAAAAATTATCTTGTCAGTTGTATCAACGCAGCGCCGATATTTTTCTCGGCGTGCCTTTCAACATTGCATCCTACGCTCTGTTGACGATGATGATTGCGCAAGTCTGCAATCTCAAACTTGGTGAATTTGTGCACACATTTGGCGATGCACATATTTACAGCAATCACTTAGAGCAAGTCGAACTGCAACTGCAACGCACACCAACAAAACTGCCGCACATGCATATCAATCCCGCTATCAAACATATTTTTGATTTCAAATACGAAGATTTTACTTTGCAGGATTACCACGCACAGCCCCACATCGCCGCACCGGTAGCCGTGTAATGGCAACCGTTGCTTTGATCGTGGCGCGCACGCGTAATGGCGTGATCGGACGCAACAACAGCATGCCCTGGCATTTGCCGGAAGATTTGCGTTACTTCAAACGCATAACCATGGGCAAACCTGTCATCATGGGGCGTAACACTTGGGAATCACTCGGCAAACCACTGCCGGGGCGTGACAACATCGTCGTCACACGCAATACCAATTATCACGCGGAAGGCGCTCTTGTTGTCGGCAGTGTGGAAACAGCCATACAGCGCGCCAAACAGTTGGCAACTGAAAAAAATTGCGAAGAAATTATGGTGATCGGCGGCGCGCAAATTTATCGCGCTGCACTACCACTCGTGCAGCGCGCTTACATCACAGAAATTGATGCCAATATCAACGGCGATGCTTTTTTTCCTGCGCTGGAGGGTAACTGGCATGAAACAGCTAGAGAGTCACACGCGCCGTGTGAAAAAAACACCTACCCTTACAGTTTTACGGTTTTAGAAAAAATATCCGCATAACCCACTCGAAAATCTGGGTATAAAAATTGAAAGCCAGTTTGCTGTAACAGTGCGCTGCTGCACTGTTTGCCCGTGGCTTCAGCCCTCTGTTGATCAACTTTTGCCAACGGATCGGGGACACCCTGCTGGATGGCCAACCAACGCCACACCTCACCCGCAGACACGGGGAAGGTATCGCTGGCGATATAGCAAGGCGAGGGAGAAATACCCGCCTGCCAACGACGTATGAGGTGCTCTAGTACGCGCGCCGCATCGTCAGTGTGGATGCGGTTAGTCCACTGCCCGGCTTGCGCAATGTCCACACGCCCCTCGCGCACTTGTTGTAGCAAGCGACTGCGTCCCGCGCCGTAGATGCCAGAAAACCGCACCACGGTCGCTGCAAAACGACTCACTGCCACCTGCTGTTCCGCCTCCAGCAGGCAGCGCCCCGAGAAGCCTTTGCCCAGTGCCGGTGATTGCTCATTCACCACTTCACCGCTGTCTTGCGCGTAGACCGAGGTGCTGGACACAAACAGCAAGCGCGGCTTGCCCTGCAAGGCCGTCAGCACATGGCGCGTACCGTCCACATACACCTGCCGATAGCGCGCCTCACTGCGCTCTCCTGGGGTTAACGTGATAACCACATAGTCAAACATGGTGTGTTGTAGCGCTGCACGCACAGCGACACCGTCGCAGACATCAGCCGCGAGTGGCGCAATAAAATCGGGCAGAGAATTGGGATGGCGGCGTAAGCCGGTCAGGCGGTAGTCATTGTGCAGCAAAACAGCTAAACGCTGAGCGATATCACCACAGCCAACAAACAATACAGAAGGCGATGCTTGTCCGATCAACGGGTAGCCAGCTGCGTGGGCGCACGACCTGATTCTATCCAGCCTTTCAAGCGGTTGGCATCGCCCACGGGCGACAGCTTGCCATCGGAATCCAGCATCACCATCACGGCATTGCGGTTACCCACTGTCGCCATCATCACGAGGCAGCGCCCCGCTTCTTGGGTGTAGCCGGTTTTGCTCACTTGGATATTCCAGTTGCTCGATGGGTCGCGCACCAACGCATTGGTATTGCGGTATTGCAACTCCGAACCGCTAGCGAGCGTCACTTCACGCTCGGGTGTGGTGGTGAATTCATGGATCAAATCATAGCGACCGGCGGCGCGCACCATTTTTGCCAAATCTTCCGCCGTAGAAATATTACTTGGCGTTAAACCCGTCGGGTCGTAAAAGCGCGTATGTGACATACCCAAACTTGCGGCTTTGTTATTCATGGCGCGGATAAATGCCTGCCGACCACCCGGATAGTGGCGCGATAAACTCGACGCCGCACGATTCTCTGATGACATCAGCGCCAAGCGCAGCATGTCATAACGTGGCAAGCGCGTACCCACCGCCAAACGCGAGTGCGTATGCTTCAGGTAATCAACATCTTCATCACCAATAGACAAAACTTCGCGCATGGATGGGCTGGCATCCAATGCCACCATGGCTGTCATTAACTTGGTGATTGAAGCAATCGAGCGCGTTTGGTCGGCATTTTTGGAGAACAGCGTTTGACCTGTTGTAGCATCCACCACCAAAGCACTGCCAGAAGCCAACTGTGGATAACGCCCTGTCGATTTCTCCGCTGCTGGTGCGCGATTGCTGCTTACCGCTGCCGGTTTATTGCGAATAGTGGCAATAACGCGCGGGCTAGGGTTCGCATTTTTTACAGACACGCTCTCCTTGCGCACAGGCGTTTGCGTCACGCGCGTGTATAACCGCAGAGTTTGCCCAGGCTTGATCTGCGCGCGACTACCCAATTTGTTGATGGCACGCAGTTGCTCAACGCTCATGTTGTTGTCGGCGGCAATACGATACAGCGTTTCACCGCTTGCTACCGTGTGCGTCACCGCCGTGCCGGCCAACGCAGACACAGACAAGCTCGCGCTGGCAGTCAGCAGCGCGCAACGCAAAATTATTTTTCGAATTGCAGTCATTTTTAGGATCATCATGAACCACCCCTTTGTCATGAAGTCACAAGAAGAAAATACAACGACATCAGCTATTTAGCAAGAATTTGTGATGTATTTTGTTTGCTGTTGCGCAATATTCAGCGTTATTCTCACGCCGTTTGCCAACGAAGCCGCAAAAACGTGTGACCACCACTGCCATCTCCATCACCCAAGTGCACGGCATCGGCACCAAGCTGGCCGAAAAATTGCTGCGGCTGGACATTCAATACCAAGAAGATTTGTTGTGGCATCTTCCGCTGCGCTATCGCGATTTAACACGCATCACCGCTGTCGGCGCACTGACACTGCACGCAGAAGCGCTGGTGGAAGGCACGGTGCGCGCCAGCAGCGTGGTATTTGGCAAACGCCGCAGCCTGCTGTGTTTGATACAAGACAGCACCGGCACACTGGCATTGCGTTTCTATCATTTTTCCAAAGCACAGCAAGAGCAACTCAAAGCCGGCAGCACGATACGCGCATGGGGTGAAGTGCGGCGCGGCACCAGCGGGCTGGAAATGTATCATCCCGAATATCGCGTGTTGGATGATCACCACAGCCATACCCCCTTGTCAGATCGTCTCACGCCCATTTATCCCACCACCGAAGGTTTGCAACAAACCAGCATGCGCAAATTGGTGGTGCGCGTGCTGCACGATACTCAAAGCACTCAACTGCACGATTGGTTGCCGACTAACCTGCTGCCAGCAAAACTCTCCACACCACTGCACGCCGCTTTGCAGTATTTGCATCTGCCGCCTGCCGATGCGCCTGTTGCACAACTGTTGGAAGGCAAGCATCCCGCACAGCAGCGTTTGGCATTTGAAGAATTGGTCGCGCACCACCTCAGCCTGTTGCGCTTGCGGCAACAACAGAAAAAAGAGCGCGGCATTGCACTGAATAAAAATGCCGTGCTGCATCAACAATTTCTTGCACAACTGCCTTTTGCGCTCACAGCGGCACAGCAGCGTGTAACCGAAGAAATTTTGCAAGATTTGCAAAAAAACGAACCCATGTTGCGCCTTGTGCAAGGCGATGTCGGTTCAGGAAAAACTGTGGTTGCTGCACTTGCCTGCCTACAAGCTGCCGCCAACGGAAAACAAGCCGCACTGATGGCGCCGACAGAAATTTTGGCGACACAACACTTTGCACAATTTACGCAGTGGCTGGAGCCACTCGGCGTACACTGCGTATTGCTCACCGGCAGCGTAAAAACCAAAGCGCGTCGTGAAGCATTAGAAAAATTGTGCGATGGCACTGCGCGCATTGCTATCGGCACGCAAGCTTTGTTTCAAGACGATGTGCAATTTCAACAACTGGCTGTGGTGATAACGGATGAGCAACATCGCTTCGGTGTGCGCCAGCGTTTAGCACTGCAACAAAAAGGCGAACAACGCTCGATACCGCACCAATTGGTGATGACGGCTACGCCCATACCGCGCACTTTAGCGATGAGTGCTTACGCAGATCTCGATTGCTCGGTGATTGACGAGCGACCCCCCGGACGCACACCCATCCAAACCGTCATCATCGACAATCAACGCCGCGACGAGATCATCACACGCCTGCGTTCCGCTTGCGCCGAAGGCAAGCAGGCGTACTGGGTGTGTACCTTGATCGAAGAATCCGACGCACTGCAATGCCAAGCTGCAGAAGCCACCGCACTCGCACTGCAAGAAGCACTGCCACAATTAAATATCGGTTTAGTACACGGCAAGCAAAAACCTGCCGAAAAAAATGCCGTGATGGCGGCATTCAAAAATGGCGATATACATATTTTAGTGGCGACCACGGTGATTGAAGTCGGCGTCGATGTACCCAATGCCAGTCTGATGATTATCGAAAATCCCGAAAGGCTTGGCCTCGCGCAACTGCATCAATTGCGCGGGCGCGTAGGGCGCGGCAGCACAGCTAGCCACTGCGTATTACTGTACAGCACGCCATTGTCACAGCACGCCAAACAGCGACTCACCGTACTGCGCGACAGCGACAACGGTTTTGTCATCGCAGAAAAAGATTTAGAACTGCGCGGCCCCGGCGAATTACTCGGCACCAAACAAACGGGCGACATTAATTTTCGCATCGCCAATTTAGCGCGCGACGCGCACTGGCTGCCGCAAGTAAAACAGTGCGCAGAAACTTTGTTGCGCGACTATCCCGCGCATGTTGCGCCCTTAATTCAGCGCTGGCTGCGTCACGGTGAACGCTACGCCAGAACCTAAATGGAGAAATTGCGCCATGACCATGCCCGCTTGGTATTTTGAAACACAATTTCAGTTAGATGCGCCCTTTGCCGATTGGCCAGCAGAGTTTGTGATTCTCTCGGCCTACACCACCACGGGCGAGCATTGGCCAGAAGCTGTCATTCTTGAAGCGGATCAACGCTTGGAAAGCGAATTACGCGAGCGCGGCGGCTGGTTTTTGCGCATCACCGGCTATTCACCGCACGACGGCCACGCCGAACCCGGTTGGGCTTTGCAGATGCCGTTTGCGGAAGCCTGCGATTTAGGTTTGCGCTACAAACAAGACGCCATTTACTGCGTCAAAGGTGACGAACTGTGGGTGACATATTGCGATGCGCGCCGCGCGCTGGCGTACGTCGGTGAGTTCCGCTCACGTTTGTGACCGGAACTTTGCCTCACATGTCTGGCAAATTTCTACCGTAGAAAATTTCGTGCATTTCTCTGTCTAAACGATCAGTAATGCGACGAATATCGTTGCCAGTCAAGTTGTCTGTGGTGGTGCCAAACAAATAGTGATTGAGATCAAAATCGTTCAGCATCATTTTGGTATGGAAAATATTTTCCTGATACACATTCACGTCGATCATTTTGTACAACTTCTCGGTGTCATCCGTAAAATAGTTCTGGATGGACGTGATTTCGTGATCGATATAATGTTTTTTACCGTTCACATCGCGCGTAAAACCGCGCACGCGATAATCCACCGTCACGATGTCGGAATCCAGCTGGTGAATCAGGTAGTTCAAAGCTTTTAGCGGCGAAATAATGCCGCAAGTGGACACTTCAATATCCGCGCGAAACGTACAAATACCATCATTCGGATGTGTTTCGGGATAGGTGTGTACGCAGATATGGCTCTTATCCAAGTGCGCAGCAATAATTTCCACCGGCCCCGGCGACTCGGTGGTATCTACTGCGTCTTTCACTGGCTCTTCCGCCACCAACATCGTGACCGACGCGCCCTGCGGGTCATAATCTTGGCGCGCAATATTCAAAATATTGGCACCGATGATTTGACACACTTCGGTGAGGATCTCAGTAAAACGCTCGGCGTTGTACTTTTCGTCAATGTATTGGATGTACTCGGCTTGCTGTGCCGGCGTTTCGGCATAGCAGATGTCGTAGATGCAGAAACTCAACGATTTGGTCAGGTTATTGAAACCTTGCAGCTTGATCTTCTGTGACATGACAACCTCCGGCAGGTGCGGCGTGGCGAGCTATAAGGCGCGGCATAATGCGCTATTCTGGCGCGCAGTCAAGACCACAAGGCTCGTTTTCATGTCTCTCAACACTCGCATCCTACTGGGCACTGTCATCGGTATTCTGCTCGGCTGGGTCTTCAGTCAACTAGGGCTGGCAACGCCTGTCAGCCACTACGGTCTGCTGGCGCTGAACGTGGTCAGCACGGTCTTTGTCGGTCTGCTCAAAATGGTGATGATGCCGCTGGTGTTTACCTCCATCGTCGTTGGTGTGGCGCAGCTACAAGCCCATCAGCGCATGCGACGCGTATGGCTCACCACGGTACTGTTTTTTACCCTCACCACCGCTTTGGCCGTCACACTCGGTATCAGCGCCATGCACTGGTTTGCGCCCGCCGCCGACTTGAAGCTAGATATGTTTCAAACCGCCATTGCCGCGCACAAGGCCAGCGCGGGGCTCACGCCAGCCGAATTCGTGCAGCACTTTGTTGCCAGTTTGTTTGTCAATCCCGTGCAAGCGATGGCAGAAGGCAATTTAATGGGCGTGCTGTTATTCGCGCTGTTGATGGGTGTCGCACTCGTCGCCGGAGGTGAGCGCTATGCACAAACCAAAAATCTGCTGACTGAATTGTTTGATTTGATGATGCAGATGATCGACTGGATAGTGCAGCTCGCACCGTTTGGCATTTGCGCGCTGCTGGCCAAGTTGGTGGCTACACAAAACGCCGCCATGTTCGCCAGCTTGGGAAAATTTATGTTGGTGGTCACTGGCACCACGCTCTTTCACGGCTTGATCGTTTTGCCGCTGTTGCTGTGGCTGCTCACACGCCACTCGCCCATCACTTTTTTGCGCCGCGCGCGACCTGCGCTGCTCACGGCATTTGCTACCAGTTCTAGCTCCGCCACGTTGCCAGTCACACTCAATTGTTTGGAACGCGACATGGGTGTGCCCAAAGACATCGCTAATTTTGTTGCGCCACTGGGTGCGCACATGAACATGGACGGCACGGCCTTGTACGAAGCAGGAGCGGCTTTGTTTGTCGCGCAATTGTGCGGAATCGAACTCAGCTTATTGCAACAAATTGTGGTCTGCCTCACGGCAATGCTGGTGTCAGTCGGCGCACCCGGTATTCCCAGTGCCGGTATGGTGACGATGGTCATGGTGCTGCAATCGGTGGGCTTGCCGGTGGAAGCGATTGCGATTTTATTGCCGATAGATCGCGTGCTGGATACGGTGCGCACGTCCGTCAATGTAGAAGGGGATATAGCGGGCAGTTTGGTGGTGGCACATTTTGCAAACGATACCGCTACAACGCCATAAAACTTTTTCCCAGCGCAATCATGTTGTTTAGCTCATTGTCCGCATAAGGCTTTGCAGAAACTTTGCCCCACACCGGTGCAGGCCAAGCCGCATCATGCTCAAAGCGCGCAATCACATGCACATGCAATTGCGGCACCATATTCCCCAACGCACCCATATTCATTTTCTTGGCGAGTGTTTTCTGCTGCACGTACGCCGCCAAACGATTGGTTTCTTGTAACAGTTGCTGTTGATCGTGTACTGATAACTCATACCACTCGCGCACCTGCTCACGGCGCGGCACCAATACAAACCACGGATAGTTGGCATCGTTCATCAACAACAAGGTACTCAGCGACAACTCGCCGATCACTGTGCAATCTTTTTGCAGCTGTTCGTGCAGGGTAAACATGGGCATTCCTTCAGGCATACGCTATGATCGCCAGCATTCTGGCACAACAAGGGCAAAAAAATGGAACTGGCCACGTATAACTTTTTACTGCTGTGTGTGTTTGCTGCATCGCTGTTGGCCTTCTTCATTCTGATGTTTATTTCTGCGCCTTACGGCAAACAAGAGCGTGAAGGCTGGGGTCCCGGCGTCAACATGCGCTTCGGCTGGTTTATTTTAGAGCTGCCCGCTTTTGCTGGCATGTTGTATTTTTATTGGGTAGGCGAGCACACATTGGCCGTTGCGCCACTCATGCTGTTTGCCCTGTTTCAAATTCACTATTTCCATCGCACCTTTATTTACCCTTTCACATTGCGCGTTAAACCAGAAGCCCGTTACAAAATTATCCTGTTGTCATTTGGCATGGCATTCAATGCTGTCAACGGTGCACTCAATGGCTGGTTTCTTTCCACACTCGCCACGCATTTGCACAGCAATGCTTGGCTGCTCGACCCACGTTTCATTGCAGGCCTGCTGCTGTTTGGCACGGGCTTCGCGCTGGCCAAACAATCGGACGCCATTCTGCGCAACTTACGCCAACCCGGAGAAACCGGCTACAAAATCCCGTGCGGCGGCGCGTATCGCTGGGTATCTTGCCCCAACTATCTCGGTGAAATTCTGCAATGGACAGGCTTTGCACTCGCGGGCTGGTCACTGCCCGCCGTGGCGTTTGTCTGTTTTACGGCGGCCAATTTAGTGCCGAAAGCCATTTCTTCCCACCGCTGGTATCGCGAAAAGTTTTCTGACTATCCCACCGAACGCAAAGCCATTTTTCCTTTTATGTTGTGAGCAATTTGTTGCTCAGTCATCCATACCCAGTTTCTTCAAACGATAACGCAACTGACGGAATGAAATTCCCAGCTTTTGAGCCGTCGCTGTTTTATTCCAGCGATTGGCTTCCAAAGCGCGCGTGATAATGCCACGCTCAATGGATTCCAAATAAGAATCCAACTCTGCAATACCTTCTGGCACTTCGATTTGACTGACCTCTGGCAACGGCGAACTGTCGTTAGCTTTTGCACCCAAATGCAAATCGGCTGCGCTAATCTCATCTTCGTCACACAAAGTAAATGCGCGCTCGAGAATATTTTCCAACTCACGCACATTGCCGGGAAAAGCGTAATGTTGCAGCGCGTATACAGCATCATCCGCCAGTGTTGCCACGGGCAACTGCATTTCTTTGGCAAACTGATCGAGAAAACGACGTGCCAGCAACAAAATATCTTCACCGCGTTCACGCAACGGCGGCACCCTCAGCTCAATGACATTGATGCGATAAAACAAATCTTGCCGAAAACGCCCTGCCTGTGTTTCTGCCGCCAAATCTTTGTGCGTGGCACTCAGCACCCGCACATCGACCGCAACTTCTTTTTCTGCCCCCACAGGGCGTACACATTTCTCTTGAATTGCACGCAGCAATTTCACCTGCATATCCAAAGGCAAATCGGCCACTTCATCTAAAAATAATGTTCCGCCATTAGCGGCTTGGAATAAACCCTGTTTGTCTGCTGTAGCGCCGGTAAAACTGCCTTTCTTGTGACCAAAAAACTCACTCTCCATCAATTCTGAAGGGATAGCACCGCAGTTTACCGCCACAAAAGGCAAGCTTGCTCTGGAACCTTTGAGGTGAATGGAGCGCGCCACCAACTCTTTTCCGCTACCTGATTCGCCGTGAATATAAATCGGCGCTTGGCTGCGTGCGAGTTTGGCAATTTGCGCACGCAAGCGCTGCATCACATCGCTATTACCCAATAATAGATCGTTATTACTTTCTCCACTGGCTTCGGTCTTTTGCAACTTCAACGCCGCATCCACCAAACCGCGCAACTGCTCAAGGTTGACCGGCTTGGATACAAAATCAAACGCGCCAGCTTTCAGAGCGCTGATGGCTGTATCCATACTGCCAAATGCCGTAATGACCGCCACCGGAATGTGTGGGTATTCATTTTGAATGTGCTGCACCAATGTCAAACCATTGCCATCTGGCAGCTGCATATCTGTCAAGCACAGCGACACTTTTTCTTTGCGCAACAACTGTTTAGCTGTTGCTACATCGCCTGCACTCACGGTATGCAGATTCATACGCCCAAGCGTAATTTCCAACAACTCTCTAATATCTGGCTCATCATCAACTATCAATGCCGTCACATGTTTACTCATGATTCACACTATCATCCGACTAGAATGCGAAAAACTGATTTGAAAACAACTCAAACCTTCTTGTGTATGCCTGTATTCAAGGCTTGCCTGATTCGCCAAACACAGCTCTCGCGCAATGTATAACCCAAGCCCCGTACCCTTGGCTTCTGTTGTAAAAAACGGCTCAAACACTTGTTGACTTTGTTGCGCATTCAAACCCGCACCATAATCAACAACATCCAAACAAGGAATATCTAAAACACTGTGTACATATGCACGCAATATGATTTTCATTTCACCCGTAGCTTTTTCGCTATAGCGCAACCCATTAGAACAAAGATTTGTCAAAATCTGCTCCAACTGACTAAGGTCAAAATAAATCCAAACAGGCACACTGGGCAAATCAACCACAATACTCACTGGTCGACCATACGTCTGCTCGTGCTGTTTTACAAAATCCTTTAACCACTCACATAAATTGCATTTTTCAGGACTAGAAATATCACGTCTTGATAATCGCAATACGTTTTCAATAATTCCATTTACACGCAGAGAATGGTTTTGAATGATAGTAGACAATCTATGATCCGCATCCGACAAAGAGTCAGATTCATGCAGCAATTGTGCTGCATGGCTAATAGCTCCAAGCGGGTTACGCACCTCATGCGCAATACTCGCCGTAAGGTGACCAAGTGATGCCAGCTTCAATTGCTGCGCTTGCTGAGAAATTTTTCGCGTATCTTCCACAAACACCAAAACCAAATCATTGCCACTATTTTCCATACGCGCAAAATTTAGCTGTATCTCTAGCCCACCGTCCTCCACAGGAAAAGCATCTGGCCTCTTCAGCGGATTCTCCAGCCATTGCTGTAAAATTTTTTGCGCACCATTATGTCGATTAAAATGGATTTTATCTCGCGCATCAAATTGCAAAGGGAAAGACAGCAAGCGGGCAGCAGATTCGTTGTACAGCAAAATTAGGCCATCACGATCTAATACAACGATACCTGTATTCATACGCTGCACAATCATTTCATTGAGTTTTTGTAGCGTAGCAGCCTGTTCTGCTTGCTCCATAGCAGAACGTTGTGTTGCTTGAATCCGTCGCGCCAAATACTGAAACAACAGAGAAGTAACGAACAACAATAAACCAAGCAGCGCCACGGCCAGCGGGTTGATTTCCACACGCCCCCAATAGCCACTAGCAAGACTTTCCAAAAAAATAGCAATACAGGACAACGCTGCTAGCAATGTTGCAATTTTCCCTTGTAAAAAAATACTGCTTGCCGCTACTGTGATAAAGATTAAAGATCCAAGACCTGTAGCAACGCCACCACTGCAATACATAATGATGGTGAGAAAAACAATATCGACCAGACACACTAAAAAAATTTGACCAGAAACTGGCTCTGTGCGCACCAGTAGCACTGCACTCAACATCAACAAGCTGATTACGGCATAAACAGAAATTGTGTAGCCATATAAATCTGGATGGGATCGTCCTAGCACACTAGACGTCGCATCCACCACAAATAACGTCAGCAGAACGCAAGACAATAACACTCTGTACCACGCATAAACACGCAGTAAGCGATAATTGTCCTGCGAAGGGTGCCGTAAAAAAAACTCTTCGTATTGCGCGACCATGTGCCTCTTTACACTCTCACGCCTATCATTGCGAGCGATTGTAGCGATAGCACAGGCTAATACGCTAGCAACCTGTTACATTGTCCTCGTCATTACACAACACTCTCACGCGCACACAGAGACATGAGCCACACGATAGATACCCAACAGCGCGACGCAGGGCTGCGCGCATTCTCCAAGCATGACTTTGACCGTGCTTTTTCACTGTTGCAGCCTTGTGCAGTGGCTGGGGATGCTCGTGCACAAATGCTCTTGGCGCGGATGTACTACGTCGGCAATGGCGTACCTCAGGACCATACGCAATACCTATACTGGCTGGAACAGGCTGCCAACAATGGCGAAAAATCTGCACGCGCCAGACTAAAACGCGTCAACAAGCAACTATAAAAGTATTGTTCCGCCTAGAAAAATAACTCTCGACTGCGCAGTTTTTTTCCACCCAAACAAACAGCAATAGCAGATCGCATAGTTACTTTTGCCAGTTTCCTTACTGCTTCTGACGCAAAATCTTGATTTCCTATTGCAAGAAAATCTTCTCCACGCCCGACATTGATGGCTACTGTCTTTCCGACGCACACCAATCCTTGCTCTGGCACAAAGTGGTAGTAGCCATCAGGATCCAGCACTGAACCCTTTGCATCATGAAAAAAATCGATGCCGTAGCCAAGCCTCTGCAACAACACGGCTTCAAATACACGTAGCGTAGATTCCATATTTTCTTGTGCAGATAGTTGCAAAATTGCGCGCTCATATTCTCGCATCAATATCGCATCTTCAACCAAATTTGGTAGTAAGTAGTACAGCAATTCGTTGAGGTACAACCCAGAGAAAAGATGATAGCCATGCAATTCAACAGGCGCGGCAACGGCCTCAAAACTCTGTAAATTCTTTAATTCCCCTCTACCTATCCACGACAACTCATACAAACAAAACGGCAGGATGGGTTTATTTTTCTTGCCTTGCTTGCCACGCACAGAGCGCACAATCAAATCTATTCTGCCATCGGTATCCGTCACAAAAGCGGCAATCACTGAGGATTCTTTGAACGGGCGACTGTGCAGAAGAAACCCTCGCGACATGCTACACCGCAAGATCTACTCAATGCCTAAACTGTTTAGCGCTCTTTCGTTGTCGGCCCAACCGCGCCTCACCTTCACCCACAACTTCAACATAACTTTAGCGCCAAACATTTTCTCCATATCCAATCGCGCCTGCTGCCCAATTTTCTTCAGACGTTCACCGCCATCGCCAATCACAATTTTTTTCTGTCCTTCTTTTTCCACGATAATCAGCGCTGCGATGCGCAACAAACCTGCATCATCTACAAACTGCTCAATCTCTACGGCTGTTTGATAAGGCAGTTCTTCACCCAGCTGGCGAATAATTTTTTCACGCACAATTTCTGCAGCAAAAAAACGCTCACTTTTATCAGTCAATTGGTCTTCTGGGTAAATAAAATCGGAAACAGGCAAATGTTTTGCAATTACGTCCTCCAGCACATCCAAACCTGTACCCTGTAGCGCAGACACAGGAATTACCGCTAAAAAAGAGCGCAATTCTACATAGCGAGAAATCACCGGCAGCAGAGACGCTTTCTCCTCCACTTTATCTGTTTTGTTGATTGCCAAAATCACCGGGCATTCCGTGGCAGTCAGTCGTTGCAACACCTGCTCATCTTCTTCCGTCCACACGGAGCGATCCACCACCCACAGCACGATATCCACATCGTGCAACACAGCAGCGGCTGATTTATTCATGCGCTGATTCATCGCATGCTTGCCGCCTTTATGCATACCTGGCGTATCCACAAAAATAATTTGGCAGTTCTCTGTCGATTTGATACCGAGAATCAAATGCCGCGTAGTTTGCGGTTTGCGTGAAGTAATACACAACTTCTGCCCCACTAGATGATTGAGCAGCGTTGATTTCCCCACATTAGGTCGACCCACAACAGCCACCATGCCGCAGCGCTTTTCAGATATTTGCAAGGAGTAATCATTGCTCATGACATTGACCCAACGGACAAGCCCAATTTTTGCAGTATTTTTTTTGCTGCTAACTGCTCTGCTTGTTTACGACTAGAGGCAATGCTTTCTTCACGCACTTTCAATGCTTCCACGAAGCAAGCCATCGTAAATGTCGCACTGTGATCACTCCCTCCACGAGCCACCAATTCATACACGGGCAAAGGCAGATGACGTGACTGCAAATATTCTTGCAAGGTGGTTTTTGCATCTTTACCGACAGAAGGGGTTAAGTTTTCCAACACCGGAGTAAAAAGCCTCTGCACCACTTCTCTACATTTTTCCAAGCCACCATCTAAATACACAGCAGCAATCAACGCTTCAACAACATCGGCGATCAATGAAGAGCGCTGCCGCCCTCCAGCATTCTCTTCACCAGCGCCTAAAAGGATCCAATCCGCAATCTGCAGTGTTTCGCCCAACTTGGCCAATTGCTCGCCGCGCACAACGTGTGCTCGCATACGGGACAACTCCCCTTCAGTAGCCGAGGGGTAACGGCGATACAGTTGCTCCGCCACTAAAAAATCAAGAACCGCATCACCAAGAAACTCTAACCGCTCATTGTGATGCGTATTATGGCTGCGATGAGTCAACGCTTGTTGACACAAACGCTGATCAGCAAAAACATGTCCCAAATGTTTCTGCAAATAGGCAACAGCTGCACTCACTAGCGCGCAGAGGTGAGATTGACTGCGTGTGAAAAATGCAGGATCACTTCAACATTGCCCACAAATGGCGTACGCACTTCGTAATCTAGTTTTAAAACAGGCGTTACGCCCGTGCGATCCACTTCCAAATCACTCAGGAATTTATCGTCTATCATGCTTACCTGAAATGTTTTTGATAAGCGGTCTTTGATTGCCTCATTGGTCACATCGCCACTCGCTGAATCATTCAGCGCATTCAATGCTGAACCAATATTTCTATCTTGGATATACAGCGGACCCAACTTCAATGCCGTAGTAACTACGGTCAAAAAAACAAAAACATACAAACACATTTCCCACATCGTGGCTCCGCGCTGTTTGCTTGGCAGTTTCATAGACAAATCCTTCTTAGCAGGTTGAGTGGTCACTGGATTACACCATTGCGCGAGAACGAGGGCAAGCCCGACACACCCTCCCAGTGCATCCAGACATAAACAGCCTTCCCTACAATATTGGCTTCAGGCACAGCGCCCCAGAAGCGGCTATCACTACTGTTATCTCGGTTATCGCCCATCATGAAGTACGACTTTTCTGGCACCACCGTCTCATAGTTGCTTTGTGGCGTGGCCAAAGATACTTTCTGCAACAAATGCTCTTTCGGTTGCAAGTTTTCTCGCATCACCAGCATATAGGGAAACCCCGTGTCATCTATTCGCAACTGCTGCTGACGCATCTGTACACCATTGATATACAGTATGTTGTCTTTAACTTGGATGTGATCGCCAGGCAATCCAATGACACGCTTGATAAAGTAACGCTTGTCATTGGGCGGGTAAAACACCATCACATCACCGCGTGCCGGCTCACTCACGGGAATAATTTTTGTTCCAATCACCGGCAATCGCACGCCGTAAGCAAACTTATTAACCAGGATAAAATCATGCACTAACAGCGTAGGCACCATCGATGCTGAAGGTATTTTGAACGGCTCAAATAAAAAAGAGCGCAACACCAACACCACAAATAACACAGGAAAAAATGATTTTGCATATTCTGCCACTACAAAATCTTTTTCCGCCCAATCCACTGCTTTTTGCTTCTCATCAGAAACTTTAATTTGCGATAGCACACGTTGAACATTCGCCGCACCCATCAATTGTACGCGGCGACGCGTAAAAAATATTTTATCCACACCAACCACAACACCAGCTGCCAATACCAACATCACAAGAATCAGTGAAAAATCACCAATATCACCAACACCAGATTTTCGCGTCTCTCCAAATAAAATGACAGCCACTGCAACCCACGCCAACATCAGCACTATCGAAAGCCCCTGAAACCACGTCGGCATTTTTTCCTTTAATACAGTCACAACATTACCATGGTTTTTGACCACCATTTGCACGCGCACAGATCTGCCCATCGCCTCCTGAATCCACCAACTGATGACGCTCACCACCAACGCACCCAATAATGCTTCGACAAACATCACTAATCCGCCTTTAATACAGCAAGAAATGCTTCTTGTGGAATTTCAACATGACCAATCTGCTTCATGCGTTTTTTGCCTGCTTTTTGTTTTTCCAATAATTTCTTTTTACGCGATGCATCGCCGCCATAACATTTTGCCAAAACATTTTTTCGCATAGCTTTAACCGTAGTGCGCGCAATAATTTGCCCGCCCAACGCAGCCTGAATCGCCACGTCATACATTTGACGAGGAATTAACTCCTGCATTTTTTCACATAGCACACGACCGCGTGACTGCGCATTATCACGATGCACGATAATCGCCAACGCATCCACTTTATCGCCGTTAATCATCACATCCAGTTTGGCCAGTTTTGCACTATCAAAACGCAGAAAGGAGTAATCCAGCGAAGCAAAGCCGCGACTCACAGATTTCAAACGATCAAAAAAATCCATTACCACTTCGCTCATTGGCAACTCATAGCGCAATGACACTTGATTGCCGATAAACAGCATATCTTTTTGTACGCCGCGTTTTTCCACGCACAAACCGATGACATTTCCTAAATACGTCTGCGGCACTAAGATGCTGGCCTCTACGATAGGCTCACGCATCTCTTGAATCTTTCCCGCATCAGGCAGCTTGGAGGGATTGTCCACCAGCATCACTTCGCCATCGTTCAACACCACTTCATACACCACAGTGGGTGCGGTGGTGATGAGATCAAGGTCGTATTCGCGCTCCAAACGCTCTTGCACAATTTCCATGTGCAGCATACCCAGAAAACCACAGCGAAAACCAAAACCCAACGCATCGGATGTCTCTGGTTCATAAAAAAGGGCTGCATCATTGAGTGTCAGCTTAGCCAAAGCCTCACGAAAATCTTCGTAGTCATCGGCATTCACGGGAAACACGCCGGCATACACTTGCGGCTTCACTTTTTGGAAGCCAGGCAGTGACGGCGTATCAGGAAACGCAGCATTAATCAGAGTGTCACCCACAGGTGCGCCGTGAATATCTTTGATACCAGCAACGACAAAGCCTACTTCACCTGCTTTTAATTCATCCGTTTCTTTGCGCTTGGGCGTAAAAATTCCAACCGCATCAACGAGATGAACTTTACCAATACTCTTAGCGAATATTTTATCTTTTTTACGCAAAGTGCCGTGCTTAACGCGCACTAACGACACAACGCCCAAATAATTATCAAACCAAGAATCAATAATCAATGCCTGCAGCGGCGCATCAACATCGCCTTGTGGAGGCGGAATTTTTACAACCAACTGCTCTAGAACATCCTCAATACCCAAACCGGATTTTGCACTGCAGCGGCAAGCGTCACTTGCATCAATCCCAATAATTTCTTCCACTTCTTGCTGTACGCGCTCGGGTTCTGCCTGCGGCAGATCCATCTTATTCAATACAGGCAAAACTTCTAAACCTTGCTCAATCGCGGTATAGCAATTAGCAACCGATTGCGCTTCTACACCCTGCGCAGCATCAACCACCAATAGTGCACCTTCGCAAGCAGCCAATGAACGTGACACTTCATAACTAAAATCCACATGCCCTGGTGTATCAATAAAATTCAATTGGTACGTTTTTCCATCGCGTGCTTGATAGCCGAGTGTCACGCTTTGCGCCTTAATGGTGATACCACGCTCGCGCTCGATATCCATCGAGTCCAACACTTGCGCTTCCATTTCCCGTGCGGATAAACCGCCACACACCTGAATAAAACGATCAGCCAACGTCGATTTACCATGATCGATGTGTGCAATGATAGAAAAGTTACGTATATGGCTCAGATCGGACACGCGTATTTCCGGCACAGAAAAAAGTGCTGCATTCTACCCGATCCCACAAGCCCTCGTGCCTCGCAATATCGCTAAGGAATCACAATAGAGCGGAAGATAGACCGTCCCTCGCGAAAGAAACGAATAGGCTGAATACTGCCCGCTTGCAGACCATTAACGACACGCCGAAACGATGATTCATCATCCACATTGATAAACCCTAACTGCACAACCACATCTCCCAGTTGCAACCCAGCTTTCTCCGCAGCCCCACCTCGGCGTACTGCTCGCACAAGCACACCACCACTAACCCGCAGCTGCGCAGCTAGCCGTGCATCCAATCCTTCAATTTGCATGCCCAGGATGCCGCCCGCCACGCCATCCTGTTGCGCTTTACGGGCAACTGAGTGGTTAGTGTTGGCTAACTTATCGGACAATTCTCCCACCACAATATGTACATTTTGCGATACACCATGACGCACCAAGGTCAATTCTGCCGCACTATCGGGAGACACCTGACCCACCAAATGCGACAAATCGCCAGCAAATAAAATAGGCTTGCCATTAAAGGCGGTAATAACATCTCCTGCTGCAATACCGGCTTTATCGGCTGGACTGTCCGCCCCCACCTGTGCCACCAGCGCACCCTCTGGTTTACTCAAACCGAAAGATGCCGCCAATGAACGATCCACATCCTGAATGGATACACCCAGCCAACCGCGCGCAACATAACCTTTGTCTTTCAATTGTGCGACCACGTTGCGTACCACACTGGCAGGGATAGCAAATGACAGCCCCATAGAACCGCCGGTGCGCGTAAAAATTTGTGAATTGATGCCCACTACATCACCCGCCAAATTAAACAGCGGGCCGCCAGAATTACCAGGATTAATCGCAACATCCGTTTGGATAAATGGCACATAATTTTCGTTTTCACCGTTCGGCAAACTGCGCCCCATGGCACTCACGATGCCTTGCGACACAGAGTAATCCAAGCCAAACGGTGAGCCTATCGCCAATACCCACTCTCCCACTTTGAGCTTGTCACTGGTATCCAACTTCAGCACTGGCAAACCACTTGCATTCACTTTTAGCAGTGCGATATCGGAACGCGAATCGCTGCCGACCACTTCGGCATCAAACTCTCGCCGATCACTCATGCGCACAACAATTTTGTCTGCATCCTTGATAACGTGATAGTTCGTCAGAATGTAGCCATCTGGTTCAATAATAAATCCCGATCCTAAACCCATTACTTCAGAACGCGGTTTACTCGCTGAAATCGCTGGCGACAATGGATGATGAGACAGCCCTGTTTCCACCTGAATTTTCACCACTGCGGGTGAATTTTTTTCCACCAAGGTCGTGAAGTCTGGCAACTCTGCTGAGAAGACTACTGCGGAAAATAAAGAGGTGACTATGGCAAAAAAGAGTGGTGCAATGAATTTGCGTTGACGTGCGATAACGATTTTTTTACTGGACATGCAGCCCCCATTGCAATATCTGTCCACGCTCCCACATTAAAGCTACTTTCTGGAAAAACTCTGCTCTGCAGTGTTAATTAGAGGCACTTGGGTTCTGCCTGTTTTTAGCGCTGCATTTTCAAATTCTTGCGGGTTACCCAAACGCATATTCGGTGCATCACCCGACTGCGAAAAAATATTGTCTACACCTAAAGCTCCCGCCAAAGGTTTCTGCGTAGACACAGCAACACTGTGCTCAATGTGCTGCGCAACTGGCGCAACGTCTGCCACTTGTCGCACTGCGTCGGAGCCAGTCTGTTGCTGCCACTGCGCACCCACAATCACCAACAGCGCCACGGACGCAGCAACCGCCACTCTGGCCATCATTTTTACACTACCGCGCCCAGCTGCCTGCGTTTCTGTGGTCAAGGCAGTACGACCGTCCTCCACATCAATGGCGCGGCGCACGGCATCAGCAAAAGCCAGTGAATTATTCAACGCCACCGGTTGTTTTTGCAGAACTGCCGCCGCCAACTGATACCGCGCCCAACGCTTGCGCAATTCCACATCATCTGCACATGCCGATAAAAGGCGGTGTAGCTCCAATTCATGGCTCGAACCGTCCATCACGGCAGACAATGATTCAGCATGCTCAAACGGGGACTGAGAGTTAGATGGCATACAGCACCTCAAACGGGGTTGGCGGCATCACGTCGACTATGCATTATTGACTGACCTTTGTGACTAAAGGCATCCCGTTTAGTTCCCCACGGATCTCCGCATTAGTTGAGCCGATCAGGCTTCCAACAGAGGGCGAATAGCCTCATCAATGGCTTCACGCGCCCGAAAAATACGGGAGCGTACTGTACCGATAGGACACTCCATTACCTCGGCGATTTCTTCATAGGCAAGACCATCAAATTCACGCAGCATTAAGGCTCTTCGTAACTCTTCCGGCAGTCCAGCTAATGTTTCTTCCACAACACGATGTAGATCTTGCGTAGCCAATAAGTTTTCAGGATTTTCCTCAACACGCAACGCATCACTAAACGCATAATCTTCCACTTCATCAATATCAATATCGGAAGCAGGGCGACGTTTGCGCGCATCCAGCGTGTTTTTCGCCGTGTTAACAGCAATACGATACAACCAAGTGTAAAACGCACTGTCACCACGAAAACTAGCAATCGCACGGTACGCTTTTACAAAAGATTCTTGCGCTACATCTTCTGCTTCGGCGTGATCCTTCACATAACGCCGTACCAAGGCCAACACTTTGTGTTGGTATTTTAAGACGAGCAAATCAAAGCTGCGTTTGTCGCCTTTTTGCACGCGGGCAACCAACTGCTCGTCGGTGTCACGAGCTGCAGAATCTACCATGACCTACTTGACCACCCGCAAAGTTGGGCGCGTGGACGCTGCCTTTTGCGCGCCATTGCCACCACCATCCGTAGGATCAGGCTCAGGAATATTTTCAGGCGGGAACATCATGCCCTGGCCATTTTCTCGCGCATAAATCCCTTGCACAGCATAAATTGGCACACAAATATTGCGCGCCACGCCGCCAAAACGCGCACTGAAAGTGATCTCATTTTGTCCCAGCGCCAAACCAACCACCGCTGAAGGAGAAACATTCAACACGATCTGACCATCTTTGATATGTTCAGCAGGCACTACCACACCTTGCAATAACGCATCCACCACCAAATGCGGTGTGCAGTGGTTATCGACTATCCATTCGTGCAGTGCCCGCAAAAGATACGGCTTACTGGATAGCATGGCGGATGCTTTATTTCTGTTCCACGCGCTCAGGGCGCATTTCTTTTTCCTGCTCGGAAAGACTTGCCTTAAATGCACGGCGTTTGAACATGCGCTCCATATAGTCATGTAGCGGCTTGGTTTGCTTGTTGTTGGGCAAATCGATCCCCAATGCTGGCAAGCGCCACAAAATAGGCACCAAACAGCAATCCACCAAGGTCAATTCATCGTTCATGAAATACGGTTTTTCATTAAAAATAGGTGCAATAGCCATCAATGTTTCTTTCAATTCTTTTGCTGCTTTGCTGGCTGTTGCTTTATCACCCTGCTCAATAGCAGAAATGAGTGCACCCCAGTCCCTATCCATACGCTTGTGCAACAAACGCGTTTGTGCACGCGTCACTGGATAAACAGGCAACAAAGGTGGGTGAGGGAAGCGTTCGTCAAGGTATTCCATCATGACCCAAGCGTCGTACAGCGCCAGTTCGCGATCCACCAGCGTCGGCAGGCTGTTGTAAGGATTGTGCTCGGACACTTCCTCTGGAATATCTGAAGGATGCGTGTCGATAATTTCTACCGTGATGTCCTTTTCTGCCAGCACAATACGCACGCAGTGGCTGAGATGGCTCGCACCATCTGAAAACAAAGCCATTGTAGAACGACGAGTAATTACCGACATAAAAAGCACTCCAGAATAAATAAACAAGGGCGACTCACGCCGCCCCTCGATCATGGTCTACAGCAAAGATGATGCACTGCTAACTTAGTGCACGTCTTTCCAATACTCTCTGTTCAGCAGCCAAGCGAAAATAAAGAACAAGGACACAAAAAATAGCGCGTAAATACCCATACGCTGACGCTTCAACGCAGCAGGTTCACCGGCATACGCAAGAAAGCTCACCAAATCACCGACTGCTTGATCAAACTCTGCCGGTTTCATTTTGCCTGCCTTTTCAACCACCAGGCGTCCACAAGGATTCAGCGCCGCTCCAGTTTTTGCATCAACTAAAATTTCTTCACGCGTCAAAGGATCACGCTTGATGCCGCCATTCTCTGCGTAAACAGGGCCAGGCGCACACTTTGGCATGCCTTGCAACTCCAGCATCACGTGCGGCATACCCACATCCTTAAATACACGGTTATTGACACCGTAAGGACGCTTATCGTCTTGGTAAAAATTACGCAAATAGGTATACAGCCACTCCACACCGCGCGCGCGCGCCACCAAAGTCAAATCAGGTGGTGCTGCTCCAAACCATTTCTTCTGCTCTTTAGCTGGTGCAGCAATTTTCATCAAATCGCCAATATTGCTCTCAGAAAAATTTAGATTTTGCTGTGCCATTTCATGAGGAATATCCAAGTCATCCGCCATGCGCTCGTAGCGCATGTACTCCATAGAGTGACAACCCATGCAATAGTTTACGAAATTTTTTGCACCACGCTGCAAAGAAGCTTTATCGTGCAGCGCAGGCTCAAATTTATCGCATTCAATGGATCCACAAGACTTCTCGCCTTCGTTAGCAAAAGCCAACAGTGGCAATATCCCCAGCGTTAACAAAATAAGTATTTTTTTCATCGCATCACTCCTTATTTCATCGTAACGCGGTCAGGCTCAGGTTTTGTTTTCTCGATTGATGTATAGATCGGCATCAACACAAAGAAAGCAAAATAAACCACGGTCAAATATTGCGCTACGTCATTGTTTTCCAACCACGAAACCTCGTGATGGATCCAATGTCCCATGAAATACCCACCAGGAGGAATCGCACCCAAATAGCCCAGCAACAAAAAAGAAATAGCGAAAGAATAAATAGCGATTTGAGTCAGGCGACCTTTATAGCGCCAAGATTTTACTTTGCTACGATCCAGCCAAGGCAACACGAACAAAATAGCAATTGCAGCTGCCATGATAACAAAGCCCCAGAACTTTGAAGACAACCCAAAAAATTCCAAAGTTGTGGCACGCAGCATGGCGTAAAACGGTGTGTAGTACCAAACCGGCGCAATATGCGGCGGTGTTTTCAAATTGTTTGCCATTTCAAAGTTGGCATGCTCAAGAAAATAACCACCCATTTCAGGCATGAAGAACAAGATAAAGCAGAACACAAACAAGAAAACTGCAATGCCCACCAAATCATGCACGGTGTAGTAAGGATGAAAAGGAATGCCGTCCAAGGGTTTACCGTTAGCACCTTTCTTTTTCTTGATTTCAATGCCGTCGGGATTGTTAGAGCCCACTTCGTGCAATGCCAACAAGTGCAGCACCACTAGCATGACCAAAATCAACGGAATCGCCACTACATGCAAGGCAAAGAAGCGGTTTAGCGTGATGCCAGAGATCAGAAAGTCGCCGCGCACCCACTGCACAAGGCTATCGCCGACCACAGGAATTGCACCAAACAGAGAAACGATAACCTGTGCGCCCCAGTAAGACATTTGACCCCAAGGCAGTACATAGCCCATGAACCCTTCTGCCATCAGACAGAGATAGATCAACATGCCGAACAACCACACCAATTCACGCGGCTTTTTGTAAGATCCGTACAACAAACCGCGAAACATATGCAGATACACCACAGCAAAAAATGCAGAAGCACCCGTGGAGTGCATGTAGCGAATAATCCAGCCGTAATCCACATCACGCATGATGTATTCCACGGAAGCAAACGCGCCTTCTGCGGTTGGCGTGTAAGACATCGTCAACCAAATGCCAGTTAGCAATTGATTGACCAGCACCAACAGCGACAACACACCGAAGAAATACCAAAAGTTAAAATTCTTCGGTGCGTAGTACTGACCCATATGGGTATTCCACGCACGCATAATGGGCAGACGCGCATCAACCCAATCTCGCAAACCGATCAGCCAAGATGTCATGCCGCCCCCTTCTGGTCTTCACCAATCACGATCACGTTATCGCTATCAAAACGATAGGCTGGAACAGTCAAATTTGCTGGCGCCGGTACGTTCTGCATTACCCGACCCGCGAGATCAAACTTGGAACCATGGCACGGGCAGAAGAATCCACCAACCCAATCTTTGCCTAAATCTTCTGGCGCTACTTCTGGGCGAAATTTCGGCGCACAGCCTAAATGTGTGCAAATTCCCACCACTACAAATACAGCGTCTTTGATCGATCGGTGTTCATTTTTGCAATACGACGGCTGCTCTGACTTCAGCGATTCTGGATCTTTCAAGTGATCATCCATTTTCGCTAGACCAGAAATCATCGCCGGCGTACGACGCACAACATAAACGGGCTTGCCCTGCCACTCAAAAGTGGCCATTTGCCCATCTTCAATTTTGCTGATATTTGCCTTGACTGGTGCACCTGCCGATTTGGCTTTAGCACTAGGATTCCAAGATCCAATAAAGGGGGTGGCGACAAAACCAGCTCCAGCAACGCCAACACCAGTGGTGGCAACGGTAAGGAAGCGGCGTCGCGCGTGGTTTACACCGTCATTACTCATGACGCTTTTCTCCCATCACTGCTAGACGCGTCTCTGCAAGACACAGAGCCTTCGAAGTTAAAAAGACCAGAAAAAGTCGGGCGGTATTATGCCAGACTGATCGCTTAAGGCAAGAAAACATCGTTTGACGGAGAACAAACAAACACCCTGCCTAAAAACAAAAACGCCCGAACCACTAACGAGATTCGGGCGCAATAGCCACACAAAAATATTAACGCTTGGAGTACTGAGGACGCTTACGCGCTTTGCGCAAGCCTACTTTCTTACGTTCTACTTCACGAGAATCACGTGTGACATAGCCCGCTTCACGCAGCGCACCGCGCAAGCTCTCGTCGTATTCCATCAATGCGCGCGTAATGCCGTGGCGAATCGCGCCGGCTTGACCAAAGCTGCCGCCACCTGCAACAGTGATTTTCAGATCCAGCTTTTGATCCAGACCCGTCAACACCAGAGGTTGACGCACGATCATGCGCGCCACTTCGCGGCCAAAATAGTTTTCCAACGTGCGGTCGTTGATGACGATATTGCCGCTGCCCGCTTTGATAAAAACACGCGCTGTTGCGGTCTTACGACGACCGGTTCCGTAGTTTTGTTTTACTGCCTGCTGCACTGCCATAAACGCCTCTTACAGTGAAAGTGTTTGTGGCTGCTGCGCACCGTGTGGGTGCTCAGTGCCAGCGTAAACTTTGAGTTTTTTGAACATTGCGCGACCCAGTGGTCCGCGCGGCAACATACCTTTCACCGCCAGTTCAATGGCACGCTCAGGCGCACGGTCGATCAGCTTTTCAAAAGTGATCTCTTTCAAACCGCCAGGGAAGTTGCTGTGGCTGTAGTACACCTTGTCTTTGCTTTTAGCACCGGTCACACGCACTTTTTCTGCGTTAACCACAACAATGTAATCACCCGTATCGCAGTGCGGTGTGAACTCAGGCTTGTGCTTACCGCGCAAGCGACGTGCTAGCTCCGCCGCCAAGCGGCCGAGAACCAAATTGTTGGCATCCACTACATACCAATCGTGTTGTGCTGTCTGCGCATTGGCGCTGATCGTCTTCATTTCTCTACCGCTCGGTCAGGGGCTGGAATTGGGTGGCGAATTGTAGTGAGCAGCCTCCCTGTTTTCAAGCACTAAATCAGTATTTTCTGCCACCCAATACCAACACTGGGTGTTAAATGCTTGCTGCCCAAAGTCTCCCTCACGCCGCGCTCGCCCTTCCTTGTCTAGCTTCAACAAATGTGCCCACAAGGATATTTCCGCCAACCAATGCAGGCTGGCATCCACATCGTCATACACTGCTGGCGTGATCTCACCTATCGAGCCCTTTCCCAACGCGCGCAATACGGCAATCACCTTCTGCTCACGCCGCAACCTGTGTGCAATCAAACCGTCGATCACCTGCAAAGGCTCACGCATCACATCGCCGTGCCCTGGCAACAGGCTGCGCACCGGATACTGTTTCAGCAATGCCAAAGACTGCAGATAATCCGCCATGTCGCCACCCGGCGGCACAATCACCACCGTGGATCCTTCCATGATGTGATCGCCAGTAAACAGCGCTCCTTCTTCTCTTAGTAAGTAGCAAAAGTGATTGGCGGCATGTCCGGGTGTGGCAATAGCCTCTAGGGTGAATGCTGTTCCCTGTATGAGATCGCCGTGCTGTAGGTTGCGCTCAACGCTAAAGCTCGCATCCTGATGCTCATCCTGCGGCAACACTGCGCCTATCAACTTCGCGCCCGTTGTCTCTGCCAATAATTTGGCCGCTGGTGAATGGTCTGGATGCGTGTGGGTAACAACAATCCAATGCACAGTGGCTGCACCCACTGCCGCCAAAATTGCCTCGATATGCACAGGATCGGCAGGGCCCGGATCCAAAATCGCCAGCTCATCCGTGCCGATCAGATAGCAATTGGTACCGGCACCCGTCATGGTGCTCGGGTTGTTGGCTGTCAGCCGCCGCACCAGTGGCGACAACCGCACCCATTCACCAGACCTGACCTCAGCCATGCGTTAAACCAGCGGCAACTCCACCACAGGGCTCAAATCTTCATCGTAGTTGACGCTGGCAAACCCGAAGCCAAACAATTTGAGAAACTCGTCTTTGTAGCCTTGGAAATCCGTCAGTTGATACAGATTCTCGGTGGTCACCACCGGCCACAATGCTGCAACGGCATCCTGTACTTCCGGGCGCAACTCTTTGTCGTCCACGCGCAAACGTCCCTCAGCATCTAACTGGCGCGTAGCGTTGAACAATTCATCATGAAACAAACGATAAATCTGTTCGATACAACCCTCATGGCCGCCTTTCTCTTTCATCACTTTGTACAACAGAGATAAATACAGCGGCATGATGGGAATCGCCGCGCTCGCCTGCGTCACCAGTGCTTTTAAGACCGATACATACGATTTGCCGTGGATAGCCGACAGCTTTTCATCGACCACCACTCGCGTGCGATCTAAATCTTTTTTCGCTGCGCCAATCGTGCCATTCCAATAAATATCCCACGTCAGCTTTTCACCTAAGTATGTGTAAGCCGTGGTCTGCGCGCCTTCCGCTAACACATCGGCGGCAAGTAGTGCTTCTATCCACATCTGCCAATCTTCGCCGCCCATCACCGCTACGGTGTTGGCAATTTCTTCTTCGCTGGCCGCTGGCAGTGTTACTTCTTCCACAATTTGTTTGTCGGTATTAACACCGCGCTGCGTCACTGCCTGACCAATCGGCTTCAACACCGAGCCGTGTACCACACCTGTTTTCGGGTGCTGACGGCGCGGTGATGCCAAGCTGTAAATCACCAAATCCACCTTGCCCATATCGGCTTTGATGGTATCAATCGTTTTTTGTTTGATTTCATCGGAAAACGCATCGCCATTGATGTGCTTCGCGTATAAACCCGCTTGCGTGGCCGCTTGATGAAAAGCGGCGGAGTTATACCAACCCGCTGTGCCTGTACGTTTTTCGTCCGGCTCTTTTTCAAAAAAGATACCCAAAGTTTTTGCGCCGCAAGCAAACGCCGCTGTAATGCGCGAGGCCAAACCGTAGCCAGTTGACGCGCCGATCACCAAAACATTTTTAGGCCCACCAGTCATCGCTCCCTGCTGACGCACATAGTCAATTTGCTGCTGCACGTTGGCAGCGCAACCTTTCGGATGTGCATTGGTGCAGATGAAGCCGCGAACTTTGGGGTGAATAATCATGCGAGCAATCCTGTCGATCCTGTGCGAAGGGCGGCATTATACCGGCAAAAAATACACACCTACTGCTAGAATGGTCGCCTTGTTTGCGTGCTTGTACCGGAGTTCACCATGACCACCATTCGCCAAGAAGATTTAATTGCCAGCGTGGCTGATGCCTTGCAGTTCATCTCCTATTTCCACCCCCTCGATTTCGTACACGCTATGCACAAGGCTTACGAGCGCGAGCAAAATCCGGCCGCCAAAGACGCTATCGCGCAAATTCTGATCAACTCGCGCATGTGTGCGATGGGGCATCGCCCCATTTGCCAAGACACCGGCATCGTCACCGTCTTCGTCAAAGTGGGCATGGGCATCCATTGGGATGACGCCAGCATGAGCGTTGATGACATGATTAACGAAGGCGTGCGCCGCGCGTATTTACAACCGGACAATGTGCTGCGCGCCTCCATCCTCGCCGACCCCGCCGGCAAACGCCAAAATACCAAAGACAACACACCCGCCGTGATTCACTACCAATTCGTGCCGGGCAATACCATTGAAGTGGACATTGCCGCCAAAGGTGGCGGCTCGGAAAACAAAGCCAAAATGGCCATGCTCAACCCTTCGGATTCCATCGTGGATTGGGTGCTGAAAACCGTGCCCACGATGGGCGCGGGTTGGTGCCCACCTGGAATGCTGGGCATCGGCATCGGCGGCACGGCAGAAAAAGCCGCTGTGCTGGCGAAAGAAGTATTGATGGAAGACATCGATATTTACGACTTGATGGCGCGTGGCCCACAAAATCGCATCGAAGAGCTGCGCTTGGAATTGTTTGAAAAAGTGAATCAACTCGGCATCGGCGCGCAAGGTTTGGGCGGTTTGACGACCGTACTCGATGTAAAAATCAAAGATTACCCCACGCACGCTGCTTCGCTGCCGGTATGCATGATCCCCAACTGCGCCGCCACGCGCCACGCGCACTTTGTGCTCGACGGCTCCGGTCCTGCGCTGCAAACACCGCCCTCTATCGACGAGTGGCCAGAAATTTCTTGGAATACCGATAGCTCGCGCCGCGTGAATTTGGACACACTCTCTAAAGCGGATATTGCTGCATGGAAATCTGGCGAGACATTGCTACTCTCCGGCAAGATGCTCACCGGTCGCGATGCCGCGCACAAAAAAATGGTGGAAATGATTACGCAAGGTGAGGCATTACCTGTCGATCTCAGCAACCGTTTTATTTACTACGTCGGCCCTGTAAACCCCGTGCGCGACGAAGTCGTCGGCCCTGCTGGCCCCACCACAGCAACACGCATGGATAAATTCACGCGCACCATGCTAGAAAAAACCGGCTTGATCGGCATGATCGGCAAATCCGAGCGCGGACCTATCGCTATCGAAGCCATCAAAGACAACAAAGCTGTGTATTTAATGGCTGTTGGCGGCGCCGCTTATCTCGTTTCCAAAGCCATTACCGCTGCCAAAGTGTTGGCGTTTCCAGAACTGGGCATGGAGGCAATTTATGAATTTGAAGTCAAAGACATGCCCGTTACTGTGGCAGTAGATGTGGACGGCGTTTCCATTCACACCACCGGCCCACAAATATGGGAACAAAAAATCCGCACGGAACACTTGCAGGTAGTCTGACGCTGCATGCTGTTTAATTCGTATCCATTTATTTGGTTATTCCTGCCAGTCGCACTGGCAGGTTTTTTTATTGCTGCACGTTTTCGTCATGAAGCCGCTGCTGCTTGGCTGGCGCTGTGTTCGCTATTTTTTTACGGCTATTGGGACGTGTATTACGTTCCACTGTTGTTGCTGTCGATCACGGTGAACTATCAAGTTGGCAAACAAATCAGCAAGCACATTGAAAACCAAGCCCTGCGGCGCGCAAAAACTTGGCTGATTATCGGTTTGGTATTTGATCTGGGCTTGCTCGCTCACTACAAATACACCAATTTCTTTCTCGACAACTGGGTAGCGTTGACGGGTTCTCACATCAACTTCCCCGATATTATTTTGCCGTTAGGCATTTCCTTTTTTACATTTACCCAAATTGCGTATTTAGCAGATTGCCACAAAGGCATTGTGAAAGAGCGCAATCCCGCACACTATTTATTGTTTATCACTTATTTTCCACATTTGATTGCGGGACCTATCCTGCACCACAAACAGATGATGCCGCAATTTGCGCGTGCAGAAACCTACCGCATCAGCCAAGAAAATATTTCGGTTGGCCTCACCATTTTCGCCATTGGCATGTTCAAAAAAATGGCGATTGCCGATCCGCTAGCCAGCTTTGTGTCACCAGTATTTGCCGTCAGTAAACATCCGGGGCTGCTGTCCACCGAAGAAGCATGGCTGGGCGCGCTGGCCTACTGTTTACAACTGTATTTTGATTTTTCTGGCTATTCTGATATGGCGATTGGTTTGTCGCGTTTGTTTGGCATCAAACTGCCACTCAATTTTAATTCGCCCTACAAATCTACCAACATCATTGATTTCTGGCGCCGCTGGCACATGACGCTGTCGCAATTTTTGCGCGACTATCTTTACATCACTCTCGGCGGCAATCGCAAAGGCAAAACGCGCCGTCACATCAATTTAATGCTCACCATGCTGCTCGGCGGCCTCTGGCATGGCGCGGGCTGGACCTTCATTATTTGGGGCGGCTTGCACGGCATTTATCTCACCATCAACCATGTGTTTCGTGAATTTTTTCCACCGCCCAGCAACAGCAAAACGGCAACGGCGCGCGCGCGAGCTGCGCTAGGTTGGCTGCTCACCACGCTCGGCGTGGTGTTTGCTTTTGTGATTTTTCGCGCAACGTCCGCACACGATGCACTCGTGGTGCTGCAAGCCATGACCGGCACACTATCCGCTGTTGATGGCGAAACGGTAATTCCTATATTGGAGCATGCGGATGATGGCTGGAATTATGTCTGGCTGGCCGGCCTCATTGCTTTATTTGCACCCAACACACAGGAAATTATGGCGCGTTTTCAACCCGCTTCAGATGCAGTAACCGGACAAACGCGCTGGCAATGGCGACCACACCCTCTGCTGGCATTGCTCACGGCCGTGGTGCTGAGTTATAGCATCGTCAATATCGGTCAAGTCAGCGAATTTCTCTATTTTCAATTTTGATGATGAAAACTTACAACAGCATCGTAATCATCGCCGTCTGCTTAATGGTAGGTTTTTGTGCTGGGCTGATTATTTGGGCACAGCCACTGAGCGGCGACTTAACGCGCGTGGGTGCTTACCCTGAGCGCTGGTACGGCTGGAGCGCGCCGCAGCAAAAAATTCCCGGCCAATCCAACACTGCGCACGCACCCAACAAAAAACATTTGCTGGTACTCGGTGATTCTTTTTCTGAAATTGGTCATTGGCAAGCATATCTGGGCGACCGCTACAGCTTTACACTCGTGCATACCCGCAACACCAGTTTTCATAAAATCATCGAAAAAATTCGCCAGGAAAAGCCAGATGGTGTGGTGATAGAAAGTGTGGAGCGCTTCACCTATGCCATGTTTGGCAATGAATCAGAATTCATGGGCAACACACCCAAACGCTGCGAGCCACTGGCTGCCACAACATCTGTACAAGAATCTACCGCCGCACCGCTCGGCAGTATTCTCACCTACCCTGAATACACACGAAAAACGTTTCCCGCTACCGCCAAGGAAATCTCACAAGGTTTTTATCTCGTAAAACAGCGCGCATTTTTCACCATCAAACCGAAAAAACGGCAAGCAAAAATTCTCGAACTCTCAACATCGTCTTTGCAAAGCAGTCAGCGCAGCCAGCAACTCTTAGTGATTAAAAGCGATTTACTGCTGTTACCTGCATTTGATGATGCCGCTATCACTACCATGCAATGCGCCATGCGCACCTTGGCGCATGCACTGACTGATTTGCAATTGCCTTATGTTTTTCTGATCGTGCCGGACAAGACGACAGCCTATCAACCCTATCTCACGCAAGCCGACCTGCGCAGCAAACCGCCCGTTATTAGCCGTTTACTGCCCACTCTCGGTATTCCGCACACAATCGACCTACTGCCCGCTATACGCAACGCGCTGTCACAAAATGCTGTGGATTTTTATCTGCCCAATGACACGCATTGGGGCTACCGAGGTTTTCAATTGGCAGCGCAACAAATTGATGCTGCACTACAACCACAATGGCGCGCGGAGCAGCCGTAATGCTTTTTAACTCCTACCCGTTTATTTGGCTTTTTTTACCTGCCGCACTGGCAGGTTTTTTTATTGCTGCACGTTTTCGTCATGAAGCCGCTGCTGCTTGGCTGGCGCTGTGTTCGCTGTTTTTTTACGGCTATTGGGACGTGTATTACGTTCCACTGTTGTTGCTGTCGATCACGGTGAACTATCAAATTGGCAAACAAATCAGCAAGCACATTGAAAACCAAGCCCTGCGGCGCGCAAAAACTTGGCTGATTATCGGTTTGGTATTTGATCTAGGCTTGCTCGCTCACTACAAATACACCAATTTCTTTCTCGACAACTGGGTAGCGTTGACCGGTTCTCACATCAACTTCCCCGATATTATTTTGCCGTTAGGCATTTCCTTTTTTACATTTACCCAAATTGCGTATTTGGCAGATTGCCACAAAGGCATTGTGAAAGAGCGCAATCCCGCACACTATTTATTGTTTATTACTTATTTTCCACATTTGATTGCGGGACCTATCCTGCACCACAAACAGATGATGCCACAATTTGCACGAGCAGAAACCTACCGCATCAGCCAAGAAAATATTGCTGTCGGTCTCACCATTTTCGCCATTGGCATGTTCAAAAAAGTCATCATCGCAGACGCTTTTCCTGAATACGCCAGCCCCGTGTTTATGGTGAGCAAACACACGGGGGCATTGTCTTGGCAAGATGCTTGGCTGGGCTGCCTGTCTTACACCTTGCAACTGTATTTCGATTTTTCTGGTTATTCCGACATGGCAATCGGCCTGTCGCGTTTATTTGGTATCAAACTGCCACTCAATTTTAATTCGCCCTATAAATCCACCAGCATGATTGATTTCTGGAATCGCTGGCACATCACGCTGTCACAATTTTTGCGGCAGTATTTGTACTTTGCACTCGGCGGCAATCGCAAAGGCAAAACGCGGCGCTACGTTAATATGCTGCTCACCATGTTGCTCGGTGGCCTGTGGCATGGCGCAGGTTGGACGTTTGTGATTTGGGGCGGCTTACACGGCATTTTTCTCGTCGCCAATCATTTATTCCGCGAAATTTTTCCGTTGGCGCGCACAGAGGGGAAACGCTGGCCTACCCTCATTCGCACCGCACTTGGCTGGTTTTTCACCATGCTAGCCGTCACCGTCACAATGGTTATTTTTCGCGCCACCTCTATCCACGATGCGCTGGTAATTTTGAAAGCGATGGTGGGCATTGCATCCAGCAATCACCCACCGCTGTCCGATATTGTTGGGCATGCCGATGACGGCTGGAACTTGGTGCTGTGGGTTTCTCTGTTTGCTTTATTTGCACCGAACACGCAAGAAATCATGAACAAGTTTCAACCCACTTCCGACACCGTGGACAGCCAGACGCGTTGGCAGTGGCGTCCACATCCTGCACTGGCTGTTATTGGCGGGCTCGCGTTAGCGCTGAGTATTGTCAACATCGGTCAATTGAGCGAATTTCTCTACTTTCAGTTTTGATGATGAAAACCTACAACGCCATTTTTCTCGCACTGGTTTTTCTGATTGTCAGCATCAGTGCTGCCATCATGCTGTGGTCGCAACCCACCAGCGGCGATCTCACTCGGATCAGCGCGTACCCAGAACGCTGGTTTGGTTGGAACGATCCGCAGCAAGATATTCCACCCGTCATCAATACCCCGCGCCAAACGGGGAAATTTCATATTTTGGTTATTGGTGATTCTTTTTCTGAAGCGGGACACTGGCAATCGCTGTTGAGCAATCACTACAGCTTCTCTTTTATTCACAGCGGCAAAACCACGCTGGCGGATATTTTGGCACTGCAAGGCGACAAGAAACCGGATGCGGTGGTGATTGAAACCGGTGAGCGCGCCCTGCCGGATATGTACGGCACAGCTAGCACATTTTTACAGCCTGTTACGCATTGCCAACTGCCCGCTGCAACACAAGAAAACACACCCGCGCTTGCAGAGATTCAAGCACGCATGGCTCAACTGCCCACCTTCCCGCTGACACAACGAAAACGCTGGCCTAGCAACGGCAACAATATTTCCGAAGGATTTCATATTTTCAAAATCTACAGCAGCGCCCTCATTAAACCTAAAAAACGCAAAGCCAAAGTTTTAGCACTGACTTCCGATCAATTATTCAGCAGCGGCAAGCCGGATCACATCTTGCTATTGAGCAAAGATTTTCTGCTGTATGACAGCATTGACGACAACAATCTCAACACCGTGCACTGCACCATGCAGGCGGTGGATCGCGCGCTGACGCAGGCGCAATTGCCACACGTTATTTTGACGCTGCCCGATAAAACTACCGCTTATCAGCCGTATTTAGCGGACACTAAAATCAAACAACGTCCCGCGTTAATCAACAGACTGCGCATGGATGCACTGACTGGTCACGATATCAATATGTTGCAACCGATTCGCTCCCTGATTGCAGCAGGCAACAAAGATGTTTATCTGCCTAATGACACGCACTGGGGCTACAAAGGTTTTCAACTCGCTGCCGTGTTGATCAATGAAAAATTATCTGCGCAACTGCCAACAAAAAACACAACACAGGTCACGCAACCATGATTCCATGCGGTGTATATCGCCATTACAAAGGCAAAGATTATCTCGTGACAGGTGTGGCGCATCACTCAGAAACACGCGAAGCCGTAGTGGTCTATCGCTGCCTGTATGACGATTACAGCTTGTGGGTGAGGCCGCTATCTATGTTTTGCGAAACCGTCACTATCGACGGCAAAACACAACCGCGTTTTGCTTTCTTACACGAGGCTTGAGTGAGCAGCGCCGAACATATTTTCAGCGTTACCGAGCTGAATCGCCGCGCGCGCCAGTTGCTTGAAACGCATCTGGCTACGGTGTGGGTCAGCGGTGAAATTTCAAACTTATCCACGCCTTCATCCGGTCACTGGTATTTCACACTCAAAGATGACAAAGCACAAATTCGCTGTGCAATGTTTCGCGGGCAAAATGCTCTGCTGCGTTTCAAACCGGAACACGGCATGCAAGTGCTGGCGCGCGGTCGCGTGGGTTTGTATGAAGGTCGCGGCGACTACCAACTTGTGGTGGAAAATCTGCAAGCCGATGGCGCCGGCAATCTGCAATTAGCGTTTGAACAGCTAAAAAATAAATTAGCTGCTGAAGGTTTATTCGACGAGGATTTCAAGCAGCCTCTGCCGGACATGCCGCGCCATGTTGGCATCATCACTTCACCTACCGGTGCGGCCATTCGCGATATTGTTTCCGTGTTTAAGCGGCGTTTTCCAGCCGCCCAACTGAGTATTTTTCCTGTACCCGTGCAAGGCGCAGAAGCGGCACCTGCGATTGTTAAAGCCTTGCAACTGGCCAACACACAGCGTGACATTGACGTGTTGATACTCGCCAGAGGTGGCGGATCGCTGGAAGATTTGTGGGCATTTAATGAAGAGAGCGTGGCGCGTGCGGTGTTTGCCAGTGAAATCCCTACCGTGAGCGCTGTGGGACACGAAACCGATTTCACAATTTGTGATTTTGTTGCCGATGTGCGTGCACCTACGCCTTCAGCAGCGGCCGAAATGCTATCGCCAGAAATTGACGATCTGCTGGCACTGTTAGCACACTACGCTGACCTTTTTCACAAACAATTTCAGCAAAAAATTACACGTCATCGCCAACAACTTTTGTATTTAGCCAAGCGCTTACGCCATCCAGGGCACGTTCTGCGCGAACAACAACAAAAACTGGATCATTTGGAATGGCGCTTACTGCAAGCACCCGTATTGCACTTACAAAAACCACAACAAAAACTGGCGCGACTGGCTGCATCACTCAATAATTTGAGCCCACTCAACACCTTGCAGCGCGGCTACGCTATCGTCACCAGCGACACCAGCGACACCAGCACCGTGCTGACACAAACCGATCAAGTACAACTCGGCATGATGGTGAATGTGCAGTTGTTTCAGGGCAGGTTACGCAGCCGAGTCGAAAGCATCGATCCTTAAATCCTTGACCATCATCAATAAACACCTCCGCACGCAGGCGTAATGTAGAGCCTCCTTTCTCACTCTCAGGAGCATGCCATGGCCGATACAAATGGATACTGGCAAGCCGACGATAAATCCACGGCCACACGCGTGGTGCTGTCGGTTGTTTTGATTGCCGTCATCATGACGGGGGTCGCTATCGGTATTGGTTTGGTGCTGTAATTTTTGTAGACGACCAATTCACGTTAAAATCTGCAGCACAATAACCAACAGGGCGTTTGTGCTGTGATTACTGTAACTGACATCCCCTTCTCAAACAGCATAGTCATTGCGACCTTGCTGGCTGTGCTCTGCCTGAGCTTTCGCCGCACGCAACACAGAGAACTGTTCCCCGTGCCTGTCACACAAGAACTCAAAGGCTTGGGCATACTCACTATCGTGTTTGCACATATCAGCTACATGTTGGTGACAGATAATACCTTTCTTGCACCGCTGTCACTCGCCGCCGGTGTCGGCGTTGATCTTTTTCTGTTTATGTCTGGCTACGGCCTCACCGTTGGCATGCTAAAAAAACCACTGCCCGCTATCATGTTTTATCGCCGCAGGCTCATTAAAGTATTTATTCCCTTTTGGATAGTACTAGCCATTTTATTTGTGTGTGACCGGCTATTTCTCGATATTCACTACACCTTAATTTATATTCTGCGGTCATTCTTCGGTTGGTTTCCCAGTGCTAATGCCTATAAAGATGTGAACTCACCTTTTTGGTACATCAGTTGGATGCTGATGTTTTATGCGCTGTTTCCTCTGCTGTTTATGCATAGCCGCCCATGGCTAACTGCAATCTTACTGTCGATCATTGCCAATATTTTTGTCTTGGTTGATCCATTACAACTACAGGTAAATTGGTTGCATCGCTTGCACACGAATGCATTTTCACTAGGTATGCTGCTGGCGTGGTGGCTGGGCAGCCATCCAGAACAACAACAGCGCTTGGAACAATTTCGCCAACAGCCCAACAATGCATTGCGCACACTGATTGTGATCACCTCGCTAACTTTTGCCGCTTATATGGCAGCTCACAACGGCATGGACCATTGGCCGATGGTCGCCACTGCGTTGGAATCCATGGGCTTCAATGCAAAGTTTTTTATCGGCCAAACAACCAGTCTCTTCGCCATGGCGGCACTGATTATTGGCTTTTCACTCAAGCGATGGGACAACCGTTTTTTGCATTTACAGGGCGTATATTCCTACGAAACATACCTGCTGCATTGGCCACTCATGTATCGCTATGACATTTTCTTCCGCTTTCTGCCTGCCTGGGCGGCTACTCTCGCCTGGCTTGCAGCATTCATCGGCATTGGCTGGTGCTTACAAAAAATAACCACGCCTATCGGCGCGTGGGTTGATCGCACGCGCTAGGCATTTACAATCTGCCCCCCCTGCCCGCTCAGCGAACCATTCAGTCATGTCCAGACGCGAAAACGATATTTTTGACAACACCGCCATCATTCCCGACACCGAGGATCGCTTGGCGCGTGCTGCCGCACCCAAGCCTACCGCCACAACGCGCAGCGCAGAAAAAAAAACCAGCACAGCGCGCAGTAACACCGGCGGGCGCGGTCAGTTAATTCTGACTCTACTGGCCTTCGCAGTGCTGCTGATCATCGCAGGCTTTTTACACTATCGCATTACGCAGCAAATCGACACCAATAACAAATTGCAGACGCGCCTAGAGGCTCTAGAATCACAATTGGGCGTTACCATCACTGACAACAAAAAAATCGGTGACACCATGGATGACAAGATAAAAAAATTGGAAGCACGCTCAACCTCAAACAGCGAGTCACTCTCAAAATTAACGGCTACTATCAACGACAAACTTAAAAAGTCTGTAGACGAACACGAAAAATCCATCAATACCTTACAGACCAATATTGCCGACATCAAAAAAACCATTACACAAAACGACAAACAAAACAACGACACAGCCAAATTAGCCAGCGATGGCAAACAAGCTGCAGAGCGCGCCAATACCGCCGTCACCGAGCTGGGTAACTCGGTGACAGCCTTGCAACAGCGCGTTACACAGGGAGATCCCGCTGCGCGCGACGCAGGACGACAAGCAACCATGGCGCTTGAGCAAAACGACCAACTGCAAAAAAAATTGGACGCCATTAACAAACGCGTGGCAGATCAAGAAGAAACTTTGCGCAGCATCGACAGCTTCCGCCGCAGCGTGAACAGTGACCTCAATAAACTGAAACAGGATCGTGCACAAAATACGGCAATCCCCATACAATAAATCTGCCGCTCCAGTACGGCTTCCTTTTCTGAATTTTTTGAGGGCTCAATAATGAAACTACTCCAACTAGCAGCCATTTCTCTTGCCATGTTGATCTCTACGGTCGCGCTGGCTGATGAATGCACAGCAACCTGTGACAGTGAATACGCCGACTGCAAGAACGTGGCGGAATCCGGTACAGCCAAGCAAGCCTGTGAAGACGATCTAAAGCAGTGCAAAGCTGACTGCCAATAATTTTCCCAGCTCACGCTTGCCCCTCTCGGTTTACCCGTCAGAGGGGCAGCTTTATAATTCGCGACCTCCCACCCCCTAGTGCCGGATTCTTATGTTGCGAATTGATCACGAAGCTCTGACATTCGACGATGTGCTGTTGCTGCCGGATTATTCAGAAGTTGTCGCTAAAGATGTCTGCCTTAAAACTGCCTTGACGCGTTCCATCAGCCTGAATATTCCACTGGTATCCGCCGCCATGGACACCGTGACCGAAGCGCGTCTCGCCATCGCCATGGCACAGCAAGGCGGCATCGGCATCATCCACAAAAATATGACGGTGGCTGAGCAGGCGGCACAGGTACTACAGGTCAAACGCTATGAAAGTGGCGTGGTCAAAAATCCCATCACCATCGAATCCACCGCCACGGTACGCGAGCTGATTGCGCTCACCAAAGAAAATCGCATTTCTGGTGTGCCTGTGATGCAAAACGGCAAATTGGTCGGCATTGTCACCAGCCGTGACGTGCGCTTTGAACCGCAACTGGAAGCCCCTGTTTCCAGCATCATGACCCCCAAAGCGCGCTTGGTAACCGTCAAAGAAGGCGCTTCTGCCGAAACAGTGAAAGAGTTGTTACACCGCCATCGCATCGAAAAAATTCTGGTCGTCAACGACAACTTTGATCTGCGCGGCATGATTACGGTGAAGGATTTCAGCAAATCCGAAACTTTCCCCAACGCCTGCAAAGATGATCAAGGACGTCTGCGCGTGGGTGCCTCCGTGGGCGTGGGCGGTGATACCGATCAACGCGTGGAAGCACTGATTGCTGCTGGTGTGGATGTGTTGGTGGTCGATACGGCACACGGTCATTCTAGAAACGTGCTTAACCGCGTCACATGGATTAAGCAACACTACCCGCAAGTGCAGGTGATCGGTGGCAATATCGCCACCGGTGAAGCAGCCTTGGCGTTGGCAAAGGCAGGCGCTGATGGTGTCAAAGTGGGCATTGGCCCCGGCTCCATTTGTACTACACGCATCGTCACCGGCATCGGCGTGCCGCAAATCAGCGCCATCGCCAATGTCGCCGCTGCACTGAAAGGCACCGACATCCCTCTCATCGCCGATGGCGGCATTCGCTTCTCTGGCGACATCGCCAAGGCCGTTGCTGCGGGCGCACACGTCGTCATGATGGGCAGTATGTTCGCCGGCACTGAAGAGGCGCCAGGGGAAATCGAGCTGTACCAAGGACGCTCCTACAAATCCTATCGCGGTATGGGTTCGTTGGGCGCGATGGCGCAATCCCAAGGTTCTTCCGACCGCTACTTCCAAGATGCCAGTCAAGGCGCAGAGAAACTGGTGCCAGAGGGCATTGAAGGGCGCGTGCCCTACAAAGGCACAGTAGCCGCCATCATTCACCAAATGATGGGCGGACTGCGCTCCGCCATGGGCTACACCGGTAGCACCAATGTACCGGCTATGCGAACGCAAACGCGCTTCGTGCGCGTCACCAGCGCCGGCATGAATGAATCGCATGTGCACGACGTGTCCATCACCAAAGAAGCCCCCAATTATCCTGTTCGCTAAGTAGATTTTTCACACATGCAAAATATTCACGCCCACAAAATTTTGATTGTGGATTTTGGCTCGCAATACACACAACTCATTGCGCGCCGCATTCGGGAAGCTGGGGTCTATTGCGAAATCTACGCTTGGGATTGCGCACCCGAAGCCATTAAAAATTTTGCGCCGCGCGGTATTATTTTATCGGGCGGCCCAGAATCCGTAACTGAAGCACAAGGCCCCAGAGCGGCCGCCATAATTTTTGAATTAGGCATTCCTGTTCTGGGTATCTGTTACGGCATGCAAACCATGGCAGAACAATTGGGCGGCAAAGTAGAAAATTCTCCCGTGCATGAATTTGGCTACGCACAAGTGGCTGTACACGGCGATGCCGCACTGCTACACGAACTTGTAGATATTGAAAAAGACAACCAACGTTTGCTGGACGTGTGGATGAGCCACGGCGACAAAGTGACTGCCATGCCCGATGGCTTTCAGTTGATGGCATCAACACCTAGCTGTCCGATTGCCGGCATCTACAACGATGAAAAACATTTTTATGCTCTGCAATTTCACCCAGAAGTGACACACACCAAACAAGGGCAGCACATTTTTTCTAGATTTGCACTGAATATTTGCCAATGTGAACCGCTGTGGAATGCAAACAATATCGTTGATGACGCGATAGAAACCGTACGCAAAAAAGCAGGCAAGGACAAAGTTCTGCTAGGACTTTCCGGCGGCGTAGACTCTTCCGTTGTCGCCGCTTTGTTACACCGTGCCATCGGCGATCAACTGACTTGCGTTTTTGTTGACAACGGCTTGTTGCGCAAAAATGAAGGCGATCAAGTGATGGCGATGTTTGCGCAACACATGGGCATCAAAGTGATTCGCGCCAATGCGGAAGATATTTTTCTGCAGAAATTGACCGGCATTGCTGATCCCGAACAAAAACGCAAAATTATTGGCAACACGTTTATTGATATTTTTGATGCCGAAGCTACAAAATTGGACGGCGTGAAATGGTTGGCACAAGGCACAATTTATCCTGATGTCATCGAATCTGCCGCCAGCAAGCATGGCAAAGCGCATGTCATTAAGTCACACCACAATGTCGGTGGTCTGCCGGAAGACATGGCTTTCTCCCTCATCGAACCACTGCGCGAATTGTTCAAAGATGAGGTGCGCAAAATCGGATTGGCACTGGGTCTGCCCTATGACATGGTTTATCGCCATCCATTTCCCGGGCCTGGCTTGGGCGTGCGCATCTTGGGCGAAGTCAAAAAAACCTACGCCGATATTTTGCGCGAAGCCGATGCCATTTTTATCGAAGAACTGCACAAAGCCGACTGGTATCACAAAGTTAGTCAAGCGTTTGCTGTTTTTCTACCCGTCAAATCTGTTGGCGTGGTCGGTGATGGACGCCGCTATGAATACGTTGTTGCATTGCGTGCCGTAGAAACCATCGACTTCATGACGGCGCGCTGGGCACATCTCCCCTACGAACTACTAGAAACCGTATCGAGCCGTATCATCAACGAAATTAGCGGCATTTCCCGCGTGGTCTACGATGTTTCCTCGAAACCTCCCGCTACAATTGAGTGGGAATAATCAATAAAAAAAGGAGGCACAAGGCCTCCTTTTTTTATTGCTACACACCTTCTTAGAAGGTGTATTTTACGTTAAGTGAAACATTGTCGCGGTCTGTCCACAAATTGTTAGGACCACTGAAATCGCTGTAGTAGCCAGAAAATTTCCAATGCTCCAAATAGGTAAACTCAGCACCCACACTCCACCACAAGTTGTGTTCATTGTAGTTGAATGTTGAGAAGCTGCCATCAATGCCGTAGTTCACAAAGAACGGAATGGTCAGATCTACACCTTCAAATACGTTCTTGTATTCAGGCATAAACTGTACGCTCATGCCTTCGCCGTATTTAGTAAACGCACCAAGGTGGGCAAACTGCAACTCGTCATCTGAATAACTACCCACATACCAGCCACCCAATTCGCCCACTAAAGTAGCCGTATCCCATAGTGCATTGGGCTGGAAGATGTATGTGCCGCCGATATTAACATTATGAATTTCTGCACGGTTGGGCCAACTAAATGTGGCAGCATTTGCCAAAGTATTGGCTGTTGTCATATCGACAGGCCACTGGTTAAAACCAACTGCTGCCAAATAGCTTGCATCCCTACAGTGCTGCCTTACTAAATCTTTGGCTCTACATGCGGGCACAATAGGTGCGTTGGCGCGATAGGAATACTCAGCACCCACCTGAACACCACCAACAACTGTATTCAATGACATCCCGTACAAGCGAATATTGTCAAAATAGCTAATGCTGTACTTGGATGTATCAAATCCAGGAGCAGTCATCATCTGCGCTTCCGCCATGTTATTGGCAGCCCAAAACATAGGGTATTTATCTGTGTAATTGACAATGTAAGCCCCTAACTCTGTGCCTTCACCGACTGTTTGCCTAACCGCAAAGCCAAACTGCTTGTTGTTGTTTGGGTTGTGCTCTACACGATCCATGCCAGCACCATTCGAGAACGGTCCAGCAATAAAGCGATCACCATCAATAAAGTCCTGCATTTCAAAGAAGGAGCCCGTTGGGAACAGCGTAGATTTAATCCACTCGTATTGCCAATAAGCTTCAACAACTGTGCTATCCGTTACAGCAAGCGAGCCATAGACCGCCCCCGTAGGCAGGAACACTTCTTTCAGCTCAGCACCAGGCACCGTTGAAGCAGAAGAGTCAATGCGGTTTTGCGCAAAAGCGATACCACCTTGCAGCATTAACGCTTCACCCCAAGTGATTACTTGACGACCCACGCGAACATCTAAGCTATGACCGCCCAAATCAAAGGAACCATAAGCATACGCATCCAAAAAGCGTGCCTTATAGCCCATGGTGTGCTTGTATTCGTCATCCCAATGATTGACAGAATTGATCTGATTCGCCGCCAACTGATTATTCGACCCGTTGGCACCTATGTTGTAACCATAGTTATAGAGGTACTTGCCAGACCAATTAGGTCTTCCAAATGGAACAGAGTCATAAAAAATTTGCGGCCTTAAAAAGAGGCCAAGATTTTGGTACGTGATATTGATGTCAGAGAGGATGCCAACGCGGTTAGACACCGTATCCCACTTATCGTAGTTACGCGTACCGTCATCAGAGTTCATGCGCTGTACAAGATCCTTGAATTCGATGTTTCCAGCAAATGCCTTTGCTTTATTCATATCGATTGTGCCGCCCATCAAATTCTTATCGCGACCATCTACGCGCCACTGACGACCGTAAGTAATGGTGGTATCCACATCGACTTTCAAATCGTCGGAAACTTGAAACTCCAATGCATTCACTTGCAACGAGAGAGGCAGCAAGCTGGCAACCAGCATCATTTTTACCGCTCTGATCGACCGATTTTTTGTTTTCATTATTTCTCCACCCAATATTTAAGAAATATGTCATTCCGATGCGTGCCACACCGTTACTCGACACGCAGTAAGAGTCACGGTGCGGGATTAAGCCAGAAAAAACCGTAAAATGCAAAGCAATATTTTGCTGCATTTTCAATGACTAACCCCCTGAAACTCACCTATATTGTTACCATTGGTTACACAAATGTTTTTTTACCTGGGTCATTCGCACACACTTCGTCGTGACTGTATTTTTTTGTTTATCATAGCCGCCTCAAAATACCGCAATACATACCCCATGAGCACCCGAATCATTATTGCTGACGACCACCCGCTGTTTCGAAATGCCCTATGCCAGGCCGTTAAGCAGGTCGTGACTGACGGAGATATTCTGGAGTGTGACAGTATCGACTCTCTGGAAAGCCTGCTCGCCGAACAAAGTGATATCGACTTGATTCTGTTGGATCTGCGCATGCCTGGCGCCAACGGCTTTTCTGGCTTGGTACTCATTCGAGGGCAATATCCAGATATCCCTGTGGTCGTTATTTCTGCCAGTGATGACCACAACATCATGCAGCGTGCCATGGAATACGGCATTGCGGGTTTTATTCCCAAAGCGTCCGATTTGAGTCAAATCGCTGCTGCCCTTCAGACTATTTTGAACGGATCACTGTGGCTCCCTGCACAACTTCCACCCTCATCAGACAACACAGAACGCGCATTTGCGCAGCGCCTCAAAACGCTAACACCGCAACAATTACGCGTGTTTATGATGTTGACCAAAGGCCTTCTCAACAAGCAAATTGCCAGCGAAGTCAATGTTTCTGAAGCCACCGTACGCACCCACATGACAGCTATTTTTCGCAAGCTGGGCGTGAGAAACCGCACACAAGCGGTGCTAGCGGCGGGTTATTTAAACATTGAAGAACCAACAACGTAAGCTTGGATTGTCTTGGCTACAGCGATGACATCAACGCACGCAGTTTTGCAGGCTTGACCGGCTTGGCCATAAATAAATAGCCGCGATCCTCTACTAACCTACGAACATCCTCTGTATTGTTTGCGGTGATAATCAGAACCGGCAACGTTTTTTTTGACCAGCGAACCAAACCAGCCGCCACATCCAAACCCGTGACACCATCATCCAACTGATAATCGGCAATTACCAAGTCTGGCGACGATGCTTGCAGGGCCTGCGTAGAAGACTCGGTATCGCACGCCGTCGCCACCGTACAGCCCCAACCTTCTAGCAACGCTCGCATGCCTGCCAACACATTGGGCTCATTATCAATACACAACACCGACAACGCCAAGCTACCGCCGGCACTGGCTAACAGCACTGGCGGTGCAGATGGCACGACATGACTCGACTCTGCCACTGGCACATCCACTGAGAAAACTGAACCCTGTTTAGGCCATGAGCGCAAATGAATGGAGTGATGCAACAGCCGAGAAATACGGTCAGCGATGGCCAAGCCTAAACCCAACCCTCTTTCGCCTTTATCATGTTCCGGCGTTTGTAATCGACGAAACTCAAGGAAAATTTCACTGCATTTATCAGCAGGAATACCAGGGCCGGTATCCCATACCTCCACGCGCAAAATATTCCCCAAACGACGACAGCCCATTAACACACGACCATCGCTCGTATAACGCACGGCATTGGACAGAAAATTCTGCAAAATACGACGCAATAAATGGGGATCACTGCGCACAGCAAGGCGCGTCTTCACAACACGAAAATCCAAGCCGCGTGTGCTCGTTAGTGCAGTAAACTCTCTACCCAATTGATCGAACAAATCTTGCAGATAAAACACTTCTCGCTTGGGTTCTATCACGCCAGCATCTAAGCGAGAAGCCTCCAACATGCTGTTGATCAACGCATCGGCTGCCTGTAAAGACAGCACAATATTTTCAGAAAAAGATTGCAACTCACTGTCTTTTGTTTTTTGCCCAAGAGCCGAAGCAAATAGCGAAGCTGCATTGAGCGGCTGCATCAAATCATGACTTGCCGCTGCCAAAAATCTTGTTTTTGATAAATTGGCCTGCTCTGCATCTGATTTAGCCAATTCCAATTCCTGCGTGCGTTGCTGTACGCGCAACTCCAAGGTTTCATTCGCTGCACGCAACTGGCGCTCCAATTCTTTGTGCGCGGTAATATCGGTGTAGCTGGTGACAAATCCACCACCCGGCATTGGATTGCCGCTGACCTCTAACACACGTCCTTCTGGACGATAGCGTTCAAAATTGTGTGGATTGCCTTCCTTTAAGTAGCGGATTCGTTTTTCAACTTCTGTTTCCAACTCATCGGGATGACAGCCTATTTTTTCTAAATTAAAACGAATGAGGTCCGCAACTGGCCTACCTGTTCTTACATACTCGTCTGGATATTCAAAAAACTCCAGATAGCGCTTATTCCACGCGACCATACGCATTTGCTGATCGACGACACTGATGCCTTGCGAAATGTGTTCAATCGATGACTGAACCAGCTCCTGCATAAATTCAAAAAAGAAGCGTGCGCCGCTGATGATACTCAGCACGTCAGCAATTTGCACCGCACCGCGCCCAACAAAAGCGCGCACCATATTGCCTATTGCGGACGATTCCGTATTTCCAACCGAGTGACAAATGATTTCTTCCGCCACATCAATATCGAAAACAGAAACCGCAGCATCAGGATCAAAACATTTTTTTGCAAGAGCATACGCATCTTGAAACCGCAGCATCGCTTCATCAGGAGGCATAAACCCCTGAGCAAAACCAATCAGCTCTTTTAAGGCAACAGGCGCTTGATTATCAGAGGATGCCACCACGTTACCACCTTACGATTACGCTTCAGCGGGCAGCTTGCGACCAAGAATCAAATCCGAGCATTTTTCACCGATCATCATGCACGGCGCATTGGTATTGCCGCCAATAAGCGTTGGCATAATGGATGCATCCGCTACACGCAAACCTTCAATACCACGCACGCGTAACTCAGCATCTACCACGGCTTGCTCATCACTACCCATTTTGCAAGTGCCAACGGGGTGATAAACCGTTTCACACACTTGGCGCAAAAATTCACGAATTCTTCCTTCATCAGTCAGATGTTTATCAGGGCGCGACGGCTCACCCATCAAGCCATCCCAGGCTTTAGCTTGCGCAATGTCGCGCACAATTTCATAGCTGCGCTGTATCACTTTCCAATCGTGTTCATTGTCGAGAAAATTAAAATCCACTAATGGTGATGCAAATGGGTCAGCGCTACCTGGCAATACCGAGCCTCGGCTTTGTGGACGCAACTGACAAGCGTGAATCGACATACCGTGCTGTTTAGGAATAGGGTCAATCAAACCGTGCATCAAAATAGGAATAAAGTGCAGTTGAATATCGGGAATAGCTAAATCGGAAGAAGATTTCACAAAACCGCCCGCTTCAATCATATTGCAGGCTGCAATACCTTTGTTGAGCACAAAATATTCAAAGGCGGTTTTAATTTGCAGTGGAATTTGTGTTGCCGCCGCATTCATGGTGATAGGTTTAGTGCATGTAAAATTAGCCAGAATATCCAAATGCTCTTGCAGGTTGTGGCCTACACCGGGCAAATCTTTTAGCACTTTGATACCGGCGCGTTCTAAATCTTCTTTGCGGCCAATACCGGATGTTTGCAAAATATGTGGCGACTTAATTGCACCGGCTGACAACACCACTTCACGCTTGGCTTCCGCTACACAAGTCTTGCGACCCTGTTTATATTCAACACCCGTTGCGCGACTGCCATCCAATAAAATACGCGTGACATGCGCACCCGTTGCGATAGTCAAATTAGGGCGTTTGCGCACTTCCGGCGTAAGAAACGCCACCGCCGAACTGGAGCGTTTGCCGTTGCGCAGGGTTGCCTGGTAGCGTGCAAAACCTTCTTGCTGCTCACCATTAAAATCATCCGTGGCGGAATAACCCAGCTCCAAACCCGCTGCAATAAATTTGTCGTACAAAATATTGTCGCAAGGCGCATCAGAAACTTTTAACCCGCCGCCGACACCGTGGTAACGCGATCCGCCACGCACGTTGTCTTCTGATCGTTTGAAATAAGGCAGCACTTCGTTGTAAGACCAACCGGTATTCCCCAATTCACTCCAGTGATCGTAATCCCATTGATGACCGCGGATATACACCATGCCGTTCAAACTACTGGAGCCGCCCAACAACTTTCCACGCGGCACATAGATTTTGCGATTGTTCAGTGCGGGTTGCGGAACGGTATACATCTGCCAATTCATTTTGTTGCTTTTTAAAACTTCAGCTGCACCACCCGGCATATGCACCATTGGGTTGTTATCTTTTGGTCCGGCTTCCAACAATAGCACTTGGTGTTGTGAATTTTCTGACAAACGTGCCGCCAAAACACAGCCGGCGGATCCAGCCCCGATCACAATAAAATCAAACATACTGACTCCTTTTCATTCCACGATTATTAAAAAACTTGACAAATAAAAAGCCCGTGCTAACCACGGGCTTTATTGATGATTTCATTCACTAATCAAGACGTTATTTCTCTACTTTTCCGCCCTTGGGCAATAGGAAATGCGCCAAGGCCGGCAGTAACGTCAATGCGCCCACCATATTCCAGAGGAACATAAACACCAGCAAAATACCCATGTCTTTTTGGAATTGGATAGCAGACCAATACCAAGTTGCCACACCAAAAGCCAGCGTCAAACCGGTAAAGCTCACCGCTTTACCTGTGGTTTTGAGCGTCATCAAATAAGCATCACGCAATGATTTGCCTTCTTTGAAATAACTTTCCATACGACTGTAGATATAAATACCGTAATCCACACCCACACCGACACCCAAAGTAATTACAGGCAGCGTAGCCACTTTGACACCGATACCCAGTTTTGCCATCAAGGCTTCACACAAAATGGAGGTCAATGCCAAAGGACCAAGAATACACAACATTGCCTTGATCGATGGGAAAGTAAAAAACACCAGCGCCGCGACCACGGCATACACCAACCACAACATTTTGTTTTGTGCGGAGTGAATTTCTTGGTTTACCGCAGCAGCAATACCCGCATTGCCTGTCGCCAAACGAAATTGAATATCCGCTGTATTATGTTTATCAGCAAAATCTTTTACCACTTTAGCTACACGATCCAAGGTTTCCGCCTTGTGATCTTTGAGGAAGGCAACCACCGGCGCAAAGCTGCATTTCTCGTTCACTAGCCCCATATCAGCCGTGATATTAAAGGAGCCATCAATGGCTTCCTGATTGCGCCCCAAAGTCATCCATTTGATGTGGCCTTCCGTCAAACCTGCAATAAAGTTTTTCGCCACAAACGCAGCGGAAGCGGTGGCCTGCACGCCCTCGGTATTATTCAGCGCCCACTCCAAATCATCCATTGCTTCCATGTTTTTTTGCTTGAAACATTCGCCGGGAACACTGGTCACCATGACCACAAACAAATCCGAACTGGTGGCGTAATTTGACGTTACAAATTTTACGTCTTTGTTGTACGTTGAATCAGGGCGCAGCTCTGGCGAACCTTCTGCAATATCCCCGATTTTGAGGAACTGTCTTTCATACACGCTGTAAACCGCCAATGCGCCGGCAAATACCAAAGCGACAATCGCCCAACGCGACTCTGTAAATTTAGCCAAGAACAACCAAATTGGCGAATCATGCTCTTCACTCAGCTGCATGTGCTTGATACCAGATGGTGCAATACCGGAATAAGACAGCAAGATAGGCAGCAGCATCAGCTTCAATACAATCAAGACGCCAGTACCGATACATGCGGTAAATGCCAGTTCTTTGATCGCTGAAATAGGGATCAACACCATCGTTAAAAAACTAAATGCGTTGGTCAACAAAGCGGTGATGCCAGGCAAATAGTTGGTGCGGAAAGCGCGACGGCTGGCTTGCAACTTGTTGTGCCCTGCCGCCATCTCGACCGCCATTGCGTTTACATATTGCACGCTGTGGCTCACGCCGATAGCCACCAACAAAAACGGCACCAACATAGAGAACAAACCAATGCCGGAAAACACTTCAACGTTTTCAACAATGCCATTCACTTTTACTGGCACATTGCCGTAAGGCACACTGAAGTGCGACATCACACTCAGAATGCCCAACATCCACACCACGGCAATCACTGATGTGAACAGTGGCATCAACGCTGCACGCCAGCAACGCGCATACATATAGAGCAACACGATAGTAATCAGTAAGGCAATACCACCAAAAATAACAATCCCACTCGAACCGGTAATAAAATCACCAATCATCTTCGGCTCACCGATGATGTAGACGTGATATTTGCCGTTGTATTGCTTGTTTATGTCGGTGCGAATATCTTCCAAGATGTTACCGAGATCTTGGAAATCAATCGTATCACCCGCTTTATGGTCGCGCGCCAAATCATCGTTGGGATACGTTGAAAATACATACGACTCCACAATGGACGATTTGAAGTTATCGGAAATCAGACGCCCAATTTCAGTTGAGCGAAACACATTTAATTTAACGCGCTCCAAACTCTCTGGACTGCCGTCGTATTCGCCTGGAATCAAACGGTCGCCATCAAATCCTTGCGGCGTCACAGCCTGCCAACGCACGGACGGCGCCCACATCGAACGCAAAGAAGTGCGGTCTACACCATTAATATTGAAAACTTTATCGTGGACATTCTGCACTACTTGCAGATATTCCTTGTCAAAAATATCGCCCTGTGTATTTTCTATAGCAATTTTGAAAGACAAGCCTTTTTGTGTAAGGTCATCCAACCGACTAAACATATTTTGCAAATATTCATGTTGCATCGGCAGCATTTTTTCAAAGCGCGCATCAATTTTGATTTTTGTTGTTTCGAACCCAAAATAGAGCGTCAAAACCGCAATAATCACCAGCCATATCGGCCGGTGATTAAAAATTAGCTTCTCCATTCTTTTTTCTTCGTCACCGTAACGGTACGGCTCACCGTATTGACGCGCTGCTCCAGCCATACTGCTCAACCTCTAGCTATAATTAAAGTTATTGTTTTGTTAGATCGAAAACGGAGAACTCTGTATCACAGACTGGCAGGGGGTACGATCTCTACACCACCGGCTCCGACCAGAATGTAATTGCCGTCCGCTGCCGCTGTTACAGAAGCAACTGTCAATCTATTTTTGCGTACATTTTCTTGGAAGGTGCGCCCACCATCACGACTTCTCAGGAAAGCGCCATCATTACCGACCGCTAACACAGTATCTTTATCAACAAAGAAAACAGTGTTGATGTTCTTATGCAAAGTTTCTGCAATTTGTTTCCAATTGGCACCGCGATCAACCGAGCGATACATCACACCACGCAAGCCGGCAATAAAAACTTCGTTATCCGACACAACATTGATTGCAAAAAATGACCCATTTTCAGGATCGGGGGACTCCAACTGTGTCCAGCTGGCACCAGCATTCGTGCTGCGATACACATGCCCCGCTTCACCGGCGATGTACATGAGATTGCCTTTGCCAACGATGGCATTGAGGTGGTTGCGATCGGGATTGTTCAAGCGATCAGCAATGCTCACCCAAGTGGCGCCGCCGTCAGTGGTCATGATCATTTCACCAAACGCGCCCACGGCGTAGCCGGTTTGCACATCGCGAAACCAAACATCCATCAACGGGTTGGCAACCGTGTTCGTTAGTGCGTCTTTCGCATCGGACAACGCCGATTCTGCATCGGCAATTTTGTCATCCAATTCAGACACCATGGCTTCCACTTGGTCATGCGCGCCATCGTCAGCTTCGCCCGCTGTCTCCTCTTCACTGCCAGTAGCCACGCTTGAATCAGCTGGTTTCAAGCCATCCAATTGATCCTCTGCTGCTTGCTTATTGGCTTTCAACTCCTTCAATTTAGCTTCCAATGCCGGAATGCTATCTGCCATGCGTTTACGCGTAAATTTCAACCCGTCTAATTGAATAGCCCAAGTTTTGCCGGCATCGGTGGTATGCAGCACCAATTCATCGTGCCCCACTGCCCAACCTTCTGTGGGCGAGATAAAGAAAACAGCGTTCAGCATCGCCCGCGTTGGCACGTCTGCTTGCTGCCAAGTTTTGCCATTATCGTCTGACGTGGCGATATGTCCGCGCTCACCTACCACCACAAGACGATCACCCGCACGGACAATATCTTGTAAAAGAGACTGTGCGACTTTTGCGCTTTTAATTGCAGGTTTTTGGCTACTCACCGTCGCATCTTGTGCCTGCGCAGCGACCGCAGCAAACAGTAAAAGAGCGATAGTGCCCACATTGCGCAACGAGGTTGCAAAGCGAACGTAGGATGCGGTTTTTTTATTCATTCTGATGCGCCCTGAATCATCTACAGTAAAACATGCCGACGCTCTCTCAATCACAAAAACTGAGGAACACGACATACCATGAAGCCGTGCCAGCAGAAACAGGCGCCGCAAAGCCAGTCAGACGGGCTTTTTATTGCGAGACTTTCTACTTGCGAGGAATTAAAAATTCGCAGCTTGCTAAAGTGATGCCACTTCGATTGCGGCCTTCCTCCACAACTGAAGCTGCCGCAATCTTACCCGTACATATCCTGTAGGTAAACCGCGTCAGGCACCGCCAAGACCAGCTAAACCTCTCATTGCTTCGCGCGACGACTGTGCCAATACAAAGCCAATCCTGCTAATGACAACAACAGCGCAACCACCACAAACGGCGAGCGCGGATGCCATGCGTACAACACGCCGGCACCATAAGGACCAATGACGTACCCCAACGCAGGGCAGGCAGCAAGAAAACCAGCAATCGCCCCTTGCTCATGGCTGTCCACACTGAGCGAAACCGCCGCTGAAAAACCAGGGCCAGTGATACCTAGACCCAAGCCCAAGAGCACCACGCCTGCGCACAACTGCACCAAGCCACTGGCGCCGGCAAGCAGAGCAAATCCCAACGCCATCATCGGGATGCCCGACTGCAAGAGACGCGCAGGCGGCCACCCCAAACGCTGCACCAAGGCGAGCTGACCAAATACGGTCGCACCCGCCATCAGTGCCTGAGCGATACCCAAGGGTGTGGCAGAACCCAAGGCATCACGCTGTATGATGTACGGCAGATAAAAACCCATCATCTGCGTGGAAACAGCCATCCCCAAATACACCACCACACCCACGAGCAATAAATGACGATAACGCGCGTCGAAATAACGGAGTTTTTTAGCATACGCCGCACCGTGGTGTACGGCGCTCTCGCGGCGCGTGGGTTCAACCAAATATTTCGCCACGAGTATCGCAATCAACAAAGCTAACCCCACCGCTGCATACAAAGGTAGCAACAAAAACCATGTGGCCAACATGACCAACGAAGGCCCCACAATCGCGCCCACACCGTGCGCCGCGCCGGTTTGGCTCAGACCCACAGCGCGCTCATCCGGCGAAGTAATATCGATCACATAAGCGGTAATTGCCGGCAGCATGGCAGCAATCAAGAAAGCTTGTAGCAAGCGACTGGCAAACACACCGTAATACAGTGTTTCCACACTGATACGCTGCATCTGACTCAGCGTGAAGAACAACACCAGCAACAGCGCAGAGAAGCAGTATCCACACACGCCAATCAAAATGGATGTGCGCCTGCCCCACTGATCGCTTTTTCTGCCCCACCACGGGCTAACCAAAAACACCAACAGCGCGGCACAACTGCCTATCAAAGTGATCTGACGCGTCGTCAATCCCAAACTCGTGCCTATCAAAGGCAGCAAGCTGAACACCACGTTGTTGACCACGCCATAGGCCGTCACGGTCAACAACAGCACCCAATACGACAAGGGATTCGGGCAGTGCGAAGAGGGCAATTTCAGAGACAACACCGCAGCAACCCTAGCAATAAAGACAAGGAGTGGAACAAAAACAACAAAGGTCGCCAACTGGCGACCCCTGTCAAAACGCGCATGCAGTACATAAGCAGCGGGGAGCACCCGCCGACGGTATTAAGCCGTTTGTACCATTTCAAAATCGTATTTGCTGACACCACACTCTGGGCATTCCCAATCTTCGGGTACGTCTTCCCATTTGGTGCCAGGTGCTATCCCTTCTTCCGGCAGACCTTTTTCTTCGTCGTAAATAAACCCGCAAATCACACACTCAAACTTTCTGTAAGCCATAACGCCTCCACACAAAAGATCTCAAAACCGGCAAAGCGCCGCATTATAAACAGATTGCCTTAGGATAACCCACTGCGACAATCCGCTGCACTGCTGCACCAGCGGTCATTGTATGCAGCAAATACTGCGTCACCCTGACCTTTGTCAAAGGTTCGTTCACCTTTACACTGAGCAGCCAAATATTTCCCCTCACTCAAAACACCATGATGCGCAAAATTCTCACTGCTCTACCTGCTCTACCTGCTCTGATCATAGGCTCTCTCACGCTGGCTGATGGTCCGCACTATCAAGTTTTCACACAACTCAAAGGTCTGGTGGTGAACTACAACGTCACCACAAGCAATGTGGAAACCGTTCTTTACGCCACCAATCACGAACGAGCGCCCGTTGTCTGCGATGCCAACCTGATTACCAATCGCCAAGAGACCAGCAAAGGTCGCGACACCATCATCGCACCAGGGAAAACCGCCACTTTCTCTTTTCGCCACGGCAAATCCATCACCGATGTGCGCCTCTATTTAATGTGCGAAGCCACCCAAAATAGTGCCGCAGACAGCAATGCCTCCAGTGAAGCAAACGCGCCAACCGCCGCACCCAAAACAGAACAGCCTCCTGCCGCGCAAAAAACTATCCCCGTGATAGAAGAAGACCTCGACCGTTATTGAACAGGCAATAGAACATGTATATCCAAGGCACTTACTACCGCAGCATTTGGCACGATGACAGCAACGATAGCGCTGTGATTTTTGATCAGACCTTGCTGCCGCATCAGATCAAACAACTTGCACTCAACAGCTTGGGCGATGTTTGCCACGCCATTGCCAGCATGCAAGTACGCGGCGCGCCGTTAATTGGTGCCTGCGCCGCCTTTGGTTTGTATTTCGCGCTGCGTGCGGACGATGCGCCCGAACATGAAGCCTCTGCTGCACAACAACTGATTGCCACGCGCCCCACCGCTATCAATTTGCGTTGGGCCGTTGAACGCGTGCGCGAAAAAATTGCGCCGATAGCACGCGGCGAAAAAGCGCAAGCTGCGCTGCAAGAAGCTAAAAAAATCTGCGACGAAGACGCTGCCGTGTGCTCGGCGATTGGCGATCACGGCCTCACACTGATCCAAGAAATTTATCAAAAAAAATCACAGCACACTGTCAATATTTTGACGCATTGCAACGCCGGTTGGATTGCCACGGTTGATTGGGGCACCGCACTGGCACCTATTTATAAAGCACATCTCGCCGGCATTCCTGTACACGTTTGGGTGGATGAAACGCGTCCGCGTTTACAGGGCGCACTCACAGCCTGGGAATTACAGCAAGCTGGCGTGCCACACACTTACATCACCGACAACACCGGCGGACATTTGATGCAACACGGTCTGGTGGATTTATGCATCGTTGGCACCGACCGCACCACCGCACAAGGCGATGTGTGCAACAAAATTGGCACCTACCTCAAAGCGCTCGCCGCACAAGACAATAAAGTGCCGTTTTATGTGGCGTTGCCCACTTCTACTATCGACTGGACGGTGCGCGACGGCGTGCATGAAATTCCAATTGAAGAGCGTGACAGCTTTGAATTAACGCATGTATTGGGCGTGCATACTGCGAGCAATACAGTGCAGCATGTGCGCGTTACGCCGGAAAAAATTCACGCCGCCAATTATGCGTTTGATGTAACACCAGCGCGTTTAGTTAGCGGCTTGATTACCGAGTTCGGTATTTTTTCTGCATCCAGTGCGGGTTTAGAAAACCTGCGCAACAACGACGCTTATCGGCGCGGCAAATAAAGCAGCGGATCCACCGGTTTTCCCGATTTTCGGATTTCAAAATGCAGTTTATTTTTGTCGGTGCCACTGGCGCCGACCTCTGCAATCACCTGCCCTTTTTTCACTGCATCACCCTCGGCGACTAGCAATCTACTGTTGTGTCCGTAAGCGCTGAGAAATTGCTCATCGTGTTTGATGATGATGAGCTGCCCGTAACCAGCTAGCCCACTACCCGCGTACACCACAGAACCTGCGCCTGCTGCTTTCACTGGATCGCCTTGCTTACCTTCCAAATCGATACCTTTGCGCAAAGGGTCTGCCGCCGAGTACAACGTGATAAGGCGGCCATTGGTCGGCCAGAGCCAACGACTGCCACTGTCTGCTGCAACCGTATTCGATGCCGTAGCAGCGACGACTGGTGTCTTGACCGCAGCTGATGGTGTTGATGCTGATGACACCGCAGAAGGCGTTGCAGCCGATGATGCAGCGGTACGGTGCGACGACCGAGTGTCCGACGCCACTTCAACGACGGGTTGATCTTCTTGCACGGCCGTAACTTGTACCCCACGAGGCGCGGCGACAGCGCGTGATGCTGCAAGATTCGATGCCGCCTCACTATCCGCCAACATAATTTTTTGCCCTGCACGCAAATGGTATGGCGGTGCAATACGGTTGCGCTGTGCTAACTCACGAAAATCCACGCCATAACGCCAGGCAATGGAGTACAGCGAATCATCACGCGAAGCGATGTGATAGTTCAAACGAATACTGGGCGGCTGCGCCATTTGATCGATTGGCGGCAACTGCGCTGTATTTTTACAGCCCGCACCCAAGCCAACCAACAACATCAGCCAACCCAACGCAACCACAGTATTTCGTTTCACTATTTTTTACTCCGCCAAATTAACCGCGCACCACACCGCGCACAAAAGGCACAAAACGTGCCGGCTCAATGGGTATGTGTTCATACTCGCCTGTCTCTGCGTGACGATACACCATGACCAAATGCTGTTCTTGACCACCCACAGGCGAGACCAGCACTCCGCCTGGTGCCAATTGTTGCAGCAGCCTTTCTGGAATTTGAAGCGGTGCAGCCGCTGACAAAATCCCATCGAAAGGTCCCGCCTCTTCCCAACCGATGGCACCATCTGCATTGCGCAAAAAAACATTGTCATGTTTAAGCAGGCGCATGCGCTGTTTGGCTTTTTCCAACAGCGGTTCAATGCGTTCCATGCTGTAAACTTTTTTCGCCAGTTGCGCCAAGATCGCCGTTTGATAACCAGAGCCCGTACCAATTTCCAACACGCGCGTAAGCGAGCCGCGCGACAACAATAACTCGGACATGCGCGCCACTGTGTACGGCTGCGACAGCGTTTGGTTGTAACCGATAGGCAGTGCATCGTCTTCGTACGCGCGATGTGCCAATGCATCGTCCACAAAAATATGGCGCGGCGTTTCGCGCATGGCATTAATGACTTCAAAGTTGCTGATGCCTTGATCCATCAAACGCTCAATCAGGCGATCGCGCGTGCGCCGCGATGTCATGCCTCTGCCATCCAAATTACGATCGTTCACCTAAAACCACCCATAGCATCATGCGCCAAATATATCACAGGGGTTGTTCGCCCAAGGCCTGCGCATTTATTAACTGCACACACTCGCGCAAAACGGCTGTTGCGTATGTGCCAACGGGTAAGGTAAAACGCAAGACCACCGTATTTTCTTCATACTGAAAATGCGCAGCGGTGATAGGCAACAACAGCGCGCGCCGTTCTTGCTGCAAACCGACGTGCTCCAATTTTTCACAATACGGCGCATACGGCTGCAACAAGTTTTGCTCACGCTGAGCGAGTGCACCTTGGCTTTTATTGCGCCCGCGCCCCCACAGCGGGGCGGTGGGAATATCTTGCGGCTCTCCTTCCATGCACACACACCAATCATCAGCCTCCACACGATTCGCCAAAACATGATTAAACAACCACGCACGCAGTGCCGATACGGCAAACTGGTATTTGCGCTCATGCCACTGTTTCGCATGCAGATCCAACATGATTTCTGCTTGTTGCAAATTGCTGCCGCCGCGACCAAAACGCTGCTCACCAAAATAATTGGGCACGCCCTGCGCGACCACCGCCTCCCAACGCTGCCGTAACGCTTCTATCGAACCCAGCACATTGCGCAGACGAATCACAAACGCATTGCCCGCGTGCATACCGGGCCGCAACTTGCTGTTGTGCCTAGTCTCAGTCAATACCGTGCAGCCGTCTATCTGCAACTGCGCGACATTCACTTCGCGCTTTCCTAAATACAAACTGAACCACTGTCGCGTCACGGCATGGCGATCTTTCAAACCACAATACCCCACATCCATTTGTTTAATGCCCGCCCACTCTGCCAATTGCTTGGCTACGAACACAGTGTTTTGTCCGTTTTTTTCGATATGCAAGCACAAGTGCTCGCCCTGCTCGGACAAAGCAAAACCGAGCTGCTCATCGACAAAAAAATCTTCTGCATTTTGACGAAAAACCGCGCTGACATTCAGCGCAGGCCATGCTGTTGGAAAATCGAGATCAAATAACATTGGCAAAAACTATGCGGAATTTTTTTCAAGCAACACGATCGCTTGTGCCGCAATACCTTCTTTGCGCCCAGTAAAACCGAGCTTTTCTGTCGTGGTGGCTTTAACGCTGATTTTATCCAGTGCCACAGCCATCACTTGCGCCACACGCTGTTGCATCTGCTCACGGTACGGCAGCACTTTTGGTGCCTGCGCAATAATGGTGATGTCGGCATTTCCCAAACACCAGCCTTTCTCTTGGATCAACTGATACACCCGTTGTAACAGCGTGCAACTGTCTGCGCCTTTGTATGCGGCATCGGTGTCGGGAAAATGCTGCCCAATATCGCCCAATGCCAATGCACCGAGCAGCGCATCGCACAATGCGTGCAGCGCCACATCGCCATCGGAGTGTGCAATCAACCCCTGCTCATGCGGTACAGCTACGCCGCACAACATCACATGATTGCCATCGCCAAAGCGATGCACATCGTAACCCTGCCCGATACGAAAACTCATGCCTGCTGCTCCTGCTGCAAATAAAACGCAGCTAACGCTAAATCTTCTGAGTAAGTAATTTTTATATTGCTGCGTGCGCCTTCCACCACTTTTACAACATGACCAGCGGCTTCCATTGCTGATGCTTCATCTGTGATTACCCTTTGTTTATCACGCGCAGCTTGCAGCGCAGATAGCAATAAACCAAAACGAAACATCTGCGGCGTTTGCGCCTGCCAAATTGCACGACGATCCAATGTGTTTTGCGCGACACCGTCAGCCACTTGTTTCAACGTGTCTGTCGCGGGTACAGCCAAAATACCACCAACCGCATCTTGCGATAGCTCACTCAACAAACGCTGCAATTCTTTCTCAGCCAAACAAGGGCGTGCTGCATCATGCACCAATACCCAATCATTTTCTGTCGCTACATCTTGCAATGCATGCAAAGCCGCCAACACAGAGTCAGAGCGCTCATCACCACCCACAACAAAATGCACGCGTACATCTTGCAGCTGTGGCAACAAGGCAGCACGCGTATCTTCAGAGTGAATCGCAATCACTAACTGTTGCAAGTTTTTTAATCGCAATAGTCTTGCGGCACTGTGTTCAAGCACCGTAGACGATAACAGCGGCATATACTGTTTGGCTTCTTGCGTGGAAAAACGGCTGCCCGTTCCCGCCGCAGGAATCACAGCAAAAAAACGCGGCTCAACGCGGCTTGTCATTCTTAGTTTTTTCCTGCTCGTCAACAATCAACACAAAGGTTTCATCTTTGCGAATCATGCCCATGTCGCGGCGTGCACGATCTTCTACGCTGCTGCCCGTTTTCAGCGCCTCAATTTCCGCTGCCAACGCTTGATTGCGAGAACGCAAATGGTTGTTTTCCATTTGTTGCTGAGCAATATCACGCTTCAATTCTGCAATTTGCGCCAAGCTGCCTTCGCCCACCCACAAGCGGTATTGCAGGAAGCCCAGCAGCAACACTAAAACCAAAATGACCCACTTCATCTAGGGTCACACCGCTCTCAGGCGCGAAACTCAGCGCGACCGCGATACGGCGCTTTGTCGCCCAATTCCGCCTCAATACGCAACAGACGATTGTATTTTGCGACGCGATCTGAGCGGCACAGTGAGCCGGTTTTGATCTGTCCTGCGGCGGTGGCTACCGCGAGATCAGCAATGGTGCTGTCTTCGGTTTCACCAGAGCGATGCGAAATCACGGCGGTGTATCCCGCTTTTTTTGCCATCGCAATCGCGTCCAAGGTTTCACTCAGTGAACCGATTTGGTTGAATTTGATCAGGATGGAATTGGCGATACCTTTTTCGATACCTTCTTGCAAAATCTTGGTGTTCGTCACGAACAAATCATCGCCCACCAACTGCACTTTAGCGCCCAGTTTTTCAGTTTGTAATTTCCAACCCGCCCAGTCGCTTTCGTCTTGACCGTCTTCGATGGAAATAATCGGATACTCCTTGCACAAACCAGCGAGATAATCGGCAAAGCCTGCTGAATCAAACGCTTTGTTTTCACCGGCCAACACATATTTTCCGTCTTTGTAAAACTCCGACGATGCGCAATCCAATGCCAAAGTCACATCTGTACCTAATTGGTAACCTGCATTAGCCACCGCTTCTTTAATGACGGCCAAAGCTTCCGCATTCGAGGACAAATTCGGCGCAAAACCACCTTCATCGCCCACCGCTGTATTCAAACCTTTGGCTTGCAGCACTTTTTTCAGCGCATGAAAAATTTCTGCGCCCCAACGCAAGGCTTCCGCAAAGTTCGGCGCGCCCACAGGTTGCACCATAAACTCTTGAATATCGACATTGTTATCCGCGTGCTCACCACCATTGATAATGTTCATCATCGGCACCGGCATGCTGTACTGATTCGGCGTGCCATTGATTTCAGCAATGTGTTGATACAGCGGAATATTTTTTGCCGCCGCCGCTGCTTTCGCTGCCGCCAAAGACACCGCAAGAATAGCATTCGCACCCAAATTGGCTTTGTTATCGGTGCCATCCGCATCAATCATGATTTTGTCGAGTGCGCGCTGCTCTGCCGCATTTTTACCGAGCAATAAAGTACGAATAGTGGTATTCACATTGTTGACCGCTTTCAACACGCCTTTGCCGAGATAGCGCGCTTTATCACCGTCGCGCAATTCCAGTGCTTCGCGCGAGCCGGTGGATGCGCCCGACGGCGCGCACGCGCTGCCGACAAAACCACCTTCCACAACAACTTCTGCCATGACGGTGGGGTTACCGCGCGAATCCAACACTTCGAAGGCTTTGATATCGATAATTTTGCTCATTGGGGGATCTCCTCAATTTTTGTTTTCAGTTTTTAACTTTGCTTAAAGAATGGTGAGCGCGGGTAGGCTTTTCACCACATCATCCACGGCTTTCATTTGGCCGAGAAAGGCTTCCAATTTATTTAATGGCAGCGCGCATGGGCCGTCGCATTTCGCGTTGTCTGGATCAGGATGCGCTTCCAGAAACAAACCGGCAATGCCTTGCGACATGCCTGCACGCCCCAACTCCACCACTTGCTGACGGCGACCGCCCGCAGAATCTGCACGTCCGCCTGGCGTTTGCAGGCTGTGCGTCACATCAAAAATCACCGGATAGCCCATCTGCTTCATGATGCCAAAGCCGAGCATATCCACCACCAAATTGTTGTAACCAAAACTCGAACCACGCTCACACAACATCAAGCGATCATTGCCCGCTTCATTGCATTTTTTCAAAATATGCTGCATTTCATGCGGTGCAAGAAATTGTGCTTTTTTGATATTGATCGCCGCTTTGGTTTTCGCCATCGCCACCACTAAATCGGTTTGGCGCGATAAAAACGCGGGCAACTGAATCACATCGCACACTTCAGCGGCAGGCGCACACTGCTCAGGCGCATGTACATCGGTAATCACAGGCACGTTAAACGTTTTTTTTACTTCTTCAAAAATTTTTAAGCCTTCATCCAAGCCGGGGCCACGAAAAGAAAACATCGACGAGCGATTGGCTTTATCAAATGACGCTTTGAATACATAGGGAATACCAAGTTTTTGTGTAACCGTGACGTAGGCTTCTGCCACTTGCAACGCTAAATCACGCGACTCCAATACATTCATGCCGCCAAACAACACAAACGGTTTGTCATTGGCGACATCAATACCCGCCACGTTGACTGTTTTTTGTGCGGTCATTGTTGGTTTCCTTTCATTATTGCTTTCCCTGATGGTAGGCCAGCGCTGCTTCAATGTAGTAACGGAACAACGGGTGACCGTCGCGTGGCGTAGAGGTAAACTCTGGATGGAACTGGCAGGCGATAAACCATGGATGATCGGGAATTTCGATCATCTCTACCAAAGTGCGATCTTCCGACAAACCACCAAAACGCAAGCCAGCCTGCTTTAATTTTTCTACATAGTTGTTGTTGACTTCGTAGCGGTGACGGTGGCGTTCGCGAATTTGTCCCGCACCGTAAATATTGCGCGCCAGCGAGCCTTCCACCAAATGACACACTTGTGCGCCCAAACGCATGGTGCCGCCCAAATCTGAATCGGCATTACGCTGTTCCACTGCGCCAGAAGCATCTTTCCATTCAGTGATTAAACCAATCACGGCATCCGGTGTATGGCTATCAAACTCGGTGCTGTTGGCTTTTGCCAAACCTAAAACATTGCGCGCGTATTCAATCACCGCCACTTGCATGCCGAGACAAATACCGAGGTAGGGAATTTTGCGCGTGCGGGCAAAATTCACCGTGAGAATTTTTCCTTCTACACCGCGAATACCAAATCCGCCTGGTACCAGAATGGCATCGACATCGCCCAGTAATTTTTCCACCGTTTCCGGCGTAACCGTTTCCGAATCGATATAACGCACCGTCACTTTAGTCGCCGTGTGAATACCGGCGTGCATCAAGGATTCATTCAGCGATTTGTAGGCGTCTAGCAATTCCATGTACTTGCCGACCATCGCCACGGTGACGGCATGTTTCGGGTTCATTAAACCTTCAACCACGCGATCCCATTCGCCAAGATCGCACGGCTTGCCTTGCAAATGCAATTTCTCCACCACGATGTCATCCAAGCAGCGCTCGTGCAGCAGGCGCGGAATGGCGTAAATCGTATTCGCATCCGGCAGTGCGACCACCGCACGAAACTCCACATTGGTGAACAACGCGATTTTGCGGCGCGAATCTTCGTCTACATCAATTTCCGAGCGGCACAGCAAAATATCCGGCTGCAAGCCGATAGAACGCAATTCTTTCACCGAATGCTGCGTGGGTTTGGTTTTTACTTCGCCAGCGGTGGCGATGTAAGGCACCAAGGTAAGGTGCATCAACAGCGAACGGTTATTGCCCAACTCCACACGCAACTGACGCACCGCTTCCAAAAACGGTTGTGATTCGATGTCTCCCACCGTGCCGCCAATTTCTACCAACGCGATGTCGGCATCACCCGCGCCTTCCAGCACGCGGCGTTTGATTTCATCCGTCACATGCGGAATGACTTGCACCGTGCCACCGAGGTAATCACCGCGCCGTTCTTTGCGCAAAATCGTTTCGTACACACGACCGGTGGTGAAGTTGTTGCGCTGACTCATGCGCGTGCGCAGAAAGCGCTCGTAGTGACCGAGGTCGAGGTCGGTTTCGGCACCATCTTCAGTGACATACACCTCGCCGTGCTGAAATGGGCTCATGGTGCCCGGATCCACATTCAGATACGGATCCAGCTTCATGATCGTCACCTTGAAGCCACGCGCCTCGAGGATGGCACCCAGTGATGCGGAAGCGATCCCCTTGCCGAGAGAAGACACCACACCGCCAGTGACAAAAATAAAACGCGTCATAAAAAAACCCTTACACGCCAATCGCTTACAACCGGATTGGGCGCGCTATGTAATGTTCAATTGTTTTGACTGGGGGCTGCGCGATAAAGAGAAAAACAACGGCACAAACCGCCCCAAAGACGGGATGTCAGCCTACCAGAAAGGGGCTTTTCAGACAATGAACGCCCAGCTCACGGGCGGTGTTCGCGCGCCAGATACTCGTGCGATTGCATCTCCAGCAAACGGCTCTGCGTGCGCTGAAACTCAAAGGTGAGGCGACCGCCGCTGTAGAGCGACTCCAGCGGTTTTTCGGCGGAAATAACCAGCTTTACATTGCGGTCGTAGAACTCGTCCACCAAGTTGATGAAGCGGCGCACTTGATCGTCGATGCCTTTGTGCAGCGCAGGAATGTTAGACAACAGCACCGTGTGATATTCACAGGCCAGCTCGATGTAATCGTTCTGTGAGCGCGGCCCATCGCACAGGGCAGCAAAATCAAACCACGCTACACCATCGGCCACTTTGCGCGCAGTGATCGTGCGCCCCTCTACTTCCAGCGCCACATTGTCGCTAGCGGGCACGGGAGTCAACGCAGCAAAACTTTGTGCCAGCGTTGCATCGGCAGAGGCATCGAGTGGACAGTGGTACAACTCGGCTTGCTCCAACGTGCGCAGACGGTAATCGGTGCCGCCGTCCACATTTAACACATCGACGTGCGCTTTCAACACGGCAATCGCGGGTAAAAAGCGTTCGCGCTGCAAGCCGTTTTCATACAGGCGATCCGGTACGATGTTGGAAGTCGCCACCAAACTTACACCGCGTGCAAACAACTTTTCCATCAAGCTGCCGAGAATCATGGCGTCGGCAATATCGGAGACAAAAAACTCGTCAAAGCACAGTACGCGTGTCTCTTTCGCCAAGCGATCGGCCACGATTTCCAACGGGTTTTCTTGCTCCTTCAAGCTGCGAATTTCTTGATGCACGCGCCGCATAAAACGGTGGAAATGCAGGCGCATTTTTTTCTCAAACGGCAGCGACTCAAAGAAGGTGTCCATCAAATAGGTTTTGCCGCGCCCCACGCCACCCCAAAAATACAAACCGCGACAAGGTTTGTGATGGCGGCGTAACAGCCGACTGAACACGCGGTTGTCTTTGCGGCTGGCCATCAGCTCGTCATACAAACGCTGTAAATGTTCCACCGCCATTTTCTGGGCGGCATCAGCGACAAAATCCGGTCGCAATAAATCCTGTTGATAGCGTTGCAAAGGGGTCATAAATACACAAGCAAAAACCAAAGCGGCGCCACTCTAGCTAGCCATTTTAGGTTTCGCAATCAAAAATCGCTCAAATACCCAGTTCACGGCGCGGCTGATAAAACTTGCGCAAGCGATCAAATGCCAGCGCGCCATCCACCGGGAATTGCTCACGCAGCGCAGCATCGTCGGCAAAGATGTCATAGGGTTCAACAACGCCCGCTAACGCCACAGGTGCAACACGCTGCGGCCGCTGCAAAAAATCACACAGGACTGCGTAGACCATTTCTGTGCCGCGCAATTTTCCTTCCGCGCTGTAACCGGCGATATGCGGCGTGCCGATAGCCACTTGCGCCAGCAAATCGCCGCTAATCGTCGGCTCGTTTTCCCACACATCCAGCACTACTTGCAAATCTTGTTGCTGCTCCAAACGCTGCAATAACGCCGCGTTATCAATCACCGCGCCGCGCCCTGCATTCAGCAGTACCGCGCCCGTTTTTAACTGATTGATGCGCGATTGATTAAACAAATGGATGGTTGGATGCGCGCCCGTTTTCGTGAGCGGTGTGTGCAGGCAAATCACATCGCATTGCAGGATGGCTTCCAAATCGACTAAAGGAAAATCCGCATGTGATAAAAATGGATCATTGCCAACTGCGTTCACTTTTTTATTGCGCAAGGCACGCAACAAGCGTCCACCAACATTACCGCAACCCACTACGCCCACGCGCGCAGTGGTTAAATCAACAGTCAAACCCTGCAGTGCCGACCACACATACTCCACCACAGCTTGTGCATTGCAGCCGGGTGCAAAAGCAAAATAAATCCCTACTTCTGCTAAATAATTTTGATCGACATGATCCGTGCCTATTGTGCAACTACCAACAAATTTCACTGCGCTGCCTGCCAGCAAAGCGCGGTTGACCTGTGTCACCGAACGCACCAGCAACACATCGGCATCACGCACATCTGCCGCTGTTATGCTGCGGCCCGCCATCAACACCAGATCACCCAACTCAGCAAAAAAATGTTTGGCGTAGGCAATGTTTTCATCTGCAACAATTTTCATCACATCACCCTAATAGAATCCATCCAAAGCAGTGCGTGATAAAACCAAATCATGCAACGCGCTCGCACCAGAAAAAGTTACCGCCAATGCTTGATAAAAACTTTGCATACGCTCATGCACACCGTTGCGTATGTAGTGACACGTCTGTTCGTAGACGCGATCTTTGAATGCGCTGCCATCACCCGCGCCCTCACTCAAATTATCCAAACTCACGCGAAAGCGCAGCCCGCACGCCGCGTGCAGCAGCCACTCCAAAGCCTGTGGTTTTACTTCCATTTGCTCAAAAATTTGTTGCTGCACCGCATCGCGACCATCGGGCGCATACCAGTAACCCCAGTCTGGCAATAATCGACGCGCTTCACCGGCCACCATCCAGTGCGCCACTTCGTGCAAACTGCTGGAGACAAAATCTTCGCGATAAAAAATACGATGACGCGCATCTTCATCGTCAGCCGGACGATAAAACGGCTCAGGCGCACCGCCGATCAGCACTGTATTCAGCGGTGCGGCAAACAGGGCATTAAACACCTGTTCAATATCAGCAGCGGTTGGAAGGCTCACCGGAAACTGTGCTGACAGAACGCTTTTTCTTGTAACGGCGATACGCCATCCAGAGCGCCAAAAAAACAAATAACGCTGTAAAAATGATGATATTGAACTCCTTGGCTTTTTTTATTGCCAAATCAGAGTTTTCGCCCGCCCACTGCCCGAGATAAATCCACAGAGGCACACTCAATATCGCGGCAAGACCGTCCTGTAACAGGAACGTGGCCGGCCTCACATGCAGCACACCAGCGGTCAGATAGATGGGGGCACGCAAGCCGGGCAAAAATCGTGCAGCGAAACACACCATACGGGCACTGCTCTGGATGCGGCGTTTAGCGGATTCCACGCGCTCGGGCGTAAAAATGCGGTGAAAGACTGGCCACCCAAATACGCGATTGCCATAGCGCCGTCCGATAAAAAATAGGATGGAATCGCCCATCAAAACGCCAAAATAACTGGTGATGTATGCCCCGATAGGAGAAATCTGCCCTGTTCCAGCCAGCACACCAGCGGCGATCAGGATGATGTCTTCGGGAATGGGTAAACCCAGACCACAGGCAAGCAGCACACCTAAAATAGTCAGGTAGGCAGGTATTCCGCTGAGTTCGGCAATGTGGTCAAAGAGAGCGAGGAAGTGGGTGTTTTCCATATTCAAACAACGCGGGTTTACGACAGGCAGTGGTTTATGCAGCCCCACCACAGCAAGTATTGTGGTTTTCAGCAATAACCAGTAGTGTGAAGGTCAGTGGAGCACAGTTTACAGAGTTACAGCGGATTAAGCAGTCCCACGCCGCCATTCCACTCGGAGGCAGTCATGAACGAACACGACCGACCTGATACCGGCGCCGCCAGTAACGTCATCGACTTTCTCGCCCGCAAAGCGCGTCGCCAATCCGCACAGTCCACCTTCATCCGTCTCGCGCCAGAACTGGATGGACTGGAAATGCTCTACAGCAACAGCTCTCATCCGGGGAAATATTTTTCCCTGCGCGTCTTGTGTTGGGCGCTGCGTGAAAACGGCGACGTAGTGGGCTTAGTGCCGTGGATGAAAGGCATCGTGCCCTGCCCTGAAATTGAAGATCCGCTGGAAGGACATTTCGAGGGCTATTACGACCCAGGCATTGACGAGATTTTTTTTGATGCGCCCGAACACAAAATTATTGAACTGGAAACCAGCGCCAGCTATTACCAATTTCACTGCCAACACGAGCGCGAAGTGGTGCAAGAAATTCCCGACAACATCGGCACACACGCTGTACTCGCCTCACAACAACCCAACACGTTACTGCTCACCGAAGTGATCAGTTGGCAGTTGCAATGCAATGGCGAAATTCACGCGATGTTGGTGGATGGCAGCAAACCGTATCAAACACCTGTCTTACCTGGCGCTGACAACTTGTACAGCGCGCAAGAAAGCCCAGACTTTCGCTATTTCTTTCAGCACGCCATCGCCAGCAAACTGAAAGAACAAGACCCAGAAGCGCTGGCCGCCATTGCCGCACTGGTGGACGAAAGCTGATTAGCGCAGTTTGCGAATGTTGCTCTGACTGGGATTATTGTTATCATCATTCGCAAAGCCGATTCTGTGCCTTGCGGCATATGCCAGTATTCAAAAAATTTTCGAGGATTCTCTCATGCAAACGGTAAAACAAATGGTGTGTGACACCGTTAATCATTTGCCTGAACAAGCAACCTTTGATGATGCAATGTATGCGCTTTATGTGCGTCAGAAGTTGGAACGCTCACTGGAAGCCGCCAAAGAAGGCAAAATAACCTCGCAAGAAGAGATGGAAAAGCGATATCTGAATCATGCGGATTGAGTGGTCAGATTTCGCCCGCGATGATTTGGATGATCTCGTAAAGTACATTAACAAGGATTCAGCACTTTATGCACGGCAGCCGTGATCTAACCAACCCCAAACAGAAACCGTGGGAAAATCGTTAAGCAGCCAAAAAACGAACCCTGCGTTTGGTGATGTTCAATAACATTTTCTTTTAGATTTGTAATTTTTCAGAAACGATACTTCACCTGAACACCGTATTCATCGGTAGTATTTTTTGGCTCTAAGCCTTGGCCAATAGGTACACCATAATTAGCTATGTTGGAAATTTCTGAATCGGAAATTTTCCAGTAATCATAGAAAACACCCACCGTGCAGACCGTGTCAAAACTAGCAGTCTGCACAGGTAGCAGAGACAATGCCCGCATTGAAAAATGCGGGCATTGTTATTTATGGCTTACATCAAAGGAGAAGCAGTCACGCAAGGCAGTTTGTTTCCTGTCTCGCTCGACGACCTGATTCCCGCCGATCATCCGGTGCGCGTCATTGCCGCTTATGTCGATAGTCTTGCGCTGGATGCCTTGGGTTTTTCTAAAGCGGTAACCAAAGCCACAGGGCGACCACCGTACGATCCCGCCGATATGCTGAAGTTGTATGTGTATGGCTATCTGCACCGCGTGCGCTCATCGCGCCGACTGGAAGCTGAGTGCCAACGCAACGTGGAAGTGATGTGGCTACTGAGCCGTCTGACACCGGATTTCAAAACCATTGCCGAATTCCGGCGTTTGAACGGCAAAGCGTTTACAGCCGTGTGCCGCAGCTTTGTGCAGTTTTGTCGGCACGCCGGGCTGATTGCCGGTGAGTTAATCGCCATTGATGGCAGCAAATTTCAAGCGGCCTCTTCGCGCAAGCAATACACGAGCGCAGCGCGCTTGGCGCAACAGCAAGTGGTGTTGGACAAACAAATTGCCAGCTATCTCACCCAATTGGATCACAGTGACAAAGCAGAGGCCGATACGGTTGTTGATCGTTCTGTCGTGCGCGCTGCCTTGCAACAACTGCAAGCCAAACAGGAGGCGGTGACAGAGCAACACGCGTTTTTGCAGCAGCACGGTTTGACGCAATACATCCATACCGAACCCGATGCGCGCATGATGCGCCATGCCCACGGCAAAATGACGGCCTACAATGTGCAAACAGCCGTCGATACACAACACGGCTTGGTGGTGCATCACGATGTCACGCAAGACACCTGTGACAGTCGCCAACTATTGTCCGTGGCGCAAGCCACGAAAGTGGTTTTGCAGCAGGATGCTCTCACCGTCACGGCGGATGCCGGTTATTCCAACGGCGAGCAATTCCAAGCCTGCGACGATCAGCAGATTGAAGCCTTTGTGCCACCGCATCGCGCGGTCAACAACCAATCGCAACAGCAACATTTTCAAAAAGAAGCATTCACCTATTGCGCCGATAGCGACAGTTGGCGCTGCCCCAATCAGCGCACGCTGACGCGTAAGCAAATGAACAAGGGCTCGGTGATTTATGCCGCGAGTGCCAGCGACTGCTCCCGTTGTCCGCTCAAAGCGCAGTGCACCAGTGCCGCACAGCGCTTTATCAGCCGCCATGCGCACGAAGCTGCTTTTGATCGCATGACAACACGCTTGCAAGCGCGACCAGACATGATGCGCTGGCGCAGACAGACGGTGGAGCACCCGTTTGGCAACATCAAGCAGTGGATCATGGGCAACGGTCGCTTTTTGTTGTGGGGCTTGCGTGGTGCCAGCACCGAAATGGCGTTGGCCGTCACTGCTTACAACTTAAAAAGAGCGATAAATATTCTTGGAGTAACCCGTATGATGGCTTTACTTGCGTAAAGCATCACTTTTTTTGAAATCCACTCGCTGTTACACAAAACAAACAGTAAAAAAAACGCCCTGAATATATTCAGGGCGTTTTAGTCAGCCGCTAGATCGTGAGTTTTGACACGATCTGCGACCAATCTTTTCTTTCGTAGGCCAAAGTGGCTCGCAACCCGTAGCCGTGGTTCTGATGGTTTTCCTGATTATTTAGCCCTGGTGCCACATCAGAAAGATCTGACTGTTGTTGCCCGCGCAGGAAATAATCGTATTCAACACTACTAGAAATGCGAGACTCGCTATCAACTTGAAAGCGATGCGTGAGACCCACTGGTAAATACCAGTACTCACTCTCACGCCTATAACCACCTCGTCCCACTTCACCTAACTCGTTGACCAAATTTCTGTAACCAATGCCGATGTAGGGCGAAAGCAAATAACCATCCAAGGAAAAATCTTTGCCACCAATAGCTCTTACTTCCCAAAGTTTGTCTGGTATGCCGCCGTGAGTGCCTGTGCCTTTGTAATTCACTTCGCTATAGGAATAGCGAATATCGCCGTTGACATACCAATCATTGCCGAACGCCCAAGTAGCTGCGCCGGTCAGCCCGAGTCGGTTGCCTTTGGTGTGCATAAAAAAATGTCCATCCTTTTCTTCTTCATACAAGTATCTGGAGAGCTGCGCGCCAACCTCATAACCGCTGCTTGTGTTCAGGGAGATGGCATCATCCGCGTGAGCAGGCAGCGTTGTACAAGCTAATACCATGCCACCCAAAAACAGTTTGAACGAGTTGGTTTTTTTCATAAGACACCAGATCTATAGGAATTTAAGTCCTGCTTTGTAGCATGTGCACTCATCTTGTAGCAAGTATGCCGTGGTCAAGTACGCCTAGCCTGCCCAAGCTGCATGGATGCGAAACGACCGTCAAATTGTGGCAAAGGCTTTTGGGCTGGCATTGCGCCAGTCTCGCGAAAACGTGGGCCTTTCGCAGGAAGAATTGGCTCATCTTGCCAATGTAGACCGTACCTTTGTGTCTCGCGCTGAACGCGGCGTTTGCCAACCAGCATTGGCGACGATCATCATGCTCGCGCAAGCGTTGCAAGTTCCAGCATCAGTGTTGGTTGCCACTACAGAACAGATTATCGTCGAAAGGAATGCGATCACCTGACGCGATTTCGTCTCGTGAGCGAAACTGGTTGTGATAATTAAATAATGCGGGTCAGAGTAGTGTGAATGTTACTCTGACCCGCATTAGATCTTTAGCGCAGCTTGCGTCCTTTCAGCGCCTGAATACGCATACGCAGTGCATTCAGTTTGATAAAACCTTCAGCATCTTTTTGGTTGTACGCGCCACCGTCGTCTTCAAACGTGGCGATGGTGGCATCGAAAATGGAATCATCCGATTGACGACCGGCCACAATCACATTGCCTTTGTACAATTTGATGCGCACCACGCCGTTCACGAATTGTTGTGATTCGTCGATCATGGTTTGCAACATCAAACGCTCGGGGCTCCACCAATAACCGTTGTACACCAGTGAGGCGTAGCGCGGCATCAATTCATCTTTCAAATGCGCGACTTCGCGATCCAGTGTGATGGATTCAATCGCGCGATGTGCGCGCAACATGATGGTGCCGCCCGGTGTTTCGTACGCGCCACGCGACTTCATGCCCACATAGCGGTTTTCTACCAAATCCAAACGACCGACGCCGTGTTTGCCACCCAGCGCATTCAACTGCGCCAACACTTTGGCGGGCGATAATTTTTTGCCGTTGATGGCGACGATGTCACCTTTTTTGTAAGTGAGATCGATATATTCCGGCTGATCGGGCGCTTTTTCTGGCGACACCGTCCAGCGCCACATGTCTTCTTCTGGCTCCCACCACGGATCTTCCAAACCGCCGCCTTCGTAAGAGATGTGCAACAAGTTTGCATCCATGGAATACGGCGATTTTTTGCCAGCTTTAGCAAAATCGACAGGAATTTGGTGTTTCTTGGCGTAGGCCATCAGCGTTTCGCGCGAAGTGAGATTCCACTCGCGCCACGGTGCAATCACTTTCACGCCCGGTTTCAAAGCATAAGCACCCAACTCAAAGCGCACTTGATCATTGCCTTTGCCGGTTGCGCCGTGCGAGATGGCATCCGCACCCGTTTCGTTGGCGATTTCGATCAAGCGTTTAGCAATTAACGGGCGGGCAATCGAAGTGCCGAGCAGGTATTCGCCTTCATAAATGGCGTTGGCGCGAAACATCGGAAACACAAAATCACGCACAAATTCTTCGCGCAAATCATCAATATAAATTTGTTTGATGCCCATGGCTTTGGCCTTGGCGCGCGCCGGCTCCAACTCCTCGCCCTGACCAATATCCGCCGTGAAAGTCACCACTTCGCAGCCATATTCCTGCTGCAACCACTTGAGGATGATGGAAGTGTCCAAGCCGCCGGAATAAGCCAGCACCACTTTGTTGATGCCGGATTTACCGGCCTTTTTAGCTGGAGTCTTTACTGCTTTGCTGCCTTTTGCCGCCGCCATGATGCCACCTGTGGATTGCGTGAAACGGCGCGCATTGTAAACCCGAACGCCGAAGCCTACAGCAGCTTCTCAATATCCTTGGCGATAGTCGCCGGCGTGGTGGCCGGTGCGTAGCGAGCTACGGTGCGCCCTTCTCTATCCACGAGAAACTTGGTGAAATTCCACTTGATGCCTTCACTGCCCAGCAGTCCTGGGGCTGCCGCTTTCAAATGCGCGAACAGTGGATGTGCGTCTTTGCCATTGACTTCGATCTTGGCAAACAGCGGAAAAGAGACACCGAAGTTCAGCTCACAAAAACTGTTGATCTCCGCTTCTGTGCCTGGCTCTTGGTGACCAAATTGATCGCAAGGAAAGCCCAGCACCACCAAGCCGCGCGCGGTGTACTGCTCAAACAATGTCTGCAAACCTTTGTACTGCGGGGTGAAACCACATTTGCTGGCGGTATTTACTATCAATAAAACCTTGCCGCGAAAAATAGAGAAATCTACAGGCTCGCCATCAATTGCTTGCGCAGAAAAATCAAATACCGTCGTCATAAAACCTCCTATCTATCACGCAAATGTAGCGACGCTGAATTGATGCAATAGCGCAAACCCGTGGGTGCAGGACCATCGGGAAACACATGCCCCAAATGTGCCGCGCAAGCACTGCACACCACTTCGGTGCGCAGCATACCGTGCGCAGTATCGCGGTGTTCTGTTACCGCATTCGCGACCAACGGTTGCCAATAACTCGGCCAACCGCTGCCAGAATCGTATTTTGTTGTGCTGTCGAATAAGGGTTGCCCGCAACACACACAGCAATAAATACCATCGTCTTTGCAATCCCAATACTTGCCGGTGAAAGCACGCTCTGTACCTTTTTCGCGACAGATGTGGAATTGTTCAGGCGTTAATTGCTCGTCGTTCATGAAAAAATCTCCTGCCTAGCAAAGACCACAGCAACAACAGCAAAAAAATAAAACCTGCCATTATCGAGATATAAATACCGTAACGCAGCGCAGGGGGATCGTAATAAAAACACACACGATGTTCACCCGCTGGCAACACAATGCCACGGAACGCTTCGTTCACGCGACCGATATACGCCGGCACACCGTCTACCGTTGCACGCCAATCAGGGTGCCAAGTATCAGACAACACCAAGATAGCAGGCTGCGTCACTGTCACCTTGGCAGTGACTTCCGTATTGCGACGCACGAGCGGCTGCACATTACCCATAACGACCACAGATTCTGCCGAATTATCGACAACAGGAATTCCCAACTGCTCGGCCTGCGCTTTTAATGCCGTATCCGCAGTAATGGCTACACGGTGCGGATCCAACTGACTCGCGGTAGACAAGGCACTCACCAAGGAAAGCGACGGCAGATAATTTTTATTTTCAAACACGAGGGCCGTGTTATCGCTGTACACCAGAGGATAGCCATCACGCTGCAAATTTTCTGCATACGCCACGTCAGCCGTTTTAGACACCACAATGTATTTAATGCTATCGGCATCCAATGCTGCTGCATCTAAGGAAAATTCCTTGCGTGACGTTTTTTTGCGTTTCTTATTCGATGACCCATCCAATGCCAAAAAGAAAAACGTGTCATTGCCAAAATACTTTTCAAAGAAACTCTCATACCAAGACAGCAAACCTGCATTCATGGTTCCTGCTTGACGGATGCCGAACAGAGCACCGTATTCTGGATACAGTACACCCTGCTGCCCTATATTAAGAATTCGGCCATCGCCAATATTTTTTTTCAGGAATTGCACAACGCTAGGTTTGGTATCTGCAATGCCATAACGCATAGGCCTAACGGTGTTCATATAACTAAGCAACTCAGCAATCAAAGCCAGAGAAATAAACACCGACAAATACTTTGCATTCAATGTCTTTGATTTCGCCAACCACCACCACAGCACTGAAGAAATCCATAACACTATCGCTATTACTACATGCAGCATTTGGATGGAGGACGATGGCATTCCCAGCCTGCTATACAAATAAATAAATCCCACCATCGGCAATAATAAAATGACACACACGGCCACTATAGGTAATTTTTCCTCTCGAATATTCTGTACGCCCAAGGCGACCAATACAGGCAACACTACTGCCGCCATACAACCCCAGTATTGATTGCCTATCGAATGTAGAACCGGCAGATGGTCCACAAACCCCATTGCACCAAACACTCTAGCATACGCAAATACCAACAACGCAATACCTACACAAGCAACCCAGTGTTGCACTATTTTATTTCTACCCAATGCACACACAGCCACTAAAAACGTCGTAATGCCGAGATAAGTAATGTGCGGTGATTTTTTCTCCAAGCCTGCATCAGGGTAGAGATCAACGCGTTGAATATGACCAAAAACATCCCAAAAATGTTGAGGTGAAAAGATCGATAAAAAGTTTTCAATGCCAATTGGTTTTGGCAGCATGCGCTTGTCAAAATCAGACACCATATCGGTAACAAAAAAAGAATCGATCACAGGAACCCATAAAAACCCCAGCAGCGCAACCGCACACACAACAGCCAATACAATGTGTAGACAATAGATAGGAAATCCTTTAGTCCCTTGGCGAGCGCCACCAGCAAGACCCACATAAAAAGCTACACCCAGCACATGCACAGCCAGTAGCGTTAACATCAACGTTGTCATGATATTCGCCAACAGAATGACTGCGTGTGCGAACACGACAAACAACCATGAAGGCAAATCTCTCCGCTGACAAAACTGCAACAAGGCAAACAACACTATGGGAAACAAAAAATACGGCTGACCGATGCCGGTATTCAAATTCGGCACAGCAAAACCATTTAAGAGATATGCCGCTGCCCCCACTAAGGCCGCACACCAGCTTGTGCGAAAAACATCCAGAAAAATGCACAGCATGAAATAAAAACCCATGCAGTACAGTGCAAGCAAACCAAAATCAAAGCTGACTGGCGATGCATCAAACAGCCATGTAGTCATCAATGTATGTGGAGAAAACTTGATGTCTATCAACGTCTCTGGCCCCAAGGTACCGGAGGCAGAATACGGATTCCACCACGGCGAATCGCCAGTGCGAAAATTGCGCGCCATAAAATAATGCGCTGGCTCAAATTCATTCAGTGCGGAATACAAATCACCAAAACCATCAGATGGCAGTACATCGTGACCCCACACTGGCATCAATGCAGAACTCGCCTGCCATGCAGCGGGCTTATTAATGAATGGCAAAATATTGGAGGGCTGTAGCGTGCGCTGAAAAAAAACAATATCGGGAAAAATAATGCCGCACACCACCAACACTGCACAGGCGGCCATCCCTAGCTGTCTGCGCAAAGCTTTCACAGTCAATTACAGTGCCGCTGCGCCGTTGATGACAGACACCGAGCCAGCACCTTTGATGAGTTTGGGTTTACCTTGAGTGCCGCCTACCGCGCTGCTCATACGCGCTGCAATAATTAAATCGCCTTTTCCGTCGCCGTTGATGTCGCCACTCGCCACCGCAGAGCCAAAATTATCTTTGGCTACGCTGCCGTCCATAGACCACTCCTCTACACCCGTGCCGCCGGCAAATAATTGCACAGACCCGGAACCCTTGCCTGAAGCAATGGTATTAGCATTAGGCGACCCCACTAACACCTCATCCTTGCCATCACCATTGATGTCTGACACCACCGCGATGGACGCCCCCATCAAACTCCCCGCCGTACCTGATCGAGCAAAACCAGGGGTGATCGTGGCGCTGCTGCCCGTGCCATACCATACCGATATAGCTCCGGCTTTTTTGTTGGCATACGGGGCACCAACCACAAAATCCGGCTTACCATCGCCGTTGATATCCCCACCGCCAGCGACGCTAGCACCTAGGTGCCCCCCTGCCGTTGTACCTATAATCATTTGTGAGTGATAGCCGCCATTTTTGGGGGTCACGATGTACACCGCACCAGAGTCTTTACCACTGGCATCCGCTAGCGGCGCGCCAATCACCAAATCTCCAGAGTTATCGCCGGTAATATCACCAATACCCGCAACAGCTGCACCAAAGTTGTCGTTGATCGCTTCACCATAGTACGTAGATCGAGGCGAGCCACTCCAAGGTTCCAGCGCGTACACAGCTCCCGTATTCTTAGCAACTCCAGGGGCACCTACCGCAATCTCTCCATAACCATTTGCATTGATGTCCCCCAACCCCGTTACGGCAAAGCCCAAGCGATCATTGGCGCTATTACCAGAGGTGTCAAAAATAGGTGCAGGTAAGCCACTAGCGGTGGAGTCAAACAAATTGTACGCAGCCACGCGACCATTCTTTTTCAAATACCATCCCGCGCTGAATGAATACGCATTACCTGGGGCTCCTACCACAAAATCAACTATGCCATCTTTATCCAAGTCGCCTGCATTGGCTACAGACCAACCATATAGCTGCCCCTTAGTGTCACCAATGTTGTACCAAAGAGCTTTATTGGTTTTTCCTGAAATAACAGCAACAAAACCCACATCGGTATAGCGCAAATGACCATAGCGGTAATCATAATAAGGCGCGCCAAACACTACATCGTCAAAACCATCACCATCAAAATCGCCCACAGCAACAGAGAATCCTGCTTGCGCTCCTTTTGCATCATCCTTGGCATAAACAGCACTTTCAGAAATCAAATTTAGCCAATCACCGTCCAAGGGTTTGGGGTCATATAAATCACTGACGCCGTCATGATCGGTATCTGCTGCCTGAGGATTCGTGCCAGCAAGAAATTCCTGCAAATTCGACAAACCATCGCCGTCCGCATCCGCAGCCGAATCGTTCACACCCACCGTTAAACCGTGTGCAGTTTCCCAGTTGTCGTCCATGTGATCGCCATCAGTATCCACAACTGGTGCAGGACAATTCACACCCACCATCTGGAATGCAGCATTCACTTCTGTCGTGTTGTAAGACAAATCAGCTGCCGCGCTGATCACACCACAGGCTGCATCAACATAATTAGATAACGGAGACCAATAATTTGCATTGGCAAAATAAAAAACCTTAAAAGCCTTATCAACGCTCCAACTAGGTGTATTGGCAAGTAGATAAAAGGCACGATTAAATACGCCGCTAGAATTGTGCACATCAATTCCATCGTAATAGTCAGCAGCACTTCGAATAGATCGCTTGTCTTTGCGCGGGTCAGCAAAATAACGCAAGGCTTTGGTTTTACCCTTCATTACATCTGCGCCAACCAACCAATCGACCTTACCATTTGCATAGTATTCAGCTGCTTCTCCGGCAATATCTGAATAAGCCTCATTGATCCCACCGCTTTGGCCGTAATATTCCAAGCCAGAGTTTTGTTCTGTTGTTCCGTGAGAAGACTCGTGTGCTACGACATTTAGTGATGTCGATAATGGATAAAAATATTTATCCCCATCACCAAAGTTAGTATAGGTTCCATCCCAAAAAGCATTTTCATACCCATAATCATAATGCACGCGCAGAATAAACATGCCACTCAAGGGTGTAGTGCCTACATAACTTTTGTACATCGCATTAGTCACCATGGCAAAGTTATGTGCATCATTCAAGGGCGCGTAACCACCATTAATTGACTGAAACGTGTTACGCGGACAACCGTAGCTGTACGCAGTGGAATAGCTACCAATACCACCGCCTAAATTTACTGTTTTTACTTCCGATGTTTGCATGGTACAAGTGCCGCCAGACTGCATGACATCCAAAAAAGGAACTCCCCCAGAACCGTACTCAATCAAACCGCTCCTCTCATTCCCTCCAGGGCCAGTGCCAATTGCTGCATGAGCCATACCATTCCATGTTTTAAAAATATGCCCATCATCTGCATCTAAAATAAAATAAGGACGCACAGGCTCAAACCCTGCAGCCTCGACCACGTAACTAATGTACCAGGCATCGTGCGCTCTCTGCTGCGCATCCAAATAAATAACTAATTTGATTTTTTCATTGCGAAACTCCGGTGTAACACCATCACTCACCTTAAGATAGCGACTGATATTTTTTTTCGCTTTTACCAGCGCCGCTTGACTGGAAAGTTGCTGCACAGCGGCATCATCATCAGAAACATCGTTCTCAATACCGTCCACGGCCACACCGGTCAGTGACTGTGTTTTGCCCTGTGCATCGCTGTGCACAATCACTTGCTCGCCATACACAGGAATGCCGTGAAATTTTTGCTCAAAGCGTGTATGCGTTTTCCCTGATGGATCGCTGCTTTTGCGCAGCACTTGAAAACTGTTGCGCGGATCCAACGCCAATGCTTGCTGTAAAGCTGGTACTGCCACGCCCGCCAGTGACTGCACCACAGAGGCATCCACCCCCTGCAAATTCACACGCTCTGCTGCAACAGTATGCTGACTCAACACTACTGCTGCGCAAGAGAACACACCCGCCAACACTCCAAACTGTTTGTTGCTTTTTGTATCCATGACACTCTCCATCTATAAGCCTGAGGCTTCCCGTTAAATTGCTATCTGTTCAGCATCGTATAATACTCGACCACCTTTACACACCGCATTGCACAACGGCAATACCAACAGGTTACTTTATGAAATATATCCACAAATCCCAAAAACTCCATGGCGTGTGCTACGACATTCGGGGGCCTGTCCTAGAAGAAGCCTACCGCATGGAGGAGGCTGGCCAGCGCATCCTCAAACTCAATATCGGAAACCCTGCGCCGTTTGGGTTGATGGCACCTGACGAAATCCTCAAAGATGTGGTGTACAACTTGCCGCAAGCCGAGGGCTACAGCGAATCCAAAGGTATGTTTGCTGCGCGCAAAGCGGTGATGCACGAAACGCAGCGCCTGGGCATCGCCGGCGTGCAAATCAACGATATTTATCTCGGCAACGGTGTGAGCGAGTTGATCGCTATGGCGTTGCAAGGTCTGTGCGATAGCGGTGATGAAATACTGATCCCCGCACCAGACTATCCACTGTGGACCGCTTCCACCTCGCTGGCCGGCGGCACACCCGTGCATTATTTGTGCGATGAAAACAACGGCTGGAATCCAGACATCACCGACATCCGCAGCAAAATCACCACCAAAACGCGCGCGATTGTGGTCATCAACCCCAACAACCCCACCGGCGTGGTGTATGACCCTGCAATCCTGCAACAAATTGTTGATCTCGCACGCGAACACGGTTTGATTATTTTTGCCGATGAAATTTACGACAAAATTTTGTACGAAGATGCCAAACACACGCCAATGGCTACACTGGCTACCGATGTGTTGTGCGTCACGTTCAACGGCCTTTCCAAAACGTATCGCTTGGCCGGTTTTCGCTCCGGCTGGATGATTTTGAGCGGCAACAAAACGATTGCGCGCGATTACATTGAGGGCTTGGACATGCTGTCGTCCATGCGCCTCTGCGCCAACGTGCCTGCACAATTTGCCATTCAAACCGCACTGGGCGGCTACCAAAGCATCAACGAATACACACAAGACGGCGGACGTTTGCGGGAACAGCGCGATATCGCTTGGAAAATGCTCAACGACATCCCTGGCGTAAGCTGCGTTAAACCGATGGGCGCGCTGTATATGTTTCCGCGCCTTGATCCAGCGATTTATCCCATTAAAGATGATCAACAACTGGCACTGGATTTACTGCGCCAGAAAAAAATCCTGATCGTGCAGGGTTCTGGTTTTAATTGGATAGACCAACAACATTTCAGAATTGTAATTCTCCCGCGCGCCGATGATTTGAAATACGCGATCGAGCAATTTGCTGATTTCATTCAAAGCTATCGGCAATAAATGACTGAGAACACAAGCGTGAGCGATATTCATATCGATGATTTTTATAAAGATGCCGCACGCATTCTTTCGGTGCTGTATCAAGTTTTTCCGCGCCCCTACACCGTGTATGTGACCGATATTTCCGGCGCTGATGAACCCGATGAATACGGCTTACACAGCGAACGCCATTATGCGTGCTTCAGCACAATGATCTGGCTCGCCGATGCCGGTTGGTTGCGCTTTGTGGATGTGATTAACAAAGAGGCGATAGACCAAGCCGTGCTCACCAATAAGGCACTCAGCTTACTCACCACGCGCAGCCCGATTCGTTTTCAGGCAGAGGTGGAGAGCACACCACCATCCGTGGCGGATGCGCAGGCTAGCCATATTCATCAACTGCGTTTAGCGCTGCGCAGTGAAGAGTCTTTTGCTATTCGTCGCATCATGACCCATTTATTGAACCTAACAACACCCTAAGGAATACGCAATAAGACTTTGACAGAACCATTGGCTACCGATGCGTCTACATAACCAATTACATTGGGATTGGCGCGCACCAAAGCCATCACTGCTGCATCATCAGCTACTTTTTTCGGTGGCTGTCCTTCACTAGAAAACACCATGCGCGACCAATACGCATTCAACTGCGCTGGAGTTTTTTTAATGATTTTTTTGTAAAAAACCTCACGCGATGCCTGTGTTTCTTTCTGATCAATGGGTATCAATTGTGTACCGTCTTCCAATACGTCCAACTGACTAAGAAAAATAGCCGCCGCTTGTTCCGCTGTAATTGCACCAATAGAAACACTTTTATTGGCAATCACCGCAACATCAGCTTGCACACTGCATGCACATGTCATCGACAACAATAACATCAATAATGAAACGCAATTTTTTACATCCATCACTACCACTCCAGTTGGTTTGCTTAAATAAAACGCAATACGCCATGCGCTTGTTGATCCGCATGATAGGATGAGCGCACCATTGGCCCGCTCTCCACTTGTGAAAAACCTAAACTGTATGCCAACTGTGCCAGCTCATCGAACTCACTGGGCGACACAAAACGCTGCACGGGCAAATGCGCTTTACTGGGCTGCAAATACTGTCCTAAAGTCAGCATTGACACCTCGTGCGCGCGCAAATCTCGCAACACTTGCTCCACTTCTTTTTGCGTCTCGCCCAGACCTAACATCAAACCCGATTTGGTAGGCACAGATGGCTGATATTGCCTAAATTGTTGCAGCAATTGCAGCGAATGCGGATAAATTGCACCAGGGCGTGTGGCTTTATACAAGCGCGGCACAGTTTCTAAATTGTGATTGAGCACATCCGGCGGCTGCTGCGCGAGGATAGGTAATGCCAGCTCCAATTGATTGCGAAAATCAGGCACCAACGTCTCCACCGTAATAGACGGGCTGCGGTGACGCACTTCGCGTATGCAATCGGCAAAATGCGCCGCGCCGCCATCGGGTAAATCATCGCGATCAACCGATGTAATCACCACATAGCGCAAATTTAACTCAGCAATAGCTTCTGCCAAGCGTTGCGGCTCCTCTGCATCCAAGGGTAGAGGACGACCGTGTGCCACATCGCAAAACGGGCAGCGCCGCGTGCAAATCTCACCCATAATCATGAAAGTGGCTGTGCCGCTATGAAAACACTCACCCAAATTGGGGCAAGCCGCTTCTTCACACACTGTCGCCAATTTTCTATCGCGCAAAATAGTACGCACACGTTGTACGGCAGCCCCTGAAGGAATGCGCGCGCGTATCCATGGTGGTTTGCGTTGCAAGTTATCACTGGCGATCAGGTTTTCTGCAGCATGACGCACTTTTTCTGCATCGCGTAATTTTTCTCCCAGCGATAAATGTCGCGGCAATTTCGTCATCTTTTCACTCAACTCATTTGCCACACACTTGTTTGCCACACAACGGATGAACTTTGCAGCGCATCGGCAAAACAGGTTACCAATGTTTTTTCTATTTCGGCGCGCACCGGCAACGGTGAAAGCCATTGCTCCAACTTGGTGACACACTGCCCAACCGCTCCGCAGGGGTTAATACCTGCGAATGGCGCAAGATCGTTAGACACATTCAATGCAATGCCGTGATAGCAACCTTTTTTTGTGATGCGCAAACCGAGCGCTGCAATTTTTTCGACCACACCATTGCCATTGCGTACATACACACCTGGTGCAGCACTTTGTGCAAATGCCGTGATGCCATACTTCTCTAATCCAGCAATCAATGTATTTTCCAATACACTCACCAAACGCCTAGCGCCCCACTGTAAGCGACGCACATCGAACAGGGTATAAATCATCAACTGACCCGGTCCATGCCAAGTCACTTGCCCACCGCGATCCGTTTGCACCACAGGCACATCGCCCGCGCACAAGACATGCTCTGCTTTTCCTGCCAAACCTTGCGTATATACCGAAGAATGTTCCAGTAACCAAATTTCATCTGGCGTTGTGTCACAGCGCGCCGCCGTAAACTGCTGCATGTGCCGCCATGTAGCAACATAATCTTGCTGCGTGTTAAAGCGGCGAACAATCAACGCAGCCATAACGGCACTACAACACCATACGCACCAGTGGGTGCTCTTTCAGATCCGCAAAAATAGCTTGCAGTTGCTCAATACCTTGCGCCGTAATCGTAATCGTCAAGGCTTCGTAGTTACCGCCATTGCTGGCGCGAATACTGATGTCGGTTTCTGTAATAACGCCGGCGTGTTTTTCAAAAATGCTGACAGTAGCACTGCGAAATTCATCGCCCGCCACACCCATCACTTTGACGGGATAGCGGCAAGGAAATTCAATCTTCGGCGGTTCTGGCGCAGTCGTCACGGCTTACACCGGCTTACCAAATAAACCACTAAAAAAGCGCGCCAATTTATCCCACAGCGCACCAAAGAATCCTGTGCGCTGCACCTCTTCTTTGGCTACTACATCCACGGTTTTCAACACGGTGTCGCCATTTTTTACCACGATCTGCCCGATTTTTTGCCCCGCTGAAATCGGCGCAATCAAAGGACTGTCCACAGTGACTTCGTGCGTCAAACTGGAAGCCACATTACGCGGCACAATCAACATCACTTCACTGGCTGGCACGGCAGTCACCTTATCCGTTGTACCTTCCCACACGCGCGGCGTGCCAAGCACCGTATCTGCAGCGTATAAATTTACCGCTTGAAAAAAACGAAAGCCGTAGTTGAGCAATGCCTCGGAATCACCTTCACGACCTTTAATGCTTGGCGCGCCGATGACTACCGAAATTAAACGCGTGTCATCGCGCTTTGCGGAAGCCACCAAACAAAAACCACAACCGTCAGTGTGGCCCGTTTTTAGCCCATCCACCGAGGAATCTTTCCACAGCAAACCGTTGCGATTTTGTTGCTTAATACCGTTATATGTGAATTCTTTTTCTTTGTGGAGTGGATAATCTTTCGTTTTAATAATGTAGCGCGACAAATTTGCCAAATCACGCGCTGAAGAATAATGGTCTGTCGTATCCAAACCGTGCGTGTTGACGTAGTGCGTGTTGGTCAAACCCAATTTTTTTGCGTACTGATTCATCAAATCCACGAACGCACTCTCAGTGCCGGCCAAATATTCTGCCACTGCAACCGTAGCATCATTGCCGGAAGAAATAATAATGCCGCGATGCAATTCCAACAAAGTCACGGGTTTGTTGGGTTCAATAAACATCAGCGATGAGCCGTTTTTCTTGGCATCAAACTCCGGGCTCTGCGCCCATGCGCGCGGACTCACCGGCACAATATCTTCATTGTGCACACGGCCAGATTCCACCTCAGCTGACAACACATAACTGGTCATTAATTTAGTCAGGCTCGCCGGAGGCAAGCGTTCATCTGCATTGTGTTCCAACAACGTCACACCGCTGGCGGCATCCATCAATATCCACGCTTTTGCATCCAACTCAGGTGGCGCAGGCACGGGCTCCGCCGCCATCGCGTTATTCATCGCCAATAAAACGACCGCAAGAGAAAAATGCAGAAACAATTGCTGAGTGTGCTTGATAAAGTTCATGGTATATCCGTCGTTGGCGAGCAAAGTGCTATTGTAGCCACGCACCCACACTCACACCATCACACATGATCGCTGCACACGAACAAACACTGTCCAACGGCTTTGCTGTTGGCTGGCTCACACTGACACAACCGCGCACGCTGAACGCACTCACACTCGACATGGCGTGCACGGCGCTAGCACAACTTCAGCAGTGGGCAGAGCGGTGCGATATCGCCTGTGTGGTACTGCGCGGTGAGGGGCGCGCGTTTTGTGCGGGCGGTGATGTACGACAGATGCGCCAAGGCATACTCGACAACACAGATTACTGCGCGCGTTTCTTTGAGCAGGAGTACCGCCTCGACTACACCCTGCACCGCTACCCCAAGCCGGTGTTGGTGTGGGGACACGGCATTGTGATGGGCGGCGGGCTGGGCTTGTTCATGGGTGGCTCACACCGCGTGGTCACCTCCTCCACGCGCATGGCAATGCCGGAAATCAATATCGGCCTCTACCCCGATGTCGGTGCCAGCCATTTTCTCAACCAACTACCGGAAGGCTTGGGCTTGTTTCTGGGGATCACCGGCTGCGAGTGGAACGCAGCGGATGCCCTAGCACTTGGCATAGCGCAGGTTTTGGCAGACGATGCTGCCACCGAGCAACTGCCTGCACTGCTGGCAGGTATTGCATGGTCAGGTGTTTCTGCCGATCACCACGCGCAACTGACCGCCGCTTTGCAAACCCTACCTACCGCGCAGGTCGAACCCCACCTCACGCAATACAGCGAACGCATTCGCGCAGCTTGTCCCTCGCTGCATGAAGCCGCTGCCGCACTGCCAACCCTGAACATCGCTGAACCGTGGTTTCACACTGCACTGCACAATTTTGCGCATGGTTGCCCTGTAACCGCACACCTCGTCGAACAACAACTGCGGCGCGGGCGTTCCCTGTCACTGGCAGATATATTTCGCATGGAATGGGAACTGTCGGTGCAGTGCAGCAGGCATCCAGATTTCCCCGAAGGCGTGCGCGCACAGTTGGTGGATAAAGACAAACAACCGCGCTGGCAGTATCGCAGTATCGCTGATGTGCCCAGCGCCTACATCGATGCACATTTTCAGCCGCCAACCGACCGCAATCCTCTGCACGATTTGCGCTGAATAGCCCGCTTGCACTGGATATTTCGCTCGGCGCGATTCAAAAACAATAGCGCTGGTGTACACTGGAAGCGGCATCAACCAGCAGCGGTATCGATACACCCATCATGCAAATCAAACCCATCAATAGCCTACCGCGCGACAAAGTAGACAAGCTGCTGGCCAGCATTCCTTTCTATCGCGATGTGTCCAAATCCGAGCCTTGGCAGTACGACATCCTGCTGCGCCATTCGCGCATCGTGGAGCTGGAACCGGGCGAAGTGGTGATGAAAAAAGGCAGCGTGGATACTTGGATGTATTTTGTACTGAAGGGAAAACTGGCGGTCTACGCAGATGATGCCAGCGATGCGGCTCACCCCATTAACTTCATCACTCCAGGCGAATTGTTTGGCGATTTAGCCATACTCGCCGAAGGCAAACGCAACGCCACCGTGGCGGGAGATCGCGCCAGCAAAGAGATTTCTCTGTTCGGTACGGATTTTTCTATTTTCGGCAAACTGGATGAAATCGGCGGCATCAGCCTCAACACCAAACTGATGTTCTACCGCAGCATGGTGCATGGCGTGCGCTGGAAGCTGGAAGTCTACAAAATGCAGCACCCCAACCACGCTCTGGTGGCTAAGGGTCGCGCCATCAAAATGTATATGGGTGCTAAAGGTGGCAAGGAAGAGCTGCACGCTCTCCACGAGCAAGCCGCAGCGCTGTCCGATGTACTGAAGGAGTGGAACACCGAATTCGGCGCGCTCTCTGCCAATGACACCGCCGAAGCCGAATTTAATCCTTCCTTGGTGAAAGGGCTTTAACCCGCCGAGTCAGCCCTACTTTGTGCTATCGCTTACCGGTGTCACGCTGGGTCCATTGATCGGCAATATCGGCTCGCCCGACAAGCGGCGCTCAATATGCGATACCAACAAACGCAGTTGCTTGAGGTCTTCGTTAAACCCATCCAAGGTTTGATAGTTGAGCCACAACAACCCTGCAATAATCACCAACAACAAACAAATAAAAAAAGTACCCACGGTTAATCTCCTTCAACAAACAATTTTTTTGTGAACCCCATCACGCAACCAGCGCAATATCGCAAAGCATGGTGCGGCAATTGCCAATAGTGGCATAGCAACAGCACGTCAATAATAGCCACGAACCATTGTGTTATACACCAGCCTGCAAATGGGCAGAACTGACGGAGTCCACCCTTTGAAAAAAACGTACCTTATCGCCAGTTTGATCATTGTATCGGTATCGCTTTGGATGTTCAGCGGCGTCTTTAAGAAAGAGCCCTCGCATGAAACATCGGATGAGCCTATCACCAATACCGCCGATAAACCCGCTCACGACGTTGCCCGCGTTCGCACCACGCATCTCACAGCACAAAAGCAGCGCGTAGAAATTGTGTTGCGTGGTCACACCGAAGCCAAACGTATCGTCGATGTCAAAGCTGAAACAGGTGGACGCGTTATCTCGGTTCCAGCAGAAAAAGGGCAGCGTGTGCAAAAAGGTGATGTGCTGTGCGAACTGGCGAACGAAGGGCGCAACGAGCGCTTAGCGCAAGCGCAGGCAGCATTGGCAAAAGCCAATATTGATTACGATGGCGCGCAACGCTTACAAAAAGATGGGCTGCTATCCGCCACTTCGCTGGCAGCCAGTAAATCTGCGTTAGAAAGTGCTCGTGCCGCCTTGCGCACAGCAGAACTGGAATTGGAGCATGTACAAATGCGTGCGCCATTTTCTGGTGTTATAGAAGACCGCCCCGCAGAAATTGGCGCACTGTTAGAACGAGGCTCTATTTGTGCACGACTCTTTGATGAATCCTCTTTATTGGTAACGGGACAAGCTTCCGAGCGTGAAGTGGCTACGTTAGCGCTTGGTCAACTCGCCTTAGTACAAACGACCAGCGGTGAAAACGTCAACGGAAAAATCAGCTTTATCGGTCGCACCGCTGACCCACAAACACGCACCTATCGCATAGAAGCCACCTTGGATGCCGGCACACAATTGCGTGATGGAATCACTGCGCAAATCACTATACCGCTACAAGAAGTCATGGCACATCGCATCACACCCGCCGTGCTCGCGCTGGATGATGCCGGCAAAGTGGGCGTGCGCATTATCAATGCCAATCAACACGTCGAATTTCATCACGTCACCGTTGTACGCGAAACAAAAGATGGCATCTGGATTACAGGCTTACCCGACACCATTGACCTGATTACCGTCGGTCAAGAAATGGTGGCAGATGGCGACAAAGTAGAAACATCACCAGACAATTCGACCAAGGCAAAATAATGCACAGCTTCCTAAATTTTATTATTGATAGAAGCCGAACGACGCTCAGCTTTCTTGCGTTGATGATGATTGTCGGTATCTATGCTTACCGACATTTGCCAGTGGAAGTCACGCCCAATATTGCCACACCGTATATTTCTGTCACCGTGGTTTTAGAAGGTGTTTCACCACAAGACGGCGTACGTCTGCTTATCAAACCTATGGAAGTGGAACTACGCAGCATTGATGGCGTAAAAGAAATTACTGCACGCGCCATGGAAAATATGGTCAATGTCGTTATTGAATTTAATAACGATATCAATACCGATGCGGCAATGGCCGATGTGCGTGCCGCTGTTGATCGCGCGCGCGGCGAATTTCCAACAGATGCCAAAGAGCCCATCGTCAAAGAAATTACCTCTGACGAATTTCCCGCCATTGTATTAAGCCTCGTAGGCAAAAATGCACAAGAGCGCGTGCTCTACAACAACGCGCAATCACTCAAAAGAAAAATACAGGCCATCCCCAACGTACTCGAAGCCAAACTGGTTGGTCATCGCGAAGAAGTGTTAGAAGCCGTAATCGACCGCAATAAATTAGAAACCTACGGCATCAGCGGCTCTGAATTGATTAACGCCGTCAGCGCCAACAACCTGCTAGTACCGGCCGGTGAAGTGGATACAGGGCACGGACGCTTCTCCGTAAAATTGCCAGGTCTGATTGAAAACTACCAAGACCTCTACAACTTGCCTTTGCGCGCCACGTCTGACGGTGTTGTTAAACTCGGTGATGTCGCCGACGTACGCCGCACATTCAAAGATGCCACTACGATCACACGCGTGGATGGCAAGCCTGCCATATCCATTGAAGTCAACAAACGCGCTGGCGCCAACATGATTGAAGTAGCAAATGCTGTTCGCGCGTTGATCGCCAGTGAACGCCAGCATTTGCCAGCCGGCATTGAGTTGGTCACCACTTTCGATCAAACACCGTTTTCGTTGCAAATGGTTTCTGAATTGCAGGGCAACATTCTCGCCGCTTTAGTCTTGGTGTTAGTGGTCGTTGTCGCTGCACTTGGCACGCGCTCGGCGCTGTTGGTCAGCTTGGGTGTACCTATTGCTTCACTGGGCGGCATCGCCGTGATTTATTTTCTCGGCTACTCATTCAACTTCATGGTGTTATTTGGATTGCTTCTAGCCATCGGCATGATCGTCGATGGTGCAATCGTGATTGCCGAATACGCAGACTGCAAAATAGCGGATGGTTTATCGCCGCGTGAAGCCTACATCGCCGCCTCGGTGCGCATGTTTGCGCCCGCCACTGCCTCCATGCTGACTACACTGTGCGCATTTTTGCCACTGATGTTTTGGCCCGGCATTGACGGTGCATTTATGCGCATTCTGCCCGTCACTGTTTTTGCCGTGCTGTCGTGGTCTATCACTTTTGCGCTGGTGTTTCTGCCGGTGCTCGGCGCACTGTTTGGCAAAGCCGAACTCGATGAAAAAAGCATTCAAGAATTGCGCACTCTTGAGCACGACGACCCTCGCAAATTGGGCGGCATTACCGGCCTTTACGCGCGCTTGATTGAGCAAGTTTTGCGCCGCCCTATTCTTTCTATTGTGTTTTCACTGCTCAGTTTGTTGGCAATTTTTGTCGCCTACGAACACTTAAATGTCGGCACCGTGTATTTCACCGAATCTGAAACCGAGCACGGTGAAGTTAACGTCAGCGCGCGCGGCAATTTATCGGCACAAGAATCTGCCGCTCTCGTGATGGAAGTCGAAAATATTGTGCGTCACACTGATGGCGTGGTATCCGTTTACACCAGCGCCTATCCACCAGGCACAGCGCAAGGACGACGCAATGCATCGGAAGATGAAATCGGCCACATGCTCGTCACACTGGAATCCACACACACACGCAAACGCTCGGCCAGTGAAATTTTCTGGGAGATACGCGAAAAAACCGCGCACTTATCTGGCATTCGTATCTTTGCGGACAAATTAAAGGGCGGTCCACCGGTCGCCAAAGATATTCAAATTGAGTTGCGCTCGGACAACCAAGAAATCTTGCAAGCCGAAGCGACGCGTGTGCGTCAATATTTGGAAAAAAATGTCAAAGGCTTGGTCGATATTGATGACACCATGCCCCTGCCAGGCATCGAATGGGAAATTCAAGTCGATCGCCAACAAGCAGCGCTTTACGGAGCCAGTGTTGGCATTGCAGGTCTCACGGTGCAACTGATCACCAACGGCGTTCTGGTAGGAAAATATCGTCCAGATGATGCAGAAAATGAAGTGGATATTCGTGTGCGCTACCCAGTTAAAGAGCGCAATATCGAAGCTCTGGATGCTCTGACTGTCACCACGCAGCATGGCGCAGTGCCATTGAGCAATTTTGTTAAACGTATTGCTAAACCACGCGTCAACAAGCTACAGCGACTCAATGGTTCTGGCGTCGTCTCTGTTTACGCTAACGCCGCACTCGGTGTATTACCCAACGACAAAATTGCTGAAATCAGTCGTTGGTTAAAAACCGAAGCCAAACTCAATCCTCAAGTTACTTGGCGCTTTCGCGGTGCGAAAGAAAATGAAGAAAAATCCGTACAATTCCTCGGTATTGCCTTTTTACTGGCCATGCTATTAATGCTGGCGATGATGGTGGCGCAATTCAACAGCTTCTATCAAACTTTTTTGGTATTGTCTTCGGTGGTAATGTCTACTGCTGGCGTGTTATTGGGGCATATGATTTTTCGACAACCGTTCAGCATTATTCTCGGCGGCGTTGGTATCGTTGCACTAGCGGGCGTTATTGTGCACAACAATATTATTTTGCTCGACACCTACAACCACCTGCGGCGCAATCAACCAGAACTGTCTCTGATTGAATTGGCTGTACGCACGGGCGCGCAACGCTTGCGCCCTGTGTGTCTCACGGTTATTACCGCTGGTCTTGGTCTTGTGCCGCTGGCTTTAGGTATCAGTATTGATTTGGTCGGTCGAGATGTCACCACGCGTGGCATGGTAGCCAATTACTGGAAACCACTGGCCGCCTCGCTGGTGTACGGCCTCACCTTCGCCACGATCCTGACGTTGGTGATTACACCGATGCTGATGATTATTCCTGAACGGCTGAAACAGTGGTGGCAGGCAAGAAAAAAAGCGTAGGACTATTTTTGCTGATGGATGTTGTCTGCTGCTACGGCGAGTGCTGCCAACACCATCAGTGACAAAGAAACCCAGAGTCGAGACAAACTGGCTTCGGCAATTCCTGCAATCATCAACATAGCTACGGCTGCAAAAAGCCCAGCGCTCAGCGCGCGCACTGAGAAAGTTGACGCTTGCCGCCAAGCGCGACCAACATAAAACAGTGACACGCACAGCAAGCAAAACAAACTTAACAAGCCACCAATACCACGTTCAGCCAACTGCTCTGCATACAAATTATGCGCCCATAGCATGGGCCGTCTATCCGGCAGCATGTCCAACACGTAGCCAGCTTTAGCAAGAAACATGAAATAAATATCGCCAAATAAACCGGGGCCCTGCCCCGTCCACGGACGATCCAGAAACATCACCCACGCGGTATGCCACACATAAGTACGCGGAAATAAAAATATTTTTTGCACCAAACGCCAGCCAGATAATCCATCCAGCAACACACCCAATACCACTAACAGTAGCGCCACTGGCACAGCCCAACGCGGACGCATTATCGTCACCACCAGCATTTGCCCACCCAACAGCAATGCTACCGCTTGACGACTTTGCAACTTTTCACCAATTGCTAACGCAACAATTAAGCAACCGGCAAACAGCACACGCCAACAGCGCGCACCAGACCATACTGCACCCAACAGCAACGGCATCACAATTGCCAGCACCAAAATATCGTTGGGAACTTCCAATAAAAAACTATCCAATGCTCTAACAGATTCCAGCGGTTTTTCTGCCGCCGCCAACAACAGATTGCGCAATGAAACCATCACCTGCGCTAACATCAACAACGCAAACCCCACCGTCACTACACGCAATTTTTGTGAAGTGTTAATAACATCAACCAATAAAACATACAAAAACAAACCCACCAACAATGGCAACTGGGTGTTGATGCTGAGGCGCAAATCTCTTGAAGTAAGCGTTGCCAAACAGGCACTCAGCAAGAAAAAAAATAGCGCCCAATGACGCAATAAAAGAATTCGCAGACGGTGGCGCGCTTGCTCTAGGACTCCCACTGCCATCAGGAGGTTTGTCCCCAACGCGGCAACAATTGATGCGGAATATCCAACTGATCGAGAATGCGCGCCACAACAAAATCGATAATGTCATCCAATGAACGCGGGTTCTGATAAAACCCAGGGCTAGCCGGCATGATCGTCGCGCCAAGTTGCGCTAGCTTCAGCTGGTTTTCCAAATGAATGGCGGATGCTGGCATTTCGCGCGGCACAACAATCAACGGTCGCTTTTCTTTAATTGCCACGTCTGCTGCACGCTGCACTAAATTAGTGCTAGCTCCCGTAGCAATTGCAGAAATTACCCCGCCGGATGCAGGGCAAATTACCATCGGAATTTTACCGCCCGTACCAGACGCAGGCGGTGCCAACCAGTCCATGTTGCCAAACACAGTCAGCTGTTTTTCTTTTGCCGAAAAACGCTCAGTCAAAAAATGTTCTAGCGCCAAAGTATCCGCAGGCAATTCAATGCCTATCTCCATTTTTACCACGGTGCGTGCGGCATCTGAAATCATGAAATACACACGGCGGTGCGCTTTTAACAAACACGCCAACAAACGCAAACCGTAAGCAGCGCCGGATGCGCCGGTCATAGCTAATGTAATCGGCAGCGTATCACTCATACGCGGCTCACAAAATCAGCCGGCAAGAACGGGTTTGATGTACGAAATAGGAGCTGATGCATCATCGTCTTCAAACGTCACCACTTCCCACGCATCACGCTGCTCTATCAACTTGCGCAACAACTGATTGTTCAACGCATGACCCGATTTATGCGCCTTGAATTCACCAATCAAACTATTGCCCAGCAAATACAAATCGCCAATGGCATCCAGTACTTTGTGTTTTACAAACTCGTCGTCATAACGCAAGCCGTCTTCATTTAAGACGCCACTTTCATCAATCACGATGGCGTTATCCACGCTGCCACCCTGCGCTAAACCCTGTCCGCGCAGATATTCAATTTCATGCATAAAACCAAAAGTGCGCGCGCGGCTGACATCTTTTACAAATGACGTACTGGAAAAATCAATCTCCGCCGTCAAATCACGTCCATCAAATGCTGGATGATTAAACTCGATGGAAAAAGAAACTTTGAATCCTTCAAATGGCTCAAAACTCGCTTGTTTATCGCCAGCACTCACTTCCACTTTTTTCTTGATGCGAATAAAGCGTTTCGGTGCATCTTGCTCGTCGATACCCGCCGATTGCAACAAAAAGACAAACGGACCTGCGCTGCCATCCATGATCGGCACTTCCGGCGCAGTTAATTCAACGTAGACATTGTCGATACCCAAACCCGCCATCGCCGACAGCAAATGTTCAACGGTGGATACGCGCACATCGCCCTTCATCAGCGTTGTGGACAGCGTGGTATCACCCACATTTTCTGCACGTGCCGCAATTTCAACAGGTGGGTTTAAATCCACGCGCCGAAATACAATGCCGGTATCGACAGGTGCTGGCTTGAGCGTCAAATAAATCTTGTCGCCAGTGTGTAAGCCAACGCCTGTGGCGCGAATGGTGTTCTTGAGAGTACGTTGACGAATCATTGAAACGGATACCGCTGCAAACTGCTGAAATACGGATGTGTAAATTGCCGCTGCATGTTACCAGAGGGAGGGCGAGGGGCAAACCCCAAGCTCGGCAGTAACATCAGCTATCTATTTGTATTTGTTAACTTATTCTCATTTTATAACCGAGCCAATCAATAAAAATTTGCCTTGCCTTCTGGACGGCGCTTGAAGCGTTTGTACTCCCATTGATACTGCGCCGGAATTTCACGCACCGCGCTTTCAATCACCGCATTCATGGCTGTTAGCGAGGTGCGAACATCTTCTGTGTTGACAGCATTGGCGTCGCGAAACACCACATCAAAACCTGCGCCTTGTGGCAGCCGCTTGGCATTTACTTCCAGCAGTTGCGCACCTGTTTTAGTTGCTAAGCCATGCACCAAGGTCATGGTGAGCGTTTCTATTCCAAAGAACGGTGCAAAAGTGCCGCTTTCACGCTCAGGCTCTTGATCGGGCAAGACAACAATACAACCACCCGACTTCAAAGTTTTCATCAGCTCACTGACACCTTTGCGATTTGCCGGCACCATCGTGGCGCTGGCGCGATTGCGCACAGCCTGCATCCAGTCATCCAACGGGCGAATTTTAGGCGGCTTGTACATGGCGGTGAAATGCGTGTGCGCTGTCAAAACAGGGTGCAGTATTTCCCAAGTACTCAAATGTGGCATCAATAGAATGAGGCCTCGCTCACTGGCGCAGCACTGCGCAAACAATGGCTCTCCCTCAATTTTATGTATAACTGATCGGCATTTTTCTAGTGACCAGTTCCAACACACGCCCGTTTCAACAATTGTTTTGCCTGTCTCTATCAAACTTTTTTGCGCCAGCGAATCAATCTCTGCTGTCGACATTTCCGGAAAGCACAAATGCAAATTTGCCACTGTCGTCTTCGCCATACGGGAGCGAGTGAGCCACACTAACTTGCCCAACATCGCACCAACTTGCTGTATAACAGACAGCGGCATAAGTGCCAGCAATTGATAAAACAACCGAATTGCGCGCGCTTTTGCGTGTTCACTGACGGGAATGCGATCGGCAACTTTATTGTCAGTTTTCATTCGCCCAGTCTCGATAATTTTGTTTTTCTCAAAAAAAAACCCTGCCACTTCTGACAGGGTTTTTCATATCTAATGCAAAAATTACTCAATGATTTTTGCAACAACACCTGCGCCTACCGTACGGCCGCCTTCACGAATCGCAAAGCGCAAACCGTCTTCCATCGCAATCGGCGCGATCAAAGTAACGGTCATCTGCACATTGTCGCCAGGCATAACCATTTCTACGCCTTCGGCCAACTGGATTTCACCCGTCACGTCGGTAGTACGGAAGTAGAACTGTGGACGGTAGCCTTTGAAGAATGGCGTGTGACGACCACCTTCTTCTTTCGACAACACGTAAATTTCTGACTCAAACTTGGTGTGCGGCTTGATGCTGCCAGGCTTAGCCAATACTTGACCGCGCTCTACGTCTTCACGCTTGGTGCCGCGCAACAGAGCGCCGATGTTTTCACCCGCACGACCTTCGTCGAGCAGTTTACGGAACATCTCAACACCAGTAACGGTAGTTTTGGTGGTAGCTTTGATACCGACGATCTCGATCTCGTCGCCTGTTTTCACAATGCCACGCTCTACACGGTACCGGTTACTACCGTGCCGCGACCCGCGATAGAGAATACGTCTTCGATTGGCATCAGGAACGGCTTGTCGATAGCGCGCTCTGGCATCGGGATGTAAGTATCCAATGTCTCTACCAATTTCTTCACTGCAGACGTGCCGTAGCCGTTGTCGTCTTTGCCTTCAACCGCCATCAGTGCAGAGCCGATGATGATCGGGGTGTCGTCGCCAGGGAAGTTGTACTGGCTCAACAGTTCACGCACTTCCATTTCAACCAGTTCCAACAGTTCGGCGTCATCCACCATGTCGGCTTTGTTCAAAAATACGACGATGTAAGGCACGCCAACCTGACGTGACAGCAGAATGTGCTCGCGCGTTTGTGGCATTGGGCCGTCAGCTGCTGAACACACCAGAATCGCGCCGTCCATCTGGGCAGCACCGGTGATCATGTTTTTCACGTAGTCAGCGTGTCCTGGGCAGTCTACGTGCGCGTAGTGGCGCTCAGCAGACTCGTATTCCACGTGAGCAGTATTGATGGTGATGCCGCGCGCTTTTTCTTCTGGCGCCGCGTCGATCTGGTCGTACGCTTTTTTCTCACCGCCCCACACTTCCGCGCACACAATTGTCAGCGCTGCGGTCAACGTGGTTTTGCCGTGGTCAACGTGGCCAATCGTGCCGACGTTTACGTGCGGTTTCTTACGCTCAAATGCTGCCTTTGCCATGATGAAATACCTCTTCTGGTAATTTGAAAAATAAGTACTTTGGAAAATATATCGAAAAAATTAACGTTTGTTTTTCTCAATAATACCCTGAGCAATATTGTTCGGCGCTTCAGAATATTTCAAGAATTCCATCGAGTAGCTAGCGCGACCTTGTGACATAGAACGTACATCAGTTGCGTAACCAAACATCTCAGCCAAGGGCACTTCAGCATTGATAACTTTTCCAGATGGATTTTCATCCATACCGAGAATCATGCCGCGACGACGGTTCAAGTCGCCCACTACATCACCCATGTAATCTTCAGGTGTTACCACTTCGACTTTCATGATGGGCTCAAGCAATGCAGCGCCACCTTTGAACGACAGTTCTTTTGTTGCCATAGAAGCAGCGACTTTGAACGCCATCTCGTTGGAGTCAACATCGTGATAAGAACCATCAAACACCGTCGCTTTCAAACCCAACAGTGGATAGCCAGCCAGCACGCCGTTTTTCATCTGCTCGGCAATACCTTTTTGAATCGCAGGGATGTATTCCTTGGGAACCACACCACCAACGACTTCATTAACGAACTCTAACTGTTCAGCATTTTGATCTTCAGCAGGCTCAAAACGAATCCAGCAGTGACCGTATTGACCGCGACCACCGGACTGACGCACAAACTTGCCTTCGATTTCCACTTTCTTGCTAATGCGCTCGCGGTAAGCCACCTGCGGCTTGCCCACATTACACTCAACTTTGAATTCGCGACGCATACGATCAACGATGATATCAAGGTGCAGTTCACCCATACCCGCAATAATCGTTTGGCCGGTTTCTTCGTCGGTGCGCACGCGGAAAGACGGATCTTCTTGCGCCAATTTCGACAGTGCAATGCCCATTTTTTCTTGGTCAGGCTTTGCTTTGGGCTCCACCGCTACAGAAATTACTGGCTCAGGGAAGTCCATTCGCTCCAATACGATAGGCTGATCTTCATTGCACAAAGTGTCGCCTGTGGTGACATCTTTCATGCCGATCAATGCCGCGATATCACCGGCGCGCACTTCTTTAATTTCTTCACGCTGGTTGGCGTGCATCTGCACCATACGACCAACACGCTCCCGCTTACCTTTCACCGAGTTGATTACGCTGTCACCCGATGACAATACGCCCGAGTAAACACGCGCAAATGTCAGTGTACCCACGAATGGATCGGTAGCAATTTTGAATGCCAATGCCGCAAACGGCGCTTCATCCGACGCAGCGCGTTCGTCCAGCTTCTCTTCGTCGTCTGGATGTGAGCCTTTGATGGCAGGAATATCGGTCGGTGCTGGCAAATAATCGATAACAGCGTCCAACACCAAAGGCACACCCTTGTTCTTGAACGAAGAACCACACACCGCTGGTACGATTTCACAAGCAATCGTGCGCAGGCGTAAACCCAACTTGATATCTTCAACGCTCAAGTCACCTTCTTCGAGGTACTTGTTCATCAATTCTTCATTGGCTTCTGCCGCGGCTTCCACCATAAAGTTGCGATACTCTTCTGCTTGTGCACGCATATCCGCTGGAATTTCTTCTTCGCGCGGCACAGTGCCTTTATCGTCATCATTCCAATAAATAGCTTTCATCGACATCAAGTCGATTTGACCTTGAAAAGTTTCTTCTGCGCCAATCGACAACTGCAAAGGCACAGGTGTATGACCGAGACGTTTTTTGATCTGCTCAACAACGCGCAAGAAATTCGCGCCTTGGCGATCCATTTTGTTGACGTAAACAATGCGCGGCACACCGTATTTATTGGCTTGACGCCAAACAGTTTCTGACTGCGGCTCTACACCCGAAGTGCCACAAAAAACCACCACCGCGCCATCAAGTACACGCAGCGAACGCTCTACTTCGATAGTGAAGTCAACGTGCCCTGGGGTATCAATAACGTTTACACGGTGATTAGGGTATTGTTTTTTGGTGCCAGACCAAAATGCTGTTACCGCAGCAGAAGTGATGGTGATGCCGCGCTCTTGTTCCTGCACCATCCAGTCTGTAGTTGCTGCACCGTCATGCACTTCACCAATCTTGTGCGACAAACCGGTGTAAAACAAAACGCGCTCAGTAGTCGTGGTTTTACCCGCATCAACGTGCGCGCAAATACCGATATTGCGATAAAGATTGATAGGAGTGGTGCGTGCCACGTGTGTATCCTCGAAATAAATAAGAGACTGAGAAAGCAGCCTCTAGAAAATTAAAAGCGGTAGTGCGAGAACGCTTTGTTCGCTTCGGCCATGCGGTGCACGTCTTCACGTTTTTTCACCGCAGCACCTTTGCCTTGCGCAGCGTCCATCATCTCACCAGCCAAACGCTGACGCATGGATTTTTCACCGCGCTTGCGCGAATACTCCACCATCCAGCGCATTGCCAGCGCATTGCGGCGAGAAGGGCGAACTTCAACAGGCACTTGATAGGTAGCACCACCAACGCGGCGGGCTTTTACTTCGACCATCGGCGCGATGTTTTCCATCGCTTGCTCAAAAATTTCAACTGGCTCTTTGCCGAGCTTTTCTTTGACAATATCCAACGCACCGTAAACGATTCTCTCGGCGACGGATTTTTTACCACTTTCCATAACGTGGTTTACAAATTTGGCAAGCAAAGTGCTTCCGAATTTTGGATCTGGCAGCACTTCACGTTTGGCCGCCACTCTTCTTCTTGGCATAACAATTTCCTCTGGTTTCAGGGTATCCGAGACGATACAACCGCTCGGCCTTACTGGTGTTGCTAAAAAACAGGCTCAGCTTACTTAGGACGCTTTGCACCGTATTTTGAACGACGCTGCTTACGGTCTTTCACGCCGGAAGTATCCAAGCTGCCGCGCACGGTGTGGTAACGCACACCCGGCAAGTCTTTTACACGACCGCCGCGAATCAGCACCACGCTGTGCTCCTGCAAATTGTGGCCTTCACCACCGATGTAGGACGACACCTCAAAGCCGTTAGTCAAACGGACACGGCACACTTTCCGCAAAGCCGAGTTAGGCTTCTTAGGCGTAGTGGTGTAAACGCGCGTACAAACACCACGACGCTGTGGGCACTGTTGCAGGGCTGGAACGTCACTTTTGGCAGCTTTACGCTGTCTGGGCTGACGCACCAACTGATTGATTGTTGCCATGTAAAACTCCGCAATGCGATCTAAAAGTATCTAGTTACAGCCCAAACCACCAAGCGCCACGAGGCGCTCCTACGGCAGAGCCGAAAAAGAGGCGGCATGATATAGAAGCGCCCCTACAGCGTCAAGAATCCATACCCGCTTCAATGAAATCTTCCCGGCAGCTTCATGCCGCCGCCAAGACCGGCCGGCAACTGACCCGACACACCGCGCATCATGTTAGCCAAGCCCTTGCCACCTTTGAGCTTTTTCATCATTTTGGCCATCTGCTTGTGCTGCTTGAGCAGGCGGTTCAAATCCTGCAAATCCGTGCCAGACCCCTGCGTGATACGGCGCTTGCGCGAGCCGTTCAGCACATCAGGGTTTCGTCGCTCCACCGGGGTCATGGAATTAATGACCGCCTCCATACGTTTGAATTGCTTGACGGTTTCATCCTGCTGTGCGATTTGCGCCATCTGCCCCATACCCGGCAGCTTATCGAGCAAGCCCGCCATGCCACCCATGTTTTGCATCTGCTGCAACTGGTCACGCAGATCCTCTAGATCAAAGCGCTGGCCTTTCTGCACCTTGAGTGCGAGCTTCTCTGCTTTTTTATGGTCGATTTTCTGTTGTGCTTCTTCAATTAAAGACAGCACATCGCCCATGCCCAAAATACGGGAGGCAATACGGTCTGGATGAAAGGGCTCCAGTGCGTCAGTCTTTTCGCCTACGCCAATAAACTTGACCGGCTTGCCCGTCACCTGCCGCACGGACAGCGCCGCACCGCCGCGCGCATCGCCGTCCATCTTGGTGAGCACCACGCCCGTCAGCGGCAGCGCCGCATTAAACGCACTCGCCGTATTGACCGCATCCTGACCAATCATCGCATCGATGACGAACAGCGTTTCCACAGGATTTAGCGTCGCGTGCAACGCTTTGATTTCATCCATCAACGTATCGTCAACATGCAGACGGCCTGCAGTATCGACAATCAACACATCGGCAAGCTGACGCTTGGCGGCCTCTACCGCTTCTTTAGCAATCTCAAGCGGCTTTTGCGATTCGCTCATAAAAAAGCGCACGCCCACTTCGCCAGCAAGCGTTTCTAATTGTTTGATAGCTGCAGGTCGATAGACGTCAACACTCACCACCATCACATTTTTTTTCTGGCGACTTTTTAGGTGTTTAGCCAATTTAGCCACACTGGTGGTTTTGCCTGCGCCCTGCAGACCTGCCATCAAAATTATCGCCGGCGGTTTGACTGCCAAATTCAATTCTTTGTTTGCCGTTCCCATCACAGCAATCAATTCGTCTTGCACAATTTTAACGAACTGCTGGCCTGGACTGAGGCTACGGCTCACTTCCTGACCAATCGCGCGTTTTCTCACCGCCTCCACAAAATCTTTTGCCACGGGCAGTGCAACATCAGCCTCAAGCAAGGCTTTGCGCACTTCACGCAACGCATCCTGAATATTGTCATCGGTCAAGCGCGCTTTGCCGCTGATATTGCGCAAAGTGCCAGACAAACGGTCCGTCAGATTCTCAAACATAAACACTCTCTCACTTCAGATTTTTTTATAACAAAACCAATTAAATGCGCTGCGATTCTGGGCAATCTTTTTTCTCGTAGCGCCAACGATGGTGTGACCACATCCAACACTCTGGCTGCTGACGCATATGTGCTTCCACAGCACTCATATACACCTGGGAAACCTGACCTTCTCCTTCATAAGGCGGCTGCGCTAATGGTTGGATATTGCAACGATATTTTCCACGCGCCAACTTTTCAGTCGCCACATAAAACAAGGGGTAACTCATCATTTTTGCAATGCGTTCTACCCCTATCGAAACAGGTGTATCCACACCCATAAACGTCGTCCAGTATTTACTGTCTCGGCGGCGCGGATTTTGATCACTCAAAATACCAAAAGCTCTCGTTTCTTTGCGGTGCTTCAAAATAGCCTTTGCCGCTTTATCAGCAGGAATCATATGCGAGCAAAATCGCGTTCTGATTGCCATAAAAAACTGCTCAGCTGATGCATTGTGCAAAGGACGGTACAGCGCATCCATGGGGTACTGCAATGAAATTGCCACGGACGCCAACATCCATTCCCAGTTGCCTTGATGCGCAGACAGTAAAATCACAGACTGACCCTGCCGCATTAACTGTTTGACCTCATCCAAACCCTGTATATCAAAACGCCGCAATAAATCTTCGTGGCGCATTCTCGACAGCATGATGAACTCAACCACAACATCCGCTAAGTGCTGATAAAACTTGTGCGCTACATCTGCTCTTTCTTCTGCACTTTTTTCTGGAAAAGCCTTCGCTAAATTTTTAGCGACAGTTTTATGCCGGTAACGAATAACATACTCTAAAACAAAAGCCAAAATATCCGAAAAAAAATACAGCGCACTAGCGGGGAAAAACGCAAGACACCTTGCAAGAAAAACAGGAAACATACGAGAAATGGACGACCTACAATTCAGGTAACTTTTCGACAAACAACAAATGATCAGACTGTAGCGATAGCACTCTTACTGATGTGCCTGCCGGCATATCTTCAGCAGCAGACACATTCCAAACCCCGTCATCCACTTTTGCTCTGCCGCGCCCATTTTCAATAGCGTCCGTCAATACCAAGGTGCGTCCAACGTACTGCGCCGCACGCTTATTTAATAGCGGCTCATCAGCCGTTTTCGGGTAACGCAACTGATATTGCCAACACCCCAATGTGCACGCCACGCTCGCACCAGAGAACACCAACAACTGCGCTTGCCACGCTAAATCCGGCAGAAAAAAGACCAAACACCCTGTTAAGCCGGCCGCCATGCCCAACCACAACAAATAGCCGCCTGCACCGATCATTTCGGCAATCAGCAACGCCAAACCCAGAGCAAACCAGAGCCAGTAATCCAGCAATCCGCCAATCATTGGCTTACTGACCTTTGGGTAATTGTGATGGCGCTATAGCTTGAGGTCGCTCACCGGCCGCTTTAACCAGCTCTGCAATCCCACCGACCGCGCCTATGACTTGCGAGGCTTCCAACGGCATCAAAATAACCTTGCTATTGCTCGCTGAAGCCACACTACCCAGTGCCTCTATGTACTTTTGTGCCACGAAATAGTTAACCGCCTGTATATCACCCTTGGCGATAGCCTGTGACACCATATGCGTCGCCTTGGCTTCTGCTTCTGCTGCCCGCTCACGCGCTTCTGCTTGAAGAAATGCAGACTGCCGCTCCCCTTCTGCCTTCAAAATCTGCGCCTGCTTCAAACCATCCGCTTCGAGAATTTCCGCCTGCTTACGCCCTTCCGCTTCCAATATTGCCGCCCGTTTTTCTCGTTCAGCCTTCATCTGGTTAGCCATCGCGTCGATTAGATCACGCGGAGGTGTGATGTCTTTGATTTCAATGCGCGTGACCTTCAAACCCCATGGATGCGTAGCTTGATCCACTATACGAAGTAAGCGCTCATTAATCTCGTCGCGCTTGGACAGCATCTCATCCAACTCCAAAGAACCCAATACTGTACGAATATTGGTCATGGTCAAATTGCGTACGGCGTGCTGTAAATCCGCCACCTCATAGGAAGCCTGGGCTGCATTGATCACCTGATAAAAACAAATCGCATCAATTTTCACCATGGCGTTGTCAGAGCTGATCACTTCCTGCGGAGGAATGTCGAGCACCTGCTCCATCATGACTATCTGCTGACCTATTCTGTCGATAAAAGGAATAATAAAATTCAGGCCAGGGCTTAATGTATGCGTGTAACGACCAAAACGCTCTACCGTCCATTCAAAGCCTTGCGGCACAAAGCGCACACCTAGCTTGACGATATACACGGCAAAACCACCCAGCAACCACGGCACCAGTTGAGCAAATGACATAAGGTTCTCCTCGCGAGATCCGGAAAATACAGGGATTGAAAGCAGACCTGCGATACTACCAGCTTTCCGCTACGGATTACCCAAGCAAACGACCATCCAAGGTGTTCCATACCGATGGCATCTGACATACAATGCCCGCCCCTCGGCACCTTGGGAGCCCGATGGGCTTGATCCATACCCTTGAGCCAGACCCCATTTAGAGCAGGAAAGAGAACATGGTAACTATTCGTCTGTCACGCAGTGGCGCTAAAAAACGCCCTTTTTATCACCTGACAGTAACCGATTCACGCAATGCGCGTGATGGCAGCTTCATCGAGCACGTTGGTTTTTTTAACCCCGTTGCTAAAGGTCAAGAAGAGCGCGTGCGCGTCGATCAAGAGCGCGTTGCTTATTGGGTGAGCAAAGGTGCGCAACTGTCTGAGCGCGTTGCCAGCCTGCTGAAACAAAAAGCGGCCTAATTTTCTGCAACAACAAACCATTGTAGGCAGAGTAACTTCTGCCTACGGCGTGAAAGGTTGGGTGAAGATTCACTCCTATACCGATCCCGCTGAAAAAATTTTCCAGTTTGATCGCTGGTCGCTGGAAAGCAATGCAACATCGCGAGCCGCCACTGAAATTACTGTTGCTGAACATCGGCAACACGGCAAAGGGTTTGTTGCACGCATCAAAGGTATAGACAATCGCACGGCTGCAGAAACCATTTGCCAGCGTGTGATTTCAGTAGATGCAGACGCTCTGCCCGAATTACCGGCAGGCGAGTACTACTGGCAACAACTGATTGGCTTGCATGTTGTTAGCAGCCATGAAAGCGCACAAGAAATACTGCTGGGGAAAATTTCCAGCATGCTAGAAACAGGAGCGAATGACGTTATGGTTGTTTCTCCTTGTGATGGCAGCATAGATCAGCGTGAACGTTTGCTGCCCTATGTCGATATATATGTTTTGAAAGTGGATCTCGATAACAACCAGATGCTGGTTGATTGGGATCCAGATTTTTAAGAGAGGTTTTACCCGTGAAACTGGGTGTGGTGACGTTGTTTCCAGACATGTTCACCGCGATCACCGGCTACGGCATCAGTGGTAGAGCATTTGATAAACAATTGCTCTCGCTGGAATGCTGGAACCCGCGCAGTTTTACAACCGATGTACACCAAACGGTGGACAGCCGACCTTACGGCGGCGGCCCCGGCATGGTGATGATGGCCGAGCCATTGCGAGATGCGCTGCACGCTGCGCGCACTGCACTGCCAAAAGCCAAAGTGATTTACCTGTCACCGCAAGGCAGGCGATTGGATCAGCAGGCTGTAGAAAATTTTGCAGCACATGAAGAGCTGATTCTGCTCTGCGGTCGATATGAAGGGGTTGATGAGCGCCTGCTGGCGTTAGCAGTCGATGAAGAATGGTCTATCGGCGACTACGTTTTATCCGGCGGCGAATTACCTGCCATGGTGCTCATCGATGCCATAACAAGAGTTTTGCCTGATGCGCTCGGTCACGCCGAATCCGCCAAGCAAGATTCTTTCAGTTCGGGTTTGCTGGATTTTCCCCAGTACGCACGACCTGAAGTGTTTGAAGGAGTACCGGTACCGCGCGTTTTATTGAGCGGTCACCACGAACAGATACGCCGCTGGCGTTTGCAGCAAGCGCTGCAACGCACGCAAGAAAGAAGGCCGGAATTGATACAAAATTGGCAGTTGAGCAAAGAAGAAATCGCTTTACTGAACGCACCGATCAACAACGATTAATTTTTTTACCACTGAAGATTTTTGCACTAGGAGAAGAACATGAGCAACAGCACCATCATCGCGCAAATTGAAGCTGAACAAGCGACCCGCGAACTGCCCGCTTTTGCACAAGGCGACACCGTGATCGTCAATGTAAAAGTCAAAGAAGGTAACCGCGAGCGCGTACAGGCGTTTGAAGGTGTCGTGATTGCCAAGCGCAACCGCGGCCTGCACTCTGCGTTCACCGTGCGCAAAATTTCTCACGGCGTGGGCGTAGAAAGAACATTTCAATCACACAGCCCACTGATTGCCAGCGTAGAGCTGAAACGTCGCGGCGCTGTGCGCCAAGCGAAGCTGTACTACTTGCGCGATTTGAGCGGCAAGGCAGCGCGCATCAAAGAAAAACTGAACTGAGTTATCACTGGGTTCTGTATATAAAGGCGACTTCGGTCGCCTTTATTATTTCTTGTGATGAATACGCCAGCCGCTGCACAACATCCCGCCATTCAGACCTATCTCGACGGCGTATGGCTGGAGAAAGGTCTGAGCAAACACACGCTATCTGCCTATCGCAGTGATCTCTCTTTGTTTGCCACTTGGCTAACGTCGTCACACACCTTGCTTGCAAACGCCTCTCCTGCTGATATTCAAGCCTATCTCGCGCATTTATTAGCCACCGGTGCCACTGCGCGATCTGCTGCGCGCTTTCTCTCCTGCATACGCGGTTTTTACCGTTTTTTGCTGCGCGAAAAATTGATCGATAAAGACCCAACGCTCGATATCCAAAGCCCCAAACTTGGTCGCCCACTGCCTAAGTTCATCACGGAAACGGAAGTGGAAGCCTTGCTGAACGCACCGGACATCACAGACCCAATCGGTCTGCGCGACAAAGCCATGCTAGAAATTCTGTACGCCTGCGGTCTGCGCGTTTCAGAGCTAACGGGGTTGACGGTGGGCTCAATCAACTTGCGGCAGGGCGTGGTGCGCGTCACAGGCAAAGGCAACAAAGAGCGTTTGGTGCCGATTGGCGAAGAGGCTACACACTGGCTAGAACGCTATATGCGCGAAGCAAGGCCGATACTGCTCGACAATCAACCGCTAGAGATTCTGTTCCCTAGTAACCGTGCGCAGGCCATGACGCGCCAGACCTTTTGGCACCGCATCAAACTGCACGCACTGAAAGCAGATATTCACACGGCGCTGTCTCCTCACACGCTGCGCCACGCGTTTGCCACGCACCTACTCAACCACGGCGCAGATTTGCGCGTGGTACAACTTTTGCTCGGACACAGTGACTTGTCCACCACGCAAATCTATACTCACATCGCAAGGGCGCGCATGCAGGACTTGCACGCGCAGCACCATCCTCGCGGCTGAATAAACCCCACCAAGGTGACACATGAAAAAACTACTGGCATTTCTATTCGTTTCTACCGCGCTGACCACCAGCGCATACGCAGGCGCACCTGTTTCGCTTGAGCAGAGCAATATTTTGAAAGCTGCCGTACAAAAAGCGCGCCCCGGTTTGTCGGTTGGCGAAATTCGCAGCTCGACTGTACCCGGATTGTTTGAAGTCGATCTCGGCGGCAAAGACACGGTGTATATGTCGGCCGATGGAAAATATTTAATTACCGGCACGATGTACCGTGTAGAAAACAAGCGTTTTGTGAATATCGCCGATGAACGCATGCAGCCTATGCGCGTACAAAAACTGGCTGCTGTGAAAAAAGAAGACATGGTCGTTTTTTCACCGCAAGGCAAACCAAAATCCTATATCACGGTTTTCACCGATGTCGATTGTGGCTTCTGTAGAAAGCTGCACAAGGAAGTTCCTCAATTGAACGCCATGGGTATTGAGGTGCGCTACCTCGCCTATCCACGCGCCGGTATTCCTTCACCTTCTGCCGACAAGTTGATTACCGTATGGTGTTCTAAAAATCGCCAAGAAGCGCTGACGCAAATGAAAAACGGCGCGACACTTCCTGCGCAAACGTGCACCAATCCCGTGGCAGATGAATTCAAACTGGGCAATGAACTGGGCATCAGCGGCACACCCGCACTGTTCACACCCAACGGCGAGTTACTGCCCGGTTATATGCCTGCCGAAGAATTGGCGGCCACATTGGGCGTTGCACCCAATACTGCACAGAAAAACTGATTCGCCAAAAATAGCCACTCAGCAAACTCATGGCGAGCACCTTTCATTTTGCGAAAGCCGTGCTCGCTTGGTTTGATCGCGCAGGACGCAAGCATCTCCCTTGGCAGCACAACATTACGCCTTATCGGGTATGGCTGTCGGAGATCATGCTGCAACAAACGCAAGTCAACACTGTTGTTCCCTATTTTGAAAAGTTTGTTACGCGTTTTCCCAATGTTGATGCGCTCGCCGCAGCCAAACAAGACGACGTACTAGCGCTGTGGACCGGCTTGGGCTACTACTCGCGCGCACGCAATCTGCATCGCACTGCACAAATTATTTGCAAGCAGCACAACAGTATTTTTCCAGACACGGTTGAAGTGCTCAGTCAATTACCCGGCATTGGTCGCTCCACCGCCGGCGCTATTGTCTCGATCGCTTACAAAAAACACGCAGCTATTCTCGACGGTAACGTCAAACGCGTCTTGGCACGTTTTTACGCGATTAGCGGATGGAGTGGTGCTTCCGCCACGCAAAAATCACTCTGGCACCACGCAGAAAAACTCACGCCAAAAACACGCACAGGCGATTACACACAGGCGATGATGGATCTCGGTGCAACCGTCTGCACGCGTAGCAAACCACGCTGCACACAATGCCCATTACAGACTCACTGCGTTGCCTATCGCGACAACAGCGTCACACAGTATCCAGAAAAAAAACCCCAAAAAGCATTGCCGACAAGAACAGTTAATATGCTGATGATTCGCAATTGTGCTGGCGAAGTTTTATTACAGCAACGCGCCCCCACCGGTTTGTGGGGCAGCTTGTGGTGCCTACCAGAAATATCATCAGAAAAAGATATCGGTGATAGCTGTAAAGATTTGTGTGAACAACAACCACAAAAAATAGAAATATGGCCGAGTTGGAAACACAGTTTTAGTCATTTCCATCTCGATATCACACCTGTTTTGATCGACGTAAACACTCGCGCACCAAAAATTACCGAGCCCAATCAGCAATGGATCGCGCCCAAGCAAGCCTCTGCATTGGGCATGCCCGCTCCCGCCGTCAAACTGCTCGCACAATTGGCTGCATGCTAAAATTCAACATCCACCCGTAAGGAATTACCGCCGTGTCACGCACTGTTTTCTGTCGCAAATACCAACAAGAAATGGAAGGTTTGGATAAACCACCCTTCCCCGGCGCTAAAGGGCAAGAGCTGTTTGCTTCCGTCTCCAAGCAGGCGTGGCAGGAATGGATTGCGCACCAAACGATGCTGATCAACGAAAAAAAATTGAACATGATGGATATGACAGCGCGCTCGTATCTTGCCGAGCAACGCGATTTATTTCTCAGCGGCGACGCCTTCGATAAGGCGGACGGTTATGTGCCGCCCAACGCGTAAGTTTGCTTGACCTCCCTGCGCGCAGCGGGTCTAATACGCGCCTCCCAAATGGCCAGATAGCTCAGTCGGTAGAGCAAGGGACTGAAAATCCCTGTGTCGACAGTTCGATTCTGTCTCTGGCCACCATCTTCCAACGCCCAGCCTCTCGGTTGGGCGTTTTTGTTTCAGACCACCCCCAAACCGTGCAAACCGCTGTACCCCATGTAGGTGCCCACCACCAAAATCAGCGCACCAGAAAAATACGGCGCTTGGCGTGCGAGATCGCCGAAACCATCCCAACGCTTTGCAACATGCTTAATACTCAAAGCTGCCATCACGCCCGAAGCCACTATCGTCAGCGCCAAGCCCACACTAAAACACAGCACCAATACCGCACCCAAAGCGATTTGTTTTAAGTGCAGACACAGCAGCAACACCGTGATCGACGCGGGGCAAGGGATCAAACCGCCGGTTAATCCAAACATCACAATCTGCCCTGTAGTGACTTCGCGATTGGTGAAGCGGCGGCGAATGTCTTCTGCATGCATGCGCTCGTGTGGGTCTTGGCAATCTTTGGTCAGCGCATCCAGTGCGGCATTGGTGTCGGATGAATGATCGTGATCGTGAGAATGGTCATGCTGATGGCAGGATGCGCCCTGCTGTGCCAGCTTTTGGTATTTGCGTGTGCGCCACACCATCCATGCACCCATGCCGATAACCAGCACCGCCGACACCAACTGAATGTAAGGCTCCGTTGTTTCAGCATTCCAGTTGCGACCGAAATACATCCCCGCCATGGCAATCACCCACACCACCGCCGTGTGCGACAGCGTGGCCGACAACCCCAGCAGCACCGCCTGCCCCACCGTGCCGCGCACCGCCACAATGAACGCCGCCATCATGGTTTTGGAATGCCCAGGCTCCAAGCCGTGCAGAGCGCCCAATAAAATCGCGCTGGGCACAAACAGCCAAGCGTTGCCCTGTTGCAGCAGTGCGGTAAATTCAGTCATAACAAACTCCCAAAATAATCGTGTTTATAGATATTTAGTGATGGCCTTGAACTCGCGGATGGTGTCCTCCGCGCTCTGCGTGCGGTCGCGCACGGCTTGCTCTAGGCAGTGGTCGATGTGGTCATGCACCAGCACTTTTTTGGCGTTGCCGATGGCGCTCTCCACCGCCTGCAACTGCTGCGCGATGTCCAAGCAGTGACGGTCTTCCTCCAGCATCACGATGATGCTGTTGAGATGCCCTGCAGCGCGTTTCAGCCGCTTGATGACATCGGGATGCTCAGTGTGTGCGCTCATGGTTTTGACCTCATCAACCTATCCTAGGGGATAGGATATAGGCACGCACGCAAAATTAACACCTCCCAACTAAAAAAACTTGCTGCCACTATCTAAATCAAATCACCAACTACTTATTTCGACTACGATTTAGCGCTACACATTCTCGTCATCGCTTATCTACCGGAAGGTGCTATGCAAGTCATCGATAAACGCAAAGCTATGGCCATTCCACCCATTTTTCGTTTGGGTTTTCGACCGTTTTTTCTACTCGGTGCGCTGCTGGCGTTAATTGCCGTACCGCTGTGGGTAGGTGCGTTGCTTGGCAGTTGGCCGTTGCCTACACCTCTTGGTGGCTGGTTGGCGTGGCATCGCCACGAAATGGTGTTTGGCTTTGCCGGCGCGGTGATTGCCGGTTTTTTATTAACGGCTGTACAAACATGGACAGGGCAGCCGAGTTTATCGGGCAAGCCGCTCGCAGTATTGGCGGTGTTGTGGCTGCTTGCGCGCGGCAGTTGGTGGCAACCTTTTCCGATAATTTTGTTGTTACTAAATGTCATTTTTTTATTAGCAGTCACCGTTGCGATGGCGCGCTTGTTGTGGGCCGCACGACAAAATCGCAACTATCCAATTGCTGTGGTTTTGCTCTTACTGGCGGCAACCAATGCATTAACGCTGTGTGGCGTTTTGCAAAATAACGATGCATGGCAACGCCAAGGCAGCTTGGCTGCTGTATGGCTAGTGTTGGCGATGATTACACTGATCGGCGGACGCGTGATTCCCTTTTTTACTTTTCGTGGCTTGCTGCGCACGGCACAAGTCACCGCATGGCCGTGGTTGGATTGGTCACTGTTGATTGGCGCCGTGTTAGCGGCACTGCTCACTGCCTGTGGCTTGCTGATGCAGAACACACAAGTGCTTAGCGGAGTGTTATTTTTTTTATTGGGTGCGGGGCATGCTATTCGCTTAGCGCGTTGGTTTGATGCAGGTTTATTGCGCGTGCCGCTGCTGTGGTCACTGCATATCGCCTATGCGTGGCTAGTCGCCGGCTGCATAGGCTTGGCTTTGTGGTCTTTTGATTTAGGTGTGCCGGAAGGGCAAGCGCTGCATGCCCTAACCGTTGGTGCCATTGGCGGTTTGATTTTAGCGATGATGGCGCGCGTTTCACTTGGCCATACAGGCAGACCACTAGAATTACCGAAAGGTTTTTTTATTGCATTTGTGTTAATAAACATTGCCACGCTATTGCGCACCGTTGGCCCATCCATCAGCTATACAACAGCGATGTATTTAGCCGCAGCAGGATGGGGTTTGGCATTTCTGCAATTTGCTGTGGTGTACGGCCCTATGCTGTGCAAAGCGCGCACAGACGGTCATCCTGGCTAATGATTTTATCTGCGACGAAATGGCGCGGGCAGCATGCGCAATAGCGTGTCGTCGCGCATAAAATGATGATGAAAAACTGCCGCTCCGGCATGCACGCCAATCAAAAAGTATCCCAATACTGCTATTGTTTCGTGTATTTCTTTGATGTCATGCGCCAACGCCTGATTAACCGCTAATAGCGCCGGCAGTTGTAAACCAAAAAAAGGAATAGGTTTGCCTGCCGCACTCAAAGTCATCCAACCCAAAATCGGCATTGCCACCAAAAAAATATACAGCGCTATGTGCATCCATTTAGCCAGCTTTTGCTGCCATGCAGAAGGTGTTGGCGTAATCACCGGCGCAGAAAATTTCCAGCGCGCCACCAAACGAATCACCGTCACACCCAAGACGGACAAACCTAACATGAAGTGCCACATTTTCATTACATCGCGCGGCTCACTGCCTTTGGGGTAGATCCCTTTGCATTCCATTAACGCGTAGACAGCAATCAATAAAAATAATGTCAGCCAATGCAAAGTGATGCTGAGCGAATGATAGTGGCGAGAATGGTTCATCAGTTTCCCCTTTTTATTTTTGCGAGCGCATATCCGGCAAGAAAAAAGCAACCACACCCAGAAGAGGCAAGAAGGCACAAACGTGATACACCCACTCAATACTGTAACGATCTGCCAGAGCACCCAACGCGGCGGCTGCAATACCTGCAATACCAAAAGCCAAGCCAAAGAATAGCCCAGAAATGGTACCCGTTTTTCCTGGCATCAATTCTTGACCATAAACAACAATTGCGGGAAAAGCTGAAGAAATAATTAAACCAATCAAAAAAACCAGCACTAACGTAGTCATCAAACCAACAAAGGGCAGTGCCAAGGTAAATGGAGCGGCGCCCAAAATCGAACCAAGAATAATACGATTCCTACCCATACGATCCCCTAACGGCCCACCAATAATGGTGCCAGCAGCAGCACCAAATAAAAAAACGAACAAACTGTACTGCGCGGTTTGGATATCAAGACCAAAATGGTGGATGAGATAGAAAGTGAAATAGCTGTTAAGACTGGACATATACACAAACTTTGAAAACATCAACACCAACAAAATCGCTATCGTCATCCGCACTTGTCGCGTGCTTAAGCCAGTCGCTTTGTGCGCAAGACTGGCACGCCCACGCACACTGGTTAAATTCACGGCATACCAGCGACTGACGCGATACAAAATCAGCATGCCCACCAAGGCTGCCAACGCCACCCAGGCCACACTGGGTTGCCCCATCGGCACGATAAAGGCAGCAGCCAACAGAGGGCCAATGGCTGTACCCACATTGCCACCCACTTGAAAAATGGATTGTGCCAAACCGTGCTGCCCCGCAGAGGCCATACGCGCCACACGCGAAGATTCTGGATGGAATACCGACGAACCCATACCAATTAGCACGGCCGCCACCAGCACGCACGGGTAATTCCACGCCTGCGACAACAGCAGCAAACCGCACAACGTGAACCCCATGCCAATCGGTAGCGAATAGGGCATAGGGCGTCGATCTGTAAAGCGCCCCACCACGGGCTGCATCAGTGAGGCAGAAAACTGAAAAGCCACTGTGACGAAACCTACCTGCACAAAGCTGAGATGGAACCTGCCTTGCAATACGGGATACAACGCCAGCAGCACAGATTGCATCATGTCATTGATGAAATGCGTAAAACTGATGGCGCCAAGAATGCCAAAAGAAACGCGACTGCTGGTCGATTGCGCGGCAATAGGAGTATTCATGGAGAGTCCTGCAAACAAAGGAAAACAGCGAAAGCTGTGCTGGAATGATTATAGGCTCGTAGCACCCAATGTTGTCAGGTCTACCCCTTCGTTATAGGATTGCGCCCTGTTTGGACGATCAGGCAGCGCGAGCTGCCTGTTTGCGTTTTTAGCCTCCTGTTTTTTGCTATCACGAAAGGTAAAAGGTAAGACCATGTCTCATGCACTAATGAACACTTACGGCACACGCGCACTCACTTTTGTGCGCGGCGAAGGCAGTTGGTTGATTGCAGACGATGGCAAACGCTATCTCGATGCCATCAGTGGTATCGCTGTGTGTGGTTTGGGTCATGCGCACGCCGGTGTGGCAGCGGCGATAGCACAACAAGCAGCAACATTGGTACACACCTCCAATTTGTACAACATTCCGCAGCAGCAAAAACTCGGCACGCAACTGTGTCAACTCGCCGGCATGGACAAAGTTTTTTTTGGCAACTCCGGCGCAGAAGCCAATGAGTGTGCAATCAAACTCGCGCGTTTGTACGGCCACAAAAAAGGTATCGACTGCCCTGTCATTGTGGTGATGGAAAAATCCTTCCACGGTCGCACGCTCGCCACTTTAACGGCGACAGGCAATCGCAAAGTGCAAGCGGGTTTTGAACCGCTGGTGCAAGGTTTTGTACGCGCACCTTACGGTGATGTAGAAGCCCTAAAAACCATTGCCGCGAATAATCCCAATGTTGTCGCTGTGCTGGCTGAACCCGTGCAGGGCGAAGGCGGCGTGAACATTCCCGCAGCGGATTATCTCAATCAGTTGCGCAACATCTGTGACGCGCACCAATGGTTGCTGATGCTGGATGAAGTGCAAACCGGCAATGGTCGCACCGGAAAATATTTTGCTTATCAGCACAACAATATTCTTCCCGATGTTGTCACCACCGCCAAAGGTTTGGGCAATGGCTTTCCCATCGGCGCCTGCCTTGCGCAAGGTGCGGCAGCAGAATTGTTTCAAGTGGGCAACCACGGTTCCACTTTCGGCGGCAGCGCCTTGGCCTGCGCTACTGCACAAGCAGTAGTCGATACGCTGCTGAATGAAAAGCTGATTGAGCGCGCAGAAACACTGGGTAAAAAATTATTAGCTGATCTGCAAACTGCACTGGTGGACTGCTCACAAGTGGCAGCGGTGCGCGGCTTGGGTTTGATGCTCGGCATCGAACTGCAAAATGATGCACCCGATTTAGTCGCGCGCGCTGCAGAAAAAGGCGTGCTGATCAATGTCACCGCCGGCAAGGTCATTCGTTTGCTGCCGACTTTTGTGATGACAGACGAAGAAACTGCGCTATTAGTGACAACATTGCACGATTTACTGCGCGACCCTGCCTAAGAGATTTTTTGCATGAGCACTCGCCACTTCCTGACGCTGCTGGATTTTTCCCCCGCTGAATTGCGCGCGGTTATTGATCATTCTATTGCTATGAAAGCGGAGCATGCGGTGGGCAATGATCCGCAAATTTTTCGCAACAAAGTATTGGGGATGATTTTTGAAAAATCCTCCACCCGCACACGCGTTTCTTTTGAAGCAGGCATGGCGCAACTTGGCGGTCACGCAATGTTTTTATCGCCGCGCGATACACAATTAGGGCGCGGCGAACCGGTGGAAGATTCTGCACGCATCCTGTCGCGCATGGTGGACATCATCATGATTCGCACTTTTGCGCACGACATTGTGGAAAAGTTTTCACAGTATTCACGCGTGCCAGTCATCAATGCCTTGACGGACGATTTTCACCCCTGCCAAGTGTTAGCCGATGTACAAACCTGGATAGAACATCGCGGTGAAATTGCCGGAAAAACTGTGGCATGGATAGGTGATGGCAACAATATGTGCCAAACATGGATACAAGCTGCCACGCAATTTGGCTTCAAACTGCGCATCGCCTGTCCACCCGGTTTTGAACCCAACAATATTTTGCTGCAACAACACGAGAACTGCGTTTCTCTCGGGCACGATATTGAAGATGCCGTGCGCGATGCTGATTTAGTGACCACCGATGTGTGGGCATCCATGGGACAAGAAGATGAGCAGCGTGAACGTATGCAGCGTTTTCGCGGCTACCAAGTCAACCCAAAACTCATGGATTTAGCCAAATCGGATGCGCTGTTTATGCACTGCCTGCCAGCACATCGCGGCGAAGAAGTGAGCGTAGATATGCTAGACGACCCGCGCTCAGTAGTATGGGACGAAGCAGAAAACCGCCTGCATGTACAAAAAGCGCTGATGGTGTTCTTAATAGAACAGAGCAAAAAATAATTTATGCCGTTAATCAAAATCGCCCAAAAAGCGATTTTTGTATTCCAAAACATAGTTGGCATTACGCGCCGTCGTTTCTTCATATACACGGCGATAGCCGATTGCGGCAATTTTCCACCCTTCAGCCGTTTTGATATAACGCTCATCGTAAAATGCTGCGCCGGCAATGCAGAAATGTTTGGCGGGATCGCGACTCACCGTATTGATCACCGCATCCGTGAGATACCAAACACCCTGTGCGGCGGTTAAGTCTTCATTGAGCGTGATTTCTGGATGGTGCACTTGATGTTTAGTCACAATACGCTTGTGACTCAATGACTGCGACAAAAACGCCATCACCGCATCGCGTCCTTGATAACTGTGTTTACCATCCGAATAAGTGCTCACCACATCTGGCGCAAACAATGTGGACACAGCATCCCACTCTTTCAAATCCAAGTGACGCAGATACGCGTACTTAAGTTGTTTAATGGCTTCAATCGCCAACAAACTTTCCAGCGTTTTATTCACTGCCACTTTTTTCTCCAACAGATGCAGCACCTGGCAACATCACAAATCCCATACGGGTCACGCCCGCTTCACGCACCATCGCCATCACTTGTGCCACGCGCTCGTAGCGTACATTTTTATCCGCCAATAAATGCAATTCTGGTTGCGGTTGTTTCGCTGACAATTGCGCAAGCTGTTGCAATAACAATGCATCATTATCTAAAACTTTTCCGTTCCACTCGACTTGCCCTTGCGCATTGATCGACAAACTCTCCGCCTCCGGCTTTTCTTCCGTTGTTGTCCCAACCGCTTTGGGTAAATTAACGGTGATCGACTGCGTCATCAAGGGCGCGCAAATCATAAAAATAATCAGCAGAACTAACATCACATCCACTAAAGGTGTGGTATTAATTTCTGACATCGGTTGTGCCGTGCCTGATTCAAATCCACCAAAAGCCATCACAGATTTCCTTTGGTTTTTTTACTGGAGCCCATGGTGAAATACATCAGTAAGTCGTGTGCAAAACCATCAAGATCCGCAATAATTAAACGCTGTACGCGATTGAATGCGTTATACGCCAGCACTGCGGGAATGGCAGTAAACAAACCTATCGCTGTCATGATTAAGGCTTCGCCCACGGGCCCTGCCACTTTATCCAAACTCGCTTGCCCTGTAGTACCTATTGCTGCCAGTGCGTGATAAATGCCCCACACCGTACCGAACAATCCCACAAACGGCGCCACAGAACCGATAGAGGCCAGAAAGACTTGTCCTCGCTCAAGATCTGCCGTAGCGCGATTGAGTGCTTGGCGCAGAGCTCGCGTCACCAATTCAGTGAGAGACAACTGTGCATCGAGATGTCCGCGTGCATCTTGCTGATGATCTTGATAGTGCGTCGCCGCTTTACTGCCGCGCTCAACCAACAAACGAAACGGCGCCATGCGCGCCAAAGCCTCTACGCCAACGGCAATATTTTTTGCCTGCCAAAAACTTTCCAGCGCACGGTGGCTCGCATGTTGCCACCACGCCAACTGCACACTCTTGCTGATAATGATGGTCCAACTGGTGATTGACATACTCAATAGCAAAAATAAAACGGCATGCGACACCACATCGCCTTGCTGCCAAAAACTGACTACATCTAAATCAAACTTCATTATTCATCCTCACCGCATTTTTTTTAATTTGAAATGTATTGGTACATCGACCGTACTCGCCACGGCTCTACCATTTTGTTGCGCCGGCTTAAACCGCCAGCGCGTTACCGCTGTGATAGCGGCTTGATCCAAACGCTCAAAACCCGATGACGTTTTGAGTGCAATATTCAGTGGTCGACCATCCGCTGACACATCCACGCGCAACAGCACGCGCCCCTCCTCGCCCAAACGCTGTGACAAAGGTGGATACACCGCAGGTGAGCTGAGGTAATTGGCTTCAAACCGTGCCGCCGTCACCTGTGTTGCCACCGCCGCTGGTACAGCCAAAGGAGGAGCGGGCGTTGGCACCGCTGACGCGGCTGGCGGCAAAGGCGGCTTATCGTCCCGCTGCGTTTTTTTCACTACCTCTTGCTGTACTGGCTGTTTCTTTTTACGACTTTGTGCGGCGCGAACCTTGTACCTTCATCTGGCTGAATTTGCGATTCCGATGCAGGTGGTGGCGCAGGCTGTACAGCCGCTGGAGTAACCGGCGCTACCGGCGGCGCAGGTGCCAGCAAATCCACTGTCACCGTCGGCGCGCCCAAAGCCACAGGAGTCACTACTGGCTGCCGCAACCACGCAATGATGGCTGCAGCGTGTAACAACACCGAGACCACCACACCCACCGCCAATGCCGTTATAGACTCAAGCTTCATGTGCTTTTTTGATAATAATTATCATTAACATAAAAATCAATACAGTCACCACCATGCCGAAATACCAGCAATACCCCAAGCGCCCATCTCTCGCGCCTTGGGCAGGTGTTCCGCCACCGTGCCACCCAACGCAAACACGGGCAACGGGCAGTGCTTCAATAACTGCGCCAAACCCTCCCAGCCCAGTGCAGCTTGATCGGGGTGGCTGGCAGTGGGCAACACCGGAGACAGTGTGATGTAGTCTGCCCCAATCGCAACCGCTTGCTGAATTTCCTGTGCATTATGGCAAGAGGCGCCTAAGTATTTCTTGTTGTCGATGGGTCGCGCAACGCAGGCCATTAAACGCTGTGACGATAAATGCAAACCATCGGCCGCGCCCAGCGCACAATCGGCTGCTGCATTCAACAACAATTTTGCATCGTGCGCTTGGCAAAGTTGCGCCATTTGTTCGGCCAAACTGGAAAAGTTTTTTCTATCTAAGTGATGCGCGCGCAATATCACAGCACGGATATTTTTTTGCTCAATGGCGCACTGTGTACGTTGCAAGCATTCCGTAGGTGTTTGAAACGCACCTGTCACTAACAAACACTGCGGCAAATGCAACGCCGTCAAAATGGCGCGATTGGCAGGTGGAAAGGAGTAGCTCGGCAAAGCACTGCGCGACACCCAGCGCACCGTTTGCCCTTCTGCACTGCTGGCCGTGCCAGAAAAATTGGTCACGCGCCACACGTCTAATAGCACTTGTTTTTCTGGGTAGCTGAATGGAATTCTTAGCAGTGGTTCTGCGCGGTGAATTTCCAGTGCAACTTCTTCACGAATTTCACGTTGCAGCGCCTGAAATACTGTTTCCTGTGCTTCGACTTTTCCACCCGGAAACTCCCAATAGCCACCCATGTGTTGGTGATGGTGCCGCTGTGCAATCAAACATTCGCCAGCACTGTTTTCAATCACCGCCACCGCGACATGGACGCTTTTCATGTGCAGCGTTAAGTGCGGTATTCCGCGTTGATGGTGACGTAATCGTGCGAGAAGTCACACGTCCACACAGTTTCACTCGCTGCGCCGCGCTGCAATTCCACGCGAATCACAATTTCTTCTGGTGCCATCGCCGCTACGCCTTGCGCTTCTGTGTAGGAAGGCGCACGACCACCATTGGCAACAATTTGCACATCATTCAGAAAAATGTTGATACGCGATGTATCCAACGCTGCAATACCACTGCGACCAATCGCCGCCAAAATACGCCCCCAGTTGGGATCTGATGCAAACAATGCAGTTTTCACCAGCGGTGATTCGGCAATCGCATACGCGGCGCGCAAACATTCGTCGCTGTCATGGCCGCCGTTAATCACTACAGAAATAAATTTGGTCGCGCCTTCACCGTCGCGCACTATCGCCTGCGCCAATTCAACAAACACCGACTCTATCGCCGCGGCAAAAGCATTCCATTCAGCCGATGCGGACGTTAATGCAACACCGGAACTGCCAGTGGCAGCCAACATGCAAGCATCATTGGTGGATGTATCGCCATCAATCGTGATGCGGTTGAATGATTTATCGGCAACGATTTGCAGCAGTGCTTGCAAATCTTTTTGTGCTACTTGCGCATCGGTAGCTACAAAACCCAACATGGTAGCCATATTGGGTTTAATCATGCCTGCGCCTTTACTGATGCCAGTGATAGCAACTGTTTTGCCACTCAATACAATTTTACGCGAAGCGAGTTTAGGTCGCGTGTCGGTAGTCATAATACCTTCCGCAGCGCGCAACCAATGATCAACAGATAAATCTGACAGCGCTAACGGCAAGCCCGCGATCAATTTTTCCATCGGCAGCAATTCGCCAATCACGCCCGTGGAAAACGGCAAAACATTTTCTGCAACAACACCAGCTATTTTTGCCAAATTGGCGCAACTGCGCTGCGCGTCCAACATGCCCTGCTCACCCGTGCCAGCGTTGGCGCAACCGGTATTAATCAGCCAATAGCGACAAGCACTGGCTGCTAGATGTTTTTTTGCCACATGCACGGGCGCTGCGCAAAAAGCATTTTTTGTGAACACGGCGGCCACACTGGCATTTTCTGCCAATTCAAACAGCACGAGGTCTTTGCGGTTTTTCTTGCGAATACCGGCTTCTGCCACACCGATGCGCACACCGGACACAGGAAATATTTCAGGAATTGCGCCGCTACCAACCGCCATTGCTTTTGCCTCTCAGTAATGACTACGCCAACCGACCGTGGCACTGCTTGTATTTTTTACCTGAGCCACAAGGGCAAGGCTCGTTGCGCCCCACTTTTTCACCACCGCGCACAAAAGGCGTGGCCGTTGGCTTTTGCGTGTCACTGCCCGCATTATTTTCTACCTCGCCATGCAGCGCAGAAGACTGAGCATGTTGCAGTTGCAGATTTTCTTGCTCACGTCGGCGCTGCTCTTCCATCGCTTCAATTTCTTCACGCGAAGCAATACGCACATGGAACAATACGCGCACCACTTCAGCTTTGATGTTATCCAATAACATACGGAACAACTCAAACGATTCGCGCTTGAATTCCTGCTTGGGATCTTTTTGAGCATAGGCGCGCAAATTAATACCCTGACGCAGATGATCCATACTCGCCAGATGATCTTTCCACAAATTATCCAACACTTGCAGCATGATCTGCTTTTCTACCTGCCGCATGATTTGCTCAGAACCTTCGCACTTCTTACCGTAAAAATCAGCGGCTACTTGTTGCGCACGCTCACGGATTGCATCTTCCGTCAAATTGATATCTTGCTTCAGCCATTCCACAACTGGCATTTGCAAACCAAAATCTGCTTCAAAAGCCTGCTCCAGTCCAGATAAATCCCACTGCTCAGGAAAACTTTGCGGAGGAATAAATTGTGTAATTAAACCACTCACAACATCACTGCGAATCGCAGTAATAATTTCTGAAACTTCTTCCGCTTCCAAAACATCATTGCGCTGCTGATAAATAACTTTTCGTTGATCGCTGGCTACGTTGTCGTATTCCAACAACTGCTTACGAATATCAAAGTTGCGCCCCTCCACTTTGCGCTGCGCTTTTTCAATAGAGCCCGTCACCATCTTGTGTTCGATGGCCTCACCGCGCTGCATACCCAGCGCTTGCATAATACTTTTCACGCGATCTGAGGCAAAAATTCGCATCAAATCGTCTTCCAATGACAGATAAAAACGCGACAAACCCGGATCACCCTGACGACCGGCGCGGCCGCGCAATTGGTTGTCGATACGGCGCGATTCATGACGCTCTGTGCCCAAAATATGCAAACCGCCCGCTGCCAACACTTGATCATGGCGCTGCTGCCACGCAGCTTTCGCGGCATCAATCTCTGCTTGCGATGGATTTTCCAAAGCCTCTATATCCGATTCCCATTTACCACCGAGCACAATATCGGTGCCGCGACCGGCCATATTGGTAGCAATCGTTACGGTAGATGGGCGACCAGCTTGCGCAATAATTTCTGCTTCATGCGCGTGATATTTTGCATTCAATACGCGGTGTGGAATTTCGGCTGCCTGCAAACGCTTCGACATTTCTTCTGAGGTTTCTACCGAAGCCGTTCCCACCAACACCGGCACACCCTGCGCCACAAAACGTTTAACGTCTTCAATAATCGCTTCGTATTTTTCTTCTTTGCTGATATACACCAAATCATTCAAATCTTTGCGCAGCAATGGGCGATTAGTGGGAATCACCACCACATCCAAACCGTAAATTTGCATAAATTCTGGTGCTTCGGTATCCGCCGTTCCTGTCATGCCGCCCAGTTTTTTATACATGCGGAAATAATTCTGAAAGGTGGTGGAAGCCATGGTTTGACTTTCACTTTGTATCGCCACACCTTCTTTGGCTTCCAGTGCCTGATGCAAACCTTCTGACAAACGGCGACCGTGCATGGTGCGGCCTGTGTGCTCATCAATCAACACGACTTGGTTTTCTTGCACGATATACTGCACATCGCGATGAAACAGAGTATGTGCGCGCAAAGCTGCATGAATGTGATGCAACAAACTTAAATTGGTAACGGCATATAAGCTGTCGTTGGCATCCAAAATACCATCGCGAATCAGCAACTGCTCAATCAGTTGATGGCCTTCTTCCGTCAAATCGGCTTGCCGCAATTTTTCATCCAACACATAGTGTCCAGGCGCATCTTCTGTCTGCGCCTGCAAACGCGGCATCAACGCGTTAATACGTTTGTACAATTCAGAACTGTTTTCCGCCGCACCAGAAATAATCAGCGGTGTGCGCGCCTCATCGATCAAAATGGAATCCACTTCATCCACAATGGCGAAACTCAAACTGCGCTGTACTTTATCTTCCACACTCAACGCCATGTTATCGCGCAGATAATCAAAACCGTATTCGTTGTTGGTGCCATAAGTAATGTCGCACGCATACGCCGCACGCTTCTCTTCCTGACTTTGACCAGAAAGAATAATGCCCAAGGTCATGCCTAATTTTTCATACACCGCGCGCATCCAACTACCGTCGCGATTGGCGAGATAGTCATTGACCGTCACCACATGCACACCATTGCCTGGCAAAGCGTTGAGATACACCGGCAGTGTTGCCACCAACGTTTTACCTTCGCCGGTGCGCATTTCTGCAATCTTGCCCGCATGCAACACCATGCCGCCGATCATCTGTACATCAAAATGGCGCATACCCAATACGCGCCGCGCCGCTTCGCGCACACAGGCAAATGCCTCTGGCAACAATTGATCCAGCGTTTCACCTTTTTGCAAACGTTCGCGAAACTCAGCCGTCTTGTTTTGCAATTCGCTGTCGCTGAGTTTTTCCAGTGTGGGCTCGAAGGCATTGACCTTGGCAACGACTTTGCCGAGACGCTTTAATTCGCGCTCGTTTTTGCTGCCAAAAACTTTCTTGAGAACGGAGCCAATCATGACGAAACCACACTGCGTAGGGGGCGCAAAATATCGCACAAATCAGCCACCTACGCCACCAACGCGATCAGCGCAGCGCAGTTACACAGCGCGGTATCCCATTGTGTAACACCATTAATTTTGCAGCCTGATCCGTCCGAGCAATGCCATACGCATTACCAGCGCTATACCTCACGCCAGTAACGCGTGGTAAGACACTGGCACGCACCGGGTGCAGCAAACCAAGCACAACGCCCGCTCCGTCTGCGATAACACCGTAATCCCAAGCACCCTCATCCAACTGACCATACCAGTACTCACCCACAACTGCCGTTGCTGCATTCGCGACGACGGCGTACCGAGCGGCATCTGGGTAGCCATTCACGTCCAATACATCAGCTTTCTGTACCTGTCCTTGACGCACCACGAACCAATGGCAAATTGGCACATCCACATCGGCAGGCAATTGCCTCCCCAGCCATTGCGTAGCGCCATCTGCAAACACATTGCGCTGTGCGGCGCGCAAGTTTTCTAGCACGGGAAACAAATGCGGCAACTTACCCTGCCAGTTCCAGTGCAATGCTTTTTCCGCATCAGCGGCAACGGGTAAATACACTTGGTATGCGAGCAGTGCGTTATCAACACGTATGCGATATTCCGCCAATCTTGCCCCCCAATCCAATTGCGAGGGCAACGCCAACACAGGAAATACCAGAAAAAAAAGCCGCGCCCACATTTCACATCCATTTGTTGCCCGGCGGTACAACAATACGCTAACCCCCCACCAAACCAACAGCGCCCAAATTTGAAAACGATCAACACGAAAATCCAGCACGCCCTCTACGCGTGTCAGCAGCAACAACATGACTGTGCCAAATCCAATCAAAATACAGGTGACCGCCATCACATCCAGCGCATCATTGTTCTCTCGTCGCTGCCAACTCTGCCACAACACGCGCAACGCCAAACCACATACAGCAACACCTGTGCTGACTGCGATCCAGGTCAACGCATTTTCTGACAGCACATGCCATGCGCGTAGCAAATGATAGACAGGACCACCCATTAAAGTGACGGGGAAAGTGAGTGTTTTCCAACTATTGATGTGCAAGGCACTGCCTACAGCGTCTCCGCCGGGCAACAACAAATACAATGCAAAAAACATTGAGGCTGCAAAGGCAACTACACCCCAATAAACACGCGGTGCACGGCAACAGAACAACAACAACCAGGCAATAGGCCACACCAAGATTCCGTTACCAAAACTAAAAGTGGCAACACCACCCAAAAGTAACGCGATCAATACATTGCGCTGCGAATGGTTTTTTTTCTGAATAGCCCAGTGCAAGAAAAATACAGAAGACACTGTACTGAGTATCGACAGATAGTTGTTAATGCCGTTAAAACCCCAACCGAGTAGCGCAATATTGATCAACCAGCACAACAGCAAAACCGTCCACCCCATCAAAAAATACTGATGAGTTTTATTGGTAACGCATTTTTTTATCTGCCAACACAACACTGCAATCAAGCTGAGATTTAACAGCCAGTCAACTGCAATCAAAAATGTATTTTTCCCGCCAAAAACAGCGAGATCAATGTCATACAGCAAAAATGCGAGAATATGGCGATGACCAGAAACCGTGGTGATAGAGGTTTTCCATAAACCCTGATCGAACAACGCGTCATACATATGCCATTGATCACGCGACAACGGTGCGACGTGATGAAAAACAATGTAGTACCCCGTGATAGAAAGAAAAATAACCAGCAGTTCCCACCAAAGTATTTTTATGAGGCGCTGAGTGTTCATTGATCAATCCATCGTTTTTTATACTTGCAAACGCAAGTGGCTGACACGCAAACCCGTAATCAACAGCGTCAAAGCATAAATAGCAACGCCAGCACTGCACATAATGGTTAAATAAATAATACGCCATTGCCACGCGTACACAGACCAATCAGACCACTTGTACGATAGTGCACACAACAACAACACCATGGATCCATTCGCTGCCACGACCTGCACAATGAATCGCCCCCAACCTTGGGCATAGCGATAAATACCTTGCTTACGCAATGCACGAAACAACAAACCTGAATTGATATACGCAGCGAGTGCTGTCGCCAAGGCCAAACCCAAATGCCCCATATTCAATGTTTTATCAAATACCCACATAAAACTCACATTCATTATTTGTGCAGCCACCACAGAAATCACGGCTATTCGCACTGGCGTTTTCATGTCTTGCCGTGAATAAAATCCAGGGGCAAGAATTTTGATCATCATGAACCCAATCAACCCAACGGCGTAGGCACGCATCGCCCACGCAGACATCGCAATATCGTGTGCAGTGGTTTCCCCGTGCTCAAACAATGTACTGAGGATGGGCGTTGCCAGCACAATTAGCGCCAAGGCTGCAGGCAAGCCAATCAATACGTTCAAACGAATAGCCCAATCCAGCGTTGCTGAAAATTCACGCGGCGAGGCAGAAATATGGCTGCGCGACAAACTGGGCAGAATAACTGTTGCAATCGCCACGCCAAATATTCCCAAAGGCAATTCGGAAACACGCTCTGAGTAGTACAACCACGCCACACTGCCGGTCGGCAAAAAAGATGCCAAAATAGAATCCATCATCAAATTAATTTGACTTACAGAAACGCCAAATAATGCAGGTACCATTAATTTCAAAACACGCTGCACACCTTCATGTTTCCAATGCCAACGAGGAATGGGCATCAAGTGAATTTTTTGCATAGATGGCAACTGAAAAACCAATTGCACCACACCGGAGATCAACACGCCCCACGCCATAGCAAAAACAGGTTGCTCAAACCACGGCACTGCCACAACCGCTGCAATAATCAACGTGACATTCATCAAAATAGGCGTGGCGGCTGCAACGGCAAAACGATCGTAAGCATTGAGAACCGAGCTAGCAAAACCCGTCATCGTGATCAAAAATAAGTACGGGAAGGTAATGCGTAACAATTCGCTGGTTAATCCAAAACGCTCTGGGTCATGCAACCAAAATCCAGGTGCAAACAACACGGTAAACCAAGGTGAAGCAATGACAACCAATACACTGATTGCCAATGAAGTACCGCCGAGTACGCCGGCAATATGGTTGATAAGATCACGCACAGCCTGCTGATTGCCGCGCGCACGATATTCTGCCAACACCGGTACAAATGCCTGCTGAAAGGCTCCCTCCGCAAACAAACGCCGCAAAAATTGCGGTATGCGGAACGCGAGAAAAAAAGCATCTGCGCCGGGTGTATGACCCGCGCCGATAGCATTTGCCAACACAATATCGCGTGCCATTCCTAAGATACGCGAAATCTGCGTCATCACACTGACCATGAAACTGGAACGAAACAGATGTCGCGTGGACAGCGGTTTTTCAGGCGTATGCAGATTATTGCTCTGTGCGCTGCTCACAGCGGTTTCCAATGTGTGAAAAAGTTATCGACGTCCAAAGCAGGTATTGGTTTGGCCGCGCCAGATGGTGTGCCGAGATACAAAAACCCGAGCAGCCGCTCGTTTTCTGCCAACCCCAGTTTTTTTGCCAGCAACGGCTCGTACGTCACCAAACCACTGCGCCACATGGCTCCAACGCCCATGGCATGCGCAACGATCAACATATTTTGTACAGCCGCCGCTGTTGACATGATTTGCTCAACGTCAGGTACTTTTGCATGTTCTGAAATGTGCGCAACGATAAGCAATACCAACGGTGCACGCAGTAAGCGGTGAGCTGATTTTTGGCGCTGCACCTCATTCAACTCACCGTAACATTGCGCCTCTACATCGGCAATGATATGGCCAACCTGCAAACGCTCCTCTCCCTCTACACACAAAAAACGCCACGGACGCAGTTGCCCATGATCTGGCGCACGCAACGCGGCACGAAAAATGTGTTCGCGCTGTTGTGGCGATGGAGCAGGCTCGGTCAACTCACTCACGGACACGCGGCTGCACACAGCCGCAATAACATCATCCGAATGTTGGTTCACATGCACCATATCCACACACCTTGATTGAATACGGCGCACTGTAGCGTATCGAGCTGCTAGGAGAAACGAGAAATTGCAGCCGCAAAATATGACTGAGAACTACAACGATGGGCTATGTAGCAATGAGCTACGGCAGTGGACTACGAGGCGGCGCCGGCAACAACATTTTCTGCCACTGATGAATTTTATCGACGCGATCTGCAATGCGAACATCATGCGCCAAACGCTCCAGCAAATTCTCTTGCTGTATTGGCAACAAAACCTTCGCTAGAGCTTCTTTGCCGGCTTTGACCTGATTTGCATCAGCAGCCTCCTGCGAAAATTGCACCACCAGCGCCCACTGTTCTGCGGTGTATATCAATGCTTGCAAGTACGCTATTTCCGCCTCGCTCAGAGCAGGCAGGTTTTGCGCTTTCGCCACCGTCCACTGCTGTTGCAGCGGAGGAATTCGGTCCGCCAACATGTACGCTCTTGCGGCAGCCATTTTTGCTGCACGCTGCCACGCAGCGCGTGCACGCTCTGCTTGTCCAGCTGCCCGCCATGCTCTAGCGGTTTCACTGCGCAGGCCTTGTGCCTTCAAATCCGACTCAATAGCCTTATCGCCAAACAAACGCGCATTGACAAGATCGCCCTCAGCTTCTGCGCGCAACGCCTTGTTAACGGATTCATTGGTGTACCACTCCACTGCCTGTAGCGCGTTTTCTAGGGACTGCGCCTGCGCGGCTGTGGTGTCCACAGCATGGTAGCGTTGTACCAACCACCATGCGCCACACGCAAGGAGCAGAAACAGGCATAAAGACAAAAAAATACGCATCAATAGTTAGAGCAAAGCGGAAACAGGGGGCGGGTATGATTACAGAACGCCCCGACAAAACCACTCGCAAAAACCGTTACCGCACTGGGTAAAAACCGCTAAGCAGTTTTTACCACGCTAGTGCCGATCGTGCTTACTGCCGCCCATGCACTGCGGAGAAGCAGGTGCCGCACCCTGCGCCTGCCATTCTTCCGACGTATAGGTGTGCAATGCCAGAGCATGAATCTGCTGCATGACATCACCCAAAGCCGCATAAACTTTTTGGTGCCGTGCCACTGAGCGCAAACCAGCAAATTGCGCTGACACCAACACCAACTTGAAATGCGATTCACTACCAGCCGGTACGCTGTGCATGTAGCTTTCATTAACGATTTCCAGATAATCCGGTGACAGTTTTTCACGCACCAAATTTTCAATCATTTGTTGTTTTTGCATGACGCACTCTGTTAAAAAGGTTTGACGGCGGCGAGAAAACCCATACTCATAAAACACAACAGTGCGACCAACACGCCCGCAGCACGCGCAGTGTTGTTTTTACTCCACTTCATCACATACAACCCGCAAGCGATATACGCCACCAACAACACCAGCTTGGCCAGCAGCCAGTGTTGCACCAGCGGGTTGTAACCGGCGATAACCGCCAGTGCCACACCACACAGCAACAATAAACTATCATTGATATGCGGCAGAACTTTTACCGGTTTTTTATTCAGCAGTGTAGATCCTGCAAACTTCAAAGCACTGCGCCCTAAAAAAGACACCAATGAAATTGCTGCAAACAACATATGTGCTTGCTTGATAATAGGGTAAAGCTCAGTCATACAAATATTCCTCAATAACGCGAATCATTTTCTGTGTCAAAATTTTCAAGCTGTCATTATCAATGATATACGGTGGCATTACATACACCAATTTACCAAAGGGACGGATCCACACGCCCTTTTCTACAAACATTGGCTGTATTTTTTGCATATCAACAGCTTTCTCTAATTCCACCACGCCAATGGCACCCAGTACGCGCACATCGGCTATACCTTGTTTTCCACGCAGCACTGAGAGCGATTCTTGCAAGGACTTTTCAATGCGCATCACCTCTTTCTGCCAAGGTTGCGATAACAATAAATCAATGCTGGCATGCGCTACACGACATGCCAGTGGATTTGCCATGAAAGTGGGACCATGCATCAACACTCTGCTTTCCCCACTGCAAATACGCCGCGCAATAGCTTCTGTCGTCAGAGTTGCCGCCAGTGTCATATACCCACCGGTCAAAGCCTTACCTACACAAAGAATATCAGGAGCAATATCCGCATGTTCACAGGCAAAAAGTTTTCCTGTGCGGCCAAAGCCGGTAGCAATCTCATCAGCAATGAACAGCACATCATATTGATGACATAACTCACGCACACGCCGCAGATACTCCGCTGAATAAAACCACATGCCGCCTGCACCCTGCGCAATCGGCTCCAGTATCACTGCCGCTATATTTTTCCCTTCCTTCTGCAGCAACGCTTCAATCGGCGCAATATCTTTTTCTGTGCAATTCTCTCCAAAACGACACGATGGCCTCGACACAAAATATTGCTGCATCAATACATCAGAAAACAGATGGTGCATACCGGTCACAGGATCGCACACACTCATGGCAGCAAAGGTATCGCCGTGATAACCGCCAGACAAACTAACAAACTTTGTGCGCGCTCCCTGCCAATACTGCAGTGCCATTTTCATCGCCACTTCCACAGCGACAGAACCAGAATCTGAAAAAAACACGCGCTGCAAGGGCGCAGGAGAAATATCAATCAGTTTTTTTGCCAACAACACGGCAGGCTCGTGTGTCAAACCGCCAAACATGACGTGCGCCATTGACTGTACTTGTTCTGTCACCGCTGCATTCAGCACCGGATGACTGTAGCCATGTATCGCGCTCCACCACGAGGACATACCGTCAATTAACGAGCGTCCATCCATCAAATGCAACACACAACCCTGTGCAGAATGCACGGAATACAACGGAAAATTGCCATCGACACCCGCATAGGGATGCCAAACGTATTGTCTGTCCAACGCCAATAGGTTTTCTGTATCTTTCACTATTTTTTTCTCAACAATGACAGCAACACCGGACGCACCGTTGCCATAATTTCCGGCTGCACATTGGCCGTAGGGTGCAGATGGTCTGGTTGAAAATGTGTTATATCGCCTGCAATATCTTGCAGAAAAAAAGGAATTACCGCGATGCGGTTTTCCTGCGCTAGACGCGGATACACTTCAGAAAATTCTTGAACGTAACGCATACCGTAATTGGGTGGCAATTGCATGCCCAACAATAAAATACGACAACCAACTTGCTTGCCTAAGCTAATCATTGCCTGCAAATTATTACGCAACAGTGCTATCGGCATGCCGCGTAAACCGTCGTTAGCGCCGAGTTCAATTACCAGAACATCTGGCTTGTGTTTCTTCAATGCATCCGGCAATCGCTTCAAACCATTAGCACTAATTTCTCCACTGACCGATTCATTCACAAACTGATGCTCAGGCAATGTTTTTTGCAACAACGCAACCCAGCCTTCTTCTTCTCGCATTCCGTAAGCGGCGCTAAGACTGTCGCCAAACACCAGCACCGTTGAAGCACGCACGGGCACCGCCGCCAAACAGAAAAAAACAAATACAAAAAACACACGCTGCCACAGATAGTCTTTCTTTAACACGACAATTACCTAATGAACACAAAACGAGACACGCCTATAGTAACCTACCGTTATCGACTGCCACACAATATCGCTATGTCACACTGCATTTTGCAAGCTACCGCTTTAGGGAAAACGGTGCGCACACCGTCGGAAGAATTGGTTTTACTGCACGACATCCATTTCACCGTGCATGCTGGCGATAGTGTCGCCATCGTTGGAACGTCCGGCTCCGGAAAATCCACTCTACTCGGCCTTCTCGCTGGTTTAGATGCGCCCAGCAGCGGAGATATCCATCTCGATGGTCACGCTCTGTCGGCGCTTTCTGAGGAAGAAAAAGCAGTACTGCGTGCAGAAAAAGTAGGATTTGTCTTTCAAAATTTTCAATTATTGCCATCACTGACCGCACTGGAAAATGTGATGCTGCCACTAGAACTGCGCCAAACACTCACGCGCACGCAATGCGAGCAATTGGCGTGCAACTTTCTTGAGCGTGTTGGCTTAGCACAACGAATGCACCACTATCCACGGACTTTATCAGGCGGAGAACAACAACGCGTCGCAATTGCTCGCGCTTTTGTTGGGCAGCCAGCCATTCTCTTTGCCGATGAACCCACCGGCAATCTCGACAGCAAAACAGCTCACCACATTGCCGATCTTTTGTTTGCACTCAATCAGAACACTGGGACAACGCTGATTCTCGTCACCCATGACGAGAAGTTAGCGGCACGCTGCCAACAACAATGGCGCATGGAAGCAGGACAACTCATGACCTCCATCGCACCCGCATGAACCGCTCATTGGCTTGGCGCTCCATCCAACGCGAATGGCGCAGCGGTGAGTTGGGCTTATTGTTTGCCGCCTTGGTGTTGGGTGTAGCCGTTGTCACAGGTATTGATCTTTTTGCTGATCGTTTACAAAAAGCACTGGTGGGTGAAGCGGCCGTTTATTTAGGTGCGGATCGCGTCGTGCAGCTCGGTGACCCACTGCCCGCTGCACAACTGGACAACGCTCGCCAGCTTTCTTTGCAAGTAGCGGAAACCATCACATTCCCAACGATGGTCTACCCTTCTGCCAATAAAGGCTCATCAAACAACAATGACCGCTCGGCACTGGTCTCGTTGAAGGCTGTCTCGTCCGGCTATCCACTGCGCGGCACACTGGAGCTGCGCGATGCCAACCACCAGACCACTGCTGTCCAGCACGGACCAGCCGATGGGATGGCATGGGTGGATGCCAATATCCTCAACCAGCTGGATCTGACCATCGGCGCATCCATTGACATCGGTAACCACAGCTTCGTCATCGACCGCGTACTCACTCGCGAAGGCGACGCGGGCAGCAGCTTTTACGGCATGGGTATGCGGGTAATGATTAACGCCGCCGATCTCCACTCAACCGGTCTACTGATCCCCGGCAGCCGCGCCGAGTACCGCTACCTGTTTGCCGGTGACGCACAGACACTGGACAGCTATTTCGCACAACTCAAACCGCAGTTGCCGCAAGGCGCACGTATCGTCACCCTGCAAGACAACCAGCCCGGTATCGCCAGTGCACTCGACAAAGCCACCCTGTTTCTGCGACTGGCTGGCAGCCTTGGCGTGCTGTTGGCAGCACTGGCAACTGCATTTTCCGCGCAGCGCTACTGTCAACGCCACATAGATGCCGTGGCCGTACTCAAGACACTCGGCGCGACACGCCAGCAAATCCTGTCGTTGCAATGCTGGCAACTGGGTGTGCTGTGGCTGCTCGCCACGACTGTAGGCTTTGCCCCCGCTCTACTGTTACAACAAGCCTTTCTCTATACGATGGGCGACTGGATTCCCGCCAATCTGCCACCCTCAAGCTGGCAACCCTTCGCGATGGGCGCGGCCACCAGCCTCATCTGCCTGCTGGCGTTTACCGGCCCCTCATTTCTGCGTCTGGTTGACACACCTCCTTGGCGTGCCCTACGCAGTGATTCTGGCAACAACACTGACTTTCGTTCTCTGTGGCCGGCCATTCCGGGGGTTGCGCTGCTGCTTTTGCTATACAGCCACAGCCTATCGCTGACGGCCCTGCTGATCGGCGGCACGCTAATGCTGATGCTACTGGCCGGGGTGAGTGGCTGGCTGCTGTTGCGCAGTGGGCGCTATCTCAGCCAGTACGCGAGCAATGTCTGGCGGCTCGGTATCGCCAATATCCTGCGGCAACGGTGGCTGTCGCTCTTGCAAATCACCGTATTCAGCATCGGCTTTATGTTGCTGGCGGTGATGGTGCTGATACGCAGCTCGCTGCTCAATGAGTGGAAAATGCAGGTGCCGGCAGACGCGCCCAATGTTTTTCTCATCAACATTGCACCCGATGAAGTAGATCGCCTGCGCGCCGACCTCACTCACATCCATCTCGCACCTGCCCAGCTGTTCCCTATGGTGCGCGGACGGCTGTCCACCATCAACGGTCAACGCGTTACGGATCTGTTTGATGAAAGCGTCAACGCGGTGTACCGCGATCTGAATCTTAGTTGGAGCAGCACGCTGCCCGCTGATAACGCCATTACCACAGGCACATGGCCGAGCTCAGCCATCGGTGACGCAGCGCCGGTTTCCGTCGAGCAGGGACTTGCCAGAAAACTGAAACTGCAACTGAATGACAAACTGGTGTTCACCATCGGCGGGAAACCGCTGTCGACATTTGTCGCCAGTATCCGTTCCGTTGACTGGGATCGCATGACGCCCAATTTCTACTTTCTCTTTCCACCCAATGTGCTGGATAAGCCAGAGCTATATAACGCAACGTGGATCACCAGCCTCTACCGCAGCGAAGCGCAAGAAGCCGTACTCAGCCATCTATTGCGCCAGTATCCCGCCATCACCGCCTACCCGGTCGATGATCTGCTCGCGCGCGTACAGACCATCATTGAGCGCGTCAGCCTTGCTGTGGAAATCATCCTGCTGCTGGTGCTGTCTGCCGGATTGCTCGTGCTGCTCACCTGCCTGCGTGCAGGCATCGACCAGAAATTGCACGAAAGCGCCCTGCTACGCACACTGGGCGCGAAAAAATCACTCATTCTAGGCAGTCTGATCGTGGAGTTTGCTGTCGTCGGAGCAATTGCCGGCTTGCTAGCCGCCGCTGGCGCCGAACTCACAGCATGGGCATTGCAGACATTTTTATTCAAAATGACGTTTGTCGCACATCCATGGTTGTGGATCACCACGCTCGCGACATCAACGCTGTTAATTGGCGGTGCAGGTACAATATTCTGCTATCGTGTGACAGCAACACCACCTGTGATTGTCCTGCGCGAATTCAATCCGTACAGCTGATAACATCACTACGTTTTTTATTTATTTTTCATCAGGAGTGACAAATGGATACCCAGATAACAGATACCACGCTGATTGCCCTGTGCAGTGGACTTGTTGGCATGGTTATCGGTGCAATGGCTGCACGCCTGTTGCAACCGCGCAGCCTGCGGCAAATGGAAACGCAGTTGCAGGAAACCGAACAAAAACTGCAAAAGAAAAATGCACAAATTGCTGAACATTTTTCTCACACCGCATCGCTGGTCAGTAACTTGACGCGCAATTACCGCGACCTACACGATTATCTCGCCTCCAGCGCGCAGCAATTGGGCAATATCGACATCCAGCCGGTGCTGCAAAACGACAATCCATCTGCACCGATTCTCGGACAAGGTGTTGTCATCAACCCACCACTGGATTATTCACCCCAAAAAAATAATACTTTGAGCGAAGCCTACGGCCTCAAAGACGAGGGCGCGGATAAAATCACACCACCTTCTGCTTACACCAGTATGTAATTTTTACACATAAAAAAAGGCACCCAACGGTGCCTTTGTCTTTGCCTAATTTTTATTAGGCTGCGTACGTTGCCAGAGCCGCTGCAACAGCTTTTCCAGAGTGAATCGGTGCCTTCATGGAGGACAATACTGCATCCAATGCGCCCAAGAACATCAGCACATTCTTTTGGTTGCAACCGAAGCCCATCAAACCAACGCGCCACACCTTGCCTGCTAAATCGCCCAAGCCTGCACCAATTTCCAAGCTATAAATATCTAACAGTGCTTTGCGTACAGCGGCCTCATCAACACCTTCCGGCACTGTAATAACATTCAGTTGCGGCAAGCGTTCACCAACTGGGACTATCAACTGCAAGCCCATTGCCTCCGCTCCCGCCACCAAAGCATGGTGATGCTGTGTGTGACGCGCCCACGCGTTTTCCAAACCTTCTTCTTTCAAAATCACGAGCGATTCATGCAGTGCATACAAAGCATTGATTGGCGCCGTGTGGTGATACGCACGCTTCACGCCTGCACCCCAATAGCCCATCACCAAATTCATATCCAAAAACCAACTTTGCACTTTGCTTGTACGCTTGCTGATCGCTTCAACCGCGCGATCACTAAAGCTAGCCGGTGACAACCCCGGTGTGCAAGACAAGCATTTTTGTGAACCTGAGTACAGGGCATCAATGCCCCAATCGTCCACGCGCAATTCACTGCCACCCAGTGAAGTCACGGCATCGACGATGGTCAAGCAGTTATATTTTCTGGCAATTTCACACAGTGTTTTTGCATCCGACATAACACCGGTAGACGTTTCTGCGTGCACGAATGCAACCACTTTAGCGTCGGGATTTGCTTTCAGCGCGTCTTCCAGTTTTTGGGGATCCACAGCGCGACCCCATGGATCCATCACCATGACAGCTGTCGCACCGCAACGCTCAACATTTTCTTTCATGCGACCACCAAACACGCCGTTTTGGCAGACGATGACTTTATCGCCAGGCTGAACTAAGTTAACAAACGCAGCTTCCATGCCCGCAGAACCTGGCGCAGAAATAGGCAAAGTCAGACGATTTTGCGTCTGCATGGCGTATTGCATCAGATGTTTAATTTCATCCATCAGGTGAATGAAAGAAGGATCAAGGTGACCGATGGTCGGTCTTGCCATCGCCTCTAATACACGCGAGCTAACATCAGAGGGGCCTGGTCCTAGGAGTGTTCTTACCGGTGGGTGAAAAGATTTCATGGCAAGCACCTCCTAGGCAACTTCAAATAAACAGGAGTTTGAAACAACAAAGAATAGAAAATTTATTCTGCTGCGTCTTCAGTATTGACGATGTCGCTCGCTTTGATTTTTTCTGGACGATTGACTAACTCAACATACGCCATAGGCGCTTTATCCCCAGTGCGAAAACCGCATTTCACAATACGCAAATAACCACCAGGGCGTGCGTTGTAACGAGGACCGATCTCGGTAAACAATTTGCCGACTACCGCTTTGCTGCGCAAACGACTGAAAGCCAAACGGCGGTTAGCAACACTATCTTGCTTACCCAAAGTAATCAAAGGCTCTGCTACGCGGCGCAGCTCTTTGGCTTTAGGCAGTGTGGTTTTGATGATTTCGTGTTCCAACAACGATGCAGCCATGTTACGAAACATAGCTGAACGATGAGAACTCGTACGATTAAGTTGTCTGCCGCTGAGTCTGTGACGCATGATTATTACCTTCTAGTGCGCAGCACTACTAACTAAGTTCAAAAAATTAAGCGCTTGCTCTGTCTTCACTGCGAAGACCTGCTGGCGGCCAGTTTTCAAGGCGCATGCCCAATGACAAGCCGCGCGAGGCGAGAATGTCTTTAATTTCTGTGAGTGACTTCTTGCCCAAATTAGGTGTTTTGAGCAGTTCCACTTCTGTGCGCTGAATCAAATCACCAATGTAATAAATATTTTCCGCTTTGAGGCAGTTCGCTGAACGAACTGTCAACTCTAAATCATCCACAGGGCGCAACAAAACAGGATCCACTTCATCTTGCTGCTTAGCCGGTCTCGCCGTTCTTTCACTTTCCAAATCGACAAACACAGCCAACTGCTGTTGCAAAATAGTAGCCGCGCGACGAATAGCTTCCTCAGGATTAATTGTCCCGTTGGTTTCCATATCGATAATCAATTTATCGAGATCTGTGCGTTGTTCAACACGCGCACTTTCAACCGTGTAGGCAATTCTGACAACTGGGCTAAACGATGCATCTAACTGTAAACGACCAATAGTGCGATTTTCTTCCTCACCTGCAGCATGACTATCCGCGGGTTGATAGCCTTTGCCGCGCGCGACAATCAAACGCATATTGACAGCGGCAGAAGCACTATTGATATGGCAAATAACATGCTCTGGGTTTCTAATTTCAATATCAGAATCCACTTGAATATCTGCTGCAGTTACTGCACCAGCGCCTTTTTTGTTGAGTGTGATCACTGCGCGATCTTTATTGCCATGCATAACCACGGCAACACCTTTTAAGTTCAGCAGTATTTCAATCACATCTTCTTGAATGCCAGCAATCGTGCTGAACTCATGCAATACACCGTCGATTTCCACTTCAACAATGGCGCAGCCAGGCATAGATGAGAGCAGTATACGACGCAGCGCATTGCCCAAAGTGTGTCCAAAACCGCGCTCTAGTGGCTCAAGTACCACTTTTGCGCGCGTTGCAGAAACTTGTTGAACGTCGATGTGTCTGGGAGTCAACAATTCAGTAGCAGAGCTTTGCATGCAGTATTCTCGGAGATTATTTCGAGTAAAGTTCGATGATCAAACTTTCATTGATTTCAGAAGAAAGGTCACTGCGATCTGGAACACGCTTGAACTGACCTTCCATTTTTGCTGCGTTTAATTCGATCCACTCTGATTGACCGCGCTGCGCAGCGATATTCATAGAAGATTGGATACGAAGTTGATTTTTGCTCTTTTCACGCACCGCCACAGTACTGCCAGGTTGAACTTGAAAAGAAGGAATATTCACCGTGCTGCCGTTAACGACGATGGCTTTATGTGACACCAACTGGCGCGCTTCGGCTCTGGTGGAGCCAAAGCCCATGCGATAGACAACATTATCCAATCTGCATTCCAGCAAGCGAAGCAAGTTTTCGCCAGTGTTACCTTTACGGCGCGCCGCTTCGGCGTAATATCCACGGAATTGTTTTTCCAGCACTCCGTAGATACGGCGCACTTTTTGTTTTTCACGCAACTGCACGCCGTAATCCGACAAGCGACCACGTCTTTGACCATGTTGACCTGGTGCTGTCTCAACTTTGCACTTTGCATCCAGTGGTTTAACGCCACTTTTCAGCATCAAATCCGTTCCTTCACGGCGTGACAGCTTACACTTAGGTCCAATATATCTTGCCATTCAAACAGCCTCTCAAATTCTCTTGCAAGCTCAACAGTTAAACACGACGTCTTTTCGGCGGACGGCAGCCATTATGAGGAATAGGTGTCACATCGACGATATTGCCAATTTTGTATCCGCAGTTGTTTAGTGCACGCACTGCTGATTCTCTTCCAGGACCAGGACCTTTTACTTCAACGTCCAAATTTTTCAAGCCATACTCTTGCGCAGCAATGCCAGCGCGCTCTGCTGCAACTTGCGCAGCAAATGGCGTACTTTTACGCGAACCACGAAAACCCGATCCACCAGAAGTCGCCCAACTCAACGCATTACCCTGGCGATCTGTGATGGTTACAATAGTATTGTTAAATGACGCATAGATATGCGCCACGCCGTCTACGACTGTTTTCTTGACTTTCTTACGCGTCTTTGCTGCTGCTGATGGCTTGGCCATATCTCTCTCGCCTAACGGTTACGCTTTAAAATAAATTACTTTTTGATGGCCTTGCGCGGGCCTTTTCGAGTGCGGGCATTGGTCTTGGTGCGCTGACCACGCACAGGCAGACCTTTGCGATGACGCAGGCCGCGATAGCATCCAAGATCCATCAAACGCTTGATGCTCATACTCACTTCGCGACGCAAATCACCCTCAACAGTCAGCTTGGCAACCTCTGTTCTCAGAGACTCCACCTGCGCTTCGCTCAAACTGCCCATTTTGGCTGACTCAGCAATACCTGAGGCCGCACAAATATCTTTAGCTCGAGTGCGTCCGACACCAAAAATATAGGTCAGAGCAATCACAGTGTGTTTGTTATCGGGTACGTTGACACCGGCAATACGCGCCATTACTAAAAAACTCCAATAAATTCAAACAATAAAGAAACACTTACACTCAGCCAGAGCACACCCCCAACTGAAAGGGGCGCTAGGGTACTCTCGGCGAGCGACCAAATCAACCTTGTCTTTGCTTATGGCGAGGTTCTACGCTGCAAATAACACGGATAACACCCTTACGGCGAACCAATTTGCAGCCTCGACAAACTTTTTTTACAGATGCACGGACTTTCACAATTCTTCTCCTCTCAATCTTTGGTCGAAACCCTTAGGGGTTAGCCATTACCGTAATTTTTCAAATTTGCCTTCTTCAGCAATGTGTCGTACTGAGCCGACATCAGATGTGATTGCACCTGTGCCATAAAATCCATGACCACTACCACGACGATCAACAGTGAAGTGCCACCCAAATAGAAAGGAACATTGAATGCCATCACCAAGCCTTGCGGAATGAGGCACACAACAGTCATATAAACAGCACCAACAATCGTCAAACGCGTGAGCACATTGTCAATGTATTTCGCTGTGTACTCACCAGGTCTAATGCCGGGCACATATGCTCCGCCCTTTTTGAGGTTATCCGCTACTTCTCGCGGGTTAAACATTAGCGCTGTATAAAAAAAACAGAAAAACACGATCAAAATAGTAAACAGCAGAATATTCAACGGCTGACCAGGACCAATCCACAACGCAACATCTTGCAACCACTCCATGCCTGGGCGCTGCCCAAACATCTGAGCAATCGTCGCCGGAAACAATAACAAGCTGCTGGCAAAAATAGCCGGGATGACACCAGACATATTTACTTTCAAAGGCAAATGCGTGCTCTGGCCTTGATATACTTTGCGTCCAACCTGTCGGCGAGCGTAGTTAACTGCCAACTTTCTTTGGCCTCTCTCAATAAATACGATGGCATAAATCAAAGCAGGAACACCAATAGCGATACCTAACAGCAAGACCACGTTTAAATCGCCCTGACGCGCCTGCTCTAACGATTGCCCAATAGCCGCCGGCAAGCCCGCGACAATACCTGCAAAAATCAGCATAGAAACACCGTTACCAATGCCTCTCTCTGTGATTTGTTCACCCAACCACATCATAAACATGGAACCGGTAATCAAAGAGACTGCCGCCAATACATACACGCTTAACCCAGTTGCATACAGCGCATGTTGACTTGCCAAACTACTGACCATACCAAATGCCTGAACAGTCGCAAGCACAACTGTACCGTAGCGTGTGTATTGACTAATTTTGCGACGACCCTGTTCACCTTCTTTTTTCAATTGTTCCAACTGCGGCATAACAGAGGACAACAACTGAATAATAATCGAAGCAGAAATATAGGGCATAACCCCCAACGCCAATACACTCATACGCTGCAAAGCACCGCCAGAAAACATATTGGCCATGCCAAAAATAGTGTTCTGTGTTTGATTAAAAATACTTTCCAACTGCGCGGGGTCTATGCCTGGCACGGGGATGTGACTACCTACTCGATAGACAACAATCGCCAGCAGTAAAAACTTGAGTCGAGTCCACAGCTCACCCAAGCCTTTCTGATTAGCCATCATTGCAGGAGTCGTGGCCACAATTATTCCTCGATCTTGCCGCCAGCCGCTTCAATCGCTTGTCGCGCACCTTTCGTTACCGTCAAACCTTTCACCACAAAAGATTTGGTGATTTCGCCTGACAAAAAAATCTTCGCGCGTTTTACGTTTTCATTGAGGACGTTTGCTGCTTTCAAAGTCTCCAGAGAAACAACATCGCCATCCACTTTGCTTAATTCAGCCAAACGAACTTGTGCGGTTGTAAAGCTGATGCGCGAAACGAAGCCATATTTAGGCAAACGCTTCTGCAATGGCATTTGACCACCCTCAAAACCGGGGCGCACATTGCCGCTTTTACGTGCTTTTTGCCCCTTGTGACCGCGACCACAGGTCTTGCCCAAACCGGAGCCGATACCGCGACCCACTCGCAGCTTAGGTGTTTTATGCCCAGGGGCAGGACTCAGACTATTCAGATGCATCTCAGCTCTCCACCTTCAGCATATAGCTGACTTTATTAATCATGCCGCGCACAGACGGGGAATCTTGCACTTCGACAGTATGTCCGATACGACGCAAACCCAAACCCTTAATGCAGCACTGATGCGATTTCAATCGACCGGCCGTACTGCGTATTTGCGTTACTTTGATTGTATTTGCCATAATGAAAACCTTGATAAATCTATCAACAGCTAATGCAATTTAGCCACGAATCTCTTCGACCGTTTTGCCGCGTTTTGCTGCAATCTCTTCAGGTGAACGCATTTCTTTCAATCCACGTATGGTGGCGCGTACCACGTTTACAGGATTTGTCGAGCCATAGCATTTCGCCAGTACGTTTTGTACGCCAGCCAACTCCAACACTGAACGCATTGCACCACCGGCAATAACACCTGTACCTTCAGAAGCAGGTTGCATATAAATGTTTGCAGCACCGTGGCGCGCCTTAACTGGATAAAAAATGGTGTTGCCATTCAAATCAACTGTAATCATGTTACGACGCGCGGCTTCCATCGCCTTCTGGATGGCGACTGGTACTTCACGCGCTTTACCACGACCGAAACCAACTTTTCCATTGCCATCGCCAACCACTGTCAACGCAGTAAATGAGAAAGTACGGCCGCCTTTTACTACTTTTGCAACACGGTTTACTTGAACGAGCTTTTCTAAAAGGCCGTCGGAATTTTTATCTTTTTCTTTCTGCTCTTGAAGCGCCATATTTACACCTATTAGAACTCGAGACCAGCTGAACGCGCAGCATCTGCCAACGCCTTAACACGACCGTGGTATTTAAAACCACTGCGATCAAAAGCTACCTTCACTATGCCGGCCGCTTTTGCTCTTTCAGCAACCAGCGTGCCTACGCTTTCCGCTGCTTTTGCATTGCCAGTTGCACCAGAAGCAAGACTGTCATCCAACGTAGAGGCTTGCGCCAGTACTTTCGCACCATCCGGCGATGTCACCTGCGCATAAATATGCTTCGGCGTACGATGCACGCTCAAGCGAAACGCACCTTGCTCACGAATTTTCATTCGTGTTGACTTTGCTCTACGCAAACGTCCTGCTTTTTTTGAGTTCATGCATCTATACCTTATTTCTTCTTCGCTTCTTTACGATGGACAACTTCATCCGAATAACGCACACCTTTGCCTTTGTACGGTTCAGGCTCACGGTAAGAACGAATCACCGCAGCCACCTGACCCAACAACTGCTTATCAATACTTTTCAAGATAATCTCAGTTTGGCTTGGTGTTTCTGCCGTCACGCCAGCAGGCAATTGATAGTCAATAGGATGTGAATAACCCAGAGTTAAATTAAGCACATTGCCATTGACCTTGGCGCGATAACCAACGCCCACCAGCTCAAGCTTGCGCTCAAAACCTACACTCACGCCTTTCACCATATTGGCTACCAGCGCACGCGTAGTGCCGGCCATCATCCAAGATTCTCTAGCGCCATTGCGCGCACCAAACGTCACCTGACCGGCATCTTGCGAGACTTCAACATCTGAATGCAAAGCCATGGAAAGCTCACCTTTTCCACCTTTAACACTGAGTGCAGTGGGCGCGATCGTAAGCGTCACACCAGATGGCAAACTCACGGGATTCTTGGCAACTCTGGACATCTTTATATTCCTAGAACACGGTACACAATATCTCGCCGCCAATATTGGCTTTGCGAGCAGCGCGATCAGTCATAACGCCTTTACTGGTTGAAACAATGGCAATACCCAAATGATTGGCCACCGTAGGCAATTCATCTTTGCCGCGATAGTTGCGCAATCCAGGACGGCTTACGCGTTTAATGCCATCGATAACTGGTTTGCCTTGGTAGTATTTCAAGACCAAGCTCAATTCCGGCTTGCTGCCTGCGCTCACTGAAAAGCTTTCAATATAGCCTTCAGACTTCAGCACTTCAGCAACAGCCACCTTAATTTTTGATGACGGCATAGAAGTATTCGCAAGTTGCGCTAATTGCGCATTCCGAATTCTTGCAATCATGTCCGCCAAGGGATCTTGCATACTCATAGTAATAACTCCCGAATCTACCAGCTGGCCTTAACCAAACCAGGCACATCACCCTTCATCGCGTGCTCTCTCAGCTTTATCCGCGACAAACCAAATTTGCGATAAACGGCATGTGGGCGACCAGTCAACCGACATCTAGTCTGCATACGCACAGGATTTGCATTGCGCGGCAACTTTTGCAATTGTACCTGCGCATCCCAACGATCTTCGTCAGAAGCCTTTGGGTCTGCAATTAGCGCCTTGAGGCGCGCGCGTTTCTCCGCATATTTTGCGACTGTTTTTGCACGCTTCTTTTCGCGCTCAATCATCGAAAGTTTTGCCATGTGAAAGGCTATCCTCGTGTATAAGAATTAGGCTTTAAACGGAAAATTGAAGGCTTTCAACAAAGCTCTGCCTTCTTCATCTGTTTTTGCCGTTGTCGTAATAGCAATATCCAAGCCGCGCAAAGCATCTATCTTATCGTAGTCAATTTCTGGAAAGATGATTTGCTCAGAAACACCCATGGAAAAGTTGCCGCGACCATCAAACTGCTTGGGGCTAATGCCGCGAAAATCGCGAATACGCGGGATAGCCACCGTAATCAAACGGTCTAAAAATTCATACATGCGATCATTACGCAGCGTTACTTTGCAGCCAATGGGCCAACCTTCACGCACTTTGAACGCCGCTATTGATTTTCTCGCCTTGGTAATGACTGCTTTTTGACCTGTGATTTGCTCAAGGTCTCGCACAGCATTTTCAAGAATTTTCTTATCCGCCAGCGCCTCACCAACACCCATATTAACAGTGATTTTAGTGATTTTTGGCACTTCCATTACGCTTTTTACGCCCAACTCAGATTTTAACTTGGGAAGTATTTCGCTTTTATAGATTTCTTGCAGTCTGGCCATTACCATTTCACCTTTAACTTAAGCGCCAATCACATCGCCATTGGATTTGTAAATTCGCACTTTCTTGCCATCTACATCTTTGAAGCCAACACGATCTTTCTTATTGGTTTTGGGGTTATAGATTGCCACGTTAGAAACATCAATCGATGTTTCTTTTTCAACGATTCCACCCTGAACACCCAACTGAGGGTTAGGCTTGGTGTGTTTTTTTACCAAATTAACGCCGGCAACTACAACTCGTCCGTTATCCAGAACTCGCTGCACCGCACCACGCTTGCCTTTATCCTTACCAGTAGTAACAACCACTTGGTCATTTTTCTTAATTTTGCTCATACCAAAACCTCACTCCAGCCTAGATCAAAGCACTTCTGGTGCCAGAGAAATTATTTTCATGAACTTTTCACCACGCAATTCACGCGTAACAGGGCCAAAAATACGCGTGCCAATCGGCGCCTGTTGGTTATTCAGCAACACAGCAGCATTGTCATCAAACTTAATCAATGAGCCATCGGCGCGACGCACACCTTTTCGGGTACGCACAACAACAGCCGTCATTACTTGACCTTTTTTGACTTTACCGCGAGGGATAGCATCTTTAACGCTAACTTTGATGATATCGCCTACCCCAGCATAGCGACGATGTGAGCCGCCCAACACTTTGATACACATAACTCTGCGGGCACCGCTGTTGTCTGCCACATCTAAAAATGTTTGAGTCTGGATCATTCACTACACTCCGAAAACGAACACAATCAAGAACAACCATCAAACGACAGTTGCTTTTTCCTCAACTTTGACCAAAGCCCAAGTCTTTGTCTTGGAAAGTGGACGAATTTCTTTTACCGTTACGATGTCACCAATTGCACATTCATTGTTTTCATCATGTGCTTTCAATTTTGACGACTTCACCAAATACTTGCCATACAACTCATGTTTAACACGACGCTCGATTAACACAGTAATCGTTTTGTCCATTTTGTTGCTAACAACGCGACCTGTTTTGGTACGAGCAACTTGCTCTTTATTTGTCATGTTATTCACCAGCCTTTTCATTCAACAGTGTTTTGATTTGCGCAATACGGCGTCGAGATGCCTTGAGCAAATGCGTCTGTGACAACTGTCCAGTGCTTAGCTGCATTTTCTGCTTGAACTGATCTTTGAGCTGCTTATCCAACTCAGACTGCAATTCTGCAATTGATTTACTGCGAAGATCTGCCACTTTCATTACATGATCTGCCGTTTAACAAATGTTGTTGTCAAAGGAAGTTTCGCCGCTGCAAGCGTTAATGCTTCGCGTGCCAATTCTTCCGTTACACCTTCTACTTCGTACAAAACTCTACCCGGTTGAATCTGAGCAACCCAGTACTCAACACTACCTTTACCTTTACCTTGACGCACTTCAAGTGGCTTCTGTGTAATCGGTTTATCGGGAAAAATCCTGATAAACACGCGTCCACCACGTTTCAAGCGGCGTGTTAATGCACGTCTTGCAGCCTCGATTTGTCTGGCTGTGATACGTCCACGCATAGTTGCCTTCAAGCCAAACTCGCCAAAACTGACTTTACTGCCACGTTGAGCAAGTCCGCGGTTTCGCCCTTTAAACTGCTTGCGAAATTTTGTGCGCTTAGGTTGTAACATGGCGCGTCTTACCCCTGATTAGATGACTTCTTTCTGCCTGTAGCAACTTCAGCCTGCTCTGCTGCATCCAGAATTTCGCCTTTGAAGATCCAAACCTTCACGCCGATAATTCCGTAAGTTGTCAAAGCTTCTGCTGTTGCGTAATCGATATCTGCTCGCAGAGTATGCAAAGGCACACGACCCTCGCGATACCATTCCGTGCGAGCAATATCCGTGCCGCCCAAACGACCGGACACCATAATTTTGATTCCCAAAGCACCTTGACGCATGGCATTTTGCACTGCTCGCTTCATGGCGCGGCGAAACATCACGCGACGCTCTAACTGCTGAGCAACACCTTGCGCCACCAAAACCGCATCGATGTCTGGTTTGCGAATTTCTTCGATATTGATATGTACAGGCACGCCCAAAATTTGAGCAACTTCGCCGCGCAACTTCTCAACATCTTCACCTTTTTTACCAATCACAATACCCGGACGCGCGGAATGAATGGTCACGCGCGCAGATTGAGATGGGCGTTCAATATCAACACGACTAACTGACGCGCTGGCCAATTTCTTTTGAATAAAAGTACGCGCCTTGATATCTGCCAACAGCTTATCCGCGTAGGTAGCACTGTTTGCGTACCAAACTGAAGTATGCTTCTTAATGATACCCAGACGAATGCCTGTTGGATGTACTTTTTGACCCATTGCGGTCTCCTAATCTATCGCTTTATTTAGCAACAACTTTTACTGTGATATGGCAAGTGCGCTTCAAAATTCTATCCGCACGACCTTTGGCACGAGGCTTAATTCGCTTCATCGCCATACCTTCATCTACAAACGCCGTAGACACATGCAATTCATCAACGTCAAGCCCTTGATTGTGCTCTGCATTAGCAATAGCAGACTCAAGCACCTTTTTAACCAACACAGCCGCTTTTTTATTGCTGAATGACAAAATATCCAACGCTTTTTCAACATGCTGACCTCTGATTTGGTCAACCACCAATCGAACCTTTTGCGCAGAACCGCGAGCGCCGCGCAATGTTGCTGAAACTTCTTCCATTACGCTCACCTCTTACTTCTTGCCAGGTTTGGCTTTTTTATCTGCCGCATGCCCTTTGTAGGTGCGCGTAACAGAAAATTCGCCCAGTTTGTGACCAACCATTTCTTCTGTTACATACACCGGCACATGCGCGCGACCGTTGTGTACAGCAATAGTCAGACCCACCATTTCAGGCATAATCATGGAGCGACGCGACCACGTTTTGATGGGACGCTTGTCATTTTTTTCCAGCGCCGTCTCCACCTTTTTAACAAGATGCAGATCTATGAACGGGCCTTTTTTCAATGAACGCGGCACGAATCTATCCTCTTAAATTCTTACTTCTTGTTACGATGGCGGACGATCAAATCATCTGTCCGTTTATTTTTACGAGTTTTGTAACCCTTAGTCGGCGTACCCCAAGGCGAAACTGGATGGCGGCCACCCGATGTTCTACCTTCACCACCACCATGCGGGTGATCTACTGGGTTCATCACCACACCACGCACCGTTGGACGAATACCGCGCCAGCGACTAGCGCCAGCCTTACCCAGTGAGCGCAAGTTATGCTCGCTGTTGGACACTTCACCCAAAGTCGCCTTGCAGTCAGCCAGGATTTTGCGCATTTCACCGCTGCGCAAACGCAGAGTCGCATAAGCACCTTCGCGAGCAACCAACTGTGCAGAAGCACCTGCTGAACGCGCCACTTGCGCACCTTTACCCGGCTTCATTTCAATGCAATGCACATTGGAGCCGATAGGGATGTTGCGCAAAGGCAGCGCGTTGCCAACCGCAATCGGAGAGGCAGAACCAGATTGAACTTTATCACCAACTTTTAAGCCTTTAGGCGCAACAATATAGCGTCGCTCGCCGTCGGCGTAGCAAACCAAAGCAATGTTTGCACTGCGATTTGGATCGTATTCCAAGCGCTCAACAGAGGCAGCGATACCGTCTTTATCGCGCTTAAAGTCCACGATACGGTAGTGCTGTTTATGACCACCACCTTGGTGGCGCACGGTGATGCGACCGTTGTTATTGCGGCCGCCGCGCTTGCTTTTCTTTTCTACCAAGGCCGCGTGAGGCGCACCTTTGTGCAGATCAGGATTGACGACGCTAATAACAAAGCGGCGACCAGGTGAGGTAGGTTTTCTTTTTACTATTGGCATAACTTTCGCTCCCCGCCGTTACATGCTGGCAAAGTCAATATCATGACCTTGCTCCAGACGGATATATGCTTTTTTCCAATCGCTGCGACGCACGTCGCCAAAACGATTGCGCTTAACCTTGCCTTTCATTCGCAGCACACGCACAGCAGCTACTTTGACATTAAACAGCTTTTCAATAGCGTGTTTGATTTCTAACTTGTTGGCATCCAAAGCAACTTTAAACACCACTTGATTGCTATCGCCGGACACCATGGTAGATTTTTCAGAAATCTGCGGACCGACCAAAACCTTATAAATACGCTCTTGGTTCATGCCAGCACCTCATCAAACTTCTTCACAGCAGGAACTGTAATCAATACTTTATCGAAGCGCACCAAGCTAACAGGATCCGCAGCACTGACATCGCGCACATCAACATTAGGCAAATTGCGTGCTGACAAATAGAGATTTTCACTCACTTCATCAGAGACAATCAGCACATTGTCGAGTTTCAACGCGTGCAATTTTTGTTGCAGCAATTTGGTTTTTGGCTGATCTAATTCGATTTTTTCAACCACCACCAAGCGATCTTGGCGCGCCAACTCCGACAAAATGCTCTGCAAGGCAGCACGATACATTTTGCGATTTAATTTTTGGCTATGATCTTGAGGACGCGCAGCAAAAGTCACGCCACCTGTACGCCAAATTGGGCTGCGTGTACTGCCGGCACGCGCACGACCAGAACCTTTTTGCTTCCAAGGCTTCTTGCCGCCACCACTCACTTCTGAGCGATTTTTTTGCGCACGCGAACCTTGACGACCACCAGACAAATACGCAGTAACCGCCTGATGCACTAAATCCTCGTTGTATGCGCGCCCAAATGCAGTTTCAGATACCTGAACCTTGCCAGCGCTACCACCTTCGAGTGTTGCTATATTCAATTCCACAACATTCCCCTCTTAGGAAGCCTTAACCGCAGGACGCACAATCAGATCACCACCCGGCGCACCAGGCACGGCACCGCGCACTAACAACAAATTGCGCTCCGCATCCACACGAACAACCTGCAGATTCTGTACAGTGACCTGCTCGTCACCCATGTGGCCTGCCATTTTTTTGCCTTTAAACACACGACCCGGGGACTGGTTCTGACCGATAGAGCCAGGCGCGCGGTGAGACAGTGAGTTACCGTGGGTTGCATCTTGCGCACTAAAGTTCCAGCGTTTGATAACACCCTGAAAACCTTTACCGCGAGATTGACCAGTCACATCAACCAACTGACCATCAGAAAAAGCAGAAACCGTCAATTCAGATCCAACAGCAGGCACATCAGCGCCATCACTTGCCAATTCCCACAGCCCGCGACCAGCGCCTACACCCGCTTTAGCAAAATGACCCACAGCCGCTTTAGTGACGCGAGACTGGCGACGCGCACCAACAGTGACCTGCACCGCCGTATAGCCGTCGGTATCGATAGATTTGATCTGGGTAACGCGATTAGGCTCAACTTCGATTACCGTCACAGGTATCGAGATGCCATCTTCTGTAAAAACACGCGTCATGCCGCATTTGCGACCGACTAAACCATTAACCATTTTTCACCTCTCGTGTACGGGGCTTTACCCGCTATGGCCGCCTTAATAAGCGTTACACCAAGGAGTCGCCAGCAATACAGTAAAACAAAGAATCTCTGTACTACTTATGCCACTTCTTATTTACTACAAAACCTATCAGCCTAAGCTGATTTGCACTTCTACACCCGCCGCCAAGTCCAGCTTCATCAAAGCATCGACCGTCTTGTCAGTAGGCTCAACAATATCCAACATTCTTTTGTGCGTGCGAATTTCGTACTGATCGCGCGCATCTTTGTTGGCATGCGGAGAAATCAACACCGTAAAACGCTCTTTACGCGTTGGCAGAGGAATAGGACCTCTCACCTGTGCGCCCGTTCTCTTTGCTGTTTCTACAATTTCTTGCGTCGAAGTATCGATCAAACGATGATCAAATGCCTTCAAGCGAATCCGAATTCTCTGGTTCTGCATGAACAGAAAACCTCAATAAATCAATAAGTTACTTCTGGTTTTGCCGCCAGCCGACCGCGAAAATTAAGGGGCTAGGCGAAAAAGAGGCGCAATTCTATAGGCGAGAAAAAGGCAAGTCAACAAGGAACTGCATTTATTTTTGCGTGTTACAGCATACGCCTGTCCCAATCCAAACCTGAGCGCACAACGGATGCAGGATTGCCTGCAATTGCGGAGCCTTCTTGACCGAACTGCCGCGTCACTACAGCATGCGCACCCACAACAGATCGATCAGGAATGACGGAGCCTTTCAGAATACAGGTAGCTCGTCCCACCCAAACATGGTCGCCGATCACGATGTCTTTGGCACGATTGATGCGTTTGCCCGAAGCAACATCGAGCACAGAATGCCCATCGCCTGCCCGTAAATGCACAAACTTGGAAAACATGCAATCACGGCCAATGGTGATACTGGCATCTTCGTCGGTCAGTAGATAGGCATCTTCAATAGTGGTTTTGTCGCCAATTTTGATGCACTGATTGCTGTTATAACGCAGATAGATTTTGCCGGCGTGGTAGAGACAATCCTCGCCAATTTCGACTCTCTGATTACTGCCATCAATGCGGATTTTGCATTTGGCCACCATAGAGCCTTTCCCGACAGTGAGGCTGTTGCCGCTCCCTTTTATCAGGATGTCGATCTTCTTCATGCGCAGTCTTTCTGCGAAGGCAACGTCGATGCTGTTGCCCGCCTTGACGCGTATGCGATTGCCATAAATCCAGTCATGCACAAGCAACTGGCAGCGCTGTAATAAAGTAAAACTCACGAGGCTTTTGCGCCCAACTTGCACTCGCCCGCTTGGAGCGTTTGCAGGATTAAGGTATTGATCGTCATAGGACCCACACCGCCTGGCACAGGCGTGTAGGCGCTGGCACGATCAATCACCGAGGCCAATTCAACATCGCCCACACCACCTTCGTGGTAGCCAGCATCCACTACCACAGCACCGTCTTTAATCCACTCACCCAGAATAAATGCTGGGCGACCCACGGCTGCCACCACGATATCCGCCTGCCCCACCAAAGCCTGCAAGCCTTGCGTGCGGGAGTGGCAAATCGTCACCGTGCAATCAGCATTGAGCAACATCGCCGCCATCGGCTTGCCCAGAATAGGGCTGCGCCCGAGCACCACGGCGTGTTTGCCCGCCAGCGGGATATTGTAGGCAGCGAGCAAACGCATCACACCGGCAGGCGTTGCGGAACCGTAAGCGGCCTCACCCATCGCCATGCGCCCAAAGCCCAAGCAAGTCACGCCATCGACATCTTTGTCGAGCGCAATGGCATCAAAACAGGCTCTTTCGTCGATCTGCGCCGGTACCGGATGCTGCAACAAGATACCGTGCACAGCAGGATTGGCGTTCAGCTCCTGAATTTTTGCCAATAACTGCGCTGTGGTGGTGGATTGCGGCATTTCAATCGCCACAGAGTCCATACCTACGCGACGACAGGCATTGCCCTTCATGCGCACATACGTGGCCGATGAAGGGTCATCGCCCACCAAAATAGTCGCCAAAATCGGGGTAATGCCGGACAGCATCTTCAGTTTTTCGACGCGTGCACGAATCTGCGCCTCGGTTTCCTGCGCCACTTTTGTGCCGTCCAATATCACTGCCGCTTTTGCACTTACTGCCATAAAAAAACCTATCGCACGCTGTCATATTAAAACAAGGGCGACATTGTGCCTGATTTGCCTACCGCGCCAAAGTGATTCATTTATCCCACCGCGCGCGACTGTTACAATAGCCCCCCTTCTTTTTGTTGAACTCCGGTCTTTCCATGCAGCCCATGCTGAATATTGCCTTGCGCGCTGCGCGTCAGGCTGGCGAACACATCGTACGCGCCTCTGATCGTATTGACCTCATTCCCGTCACTGAAAAAGGCAGCAACGATTACGTCACCGAAGTAGATCGCGCCGCCGAAGACATCATCATTCGCCTGCTGCAAAAAACCTATCCCGATCACGGTTTCCTCGCTGAAGAAAGCGGCAGTACCAACCCTGACGCTGATTACATCTGGATCATTGATCCGCTCGACGGCACCACCAATTTTGTGCGCGGCATTCCACACTATGCCGTTTCCATTGCCTGCCAATACCAAGGAAAAATTGAGCACGCCGTGGTGTACAACCCCGTGACGCGCGAAGAATTTACCGCCAGCCGCGGTCGCGGCGCGCAATTAAATGGGCGCAGAATTCGCGTCACCTCGCGCACAACTCTGGACGGCGCACTGCTCGGCACCGGCATCCCTTTTCGCAGCCATCAAAGTGAAAAGCTACCTGCCTACGTCAAAGTATTGGAAACGCTAGCGCCGCAAACGGCCGGTATAAGACGCGCTGGTTCTGCTGCGTTGGATTTAGCCTACATCGCCGCCGGACGTTTTGATGCGTTTTGGGAAATGGGATTAAAACCGTGGGATATTGCAGCGGGCATTTTATTGATTCAAGAAGCCGGCGGTTTAATCAGCGATTTTCAGGGCGGCCATCAATACATGGAAACCGGCAATATCGTTTGCGGCAACCCCAAATGCTTCAAGCATGTATTGCAAGTGATCAACCAACATCTCGCTTAAAAAAATTGCGTATATTTAGCGCGCTGACACCATGGCGCGCAGCTCTTGCACATCGGTAGATGCAGCAATCACGCCTGCCTGCATATAGTTTTCACTGTTGTGATCTATCGTGTCTGGGTCGTACAGGTAATTCACCATCATGCCGCCAGACTGGCGTATACCTTTGGGTGAAACATCGGCCATCCAATTGATTTGTTGCAAAGTTGCGCCGTTACCCAAATGAAAATGTGCCACACCATCGCGCGCACGTTGTTTTCCCTGCTGCAAATTCATCAAGTATTCCGCACACAAGCGCAACAAAATTGGCTTCAATACATCGCAAATATGGGTGTTTTGGTGCCATGCCAAAACCGCCAACAAGTCCATCAAACGCGCCTCAACGGACAAATGCGCCGCCAATTTCTTGATGGCGGCTCGCTCTGATTGACTGAGGAAAGTATTATCGCCGAGCTCCGCCTCTGACAGCCATTTCATAAAACCAGGTACTGGCGATAGCGTAGCAAAGCGCTTCAACTGTGGAAATTCTTTTTTCAGATTTGCCACAACACGCTTAATCAAAAAGTTGCCAAAACTGATACCGGATAACCCTTTTTGCGCATTGGAAATGGAGTAAAAGATTGCCGTGTTAGCACCCGCCACATCGTAAGTGCGGGCATGCGTATCCAATAAAGTTTGTACGTTAGTTGCCAACCCATTGCACAAGGCCACCTGCACAAAAATCAGCGGCTCGTCTTCCATATTGGGATGAATAAACGCAAACAACCGCCTATCCGCCGCCATGCGATTTTTTAAATCCACCCAACTGGTAATCTCATGTACCGCTTCGTATTCAATCAATTTTTCCAACAAAGATGCTGAAGAATTCCACGTCAACTGCTGCAATTGCAGAAACCCAATATCAAACCATGTAGTCAGTAAATGCTTTAAATCTTTTTCTACTTCACGCAGTTCTACATCTTTACTGGCTTCCATTTCCAACAGTTCGCTACGCATATCAACCAAAAATTTAATGCCACTGGGCATAGCATTAAATAGCGTCAACAATTGCACGCGCGGCGCAATCAAAACTTTGCTCAATTTGTGGCGCAATCTCGGCTTCTCATCCACATTCGAAGCTCGCATATACACATCAATTGCCTGCTGAATTTTTTGTTCATCCGCATCAAAATCGCGCGCCAGTAAGTGCAAAAAACGCAAGCGCCCCTGCTTGTTGAGCGACATATAGGCATGACCAATATGCGCAGCCTGCGCACGTTTGGCCCATTCGCCACCAGGCGCGGCGAGACAGCTTTTTATTTGCTGACGAAAATAATCTACATCGCGATCGCTCAGCGCTGGATCCACACAGTACTGATCTTCTCTGCGCAGCGTGGTATTGAGATCGGACCACGCCTGTCGCAAATGCCGCAGCGTTCTATTCAGCAAAGAATTCTGCGACATGCGTTTCTACGCCAAACAAAACTGCTGCGCTTCAGTAAGGTCCAGCGTACCCTCATAAATAGCGCGACCTGTAATTGCACCCAACACACCGCGCGCTGCTACTTTTTTTAGTGCGCGAATATCATCCATGTTCGTCACGCCGCCCGACGCAATGACAGGAATACCGCAGGCCTCTGCCAACTGTGCCGTCGCTTCCACGTTCACACCCTGCATCATGCCGTCGCGTGCAATGTCGGTGTAGACGATAGAAGACACGCCGTCATCGGCAAATTGTTTGGCCAAATCGACGGCTTTCACCGCACTAATTTCTGCCCAACCGTCGGTGGCGACCATGCCGTCTTGCGCGTCAATGCCGACAATAATTTTTCCTGCAAATTGTTTGCACATGTCTGTCACAAACTGCGGCTCTTTTACCGCTTTGGTGCCGATGATGACATAGCTCACACCGGCCGACAGATACGCTTCAATAATATCGGCGTTGCGAATACCGCCGCCAATTTGTATTGGCAAGCTAGGATAGGCGCGCGCAATGGCTTTCACCGCTTCGCCATTCACCGGTTCGCCAGCAAAAGCGCCGTTCAAATCCACCAAATGCAAGCGACGCGCACCGGCATTCACCCAACGCTGGGCCATCGCCACCGGATCAGAACCGAACACGGTCGAATCCTCCATGCGCCCCTGCTTCAAACGCACGCATTGCCCATCTTTCAAATCAATGGCAGGAATAATCAACATGACTAACAGCACCCATCCCAAAACATAAAATTTTTTAATAACTGCAAACCGGCGGTGTGACTTTTTTCTGGGTGAAACTGCACCGCAAACAAATTTTTGGTGAGCAGTGCCGCATCAAATGCAACGCCATAATCACCACCAGCCGCCACCAACGAGCGATCTTGTGCGGACACATAGTAGCTATGCACAAAATAAAAACGGCTGTTTTGCGGAATGTTTGACCACACGGCGTGCGACTTTATTTGCTGCACTTCATTCCAGCCCATGTGCGGCACTTTCAAACGCTGACCATCACGATCGCGTAAATCACTGCCAAAAAAACGCACCGCGCCTTGCAAAATATTCAAACAATCGACACCACTGTTTTCTTCGCTGTGCGTCATCAGCGCCTGCATACCTACGCAAATTGCCAACACGGGTTTTTGCGCTATCGCTTCTTTGACCAAAACATCCGCACCCACTTGGCGAATACCTGCCATGCAGTCGCGCATGGCGCCGACACCGGGAAACACCACGCGATCAGCGGCGCGAATTTCAGTAGGATTATTGGTGACTGTTACGCGCGCATTCGGCGCAACATGCTCTAACGCTTTAGCGACAGAATGCAAATTGCCCATGCCGTAATCAATTACGGCAACAGAAGATGACATGGTTACAGCGTGCCTTTAGTGGACGGCATCTGCCCAACCATACGCGGATCGGCCGTGAGCGCCATGCGCAAGGCGCGACCAAAGGCTTTAAAAATGGTTTCGATTTGATGATGCGTATTTGCGCCGCGTAAATTGTCGATATGCAGCGTCACGCCAGCATGATTGACAAAACCTTGGAAAAATTCGTAAAACAAATCGACATCAAAATCACCCACACGACCGCGCGTAAAATTGACGTGCATTTCCAAACCCGGGCGGCCGGAAAAATCAATTACCACACGCGACAGTGCTTCATCGAGCGGCACATAGGCGTGACCGTAACGGCAGATACCTTTTTTGTCGCCCACCGCCTGCGCAAACGCCTGCCCCAGCGTGATGCCGATATCTTCCACAGTGTGGTGATCGTCGATATGCACATCGCCCTGCGCTCTTACGTCGAGATCAATCAAGCCGTGGCGCGCAATTTGATCCAGCATGTGCTCCAAAAATGGCACTTGTGTATCAAAATGCGTTTTGCCTGTGCCATCGAGATTGATAGCTACTTGAATCTGCGTTTCCAACGTATCGCGCTGGACACTGGCCTTGCGTTCAGTCATAGGAACCTCGCACCCAATAAGCGCCTCATTATACCGACCCCGCCTTCATTTATGGCAACGCACAGCATTTCAGCGCAACAAAGCCTGCAAGAAACGACCGGTGTGTGACTGTTTTTCACGCGCCACATCTTCCGGCGTTCCCGCTGCAATGATTTGCCCGCCACCCGAACCGCCTTCCGGCCCGAGATCGACAATCCAATCTGCCGTCTTAATCACATCTAAATTGTGTTCGATCACCACCACGGTGTTGCCCTGATCGCGCAAGCGCATCAACACCGTCAACAACTGCGCGATGTCATGGAAATGCAATCCGGTAGTCGGTTCATCCAAAATATAAATTGTCTGTCCTGTACTACGCTTCGACAATTCTTTCGCCAATTTCACACGCTGCGCTTCACCGCCGGAGAGCGTAGTCGCATTTTGCCCCAAGCGAATATAGGAGAGTCCTACATCCAACAATGTTTGCAATTTATTGGCGATTGTCGGCACGGCTTTGAAAAATTCAAATGCCGCTTCTACTGTCATGTCCAACACGTCGTGGATATTTTTGCCTTTGTACAACACTTCCAGCGTTTCGCGATTGTAGCGTTTGCCGTGACAAACATCACAAGCCACATACACATCCGGCAAAAAGTGCATTTCTACTTTAGTGACGCCATCGCCCTCACAAGCTTCACAGCGCCCACCTTTCACGTTAAAACTAAAACGCCCCGGTTGATAACCGCGCGAGCGCGCTTCCTGTGTGCCGGAAAATAAATCGCGTATTGCGGTAAACATGCCGGTATACGTTGCCGGATTGGAGCGTGGCGTGCGGCCGATAGGGCTTTGATCAATATCGATACATTTATCGACGTGTTCCAATCCGCTAATAGCTTCATACGGCGCGGGCTTTAAGGTCGTCGCACCATTCAACTGTTCTGCCAAAATAGGAAATAAGGTGTGATTGATGAGTGTGGATTTACCCGAACCAGAAACACCCGTCACACAAGTGAACAAACCCAGAGGAATTTCCAGCGTCACATTTTGTAAATTATTTCCTGTCGCCCCTTCCAGCAGCAACAATTTTTCTGGATTGAGCATTAAGCGTTTTTTTGGCAGAGCAATACTTTTTCTACCCGACAAATAATCGCCGGTCAGCGATTTTTTATTACTGACAATATCCGCCAAAAAGCCACTGGCAACAATCTCACCACCGTGTACACCTGCGCCCGGACCAATATCCACAATAAAATCTGCCGCTTTGATGGCATCTTCATCGTGTTCCACCACAATCACGGTATTGCCGAGATCGCGCAAGCGGATCAACGTTGATAACAGGCGTTCGTTATCACGTTGATGCAAACCTATCGACGGCTCATCCAAAATATACATCACACCCACCAAACCTGCGCCGATTTGCGAAGCCAAGCGAATACGCTGCGCCTCACCACCAGACAGCGTTTCCGCACTGCGATTGAGCGTCAAATAATTCAAACCGACATCCACCAAAAAACGTAGACGCTCTTGAATTTCTTTCAGGATTTTTTCAGCAATCTTCCCTTGCCTACCCTTCAGTTCGAGTTGCGAAAAATAGCGGAAGCCATCGCCAACAGGCATCTCGGTCAATTCAGATAAGGTGTGGTTATCGACATACACATAGCGCGACTCTTTTCTCAAGCGCGTGCCACCGCAATCTGGACAGGATTGATTGCTGATGTATTTCGCCAAATCTTCTCGCACACTGTTGGATTCTGTTTCGTGATAGCGGCGATCCATGTTGTTCACGATACCCTCAAAGGGCTGCTGACGCTGGTAGACATCGCCGCGGTCATTGGAATAGGTGAACACAATATCTTCATCACCTGACCCGTATAACAAAATCTGTTTGTGCGATTTTTTCAGTTTTTGCCACGATGTATCCACATCAAAACCATAGTGATCGGCCAGCGAAGTCAGCATCTGAAAATAGTAAAAATTGCGCCTGTCCCAGCCGCGAATTGCCCCTTCGCTGATCGAGGCTTCTGGAAATTGTACGATGCGATCGGGATCAAAAAATTGTTTAACACCCAAACCGTCACAGCCGGGGCAAGCACCTGCCGGATTATTAAAAGAGAACATACGCGGCTCCAGCTCATTGATGCTGTAGTCGCAGAGTGGGCAAGAAAATTTGGCAGAAAAAATCTGTTCTGGCTGCTTGCTGTTATCCATGTGCGCGATTTGCGCAATGCCTTCTGATAACTTCAGCGCGGTTTCAAACGACTCCGCCAAACGCAGTTGTATATCGGCGCGCACACTGAAGCGATCCACCACCACTTCTATCGTGTGTTTGATATTTTTGGCCAGCTTGGGTGCATCGTCCAAATCACACACCACGCCGTCGATGCGCGCACGCACAAAACCTTGGCTTTTTAATTTTTCAATCACATGCGCGTGTTCGCCTTTGCGATCGCGAATCACTGGCGCCAACAGCATCAACTTGGTATTTTCTGGCATTGCCAGCACGGCATCGACCATTTGACTCACGGTTTGCGCCGCTAACGGTTTGTTGTGCTCCGGGCAGCGCGGCTCGCCAGCGCGTGCAAACAACAAGCGCAAATAATCGTAAATTTCCGTGATGGTACCGACTGTAGAGCGCGGGTTGTGCGAGGTGGATTTCTGTTCAATCGAAATAGCAGGCGACAAACCTTCGATGTGATCGACATCCGGTTTATCCATCATCGACAAAAATTGTCGCGCATAAGTGGACAACGATTCCACATAGCGGCGCTGCCCTTCGGCATACAACGTATCAAACGCCAGCGAAGATTTGCCGGAACCGGAGAGCCCTGTCAGCACGACCAATTTGTCGCGCGGAATATCGAGATTAATATTTTTTAAGTTATGGGTGCGCGCACCGCGAATTTGAATACTTTTCATTGCACTGCCAAGCGATAGACGATCGGTCATTATAGCGTCTGTCGCTTATACTGGCTGCCAATCCAAATATGAGACTCAGCATCCATGCTGCCCAACGCTCCTTTGTGGCGTCGCCTCGGCGCACTCATTTACGACAGTTTTTTATTGTTCGGCCTGCTGATGCTGTTTGGGGGCATTGCCGTGGGTATTGAGAGCTGGCTGTTCGGAAAAAATTATGTAGAAACTTCCTCTACCGCTGGTGGCAATCCACTGGTTTTTATTGGGATACTGCTCGTTATTTGCGCGTTTTATTGCATTTTTTGGCTATCCAACAAACAAACATTAGGCATGCAGGCATGGCGTTTGCAATTGGAAACCATTGACGGCTCACCGCTGACGCTCAAACACTGTCTCAAACGCTGGCTGGCTGGCGTATTGTCATTACTATGCGGTGGCTTCGGTTTTTGGTGGTGCCTACTGCCCAAACACCAAACTTGGCACGACATGCTGTCCAACACGCGCGTGGTGGTGCATGAAAAAAGAAAATAACTCCGTGTTGTAGCCGTGTTATTTCACTCGCGACAACAGAAAAAATCCCAGCCCCCAACAAATCACAATGGGCAATGCAATGGCGACCCACGGCGCGAATCCATACACCATGCTGGTTGGCCCCAAGATACTTTGACTAAAACGAAAAACCATGCCGATCATCACGCCAAAAAACAAACGGTAGCCCATGGTGGTATCGCGCAGGGAGCCGAAGATGAATGATACCGCAATCAACACCAAACCAATCATTGCCAATGGCTGCAGAGCTTTTTTCCAAAAAGATAGTTCAAAAATACGCGTATCTTGACTCTGCGCACTCAGATAGTTCATGTAGTAATGCAGCTCGCGCAAACTCATTTCATCAGAATCCACAGCGACTACAGATAGCAATTCCGGCGACAACTCACTCTGCCAATAATCTTCCTGCGTACCCGCAGTAATAGCATCCTCGCTAAACAGCGTCGTTTTTGCCTTTTCTAACTTCCAGCCCGCATTAGCCGCAGCATGATTATGAACAGCATGCGGAGCATACTGTGCAAACTTCAATTCACCCTTATTGTCGAAGGAGAATCGCGCAAACCCAAACACCTCGCCTTCTGCGTTCACATAATTAAAATGAATAAACTCATTGTCTTGCCGCATCCACAAACCATGCGCACTGCGTATCAAGTTATATGATTGATCCTCTTCAATTTTTTCAGCACGGTAGTAATTTGCATAACGATCAGACGCCGGCACAACAAATTCACGAAGCGCACTAATTAGCAGCACCATCACCAGTGCTGGCTTCACCACCATCCACACAATCCGCAACACAGAAATGCCGCTAGCGCGCATAACAGTTAATTCACTCTGGTTGGCTAGAATGCCAAGCCCGAGCAAACTGCCTATCAGCATGGCAAACGTGGAATTTTTTGCCACGACACCTGGTACGCTGAACAGTACGTAAATCAATATATTGGTCAGACTGTAATGATCTGGGGCTTCTGACATTTCTTCGGCAAACAAAGACACAGAAAACAAACCCACCAACATGGCGATAACCAGCAAAATAGCTGCAATAACATGTTTGGCTACATAGCGGTTCAACTGCTTCATGAATGCCTTCTCCACTGCAACAATCTATCGCCAAACAACAACAAAATAGCAACAGCCAAAAACAATACATGCACTGTCAACATACCCGGCGCAATATTGATATCGCCCTCGCTCATTTTGCGGCGCAAAATATCCAGAGCGGTCATGTACGCAAAATACAGCAACATCGCCGGCAACAGTTTTACATAGCGCCCTTGCCTTGGCGTTGTTCGACTCATTGCTACGGCCAACACAGTCACCAATAACACGAGCAGAACCAATGAAAAACGCCATTGTATGGTGGCGATCAATGCCAAACGCCAATTCGGGATACTTAAGGAAGGACTATCAATTTCTTTGAATAAGTATGGCAGCGGCAATGTATCTTCTTTAAGTCGACGCACATCGTATTCCACATTAGATGGCTTCATGTGCTGCTTCAACGCAGAAAAACGCAATCGTTCACCGCCTATTTCCCCTGGCCGCAAGGTGTAGCGCACGCCATCATTCAATGTGGTGTAGCGCGCATCCAACAATTCGTCGTAATACTGTGAGCCGTAGGAAGAACGAAAAATCGTCCACGCGCCATCGTTGTGCTGCTCAACAGCAAATACATCCTCCATCATTTTGCGATCATCGCTGATATTGCCCGTATACAAAACACCGCGCCATGTGCGCAAATCTAAAAATTTTCCCGGCTCCACCAAATCCAAATCGCTGCGCTTTTTTTCACCATTTAACAACTGCTCGGCGCGCTGAAACCCTTCTGGACTTACATACAACGCCAACCACCCTGTTATCACCGCAACCGGAACCACTGCCAAACTGGTCAATAACAGCAATTTCACTACGCCAATACCTGCTGTGTGCATAGCAGTGATTTCGTTTTCAACGTACATGCGCCCGAACACCAATAAGATGCCGAGAAATAAACCTAAAGGGAGGATACGCTGCAGAATACTGGGGGCGCGGTACAGCAGCAAATAGGCGATGATCTCTGCTGAAATTTTTCCACTCGCTGCATCCGCCAAATATTTGGCAAATTTCCCTGAAAGAAAGATCAGCAACAGAATCAGCGTGACGGCAAACGTGGTTTGCAAAATCTCTCGTGCAAAATATCGCGCCAAAATAAAGCGGGGCAGCATCACATCAAGTGTCCAATGGGAAGAGAAAGTGTGTGGGTGTACTGCCGGAGGTTGAAGGCGCCACCACTGAGGGTAGACTATACCAGCACGGCTTTATGCCAGCCAAGAATCTGCATCGCAACGGAGAACCTATCACCATGCTGACCATCAGCAACCAGCCCGTCAAACCGCTCACCTGCAAAACCGACTGCCTCGTACTGCCCGTATTTAGCGGCAAAACCATGTCTATCCACGCCACAGATGCGCTGGATACGCTGATTGCACAACTGAAGAAACGCGGCGATCTCACCGGCAAAGCGGGCGAAGCGCTGCTATTGCCTCATGTGGAAGCGGTGACTGCTGATCGTTTGCTGTTGGTGGGCGCTGGTGATGGCAAACCACTGACGCGTGCACAGTTCCTCACGCTGCTGGGACACATTGCAGATCAGTTGCAAAAAGCGAAAGCCAAAGACGCTGTTTTACTGCTGGACGAAGTGTGCGTGGAGGAGCGCGATGCCCTGTGGTGTGCGGAGCTGGCGGCGCAGCAGTTGAGCAACAGCATTTATCACTTCGACACACTCAAAAAAGACAAGAAAACCGCCACGTTGAAAAAAATAGTCTGGCACAACCCTCTGCATCAGACAGCGGTGGATCAGGCACTGAACACCGGCACTGCAATTGCTGCCGGCATGGCACGAGCGCGCGAGCTGGGCAACTTGCCTGGCAATATCTGCACGCCGACGTATTTAGCCGAACAGGCACAACAACTGACCAAGCAGCAGAAAAAACTTTCTGTCTCTGTACTAGATGAAAAACAAATGCGCGCGCTGAAAATGGGATCGCTGCTGTCGGTATCGGCAGGCAGTGACCAGCCAGCCAAATTGGTGGTGATGGATTACTGCGGCGGCAAAAAAAATGCTAAACCGATTGTATTGGTGGGCAAAGGCATCACGTTCGACACCGGCGGCATCAGTTTGAAGCCAGGCGCGGGCATGGAAGAAATGAAGTTTGATATGTGCGGCGCGGCAAGCGTGCTCGGCACTATGCAAGCTATCAGTGCATTGCAACTGCCTATCAACGTGATCGGCGTGATGGCCTGCGCAGAAAACATGCCCAGCGGCCACGCCACTAAACCTGGTGACATCGTAACCAGCATGAGCGGCAAAACCATAGAAGTGATTAACACCGATGCCGAAGGGCGTTTGGTGCTGTGTGATGCGCTGACCTATGTAGAGCGTTTCAAACCCGCTGCCGTCATTGATATTGCCACACTGACCGGCGCTTGCGTCATCGCATTGGGCAACCACGCCAGTGGCTTATACAGCAATGACGAAAAACTCGGCGAACAATTATTTGCCGCGGGTATGCACGCCGAAGATAAAGCATGGCGTATGCCACTGTGGGAAGAATATCAGCAGCAATTAAAAAGCCCGTATGCGGATGTCGCCAATGTGGGCGGACGCAACGCCGGCTCTGTCACCGCCGCCTGCTTTTTAGCACGCTTTACCGAAAATTATGCTTGGGCACATCTGGATATTGCCGGCACAGCCTGGCACAGCACGGGCAGCAACAAAGGGGCGAGCGGACGACCTGTACCGCTGTTGGTGCGCTTTTTGATCGATCAATGTTTCTCAGCCTAGAGTGACAGCAATGACACGCGTGGATTTTTATTTACTGCCACAACACGACGAAAAATCGCGTCAGATTTTTGCGTGCCGTTTAGCAGAAAAAGCGTGGCAGTTGGATAATCGTACCCTTATTCAAACCACAGACAATGAAACGGGCAGCGCACTCAACGCCTTGCTGTGGACATTCAAAGCCGACAGTTTTTTGCCTCACGCCATACTACCGGCCAGCCAGCAAACACCTGTACACATCGGCTGGCAAGGTGAATCTTCCTCGCATCACGATCTATTGATTAACCTGAGCGCAGACGTCCCCACTTTTTTTAGCCGCTTTGCGCGCGTGGCTGAAATTGTCACGCAGGATGAATTGCAACTGTCTATCAGCCGCCAACGCTTTCGTTTTTATCAAGAACGCGGCTATGACATCAAGATCAACGACATGAAAAAAGCCGCATGAATACCGATAAAAACATCAACCAACACAGCGCGTCCAGCCAAAAAAAACGCGACGATATCCTTGGCGAGCTAGAGTCCATTCGCCATTTGCTGAGTGGCGAAACACCGCCACAGCCTCCTCACGATGAAAATCCGACACTCACAGGCGGCCATATTCCACTACTCATTCCCGACGACAGCATTCCCACCCTTGGCCCAGAACATCGCCATCGCGACAACACTGCATCACACACACATAAAACCACACGTGAAAAGTATTTACCTGCTACGACACAAAATTTTTTATCTCCCATGCGCAGTCGCGAAAAACTGGTTGACGACGTAGTGCGCAGCGCCATGCCGCGCTTGGAAGCTATCTTGCGAGAGCTGATACAAGAAGCATTACTGCAAGACAAGCTGCGCGGCGGTAAACGCTAACGCACTACTGCTTATCATCTACTTCTAGTGCTGTTTGCACCGCTTTTGCTACCAATGCATTTCCTTGCACCTTGGCATGTCCATCATTAAACAATAAATCGCCACAAGAAACGGGACCATTTGTGCAGCGTGCAACAAACAGTGGCGTAATATCAATCAGCGGGTATTTTTTCTGCTGCGCCACTTCTCGTATCCACTTATTTGCACCAGGATAAAATCCCCAACTAGAGGGATAAGTCATCAAAAAAACTTTTACGCCGCGATGGCGCGCTATTTCAACCATTGCTTGCAGATTTTTCGCCAGCTCATAGCGGTGTCGCGGCGGCTCACTCGGCAGCGTTCCCAAAAAAAATTCGTCGCCGTCTTTAGTGCGCACAAGGTATGACTCTCGTTTACTTAAATCCAACTTGGTAATATCACGCGGCGCGCCGAAAACCATATCCTGCTGTGAAATATAACTACGCGACCAGATAGTGTATAGACGATACAAGCGACTGTGTGTTTTTACCCAACTCCATACAACGATTACTGCTGATGGATGCGTTGATGGCGATAGATTTTCTACTGGGGTCCAGAAATCATTAAATCCCACCATAATCAACACAATATCTGGCGATAACTTATCAAGTAACGCAGGTAAGTTATCCAATACGCGAAAAGAATTGGTACCTGGATAACCGAGATTCAACACTTCTATTGGCGCTTGTGCGTGCGCGCTATTCCACGCGCGCTCCAATTGCGCCGGCCACGATTCCGCTTCTGTTAAATACAAACCATAGGTATTGGAATCGCCCAACGCTAACACGCGAGTACGGCTCGCCCATTGCCAACGCTCAGGCACCAGACGCGATTGCCCCTGCACCCACACGCTTCCCAGTTGAAGCAGCAGCTCGCACGCCAATATCAAGCCCAACACAGCTGACAGCACGTACCACAAATATCGCCATCGACAACGCACTCCAATACTCCTTAAATAGACTCTGATCGAACAGCTATAGCCAACCTACGACATTTATCTGATAATTCACCGTTCACTCTCACGGATAGACAGGCACACCATGAAGCAGTTAAGCGTACTCGATTCCGCCTTTATCAATCTCGAACATCCAAACACACCGCAGCACATCGGCGGCCTCGGGATCTATGACCAGTCCACTGCGCCGGACGGCACCGTGCGCTTCAAAGAAGTCATTGCTAGCTTCGAGCGCAAACTGAAAAAACTGCCCATTTTCCGCACCCGGCTAGTGCAGGTACCCGGCGGTTACGACCGCCCCTATTGGATTAAAGATGACAACTTTGACATGGAGTTTCATCTGCGCCATATCGCCCTACCCAAGCCTGGCGACTGGAGGCAGCTGTGTATTCAAATCGCCCGCCTACACGCGCGCCCCATCGACATGTCGCGCCCGCTGTGGGAGGCGTACATTATCGAAGGCTTGGACAATATTCCGCACCTGCCCAAAAACTGTTTTGCGGTCTACACCAAAATGCACCACTCACTGGTGGATGGTGCAGGCGGCTCTTCCTTTATGGCGGCACTGCACGATCTGGAGCCTAATCCTTCCGGCATGGAAGAAGACGAAGCGCCCAACTACTTGGCAGAAGTGCCGCCCAGCGCAATCAATATGTTGTCACGCGGCGCATACAACACTGCACGCAATAGCATCGAACTGGTAAAGGGCTTATACAAAACAGGCTTTGCGATTGGAAAAAATTTGCTTGATGTGCGCCGCGGCGATATTCCCATGCCAGAAATTCGCGCCCCAAAAACGCGCTTCAACAATCCCGTCGGCCCTTACCGTGTTTTTGAGGCGGCGCTATTTGATCTGGAAGATTTCAAAGCCATCAAAAACGCCACCGATGTCAAAGTCAATGATGTAGCGCTGGCCATCGTTGCCGGCGGGATTCGTCGTTACCTGCAACACCACAATGAGCTGCCGCAGGAGCCGTTGTGCGTCACTATGCCGGTGGACATGCGCAGTCGACGCGGTGACACCGATGAACACAACCAAATCGGTTCCATTTTCGCCAACATCCACAGCGATATTGAAGACCCCGTAGAACGCCTGCACGCTATCCATAAAAGTACTTGTGAAGCCAAAGAGTTTGGCGAGCAAACGCCGCTGGTTGACGCACTGAAATTGGCGGGCGTGTTCTCCCCACGCCTCACGAAAAGTTTGGTGCATCTCTACATCGACAACCAATTGACCGGCAATTTGCCTATCAACTTTTGCTCCGTGGTATCGAATGTGCCTGGTCCGCCATTTCCGTTGTACTGCTGTGGCGCAAAATTGGTGCAGTACCACGGCGTCGGCTTGCTAACACCAGGCGTTGGTCTCTTTCATTTAGTGATGAGCTATTGCGGCACGGTGACAATCAGCATCCTTGGTGACCGCGAAAGCATGCCGGACCCCAACTTCTACCGTGAGTGCTTGGAAAAATCGATGATAGATTTGAAAACCGCAGCGCTCAAGAAAGGCAAACTGATTAAACACAAACCCAAGGCGGAAGTTACGGCAGTACGCAAACCCAAAGAGGCGAGCACACAAACCGCCACATCCTAAGTAGTTGCCACTTAACGGTAGCGGCCTCGCGCCGCTAAAATACAGCTCGCCGTTTCGCTGCTTTATCTTTGTCATTTCAGAGGTTATTCGTTCGTGGATTACAAAGCCTTTCGCCAGGAAATCAGAACGTGGCTGGATGCCAACTGCCCCGCGTCTTTGCGCACACCTGCCAAGCAAGAAGAGCAAGTGTGGGGTGCGCGCAATATTCACTTTCCCTCACCCGATGCAAAACTCTGGTTTGATCGCTGCGTCGAAAAAGGCTACTGCGTACCCGATTGGCCAACGCAATATGGCGGCGCAGGCTTTGATGCCGAGCAGACACGCATTTTCAAATCCGAGATGCGCAAATTGGGCTGCCGCGCACCGCAAGTGAATCTCGGCATTTGGATGGCGGGTCCCGCTATTTTAGAATTCGGCACCGAAGAACAAAAACTGGAACATTTGCCCAAAATTGCACGCGGCGAAACGCGCTGGTGCCAAGGCTATTCCGAGCCAGGTGCCGGATCTGATTTGGCCGGTTTGCAAACGCGCGCTGTCGAAGATGGCGACGATTTCATTATCAACGGCTCAAAAATCTGGACTTCATACGCCGACGAATCTGATTGGATTTACTGTTTGGTGCGCACCGATCCCGACGCGCCCAAACGCGATGGCATCACCTTCCTATTGTTTGATATGGCCTCAGTGGGCGTGGAAGCGAAACCGATAGAGTTGATCACCGGCGATCGCCACTTCTGTCAAACATTTTTCGACAATGTGCGCGTACCCAAAAAAAATGTGCTCGGCGAAATCAACAAGGGCTGGACCGTCGCCAAGCGCGTACTCGAATTTGAACGCAACATGATGTCCGATTTAGGCGGCGAAACCGGTAGCGGCATTGAACCGCGCGAAGCCGCACTGGATTACATCGGCAAAAGCAGCCATGGAAAATTGGATGACCCTGTGGTGCGCGATGCGATTGCACGCCACGAAATTCAAAAGCGTGCCTTCGACGTGACGCAGCAGCGCATGATCGACGAATTTACCAACGGCGCAGGCAATATGAACACTTCGCTGATCTTCAAATACTGCGGCACGGAAGAAGAAAAACGCAAATTTGAACTGCTGCTAAAAATTATGGGCGAGCAAGCACTCGGCTGGCGCGACACAGCGCATTTCAGCGAAAAAGAATTGAACACCACGCTGGAATGGATGGGTGCAAAAACTCACACCATCGCCGGCGGCACTACCGAGATCCAGCTCAACATTATTGCCAAACGTGCACTGGGTTTGCCCGGTGTACTGAGCTGATCGCATTTAAGGAATTCACACCATGTCTCTCGCATTTAATGAAGAACAACGCGCGCTTAAAGACAGCGTGCGCAATTTTGCTAAAGCACAATCGCCGATTGAATCTTTCCGCGCATTGCGCAGCCAAACGGATGGCACAGGTTTTGATAACACGGTATGGCAAGCCATGATAGAACTTGGTCTGTCTGGCGCATTATTTCCTGAAGCTTACGGCGGTTTTGAATTTGGCTGCACGGGTTTGGCAGGTTGCATGGAAGAACTAGGGCGCAACCTAGTGGTTTCACCGCTGCTGGCCTCTGTTTTATCTGGCGTAGCTATTCTGCACGCCGGCAGTGAAGAACAAAAACAAACGCTGCTGCCACAAATTATCGCTGGCGAAAAATTAGTAGCACTCGCCTGCGATGAAGGCAACCATCATCAGCCCACAAAAATTAGCACCACCGCCGTACGCGAAGGCAACACATTTATTCTCAACGGTAGTAAAACGCGCGTTATCAGTGGTATTGCTGCGGATTTATATGTGGTAGCGGCACGCACCAGTGGCAACGCAGATGACACACAGGGCATCAGTCTATTTCTGGTCGATGCCAGCACCACAGGCATGCAGCGCGACGCCGTCACACTGGTTGATTCACAACGCTATGCGCGGCTGACGCTAAACAATGTCTGTATTCCCGAATCACATTTAATCGGCGAAATCGACAAGGGCTTTCAGGCGCTGGATAACGCGCTAGATTACGGGCGCATCTACCTAGCCGCAGAAATGTTTGGCGGCATGCAAGAAATCTTTGAGCGCACCGTGCAATACCTGAAAGAGCGCAAACAGTTCGGCGCATTGATTGGTACTTTCCAAGCTCTGCAACACCGCGCTGCACACATGTTCACTGAAATTGAAATGTGCAAATCCATTTTGATGTTGGCGCTGGATGCCTTGGAAAAAAATGCCGACAACGCGCCACAACTCATCAGCGGCGCGAAAGCCAAAATCAGCGACACCTACGAGTTAATCAGCAATGAAGCCACACAAATGCACGGCGGTATCGGCGTGACAGACGAACTGGATGTCGGCCTCTTCCTCAAACGCGCACGCGTTTCTGCTGAACTGCTGGGCAGTGCGCGTTTTCATTATGAGCGTTATGCCACACTGGAAGGGTTCTAAGTTGCTTGTGTTTTACCCTTCAGATACGACTGATAGCATCATGAAAATATGAATGTCGTTAACACTCCTCGCCCATTATTTATCCGCTGCGTACTTACACTGTGGATAGCAGCTCTAGCTATTTTGGTCGGAGTGTATTCGTATTTACTGCTGCAATGGCCCATGCTGCGCGATGCACAGTTTCTTCACTACATCGCTTACCTCGTTAATGAGCACCACTTTGTTTTATATCAAGACATTGTTGAAACCAGTTGGTTTGGCACTTTTTTATTTCACATGGGTATAGGCAAATTTTTTGGCTATACATCTTTTGCATTTCGCCTTGCTGATTGTGTTTGGCTGGCATTGCTTATCATTATTACAGTGCAAGTTTTACGCAAATTGGACAACTGGCTGGCATGGATTGGTAGCTTGAGTGCAGCTTTAGCCTATCTTCACTATGGCCCCGCCAACACATTACAACGCGATTACATTCTGCTCTTACCAATCATGCTAGCACTTCTGATCAGCATGCATACGCCATGGTCAGGCAACATGCGTGCTTTTTTGATTGGTATGTGCTTTGGTGCCGCTGCGTCCATTAAACCTCACGCTATCATTGGCTTTCCTGTCGTACTTTTCTTACTACGCTCGCAGCTGTCAGACAAACCATGTTGGCTCGCTTTAATCAGTTATTTTTTTCTCGGCGCGTCCAGCTTATTTGCGCTCGGATTGTTGTGGCTAACCTACTGCGGTGGGTTAGCCGGTTTTTTGGATATTACTCTGCACTATTTGCCGCTGTACCAAGAACTTGACGGTGGCAACAGTATTCCTTCATCTGAAACGCGATGGAAGGATGCTCTCCACTGGTGGCGCTATTTTTTGTGGACATGGCCCTATGTCATTCTTATAGCAGCAACCTACGCATTTTTTAATACTCACACAAAGTCACTACAAAGAGCACTTATTTTTTCTTTAGTCGCACTCGCGCTGTGCTACAACATCTACCCACTGCTCGCCGGTAAATTTTGGGATTATCACTGGATTCCCTACACTTATTTTTCCGTGCTTGCCACATCCTGTCTATTGCTGCCGCCAAAATCATATTCCTTTTCACGGGTAATCATTTCTTTCTTTACTGGTATTATTTTCTTATATGTTATGTATGGGCAATATCTTCCTGGCCGAGGAATAGATGATCAAATTCGCCGCCACCCCAACATAAGCATCAATCAAACACAGCACGAAAAAATCGCTCAATTCATTCACCAGCACCTACAGCCTGGTGAAAAAATTCAAGCCATTGATGAAGGCGGGCTGACACCTTTGTACTTATTAAAAGCACAGGCGGTACTCGCAACGCCTTATCTCAGCAGCATCATGTTTCTACACCACATCAATAGTCCTTATGTGATGCATGCGCAACGCGATTTTTTACACCGTCTTACTACCAACCCACCCAAATTGTTTTTTGTCATGGCAGATTTTGCAAAACCCTCAGGCGCTAACACTCTTCAAGAAGTGCCCGGCATCAAACAACTGTTGCAGCAAAGTTATGAAAAAATCTGGGAAACACCCAGCTTCACTTTCTGGCAGTACAAAAATCTACCGACTACCGCAGAATCTCAACCAGCGCATCCAGCAGCGCCTGATTCTGTGGCTCCGAGCCCACCGTAATACGTAAATAATTATCCGTGCGGGCGCCTTTGAAGTGGCGCACTAGCACTGCGCGCTCACGCAAAGCCTGCGCTAATTTTTCGCCCACCCATTGTGAGTGACGCGCAAAAATAAAATTAGCCGCCGAAGGCAATACAACAAAATTCAAAGCCTGCAATTTTGTCACTAGCCGCTCTCGACTTTCGATGATACTTTTCCTTGTCTGTTCAAAATACTCACGGTCATCAAAGGCTGCTGCAGCGCCAGCAATCGCAATACGACTCAGCGGATAAGAATTAAAACTGTTTTTGATGCGCTCCAAGCCGGCAATTAAATCTGCATGACCCAGCGCCAAACCCACACGCAACCCCGCTAATGAACGCGACTTGGATAATGTTTGCGTCACCAATAAATTGGGGTATCTTTTAATCAACGAAACCGCGCTGCCGCCGCCAAAATCAATATAGGCCTCATCTACCACGACTACCGATTCTGCATTGCGTTGCAGTAGTGACTCTATCGCTACCAAAGGCAATAACACGCCCGTCGGCGCATTGGGGTTGGGAAAAATAATACCGCCGTTGGACTGCGCATAATCATCCACACGAATGGAAAAATCTTCACGCAATGGAATTGGGCGAAACGCGATATTGTACAAACCGCAGTACACCGGATAAAAACTGTAGGTGATATCGGGAAATAAAATCGGCGCATCTTGCTGAAACAAGCCGTGAAAAATATGCGCCAACACTTCATCGGAACCATTGCCGACAAACACATTGTCTACGCTCACGCCGTAGTAGCGTGCAATCGCTTGTTTAAGTTTTGTGGAATCAGGATCGGGATACAAACGTAAATCTTCGCCTACTTCTGCCTGCATAGCGGCGACAGCTTTTGGCGAGGGCGCGTAAGGATTTTCATTGGTGTTCAACTTCACCAAATTGGCAATCTTTGGCTGTTCACCTGGTGTATACGGCACCAAAGTGTGAACAAAACGACTCCAATAGCGGCTCATTTCAATCTCACTTTTCAATCTAATTTTTTAGGCGATATTCTGCAGAGCGAGCATGCGCGGTTAAGCCCTCGCCGCGCGCCAGTACCGAAGCGACGCGCCCTAAAGTATCCGCGCCCTGCGTTGAAATATTGATTATTGACGTGCGTTTTTGAAAATCATACACACCGAGCGGTGATGAAAACCGCGCCGTGCCAGATGTTGGCAACACATGGTTGGGGCCCGCGCAGTAATCGCCCAGGGCTTCCGGTGTATGACGACCCAAAAATATGGCGCCGGCGTGGCGAATTTTTTCCGCCAACAACTCTGGCGCTGCTACCGACAACTCTAAGTGTTCCGGCGCAATAAAATTGCACAACTCGACCGCCTCATCCAAATTAGCCACTTGAATAAACAAGCTGCGTTTTTCCATCGCCGCGCGAATAATTTCTTTACGTTCTAGAGTAGGCAGCAATCGCTCACAGCTCGCCTGCACGGCATCTAAAAAATCTTTATCGGGCGAAATTAAAATCGACTGTGCATCTTCGTCGTGCTCTGCTTGCGAAAACAAATCCAGCGCAATCCAATCGGGATCGGTTTTGCCATCGCAAACCACTAAAATTTCGGAAGGCCCTGCAATCATGTCGATGCCCACTTGCCCGAATACTTCGCGCTTGGCAGTGGCCACATAAACATTGCCGGGGCCGACAATTTTATCCACGCTCGGCACGGTTTCTGTGCCGTATGCCAATGCCGCAATCGCCTGCGCACCGCCGATAGTGAACACTTTATCCACGCCAGCAATGGCAGCTGCCGCCAATACCATTTCGTTGAGTTCGCCGCGCGGCGCAGGCACCACCATCACCACTTCCGCCACGCCAGCCACTTTGGCAGGAATCGCATTCATCAATACAGAAGAGGGATAAGACGCTTTTCCGCCCGGCACATACAAACCCACGCGATCCAGCGGCGTGACGCGCTGCCCCAATACCGTGCCATCTGCTTCCGTGTATTGCCAAGATTCTGCGCATTGCCGCTGGTGAAACGCGCGTATGCGCTGTGCGGCTGTTTCCAAGGCTGCGCGCTGCTCGGTGCTGATGGTTTGCAATGCTTTCTGTAAGCGCTCTTGGCTGACACATAACTCAGAAATGGACGCAGCATCACGCCGATCAAACTGATTCGTCAATTTTAGTAAAGCAGCATCTTGCTCACTACGAACCGTAGCAATAATACGCAACACAGTGTTGCGTACATCCTTATCAAGCTCCAACTCTCCACTTGATACTTTTTTCCAGTCAGAACGAAAAACTTTTAGTTCTGTATAAACAATGCGCCGAATATTCACACTACACCTTTTACAACAGCAGCCATCGCATCAATGATCGCCTGCACCGCAGCATGTTTCGTTTTCATCGTCGCCTTATTCACAATCAAACGCGAGGTGATATGCGCAATAGTTTCACGCGCTTCTAAGCCATTCGCACGCAAAGTATTCCCGGTATCGACAATATCGACAATTTCATCTGCCAAACCCATCAGCGGCGCCAACTCCATGGCGCCATACAATTTGACAACATCCACTTGCCGCCCTTGCTCGGCATAATAACGACGCGCAATTTTCACAAATTTTGTTGCCACACGAATACGCCCTTCTTTCAAAGGCACACCAGCCACACCTGCCGTCATCAAACGACAACGTGCAATTTGCAAATCCAATGGCTCATAAAATCCTTCTCCCCCATGTTCAAGAATCACGTCTTTGCCAGAAACACCCAAATCTGCAATACCAAACTGCACATAAGTTGGCACATCCGAACCACGCAATACCACCAATTGCACATCAGGATTTGATGTGGCAAATATCAATTTGCGCGATGTTTGCAAGTCTTCAACCGGAACAATGCCGACTTGCGCTAATAGCGGCAATGTTTCTTGTAACAACCGCCCTTTAGTCAGTGCAATCGTAATTTTATCTGCCATAACATTAATCCGGCACACGGCGAATATGCGCGCCGAGCTGCATCATTTTTTCTTCAATACACTCATAACCACGATCAATGTGGTAAATGCGATCAATCACGGTTTGACCGTCCGCAACCAATCCTGCAATGACCAAACTAGCAGAAGCACGCAAATCTGTCGCCATAACCGGCGCACCTTTCAGACGATCAACGCCCGTCACCACTGCCTGATTGCCGCTGATTGCAATTTTTGCCCCCATGCGATTCATTTCATGTGCTTGAATCAAGCGGTTTTCAAAAATTGTTTCTGTGATAGTTCCCACACCTTCCGCCACAGCATTCATGGCGGTAATTTGCGCCTGCATATCCGTAGGAAATGCAGGGTACGGTGCGGTGCGAATACTGACAGCTTTGGGGCGGCGGCCATGCATATCCAACTCGATATAGTTGTCGCCCACCGTGATATCCGCGCCAGCTTCACGCAGCTTGGCAATCACCGCATCTAAAGAATCCGCTTGCGTATTTTTTAATTTAACTCGACCACCGGTGGCAGCAGCGGCTACTAAATAAGTGCCCGTTTCAATACGATCTGCCATCACGTTATACGAACAGCCGTGCAATTTTTCTACGCCATTTATGACGATCGTATCCGTTCCATGACCGCTAATATCAGCGCCCATTGCAATCAAACAATTGGCGAGATCTACAATTTCCGGCTCCAGTGCTGCGTTTTGAATCACGGTTTGTCCTTCAGCCAACACAGCCGCCATCAAAATATTTTCCGTTCCACCGACAGTCACGGTTTCAAGAAAAATCTTTGCACCTTTCAAGCGACCTTCACACGTTGCGTTGATATATCCGCCGTCCACTTCAATATTTGCACCCAATGCCTCCATGCCACGCAAATGCAAATCCACGGGACGCGATCCAATCGCGCAACCTCCTGGAAAAGATACTTGTGCACGCCCAAAACGCCCCAGCATCGGCCCCAGCACCAAAATAGAGGCTCGCATGGTTTTCACCAATTCATACGGAGCAGTAAATCCTTGCACTTGACTAGCATCCACTTCTACACGCATTTTTTCATCCACAACAACATTCACGCCCATGCAACCGAGCAATTCGATCATAGTGGTGATGTCATGCAAGTGTGGCAAGTTGCCGAGTACCACAGGCTCTTCACACAACAGCGTTGCAGCTAAAATAGGCAACGCTGAGTTTTTAGAACCAGAAATATAAATCTCTCCAGACAGCGGTTTGCCGCCGGTGATGATCAGTTTATCCATGAGAAAACCTTTACTAGGGAATTTTATAAAAATTAACGCGCCTGCCATTCAGCGGGCGTCAATGTTTGCATCATCACAGCATGAATTGAGCCATCAGCAATTTTTTCATTTAATGCGGCATAAACCATCTGCTGTTTTTTTACCGGTCTCTGCCCTTCAAATTGCGCGCTAATAACCGTAATTTCAAAATGACGACCATCGCCACCCACCAATACCTGCTCAGCAGATAATGCATCTCTCAATACTTGTTCAATCCACTGATTAATATGACTGCTCATGCAATAAAGCTCTCTTTTCATCATGACTTTTCAATGCCGGCACTATACCATTTGCACGCACAACACGGCACGACACCCATTCACGGATACGCCCACAGCACACGATGAACGATCAACACAGCTCACCGGATTTTCTTGCCTCGGGCTTGCGCACAGTTCGCGTAGAAAGTGCCGCCGTACAACGACTGCAACAGGCGATCAATGCAGATTTTGCGCGCGCCTGTGAATTACTGCTGCGCTGCGAAGGTCGCATCATCGTCACCGGCATGGGCAAGTCTGGACACATCGGCCGCAAGATAGCCGCCACACTCGCCAGCACCGGCAGCCCTGCATTTTTTGTACACCCCGGCGAAGCCAGCCACGGCGATATGGGCATGATCACCAAACGTGATGTAGTGGTTGCTCTATCCAACTCCGGCTCCACCGCCGAAGTGGTGACACTGTTGCCGCTGATAAAACGCATGGGCGTGGCGCTGATTAGCATGACCGGCAATGCACAGTCCACGCTGGCACAAGCCTCAGACGTGCATCTGGATGCCAGCGTGGAGTCTGAAGCCTGCCCGCTCGACTTGGCTCCTACCTCTAGCACCACCGTGGCGTTGGTGATGGGTGATGCACTGGCCATCGCGCTGTTAGAAGCGCGCGGCTTCACTGCCGAGGACTTTGCCTTCTCCCATCCGGGCGGGGCGCTGGGGCGCAAGCTGCTGCTCAAAGTTGAAGACATCATGCACACGGGCGAGCGCGTGCCTGTGGTCTCTCCCGACACCACGCTGACCGAAGCACTGCTGGTGATGAACGCCAAAGGCCTAGGACTCACCACGGTCTGCGACGCGCAACAGCACTTACTCGGCATCTTCACCGACGGCGACCTGCGCCGCGCCCTACAGGGCAATATCTCTGATTTGCTCCACGCCAGCATCAGCAGCATCATGACGCGCAACGGCAAAACCGTGAGTAAGCATCTGCTCGCCGCTGAGGCCGTGGCCATCATGGAGCAAAAACACATTACTGCACTGGTCGTGACCAATGCCGAGCAGCAGGTCGAAGGTATTATCCACCTGCACGACATCCTCAAAGCAGGGGTAGCCTGATGACTGGCACGACAGACGCGCAACAACGCGCCCGCGCTATTCGACTGCTGCTGCTGGATGTCGATGGCGTGCTGTCCGATGGCGGCATCGTCTACGACAGTGAAGGCCGCGAGCTTAAGCGCTTCCATATCCACGACGGCTTGGGCATCAAGCTGCTGCAGCAACATGGCATCCACGTTGGCATCATCACGGGGCGCGTCAGCCCGATGGTTGAACGTCGGGCCAAAGAACTGGGTATCGAGTTGCTGATTCAAGGTCGCGAGGACAAAGCCCATGCTATGCACGAGGCGATGGCGCAGCTATCGCTTACCCTTGATGCCGTGGCCTACATGGGAGACGACCTGCCCGACCTCGCCGCCATTACGCAAGCCGGACTGGGCATTGCACCTGCCAATGCCGTTAACATAGTGCGCCAGCACGCGGACCTCGTCACTATCGCCAGCGGTGGACACGGCGCCGTGCGCGAGGCGGCTGAATTGATTCTTGCGGCGCAAGGGCAGTTAGACACCCTCCACGCGCGCTACATCCAACACTGATTTTATGTCGAGCCTTTTACAACGAATGCGAGCCACTTTTCTCACAAGCAAAATGCGCCAATTGCTGGTTGCCACTGTGTTGATTGCACTTGCATTCATCGGACTCAGCGTGAGTCGCGATGAAAAAATAGCCTCAAAAGCAGCGGCGACAGCTCCCACCACCGAAGCGCAACCCGACACCATTGTCGACAATGCACAACTTGATGCTTTCGATAACACAGGTCGCAAAGTGCGCCAATTAACCGGCAAAAAAATCTCGTTCTTTGAAGCGGATCAGCGCAGCTTAATTGATGCACCGCATTTGCACATTCTTCGTCGCAATAGTGATAGCACTTCAGAAACACCGTGGGAAGTCACCGCTGATACAGCAACAGCCTATCAGTCCAGCGGCATCATTGATTTGTATGGCAATGCCACGCTATTCAGCGAAGCTACACCCAACGGCCCCACACGCATTACCAGCGAATATCTACATGTCAACACGGATCGCAAACTCGCCCAAACAGACAAAGCTGTTACCATACATGTGCGCAACAGCGTATCGCATGCAGTGGGTATGTGGGCTGATATTGGGCGCGATCATTTATTACTTCCTTCACGCGTCAAGGAGATTCATGAAGCACCTCGTTAAACTCACCGCCACAGGGCTGCTATTCGCCACCAGTTGTGTTTTTGCCTTACCCGATGATCGCAGTAAACCCATCGAAATTCAGGCCAACAGTGCAGAGCGCGATGCCAAAACCGGCATCACCACTTACACGGGCAATGTCGATGTACAGCAAGGCAGCATCCATATTTCCGCCAGTGTTGTTGTGCTAAATAGCAGCAACAATAAATTGACTAAAATTCACGCCACCGGCAGCCCTGCCACTTATCACCAACAACTGACAGGCCCCAAAGACGTAGTCGATGCACAAGCACTGCATATTTATTTTGATGTCGCAAAAGACTTGATTACATTGCAGGACAACGCCAGTCTCAAACAAGCAAGTGGCAGTATTAAAGGCGATCGTATTGAGTACGACACCAAAGCTGAGCGCGTCAAAGCACAAGCCACGCGATCCGGCAGCAATGACAACAGCCAGCGCATAACTGTGATTATCCCCCCCGCAACCAACGACCAAAACTCAACCACTCACAGCAATAGTAAAAATAAATCCGAGTAAACAACTGTGATCACCGCGAACACACTCCGAGCTCTACACCTCGGCAAAGCCTACAAAAAACGCGCTGTCGTGAATGATGTTTCACTACAAGTTTCTAACGGTGAAATTGTCGGCTTGCTCGGCCCCAATGGTGCCGGAAAAACCACTTGTTTCTACATGATGGTGGGGTTGATCCCAGCCGATAAAGGCGAAATTTTTCTGGATGGCGAAAACATTACGCACTTACCCATGCACAGCAGAGCGCGCCGCGGCTTAGGCTATTTGCCGCAAGAGGCTTCTGTCTTTCGCAAACTCAGCGTACGCAACAATATCCTTGCCATTCTGGAAACGCGTAATGATTTATCGTCAGCGCAGCGGCTCGCACGAGCAGATGAGCTGATGCACGAATTGCACATTTCACATATCGCAGATTCACTGGGCATGAGTTTATCTGGCGGTGAAAGACGGCGCGTAGAAATTGCACGCGCACTCGCCAGCGAGCCGCGTTTTATTTTGCTGGACGAGCCATTTGCTGGCGTAGATCCTATCTCTGTCGCCGATATCAAACAGATCGTGCATCACCTGCAATCCAAAAATATCGGCGTATTGATTACCGATCACAATGTGCGCGAAACGCTGTCTATTTGTCAGCGCGCTTACATTGTTGGCGAAGGGCAAATTATTGCCGAAGGCACCGCACACGAGGTGTTGAATAATGCGCGAGTCCGCGATGTATATTTAGGGCAAGATTTTTCTCTCTAAAAAACACTCACTGCGGCGCGCAGCATTCTTTTATTTTTTTAGTTAACGATCACCCACAAAAAAGCCCAGCACTGCTGGGCTTTTTTTGTTTCCTACTCGCTCAGTAAAACCATCAAGAAGCGCTGGTTTGCAGTGCTTCTGTCAATGCGGCTTCCACATCTTCTGCCGATACACCCACTTCTTCTTGCAGGCGTTTTCTGCGACGTTCGCTGTGATACGCCAAACCGGTTCCCGCAGGAATCAATCTGCCCACCACTACGTTTTCCTTCAAGCCGCGCAACGGATCGTACTTGCCCGTTACTGCTGCTTCCGTCAATACGCGTGTGGTTTCTTGGAACGATGCCGCCGACACAAACGAGTCTGTCGCCAGAGAGGCTTTTGTAATACCCAACAAAGTGCGCTCGTATTGTGCAGAAATTTTTCCTGCCGCTACCAACTGCTCGTTGATTTCTTGGATATTGCTGAACTCTGCCTGCTCGCCTTTGACGTAAGAGGAATCACCCATTTCTTGGATTTCTACTTTACGCAACATCTGGCGCACGATGACTTCGATGTGCTTGTCGTTAATTTTTACGCCTTGCAAGCGATACACTTCTTGCACTTCGTTAACCACATAACGCGCCAATTCCTCGATACCTTTCAAACGCAAAATGTCGTGTGGATTTGGCGGGCCTTCGGCCACTACTTCACCGCGCTCTACGCTTTCACCTTCGAACACTGACAATTGACGCTGCTTCGGAATCAACAGCTCCCAGCTCGTACTGCCATCTGCCAACACTTGCCCATTTGTCGGCGTAATCACCAAGCGGCGCTTGCCTTTGGTTTCTTTGCCGAAGCTGACAATGCCAGATACTTCAGCAAGGATCGCCGGTTCTTTCGGTTTACGCGCCTCGAACAAATCCGCCACGCGTGGCAGACCGCCCGTGATGTCGCGCGTCTTTTGCCCTTCTTGCGGAATACGCGCTACCACCTCACCCACGCCTGCCATGGCGCCGTCAGTCAAGGCGACAATCGCGTTAGACGGCAGCATGTAATGCGCCGGCGTGGTGGTATTTGGCAAGCAGACTTCTTTGCCTTTGGCATCCATCAAGGCCACCGCTGGCTTCAAATCTTTACCTGCCGCTGGGCGCTCATTCGGGTCGATAACCTGAATATTGGACAAGCCCGTGAGTTCGTCTGTCTGGCGACGAATGCTGAGGTTGTCTTCCATATCCGAGAAGCGCACTTTACCCGCCACTTCGGTAATGATCGGATGCGTGTGTGGCTCCCACTTGGCAACCACTGCACCCGCTTCAACGGCTGCACCATCTTTCACAGAAATCACAGCGCCGTAAGGCAGTTTGTAACGCTCACGCTCACGACCATTTTCATCGGCAACCGCCAACTGACCTGAGCGCGATACCGCAACCAGTTCACCTGAAGCGCGCTCGACCACTTTGATGTTGTGCAAGCGCACCACACCGCCTTTCTTCACTTGCACACTGTCAACAGCAGAAGCACGCGAAGCCGCACCACCGATGTGGAAGGTACGCATCGTCAACTGCGTGCCAGGCTCACCGATAGACTGCGCCGCCATAACGCCAGCTGCTTCACCCACGTTGACCAAATGTCCACGCGCGAGATCGCGACCGTAGCAAGTTGAGCAAATGCCAAAACGTGTTTTACAAGTAATTGGCGAGCGCACCAACACTTCGTCGATACCCATGCGCTCAATTTCAATCACCATTTTTTCGTCGATCATCGTGCCGGCAGCAATGGCTGTTTCTTTTTTGCCCGGCACCAACACGTCAACCGCAACGACACGACCCAAAATGCGATCGCCAAGTGATTCGATGATGTCACCGCCTTCGATAACCGGTGTCATGGTCAGACCTTCGTCTGTGCCGCAATCCACTTCTGTTACAACCAAATCTTGCGCTACATCGACCAAACGGCGCGTGAGGTAACCGGAGTTGGCTGTTTTCAACGCGGTATCCGCCAAACCTTTGCGCGCACCGTGCGTAGAAATGAAGTATTGCAATACGTTCAAACCTTCGCGGAAGTTTGCAGTGATCGGCGTTTCGATAATCGAGCCATCAGGACGCGCCATCAAACCACGCATACCGGCCAGCTGACGAATCTGTGCAGCTGAGCCCCGCGCACCGGAATCCGCCATGATGTAAACCGAGTTGAACGAATCTTGCTGAACTTGTTCACCTTTGCGGTTCACCACAGCTTCTTTTGACAAGTTCTCCATCATGCACTTCGCCACTTGATCGTTGGCGCGCGACCAAATATCGATGACTTTGTTGTACTTCTCGCCGTGTGTTACCAAACCGGATGCGAACTGCTGTTCAATTTCCGTCACTTCTGCATCGGCTTTTTCAATGATGGCTGCTTTTTCTTTTGGAATAGCAAAGTCATTGACACCAATCGACGCACCCGACTTCGTTGAGAAGTCATAACCGGTGTACATCAGTTTGTCCGCAAAAATAACGGTAGCTTTCAGGCCCACGCTGCGATAGCACTGGTTAATCACGCGCGAAATGGCTTTTTTCACCATCGGGCGGTTAATCAAATCAAACGCCAAACCTTCAGGCACCACATCCCACAACAGCGCACGACCAGCCGTGGTGTCATGCAGTTTCACGGTTTCTGTACGCGCGCCGGTGTCTTCATCAAACAAGACTTCGCGGATGCGCACTTTGATTTTTGCTTGCAGATCCAATTGCTTGCCGTAGTACGCGCGGCTCACTTCTTTAATATCAGCAAACGCACGGCCTTCACCTTTGGCGTTTACGCGTTCACGCGTCATCCAATACAAACCCAACACCACGTCTTGCGACGGCACAATAATTGGCTCGCCATTTGCGGGTGACAAAATGTTATTGGTCGACATCATCAGCGCGCGTGCTTCTAACTGCGCTTCCAAGGTCAATGGCACGTGTACCGCCATTTGGTCGCCGTCAAAGTCAGCGTTAAACGCAGAACACACCAATGGATGCAGCTGAATCGCTTTACCTTCGATCAACACGGGCTCGAACGCCTGAATGCCCAAACGGTGCAATGTTGGCGCACGGTTCAACAACACAGGGTGTTCACGAATGACTTCCGCGAGAATATCCCACACTTCTGCTGTTTCGCGCTCTACCATTTTCTTGGCAGCTTTGATGGTTGTTGCCAAACCGCGCAACTCCAACTTGCCAAAAATAAACGGCTTGAACAATTCCAACGCCATTTTTTTCGGCAGGCCGCACTGATGCAATTTCAATGTTGGGCCAACAACAATTACTGAACGACCAGAATAATCGACGCGCTTACCGAGCAAGTTTTGACGGAAGCGACCTTGCTTACCTTTGATCATATCCGCCAGTGATTTCAATGGACGCTTGTTGCTGCCTGTGATGGCTCGACCGCGACGGCCGTTATCCAACAGCGCATCAACAGATTCTTGCAGCATGCGCTTTTCGTTGCGCACGATAATGTCTGGTGCATTCAAATCCAGCAGACGCTTCAAGCGATTGTTGCGATTGATGACACGGCGATACAAATCGTTGAGATCGGATGTCGCAAAACGTCCGCCATCCAACGGCACCAAGGGACGCAGATCCGGCGGCAATACTGGCAACGCTTCCAGCACCATCCACTCCGGTTTGTTTTTAGAAACTTGAAAACCTTCCAACAACTTCAAGCGCTTGGATTGTTTCTTGAGTTTGGTTTCCGCTGTCGTTTGATGAATTTCTTCACGCAGACGAATCACTTCGCTGTCGATATCAATATCGCGCAACAAAGCTTGAATGGCTTCCGCCCCCATTTTGGCTTCGAAGTCATCACCAAACTCTTCCATGCATTGGTAATACTCTTCGTCGCCCAGCAACTGACCTTTTTCCAGTGTGGTCATGCCTGGGTCAATCACCACGAATGACTCAAAATACAACACGCGCTCAATGTCGCGCAGCGTCATATCCAACAGCATACCAATACGGCTAGGCAGCGATTTCAAAAACCAGATATGCGCCACAGGCGAGGCCAATTCAATATGCCCCATGCGCTCACGACGCACTTTCGCCAAAGCCACTTCTACGCCGCATTTTTCACAAATAACGCCGCGGTGTTTCAGGCGCTTGTATTTGCCGCAAAGGCATTCGTAGTCTTTGATGGGACCAAAAATTTTGGCACAAAATAAACCATCTCTTTCCGGCTTGAATGTGCGGTAGTTGATGGTTTCTGGTTTTTTCACTTCACCAAATGACCACGAGCGGATCATTTCTGGTGAAGCAAGACCGATGCGGATGCTATCAAATTCAACCGCATGTTCTTGTGAGGACTTCAACAAACTCATTAAGTCTTTCATGTTCCAATCCTCCGCTCTCAGTTATCTGACTCAAGCTCGATATCAATACCGAGTGAGCGAATTTCTTTAACCAATACATTGAATGACTCAGGCATGCCTGGCTCCATGCGGTAATCACCATCCACAATGTTTTTATACATTTTGGTACGGCCGGCAACGTCATCCGATTTCACGGTCAACATTTCTTGCAGCGTGTAAGCAGCGCCATAAGCTTCCAGCGCCCACACTTCCATCTCACCAAAACGCTGACCACCAAACTGCGCTTTACCACCCAATGGTTGTTGCGTAACCAGCGAGTAAGAACCGGTAGAACGCGCGTGCATTTTGTCGTCTACCAAGTGGTTGAGTTTCAGCATGTACATGTAGCCAACCGTGACTGGACGCTCAAAGGCATCACCGGTACGACCGTCGTACAAAGTCATTTGACCCGACTCCGGCATATCCGCCAATTTCAACAGTGCTTTAATTTCGGATTCATGCGCACCGTTGAACACCGGCGTTGCCATCGGCACACCCGCGCGCAAATTGCCCGCTAATGTCAGCACTTCGGCATCGCTCAGTGACGCAATATTTTCCGTGCGGCCTTCCCCGGATGAATAAATGCTATCGAGGAACTTGCGCACTTCGGTTGTCTTGCGCTGCTCCTTCAACATAGCGTCAATTTTTTCACCCAAGCCTTTTGCTGCAAGACCCAAGTGCGTTTCTAAAATTTGACCTACGTTCATACGCGATGGCACGCCCAGCGGATTCAACACTACGTCCACCGGCTCGCCGTTTTGATCGTGTGGCATATCTTCAACCGGCATAATGACCGACACCACACCTTTGTTGCCGTGACGACCAGCCATTTTGTCACCCGGTTGTACACGGCGCTTCACAGCCAAATACACTTTGACGACCTTCAACACACCCGGCGCGAGGTTATCGCCGCCTTGAATTTTTCTGCGCTTGTCTTCGAACATGTCTTCGTGCAGTTTTTTACGCTCTGCAAGACCCTGCTCCGCTTTTTCGATTTGATCGTTCAATGCGCTGTCATCCATACGCAACTTGAACCAATCCGCACGCTCCAAACCGACGAGCAGCTCTTGCGTCAGCACGGTACCTTTTTTCAGGCCAGCACCACCGCTCACTTTGCTAGACAGTAATGCCGCATGCAGACGCTCAAGTACTGCGTCTTCCATGATGCGATATTCTTCATTAAGGTCTTTGCGATATTGATCTAGCTGATTTTTTTCAATATCCAGTGCGCGCTGATCTTTTTTCAAACCGTCACGCGTGAACACCTGCACATCAATAACCGTACCTTTGGTGCTAGAAGGAACGCGCAGCGAAGTGTCTTTCACGTCCGACGCTTTTTCACCAAAAATCGCACGCAGTAATTTCTCTTCTGGCGTCAGTTGCGTTTCACCTTTAGGCGTGACTTTACCCACCAAAATATCGCCTGCTTTTACTTCTGCGCCAACATAGACGATGCCGGAATCATCCAACTTGCCCAGCGCGCCTTCACCGACATTCGGAATATCAGCCGTGATTTCTTCTGCGCCCAATTTGGTATCACGCGCAATACAAGTGAGCTCTTGGATGTGGATAGAAGTAAAACGATCTTCTTTCACCACACGCTCAGAAATCAAAATCGAGTCTTCGAAGTTGTAGCCATTCCACGGCATGAACGCGATGCGCATGTTTTGACCCAAGGCCAAATCACCGAGATCGACCGACACGCCGTCTGCCAATACATCACCGCAAGCCACAACGTCACCAGGACGCACAATCGGACGCTGATTGATACAAGTGTTCTGATTAGAGCGCGTGTATTTGATCAGGTTATAGATATCTACACCCGCATCGCCTTTCGCCACTTCGTCTTCATTGACGCGAACGACAATTCGGCCTGCATCAATGCTATCAATCACACCGCCGCGACGCGCAACCACACACACACCAGAATCGGTGGCCACTACGCGCTCCATACCGGTACCGACGAGCGGCTTTTGCGCACGCAGTGTCGGCACAGCTTGGCGCTGCATGTTGGAACCCATCAAGGCGCGGTTCGCATCATCGTGCTCCAAGAAAGGAATCAACGAAGCAGCAACCGATACTACTTGGCGCGGCGAAACATCCATGTACTGCACGTCTTGCGGCGGCTTAACAGTAAATTCGTTCAGGTGGCGTACGGCCACCAACTCTTCTACCAATTTACCTTTTTCAATTTTGGCGGAAGCCTGCGCAATAACGCACTCGGCCTCGTTAATGGCCGACAAGTATTCGATGTCATTGGTTACTTTACCGTCGATCACTTTGCGATACGGCGTTTCAATAAAGCCGTAATCATTTGTGCGCGCATACGTTGCCAATGAATTGATCAAACCGATGTTTGGACCTTCCGGTGTCTCAATGGGACACACACGACCGTAGTGCGTTGGATGCACATCGCGCACTTCGAAGCCCGCACGTTCACGCGTCAAACCACCGGGGCCCAAGGCAGAAACGCGGCGCTTGTGTGTGATCTCAGACAGCGGATTGTTTTGATCCATAAACTGCGACAACTGTGACGAGCCAAAAAACTCTTTCACAGCCGCAGCAACAGGCTTGGCGTTAATCAAATCTTGCGGCATCAAGCCTTCACTTTCTGCAACAGACAAGCGCTCTTTCACTGCGCGCTCTACACGCACCAAACCAATACGGAATTGGTTTTCTGCCATCTCACCAACGGAACGCACACGGCGATTTCCCAAGTGGTCAATATCATCCACCACGCCCTTACCGTTACGAATATCGATCAAGCAACGCAATACGTCGACAATATCTTCGCGTGACAAGGTACCTTCGCCTTTAATTTCTTCGCGTCCTAAACGACGGTTGAATTTCATGCGACCCACCGCAGACAACTCATACCGCTCTTGTGAGAAGAACAAATTTTGGAACAAGTTTTCTGCCGCCTCTTTGGTTGGCGGCTCGCCTGGGCGCATCATGCGATAGATTTCTACCAAGGCTTCTAATTGCGTGCGACTAGGATCCACGCGCAGTGTTTCAGAGATGAACGCACCGCAATCCAAATCGTTGGTATAAATTGTTTCAAATTCTTTGATGCCGGCATCTTTCAGTTTTTTTAGTACATCCGCCGCAATAATGGTGTTGCACTCGAACAACACTTCACCCGTCTTGGGATTCACCAAATCTTTTGCCAAAGAATGACCGTGCACATAACTATCTGGCACTTGCAGTTTGTCGACACCAGCTTTTTCTAGCTGTTTAATGTGTCTAGCAGTAATACGACGACCTTCTTCAACAATCACATTGCCTTTGTTATCAACAATATCAAACGCCGCAATATCACCACGCAAACGAGAAGGCACAAGACTCAATTGATAGCCGCCATCTTCTAACGTGTCAAAGCGGTCATTTTCAAAAAACATGGCCAACATTTCTTCCGTGCTGTAGCCGATGGCGCGCAGCAAAATGGTCGCAGCCAATTTACGACGGCGATCGATACGCACGAACACCAAATCCTTAGGATCAAACTCAAAATCCAACCACGAGCCGCGATAAGGAATAATTCTGGCGTTGTACAGCAGCTTACCAGAGCTGTGCGTTTTGCCTTTATCGTGATCGAAAAACACGCCGGGAGATCGGTGCAACTGTGACACCACAACTCGCTCAGTGCCATTGACAATAAATGTACCGTATTCCGTCATCAACGGAATTTCGCCCATGTAAACTTCTTGCTCTTTGACGTCTTTGATCGCTTTGTTGCTGGATTCGCGATCGTAAATCACCAAGCGCACTTTAACGCGCAAGGGCGCTGCATACGTTACGCCGCGCAATTTGGATTCGCTGACATCAAACAATGGCTTGCCGAGTGTGTAATCGACATACTCCAACGCCGCGTTACCGTTATAGCTGGTGATAGGGAATACGGAATTAAATGCCGCTTGCAAACCGACATCCGCGCGAGCATTCAACGCGTGCTCTTGCGTAAAACTCTGGTAAGACTCCAACTGAATCGCCAACAAAGATGGAATATCCATCACTTGCGGCAACTTGCCGAAATCCTTCCGAATACGCTTCTTCTCTGTGTATGAGTAAGCCATTTGTATTCCCCAATATGATCATATGTTTATCAATCGCAAAAAATATATTTTTTGCGATACTTTCCTTGCTTCAAGCACCACGCAGCCAGAAGCACGAAAAGGCCAGCGAGCATTACCCCGCTAGCCTCGTGCTAGGCCGAATACCGTTTATTGCGCAAGAACAACACCAATAACGTGTTATTACTTGAGCTCAACAGCGGCGCCAGCTTCCTCGAGTTTTTTCTTGGCATCTTCGGCTTCTGCCTTAGAAACGCCTTCTTTGACAGTAGAAGGCGCGCCATCTACCAAGTCTTTCGCTTCTTTCAAGCCCAAGCCAGTCAGTTCACGCACCACTTTGATAACGTTAACTTTCTTCTCGCCAGCACTGGTCAACACGATGTTGAACTCAGTTTGCTCTTCCGCAGCGGCAGCAGGGCCCGCAGCAACAGCAACAGCAGCCACCGCAGCAGTAACGCCAAACTTTTCTTCCATTGCAGAGATCAATTCAACAACGTCTTTTACAGACATTTCAGCGATTGCATTAATGATATCTTCTTTAGTCAGTGCCATTTTCTTTTCCTCAGTAACTTTAAATGATGCTCAATTAGATAAAACAACTCTCAGCTATTACGCTGCTTGTTGTTCCTTTTGATCGCGAACGGCTGCAATCGTACGAACAAGCTTGCCAGCTGAAGCTTCTTTTAGAACGCTCATCAACTTAGAAATTGCTTCTTCGTAGGTTGGCAAGGTTGCCAACATGCCGATATCCACCAAAGTGCCCTCAAAGCATGCAGCTTTGAGTTCAAATTTATCGTTCTCTTTAGCGAAATCGCGCAGGATGCGCGCGCCAGCACCTGGGTGCTCATTAGAGAAAGCGATAATACTTGGGCCTACCAAACTGTCAGCTAAACACTCGTAATCAGTGCCTTGAAATGCACGCTTGGCCAGAGTGTTGCGCACAACTCTCAACCACACGCCATTCTCACGAGCCTGCTTACGCAGCGCATCCATCTTGTCTACCGTAACGCCTCTGGAATCGGCGATCACAGCAGACAGCGCGCCTTTAGCTGCATTCTGGACTTCGGCAACAATGGCCTTTTTGTCTTCGAGTGCTAATGCCACAGCATTTTCTCCTGGATTTGACCAGTCACCTGATCGTTTATTTACCGCGCCTCAACAACTCAATGAAACACGAACCTTTCGGCGCACAAATCCAGACTGCTTTCGCAAAAAACCTGAATTGGGCTCACCGTCTACGCGGGCTTTGCATCAAGGCATCAAACAACAATACCTCTTGCTCTTTTAAGTTGACACCTATTGCTACGTGCTAACACCTGCGATTTTTGACAATTCAGACAGCACACTGAAAGTGTTCTGTCTGAACCCCAAACCAAAAAACTGTATTAAATATTTAGCGATGCCTGATCAATTACGAGGCCTGGACCCATCGTGGTCGACAGCGTAATTTTCTTCAAATAAATACCTTTCGCTGTACTGGGCTTGGCTTTTTTCAAGTCATTGATCACAGCTTCAAGGTTTTCTTTCAGCGCCGTCACATCAAAACCAATTTTACCGATGCCGCCGTGAATAATGCCGTTTTTGTCAGCGCGGAAGCGCACCTGACCTGCTTTGGCATTTTTAACTGCATTTGCAACATCCGGCGTTACGGTGCCGGTTTTAGGGTTTGGCATCAGACCACGCGGACCCAATACTTGACCCAATGCACCCACGACACGCATCGCATCTGGCGAAGCAATGACAACATCAAAGTCCATCAAACCGCCTTTGATTTGCTCTGCTAAATCTTCCATGCCTACCAATTCTGCACCAGCAGCTTTGGCCGCATCAGCAGCAGCGCCTTGCGTAAACACAGCAACACGCACAGATTTTCCTGAGCCGTGTGGCAAGGTGGTTGCACCGCGTACAGATTGGTCTGATTTACGTGCATCAATACCCAAGTTGACAGACACATCAACTGTTTCACTGAATTTTACTGTTGACAATTCTTTCAGCAGTGCAACTGCATCTGCAATGGCGTATTGCTTTCCAGATTGAACTTTGGCGCTGATTGCTTGCGCACGTTTACTTACCTTGGCCATCACACACCCTCCACTTCAATACCAGCACTGCGAGCACTGCCCGCAATTGTGCGCACTGCTGCATCCATATTGGCCGCAGTTAAATCCGGCATTTTTTGTTTGGCAATTTCTTCAACTTGGGCGCGTGTTACTTTGCCAACTTTATTTTTGTTGGGAACACCACTGCCACCCTTAATGCCAGCAGCTTTCATCAACAACACAGAGGCTGGAGGTGTTTTGGTAATAAATGTAAAGCTACGATCTGAATAAACCGTGATTACAACTGGCGTCGGCAAACCCGGCTCTAAACCTTGCGTGGCAGCGTTAAATGCCTTACAAAATTCCATGATATTAACGCCATGCTGACCCAATGCTGGACCAACCGGTGGACTGGGATTTGCCTGACCAGCTTTTACTTGCAGCTTGATATAGGCTTGTACTTTCTTAGCCATGAATAAACCCTCTGTTGGGTGTTAGCGCCTCCAAAATATCGCATGATTCGACATTTCTTCTCAGGCTCCCCGCAATCACAACACCATGTTGCAACTGCACCTAATGCGGCTTGCGCCGCATATCTTGCTATATCAAGCCTTTTCGACTTGACTAAAATCTAATTCAACAGGCGTAGAACGACCAAAAATCAATACAGCAACACGCAAGCGGTTCTTGTCGTAATTCACTTCTTCAACCACGCCGTTAAAATCATTAAACGGTCCATCTACAACACGGATCATTTCACCCGGTTCAAAAATTGTTTTCGGACGCGGTTTCTCACTGCCCGCTTCAACACGACGCAGTATTAGTGCCGCCTCTGCATCCGTAATCGGCGCAGGATTGTCTGCTTTGCCACCGATAAAACCCATCACGCGCGGCGTTTCTTTCACCAAATGCCAAGAATCGTCGTTCAACTCCATATGAACCAAAACGTAGCCGGGGAAAAACTTTCTCTCACTCTTACGCTTTTGGCCGGCGCGCATTTCCACCACTTCTTCGGTTGGCACCAAAATGTCACCAAACACATCTTGCATGCCCGCACGCTCTACACGCTCTTTCAATGAAGCAGCAACTTTTTTTTCAAATCCTGAATAGGCATGAACAACGTACCAGCGCTTGGTCATAATCCATTCCCTCTGTTAACCGATCACCACGGAAACAAGTTTTGCAAATGCCGCATCCAGTCCCCAAAGAACCAGAGCCATCAGCACAACAAAACCCATGACCACTAAAGTTGTTTGCACAGCCTCCTGACGTGTAGGCCATACAATGCGACGCGTCTCAACCACAGACTCACGCAACAAAGAAAAAAATGCGCGGCCCTGCGTAGTCAACACCGCTACATACACTGCAAGTGCCGCAACAGGAACCAAGGCCAACGCACGGTAAACAACAGGATAACTACCTGCAAAATGGTAGTAGCCGTAAATACTACCCACCACCATCAAACCGACGATAGCCCACTTCAAGCCATCCAATTGGGCTGTCTGCTCTTTTGCGTTGCGCTCTTCAGTTTTGCTACTCATTTCACGCCTTTGCTTCTACAAAAAACAGATCGCCAACTTTGGCAGGCCAGGAGGGACTCGAACCCCCAACACCCGGTTTTGGAGACCGGTGCTCTACCAATTGAACTACTGGCCTATAAACTCGATCCAAAAAAAAACAAAAAATAGAGCACTAGTTATAGCGCTCTATTCCTGCTTCAACACCAACTTTTTTTACTCAATAATTTTTGCAACAACACCTGCGCCTACCGTACGGCCGCCTTCACGAATCGCAAAGCGCAAACCGTCTTCCATCGCAATCGGCGCGATCAAAGTAACGGTCATCTGCACATTGTCGCCAGGCATAACCATTTCTACGCCTTCGGTAACTGGATTTCACCCGTCACGTCGGTAGTACGGAAGTAGAACTGTGGACGGTAGCCTTTGAAGAATGGCGTGTGACGACCACCTTCTTCTTTCGACAACACGTAAATTTCTGACTCAAACTTGGTGTGCGGCTTGATGCTGCCAGGCTTAGCCAATACTTGACCGCGCTCTACGTCTTCACGCTTGGTGCCGCGCAACAGAGCGCCGATGTTTTCACCCGCACGACCTTCGTCGAGCAGTTTACGGAACATCTCAACACCAGTAACGGTAGTTTTGGTGGTAGCTTTGATACCGACGATCTCGATCTCGTCGCCTGTTTTCACAATGCCACGCTCTACACGGCCGGTTACTACCGTGCCGCGACCCGCGATAGAGAATACGTCTTCGATTGGCATCAGGAACGGCTTGTCGATAGCGCGCTCTGGCATCGGGATGTAAGTATCCAATGTCTCTACCAATTTCTTCACTGCAGACGTGCCGTAGCCGTTGTCGTCTTTGCCTTCAACCGCCATCAGTGCAGAGCCGATGATGATCGGGGTGTCGTCGCCAGGGAAGTTGTACTGGCTCAACAGTTCACGCACTTCCATTTCAACCAGTTCCAACAGTTCGGCGTCATCCACCATGTCGGCTTTGTTCAAAAATACGACGATGTAAGGCACGCCAACCTGACGTGACAGCAGAATGTGCTCGCGCGTTTGTGGCATTGGCCGTCAGCTGCTGAACACACCAGAATCGCGCCGTCCATCTGGGCAGCACCGGTGATCATGTTTTTCACGTAGTCAGCGTGTCCTGGGCAGTCCACGTGCGCGTAGTGGCGCTCAGCAGACTCGTATTCCACGTGAGCAGTATTGATGGTGATGCCGCGCGCTTTTTCTTCTGGCGCCGCGTCGATTTGGTCGTACGCTTTTTTCTCACCGCCCCACACTTCCGCGCACACAATTGTCAGCGCTGCGGTCAACGTGGTTTTGCCGTGGTCAACGTGGCCAATCGTGCCGACGTTTACGTGCGGTTTCTTACGCTCAAATGCTGCCTTTGCCATTGCCATTTCCTCATTTAAACACTTACTTTCAACACACAAATCCAATTCAGCTGAGCAGAAATGGAGCTCATAACCGGATTTGAACCGGTGACCTCTTCCTTACCAAGGAAGTGCTCTACCAACTGAGCTATATGAGCCGCAACCCCTAAGCTCATTCAATTCAACTATCTGGAGCGGGCAGCGGGAATCGAACCCGCATCATCAGCTTGGAAGGCTGAGGTTCTACCACTGAACTATGCCCGCCAAACTATCTACCCAACAACCTTTAACGGCCTAATCTGGTGGAGAGGGCTGGATTCGAACCAGCGAAGCTTTCGCGTCAGATTTACAGTCTGATCCCTTTGGCCGCTCGGGAACCTCTCCGAAAAAGGGTCGATCATTTTCCTGACGCACCCAGCACTTGTCAACGAATACCTTGCTTAATAAACAAATTTGGAGCTGGCGAGAGGAGTCGAACCCCCGACCGGCTGATTACAAGTCAGCTGCTCTACCGACTGAGCTACGCCAGCATTTTCTGTAATTATTCTCGGCACCCAATTACAGAGCGCGGCATTCTATTGAATGTCTATTGTGGAAGCAACCTTACGACACTCATCCTTGCGCAAATCCAGCTTGGCATTTTCCGCATGGAGTTGGTTGTAGAGCTCTTGGCTAAATCCGGTTACTTGGTCAGGGTAGATAGCAATCCAGTTTTCAAGATACGTGCGCGGATTCGTTTTCAATTGTGCGTTATAGCCCATCTGCACAATGATTTGCCGATGTTTTTCAGCGTTTTCTTGGCTATCGAATATCCCCAAAGAAATACCGTTTGCCAAATCTCCCTGGGGAATCAAGAAGCTGTCTATTTTTTTGCCTTGCAACTCCCTCAACTTGGCAATGGCTAAGTCCTTAGTAGGCTCTGGATTTAAGTAAACCCAGTAGTCCGGATTTCCATCCACTCGCAAAGACACATACTTCGCTTGAATTTGTAGCGCACCAAGCCGCGTCAGCAACGCCTTTGCGTCGCTAGGCTGCAAGACCGGCCCCAGCAAAGTGCACAACGGAATATCCACCGCCGTCTGCTCTGCAGCATTCGACAACGACGAAGCGGGCTGTTCAACCACTTCCGACGACGATACAGCAGGGGTCACAGAAGCCTGCTCGCGCAACAAAACCAATTTGACACCCGGCATATTCTCTGCACTGGATATTGCTTCAGCGCCACCCAAAGATTCCACATTGCGTGAATAGCTGTATCCCAACCAACCCCAAACAGCAAACACAATATTTAACAAAAATAATCCGATTACAGTCCAACGCACAATCAATCCTCACATTTAGCTATCTATTTCCCACACTATCACAGGCTATGGCAGCGCAATAGCCAGGCCATCCAATACCAAATCCGGTCGATACGTTTCCTCCATCGCCACAGCACGAGCCAATTCCAATCCGGCTCCGCCAGTAAAAAACACTCGACCACTCGGCCACTGCTGCAAAAACAAGCGAACGGCGCGCTCAACGGCAGCCAACGCAGCAAAACATGCGCCGCGCTGCACAGCCTCTTGCGTGCTGAGAGGAAGTAGGTCGCAATCACTGCGAAACCGCGTAGCAATATCGCACACAATCTGCCCCGTATCGCCCACTAATGCTGCCTGCATCATTTCCAATCCAGGGATAATATAGCCCCCCACAAATTCCGACCGCTCATTCACAGTATCAATTGTGATTGCACTGCCAGCATCTACAACCAATACCGCTTTTTTGCCGGACTCCATCCAAGCAGCAAGACAAGCCAGCCAGCGATCAACTCCCAAGGAATTGGGGTTTTCATATTTATTTACAAACCCCGCACAACCCAATTGCGAAACTGCAAGCTCCGGTTTGATCTGATATTTTTTCTCTAATGCACTGGATATCTGCAGCTTAATTTTATCATTGGCAACGCTAGCAATTTTAATTCTTTTTAACGCGCCGAAATCTTTTTCACAAAATATAGACAGCTCATTATTTTGCGTAATGCCGCACTCACCAGACAGCGTTCTCCACTTAACTCTTGAATTACCAATATCCAGCTCCAGTGTATTATCAAGCACGACGCAAGCTCACCTCACCTGATTTAATTACTTTACGCACGTCTTGCCCTTCAACAACCAAGCCGCCAGTTTTTGATATCCCCTGAGAAACACCAGAAAAAAAGTTGTTGTCGCCCATTTTAACCACAACATTTTCTCCCAAAAAAGCGTCGTATTTACTCCATTCTCTTGCAGAAATTTGAAATCCATCACGCTCATGTGCGCGCACTTTTTTGATAACACTCGCAATTAAAGAAGCAGCCAATCTATTTCTTGAAATTTCAGTGCCAGCATTCGCAGATAGACCAATCCAAGGCTGATCGACATGTTGCATAGCCAGTTCCGCGCTGTAAATATTTAAACCCACGCCAATAACAGCCCAGCACGGCCCACCCGCCTCTCCCATCACATCAATCAAGATTCCGCCCAGTTTTTTATCATTCAGAAAAATATCATTTGGCCATTTAATTTTAGGTTTTTTTATTAAGCACTCTCGCTCAAGCACTTCTACAATTGCCAACGCCACTGACAAACTCAATCCCTCCAGCGACTCCGCGCCCTGCTCAAAGCGCCACGCCAACGACCAATACAAACCTGCCCCCAGAGGGCTGATCCACGCTTTTCCTCGGCGCCCCCTTCCTGAGCTTTGATATTCAGCCAAGCACGCAAAACCTGACGACGTGATATGCCCCATTTTAATTTTTGACATCAGATAATCATTCGTTGATGCCAGCGACCACACAACTTCGACACTAGGCACAAAACTCAAAGCGAGCTCATTCAAATCCATATTAATTTGGGCGGCATCTAAGCGTTCAAAAGGTATCAACAATTGATAACCAACTCCCTTGATACAGGTGATTTGAAATCCCATTTCTTTTAGTTTGGTAATTTGTTTGCCAACTGCCGCTCTAGTAATGCCGAGAGATTGTCCCAGCTCGACACCTGAATGCGTTTTGCCATCCGCCAAGAGAGTAATAATGCTATGCGGCATAATTGTGCAAACCATTAGCGCAAAAAAAACCCTTACCAGTTGGATGGTAAGGGTTTGGTTTAGATGCCTGACGATGACCTACTCTCACATGGCGAAGCGCCACACTACCATTGGCGATGATCTGTTTCACTTCTGAGTTCGGCATGGGGTCAGGTGGTTCCAGATCTCTATTGTCATCAGGCAATTCGTTTGGGTATCGCGGGCTTATCTCCCTAGGGGAGCGCCACGAGTGACCCGAATAAAGCGATAGATACTGTAGTGTTTGTATGCCGATCAAGCAACGCAATCCGCGTGTTTCCAGTCATTTCTATTATATGGTCAAGCCTCACGGGTAATTAGTATGGGTTAGCTCAACGCCTCGCAGCGCTTACACACCCCACCTATCAACGTCGTAGTCTTCGACGACCCTTCAGGGGGATTGACTCCCCAGGGAGATCTCATCTTGAAGGAGGCTTCCCGCTTAGATGCTTTCAGCGGTTATCCCGTCCGCACATAGCTACCGGGCAATGCCACTGGCGTGACAACCCGAACACCAGAGGTGCGTTCACTCCGGTCCTCTCGTACTAGGAGCAACTCTTCTCAAATCTCCAACGCCCACGACAGATAGGGACCGAACTGTCTCACGACGTTCTGAACCCAGCTCGCGTACCACTTTAAATGGCGAACAGCCATACCCTTGGGACCGGCTTCAGCCCCAGGATGTGATGAGCCGACATCGAGGTGCCAAACTCCGCCGTCGATGTGAACTCTTGGGCGGAATCAGCCTGTTATCCCCGGAGTACCTTTTATCCGTTGAGCGATGGCCCTTCCATACAGAGCCACCGGATCACTATGACCTACTTTCGTACCTGCTCGACTTGTGGGTCTCGCAGTTAAGCACCCTTCTACCATTGCGCTCATTGCATGATTTCCGACCATGCTGAGGGTACCTTCGTGCTCCTCCGTTACTCTTTGGGAGGAGACCGCCCCAGTCAAACTACCCACCAGACACTGTCCGCAACCCGGATAACGGGTCAGCGTTAGAACCCCAACACCACCAGGGTGGTATTTCAAGGTCGACTCCACGCACTCTAGCGAGCACGCTTCAAAGTCTCCCACCTATCCTACACAGATAGTGTCAGAGTCCAGTGCCAAGCTATAGTAAAGGTTCACGGGGTCTTTCCGTCTTGCCGCGGGTACACTGCATCTTCACAGCGATTTCAATTTCACTGAGTCTCGGGTGGAGACAGCGCCGCCATCATTACGCCATTCGTGCAGGTCGGAACTTACCCGACAAGGAATTTCGCTACCTTAGGACCGTTATAGTTACGGCCGCCGTTTACCGGGGCTTCGATCAAGAGCTTCGCTTGCGCTAACCCCATCAATTAACCTTCCGGCACCGGGCAGGCGTCACACCCTATACGTCCACTTTCGTGTTTGCAGAGTGCTGTGTTTTTGATAAACAGTTGCAGCGGCCTGGTCACTTCGACTCCCCAACGCTTACGGAGCAAGTCCTTCACGTCAAAGAGCGCACCTTCTCCCGAAGTTACGGTGCTATTTTGCCTAGTTCCTTCACCCGAGTTCTCTCAAGCGCCTTGGTATTCTCTACCTGACCACCTGTGTCGGTTTCGAGTACGGTTTCTTGATACCTGAAGCTTAGAGGCTTTTCCTGGAAGCATGGCATCAACCACTTCGCGCCACATGGGCACTCGTCATCAGTTCTCGGCCTTAAGATCCCGGATTTGCCTAAGATCTCAGCCTACCACCTTAAACGCGGACAACCAACGCCGCGCTGGCCTAGCCTTCTCCGTCCCCTCATCGCAGTACCAAAAAGTACAGGAATATTAACCTGTTTCCCATCGACTACGGCTTTCGCCCTCGCCTTAGGGGCCGACTAACCCTGTCCCGATTAGCGTTGGACAGGAACCCTTGGTCTTCCGGCGGGGGAGTTTTTCACTCCCCTTGTCGTTACTTATGTCAGCATTCGCACTTCTGATACCTCCACCCGACTTCTCAATCGAGCTTCACAGGCGTACAGAACGCTCCTCTACCACGCATCATAAGATGCATCCGCAGCTTCGGTTCATGGCTTGAGCCCCGTTGGATCTTCCGCGCAGGCCGACTCGACTAGTGAGCTATTACGCTTTCTTTAAAGGATGGCTGCTTCTAAGCCAACCTCCTAGCTGTCTGTGCCTTCCCACATCGTTTCCCACTTAGCCATGATTGGGGACCTTAGCTGGCGGTCTGGGTTGTTTCCCTTTTCACGACGGACGTTAGCACCCGCCGTGTGCCTCCCGGATAGTACTCACTGGTATTCGGAGTTTGCAAAGGGTTGGTAAGACGCGATGTCCCCCTAGCCTTAACAGTGCTCTACCCCCAGTGGTATTCGTCCGAGGCGCTACCTAAATAGCTTTCGAGGAGAACCAGCTATCTCCGAGCTTGATTAGCCTTTCACTCCAAGCCACAGGTCATCCGAATCTTTTTCAACAGATCCCGGTTCGGGCCTCCAGTCAGTGTTACCTAACCTTCACCCTGCCCATGGCTAGATCGCCCGGTTTCGGGTCTACTCCCAGCGACTAAAACGCCCTATTAAGACTCGCTTTCGCTACGCCTCCCCTATACGGTTAAGCTTGCCACTGACAGTAAGTCGCTGACCCATTATACAAAAGGTACGCAGTCACCCCGAAGGGCTCCTACTGCTTGTACGCATACGGTTTCAGGATCTATTTCACTCCGTTCACCACGGTTCTTTTCGCCTTTCCCTCACGGTACTGGTTCACTATCGGTCAACGAGGAGTATTTAGCCTTGGAGGATGGTCCCCCCATATTCAGACAAGATAACACGTGTCCCGTCCTACTCGATTTCACACAATGAGCCCTTTCGTGTACAAGGCTATCACTTTCTACGGCTGCACTTTCCAGAGCATTCCACTAGAACTCACTGTGCTTAAGGGCTGGTCCCCGTTCGCTCGCCGCTACTAAGGGAATCTCGGTTGATTTCTTTTCCTCAGGGTACTTAGATGTTTCAGTTCCCCTGGTTCGCCTCCTACACCTATGGATTCAGTGCAGGATACCTGCCTTATGACAGGTGGGTTTCCCCATTCAGAGATCTCCGGATCAAAGGTCGGTTGCCACCTCCCCGAAGCTTATCGCAGGCTCCAACGTCTTTCTTCGCCTCTCGTTGCCAAGGCATCCACCGTATGCGCTTAGTCGCTTGACCATATAAGACAAACGACTGGAACAGACACTATCGACTGGCAGTGCCTGCTGTTTTCGCCGGATTGCTGCCGTTGCGTCTAGGCGACACAACAGCATGCGCTTGATTCAGCATACTTATTACTACAGTTTCTATCTTTTTAAAGAACATCTGGCGTAAAAACCAGAAAGCAATGATGACACCCATCATTCCGTTCTGATTTCTCTCAGATCACACAGCAACAATGGTGGAGCTAAGCGGGATCGAACCGCTGACCTCCTGCGTGCAAAGCAGGCGCTCTCCCAGCTGAGCTATAGCCCCTTGTCTCCTCACAAAGAGTGGTAGGCCAGGGCAGACTCGAACTGCCGACCTCACCCTTATCAGGGGTGCGCTCTAACCAACTGAGCTACAGGCCTGTATCCAATTGCCTGCGCCCAAGCGGCGATAATCTGCCGACTCTTCACCCGCGGGCATGTTCGCTGTGTGCGTTCACTATCAGACAATGAGTGTGGATACTTGATCGTGCAGTGTTCGTTTAAGGAGGTGATCCAGCCGCAGGTTCCCCTACGGCTACCTTGTTACGACTTCACCCCAGTCATCGACCACACCGTGGACGGCGCCCCCCTTGCGGTTAAGCTACCGGCTTCTGGTGCAGTAAACTCCCATGGTGTGACGGGCGGTGTGTACAAGGCCCGGGAACGTATTCACCGCGACATGCTGATTCGCGATTACTAGCGATTCCGACTTCACGGAGTCGAGTTGCAGACTCCGATCCGGACTACGAAACGTTTTGTGGGATTGGCTCCACCTCGCGGTATTGCAACCCTCTGTGCGTCCCATTGTAGTACGTGTGTAGCCCCGGTCGTAAGGGCCATGATGACTTGACGTCATCCCCACCTTCCTCCGGTTTGTCACCGGCAGTCTCCCTAGAGTGCCCAACTGAATGCTGGCAACTAAGGACAGGGGTTGCGCTCGTTGCGGGACTTAACCCAACATCTCACGACACGAGCTGACGACAGCCATGCAGCACCTGTCTCTGGGCTCCTTGCGGCACCCCTCTATCTCTAAAGGGTTCCCAGGATGTCAAGACCGGGTAAGGTTTTTCGCGTTGCGTCGAATTAAACCACATACTCCACCGCTTGTGCGGGCCCCCGTCAATTCATTTGAGTTTTAACCTTGCGGCCGTACTCCCCAGGCGGTCTGCTTATCGCGTTAGCTCCGCCACTGAAGGGACAAGCCCCCCAACGGCTAGCAGACATCGTTTACGGCGTGGACTACCAGGGTATCTAATCCTGTTCGCTACCCACGCTTTCGCGCCTCAGTGTCAGTATCGGTCCAGGGTGTCGCCTTCGCCACTGATGTTCCTTCCTATATCTACGCATTTCACCGCTACACAGGAAATTCCACACCCCTCTACCATACTCTAGCCAAGCAGTTCGACCTGCAGTTCCCAGGTTAAGCCCGGGGCTTTCACAGATCGCTTACTCAACCACCTACGCGCGCTTTACGCCCAGTAATTCCGATTAACGCTCGCACCCTTCGTATTACCGCGGCTGCTGGCACGAAGTTTGCCGGTGCTTATTCTGCGGGTAACGTCAATCCCAATGGGTATTAACCATCAGGCCTTCCTCCCCGCTTAAAGTGCTTTACAACCCGAGGGCCTTCTTCACACACGCGGCATGGCTGGATCAGGGTTGCCCCCATTGTCCAATATTCCCCACTGCTGCCTCCCGTAGGAGTCTGGACCGTGTCTCAGTTCCAGTGTGACTGATCATCCTCTCAGACCAGTTACCGATCGTCGCCTTGGTAGGCCTTTACCCCACCAACTAGCTAATCGGACGCAAGCTCATCTCATAGCGCAAGGCCCGAAGGTCCCCTGCTTTCTTCCTCAGAACGTATGCGGTATTAGCGCCCCTTTCGAGACGTTATCCCCCACTACGAGGTAGATTCCTGCGCATTACTCACCCGTCCGCCGCTGAATCCAGGAGCAAGCCCCTTTCATCCGCTCGACTTGCATGTGTTAGGCCTGCCGCCAGCGTTCAATCTGAGCCATGATCAAACTCTTCAGTTCAATCTTTTAACTCTGTCAAAAGACAAGAGCGGATGCTTTAGCAGTAACCCGCCAAACACCCAAAACTCGGCTCAATACTCAACCTTCACAATATGAATTGTCAGGTCTTGTATTGATCATACTGCTACCAATACAAGTACCCACACGCATTGTCTGATACTTTGTTAACCAACCCGCCTGAGGCTCGCTCAGTGCGGACGCGCATTATAGGCAACTCGAGAAACAGCGCAACCAGAATCTGCAAATATTTTGAAATTACTGCCAAACCAATAAATGAAATTGTTTTTTGCCGCGTCGCAACAAATGGTATTGGCCGTGGATGGCGGTTTGCACGCCCAACTGCGCGGACACCTCGCTCTGCTTCACGCCATTCACTTGCACCGCACCCTCTTGTATGAATTTGCGCGCCTGACCTGCCGTCACTTCTCCGCGCGGCGTAGCGGCCAAGCCGGTTTCCACCAGCAAATCCACCAGCGAACGCTCGTCGCCAGCAACTTTCAAAGTCGGCAAGCCATCCTGCGCCAACTGTGCAAAATCATCACCAGACAACTGACTGACATCACCAGAAAACAAGGCTTGACTGATGCGCTCTGCCGCCGCCATACCCTCATCACCATGAACCAGTGTTGTGACTTCGCGCGCCAAAATACCCTGCGCGGAGCGCCGACCCTGCGCCTGTGCGTCAGCCCGCTCAATTTCTTCAATAGTCGACACATCCAAAAACGTGAAATAACGCAGAAATTGATACACATCCGCGTCAGCCGTATTCATCCAAAATTGGTAAAACGCATAGGGCGATGTTCTATTTGCATCCAACCACACCGTACCACTTTCCGTTTTACCAAACTTGGTGCCGTCGGCTTTGGTTACCAAAGGCAAAGTCAGACCGTATACCTGCTGGCGGTGGAGTCGCCGCGTTAAATCAATGCCGCCGGTGATGTTACCCCACTGGTCAGAACCGCCAATCTGTACCGTGCATTCCATCCTCTTATATAGCTCAGCAAAATCCATGGACTGCAACAGCATGTAGCTGAATTCAGTAAACGAAATACCCTCTCCTTCTCTTTCTATACGCTGACGCACCGACTCTTTATTGATCATCGCATTGACGGAGAAGTGCTTACCCGTATCACGCAGAAAATCGAGCACACTCAGGTTCGCCGTCCAATCGTAGTTGTTGACGACTTCAGCAGCACAAGTGCCCTCGAAATCCACGAAACGCGACACCTGCGCCCGAATACGATCAGCCCAGCCCGCAACAATATCTGGCGTATTGAGCTTGCGCTCCTCCGACTTAAAGCTGGGATCGCCGATCATCCCCGTAGCGCCGCCCACCAGAGCCACCGGCTTGTGTCCGGCCAATTGAAAGCGGCGCAATGCCAGCAAAGGCACCAAGCTGCCGATATGAAGGCTGTCTGCCGTAGGATCGAAACCGCAGTAAACCGTGCGGCTACCAGTTGCAAGATGCTCGACCAGCTCATCACCACCCGCCATCTGGCTAACCAACTCCCTTTTCTGTAAATCCGCAATCAGATCATTTGTAGACGCCACACTGTCACCCTAAAACCCCATGGACAAGGGCGCACACGTTACCGAAACCCCTAAAAAATACCAAGACATAAACCACGTCTCACACCCAAAAATGAAACGCACTGGGTTGCCATAACAGGGAGGGCGTGCCTACAATCGGCCTCTTTACATCGACTATACCCACACAGAAACTATGTTATTCAAAGAAAAGCACAATACCGGTAGCGTTTGGACACATCATTTTCCACGCCACCATTTAATAGCTGCCTGCGGTATTTCTCTATTGGTTGCCGTGTCTCTGACGCTACTTCCCGACAATGTTGTAGCTTATCGCGCTCATGACGGCTCACTGCCGGAAACTGTTGCCCCTGCAAAAAACCCTCAACAAGTGCCGGAAGTTTCTGTCACTGACGAAGTGACTACCGCTCCGATTATTGAAACGGATCCTTGGTTGCATTTAACCGTTCGCAAAGGCGACACGTTGTCCAACTTATTGCAAAAGGCCGGCTTGTCACTCAGCGACATTCACGACATTACTCGCAGCGGCAAAGATGCACAAAAACTGACTTCGCTGGGCTTGGATGACCAACTAGACGTTTTAATGAAAGACGGCAAAGCGCAAGAACTGCGCCTGCATCACAGCAAGCTGGAAAGTGTTGCCGTAAAACGCGTTGGCGACACTTATCAAAGTGAGCAAATTACCTTAGCTCCTGAAGTGCGCTACAGCTATGCGCACGGTGTCATTGACAGTTCTTTATTTATGGCGGGACAAAAAGCCGGACTGAACGACAAAATGACATTAAAGCTGGCAGATCTTTTTGCTTACGACATCGATTTTTTACAAGACATTCAAACCGGTGACAGCTTTTCTGTTATGTATGAAGACTTGTACCTGAATGGAAAGTCTATCGGTCACGGCAACATCATCGCTGCCGAATTTACCAACCAAGGCAAAACCTATCGCGCTATCCAATACACCAACAAAAGCGGCACGACCAGCTACTACACGCCCGATGGCAACATCATGCGCAAACAGTTTTTGCGCACTCCTATGGACTTTGCGCGCGTGTCGTCCTATTTCAGCGCAGGACGTTTCCATCCTATCCTGCATAAAATGCGCGCTCACAAAGGTATTGATTATGCTGCACCGACCGGCACGCCAATCAAAGCCGCTGGTGATGGCAAAGTGGTTTTTGCCGGTGTACGCAACGGTTTTGGTAACGTAGTGATGATTCAACACGGTGGTGTTTACACCACGCTGTACGGTCACATGAGCAAAATCAGCGTAAAAAATGGCGCGCGCGTTAGCCAAGGCCAAGTGATCGGTGCTGTAGGGCAAACGGGTTTAGCAACGGGTCCACATTTGCACTATGAATTTCACGTCAACGGTACCGCAGTCAATCCATTGGCCAACATGAACGTCGCCATGGCAGAACCTTTGTCAAAAGCAGAGAAAGCCGATTTCAACAAAAAAACGTCTGCTGCCATTGCGCAAATGAAACAACTGGCTAGCACAGCCGGTCACGCTTCGCAAAACTTGGCAATGAATACTGCCGGTACTGCGCGTCAGTGAGTTGCAGTACACCCGACATCTACATAGGGTTGATGTCGGGCACTAGCCTCGATGCCATTGATGTCGCGCTGGTCAATTTTTCTAACTCGCAAGCCCCCCAACTCATGCTCGCGCGCAACTGGAGCATCCCCAGTGTGTTGCGCGTGCAAATTGAAAATCTGTGCCAGCCCAGCGGCGATGAAATTAATCGCATGGGCGAACTCGATGTGCAAATTGGTGAATTATTTGCTGAAGCGGTTTTAAGCGCACTGCAAGAAACTGGCATTTCTGCTGCACAAGTTCGTGCCATTGGCAGCCACGGACAAACCATTCGCCATCACCCTTTTCGCAGCTCGCCATTCACGCTGCAAATTGGCGATCCGAATACGATTGCTTTCCGCACCGGCATCACCACCGTTGCCGATTTTCGACGCATGGATATTGCCGCTGGCGGACAAGGCGCACCGCTAGTGCCAGCATTTCACGATGCCGTGTTGCGCAGTGAAAAAGAAAATCGCGCAATCGTGAATATCGGCGGCATGGCCAATATCACTGTGCTGGCGAAAAATTTTCCCGTGAGTGGCTTTGATACCGGCCCCGGCAATGTGTTGATGGATGCGTGGATCCAAAAACATCTCCAGCAAACGCACGATGCCGAAGGACGCTGGGCGCGCTCAGGACAAGGTCACGAAACACTGCTGAATAAATTACTCAGCCACCCCTATTTTTCTCTGCCCGCCCCCAAAAGCACGGGACGGGAAATGTTCCATTTGGCATGGCTGGAATCTCAGCTATTGGATATGGGTGAGATCAAGACCGAAGACGTGCAGCGCACCCTGCTGGAATTGACCGCGCGCAGTATCGCTCTCGCTATCGAACAGCAGCCTGCTGCTGCGATAGACCGCGTGCTGCTCTGCGGCGGCGGCAGCCACAACGCCCTGCTGTGTGAACGCATCGCCGAGTTGCTGCCTCAATCACAACTGGGCAGTACTACCGACTTTGGTGTGCCGGCCGATTGGTTGGAAGCGATGGCTTTCGCTTGGCTAGCGAAACAGCGCATGGAAGGAAAAACTAGCAACGCGCCGGCTGTGACCGGCGCCAGCCGCCCGTGTGTGTTGGGCGGCGTGCATCTGCCAAGCTAAAGCCTCAAACCGAAAACGACGAACCGCAGCCACAAGTCGTGGAAGCGTTTGGGTTATTGATCACAAATTTTGAACCCTGCAATCCTTCTTCGTAATCCACTTGCGCGCCAGCGAGATACTGGTAGCTGAGGGGATCAACCAACACGGTGATGCCGTCTTTTTCGATGGCGGCATCATCTTCGGCGGCAATTTCGTCGAAGGTAAAGCCGTACTGAAACCCAGAGCAGCCGCCACCCGTCACGAAAACGCGCAGCTTCAAATCGGGGTTAGCTTCTTCATCCACCAAGCGACGCACTTTGTTAGCCGCGCTGGCGGTGACGCTGATTTCTTCTGCTACTGCTTCTTCACTCATGGTTCAAACTCCTCGGCGCACCTAGTGTTTATGGGGGGCAACCGTTATGGGATCAATGCCAAATTTTCCAAGCCCGTCTGCTCCGGCAGGTCGTGCATGATGTTCATGATCTGCACGCCCTGACCAGACGCACCTTTGGTGAGATTATCGATCACCGCCATCACCACCACGCGCTTGCGCCCCTGCGGCCGCGCCACCGCGATGCGACAGGTGTTGGCACCCTTTACGCTGCGCGTTTCGGGGTGCGAGCCTGCTGGCAGCACATCGACAAAATATTCGTTGGCGTAGCGCTGTTCGTACAGTTGCTGCAGGTCTACCAAATCATCCAGCAAATCTGCATAAATGGTCGCGTGCATACCGCGCACCATCGGCACCAGATGTGGCACGAAGGTCAGCGCGTACGGTTGCTCACCAGCTTTTTGCAGGGCGTGGATACCCTGCTCAATTTCCGGCAAATGCCGATGCCCCGCGCTGGCGTAAGCCTTGAAGCTGCCACTCAATTCCGAAAACAGCATATCGACCTTCGCTTGCCGCCCCGCGCCGGAAACACCCGACACAGCATTGGCGATCAAGCTGTCTGGTTTCACCAGCTTTGCCTCCAACAGCGGCAGCAAGCCCAACTGAATCACCGTGGGGTAGCAACCCGCACAGGCGACCAAACGCGCTTGGCGAATCGCCTCACGGTTCACCTCAGCCAAGCCGTACACCGCTTCCGCCACCAGCTCTGGGCAGGCGTGTTTTTGCCCGTACCATTTTTCCCACACAGCGATATCGCGGATACGGAAATCGGCCGACAAGTCGATCACCCGCGTACCGGTTGCCATCAGCTCCGCCATCATGGACTGCGCTACGCCGTGCGGCGTGGCAAAAAACACCACATCGCAAGCGCCCAGCTGTGCAATATCCGGCGCCGAAAAAGCCAAATCAAAACGACCGCGCAAATTGGGAAACAGCGCCGACACCGGCATGCCCGCTTCACCGCGCGAAGTAATCACCCGCACATCCGCCTGTGGGTGCTGCGCCAACAAACGCAACAGTTCCACGCCGGTATACCCTGTGCCGCCGACTATGCCTACTTTGATCACACCAACACCTGCATTTCATTCGAATCCGTTATCATTTTAGCGGTTCCCACTTCAGGTTGCAGATTTATCATGCTGTTTTTATGGCTAAAAGCCTTTCACTTGATGGCCGTAGTGAGCTGGTTTGCCGGCTTGTTTTATCTGCCGCGCTTATTCGTGTATCACGCCATGAGCGAGGATCAAATCAGTCGTGAGCGTTTTAAAGTCATGGAGCGCAAACTGTATCGCGGCATCATGACCCCTGCGGCCATTGCCACACTGATTTTTGGTCTGTGGATGCTGCATCTCAACAGCGCCCTGCTCGCGATGGGCTGGATAAAAGCCAAACTGGTTTTGATCGTGCTGCTCATCATTTATCACGGTTTTTGCGGGTATTTTGTGCGCCAATTTGCCGCCGACCACAACACACGCAGCCATGTTTTTTTTAGAGTATTTAACGAGCTGCCCGTGCTTGCCTTGATCGCCATTATTTTGCTCGCTGTTCTGAAACCTTTTTGACACCGAAACCCTTCGGTTCGCCTACGCTTGCGCCTATAATTACGCGCTTTTTCTTGAGGAATGCCCCGTGAATATCAACCAAGCCTCCCGCGAACAATTGGAAAACTGGCGCAGTGAATTGCGCGCGCAGTACGCGGATTTTCAACAGCGTAAACTGGCGTTGGATCTCACGCGCGGCAAACCCTCGGCGGAACAACTGACGCTGTCTGATGCGCTGGACGGCAACTTGCACGGCAACTACACGCTGGACAACACCGATCTGCGCAACTACGGCGGCTTGGAAGGCCTGCCCTCTGCGCGCAAACTGGGCGCGGACTTGCTCGGTCTTACCCCTTCTGAAGTCATCGCCGGCGGCAACAGCAGCCTCACCATGATGTACCAGGCCATGCAATACGCGTGGATGTTAGGCCCCGATGGCAAAAGCGCGTGGCGCAATGAATCTTCAGTAAAATTTTTGTGCCCTTCCCCCGGCTACGACCGCCACTTTGCCATTTGCGAGCAATTTGGCATTGAGATGATTCCGGTGCGCCTGACCGACGACGGCCCTGACATGGCACAAGTGGAAGCGTTGATTAAAGCCGATGCCGCTATCAAAGGCATGTGGTGCGTGCCGAAATACAGCAACCCGACCGGCTGCGTTTACAGCGCAGAAACTGTGGATCGCATCGCCGCGCTCGGCAACATTGCCGCACCCAATTTCCGCGTGTTTTGGGATAACGCTTATGTGGTGCACGATCTAACAAACAATGCACCCGCACTCGCCAATATTATGGAACGCTGCCGCGCACACGGCACCGAACACAGCGTGCTGCAATTCACTTCTACATCAAAAATTACCCACGCCGGCGCTGGCGTAGCGTTTATGGGTGCATCGAAAGAAAATCTCGCCGTGTTTTGCAAACAACTCGGCATTTGCACCATCGGTCCAGACAAAATCAACCAAGCGCGCCACCTCGCTTTTTTACCGAATGCCGCTGCTGTGCAGCAGCACATGCAAAAACATGCTGCGATTTTAAAACCGCGTTTTGATTGCGTGTTGCAACATCTGCAAACTGCATTTGCCGACAGCGATCTCGGCGAATGGACAGCGCCCGTCGGCGGTTATTTTGTGTCTTTCAACACGCGCCCCAACTTGGCGACTACTGTCGTCAAGCTCGCCGCCGAAGCCGGCGTAAAACTCACACCCGCTGGCGCGACATTTCCTTACGGCAAAGATCCAGAAAACCGCAACATTCGTCTCGCACCCAGCTTCCCTAAATTGGAAGAAGTGGATTTGTGCATGGCGATTTTCACCACTTGCGTGAAGTTGGCATCGGTGGAGCAGGCGTTAGGCAGCTAACTACGCTACGGCAAATCTCGACAATAAAAAAACCACCAACTTTGGTGGTTTTTTTATTTCTGTAGCAGATAGTGGTGGGCCCAGTAGGACTTGAACCTACGACCAATCGATTATGAGTCGACTGCTCTGACCAACTGAGCTATAGGCCCAAAACTTTTTATTCGTCGAGAAAACCGCGCAGGTGATCGGAACGCGTGGGATGGCGCAATTTACGCAGCGCCTTGGCTTCAATTTGACGAATGCGCTCACGCGTCACATCAAATTGTTTACCCACTTCTTCCAGCGTGTGATCGGTATTCATATCGATGCCAAAACGCATACGCAACACTTTCGCTTCGCGCGCGGTGAGGGTAGATAGCACTTCGCGTGTAGCTTCGCTCAAACCTTCTGTGGTTGCCGCTTCCACTGGCGACTGAATAGTGGTGTCTTCAATAAAATCGCCGAGATGCGAATCATCATCGTCACCGACGGGGGTTTCCATCGAGATAGGCTCTTTGGCAATTTTTAATACTTTGCGCACTTTGTCTTCCGGCATTTCCATGCGTTCGCCGAGCTCTTCTGGCGTAGGTTCGCGCCCCATCTCTTGCAACATTTGTCGCGAAATGCGGTTCAGCTTGTTGATGGTTTCGATCATGTGCACCGGAATACGAATGGTACGCGCCTGATCCGCAATCGAACGCGTGATAGCCTGACGAATCCACCATGTGGCGTAAGTTGAAAACTTGTAACCGCGACGGTATTCAAATTTATCAACTGCTTTCATCAAGCCAATATTGCCTTCCTGAATTAAATCAAGAAATTGCAAACCACGATTGGTGTATTTTTTGGCAATCGAAATAACCAGACGCAAGTTGGCTTCCACCATCTCACGTTTAGCGCGACGCATACGTGCCTCGCCCAGAGACAAGCGACGATTAATTTCTTTCAAAGTAGCCAGCGGCATATCCATTCGCGCTTCAATTTGTGCCAGCTTTCTCTGACTGCGCTGCACATCGGGCTTAATATTATCTAAGCGATCCGTAATTGCTTGATTTTTTTTCAAGCGTTGCTGTGCAGATAACCATTTTTCATTAATTTCATTGCCAGGAAACACTTCAATGAAATGCTTGCGATCCATTCCACCACGACGCACACACAACATCATAATGGCGCGCTCTTCCGCACGAATCTGCGTCAATACATCGCGTGAATTTTTCAAGATGGGATCAAACTGACGCGGTGTCAATTTGAAGAATTTAAATACTTCTGCAAGCGCATCCATCTCTTTGCCGGCCTGTTTGCTGTCACGACCGTGCTTGCTCAATGCTTTTTGCGTTTTATCAAATTGTTTTTTTAATTCGCCAAAACGAATTTTTGCTTCTTCTGGATCAGGACCGGTATCGACTTCTGCGTCATCATCACCGCCTTCATCATCCTCTTCGTCGTCTTTACCATTGGCTTTTACACCCTTGGCGGCCGGTTCTGGCAGTTCTTCGTCGTTATTGTTTGCCGCACCCGGTGCAACCGGCATGGTTTCCATTGGGTCCAAATAGCCGCTGATAATGTCACTGAGTTTGCGCTCTTCCGTTGCGACCAGTGCGTATTCGCCAAGAAGCGCTTCCACGGAACCCGGCACAAATGACAGCGCCGCCATCATTTCACGAATGCCTTCTTCGATACGTTTGGCAATAACAATTTCGCCTTCGCGCGTGAGCAATTCCACCGTACCCATTTCGCGCATATACATGCGTACAGGATCCGTGGTGCGTCCTACTTCGCTCTCCACAGCCACCAATGCGGCCGCCGCTTCTGCCGCTGCCTCTTCATCAATGGCGGCTTCGCCATCGGCCATCAACAATGCTTCTGGATCGGGCACTGTTTCAAATACACGAATGCCCATGTCATTGATCATGTGGATGATATTTTCGATCTGCTCTTCATCCGACATGCCTTCTGGCAGATGGTCATTTACCTCCGCGTAGGTCAAATAACCTTGCTCCTTGCCGCGAGCAATCAAATCTTTCAAGCGGGATTGTTGTTTGGCGATCTCGGACATGCGGCGATCCAATCTGAGGGTTTTGAGGGCGTTAAAGGGCGCGGATTATACTGGATGGTGGGGACACACCGCCAGATTGCAAGGAGATCACACTCAAGTGGCGCTATGTTTTTCGCGCAGCAAGCGCTGTAGCTCATGCTTTTCCAGCTCGGTTAAGCCATCGCGACGAGACTTATCAATCAAACGCTGTAAAGGGTCTTCTTTTTCGATAGTAACCAGTAGCCGCTGTAACGCGTCCTGTAATTGACCACTGGCCGACCATTCACTCTCAACGAACTTCTCTCGATTCGCCAATTCGTAAAGCTGGGCGCTGCCTTCGCTGCCGTATTGGCCGTGCCATAAACCTAGCAGGCGACTGCAACTGGCTTCTGAGTGGTCACGCAGCAGAGCAATCAGTCGCACCAAATACAGCAACTCCCCCACCTGCTGCCCCTGCAATAAACGCGGCAACAAAGGCAAAGCGTGCTGGTGCAAATGCGGATAATGCAGCAGCAAATGCAAAATGGATGCAGGCAAGCTGAGCGCGATGCGTGAATGCGCCGTAGCCGCTTTAGGTAGGCTTGATGATTGTTTGCTGGTATCGCTGTACGCTGCGATCGGCGCGCGCTGCGCTGACGGGGCATCCGGTTGGCGCACTTCACCAGCCATCTGTTGCAGATACGCCGTGTCCAACTGCGTACGCAGAGAGAGATCAATAAACAATTGCTGTTTGAACGGACCGTCTGGCAGGCGCTGTAACTGCGGCACGGCGCGACTGGCCAGCGCTGCACGACCTTCGGCTGTGTCTAACTGCAAGCCAGCACTGGTCTGTTCAAACAAATACTCAGACAGTGGCAAAGCTTTTTCCAAGAGTGCAGTGAAAGCCTCCAGCCCACGGCGACGCACATAGCTATCTGGATCTTCGCCATCGCCCAAAAACAGAAAGCGCACTTGCCGTTGCTCACGCAAAGCAGGCAACGAGACGTCCAATGCACGTGCAGCGGCGCGACGGCCAGCTTCATCACCGTCAAAACAAAACACTACTTCGCTGGCGTAGCGAAACGCTTTATCCAAGTGGGCGGTGCCTGCCGCTGTCCCCAATGTCGCCACTGCGCCAACCACACCAAACTGCGCCAGTGCCACTACGTCCATGTAGCCCTCTACCACCACAAGACGCGATGCAGGATTCTTGTTGCGGCTTGCCTCATACAGCCCGTATAACTCGCGCCCTTTAGAAAATACCGGTGTTTCCGGTGAATTCAGGTATTTGGGTTTTTCGTCCGTCAGTACGCGACCACCAAAAGCAATCACACGCCCACGCACATCGCGAATGGGGAACATCACGCGGTCACGAAAGCGGTCATAGCGTTTCCCCGTTTCTTCGCGATCCACCAGCATACCGCTGTCCAGTAACTGCGCTTCCTGCCAACCCGCTTGCAGCAGGTGCTGCATGAGGTTGTCCCAGCCTGGCGGGGCGTAGCCAATCTGAAACTGCTCCATGATGGCTTCCGACAGCCCGCGCTGCTGTAAATACGCGCGCGCTTTGCCGGCTTGCGGATGTTGTTGCAGTTGGCGGCGATACCAGGCCGCCGCCTGCTCCAGCAGGGCGCACAGATCTTGCTGCGAGCGCTGGGCTTTTTGCTCCTGCTCCGACAGCTGCTCGCGCGGCACTTCCACACCCTGCAACTGTGCCAAGCTCTCTACAGCACGCGGGAAATCGAGGTTCTCAAACGCCATCAAAAAACCGATAGCGTTGCCGCTCGCGCCACAGCCAAAGCAGTGGTAGAACTGTTTTTCTTGATTGACGCTGAACGAGGGCGTTTTTTCTTCGTGAAACGGGCAGCAGGCCATGTAGTTGCGGCCACTTTTTTTCAGGCGCACACGGCGGTCGATCACTTCCACAATGTCAGCGCGATCGAGTAAATCATCAATGAAGGATTGGGGGATCAGTCCTGCCATGTGTGCTGAATGTCATCCCGCGAAAAGACGCTGCATGATACTGCAAACGCAAAAAACCACGCATGGAGACATGCGTGGTTTTTCAATATTCACCGACAAAGTGCCCAGCGAACTGGGCAAGACCATCAATACAGACGCTGTTGACGGCGATTTTCGCGCGACAGCTTCTTCAAATGACGCTTCACGGCTGCGGCAGCTTTGCGTTTGCGCACAGAAGTGGGCTTCTCGTAAAACTCGCGACGGCGCACTTCAGCCAAGACACCGGCTTTCTCGCAAGAGCGCTTAAAACGGCGCAGGGCAACATCAAATGGCTCGTTTTCTTTCAAACGTACAGATGGCATGTGTTCTTCCAAATAAATATTTCGATTAACAACCCCAGCCACAGGCGGGGGCGCGAATTCTAGCCCTTGTACCCCAGCCCTGTAAACCCGCAAGGCTGTCGGTGCTTAGGTTTCCGAGACAATTTCGTAGCTATGGCTGACAGCAACACCCGCTTTACTGAACATGATAGAGGCCGAGCAATACTTCTCTGCCGATAGATCGACCGCCCGCTTGACTTGTGCCTCCTTCAAATCTTTGCCGCTGACCACGAAGTGGATATGGATGCGCGTGAACACGGCGGGAATTTCGTCGGCGCGCTCGGCCTCCAGTTGCGCCACGCAGTTGGTCACCGCTTGGCGCGATTTTTTCAGGATGCTCACCACGTCAAACGAAGCGCAGCCACCCATGCCCATCAACAGCATCTCCATGGGGCGCGGACCAAGGTTGCGCCCGCCGTGATCGGGCGGGCCATCCATCAACACGCAATGCCCGCTGCCTGCTTCAGCAAGGAACATTGCCTCGCCCACCCATCTCACTGTCGACTTCATCGTTGCCAATCACCTGTGCTTTTGTTTACAGTCGCATTATCACAAACACACCGCCGCAACGCACGACATCAATAACAAAAGGAGATGTTGCCTTGGTTTCTGTTTCGCTCACGCCCAAAATTCACAATGTCGATGCGTTTCTCACGCACTGCCACCGCCGCCGTTACCCCGCGAAAAGCACCATCATTTATGCTGGAGACACCAGCGATGCGCTGTACTACATCATCAGCGGCTCCGTCACGGTTTTAATCGAAGATGCCGATGGTAGAGAAATGATTGTCGCCTACTTAAACGCAGGCGATTTTTTTGGTGAAATGGGTTTGTTTGATGACGACAATAACCCGCGTAGTGCGTGGGTACGCGCCAAAAATCCTTGCGAAGTCGGCGAGATCAGTTACACCAAATTTCACGAGATCAGCGACAAACACCCCGAAGTGTTGATCGCTATGGGCAAACAACTCGCGCATCGTTTACGCACCACCACGCGCAAAGTCGGCGACTTAGCCTTTATGGATGTCACGGGCCGAGTTGCGCGCACGCTGTTGGATTTATGCCAAGAACCAGATGCCGTATCGCATCCCGACGGCATGCAAATTCGCGTCACGCGCCAAGAAATTGGTCGTATTGTTGGCTGTTCGCGTGAAATGGTCGGACGCGTACTCAAAACATTAGAAGAGCAAAAATTGATTTCGGTAAAAGGAAAAACCATGGTGGTGTTTGGCGCGCGCTAAGCTGCGCCAGCACACTCTCTAACAGCGATAACCCTGCGGATTGTTTGACTGCCAGCGCCAACTATCGGTCAACATCGCATCCAAATTTTTTTCTGCCACCCAACCCAGTTCTTGTTGCGCGCGTTGCGCATCAGCCCAGCATGCTGCCACGTCACCATCGCGGCGCGGCATGATGCGATACCGCACAGACTTACCGCTAATGCGCTCAAATGCATGCACCATTTCCAACACGCTATAACCTTTGCCTGTCCCCAAATTGTAGGGGCGACAAAAAAATTGTTTTTCGTTTTTTGATAGCAACATGCGCAGCGCCGCCAAGTGCCCTGCCACTAAATCCTGCACATGAATGTAATCACGCACACCGGTGCCATCTGGCGTGGAATAATCATTGCCAAACACGGGCAGTTCATCGCGCACACCCGCTGCCACTTGCGCTACATACGGCAACAAATTATTGGGTATACCCGCCGGATCTTCACCGATCAAACCACTTTCATGCGCGCCGACCGGATTGAAATAACGCAGCAGTGCCACTTGCCAGTTTGTCGATGCGGATAAATCCATCAACACGTGCTCAATCATCTGCTTGGTTTGCCCGTAGGGATTGCTTGCCCCCAACGCGGCCGTTTCGTCCAGCGGCATCACGTCAGTCGGGCGATACACCGTGGCGGACGAACTAAAAATCAAACGCTGCACGGCGTGCGCTTGCATGGCCTGCAACAACTGGATAGTGCCTACCACATTGTTGTCGTAGTACACCAAAGGATTGCCACACGACTCACCCACGGCTTTTAGGCCCGCAAAATGCATCACTGCACTCACTTTGTGCTCACGAAAAGTACGGTCGAGAATCGTGCGATCTCGCAAGTCGCCGCGATACAAGGCTACAGACTTGCCTGCAATTTTCTGCACTCGCACCAGTGCCTCTGGATGACTATTGCAAAAATTATCCAGCACCACCACGTCAAAACCTGCAGCCAATAACGCCACACAAGCATGACTACCGATGTAACCCGCTCCGCCGGTTATTAAAATAGTTTCTGTCACCATGATGCCCAAGAACAAAATATCAGCCGTGAGTATAAAGAGCCTTGTCTGTTTTCGGCAGAAAAAAACCGGTATTCTGCCAATTCGTTCCTCGCTTCTTTCCGAGTCTTCCTATGAAAATGCTGCCATGGTCTGCGTTACTTGTGTGTTTTGCGTTGGTTGGTTGTGCTGATAATTTGTCTGGCGACACCTATTCGCGCGATGAAGCGCGCCGAACCATGGCCGTACAGTACGGCACGGTGGATTCCGTGCGCCCCGTAGTTATTGAGGGTGAGCGAAGCATGCTCGGTCAAGGCGGTGGCGCAGTCATCGGCGGCATAGCTGCCAACACAGTCACCGGCGGGCGGGGGCAAGCGCTAGCCACTGCAGTGGGAGCCGTTGCCGGTGCGGTAGCCGGAGGCATGGCACAAGAAAAAATGACGCGTGCACAGGGTGCTGAAATCACGGTGCAATTGGATAACGGCTCCGGCATTGCGGTGGTACAAGAAGTGCAGAGCCTCAATGAATTCGTACCAGGGCAGCGCGTGCGTCTTACACAGGCTGACGGTAAAACACGCGTAGCACCTTTGTATTATCGCAACCCATAATTCACGCGGTCGCGCAAATATGGAAGCCTATTTGGTGGGCGGTGCTGTGCGCGATCAGTTGCTCAACCTTCCCGTACACGAGCGCGATTGGGTTGTCGTTGGCGCGACACCGGAGCAGATGCTTGCCCAAGGCTACACCCCTGTTGGCAAAGACTTTCCCGTTTTTTTGCACCCAGAAACGCACGAAGAATATGCATTGGCGCGCACCGAACGCAAAACTGCACCTGGCTACCACGGCTTTGTATTTCACGCCGATGCATCCGTTACGTTAGAACAGGATTTGTATCGGCGCGATTTAACCATCAATGCCATTGCAAAAAATTCACAGGGTCAGCTATTTGATCCATACCACGGTCAACGCGATCTACAACAAAAAATATTGCGTCATGTCTCTCCCGCTTTTGCAGAAGACCCCGTGCGAATTTTACGCTTGGCGCGTTTTGCAGCGCGCTTTCATCATTTGGGGTTTCGCATTGCCGATGAAACACTGACACTTATGCAAGCCATGGTGGTGCAAGGTGAAGTTTCTGCATTAACACCTGAACGCGTATGGCGTGAATGCGAGCGTGCGCTGGGCGAAAAAAATCCGCAGATTTTTTTTGATGTTTTGCGGCAATGTGGAGCACTGGCTGTTATTTTTCCCGAGGTAGATGCGCTGTTTGGCGTACCACAACCGCCGCAACACCATCCAGAAATTGACACGGGCATACACACACTGATGGCCTTGCAGCAATGCGCACTATTGACCGACAGCACGCTCGCGCGTTTTGCCGCGCTGTGTCACGATTTAGGCAAAGCACTCACACCACCAGACGTATTGCCGCGCCATATCGATCACGAGAGAAAAAGTAAACCGCTGGTACTTGCCTTGTGTGAGCGCTTGGGTGCGCCGACAGAATACCGCGACCTCGCTGTGCTAACCGCTGTGTACCACACACATTGTCATCGCGCGTTGATATTACGCGCTGCCACTATTTTAGAATTGTTTGAGTATCTGGATTTATTTCGTCGTCCACAACGACTGGAGCCTTTCTTGCTGGCCTGTGAAGCCGATGCACGCGGCCGCACAGGCTTTGAGCAATGCGATTACAAACCCACCTCTTTTTTACGCGTGGCCTTTGCCCTGTGTTGTGCCATTACAGGAAAGTCCGTTGATCCAGAAAAATTCACAGGCAAACAATTTGGCGAAGAATTGCGACGCTTACGCATTGCGGCATTAAAAACCATTGCGCAACCAGAAATGGCATCCACATGAACGCAGAAACCACTCACCCTGTAGCTTTAATTACTGGCGGCGCTCAACGCATCGGCGCGGCACTTGCCGAATATCTGCACGCCGCCGGCTACAACCTCGTTATTCACTACCGTCACTCCCGCCAACCAGCAGAAGCACTGGTTAAAAAACTGAATCAACATCGCGCCAACTCCGCTGTGTGCTTTGCTGCAGATCTACAAGACATCGCCGCGCTACAACAACTGGCAGAGCAAGCTCTAGCACAGTGGAAAAGGCTAGACGCACTCATCAACAATGCCTCTGCATTTTCTCCCACACCTATCGGTTCAGCCACCGAACAAGACTGGGATCAATTAATCGCCAGCAATATGAAAGCACCTTTTTTTCTTGCGCAGGCGCTAGCGCCGACACTCAAAAAATACGCCGGCTGCATTATCAATATGGCCGATATTTATGCGGAAAAACCTTTAGCACAACACACCATTTACTGTATGGCCAAAGCCGGCAATGTGATGCTAACAAAATCACTCGCCGTAGAATTAGCCCCCGCTGTGCGCGTGAATGGCATTGCACCTGGCGCAATACTCTGGCCCAGTGCGACGGATGACAGCCACGCGTTGCAACAAGAAAAAATACTGGCGCGCATTCCACTGCAGCGCACAGGCAGCACCAGTGATATTGTGCGCACGGTCTTATTTTTATTGCGCGATGCGCCCTACATCACAGGACAAATATTCAACGTGGACGGCGGACGCAGCTTGCAATACTAAATAGCTGCACTACCGCACACAGCACAGGCTATGTCTTTGGTTAATGTCAAACTGCGCCACTGCATACTGCGCGCATCCAGCAACAACATGCGACCATCCAAAGGTTCACCATAATGCGCCACAATTTTTAACGCTTCTGCCGCCTGCATCGCACCAATGATGCCCACCAGCGGCGACAACACACCGCTATTGCTGCACGTTAAATTCTCCTGATCATCTTGCTCGCCGTATAAACAGGCGTAACAAGGACTTTCTGCATGCAAATTAAAGACAGCAATTTGCCCTTCGTGACGTATCGCCGCGCCAGATACCAAGGGCGTGTGATGCTGCACGCAAGCACGATTAATCGCCAAGCGCGTGGTGAAATTATCTGAACAATCCAACACTACATCAGCAGCAATAATTTGCTGCGTCAGCGCATCACTTTCTAAACGCATCGCCAGCGCATTCACCTCCACTTGCGCGTTGATGTCGTGCAAAGTTTTTGCCAAAGACGACACTTTGGTATTGCCGATATCCGCTGTGCCGTGCGAAATTTGCCGCTGCAAATTACTCAACTCGACCACATCGTTATCTGCAATTGTTAAATGCCCGATACCACTCGCAGCAAGATACATCGCCGCCGGACAGCCTAGCCCACCCGCACCGATAATCAGTACGCGCGCGCGATTGATGCGCTCCTGCCCTTCCACATCCCAATCTTCCAGCAGGATGTGGCGGCTGTAACGCAGCAATTGCTCATCATCCATTTTTCACCCCGACTCGCCATACCGCGTGCGTCACACGCTCGTTGCCGCTGTAATCGCACACGGTGTGTATATTGCTGTAGCCGCACTGCTGCAAATACGCGCGCAGTTTTTCACCCTGCGCATACCCATGTTCCAGCAACAGCAGACCCGCATCACACAAAAAAGTTTTTGCAGTGCGCACAATAAAAAATAAATCAGCATAACCTTCATCAGCCGCTACCAAAGCGCTGCGCGGTTCAAAACGCACATCGCCTTGCAGCAAATGTTTATCATCCGCTGCAATATACGGCGGATTGCTGATGACCACATCAAAGCACTGCGAGTCAGGCACAGCGATAAACCAATCGCTCTCATAAATGCGCACATTGCACAATGCAAAAACATCTGCATTATGCTGCGCTAACTGCACCGCATCTGCTTGCTTATCAACAGCATCTATCTGCCAAGTGTCTTTTTCTTTTGCCAAAGCCAAAGCAATTGCACCGGTTCCTGTACCCAAATCCAACACGCGTGCATTTTCTTTGTCGCACAAATGCAGCGCTGTTTCTACCAGCAACTCAGTATCTGGTCGCGGAATCAAAGTGCTGTTATTGACTGATATGGGCAGCGACCAAAACTCTCGGCTGCCCGTAATATGCGCTATCGGTTCACCGCGCTGCCTGCGCGCAACGTGCTGAAAAAAAACTTGCGCAATAGCTTCAGCAACAAGTGTTTCACTGTAAGCATACAAATAAGTACGGTCACGTTGCAGAACAGCCGCGAGCAACACTTCTGCATCAAGGCGCGAGGTTTCACTCGTATGTTGCAGTGTTATTGCGGCCTGCACGAGACAACGATGGATAGTACGCGACGGCGACATGATTATTCACTGCCCAAGGCCGCCAACAAATCTGCTTGATGCTCGTTCACCAAAGGCTGGATAACCATATCCAATTTGCCTTGCATAATTTCATCCAACGCGTACAGCGTGAGATTGATGCGGTGATCCGTCATTCTTCCCTGCGGAAAATTGTAAGTACGTATGCGCTCAGACCTATCGCCACTGCCCACCAAATTGCGGCGCTCGTCGGCCTGCTGTTGCTGTTGTTGACTCACGGCACTGCTGTGCAATTTTGCCACCAGCAATGCCATTGCACGCGCACGGTTTTTGTGTTGGCTGCGCTCGTCTTGGCACTCCACCACAATACCGCTAGGAATGTGTGTGATGCGAATCGCAGAATCGGTTTTGTTGACGTGCTGACCGCCCGCGCCCGATGAACGAAACGTGTCGATACGCAATGCATTTTTATCGAGATTGATCGCTTCGACTTCATCCAACTCCGGCAAGATCGCCACCGTGCAGGCGGACGTATGAATGCGCCCTTGCGCCTCGGTGGCCGGCACGCGCTGCACGCGATGCGCACCAGATTCAAACTTCAGTCGCGAATACACATCCGCACCCGATACACGCGTAATAATTTCTTTGTAACCGCCGTGCTCGCCCGGACGCTCGCTAATAATTTCAATGCGCCAGCCGCACTCATCCGCATAACGACTGTACATGCGAAATAAATCGCCAGAAAAAATAGCTGCTTCATCACCGCCGGTACCGGCGCGAATTTCCAAAAACACATTGCGTCCATCATCAGGATCCTTGGGCAATAACAGCGTTTGTAGCTCCTGTTCCAACTGCTGCAAGCGCTCGTCCGCTGTGCGCAACTCTTCTTCTGCCATTGCTTTGAGGTCTGCGTCATTTTCTTGCAGCAACTCTTGCGCGGTTTGTATATCGGTCTGTACCTTGCAGTAAGCGCGATACGCTGCCACCACAGGCTCCAGCTCAGAAAATTCGCGTGAATACTGGCGAAACTTTTCTTGCTGGCCGATCACTTCAGCATCACCCAACAGCGCCGCCAATTCTTCGTGGCGTTCCAGCAGTAATTGCAATTTGGTGAGGATAGACGGCTTCATGGGGCTGACTCAGAGAATGCGCGGCATTGTATCTCTGTTTGTTGGCAAGCAGGTATGATGTGGCATCGATTTTGCCCGCAGGAATACACCGTGCCAAGAACCACATATATCGCCGCATGGATTTGTGCTGCACTGGCCGCGCTCGCTGTATTTATTTGCCTGTGGCTAGCCAGATATCAGCCGATAGAAATGGATTTGGCGATGTTGCACTACAGCGCCTATCTCATCAATGAAAAACATTTTTTACTGTATCGCGATATTTTTGAAAACAATCTACCCGGACCATTTTTTTTACACGCCATGATCGGCAACGTGTTTGGTTATGGCGCGCAACCCATTCGCTTTCTTGATGCCTGTGTACTCGCCGCGTTGGCATTTTGTAGCTGGAAGATTCTTGCACCGCTTTCAAAACCCAGTGCGGTGCTCGCGCCGGCATTGTTTGCCCTGCTTTATATAGCTGGCGGCACAACGGCAGCTTTTCAGCGCGACTACATCGCCACGGTTCCTATAGCCGCTGCGCTGGCACTGTTGTGCAGCACCGCAGTCAAGCCCATGCGCGATGCCGTTTGCATAGGCGCACTGTGCGGTGCAGCCTGCGCACTAAAACCTAACTTTGCCGTAACCGCACCTGCACTGTATTGGATACTACTCTCAAAACTACAAGGCAATTTTTTTCAGCGATGCAAATTCACAATTCTTCCTTTAATAGCGGCTTTTGTGGGTATTTTTTCTCTGCCGTTAATATGGGGAACTCAACATGCTGACTTTCACGAGCTGATTACACTCTACAAAAGCTACACACCACTTTACGTCTCCACACGTTCCGACCTCTATCACTACGACAATAGCCGCCAGCAGGTTTTAGAGCTCTTATCCAAACAGATCGATCATTTATTAAAAATGGGGTTGCTGTCCATTCCGGGACTGCTGTGGACATGGCGACAACACCGCAATGACTCCAGCCTATTACTTCGCCTGCGCAGCATTGCTATCCTCACCTTTGCTATTGGTTGGCACGAAATCATTGCAGGGAAATTTTGGTTTGCACATTTACTGCCACCCTATTTCTTTGCCATATTGTGCTGTTCACTACTGCTAACCCCAGTTAACAAAACATCAACCTCTCTGGAAAAATATGGCGCCATACTTCCTGTAATTTTATTTCTCTACATGACCCACACATTGGGAAAATTTGACATTACAAACCTATACTCCAAACACTACACGGAAGAAAATAGCAGTATTCGATCACAAAAAATTGCGCGCTATCTTCTTGCCAATATGCAGCCTAGCGACACAGTGCAGAGCTTAGACGGATCTGGTGATGGCCAAGGCGCACTACTGCTAGCGCATGCAGTAAGTGCCACACGCTTTGTGGAAGATATCCCTTTGTATTTACAGCCAGACTCTCCTGTAACAAAGGCTTTTCGCCAAGAATTTCTCGATGCTCTAGAAAAAAATCCGCCTGAATTTTTCGTATACATCCATAATTTTTTTCATCCAGCCGGAGGAAATAGACTTAAAGAATTTCGCGAATTAAGTCAATTTCTTGATAAGAATTATTTCGTCGCACAAGAAGAAGATGGTGAATACACCATTTTTCGCCACATCAAAACCCAACAACCAACCCCACAATAAGCGTTATTTTTTTTCAGGTAAACGCTTTAGCATTTCTGTTGGGTGGTGTAGTAATTTATTGGTCAAATTACGCGCCAGTGTTTTTACTGCATCATCTACAGCCTGTCCTTGCGCCACAGCTTTAAGCGCGCGCTCCACCTCCGTATCGCGCCATTTTTCGGCTTTGCGGCGATATTCAACAATACTTGATGCCGCCTCTTGCTCAACCTGCCCTTGTCGATAAGCCGCTATACCTTCTTCAACAATTACACGCGCCTCTTCAGCAGCCAATTCACGCGCGCGTAAATTTTCATCAATCACATCACGCAAATCGTCCACGGTATATAAATACACGTCGTCCAACTCAGCAACTTGCGCTTCAATATCGCGCGGCACTGCAATATCCACCATCAACATCGGCTTATGCCGTCGCTGTTTCAAAGCTTGTTCCACAGCGCCTTTGCCCAATACTGGCAACTGACTTGCTGTAGACGAAATCACAATATCCGCCTCACGCAAGCGCAACGGTATATCGCCCAACAAAATTGCTTCTGCCTGTATAGATTCTGCCAACTGCTGCGCACGCTCCAATGTGCGGTTGGCAATAATAATTTGTGCAACTCCCTGCTCGTGCAAATGTCGTGCTACCAGCTCTATGGTTTTACCCGCGCCGATGAGCAATGCCGTGTTATCGCGCAAATCAGAAAAAATCCTCTGCGCCAAACGCACGGCAGCGTAAGCCACCGAAACAGGGTTGTGACCAATGGCCGTCTCTGCGCGCACGCGTTTAGAAACAGAAAAAACTTGCTGAAATGTTTGATGCAAATCGCCACTCAAGGTGCCGGCTTCTACCGCCTGCGCAAACGCCGATTTCATCTGACCAAAAATTTGCGGCTCACCCAAAACCAAAGAATCGAGCCCACAAGACACCAACATCAAATGTCGCACGGCCACCTCATCGCGATGACTGTAGTGGCAGTGGCGCAGCTCCTCTGCACTCAGGCGATGAAAAGCCGCCAACCAATCCAGCACGCTGTGCGCATCAACCGGCGCACCCACATACAGCTCGGTGCGATTGCACGTAGACAAAATCACCGCATCTACATTGCCCATCGCAACCGACAGCGCATTCAGCGCTTCCGTCATCTGTGCGGGCGCAACACTGACGCGCTCGCGCAACGCCAGCGACGCTGAATTGTGATTGATACCGACAACCAATAAAGACATGCAGCAACCCGCAGAAATCGCGCGCCATTATACTGTCCGGCTCGTGTTGGGTAATCCGTAGTCTCTCTATATCATTGCCCACGCAATTTCTGACAAGGCGTCACCATGGTCACATCACACGCTCCTCTCCGTTGGCTGGCTGTCAGCTTGATCTTGGCTCTCGGCGGCTGTAGCTACACCTCACCCGACTCATCCAGCAGCACACCCACGACGACCGTTGACCGCCCCTTCCCGCCCGATGCGCTGTACTCGCTGCTCGTGGCGGAAGTCGCCATCAATCGCGGGCAACTGGATGTCGCGCTGGCCAACTATTACCAGCAGGCATACAAAACGCGCGATGCCGGTGTTGCACGACGCGCCACTATGCTGGCCGGTTATTTGCAAGCCGATCAAGCCGCACTGGATCTCGCACAACTGTGGGCCAGCATTGCACCTAATAATCCCGAACCGATATACATCGCGGGACAATACTTTATCGACAGCGGTCAATTAGTCGCTGCACTGCAACAATCCAAGCGCTTATTGGCGTTGCACGCCAGCCCACTGTTTCTCGCCATTGCCACCAACCCCGCTGCGACCGAAGAAAAAACACTCGCATCACTGAGTCGTGAATACACAACGCTCTTGCACGACGACCCTGACAACGCAGATCTCATGCTTGGCAATGCCGCACTGTTAGCAGCCAACACACACTACGACGACAGTTTGTCGCTGATTGAAAAAGTGCGCGCTGTCGATCAGAAAAACTTACCGGCGCGCTTATTGGAAGTGGATGTGCTGTACAAAAGTGGCAGGCCGGACACGGCCATCAAACACATGAGCGATATTGTCAACGACGAACCTGACAACGACAAACTGCGCATGGAATATGCGCGCATGCTCAGCGAAAGCGACTTAAAAAAAGCGCGTGAACAATTTGATTACATGGCACAACGCAATTCTCTGGAGCCCAATCTGTTACTGGCGCGCGCCATGGTCAACTATCAACTGAAAGATTACGCGCAAGCACGCGAATTTTTTGAGCAGCTGTTGTTTCTGAAAAAAAATGCCGACACCGCTCACTTTTATCTGGGTGAGATAGCACAAAATGATCACAAAGACAGCAAGGCCTTGGAGCACTACCGACGCGTGGAAGGCGGCAGCGAATATCTGCCCGCCGTCACTAAAGCCTTTGATTTAATGCTGCAACAACACCATCGCTTAGAAGGGCAGCAATGGCTGGCAGAGCAGCGACAATCCCACCCCAACGACGCGCTGGCACTGTATTTAATTGAAGCCGATGCGCTATTCAGAAACAGCGATTTTCCACGCAGCCTCGCAGCGTTGAATGAAGCCATGCAAAAATACCCGCACCAAGTCGGGCTCAATATGGCTCGCTCACTGGTGTATCAAAAAGCGGGCAACACACCAGCGGCGGAAGCGGATTTGCGCCTCGTACTCACCCGCGAGCCAGACAATGTGGATGCGCTGAATGCACTCGGCTATTTGCTGGCAGACAGCAATCGACAACTGGACGAAGCAAAAAAACTGCTCGAACGCGCACTGGCTTTACAACCGCAAGATCCTGCCATTCTCGATAGCATGGGCTGGCTGATGTTTCGCATGGGGCAAAAAGAAGAGGCTCTGCTGCGTTTGAAAAAATCTTTCGCGATGCATCCCAATGACGAAGTTGCTGCTCATCTCGGCGAAGTGTTGTGGCTCACGGGACAGCCCATTGAAGCCAAAAAAATCTGGGAGCAAGGACTGAAACTAAAGCCTAATAGCGAGGCAATTTCTACGGTGCGGCAGCGCTTACAAGCACAATAAACTTCTCCGCAAAAACATCTGCAATCTTGGAGCGGTCACTGGCTTGCGCTATGATAAGCCTCCCTCACCTCTTGCACTGGAGTACGCCATGAGCGATGCCATTGTCCATGTTACCGATGCCAGCTTTGATGCTGATGTTCTTAAATCCAGCACGCCGGTATTGGTGGATTTCTGGGCAGCGTGGTGCGGCCCCTGCAAAATGATTGCACCTATCTTGGACGAGCTGGCGAAAGAGTTCTCCGGCAAAATCAAAGTTTGCAAAATGGACGTGGATGCCAACAAAGAGACACCCGCCAAATTCAGCATTCGCGGCATCCCAACCTTGATGATTTTCAAGAACGGCAATCTGGAAGGCACTAAGGTGGGCGCGCTGTCTAAAGTGCAGCTGATTGAGTTCATCAACAGCAACTTGTAATGGCCGATGCAGGCGAGGATGCACAATGTTTCCTCGCCTGCCCCTCTGGACAAAGCCAAGCAAGGAGACATATAGTTAGCCCGTCCTAGCGTGCAGCCCGCCCAAGTCGCTCCCAACAACACCGACAGCGCCGCACCGCAACTTCTCTCCCAAACGTCAAAACTCTAAGACTCTCGATAACTCCCTGCGCTTGCGCCGGTAATTCCTCCTTCTCCCTCCACCGTGAAGCTGACACAAAACCTATGAACCTGACGGATCTGAAAGCCAAACCCATTGAAGAACTGCTGCAAATCGCCGAAGGCATCGGCTTGGAAAACATGGCGCGCAATCGCAAGCAGGATGTGATTTTCACCATCCTCAAGCGTCACGCCAAAAGCGGCGAAGAAATCAGCGGTGAGGGGGTATTGGAGATCCTGCAAGACGGCTTTGGCTTCCTGCGCTCCGGCAGCTCTTCCTACCTGGCCGGTCCAGACGACATCTATGTCTCGCCCAGCCAGATCCGCCGCTTCAACCTGCGCACGGGCGATGAAGTCATCGGCAAAATTCGTCCGCCGAAAGAAGGTGAACGCTACTTTGCCCTGCTGAAAGTAGACACCATCAACGGCGACCGCCCCGAAGGCACCAAAAACAAAGCCCTGTTTGAGAACTTGACCCCACTGTTCCCCAATCAGCGCCTGAAACTGGAAGCGGGTAACGGCTCGCGCGAAGATTTAACCGGACGCATCATCGACCTGATCGCCCCCATCGGCAAAGGTCAGCGCGGACTGATTGTGGCTCCGCCCAAAGCGGGCAAAACCATCATGATGCAGAACATCGCGCAGGCGATTACGCGCAACAACCCCGAGTGCCATTTGATTGTATTGCTGATCGACGAACGTCCTGAGGAAGTGACCGAAATGCAGCGCTCGGTGCGCGGCGAAGTGGTGGCGTCTACCTTCGACGAACCGCCCACGCGCCATGTACAAGTGGCCGAAATGGTGATCGAGCGCGCCAAACGGCTGGTCGAACACAAACAGGATGTCATCATTCTGCTGGACTCCATCACCCGCCTCGCACGCGCTTACAACACCGTGGTGCCCTCCTCCGGCAAAGTGTTGACCGGCGGCGTCGATGCCAACGCCCTTGAACGCCCAAAACGCTTTTTCGGCGCGGCGCGCAATATCGAACACGGCGGCAGCCTCACCATCATCGCCACTTCTTTGATCGACACCGGCTCTAAAATGGACGAGGTGATCTACGAAGAATTCAAAGGCACAGGCAATATGGAATTGCATTTGGATCGCAAAATTGCTGAGAAGCGCGTCTACCCAGCCATCAACATTCGTCGCTCCGGTACCCGCCGCGAAGAATTGTTAATGGGTGAAGATGAAATGCAAAAAGCGTGGATACTGCGCAAACTCTTGCACGACATGGAAGACACACCAGCGACAGAGTTCTTGGTGGACAGGCTCAAAGATTGCAAAACCAATGAAGAATTCTTTGCTTCCATGAAGCGAAAATAATTTTTCCGTGGAAGGGAAAACTACGCGATGAAATACAAAGATTTGCGCGAATTTATTACCTTCCTTGAGCAGCGCGGCGAATTAAAGCGGATCACGGTTGAAGTTGATCCGCATTTGGAAATGACAGAAATTTGCGATCGCGTACTGCGCAACGGCGGCCCCGCCCTGTTGTTTGAAAACCCCAAGGGCTACAAAACACCCGTACTCGCCAACTTGTTCGGCACCGAAAAACGCGTGGCGCTGGGCATGGGGCGCGAATCAGTCGATGATTTGCGCGATGTCGGCAAGCTGCTCGCCTACTTGAAAGAACCGGATCCACCCAAAGGCTTTCGCGATTTAATTGGTCAACTGCCCACACTCAAACAAGTGCTAAATATGGCGCCGAAAGTGTTGCGCAGTGCTCCTTGCCAAGAAAACATTCTCGAAGGCGATGCGGTCGATTTATATCAATGGCCGATACAAACTTGCTGGCCCGAAGATGCCGCACCGTTAATTACTTGGCCATTAGTGATTACGCGCGGTCCCAATAAAGAGCGCCAAAATCTCGGCATCTATCGCATGCAGTTGATCGGCAAAAACCGTTTGATTATGCGCTGGTTGTCACACCGCGGTGGTGCACTCGACTTTCGCGAATGGCAACAACAAAATCCAGGCAAACCTTATCCTGTTTCTGTCGCATTGGGTGCCGATCCCGCCACCATATTGGGCGCTGTCACACCAGTGCCAGACACGCTATCCGAATACGCTTTTGCCGGTTTATTGCGCGGCGAAAAAACAGAAGTGGTCAAAAGCATCGGCAATGATTTACAGGTACCAGCCTCCGCAGAAATTATTTTGGAAGGCGTGATTCATCCCGACGACATGGCCGATGAAGGACCTTTTGGTGATCACACCGGCTACTACAACGAAGTGGATCGCTTTCCTGTATTTACCGTCGAGCGCATCACATATCGCAACAACCCGATTTATCACAGCACTTACACCGGCAGGCCGCCGGATGAGCCCGCTATTTTGGGCGTAGCATTGAATGAAGTTTTTGTACCGCTTTTGCAAAAACAATTTCCAGAAATCAGCGATTTTTATTTGCCGCCTGAAGGCTGCTCTTATCGCCTCGCTGTCGTCACTATGAAAAAACAATATCCGGGGCACGCCAAGCGCGTCATGATGGGTGTGTGGTCTTTTTTGCGCCAATTCATGTATACGAAATTTATTATCGTGACAGACGACGACGTGAATGCACGCGATTGGAAAGATGTGGTATGGGCAATCACTACACGCATGGATCCGCTGCGCGATACGGTACTCGTGGATAACACACCGATTGATTATTTAGATTTTGCTTCACCTATTTCCGGTCTCGGTTCCAAAATGGGACTGGACGCCACACACAAATGGCCGGGCGAAACGCAACGCGAATGGGGCAAAGCGATTGCAATGGATGACGCCACCAAACGACGCGTTGATGCCTTGTGGTCTTCACTGCAACTTGGAAACACGCACTAATCATCACAGGAAAATACACATGACTGCCAACACAGAACATCTCGCCATTCGCGCCAATATGCAATCCGTTGCACTCGCCTCGCAGGGCGACCGCGAAGGCTGGCTCGCACTCTATGCTGACGACGCAGTGGTACAAGATCCCGTAGGTATTTCGCCCTTTGATGCCACTGGTGCAGGGCATCGCGGCAAAGCCGCCATCGCCAAGTTTTGGGACATGGTGATCGGCCCTTCAAAATTGACCATCAACGTACACAAGCGCATTCCCAGCGGTGACTATTCTTGCGCCGTGCTACAAACTGCTGTCAACGATATGGGTAAGGGAAAAACTGAAGTCGAAATGGTCGCTATTTACGAAGTAAACGCCGAAGGAAAAATTACGCGTATGAGCGCATTTTGGAGCTGGGCAGAGATGGAAGCCCAACTCAAAAAATTGGGCTTTATGTAACAAATATTTATTTGCCGAAATCTCGCTCGTATTGCGCACGCACCGAGTTAAACGCCAAGCGCAAATTCAAAGGATCAAACGGCGGCTTAAAAAAACCGTGGTAATGCCCGCGCGGATTGATAATAGCAATATTGCCGCTGTGCTCCATCAAATACCCACCGCCATCTATCGGCGCCTTGGTAAACCCTGCATTCAAATCCGCAGCAAAGCGCACCAAATCCATGTGCTCACCCGTCACACCATAAAATGCCGGATTAAAATACGCCGTGTATTCTTTCAGTTTTTGTGGTGTATCTCGCGCAGGGTCTACCGACACCAACACCACTTGCACACCATCGGCCTCATGCTTTTCCTGCAATTCGCGATAAAACTTATCCAGTACACCCAGAGTCGTAGGGCATATATCCGGACAAGAAGTAAACCCAAAAAACACAAACGTCCATTTTCCTGCAAAAAACTTGGGATCAAACGCTTTTCCGTCTTGGTCAATTAAAACCGGATCGCGGAATATCCTTGGTTTATCAAAAAAATACCCTCCATAGGTTTCCATTTTTTCTTTACTGAAAATATTGGGCTGCGTCATACGGTGTACAAAACCACCGACTACGCCCACCATAAAAAGTAGCAATACAAAAACAGTTAAGCGTATTTTTAATTTCTCGCTCACTCAGCACCTCAATTACAAATAGTGATCCAGCAGCATGACAACAAATAGTGCCATCAAATAAATAATGGAATATTTGAACGTTTCCATGCCGGCACGCGGTTTTTCACAATACAACTGAATTGACCAATATAAAAAACCTGCGCCCAACACAATCGCGCTAGACAAATACAGCCAGCCAAACATACCCGTAGCAAAAGGTAGCAGCGTAATCGCAATCAGCATAATGGTGTACAAAATCACATGCAGCGCCGTCAACTTAATGCCATGTGTCACTGGCATCATCGGAATGCCCGCTTTGGCGTATTCATCGCGACGATGAATGGCCAGCGCCCAAAAATGCGGCGGCGTCCACACAAAAATCACCAATACCAACAACAGCGCGTCGTGATGAATGTGATCCGTTACTGCAGTCCAACCCAATAGTGGTGGCACTGCGCCAGCCAAGCCTCCGATCACGATATTTTGCGGTGTAGCGCGCTTGAGAAATCGCGTATACACAAAAGCATAACCAATCAACGCAGCAAAGGTTAGCCACATGGTGAGATCGTTGGTGAACACTTTTAACACCAACATACCGGCAACACCCAACACAGCTGCAAACACTATCGCTTGCTTGCTGTTGATGCGACCTTGCGCTACTGGGCGATTAATTGTGCGCGCCATTTTCAAATCAATATGCTGATCGACAATATGATTCACTGCTGCTGCCGCTGCCGCACACAGCGCAATCCCTAAATTACCAAAAACCAACACATGCCACGGCACTGCGCCCGGCACCGACAACAACATGCCAATCACGGAAGTCAAAATCATCAAGGCCACAACATTGGGCTTGCACAATTCCAAATAGTCGCGCCACAGTGCGCGTTGCTGCACAGAAGATGAATTCATATTATTTTTCTTCAATAGATGAATGGCACTGCACCGTTAACACGCGATGATTTAAGGTCACCATGATTAACAACAATAACGCACCCACTGCATTGTGTGAAACGGCAACAAACAATGGCAAACCAAACACAACATTGCTAATACCCAAAGTTAACTGCACCAACAACACCAGAGACACCACAACAGACATGCGGCGACATTCACGAATGCCGGTGCGCCACAATGCAACAATGAGCGACAGCAACAGCAGCGTTACCACCACAGCGCCAACGCGGTGTGCAAAATGAATTGCCGTACGCGCCGCATTGTCGAGTTGTCCGCCTAAATAATTGGGACCAATATGCTGAAACACATTAAATCCCGCAGAAAAATCCATCGCGGGCAACCACTTGCCGTGACAAGTGGGTAAATCAGGGCAGGCCAAAGCAGCATAATTAGATGTTGTCCAACCGCCCAACGCAATTTGCATGACCACCGCCAGCAAGCCCGCCAGCGCCAAGCCGCGTAAGCGCACCACTTTTTGCCACGCTTCTTTTTTCAGCATCCACACAAACCCACCCAAACGCTGCGCCAATAAGCACAGCAGCGATAAAGTAGTAAAGCCACCTAACAAATGTGCTGTGACCACTTGCGGCCACAGCAACAGCGTCACAGTCCACATACCAAACAAGCCTTGCAAGATAACAAAACCCAACATAAATGCCGGTAATTTAAGCGGCTGATTTTTTGTTTTGCGATTTCTGATAGCAATCACCAATAAACCAATAACCAACACACCCAAACTGGAGGCAAAAATGCGGTGGATTTGCTCTGGCCATGTCTTATCCGTTTGCACCGGCGTAGCAGAAAAGTTTTGATTGGCGTGATGGATTTCTTCCGGCGTGGTCGGCACCCAAAAATGACTGTAACAGGTAGGCCAATCTGGGCAGCCCAAGCCCGCATGCACCAAACGCGTGTACGCACCCAATACAATCACCACCACCGCAACACAAAAAGCAAAAATAGCAAGATAAAATCCAGGTTTGCGCTGCATGTCTTACTCCACGTCTTTCAGCAGAAATTTCATATCCGCCATGACATCTTTATAGGTGTTTTGCGCGGTGTAATACATCATCACAAAACCTCGCGGATCCACCAAAAAGAAATTGGTTTGGCTCTCATCGACACTGCGATAATTGGATTGACTCAACAATTTCTTCCACTGCGCATCGTCACTCTGCAAAACAATGACGTCCTCATGCTCTTTCTTTAACCACTGCTCTGTTTCGCTATCCAATCTCCCTTCCGTAACCAACCACACGCGGCGAATATGCTCGCGATATTTGCCCAATGCTGTACGCGTTTGTCGATTTACCCAAAAACGCTGACGACAATCATCGCCACAAGTGGCACGATGCGCTGTTAAAAAAGTCCATATCACAGGATTCTTGCGCTCAAAAACAAACGGCGCGCCATTTGCAGCAACAGGATGAATATCGTTGATCTGCTGTGGCGGCGTAATCAACACGCCTTTGTTATGTGTCTCTTTGGGTACGCCAATACCGGTATAAAAAACAAAAGTTGCCGCCAAAACAACCAAGATAGGAATCAACATCAGCGTCAGTAGTAAATACTTACCTTGATGCGTCTCTACCGCTGTGTGCTCACTCATAAAAAGCTCTCACTGTTTCACTGATTCAATTCTGTATGAATAAAAAACGTAACAAAGCAATAATGCAAACGCCATAACAAACCACTGAATAGCGTAGGCCATATTTTTTTCTGGCAGAATATTGACGATAGTCCATTGCGTCGCCAATGCAGATGGAGAACCCTCTCGCAGACGAACCACCACCGGCATCAGCGACAAGTGCAATTCGTTTTCTGCACCAGCGAGATTGATTCTACCTACACGCTTGGGCCAACCCTTTTCTGCAAATAGCGGTGAGTGTTCTGCCCACGCTGGCGACACATATACCTCGCCCACTTCATCACCCAAAACCACAGGTGGAACTGTCGGCAATTCGCTGCGCAACGCGGGGGCAGCAACCCACCCGCGATTAACCAACACCAAACCAGCACCCTCCAACTGCATCACACCAAAAACATAATAGCCATTGCGCTCTGCATAAATCTGATTCTCCAGTAAGAACACATTACTCAGCCAGCGGCCACGCAATTTCACCTGCTTCAAATGCCATGCATCTGTTTTATTTTTCTCTCTATCACTGGACGTTTTTTGCAATAACTCCGTTAAAAAAATGGGAGCTTCTTTTCTTTGCCGCTCAGCTTGCGCCACCAATGCGCGATTGTGATCGGCACGGTGTAGCTGCCAAAACCCCAGCCCAATTAACAGTGGCAACAAAAATAAAACCAATAATGTTATGCGCCATTCAAACTTGAATTTGCAAGCCATACACATCACACCTGACGCTGTCACGGACGCTATAATAACCGCGAACCCTGTAATTCATTGACGAGGCAGCCATGTCCACATCTCAACTGCAACTATTAATTTTGGTCATCTTGTTGCTCATGGCAATCAGTCTACTGCGCAGTCTTTATTTACTGTTCAAAGACAATGGAGACCCCAAATCGAAACGCACCTATCACAGCTTAGTGGTGCGTGTAACACTGGCCACAGCTCTACTTTCCACGATGATTTACGGTTTTTACACGGGCAAATTGCAATCGCACGCGCCTTGGAACAACCCCGCCGTGCTGCAACAACAGCCTGCACAAAAATAACTCTCAAACTTCACCGCATAAAAAAAGCCCGCTTAGCGGGCCTTTCCTTTGACCGTTGTAGCGTTCCTCAGAACACGTAGACAACAGCCACCAAGAATAGCCAAACCACATCCACAAAGTGCCAATACCAACTGGCCGCTTCGAAGCCAAAGTGATCTTCCTTGTTGAAATGTCCTTTCAATGCACGCAAGAACATAACTAACAACATGAACGCACCCAAGCAAACGTGGAAACCGTGGAAACCCGTCAGCATAAAGAATGTAGTGCCGTAAATGCCGGTTTTTAGTGTCAAACCGTACTCTGTATACGCTTCATGGTATTCCTTGGCTTGCAAATACACAAAAGCAAAGCCGAGAATTAATGTGATCAGCAACCACAGTTTGAAGGCGCTACGCTTGTCTGCTTTCAGCGCATGATGAGCAAACTCGCAAGTGATAGAGGATGTCACCAGAAACAGGGTATTCCACAGTGGCAGCCAATGCGCGGCTTCAGCAACACCAGGCCAAGACATACTTTTGTGCGCACCAATAAACGTGCCTGTGTTAGCAACGATTTGATTGGCTACGCCACCAATAGCTTGTTGGGGCGTCTGCAACATCGGCCAGTTATAACTAAAACCTTTCCACAACAATTCGTTGGTAAAGCCGTCGTGACTGCCCACGCCCGCCAACCAAGGACCGACAAATTCACGCACATAAAATAAACCGCCAAAGAAAGTGGCGAAGAACATCACTTCAGAAAAAATAAACCACTTCATGCCGATACGGTATGAGCGTTTCAACTGCGGGCTGTTTAATCCCTGAATATTTTCTTTGATCGCCGCGCCAAACCAGCGAAACAACACTGTAGCAAGCACCAAGAACCCCGCTATCAACAGCGCTGGACTGCCTTGTTTTGCAGCATGCAGGTCATTCAACCAAGTGGCGACTCCCACCATCATCATGCCGATACCTGCTGAAGCAAACAGCGGATACTTGCTTTGCTCTGGGACGTAATAGGTCTGTTGACCGTGTTCACTTGCCATAATGTTCTCCCGCTATGACTTCATTATTCTCAACTTTCACTGACTACACGCGCAAAAAACGCAACCTACTGCCTACTTTTTAATTTTTCTTTGCCGCTTCCGCCGCTTGCATCGATGCCGTGACGTCAAACAACGTGTAGCTTAGCGTAATAGTGTGTATTCCCGCAGGCAACGCTTGATCCACAATAAATACCACAGGCATTTCTATATCTTTACCAGCTTCCAGTGTTTGTTGCGTAAAACAAAAACATTCTGTTTTGTGAAAAAACTCTACCGACTGTTCAGGCACAATACTGGGCACTGCCTGCGCAATCATCTTGTGATCCGTCGGGTTGCGCGCGTAAAAAACCACACGCGTTGGCTCTCCTGGATGCACATCAACCGACACCACCTCGGGCCGAAATTCCCAAGGCATTCCCGCATTGTTGATGGACACAAACTGCACCTTCACCAAGCGAGACTTATCAACTTTTACCTCTTCTGCTGTGTACGGCTTTTTAGAGTTCAGGCGTGGCGAATTAATATCTAAAACACTGCAAAGCAAATTATAAAACGGCGGCATAACAAACAGGGCAAACACAAACATGCCCACAGCGCCGACGAATAGCTTGGCGACAATATATTTGTCGCCTTTTTTGTCAACCTGCCCCATGTGGACCTATTACACCGCACACTCAATACAAACTATTTTTACGTCTTTATTACTTGATCTGTGGTGGCACACTGAAGGTGTGATACGGCGCAGGCGTCGGCACTGTCCACTCCAAACCTTCTGCTCCATCCCATGTTTTTGGCTCTGTCACCGGCTTACCCGCAACAATTGTACGAATCACGTTAAACAAAAACAAAATCTGTGACGACCCATAGATCATTGCACCGATCGACGACACCATATTCCAATCTGCGAAAATCAAATTGTAGTCAGGGATACGGCGCGGCATTCCCGCCAAACCAACAAAGTGCTGAGGGAAAAATGTCAAGTTGAAGCCGATAAATGAGATCCAGAAATGTGTCTTACCCATGGTTTCTGAATACATGCGACCAGACCACTTAGGCAGCCAATAGTAAATAGCAGCGGACATAGAGAACATCGCACCCGCCACCATAACGTAATGGAAGTGCGCCACCACGAAATAACTATCGTGGTATTGGAAATCGACAGGTGCCAATGCCAACATCAAACCAGAGAAACCACCCGTGGTAAACAGAATCAAAAACGCGATACAAAACAACATCGGCGTCTCAAAACTGATAGAGCCACGGAACATTGTTGCCACCCAGTTAAACACTTTCACACCTGTAGGGACGGCAATCAGCATGGTGGCGATCATGAAGTACATTTCGCCCGCGACCGGAATACCGACCACAAACATGTGGTGAGCCCATACGATGAACGACAAGAATGCAATCGCTGCAGTGGCGTACACCATAGAGCTGTAACCAAACAAAGGCTTGCGCGCAAAAGTTGGAATAATTTGCGACACCACGCCAAAAGCTGGCAGGATGATGATGTACACCTCAGGGTGACCGAAGAACCAGAAAACGTGCTGGAACAATACTGGATCGCCACCACCTGCCGCGCTAAAGAAGGACGTGCCGAAGTGAATATCCATCAACATCATGGTGACCGCACCCGCCAATACTGGCATTACCGCAATCAACAAAAATGCCGTAATCAACCAAGTCCAGCAGAACATCGGCATCTTCATTAACGTCATGCCTGGCGCGCGCATATTCAACACGGTAGCAATAATGTTAACTGAACCCATAATGGAAGACGCACCCATGATGTGGATGGCAAAGATAAAAAACGTGACCGACGGAGGCGCATAAGTGGTAGACAGTGGCGCGTAGAACGTCCAACCAAAGTTGGGCGCACCGCCCTGCATAAATAAAGTAGACGCTAATGTTAGGAACGCAAACGGCAGCAACCAAAACGAAAAGTTATTCATGCGAGGCAGAGCCATATCAGGCGCGCCAATCATCATTGGGATCATCCAGTTCGCCAAGCCGACAAATGACGGCATGATGGCACCAAACACCATCACCAAGCCGTGCATAGTAATCATCTGGTTGAAAAATTCTGGCTCCACCAACTGCAAGCCTGGCTTAAACAACTCCGCACGAATAATCAATGCAAATGTTCCACCCAAGAGAAACATCGCAAAACTGAACCACAGATACATGGTGCCGATATCTTTGTGGTTGGTGGTAAACAACCACCGGCTCAAACCTTTCGCTGGACCGTGTGCCATTGTTGTCTACTCCTCACTTCTTGCTCTTAAACTTGTACACATCAACAGCCTGCAAGCTGTCTCCCATGTTGTTACCGAACGCATTGCGCTCGTAAGTAACAACAGCCGCCAAATCCAAATCGTTCAGCGTAGCGCCGAAAGACTGCATGGCTGTACCAGACACGCCGTGCACTACCGTTGACAGATGGTGTTCGATAGGACCTGTGGCAATTTTGCTGCCAGCAATCGGCTTGCCGACGCCACCTTCACCTTTCATACCGTGACAGGCCACGCAATCAGTTTCATACACTTTTTTGCCGCGTTCGATTTGCTGCTCCAAGGTGAACGTCTGCGCCATCAACTCGCGCACTTTTTGAGCTTCTGCTTTTTTGCCAGACAGCCATTTGGCGTAATCTTCTTTGCTATCAACCACAACCACAATCGGCATAAAGCCGTGGTTTTTACCGCACAATTCGGCGCACTGTCCACGATAGACGCCCACCTTCTCAGCTTTTGTCCACGCCTCATTCACAATACCAGGAACTGCATCTTTCTTAACTGCCAAGGCAGGCACCCACCATGAGTGGATAACATCGTTGCCAGTAATTAGGAAGCGAACTTTGGTGCCTACGGGAATATGAATAGGCTCATCCACTTCCAACAAATAATATTCACTTTTTTCTTGTTTACCGTAAATTTCATCTTGTGGGGTTGATAAATTCGAGAAGAAACTCACACCTTCTTCACCCCGATAGTCATACTTCCATTTCCACTGATAACCAGTCACTACAATATTGATTTCCGGCTCATCGGTGTCATAGATTTTCAACAACACATGAATAGCAGGCCACGCCAAAAAGCCCAAAATAACAAACGGAATAATGGTCCACGCCAACTCAGCGCCCAGATGCTCATGCCAATGCTCGGCTTGGTGCCCCTGTGATTTGCGGTGCACGATGATGGAATAAAACATCACCGCAAACACGCCGATGCCGATGGCGGTACAAATCCATATCGACAACATGTGCAAGTCGTAGATGTCATGCCCCAGCAAAGTAACGCCAGGCGACAAGTTGATTCTGCTGCGATCGGCCAAATCAGCCCACGCACCTGCGGCAGAGGCCAATAAAACGGGACCGAGCAAGAGCGTCAGCAGCCTTTTGGTTCTGGAATGCATGCTCTTATTCTCCATTTGTTATGAAATACGCAATTATTCAAAAATAAGCAAAGAAGGGGGGTGCAACAAAGCGCCGCAATTATAGACACCGCTCAGGGCAGGGTAAATATCTACAGGGAAAAAATACCAACCAAGATAAGCCTTCCCCGTCTCAGTGCGCTTACGCAGGATCAACGAACTTCACAGGAGCGGCCTCACGACTGGCATCCACGGCGCGGTTCACGCGCGTTTCTAGCTCACGAAAGCTCTGCTCGTACACCATCTCCGCATGGTGGCCGCAACTGACGCACTCCTGATGCTGAACGCCGTCTCTGCGAAACATCACAATCTTATCGACAGCCTGACACTGTGGGCATTTAGCACCGGCCACAAAACGCTTGGGGGTATTGGGCAGAGCGTGATCGTTCAAGAGCGTCATAGCTGAGTCAGTTTTGTGGGATCCAGCACTATTATAGCGGCTAGCCTCACACCCTCTGGAGCCGCACATGAGTCATACCCTACGCCCCCACCAAAACCAGACACCGCAGCTGGGTGCGCGCGTCTATATAGACCCCATGGCCTGCGTCATCGGCGATGTACACCTAGGCGACGACTGCTCGGTGTGGCCGCACACCGTGATTCGCGGCGACATGCACCGCATTCGCATCGGTGCGCGTTGCAGCCTGCAAGACAACTCCGTGCTACACATCACCCACGCCGGCCCTTACGAAGCGGATGGATTTCCATTGACGATTGGCGACGATGTCACCGTCGGCCATCGCGTGGTGCTGCACGGCTGCACCATCGGCAGCCGTGTGCTGATTGGCATCGGCGCCATCGTGATGGATGGCGTAGTCATTGAAGATGAAGTGGTGTTGGGTGCGGGCAGCCTCGTGCCCCCCGGAAAAAAATTAGAGAGTGGCTTTCTCTATGTCGGCAGCCCCGCCAAACAAGTGCGCGCACTGACTGAAAGAGAAAAAGCATTTTTTACTTACAGTGCGAATAATTATCGAAAATTAAAAGATCAGTATTTGGACGAAACTGTATCCAAATAAAACTCACGCGCACTTAGGTAATTTTTTTACGTTTTCACGCAAATGCGCTGGATTGATAGTGCCAACAATGGCCGAACTCGCGCCCGCGTGTAAAAAAATCATTGCTAGCGCCTCAGTAACCGCATCGCCATCACAGCGATGCCCACTGGCAAACGCTTTTTTAATCAGCGCACCTTTGTTGTGCTCGCGGCAGTAATCCAGCACAGCCACATCCGCCTGCTCATTCAAATTATAAGTGACCATCACCACATCGGATTGTTCAGCCGCCAACAAACCGCCTGCCACCGTTTTAGTGGACATACCAAATGCGCGTATCCAACCGCGCTGCTTTAACTCCGCCAGCGTTTCCAGTGCTTCGCTATTTTGGATAATATCGAGGTCATTGCCATCGGAATGCACCAACACCATGTCGATGTAATCCGTTTGCAAACGCCGCAAACTGCGCTCCACACTCATGCGCGTATGCGCGGCTGAAAAATCAAATGTGGATTGCCCATCCAAAAACTCTTCACCCACTTTGCTGCAAATTAACCACTGCTTACGATCCGTTTTCAGCAATTTTCCTAAACGCTCCTCGCTATTGCCGTAAGCGGGCGCGGTGTCAATGAGATTGATGCCAAGATCGCGCGATAAGTCCAACAGCGCACGCGCCTCTTTATCATCCGGCACAGTAAACGCTTGCGGATATTTCACACCTTCAGTGCGTCCCAGTTTTACCGTGCCAAAACCAAGCGCACTCACCTGCATACCGGTACTGCCTAAAGCGCGATAAAACATGTTATACCTGCTGCCATTGTGTAGATTGCCACGGCGCAGCAGCGATTTGCGTCATGCGCGGCCAACTCGCCGGCATGACATCTTTGTTTTGCGGCGCAATGTTTTGCGCGCGCAAATAATTCATCATCTGCACACCGAGATGCGGCACTAAAGTCAACTTGGTGGGCCATGCCGCCACACAACGCGACAAATCATCGCAAGGCGATAACCAAGCATTATCTGGTCGCAACAAACCCGGCTGCTGCGGCTCTGCGCGTTCGACAAAAAAAGTGCTCCACTGCGCTTCGCTCCATTTTATCCACGCAAACAATATTTCCATTTCTTGTTTTGCTTTTTTGATCAACGCCTCGCCTGACAAAGCAGCGCCGTCTTCCGCCAACTGACCGCCGAGATACCACACCACGCCCTGCTCGGTGACGTGCGAAGAAATGGTTAGCCGTGGCTTGCTGTCTTTACCGACGCAGTGGGCATACAAATCCGTCAACTGCGGATGGCGCACCATCACCTGTTGCAACGGACGCAATTGCATAACAGGATTTTTTATCGCAAGTTGCTGCAATAATTCACCATTGCCTTTGCCAGCCGCCAACACACACAACCGGCTGCTCACACACAGTTTTTCGTTATTATGCTGCAAAAAAATATCAGCACCCTTGTCTTTGCGCTGTACAGTAATCGCTTGATCGCCTACCGAAAAAACAGACTCCGCATTTTGCGCGCGCAATGTTTCCAATAACGAAGGTGCATCAACCACCATATCCAATAAGCGATACACGCTGCCGCGAAATTTTTCATGGCGCAATGCGGCGGGGTAGTCTTTTGGCTTCACCGCATCCACACGACCACGCAGCGCCTTGCTGGCAAAAAAAGCAGTGACTTTTGATAAAGCATTTTCTGGCGACCACATATAAAACGCTTCGCTCAGCACGCGCGTGCCGCGCAAATCCACATCGCCTTCACCTTTGATACAACGCCGCCAGTGCGCCGGCATATCGGCAATCGCTTCCGACGCGCCCGACAACGCGCCACTCAAGGTGTACTTCACACCGCCGTGAATCATGCCCTGCGAAGCCACGGTTTGCCCGCTGCCCAAAGCCGCGCGCTCAAACAGCACCGCGTTGTAACCAGCACGGCGCGCGCAGGCGAGCAGCCACAAGCCCGCGATGCCGCCGCCGATGATGGCAATATCCACTTGTAGGGTTTGCACCGATGTCTCCTGCACGGGAAGCCGCACATTATAATGCCGCGCATGACACGACCGCTCTACACCCTGCTCTACACCCTGCTGCTGCCCGTGATTTTGCTGCGCCTGCTGTGGCGTTCGCGGCAGGCGCCGGCGTACCGACAGCGTTGGCGCGAACGCTTTGGCTGTTTTCCCGCACCCGCTTTTGATTGCAATAAGCCTGTGCTGTGGCTGCACGCGGTTTCGGTAGGCGAAACTTTAGCGGCTGTGCCGCTGATTAAAACCCTGCAAAACCAGCATTCCGATTGGCAGTGGGTTGTCACCACCACCACACCCACCGGCTCCGAGCGCGTGCGCGCCGTGTTGGGCAACAGCGTTTTTCACGTCTACGCGCCTTACGATTTGCCGATTTTTCTCACGCATTTTTTGCAGCGTGTAAAACCAGCAATATTGATCGTAATGGAAACTGAACTGTGGCCGAACATGGTGCACAGTTGCTATCAACATCAAATTCCTGTGTTGATCGCCAATGCGCGCCTGTCTGAAAAATCCGCGCGCGGTTATGGAAAATTTTCCGCACTCACGCATCAGATGTTGCGAGAAATCACGCAAGTTGCTGCGCAACAACACGCCGATGGCGAGCGTTTTGTACAACTGGGCTTGCCGCGCGAAAACCTAACCATAACTGGCTCTATTAAATTTGATTTAACGTTGGATGCCGCCACGCAGCAAAAAGCTGCCGCACTGCGCGTGCAGTGGTCAAACAACCACAGCAGAAAAGTGTGGTTAGCTGCCAGCACACATCAAGGCGAAGACGGCATTCTGCTCGCCGCATTTGCGCAACTGAAAAAAACCTTTCCCGATTTATTACTGGTGTTAGTGCCGCGCCACCCAGAGCGTTTTGCCAGCGTAACGCAACAATGTACCGCCGCAGGCTTTATTGTGTTGCGTCACAGCGAACAAAAAACACTTGCACCAGAAACCGATATTGTGGTGGGTGACACCATGGGCGAGCTGCTCGCGTTTTACGGCGCAGCCGATATCGCGTTTGTCGGCGGCAGCTTAGTGCCTGTCGGCGGCCACAACTTGATTGAACCCGCTGCGTGGGCCTGCCCTATTATCAGCGGTTCACAGTTATTTAATTTTTCTGAAGTGGAAACACTGTTGCGCGACAACAACGCACTGGCAATTGCCGACAACGCTGAGCAAATAACGGCACAAATGGCGCAATGGCTGCACGATGAAACCTTGCGCAAAGGGTTTGGCGAAAGAGCCAAAGCCGTTGCCGACAACAATCGCGGTGCGTTAGAAAGTCTTTGCTCTTTGATTGATCCAACATAATCTCATCGCGACAGACTGATCGCGGCAAAGTGCCGCTCCTACAAAAAATTACACCTCTGTAGGAGCGCCTCCTAGGCGCGACTCTTAAGCTCTATGTAATAGCAGGTTACAACACCATCGCAGCGCGTAATTTTTTCATCGCACTCTGTTCGAGTTGGCGGATACGTTCTGCGGACACGCCGTACTCAGCAGCAAGATCGTGCAGAGTGGATTTGCCGTCTTCATCCAACCAGCGTTTTTGCAAAATGTCGCGACTGCGCGCATCCAGTGTGGTCATGGCTTGCGCCAACTGCTGTGTAGACACTTTGTCCCAGTTATCGTTTTCCAACTGCAACAGCGGATCGCTGTCTTCCTTTTCCAGATAATTTGCGGGCACGGCGTAGGCTTTGTCTTCGTCATCATTCACGCCTACATCAAACGAGGCATCGTGACCGAACAAACGACTTTCCATTTCGCGCACATCGCTCACCGACACACCCAAATCTTTGGCCACGGCATGCGCTTCGTCGTTAGATAACCACGCCAGCGTTTTTTTCGCGCCGCGTAGATTAAAAAACAATTTGCGCTGCGGTTTGGTGGTGGCAATTTTAACGATGCGCCAGTTGCGCAAAATGTATTCGTGAATTTCGGCTTTGATCCAATGCACAGCAAAAGAAATCAAACGCACGCCTTTTTCTGGATTAAAGCGCTTCACCGCTTTCATCAAACCGATATTGCCTTCTTGCACCAAATCCGCCTGCGGCAAGCCGTAGCCGTTGTAGCTGCGCGCAATGTGCATCACAAAACGCAGGTGTGACATAACCAGTTGGCGCGCCGCGTCTAAATCTTCGCGGTAATACAAATCTTCTGCCAAGCGACGCTCTTCATCCGCCGACAAAATGGGGATGCCGCTAATTGCCTGCGCGTAGCTGGTCAAACCCATGCTGGGGCTCAACACGCTGGCGGGAATCAGTTCTCTACTCATGGCGCTTCCTCCGAGGGAAACAAAGTCTATCACCGCTGTTGGAGGGCGGCGCTACTGCGAAGTTCCACTATGACGCGGGCTTATTCGTCGTCTTGCTCGGCGGCAACGGCGGCGCAATAACCGGCGGCGTCCAAGAGCTGCTCCCACTCGGCAGCGGCATTATTAGGCTGGATACAGAACAACCAGCCTTTGTCGTAAGGCGAGTCATTCACCGTTTCCGGCGCGTCTTCCAAAACAGGATTGTGAGCGATCACTGCGCCGGATACCGGTGCAAACAAATCCGATGCCGTTTTAACGGACTCGATCACACCCGCCTCACCTGCCTGCGCTAATTGCGCGCCGATAGCGGGCAGATCCACAAACACCACATCGCCCAACTGCTCTTGCGCGTAGTCAGTGATGCCAACCGTCACGGTGCCGTCAGCCTCCAAACGCCCCCACTGGTGGGAGGCGAGGTAGCGAATATCGTCGGGCGTGTTCATAAGTAGGAATCTGGCAGCCAAAAAAGGCTGCACAGGATATTAGCCCTGCGGTGGCGGGGCAACTGGCGCAGGCTCGGACTGAGCAGCAGGCGGCGGAGTCATCGGTGGCTGTTCCGTGTTGGGGCGCACGCGGCCGGGGTGCGGCGGCATATCGGGGCGCATCATCATGCCTTCACGCCCTGGCATCTGGCGGCGCTCCATCATCGGCCGCATCATCGGACCGCCCAAACCGGTACGGCAGTTGGTGAATGTCACGGTTTTATTCTCCACTGGCTTGCCATCGCGGTACTGGCTAAACGAGCACACACGCGTGGCGGGGTCAAAACTTTCCACCCACAACTGCCCGTCTACCCACTGTGCCGCAACGTGCAACTGACCTTCCGGCAATTCAATCGTTTGTGCCTGCCCACTGCCTTTCTTGCAACCAGCGATAGCCAGTGCGCCAACCAGTAATGTAGATAAAAGAATGACGTTGTTTTTCATGCTGCGATTCCCTCGGTTGCGATAGTGGCTGTGATACTCGTAAGCGGTAAAAGGTTCCCGCTTATGCCATTGGCACTTGAAATCGCTCAATGTAAAACGCGAAGCGATCGCGGATTTGTTGCTCTGTCAGCCCGTACTCCTCTAAGCGGTAATCGTGCTTGCCGTGTTTGCCCATCGGATGTGCATCGGCATAGCTCTGCAAACGCTGCTCCACCTCGGCACTCATCGGCAAGTGGAAGTGCTGATAAATGCGCCGCGCCGTGCCTACGCCATCAGCGATGAAATCATTGAATTGCAAATCCAGTATGCGCGCTGGGTCGATGTGCTCGCGCTGACGCAAACTCGCTTCCACTTTGCGCGCGAGATATTCCATCACCACCGCGCCAAATTGTTTGCGATCGAACTCGCGGCCGATCAACATGGATTCCATCATGCTGGCGTAAGACGTGACGCACTCCAACGGATTGCGATGCGTGATAACAATCGAACAATCAGGAAATAATTGCACCAAACAATCCAATGCCCACAAATGTGCCGGCGTTTTTAACAACCAACGCTCGCCCGGCCGCTGCCATTGCAGCATGCGCAAAATATTTGCGTAGTATTGATAGGCAGGCAAATGATCTTTCTGCTGAAACCAAGAACCGTATGGCTCCATCATGGTTTCCACACCAAACTGCACGTCTTGAAAAGTGTGATTCAACAAATGGATGCACTCTTCCGGCGTATCCGCATTGGTGAAATGAATTTTGTCGAAGTTGGGATTTTTCTTGTGCGCTTCTTCGTAAAATACTTTTAATTGTACATAGCGCGAGTCTTCAGCCTCCGGCGGATTGTTGGGCAGCGGATCAGGACTCATGCCCTCCCACAATTTCAGTGGGCGCGCCGCTGTATCTTGCGACAACAAATTTAACAACGCAGAAGTTCCCGTGCGCGGCAAGCCGGTGAGAAACATGGGCGCTTTGATTTTCACATCGCGTATTTCTGGATGCTGTTGCCACGCCGCTTCAATTTTCAAACGCACTTGCAGTAATTTCAGTAGGCGTTTGCGATTGCGTTTGATGCCACGCTCATCAAAGCCGTTGCTAGTATAGGTTTCGATCAGTTTTTGCAAGCCTTCCTTAAAATCCTCTGCACCAAAATTGGATAAACCTGTCGCTGCCGAGGCTTCCGCCAATAGGGTTTGCACATCAAATGCTGCTTCGCTCATTCTGCCATCCTCACAAATCTTTTAATTTCACCACACGCGCCTGCGGCTGCGGATGCTCGGCCGCTCGCACCCAACGCAAGCACATAGTCCCTTCATTTCTGCCGCAAGTATCCAGCCAGTTTTCTGCTTCTGCTTTTTGCTTGCTGATGGGTTTTTGTTTACTGATAACGACGCGCACGGAACCGTCTGCGCGGTACTGCGCCGTGCCTTTGTTGATATGCACGGAGAAGTAACGGTAATCCAAACTCTCCAGCCAATAATTTGCCAACTGCAAATTCCAAAAATCACACGCTGGCGGCGTAAACTCCACCAGCAGCGCTTCATCGTCTTCCAATTGAAAGTAGCCGTGATAGTAGGCAATGTTCGGATCACCGCCCGCCGCCAATGCCACTTCAGGATTAAAACGCGGTAACGTGTTTGGATGCTGGCGAAAATCTTCTGCCCACTTAGCAAATAAACCCGCTGTGCCTGCTACAAAAAACGCAGCGCCTTGCAGCGCTTTATCCACGCGCTCGGCAGATAAATGGCGCGGCTGGTTGTCGCCGTCAATTCTTTCGATACGCACTTGCGCAGAAATTTCTGTTTTGTGCTGCATACGCGTTTGCCGCACTTGCAGCAGGCGCGTTTCTGGCGTCATACGCAACCAGTTGCCTGTTTGTGGCGCACTCGACGCAATAATTTCAAATGAACCATCTGCATGGATGTGCATATCTTTCGCTTCAAGATAACCAGAGGTATCCAAAGAAGCCGTTTTGCCGTAACCGCCCTCCTGCGCACCAAAACCCAAATAATGCACCGTACCGCGTGTGCCAGTGATGCGATAAGTGTAGTTGCCGTTGACGGGCGCGGTGAGATAAATATTGTCTGGATTATCCAAACCCATTTTGATGGTTTCATGCACACCGCGCGTAAATGTGGGCGCTTGTGTGTCTGCTGCTTCCAAAAAAGATTCCAGCGCGCCGCGCGTCAAACGCGCGAGATAACGCCAACCTTCAGCGCGATCCAGCGCGTTCTTTGGCGCTGTTTCCGCCAATACAATATCGTGCCCGACTTTTTTCAGCGCATCGCAAAAATCATCCCAACTGCGCCCGTCCATCACACGCGCAATGGACGCCTCCCGCGCTGCATTTTTTTTATCGGTCATATTTAACCCACCATCGACAACCTGTGCGTAGAAAGGTGAAATGCTACCATGCACCCCCGTTTTTCTGCTGCCGGAACCTCGCCATGACCCTCGCCAAACGCATCATCCCCTGCCTCGATGTCGATAACGGCCGTGTGGTGAAAGGCGTGCAGTTTGTGGACATCCGCGATGCGGGCGATCCGGTGGAAATTGCGCGCCGCTACAACGAGCAGGGCGCGGACGAGATCACCTTTCTCGACATCACCGCCAGCAGCGACAACCGCGCCACTACTTATGACACGGTGGAGCGCATGGCCAGCCAGGTGTTCATCCCGCTCACGGTGGGCGGCGGCGTGCGCACGGTGGACGACATTCGCCGCCTGCTGAACGCCGGTGCCGATAAAGTGAGTATCAACACCGCCGCCATCCACAACCCTGAATTTGTGCGCGAAGCAGCCGAGCGTTTTGGCTCGCAGTGCATCGTCGTGGCGCTGGACGCCAAGCGCGTGAGTGCTGAGGGTGAGTCGAACCGCTGGGAGATTTTCACCCACGGTGGTCGCAAAGCCACCGGCATCAATGCCGTGGAGTGGGCGCAGAAAATGGCAGATTACGGCGCGGGGGAAATTCTGCTCACCAGCATGGATAGAGACGGCACCAAAAACGGTTTTGACTTGGGCGTGACGCGCGCCATTGCCGATGCGGTGAACATCCCTGTGATCGCCTCCGGCGGCGTGGGCAACCTGCAACACTTGGTGGACGGCGTGAAACAGGGCGGCGCGGATGCCGTGCTCGCCGCCAGCATTTTTCACTTCGGCGAATACACCATTCCACAAGCCAAGCAGTTCATGGCTGAACAGGGCGTGGTGGTGCGGCTGTAAAAATAGCTCTGCGGTAATTACGAAACGAATCGTATTGAAACAGTCAATCTGCTTGCCTATATTTCTGCTGTTACCACAAACTCACCGCAGAGGACTCGCCCATGAAATTTTCGCTCACCCTGACCTTCAACCCCGCCGATGACCAAGTGCCGCTGGCAGTAGCCGCCGACGAGCTGGGCTTCCACTCGGTGAACCTGGGCGACGGCCTGTTCTTCTACGACGAAACCTCGGTCAACTACCCTTATTCGGATTCCGGCGCGCGCTACTGGAACGCCAACACCGCCTTCCTCGACCCCTTCTGCGCCATCGCTCACATGGGCGCACTGACCAAAAACATTCGCTTCTTAATCAGCGTGTTGAAGTTGCCGGTGCGCCAGCCGATGTTGGTGGCAAAACAAGCTGGCACGGCTTCTTATTTTTGTCAGGATCGCATGACACTGGGCGTGGGTCTGTCACCATGGCCGGAAGATTTTTCCATCAACGGCACCAACTGGGAAGATCGCGGTGCGCGTTCAGAAGAAATGATCGAAATTTTGCGCAAAGCACTCACCGGCGATATGTTTGAACACAAAGGCAAGTTTTATAACTACCCGAATATGTCGATCAATCCCGTGCCAAAAACGCCGATGCCGATAGTGATTGGCGGCACGGCGGATATCGTCTTAAAACGCGCCGCACGCATCGCTGACGGTTTTGCTTCGCCCAACACCAAAGCCGATCACATCATTGAGATGGCACAAAAAATTGCGCAGTACCGCAAAGAGTACGGCACCGACAACAAACCGTTTGAATTTATTTCGGTGGCGACGGATGTGTTTGATCTCGCTGGCAACCAAAAACTGGCCGACAACGGCGTGACAGAAGCCTGCGTGATGCCGTGGTTTATGTACGGCGGTAAATTCAAATCCGATCTGCAATTCAAAATTGATTGCATGAAGCGTTTCAAAGACGATGTGATGGATAAAATTAAATAATTGGAGAGAAAAAAATGAAAACACGCGCCGCTGTCGCTTGGGGTCCCAACCAACCGCTCACCATTGAAGAAGTGGATTTACAAGACCCGCAAGCGGGCGAAGTGATGGTGAAACTCACCGCCACCGGCGTGTGCCACACCGATGCTTACACACTCAGCGGTGAGGATTCCGAAGGTGTGTTTCCCTGCATACTCGGTCACGAAGGTGCAGGTGTGGTAGTGCAAGTGGGCGCAGGTGTGACGAGTGTGGCGGTGGGCGATCACGTCATTCCGCTGTACACACCCGAATGCGGCAAATGTAAATTTTGTTTGTCCGGCAAAACCAATTTATGCCAAGCGATACGCGCCACGCAAGGCAAAGGGCTGATGCCGGACGGCACCACACGCTTCAGCAAAGATGGCAAACCGATTTATCACTACATGGGTACATCGACATTTTCTGAATACACAGTGTTGCCAGAAATTGCCGTGGCAAAAATCAACAAAACTGCACCGTTAGATAAAGTGTGCTTACTCGGCTGTGGCATCACCACCGGCATCGGCGCAGTGTTAAACACAGCCAAAGTAGAAGCTGGCACCACGGTGGCGGTGTTTGGTTTGGGCGGCATTGGTTTATCAGTGATTCAAGGCGCAGTGATGGCAAAAGCCGCACGCATCATTGCGGTGGACATCAACGAAAGCAAATTCGAAATGGCGAAGATGCTCGGCGCGACCGATTGCGTGAATCCAAAAAATTACGACAAACCGATACAAGAAGTGATCGTCGATTTAACTGACGGTGGCGTGGATTATTCCTTTGAATGCGTGGGCAATGTGAACTTGATGCGCTCCGCTTTGGAATGCTGCCACAAAGGCTGGGGCGAATCCGTCATTATTGGCGTAGCCGGTGCTGGGCAAGAAATTGCCACGCGTCCGTTTCAATTAGTGACGGGACGCGTTTGGCGCGGCAGCGCATTTGGCGGCGTGAAAGGCAGAACACAGTTGCCCGATTATGTTGAACGCTATATGAAAGGTGAAATCAAAATCGATGAAATGGTGACTTACACCATGCCGCTGGACGAGATCAACAAAGCCTTTGATTTGATGCATGACGGCAAAGCGATACGTTCCGTCGTGATTTACTGATATGGACATCATCGAAAAAAATCTTTGTTTTGATGGTGAGCAACTGCGCATCAAACACTACTCGTCTGCCTTGTCTTGCGAGATGATTTTTTCAATTTATCTACCACCGCAGGCCAATACACAAAAAGTGCCGCTGCTGTGGTGGTTGTCGGGCTTGACCTGCAACGACCAAAACTTTGTCACTAAAGCAGGTTCACAGCGCATCGCCGCCGAACTCGGCATTGCCATCATCGCGCCCGATACCAGTCCGCGCGGTGATGAAGTGCCTGACGACGCACAAAACGCGTGGGACTTTGGTTTGGGCGCAGGATTTTATATCAACGCTACGCAGTGGCCGTGGGCCAAACACTACCGCATGTACGATTACGTACAGAGCGAATTGCCCGCGCTGATCGCAAAAGAATTTGGCAATAAAATTGACGCAACACGGCAAAGCATTGCCGGTCACTCCATGGGTGGTCACGGCGCCTTGACGCTCGCCATTCGTCACCCAGAGCAATATTTATCCGTTTCTGCGTTTGCGCCGATAGTCGCACCCACGCAATGCCCTTGGGGAGAAAAAGCGTTTTCGCATTATTTAGGTCACGACAAAGCGGCATGGGCAGAACACGACACTTGCTCACTGATCGCCACACGCGGCTACAACAAACCGATACTGGTTGAGCAGGGCTTGGCCGATAATTTTCTCGCCACGCAATTAAAACCGGAATTATTAGAGGATGCCTGCCAACAAGCCGATGTCGCGCTCACACTGAATCGACGCGACAGTTACGATCACAGCTATTATTTCATCAGCACATTTTTTGAAAACCATTTGCGCTATCACGCGCAATACTTGCAGGAGAAATAATCACCATGACTGCACTCACACATTTGTTTCAACCGATCAAAATTGGCTCGCTGGAGCTGCCCAACCGCATCGTGATGGCGCCGATGACAGTGGATTACGCCAACGATGACGAAACGCCATCCGAACGCCACGTTGCCTACTACGCCGAGCGCGCCAAAGGCGGCGTGGGTTTGATTACGATGGAAGTGTGCACAGTGGATGCAGAGCATCGCTACCAAGCGCACTCGCTGGGTTTGTATGCCGATCATCTGATTGAGCCGCACAAAAAATTGGTGGATGCGGTGCATGCGCACGGCGCGAAAATCTTTCCGCAAATTTCACACACCGGACCAGAGTCGCTGTCGATTTTTTATCGCGGCATTCCTGCTGTCGGCCCTTCGGTAGTACGCACCCCCACCACCATGCAAGTGTGTCGTGAGCTCGCTATTGAAGAAATTCCTACATATGTAGCCATGTATGGCGATGCCTGTTTACGCGCCAAAAAAGCGGGTTACGACGGTGTGGAGTTGCACGCCGCACACAGCTATATGTTGTTGGGTTCGTTTTTGTCGCCACTGCGCAATCATAGAACGGATGCTTACACTGGCCGTAAGCTCGAAGGCCGCATGAAATTTTTATTGGAAGTATTGGCCGATATTCGCGCGAAATGCGGCGCTGATTTTCCGATTGTGTTGCGCCTCTCCGGTTTTGAACGCGATGGTGGCGGCCGTGAAATCAACGACACACAGCGCATGGCACCGATTTTAGTTGCAGCCGGTGTGAATGCGTTTCACATCAGCGGCGGCGTGAGCGACAGTAACATCACACAAATTATTGCCGGCAGTGAATACCGCGCCGGTTACAACGCGGCGATGGCAGCAGCACTGAAGCAAGTGGTGGATGTGCCGGTGATGGTGGTCGGCCGCAGCGGCGATCCGCAATTTGCCGAACAATTGGTGCGCGAAGAAAAGGCGGATATGGTGGCTATCGGTCGCGCATTATTTACCGATCCAGAATTGCCCAAAAAGGCGCAAGCAGGACGCTTATCTGAAATCCGTCCGTGCAACAGTTGCGAAGATTGTGTGGACACCATCGGCAAAGGCAGTGGCTCATTTTGTGCGTTGAATCCGCAATCTGGTCGTGAAAACGTTTTGCAATTCACAACACCAAAATCCAAACAACATATTTTGGTCATCGGCGGCGGCCCTGCCGGTATGGAAGCGGCACGCGCTGCCGCAGAGCAAGGTCACAAGGTCACGCTGTGTGAAAAATCATCGCAACTCGGTGGGCGTTTATCGCTCGCCGCCAATATGCACCGCGAACAGCGCGCGTTTCTGAATTATTTACGCGCCGAAGTGCAGCGTTTGCCGATCAATATCCAACTCAACACCCACGTCACGCCCGATTTTGTGTGCGGACAACAACCGGATACCGTAATCGTCGCCACGGGTGCGGCATTGGCGCCGATGGCTTACAACATCAGCAGCGATGCCAAAGTGATACAAGGCAGCGCACTCGATCAGCACCTCGCCGACAACACACCAGAAAAAATTACAGGTAACACCGTAGCCGTGATTGGTTCCGGTTTGTTGGCATTGGAAATGGCGGAGTGGCTGGCACGCGCAGGAAAAACGACCAAACTGCTGAGCAGCGATCACCGCATCGCCAGCGAAGTAGGCAGAAAACGCCGTGCGGAAGAATGCCGACGTTTGGATGCGGCGGGCGTGATTCTCACCACCGGCGCGCACATCGACAGCATTACCGCCGATGGCGTACACATCACACTCGACGGCGGACAGCGCGTGGTGAAAGCGGACAGCGTAGTAATCGCCCCCAGTTTTGAGCCAGACACCGCCTTGGCAGACACACTGGACGGTTGCGGCCCCACGATCGTCACTATCGGCGATTGCACCGGCTTCGGCCTACTGAAAAAAGCCATGAGCGATGCCGTAAAAGCGGTGCACGCTTTAGGCTGAGATAACGCAGCGCGGAATTATTTGCCATGCGAGCGGTCTGACGTCCATAAGTTTTTTGCGAGAGGATCGCCATGCAACTGTCCGACGACGACCGCATCATCATGCAACCCCAACGCCGCTCATCTGCCACCACCTATGTGATGTTGGCGCTCGTGGCGGCCGGTATCGGCGCAGCAGGCTATTACTTCACGCAGGGTGCAGGCAAAGCGGAGCCGTTGGCCGTCATCAAACAAGCGGTCAACCCTCAAGCCGATCAACCCACACAAGCAGTCATTACAGGACAAGTGGCTGAAGCGCCCGCGCCAGAAGCCGACCCCGCCGTTGCTGCCAGCGAGCCGGCTACAGAGCAAACCCCCGAAGCCGCACCGCTGCCCGTACTCGACGACTCGGACGAAGGCCTGCGCCAAGCTCTCGGCAGTTTGGGCGGCTGGCAGGCACAGGCACTCACCCTGCTAGGTAAGGATCAGTTACTGCGCCGCTTTGTCACTTTCGTCAACAGCTTGGCGGTGGGCAAAGTCGATCACAAAGCGGGCTTATTCACGCCGATCAAAGGACGCTTTGCCGCCAGCAGCAGCATGCCGCTGACAGAAACACCTGAGAGCCAAACACGCTACAACCTCTATGTGGAATTGCTTACCGCGCTGGATCCGCAACAGTGCGCCGAGCTGTATCGCCGCTACTATCCGCTGTTGAATAAGGCTTATGCCGAGCTCGGCGAAAAAGGCAATTTTCACGCACTGGTGATTAAAGCCCTGCAACAACTGGAAGCCACACCGGAATTATCACAAGCCCCAGTGTTAGTGCCAAACGACAAAGGCTTGTTTGTGTACGCACAGCCGCAACTGGAAGCCCTGCCCGCCGCACAAAAACAATTGCTGCGCAGCGGTTGGGAAAATGTGTCGCGCTTGAAAGTATGGTTGCGCCAGTTGCGCGCCGCACTGCTGCAAGCACCGGCTAATCCGGCATAAACGCCGTCAGCACATCGTTCAAAAACAGAAAGCCTTTTTCTGTTGCGACCAAGCGGTTTTCATTTTTTTCTAACAAGCCTTGGTCGCGCAATGTTTTACACACCGCATCAATTGTCGCCAAGGGCAAGCCCGTGCGCTCAGCAAATAACGCAGATGGCACACCTTCGCGTAAACGCAGCGCATTCAACATAAATTCAAATGGCAAATCATTTTCCGTCAACACCTGTTGTTCTGCTAAATTACTAACGGAATGCTGCAAATAATGTTTGGGGATGCGCGTTTTGTTATAGCGCACAATTTTATTTTCTGCAGGCAAAGTGATTTTGCCATGCGCGCCGGCGCCGATGCCCAAGTAATCGCCAAACTGCCAGTAATTGATGTTGTGACGACAGACTTGTAATTCATCCTTCACTGCGCGTGCAAAAGCCGACACTTCGTATTGCTGAAAGCCGTGGTTTTGCAACAGCGCCAAGCCTGCCTGCTGAATGTCCCACAACACTTCATCCACCGGCAACGTGGGCGGTTGACGATAAAACACGGTGTTCGGTTCGATGGTGAGTTGATACCAAGAAAGATGTGAAACGCCGAGATCCATTGCTTGCCGCAAATCTGCCAAGGCTTCATCCACCGTTTGCTTGGGTAGCCCGTGCATTAAATCAATATTGATGCGCGCAAACCCTGCAGCTTTTGCCATCGCCACTGCACGTGCAGCTTCAGCGCCGTTGTGGATGCGCCCCAAGGACTGCAAGTGATTTTCAGAAAAACTTTGCACGCCAATGGATAGACGATTCACGCCTGCCGCACGAAAACCGACAAACTTTTCTGCTTCGGCGGTTCCTGGATTGGCCTCCAGTGTGATTTCAATACCTTCCGCAAAGCGGATGCGCTGTTGCACACCCTGCAAAATAGCGGCGATAGCCTGTGCAGAAAAAATAGACGGCGTACCACCGCCAAAAAAAATACTGCGCAGCTCTCTGCCCTGCACAAAAGGCAAATCATGCTCCAAATCCGCCAACAACTGCTGCACATACGCCGCTTCTTGGAAGTTTTCTTCCGTATGCGAATTGAAATCACAGTACGGGCATTTGCGCACACACCAAGGAATATGGATGTACAGAGACAGTGGCGGCAGCACCAACATATTCAAGCAAACGAACGCAGCGCATTCAGCAATAACTGCATCGCCTGCCCGCGATGGCTGATGCGATTTTTTTCTATCGCTGATAACTCTGCCGAGCTGCACGCATGGCTGGGCACCCAGAACAAGGGATCATACCCAAAACCATTTTCACCGCGCGGCGCACGCAAAATGCTGCCCTGCCACACACCGTGACACACCACCGGCACCGGGTCTTCTGCATGGCGCACCAGCGCCAACACGCAGTGAAATTGCGCTGTACGTTTTTCTTCCGGCACGTCGATCAGCGCATCCAATAATTTTTGATTATTCGCTGCATCATCGCCGTGTTCACCGGCAAAACGTGCTGAATAAATACCGGGGCTTCCACCCAGCGCATCGACCGCAATGCCTGAATCATCCGCCACTGCTGGCAAGCCCGACAATTTCGCCGCATGCCGCGCTTTGATAATGGCGTTTTCAATAAACGACAAGCCATCTTCAATGGCATCAGGAATATTGAATGCCGATTGCGGCACCACGTCCCACGGTAAATTCGTCAGCAGCGATTGCAATTCAGTCAGCTTTTTTTTATTGCCGGATGCCAACACTATTTTTTGCATAGCGCGATACCTGTTATCTCAACGCGCCAAGCGGTAAACCGCTGTTTCTGCCAACATATTGGGCCAGCGCACCGACAGCGCGTTATCGTCGCGCCCGCCAGTGACATAGCGACGATTCAGAATGCGGATATTTCGCTCACGACAAAAATCCTCAAAGTCATCCACCGTGCAAAAATGGATGTTGGGCGTATCGTACCAAGTGTAGGGCATGAATTCCGACACCGGCATGTGACCGCGCAAAGCCAAATAAAACCGCGAACGCCAATGGCCAAAATTGGGAAGCGACACAATGCACTCGCGCCCTACACGCAGCATTTCATCCAACACCAAATGCGGGTAGCGCACCGCTTGCAGTGTTTGCGACATCACCACGGTATCAAAACTGCCATTGGCAAAGTTTCTCAAGCCCGCATCCAAATCCTGCTCAATGACATTCACGCGCCGTTCGATACAACGCGTAATTTTTTCTTGATCGATTTCTATGCCATAGCCGGTGATGTTTTTTTCTGCTACTAATTTGGATAATAAAGAACCGCTGCCGCAACCTAAATCCAACACGCGCGATTGCGGCGCTATCCAATTCTGCAAAATATCGAGGTCTATGCGCATCTCACACCTCAATACTCTGCATATAAGCAGCAAACACTTTCTTGTAGCGCTCAATGGGGATCAAGAACGCATCGTGACCGTATTCCGATTCAATCTCGGCATAGCTCACGGCTTTATTGGCGCTGATTAAGGCATTGGCCAACTCGCGCGAACGCTCCGGCGGAAAACGCCAATCTGTCGTAAAAGAAATCACTAAAAACTTGCACGCGGTAGCCGCAAACGCCCGCGCAGGATCATCACCAAACTCGCGCGCCAAATCAAAATAATCCAACGCCTGCGTCATCAACAAATAAGTATTGGCATCAAAGCGATCGGAAAAGTTTTCACCTTGATAGCGCAAATAACTGCCGACCTGAAATTCCACGCCGTCATCACTTTTTGGATCAAACGTGCCGCTGCGCAAATCACGACCAAATTTTTGCCCCATCGCATCACCGGATAAATAAGTGACGTGACCCACCATGCGCGCAATGGCCAAACCACGGCGCGGTGAAGTGTCGAATTCAAGGTAGTGACCATCGTGAAAATCAGGGTCCGACGTAATCGCGTGGCGCGCGATTTCATTGAAGGCAATATTTTGTGCCGTGAGTTTCATCGCGGAAGCAATCGCCACGCAGTGCCGCAAACGGTCAGGATATTTGGTAGCCCAGCGCATCGCCTGCATACCACCGAGACTGCCGCCCACCACCGCCGCCCACACGTCAATACCCAACGCATCCATCAGCATTTTTTGTGTATTGACCCAGTCGCGCACACGCAGGCGCGGGAAATCTGCACCCCACACTTTGCCCGTCTCAGGATTGATGGAAGTAGGGCCCGTACTGCCGTTGCAGCCACCGATATTGTTCAGGCTCACCACGAAAAAGCGGTTGGTGTCGATGGGTTTGCCGGGGCCGATGTAGTAATCCCACCAGCCCGGCTTGTCGTCGTCGACGCTGTGATAGCCCGCCGCATGGTGGTGCCCCGACAGCGCGTGACAGATCAACACGGCATTGCTGCGCGCCGCATTCAGCGTGCCATAGGTTTCGTACATCAACCGAATACCGGGCAGCGTGCGCCCCGACAGCAGAGCTATCGGACCAGGGAAATCAATCTGTTGAGGGCTGACGATACCGACCGAGTCAGCAGGCATAGAGGCGGGCATGGCGCAACAAACGGAATGCAAAGTGAAGGCGCAGTCTACGGATAGGCTAGGCTGGTAGCAATACAGCAACGGAATTACGCCAACTGCAAAATAAAATCCCACTGCACCTTGGTTACCGGCGTGATGGACAAACGGCTGCCGCGCGCCAGCACTGCCATGCCATCTAGCTGTGGGTGTTGCTTGAGCGTGGCAAGTGAAACCGTTTGCGCAAATTGTTTTTCAAACTTCACATCAACACGATACCAGCGCGGATTTTCCAGCGTCGCTTTCGGATCGAAATAATCACTTTCAGGATCCAGCGCGGTGACATCGGGATAACCGGCTTTCACAATTTCCACGATGCCGACGATGCCTGGCTCTGCACAGTTGGAGTGATAAAAAAACGCTTTGTCGCCTACCTGCATTTCATCGCGCATCATGTTGCGCGCCTGGTAGTTGCGCACGCCGTCCCATGGCTCGGTCTGTTTCGGCCGTTTCTTGAGATGATCGATACCGAAAGTTTCTGGCTCGGATTTCATTAACCAATAATTCATTATCCACTCACAATTAAGGCGACCAAGCTGCCGATGCTTCTTTACCAGAAATTACTTCCGCAATACCAGCTTTTGCTAATTTGTTAAACAACGCAAACGGTGAGCCGATCAACACATCGCTATAGGTATCCTTATTAAAATCTTCGCCACCTGCGACAGAAAAGCCCGCTTGTCCGCCGGCAATTTTTCCATCCACTGCAAACACTACCGCGCCGCCCGCTGCTGCGCTGTGCACGACAACCTTTCCTGCATCTTTTAATTTTTTTCCGCTAACAATCGTGTCGGTTTTCGGCGCACCCACCGCAAAAGATTCACCGCCGGATGCATTGACATCACCCGCTGCGGCAAGCGAGGCGCCAAACAATGCGCCCGCTTGCGGCGCATTGGCAGTTACGCTGTACAACGGAGCACCACTATTCGCAAACAAAAACACTCGCCCTGCATCTGTATATTTTTTGCTGCCGACCGTGACATCTGCACGCGGCGCACCGACTAACAAATCACGAAACGCGTCCTGCCCTTCATTCACGGATGCCACAGCAAAGCCAAAATAATCGCCCGCGCGTTGACCATCAAGCTGCGAAATAAAGTTATACGGTGATACGCCGCTATAAATATAAACACTGCCCGCATCTTTGCGCGGTTTATTGGTTACAGGATCCAGCGGATCATGGCGATACGCACCAATAGCAATATCGGCAACACCATCATGATCGAGATCTGCGCCGCCAGCGATACTCGCACCAAAATTATCGTCCTTGGCGGCACCCGTAAATATGTGTTGTCGCGTGCCATCTATGCCGCTGTACAAATACGCTGCACCCGCATCTTTCATTGGCTTCAACGTAATAGGATCAACGCCATCGACTTTCGGCGCGCCGACAATAAAATCTGCGTGACCATCACCGCCCACTACATCACCGGCGGCTGCAATTGCGGAGCCGAACATATCACCTGCCGCATCGCCATTTAACGGCGGGAAAATTTCCGCAAACGTTGCGCCGGAATACACGGTGATGCTGCCGCGATCTTTCTTCACCATTTTTCCGGTGAGAACATCCACTTCATCGGCTTTTGGCGCACCAATAGCAAAATCCGGTACGCCGTCATTATTCACATCACCCAATGCCGTTACCGTTGTTCCAAATTCATCGCCTTTGGCTGCACCAGAAAACACATGCAGCGGCGTTACAAAATCTTGTCCTGACAACAAAATAGCCACGCCGACATCCGAGGATTTTTTAGTTTGTGACGGCAGCACAACATCGGCTTTCGGTACACCAACCAAAATATCAGCGTAGCCGTCACCATTCACATCACCCACCATCGCTACGCTGTAACCGGCCATGTCGCCTTTTGCACCGATAGTGCGCGACAACAAAAAAGGATCCAGCGGGAATGGATCATCCTCATCAAGCACGCCGTCATTGTCATCATCAGGATCAGCGTTATTACCAATGCCATCACCATCGGTGTCTTCCCATTCGGTAGGATCAAACGGAAATGCATCGTTGACGTCCAACACGCCATCGTTGTCATCATCGTCATCACAGGCATCACCCATTGCATCATTATCGTGATTGGCTTGATCGGCATTAGCCACAAATTGACAATTATCTGCCGTGTCCAAAATGCCATCGTTATCGTCGTCGTCAAATAAATAACGCAAAGTCGCCATCACATAATTGCCGGACGCAAATGAAAAACCTGCTGCGACTACTTGCCCATCGCCCTGCAAAGCCAAACCGTTAATCACCAAGCCGCCAGACAATGATGTAATTAAAATGCCGCCTGCGCCAAAGCTGCTATCAAGCGTGCCATTGGTGTTGTAGCGCACCAACACGCCATCACCATTACTGCTGTTGCCAGCTACCAATAATTTGCCGTCCCATTGTTGAATCACGCCAGTAGCAACATCATTTGTGCCTGCGATATCCGTTCGCACTTTTCCACCGCTGCCAAAACTGCCGTCCAAAGAACCATTCGCCAAATAGCGCGCAATCGCAAAATCGCGATTGCCTCCACTCAAAGGCGCACTGGAACCAACAATCACCAATTTGCCATCTTTTTGTTGAATGCCTGCGCGCGCTACTGCATCGTCATTGGTGCGAAATTCTGTATTGGTTTTTCCATCACCAGAAAAACTTTTATCCAAAGTACCGTTACTGTTGTAACGCACCACACCAAAATCACGGCTGGCAATATTGTCTCTAACAATACTGCTTTCACCAAACAGCACCAGTTTTCCATCTTTTTGTTTGATGATGCCGTAAGCGCAATCCGTACCACCGCCTATATCGGTTAACGTGCCTCCGCCACTGCCAAAATTGTTATCCAATACGCCACTGCTGTTGAAGCTCACCAACATAAAATCATCGCGCGCTGCTCCACCTTTATTGGTGCAACCAGCCGCTAACACGGAGCCACCACTGTGTGCTGCCACAGCGTAAGCACGCGCACTCGCGCTGCCAGCATCGGCCATTGCAACGCCACCGCTACCAAAACTGCTATCCAAGGTGCCGTTGGTTTTTACACGCGCCACAGCTAACACATCATTACTGCCCACTTGCCGTACCCAGCCAGCGGTTAATAATTTTCCATCGGTTTGTTGCGCAACAGCGGCAGCACGAATTCCATCCGACATATTCACTGATAGCACGCCAATTCCATTGAACGATGTATCCAGTGTGCCGTTGCTGTTGTAACGCACCACCACCATTTTTTTGTTTTCTGAACCCGATGGCGCGGCATACCCTGCAGAAACAATTTTTCCATCGGGTTGCTGTAACACAGCCAACGCACTGGCATCCCAAGGATTGAAACCCGCAAGTGCCACACCATCGCCATTAAACCCTGCGTCCAACGTGCCCGCTGGGGATGCAGCGACCATATTCGAGGCAGCCAGCATCACACTGGCGCGTAACCACATCCGCACTTCCCTTGATCCATACATAAAATATTTCTCGCTGAAAACCGCTTGCAAAATAACAAGGAAATACCGTGCCGGCTACCGCGCAGCCGTTTCCGCTGCGATAAAACCAAACACCATCGCGGGCCCCAAAGTGGAACCGGCGCCGGCGTAGGAGCGCCCCATCACGGCAGCGGAACAATTGCCGCAGGCAAATAATCCTTCAATGACTGAGCCATCTTCGCGCAGCACACGCGCATCCGCGTCGGTCAATAAACCGCCCTTGGTACCGATATCACCTGCTATCACCGACACAGCGTAAAACGGCGCAGTTTCCAGCGCGCCGAGTGTGGGATTGGGCGTGCAGGCAGGGTCCGAGTAGTAGCGATCGGAAGCGTTGCCGCCGCGCAAAAAATCTTCGTCGATGCCGGTTTGCGCAAAGCGATTAAAACGCAGCACGGTTTCTTGCAAACGCTGCGAATCCACGCCGATAGCGCGCGCCAATTCCGGCAGCGTACTGCCCTTGTACAGCAGGCGATCCCAATAGCGTTTCGGCACGCGGCTGTCCGGCATCAAGGTGGAAGGATAAATCGCACCCGCCACTGCGGTTTTGCGGCGATAGCGCGCATCAAAAATCATCCAACACGGCACACTGCTGTGTTCGTCATCTTTGTGGTGATCGGCATACATCCCGTTCACTACATCAATATAGGGCGCGGATTCATTGGTAAAACGCTCGCCGCGACCGTTCACAAACAAGCCATACGGCATACTTTTTTCAAACACCAAAGCGTGCGCCGGTGCCGAACCGGGCACCACGGCGGCGGGCGACCACCATGCGTCGTCCATCAAACGCAGTGCCGGTTGCAACTTGTGCGTCATCGCCAGCGCATCGCCGGTGTTGTGCTTGTTCGCCGCAGACCAATCGGTAGAGGTGGGTTGCGGCAGATATTGCTGGCGCAACAGCGGGTTGTGCTCAAAACCGCCACTCGCCAAGAGCACGCCTTTTTTGGCGCGCACCGTGACGCGCTTGCCTGCACGCTCGACGAAAGCACCGACCACGCGTCCATCCTCCACCAACAAGTCTTTCGCCGGACTGTTTAACCACAGCGGCACACCGCGCTTTTTCAAACCCAAGCGCAGCGGCGCCACCAGCGCATTGCCCAAGGTCACGCGCGTGCTGCGCGGCGCGATGAGGCGCAGCGGCAGGCCGAGCAAGTACAGCGCCATGTTTTTCAGCATTTGCAGCGTGGCGCTCCAATGACCGTACACCGCGTGTTGCGCTTCTTTTGCCGACATGTGCAGCAAGCCGAAGGTGGTGCAGGCCGGATGCGGTGGACGCAGCTGGCGCAAGTCCAGCCCCAATTTCAGGGTGCTGAAGCGCTTGGCCTCCAGCGTGCGTGCCCCAGGTTTGGCGCCCTGCACGTTGGGGTAGTAGTCGCTGTATTCGGGCAGCGCCTCGCAGTACAGATCGCCGCGCATTTCCAGATACGCCAACATCTCGCGCCCTTTGCTGATGTAGGCCTGCAAACGCGATTCGTCCACCTCATTTTCTGTCAGTGCCTTCAGGTAAGTGAGCGCTTCTTCATCGCTATCTGACACGCCGACAGCGGCCATCAAGTGATTGTTGGGAATCCAGATACTGCCGCCCGACATCGCCGAAGTGCCGCCGTAGTAGCCGCTCTTTTCTACCACCAGCACCTTCAAGCCGAGATCGTGCGCGCGCAGCGCACTGGTCAGCGCCCCCGCGCCGCTGCCCACCACCAAGTAATCGACTTCTACCGTTTCAGACTGACTCACGGCACAGCCCTCCAAAATATGACGCTCGCATCATAGTCAGTGCCACCGTCCGCTCACAGACGCAAATCAACCTAGGCGGAATGTGGGGTCATACCAACTGCGCCATGGAAACACCCAAAGCCGCCGCCAATTTTTCCAATGTGGCTTTACGCGGGCGCTTGCTGATTTCCATCTGTGCCAGCGCAGATTGTGTGATGCCCATGCGCGCGGCCACATCCACTTGCGTGTAGCCGAGGTACTCACGCCATGCGCGTGCCAGTGAAAAATCCTCTCGCAACACATAGCGCATCACTTCGTGCGGCACGGCATCACCAGCGGGAATACGCTTGGTCGCATCCGGCACTAAGCGCAGATACTCCCTGTAAGGAATCACCACAAATGCCGGCTTGCCGTTTTGCAAAATAGTCTGGATTTCAGTAGGTGCGATCATCGCGCTTTTTCACCTCTTGAATAGCAATAATGCGAACAACCGTGTCTACATCGAACAGTATGCGAAAACGCCCCGCCCGCAAGCGATATCCGTATGCATGGCTGGTCAATGCTTTCACCTGCGCACAATTCGGCCACTGCCGTAAACTCTCCACCGCCTCTTCGATGGCAATGCGCGCCGGACGCTCAATAATTTTGCCGACTTGCTTGCGCGCCTTGGGCTGCCAATTGATGTCGTACAGCATCTGCACCTCCTTGTGCACCACTGTCAATATAAGTATTTATTAGATATAAAACAAGGAAATGAAACTGCTACAAACCCACCTTCTCCCGCAGGGCGCGCACAGCCGCTTGACGCTCTTCCGCCGTCATCGGGTGGTGTTCCGGCTCTGGCAGCTCCAACACCTCCGGCAAGTGCAGGGTTTCACCAGCGGCTACGCGCTCGCACAGCGCGCGGTAGTGGCGTTCGTACACGGGGCGCGAGATTTTTTCGGTTTGCGTGGCGAGAAAATACCAACCCGTTTCTTGGCCGGCGAGATACACCGCCGCATGCGACCAACGCTGCTCCACTTTCGGCGAAGGCGCGAGGCAGGCTTCGCGGTAGGCATCGTAAGCATCGGGCAGGCCGCTGCTGCTTTCCAAATATTTCAACACGCCGCGCACGGTGGGCAAGTATTCCGATTCATGCGTGGCACGGCGCGCGGCAGCCAGAATTTGTTCTGGTGAATACGCCGCCAAATGTGACAACCACAAGCGTTTTGCCAGCGACAATTTTTCTTTATCAGAAAACGCTTTTTGATATTGATTGTGATAAACCAACGCGAACTCGGCGAACATTTGATTCACCGCATCGATCACTGCCTCGCGCGGCGCAGCAGACGGCGTAGCTGTATTTTGCGTAGAGAGATCAGAGGCCATCGGCCCAGCTCCTATCGGTGTGCGTGGCGATGAAGCCATCGTTTTCTCCTTGCCAATTTTGTTCGTGGCGGCGCGCCCAACGGTATTTCACATGATGCAAAAATTTGCTGTTCCAACTGCTGTGTACTTGTTTGCTGTCTAACCAATACAACACAAACTCACTCACTTGTTGCCGCGCAAAATCGGCATCTATCGCTGCCATCTGCAAAATATCATACACATCAGCGGATGGCTGCCAGTCGTGACGGATCGGGCGCGGCGTGGGATCATTCACTAATTTTGCAGTAAAAATTGCCCACTGTCGGCGCACATGCTGCAAAAATTTGCTGTCCCATGTGGTCGATAACTCGCCGCGCTCGCGCCAATACAACACGAATTCCGGCACGCTGTCGTGAATAAAATCGCGCTCTACACCGGCGCGCAATAAAATTTCCAGCACATCGCTGCCAGGCTGCCAACCATCCACCATGGCAGTGTTCTGGCGCACTTTCGCCGCGTGCAATTCGTGATCGCGCCACAGGCGCTGCACTTGCTTTTGAAAACGACTGTTCCAAGCATGATGCGCTTCGCCGCGCTCGTGCCAATAGCGCACAAACTCCGGCACTTGTTGTGCAATAAATTCCTGTGCCACACCGAGCTGCATCAACTGGCGTTGCACTTCAGCGTCCGGCTGCCAGTTTGGTGCGATCAAAGCAGCGCGACCTGCTGCCGCCACGGTTTTCGGTTTGCTTTTCGGCAGTGTTTTTACCGGCGAGGGATCTTCATCACCGAGATGAAAATCCAACACGCCACTGCTGAGATACGGCGCTGAGCGCAGATGCAGCACGCCTTTATCACACAAACTGGCGGCTACACGCTGCACATCTTGCGGTTGCCAAAACGGCAAGAAATGCGACAACAGCGACTCTTCCGCTTTCAGCCAGCCACCCTGCGCGCGATGCAAAAACAATTCGTGCAACACCGCCAGCAACACCGCCTCCTCCAAACCGAGAGTGGCGGCGAGCGAAGGTGAAATCACCAGCGGTTTTTCGGGGAGCAGAGAAGCGGCCATGCGGTATTCATCGAAAACAATAGAGCGCATTGTAAGGGCTGACAGCCTCTATAATGATCAGCTCGATTCACGAATCCTATGAGGTTGCCGCATGCCTACTTATCACGCCCCTTTACGCGACATCCAGTTTGTCCTCAATGACTTGCTCGACATCAGCCACTACCAAAATCTCGAAGGTTGCAGTGCGCTGGGCGAAGACGAAGTGGGCATGATTCTGGAAAACGCCGGCAAATTTGCCGAGGAAGTGCTGGCGCCGCTCAACAAAGTGGGTGACGAGGAAGGCTGCCATTTTGATAACGGCAAAGTCACCGTGCCGCGCGGCTTCGGTGAGGCCTACCACCAGTACTGCGACGATGGCTGGCAGGGTTTTGGTCTGCCCACCGAGTTTGGCGGTCAGGGCTTGCCCAGCTCGCTCGGCACAGCGATCGGCGAAATGATGGGTGCAGCCAACTGGGCGTGGACCATGTATCCGGGGCTGGCACACGCGCCCACCACCTGCCTGCTGCACGGCGGCACACCAGAACAACAGCAGCTCTACATCCCGAAAATCATCGCCGGCGAATGGGCGGGTACCATGTGTTTGACCGAAGCGCACTGCGGCTCGGATGTCGGTCTGCTGCGCACCAAGGCGGTGAAACAAGCCGATGGCACTTACAAAATTTCCGGCACCAAAATTTTTATTTCTGCCGGCGAACACGACATGACTTCCAACATCATTCACGCGGTGTTGGCGCGCATTGAAGGCGCGCCGAAAGGCACCAAAGGCATCTCGCTATTTATCGTGCCGAAAATTTTAGTGAACGCAGACGGCACTCTCGGCGCAGCCAATGCGGTGAGCTGCGGCTCTATCGAAAAGAAAATGGGTTTGAAAGGCTCCGCCACTTGCGTGATGAATTTTGATGGCGCGACCGGTGTCATTCTCGGCGAAGAAAACAAAGGTTTGGAAATCATGTTCAACATGATGAACACCGCGCGCCTCGGTACCGCACAACAAGGTCTCGCGCTCAGCGAAGCCTCCTTCCAAGGCGCATTGAAATACGCGCGTGAGCGTTTGCAAATGCGCTCACTCACCGGCAAGAAAAATCCCGACGGCGAAGCAGACCCGATCATCGTGCATCCTGATGTGCGCCGCATGTTGATGACGCAAAAAGCAATTACCGAAGGTCAACGCGCCTTCTTGTATTGGTGCGGACAGTTGGTGGATCGCACGCATTACGGCAGCGAAGAAAGCAAAAAAGAAGCCGATGATTTACTCGGCTTGCTCACGCCGATTGCGAAAGCGTTTTGCACCGAAAGCGCGATTGAAGTGTGCAACCTTGGCGTGCAAGTGTTTGGCGGTCACGGCTACATTCACGAACACGGCATGGAACAAATTGTGCGCGATGTGCGCATCTCCACCATTTATGAAGGCACTACCGGCATTCAAGCATTGGATTTAATCGGCAGAAAAGTGATGGGCTCTGGCGGCGCGCTACTGCGCAATGTCACCAAATTAATACACAAATTCTGCGAAGCCAACAAAACCAATACTGACATGGAACCACTGTGCACAGCACTGGCCGCAGTGAATACGCAGTGGGGCGACATCACCATGAAAATTGGTGAGCGCGCCATGCAAAACGCAGAAGAAGTCGGCGCCGCCTCGGTCGATTTCACCATGTTCTCCGGCTACACCGTGCTCGGTTTTATGTGGGCGCAAATGGCGAAAGTCGCGCTGGACAATATCGCCGCTGGCAAAGACAGCGACGGTTTTTACGCCAGCAAATTGGCTACCGCGCGCTTCTACTTTGATCGCCTATTGCCGCGCACCGGCATGCACGCCACCGCTGCACTCGCTGGCGCAGACAGCGTGATGGCGCTCGCTGAAGATAAGTTTGCGTTTTGATTCGGGGTTAAGCGCGTTTTTTTAAGCGCGCAAAGAAAAACCCATCGTGATCGGCGGCCGGCAGTAATTGTCGGCCGCTTTGCGTTGCAAGTCCCCAATCTACTTCTATGGCGTCGATTTCAGCATCCGTGTGTTGCGCGAGAAAATCGGTGATCATTTGTTCGTTTTCCTGCGGCAGTATTGAACAAGTGGTGTAAAGCAGCACGCCGTCTGCTTTCAGCAATCGCCACATCGCTTCCAACAATTCACGCTGACGCACCGCAAGTGCGGCAATATCGCTTTCACGGCGCAGATGTTTGATGTCTGGGTGACGACGAATGACGCCGGTGCCGGAACAAGGCGCATCCAGCAAAATGCGATCAAATAATTTTTCGCTGCGCCACTGTGCAGCATCGGCACACAGCACGGTCGCACTGAATTGCAGTCGATCTAAATTGTCGCGCACACGTTGCAAGCGTTTTTCATCGCTATCGATTGCCACCAACTCCGCCAACTGCGGCTCTGTTTCTAAAATATGCCCCGTTTTTCCGCCAGGGGCGCAGCAGGCATCCAACACGCGCTGCCCAGCTTGCAAGCGCAACAGCGGCGCGCACAACTGCGCGGCCACATCTTGCACTGAACAATCTCCCGCAAAAAAACCGGGCAATGTATGCACACCTACTGCCTGCTCTAGCAACACGGCATCTGGCGCAACCGCACTGCGCACGCCGACGATGCCCACCTCGTTTAATGCAGCACAATAGTTGTCGATATTTTTTCTCTGACGATTAACGCGCAGCGTCATACCGCCGCGCGCATTATTCGCCGCAAAAACTGTAGCCGATTGTTCGGGCCAAGCCTGCGTAATTTTTCGCACCAACCAATCAGGATGGTTATGATGCCGCGCTATTGCTGCATCCAGCTTCTCACGCTGGCGCAAATAACTGCGCAGCACGCCGTTCAACAGTTTCCCTGCCCACTCTTTTTTTAATGCGCGACAGGCATCAACCGCCAAATTAACTACTGCATGCTCAGCGATGCGCATATAACGCAACTGATAAAAACCAATCAGCAAGAGTGCATGAATGTCGGCGTCTTTATCGCGCGGCGGTTTTTGTAACAACTGCGCGCTCAACGCATCCAACTCAAAAAAACAGCGCAGCGTGCCGTAGCACAGTTCCGCCAATAGTGCCGCATCTTGCTCTGCAATATTTTTTTGTGCCGCAGGTAAGGCTTCGGCCAATGAGCGCCCGTGCTTGGTGACATCCACCACCACTTGCGCCGCCGCCACGCGCACATTTTTTACAGTATTTTTTTTGCTCACGCGAGTTGATCGCCCACTTGCACATGCAGCAAGTGGCCGTTGACAAGTTCGCGCACCGTCATGCGGTTGCGATTGGGCAGTTGCAACTCCGTCAGCAGCAACACGCCATCAACGCACGCTACACGCAAGCCATTGACATCTAAAGACACCACGGTTCCAGCAAGATTTTTTTTATCCGCCTGTTCCATTTGCGCCGCCCACACACGCAAACGCTCACCATTGGGCAGCACACACCAACTCACAGGAAAAGGATTAAACGCGCGAATTTGGCAATCCAATTCGCTTGCTGTGCGTGAAAAGTCTAAATGTGCTTCTTCCTTGTTTAATTTGCTCGCGTAAGTAGCCAGCGCATTATTTTGCGTTTCTGGCGTTAATGCACCGATCGACAAATCATCCAATGCTTGCAGCAGTGTTTTTGCACCCAGCTCGGCTAAACGATCATGCAGACTGCCGCCGGTATCTTCTGCAACAATCGCACACACGGCGCGTGCTAATACGGGTCCTGTATCCAAACCGGCTTCCATTTGCATAATACAAACACCGGTTTCGCTATCGCCCGCTTCAATGGCGCGCTGTATCGGTGCAGCACCACGCCAGCGCGGCAACAAAGAAGCGTGCACATTGATGCAACCCAAACGCGGAATATCGAGCACGGCTTGCGGCAATAACAAACCATAAGCAACAACGATCATCACATCCGGTTTTAACGCAACCAGCGCAGCACGATCCTGTTCATCGCGAAAATGTTCTGGCTGATACACAGCAATGCTGTGCTGTTCGGCCAATTGTTTGACGGGGCTGGCAGCGAGTTTTTTTCCGCGACCGGAGGGGCGATCTGGCTGCGTGTACACCGCCACTACCTCGTGCGCACCGCTTTGCAAAACCGCAGCCAAATGCGTGGCGGCAAAATCCGGCGTGCCGGCAAATACAATCCGCAAGTTATTCATCCTCACGGTGTTTTTTTTCTAATTTTTTGCGGATGCGATCGCGCTTCAAATTGGAAATATGATCGACAAACAATTTGCCATTCAAATGATCAATTTCGTGCTGTATGCACACCGCCAGCAAACCCGATGGTGTGATTTCAAACGGTTTGCCATCGCGATCTAGCGCTTTGACACGCACATGTTCCGGCCGCACGACGGTTTCATAAAAACCCGGGACGGACAAACAACCTTCGTCATATTCGCACCGCGCTTCATCCAATACCGTGATTTCTGGGTTGATAAACACCAGCGGCTGCGATTGGTCTTCCGACACATCAATCACCACCACGCGCCGGTGCACATTCACCTGCGTAGCGGCCAAACCCACCCCTGGCGCTTGGTACATAGTCTCAAACATATCGTCGACCAAACGGCGCACAGTATCGTCCACTACCGCGACCGGCTGGGCACACTGGCGGAGACGGGGGTCTGGGAACTCTAAAATTTCCAATCGAGCCATAGGATGCGTGGGCTTATCGAGAATAATCAGCAGTTTTGTGATGAACTTCTAGTAATACGACAGATTGTGGCTCTAACATGATGATACTTAAGCTAATATCGGGCTTGAGATATTGAGTTGCCACAATTCAGGGCGTAGTATACACGAGGCTACATCACGGGCACCGGACGCGGCGCCCCCAATCATGGGATGACAACAATGCTAAAAACCAATTCGCTGAAGTGGAACGCCATCGGTCTGATTGGCGCGTTTCTCCTGAGTTTCACTGCTATGGCAACAGCAGAAGATGTAAAGCTCGCCCCCAACCACCCCAACAGTTATGTCGTGAAAAAAGGTGACACCCTTTGGGCGATCTCCGGCATGTTTCTGCAACAACCTTGGGAATGGCCGAAAATCTGGCACGTCAATCCCGATATCTGCAACCCGAACCTGATCTACCCCGGCGATACCGTCAACCTCAATATTGTGGATGGCAGGCCGCAACTGGATGTCACGCGCGCCAACCCCTGTGGCGGCACTGTCAAAATGTCGCCCAGCAGTGACAACCGCCTGGCTCCGCGTGTGCGCGTCGAGCCACTGGAGGCACCGATCCCCGCCATTCCCTTGGACATCGTTGCGCCTTTCCTGAGCGGCAACCGCGTAGTCTCCGCTGGCGTACTGGAAACGGCGCCGTATGTGTTGATGGGTACAGAAAAACACGTTATCACCGGCGCGGGCGATGCTATCAATGCGCGCGGTGAGTTTGATCCGAAAGTGCCCACTTACGGCATTTACCGCAAAGGCAAAATCTACACTGATGACAACACCGGCGAAGTGTTGGGCGTAGAAGCCATTGATATTGGTACCGCCAAAATTACCCAGACCGAAGGCGATATTGCCAAGATGAGCATTCTGCGCAGCACGCGTGAAGTGTTGGGCGAAGATCGCTTGCTGCCAAGCGAAGAGCGCGCTATCGACGCCATTTTCTATCCCAGCTCGCCAAAAAATGACATCAAAGGCAAAGTCATTGATGTGGCTGGCGGCGTACAAGAATACGGCGCGATGAACGTGGTGTTGATCGACAAAGGCAAACGCGACAACTTGGAAGTGGGCAACGTGCTGGCGATTTTTGCGCAGGGCGAAACCATGAAAGATCCAGTCACGGGCGAAACCATCAAGTTAATCAATGAGCGCGCCGGTCTGTTGATGGTGTTTAACGTGTTTGAGAAAACCAGCTACGCCTTGGTGCTGGAATCCAACCGCCCACTGACGCTCGGCGCGGAAGTCAAAAATCCGTAATACACACCAGCAGTTCAGCAAAACAAAAAAACCGCTACGGCGGTTTTTTTTATTTCCGCAAAGCCAATACTTTGTATGAGCGATTATTCACCAACAGCTCACAAGATGAAAAAAACGCCGCCGCCTTTTGCTCCACGGGAATAAACGCATTCACTACAAACACCGCAACACCCAGTCGATTGAGCAAACGCGCTGCCTGCCGCAAAAAGTGCTCGGTCAAATCGTCTGCCACGGCTGCACCGCGATGAAATGGCGGATTGCACACCAGCAGGTCAAACGTCTCTTGTACGGTATTGCCCGCATCGCTCGCCACCACGTCCACATTCATGGCGTAATGCTTTGTATTGGCGCACATAGCGAGTAGAGCTGCCGCACAGTTATCCGTCGCCACGCGCCGCGCAAACGGGAAACCACGCAACATCAAAGTGAGATAGCCGTAACCACAACCCAAATCCAATACCGATTGCGGCGAATGTTTTTCTCGCGCTAAAAAGTCATCCAATACCGACACCAACAAGGCGCTGCCTTCGTCGATGCGATCCCAGCCAAACACGCCAGGCTTGCTCCAAAAATCCAACACTTCCGTTTGCACTAAGCGCAACCGCGTGTAATTTCGATCGTCCAGCAATGCCTCTTCCGCTGGCGCATAGGTTTTCTGAAACACGCCACCATAAGCTACACCATTTTTTTGCACGCTGCCATTGCCAAACAATTGCTTACATTTATCCAAATAGGTTTTTGCACCATCGCTTTTTAGACCGGAGAGTATCAACTCGCCATTCTCCACTAACAAATTAGCAGCATAATTGATGACATGATGCACTACCGCTTTCTCTTTCGAGAAGCGATAAACGATACGCACATACTTCTGTTTTTCCATCTGTGAAAAATCAAAATCCGAAAAAATAGCTTGGTGGCCGACTGTTTGTGCAGCCATCACCACATCAAAGCGATTGCTGATAATTGAAAGTGATGTCGAAGGGGTGACGACTTTTACAAAATCCAACGCAGCTTCATCAGCCACCCATAAAGTTTTACCTTCAACACCCTGTAAAAAGGGCAATAGCACAGCAAAAGCAGGGTCGCGCTGCATCAGCAAATACTCGTCACTTCAGTCGCCGTCAACGCGCGATACTCTCCCGCTGCTAGGGCCTCATCCAACACTACGTTGCCCACGCTTTCACGATGTAAATTCACCACATGATTGCCCACCGCTGCCAACATGCGTTTCACTTGATGGTATTTTCCTTCGCTGATTATTAAACGTATGTGCAGTCTGTTTTCATCAATAAGAAATAATTGCGCAGGCTTGGTTGGCTTTTTTTCGCCATCCAACTGCACACCAGAACACAGCATTTTTTCAGCCGCTTCTGTCAACGGCTGCGCCAACTGCACGCGATAGCTTTTGAGGCAGTGATGCGTCGGCGCGGTAACACGATGATTCCACTGCCCATCATCGGTCAACAGCACCAAGCCCGTGGTATCAATATCCAAACGCCCCACCACTTGCAAACTGTCGCGGCGCGGCTCGCGCAATAAATCCAAAACAACAGGATGATGACCATCACTGTTTGCACACACATAACCCATCGGCTTGTGCAACATAAAATAGCGCGGCTGTACGGCCTGCAAAACGCTTCCATGTAATGTGACCACATCCGTATCGCACAGCCGTTGCGCCGCCTGCTTCACCACAGTGCCATTCACACAAACATCGCCACCGCGTACCGCGCGCTGTGCTTGCTGGCGCGTTATCTCTGCCGTGTGTGCGAGAAATTTATCCAGTCGCATCAATGCATTGCCAGATGAGATACGATGCGTTGAATATGTGCAGGTGGCTCGCGCCCAAAATCTTTTTGGTACAGTGCCGCGGCTTTTTCAACGATATAGTGCAGCATTTTCACATCACTGCGCAGCCAATTGCGCTGATATATCGACAAAAAGCACAGCAGATCACGGCGCGTCAACGGCAGGTCAAACGCCGAATAAAACAATCCCGCTAAATCTTTCACCAACCAACGCGGCGGCGTTGTTGTTCTGATTTGTGCGCGATGCAAATCAATCAAATACAGAGCATCCCGCTGCTGAAATAGTTTGCCATCGTTCGCACGCAAAAAATGGCACAAGTAGTAATCGCGGTGATTGATGCCATTTTCATGCAGAGTTTTACTGATTTGCGCCAACTTGCGAATCACGGCACGTTTTTCGCGCAAGGATGGCGGCTGTTGCGCCCAAGGCTTGCAGTAATCTTCAAGACTGATTGTGTTCGCCAGCTCTTCTGTGATTAAAAAAGATAATTGCCGTGCAGGATTGTTTCCACGCTCGCCAAAAGCGACAGGCGTCATGGTATCAACACCCAACTTCTTCAACGCATTGCAGGCGTTGAACTCATTGGCAGCACCCAACACTGGCAAACGCCCCTGCAATAGATTTTTGAGAATTTCTTTCCAGCCTATGCCTTCGTGTAGCTTGAGAAAATAACCGCGATAATTTTTCTCAAAGCGCATTGTGCGTCTGCCTTCTTTACTGCGATACACCTCGCCACGCAAAGCACAGGCCTCGGCAAAAGGGTCTTTGCCCTGCCAATATTTTTTCCACTCTGGATTGAGAAACAATTTCATGTGTTTTTCTTACCTGCCGCAGCAACAATAAAATCTGCGGCGCGATCAAAGAGTGAATAAATGTCCGCTGCCTCCGCCATAAGCAAAGCATTTTTGCGCCACTGCGCGCGCTGCGCATCATCCTGCAACATATTTTTTAGTGCATCGTTCAACGCAGTTTGCAAAAAAGGTTCATCAACCACCACGCCGCAAGCGTAGTCGCGCAGGTAATGGCTGTAACCACATACTGCTGTGGTCAATACTGGCAAACCCGCTACCGCCGCTTCCAGCAACACCGTACCGGTATTTTCGCGATACGCAGGATGAATCAATACATCAGCACCCAACAAAAATTGCGGAATATCATCGCGCCCTGCTAAAAACTGAATACGCTTTTCTACACCGAGTTGCGTAGCTAAGCGCAAAAATTTGTCAGGACGATCCTGTCCTATCACCATCAAGCGCGCGTGCTGCAATATAGCTACAGGCAATGCCGCCAGCGCGCGTATTGTGCGATCCACACCCTTGGTGCGAAAACCGGAACCTATCGACAATAACAAACGATCTTTTTCAGACAACCGCCACTCGCGACGAAAATCTTCTCGTTGTTGCAGCGCATTCGAACCAGCACGGCGATCAGTATTGATGCCAGGAGGCAATACCGTGCAACGCTGTGCAGCGCCGACATAGTATTTTTCATATTCATCGACACTGCGCTGTGCAATTGCCAAAATTTTTGTGTGGCTATCTCTGCCAAAAACCGCTTTTTCATCGCGCAAATACTGGCGATAGCGCGGCAAAAACCGCAACTGCGGCAAACGCTCCTGCATCAGTTTCGCTTTGAAACAAGTATCGGCTGCGTAGTACACATCTAGGCTGGGCATTTTGTTAAAACCCACCACCAAATCCACTGCTTCACGTTGCAAATATTTTTTGACAGCTTCAGCAAAAGAGCGGTTGCGCGCATGATTCGTAAAACCGGATACCGGCAAGCGCTCAACGGCAATCCCCGCCGGCAACTCACCTTCCCACTCGGCGCAGAAAATTTTTATGCTAACGCCGCGCTCCACGCAAGCACGGGCGATGCGCAACATATCGCGCTGCAAACCACCAAAAGGGAAATAGCGATACAGCACAAACACGATGTGCAAGCTGCGCTGCTGACTGCGAATACTCATCGCGCATCCTGCTCTTGCTGATTTAATAACTCCGTCAAACGCCCAAACACAATGGCAGGCGTCAACGGTGCAAACACCGCAGGTTGCACATATTTCGTGTGACTGCGCGTGCATTCTTGTGCACACAAATGGAATTGATTGGGGCCGTATGCGCCCACCAAAGCGGGTGACGTTGAACCGTACAAAGACAAAGTGGGCACTGCCAAGGCCGCCGCCAAATGCCCCAAGCCGGTGTCCACGGCAACGACGGCGCGCGCGCGCGCAATCGTCGCCGCCATGCCGGCAATATTGGTGCGCGACAACACTTCCGCGCGCGGATGCATTTCCGCAATGCTGCGCGCACGACGATGCTCCGCATCCGACCACCACGGCAATTTCACACGCATACCTGAATCACACACCAAACGACACAGCGCCTGCCAATATTCATCTGGCCAATGTTTGTCGTCGCGCGTAGTGCCGTGCAAAAACAACACATACGGCGACTCGTCTTGCACACCAAAACGGCGGCGATCAATGCCGTAATTCGGCGGTGTGTTCGGCTTTTCATAACCAAGCGCCAGTGAAAACAACGCGCGTGTTCTTTCTACTGCATGCTGATCTTTTGCTACCGGAAAAGTTTTTTGATACGCCAAACTCGCCAGCGGCTCGCGCACAGTATTTCTGTCATACCCGCACACCGTTCCCTTCACTAATTTTGTCAGCAAGGCACTTTTAATTAAGCCCTGCGCATCAATCACCGCATCGTATTGTTTGGCGGCGATAGCGTGACGAAACAGCGTCCACTCATCACTGCCGATAAAACGAAGCAGATTTTTGCGCCAACGCCGAATAGCGACAGGAATCACCGTCTCCACATTGGGATGCCAAGAAGGAATTTCTGCAAAGGCTTCTTCCACCACCCAATCAAACACAATATTGGGGATAGCGGCACAGGCATCACTCACCGCAGGCAGGGTGTGTATCACATCACCCATCGAGGATGTTTTGACAATCAACACGCGCTTCATGTCATCACCACCGGTCGCGGCAGTTTATCCAGCGCAGTTAATACCTGCTTCGGCGGCAAATCCTTTAGACACTGCAAATGCCCTAACGGACACTCACGTTGAAAGCACGGGCTGCATGCAATACCCAAACGCACAATTTCCACATCACGAGACAATGGCGGCGTAAATTGCGGTGAGGAAGAACCGTACACCGCTACCAACGGTCTTTGCAGCGCGGCGGCAATATGCATTAAACCGGAATCATTGCTCACTACAGCACTTGCACACGACAACAAATCTATCGCCTCTGCCAGTGTTGTCTTTCCTGCCAAGTTGATGCAGTTTTCTTGCTGATTTTCTGGCAGCGCAGCGCGAATCGCTTCGGCTACCGCTGCATCATTGTGCGAACCAAAAATCCACACTTGCTCACCGGTCTCAATACGCGCACTCGCCACTGCCGCATAATGTTGTTCAGGCCAACGCTTGGCTGGACCAAACTCTGCACCTGGACACAAAGCCAACACAGATTTCTGTAAATTCAGCGCGTATTTTTGCAACGCCTGTTGTCGCTCACCGTCATCAATACTTAATTTTGGATAAGGCAATGTTTCTGGCAGTGCAGTATTTTTTGCAAGTGCCAGTGCTGCAAATCGCTCAATCATCAGCGGATATTTTTGTTTATCCAACACGCGCACATCATTTAACACACCGTAGCGCATTTCACCGCGCCAACCTGTGCGCTGCGGAATGTTGGCAAAAAATGGCACCAGTGCAGATTTCCACGAGTTGGGCAATAAAATCGCCTGCTGGTATTTTCCACGCAATGAATGACCAAGATTTCTGCGCACAGAAAAACCAAACTCACCGTGTTTCAGCGGCAAATCAAAACTTGCGCGCACTTCCAGCATTCGCGCCAACAGTGGCGCACTCCATGCAGGAGCCAACACATCAATCGCGCAATCTGGTTGCTGTTGTTTAAGCAGACGAAACAACACCTGCGCCATCACCATATCGCCCACCCACGCGGGACCGATGATGAGAATATTGTTGGAAGTACTCACACTAGACATGAATAACCTGCAAACCCATTTTTTTGGCAGCGATTGATTGGCGCGTGTCGGCCGTCACGAAACGGTCTACTTGCAAAGCCAACGCGGCACCAATATGCATAGCATCCATGGCGCGCAACACATTTTGTTCAAGACTCAACACAGCGTGGCGCATCACTGTCGGCGTTAAATCGCACACCGCTGCATCTGCAATATCCAGTAGAACATTTTCTTTTAACTTGCGGTATTGCGTGGCGTTGATATGCCCCTCGCGCTGTAAGCGACAAAAGACAGCCGCCAGCTCGGAGATGGCAATGGCAGACAAACACAATTCTGTGGCTTGCTGACACAAAGACAACACCTCGTCCGTACCGACTTCACGGACGTAACGCTTGGCAAACGCAGAGGAGTCGAAAAATATCCGCACGCTGTCAACTGTCCCTTTCATTGAGCACAAGCTGGCTGATGGACAGCCCGCCCAACACCAGCGGCTGGGTTTTGCGCTGCTTCCAAGACGGAAGGTCCGGCTGGATCGGCACAATGTCAGCTATCGGCTTGCCGTTGCGCACCACCCGTACCGTCTCTCCGGCCTCTACTTGATCGAAATACTGCCGCGCATGATTGCGCAGCTCGGTGAAAGTCGCCTCCCGCATAGCGTTCTCCGTGTACATTGAAATGTACAGCAGAGTGTACTGGAAAATTCCCAGACATGCAGAACAACTGCCTACTGCCTCGCCGATACCTTTTTGGCCTGCACCGCTTGTTCGTCATAGCGCAGCACTATCGTGATGCTGCTCTTCATTTCATTGACATAGTAAGCTTCACGCTCGCACCCAATTTTCCACCTGCAAACCCGGCACGCGCAAAAACTCTCGCTCGTTGTTGGTGACAAGAATCCATCCTTCTGCACGCGCATGCGCCGCTATCCACAAATCATTATTGCCAATCATTTGTCCCGATTGCTGCAAAACAGCGCGAATTTCTCCGTAATGCTCGCCCACACTCGGAGGCAATGTTGCCACCTGCACCAACTGCTCCAGCTTTTGCACACCCAACAACGCCTGCTCACGCGCCTGGCTTTTTTCCGCACCATAACGCAACTCTCCCAGCGTGATGACCGACATAGCTAACTCGCTCACCGCATGGCGCGCAAAACGCTCACGCACCGATGCAGGGTTGTGCTTGGTGATATAGATGCAGATATCTGTATCCAGCAGGTAGCGCACACTCATTAGAACGCCTCTCGCTCCTGCGGCAGGCCTTCGCTGCGCCCTTCAAACATGAAGTCCGAGGGCAGAGCGGTCAAAGCATCAAAGATAGCGGCGGCATTGGTGGGCATTTCACGCAACACAATTTCGTCGCCCCGACGAAAGATTTCCACCTGATCGACCTTCAGACGAAATTCCTTGGGTAGGCGCACAGCCTGACTGTTGCCGGATTGGAATACACGGGCGGTGGTCATGGGCTCTCCCTCACTAATGTGCATACGGCAAGTGTATACACACGCACCAAAAGACTCAACCGAAGTCGATGGGGGCCTGACCCATGATCTACAACCAATATCGTGCGATATATTGCCAACTCTGCGCATATTGCTCACCCCTATTGATGTTCGGACAATAAACCCGCAACCACGCCACGGAGCACTTGCATGAGTACGAACAACGCGATGATGAAGGAAAGTTGGACACTGCCGAATATGGCATTGGCAGCCTGCACGTTGCTGATGTTGCTCACCTCGGCCAGCACGCTGATTACTTCACATGGCGACAACCAAAGTACCGCACTGATGATTTTTAGCACACTGTCAATGGTAGGGATTGCCGTGTTGCACTCCGTGCGCCATCTCGGCATCAAATCTGCTTTGATGTACTTTGGCATTATTGTTGTAATTGAATTGATTTTTGAACAAGTGAATATCTGGAGCGCAGGAAAAGTCTTTGGCGAATTGACGTATCCAGACAACTATTTTGGCCCAAAGATTCTTGATATTCCGATTGCTGTGCCACTTGCTATGTGCGCTATTAACTGGCCAACGTACGTGTTGGTGAACATTATTTTGTTTCGCCGCGTGGTAATCACCAGCAAAAACATGGGTGTAATAGCAGCTATTGTGCATTGCGCGATTTTAGCAACACTGCACACAGCGTGGAGTTACTGTGCAGAACCGATGGCACTGGCGAATGGCATTTTGCATCGCCCAACGATTGGCGATAACTCCGGTTTAACACACTGGGGCGTGCCATGGGTGGAGTTTCGCGGCTGGTGGTTGATGACGTTCTTACAATTTTTAGTATTCAGTTTTGTGTTGGCGCGTGTTTTCAAATTGCCTGCCGAAAAACCGTTCTCACCCATTTTAGAAAGCGCGCCACTGGTGATGTACGGCGGCATTGCACTGTTATTGCTGATGAATCCCGTCAATCAAGCACTCGCTATCGGCACAATTTTTACCATGCTGGCCTATGTGTCACTGGGATTTTTTAGGTTGTGGCAAAAGAACATCTAGCATCATGAAATAAAAAAGGCGCATTTTCATGCGCCTTTTTTATTTCTTTCTATTTACTTATTTCACCGGCGACAGCCATTCACCGAATTGGCTGCGGCGACCTTTCACTTGATCGAAATACAGGCTCTGCAGTTTCTCTGTGATCGCGCCGCGTTTGCCGGTACCGATACTGCGACCGTCCAATTCGCGAATCGGCGTAACTTCTGCGGCAGTGCCGGTAAAAAATGCTTCGTCGGCGATATAAATTTCATCGCGCGTGATGCGTTTTTCCACCACCTCGCAGCCAATTTCTTTGGCGAGATGGAAAATTGTGTCGCGCGTGATACCGTTCAAACAGGCTGTCAATTCTGGCGTGTAAATCACGCCGTTTCTGACGATAAAAATATTCTCGCCGGAACCTTCCGCCACATAGCCTTCTGGGTCAAGCAGCAACGCTTCTTCTGCACCGCCAGACAACGCTTCATTCAACGCCAACATGGAATTGATATAGTGACCGTTGGCTTTGGCGCGCGTCATAGAAATGTTGACGTGGTGGCGCGTGTAAGAACTGGTGCGCACTTTGATGCCATTTTGCAGCGCATCATCACCCATGTACGCGCCCCACGACCACGCCGCGACAATCACATGCACGGTCAAACCTTTGGCGCGCAAACCCATCGCTTCCGATCCGTAAAACACCATCGGGCGAATGTAGGCAGACGGCAGATTGTTTTCACGCACGGCGGCACGCTGCGCTTCGTTGATTTCTTCTTTCGAAAAAGGAATCGCCATGTTCATGATTTTGGCGGAATCAAACAAACGATCCGTGTGCTCCTGCAAACGAAAGATGCACGTGCCGCGCGACTCGGTTTCGTACGCACGCACGCCTTCGAACACGCCCATGCCGTAGTGCAAGGTGTGAGTGAGGACGTGGATTTTTGCATCGCGCCAAGGAACCAGTTTGCCATCAAACCAGATCAGGCCATCGCGGTCTGCCATGCTCATATCAGTGCTCCGAATGTTCAGGATTTATGGGGGGCATCATTATAGGAGTTTTTCAGCTCCCCAGACTGCTGCGCCATGCCGCCTGCACCACGCCGCGCTCTGGCAGCAACTCATCCACGCCGATCAAGGTCGGCTCACCGAGCAGGGTGCGGCGATGACCACGCATCCGCAACTGGCGGTAGGCATCCATCAGTGACTCTGCCTGCTCTGTCGTCAACAAATCGCTGACCGCCATCTGTTCGAGGATGCGGATATTGTCGGGCCAGATCAATAAATTCGGATGTGCATGCCCCTGTGCCAGCACACTGAACTGCACGATGAACTCCAGATCGACGATGCCACCCAGCCCGTGTTTCAAATCAAAATGCTGCGCGTCACTTTTATCCAACTGCACGCGCATCTTGTTGCGCATATCCACCACTTCGTTGCGCAGCTTTTCTACATCGCGCTCACGCCCCAACACTTGCGCACGCACAACAGAAAACTGCTGCGCCAATGACAGCGAGCCTGCAACGACGCGCGCGCGCGTCAGGGCTTGATGCTCCCAAGTCCATGCATCATTTTCTTGATAACGCTGAAAACTTTTTAAGCTCGCCACCAACAAGCCAGAGTTGCCAGATGGACGCAGCCGCATATCCACGTCATACAAAATACCATTCACCATGCGCGTGCTGAGAATGTGAATAATGCGCTGTCCCAAGCGAGTAAAAAATATACCGTTTTCGATGGGCGTTTGCCCGAGCGCTGCATCCGCCACTGTTTCGCCGCTACCCGCAGCGTGAATAAACACCAAATCCAGATCAGAGCCGTGACCCAACTCCAAACCGCCTAATTTTCCATAGCCAACAATAATAAAACTCGGGTCACACTGCTCGCCATTTTCCTGCAACGGCGCGCCATGTTTATCTATCAAAATTTTCCACGCCATGCGCAACACATAATCGAGTATCGTTTCCGCCATAAACGTTAAATAATCGCTGACTTTCATCAAGGGCAAGCGTCCCGTCACTTCGCAAGCCGCTGCGCGCAGGCTGTGTGCGCGTTTGAAATGGCGCAATGCTTCCATTTGCGCTTCGAGATCGTCTTCAGGGATGCGTAACATTTGCTGACGCAACATATTCGACAATTCTTCACGCGACGGCGCCACGTCACGATACAAATTGCGCACATCAATCAGCTCATCCAACAAGACAGGCCACGCCGCCAACTGCTCCGCAATCCATGTACTCGACTGCACCAACAACACCAGCTGTTTGAACGCCTGGGGGTTTTCTAACAACATCACCAAATATGACGAGCGCCGCAATACCGCCTTTAACAGTGGCAATAGTCGCTCAAAAATCACAGAAGGCTGCTCACACTGCGCCAAAGCTTTCAATAACTGCGGCATAAAACGATCAAGGCGCGTGCGGCTTTCTTTCGGCAAACCCAGCAACATTTTGTCACACTGCCAATCATGCAACTGCTGCCGCAATTTTTCATTATGAAAAGCGCTCGCCACCCAGTGTGCTTCGCACGCTTCTTCATCGCCTACCGTGTACCACAACTGCTGCCAGTGTTTATCCGCATCTTCATTTTCTTCTGGCGGCGGAGAAATGATGGCGGCAAAGATTTTTTGCACTTGATCGCGATGATGCTGTAACTGCTGACAGAAAGCTTGATAGCTGGCAAAACCAGCCAGCCATGCCAAACGCGTTTGTTGTAGCGCATCCTTGGGCAACACTTGAGTTTGCTCGTCACGCCATGCTTGTAATAAATGTTCTACGTTACGCAAAAATAAATACGCATCTTTTAAGATATTGACATCTTCAATGGATAAGAAATTTTTTTCTTCTAGCGTGGATAACATATTAACCACAGGCGGCGGCTGCAATTCACGATCGCGCCCACCGTGTATTAACTGGAACATTTGCACAATAAATTCAACTTCTCGGATGCCGCCTTTGCCGAGTTTCACGTTGTCACTCATGCCTTTGCGATCCACTTCGCGTTCAATCTGGCGTTTGAGATCGCGCAGTGCATCAATGGAGGAGAAGTCCAGATAGCGACGAAATGTGAAACGGCGCAACATATCCAACAACGGAGCGGCTTGCTGTGTATCGCCACAAATCAAGCGCGCCTTTATCATCGCGTAGCGCTCCCAGTCGCGCCCTTGCTGCTGGTAGTACTGTTCCATCGCGTCGTAATTCAGCACCAACGCGCCGCTGTCGCCGTAAGGACGTAAACGCATGTCTACACGAAACACAAAACCGTCAACGGTTTTTTTGTCCAACACTAAAATGAGTTTTTGTCCCAATTTAGTGAAGAAATCACGATTGGAGATGCTGCGCGGCTTACCCTGCGTTTCTCCGCCTTCATCGTAAGAAAAAATTAAATCAATATCCGAAGAAAGGTTTAATTCAAATGCGCCCAGTTTGCCCATGCCCAATACCAACAGGGATTGCGGCTTGCCACTCATTTCCCCTATGGGCGTACCAAACTCCGCACACAAACGCGGGTACAAAAAATCTACCGCACGGGTGATGCATACGTCTGCCAAAGCAGTGAGCGCAGCCGTGGTTTCCAAAGTGGCGGCGCGGCGCGTGAGATCGCGCCAAATGATGTGCAGCATCTGCTGTTGGCGAAACTCACGCAGCGCACACATGAGATTGTCTTCACTCTGAGCATCAACCAATTTATCAGCCAGCGTGCACTGTAAAACCTCGGCATCAAGCTGACAATCTACAGCAGACTTTCCCTCAGCATCTTGTGCGAACAAGGCAAAAAACCAATCAGGATTTTTGCAACAGAGATCGAAGAAAAATTCACTGCCCAACCACACAATGGACAAATCAGAAAACCACGCTGCATGGCTTTTTATTTCCGCAAACGCAGCCACTTGTTCTGCATCCAACCGTGCAACAAATGTTTCGCACCGCTGCGTCAATTCCGCTTGCAATGCATGAGGAATAGTTTGTGATGGCTTTATCATCCGTTAAAGCGATCCAGTGCTGGCGCTACGCGCATTACTTCTTCAATAGTGGTCAAACCCGCTGCAACTTTTTGTGCGCCAGAAAGCCGTAGCGTACGCATACCTTCACGCATGGCTTGTTGCCGCAATTGACCAATATCCACTCTGTCGCCCACCAAGGCTTTTGTTTCATCCGTGAACAACATAATTTCATAAATGCCTTCGCGACCTTTATAACCAGTGTTGCGACATTCCAAACAACCCACGGGCTTGTAACTCCGCGTAGGGGTTGCCACTTTCCACGGCGCAGTCAGCGTTTTCCACGCCTCTTCTTGTACGTCAGTTTCTTCTTTGCAATGCACACACAAACGGCGCACCAAACGCTGCGCCATTACGCCGAGCAAAACCGAGCGCAATAAATACGAAGGCACACCGAGATCCAACAAACGCGACACCGCACTCGGCGCATCGTTGGTGTGCAAAGTCGACAACACCAAATGCCCTGTCATCGCGGCCTGCACGGCCATATCGGCAGTTTCTTGATCGCGAATCTCACCGATCATGATGATGTCTGGATCTTGCCGCATCAGCGTGCGCACGCCCGCTGCAAAATCCAATTCCACTGCGCGATTGACCTGCATCTGGTTAAACGCTTCTTCCACCATTTCAATCGGATCTTCAATGGTGGAAACATTCACATCGGGCGTGGCAATTTGTTTGAGCGATGAATACAGCGTGGTGGTTTTACCGGAGCCGGTGGGTCCCGTGACCAACAAAATACCGTTGGGCTGGTTGATTAACTGCGTCCAGCGTTTTAAGTCCTCATTGATTAAACCCAACTCAGGAAATGTTTTGACCAAAATTTCAGGATCAAAAATCCGCATCACCAATTTTTCACCAAACGCAGTGGGCAGCGTGGACATCCGCAACTCCACTTCGCTGCCATCCGGTTTTTCCGTTTTGATGCGCCCGTCTTGCGGTTTACGTTTTTCGGCAATATTCATGCGCCCGAGAATTTTCAAGCGACTGGTGACAGCAATCATCACCCGCGCCGGCAATTCATACACTTGATGCAATACACCGTCGATTCTAAAACGCACTTTACCCACTTCGCGACGCGGCTCGATGTGAATATCACTGGCGCGTTGCGCGTAGGCATATTGCAGCATCCAATCCACAATATTGATGATGTGTTGATCGTTGGCTTCCGGGTCTTTCAATTCAGACAATTTCAACAATTGCTCAAAATTGCCGATGCCAATTTTGTTACCGTAATCAGCATCGGTGGCATCTGACACCGATTTTGCCAGCGAATAAAACTCTACCGTGTAGCGCGCTAAATCACTGGGTTTGACCACCACGCGCCGAATTTCACGCCGCGCGGTGTGTTTGATGTCATCCTCCCACGCATAAATCCACGGCTGTGAACTGGCGATCACCATTTCTTCTTTACTGATTTGCACACACAAAATTTGATGGCGTTTCGCAAAAGCAAACGACATCAACTCGGTAACTTTTCCTGCATCAATTTTTAGTGGGTCAATGTGAAAATATGGCTGTCCCGATTTTTCTGCCATCCATTGCGCCAGTCTTTCTTCATCCAGCAATTTATTGGGGCGTTGCTGATCCTGCAAATTCATTTTCGCGATAAATGTGATGGGGTGCAGCAGGGCGTTTTCACGCGAGCGTGGTGTGCCGGATAAAAAATTCGCGTCACGCTTATCCAGCAGACCATCGGCTACCAGATCATCCAGTGTGTTGCGCAAATCCAACATGCGCTCTGGTGCTCTGACTTTGGCGGGGCTATTCATGGCATCTCCTCGACCTGATTCCATACACATGCAGCTACTGTACCAGTGCCACGCAAACAAATACTGTGCGCGCACAAACAAAAACGCCCCGATAAACGGGGCGTCTCTATTACACAAATACGAAGCAACGAATTACTTGCCCACTTTACTGAGCATGAAATCCACAGCGGCTTTTAATTCGTCATTGGAACAGTCCATGCACAAACCTTTGGGTGGCATGGCTTTGAAACCGCCTTCTGCACTTTTGTACAAAGTCTCTTTGCCCTTGGCAACGTGTGGCTCCCAAGACGCAGCATCGCCAAACTTCGGCGCACCGGCTACACCGGCTGCGTGACAAGTGTGGCAAGCCGCGTTGTACACCTGCTCACCGGTTCTCGCTGCACCACCGCTGCTGGCAGCCGCTGCAGCTGCACAAGGTTGACCTTGCAGGCAGGTCTGTCCTACGGGTGCGGTATTGGCTGCCGCGCTCTTGTCATCGGCCTGCACAGAAACCACGGCGAATGCCGTCGCTAAAATGGCAGAAAGAGAAAAAACTTTGATCAATGCTTTCACAAAACACCTCCAAGGGCAGGAAACAAGCGCGGCGATTATAGCCCCATCATTATTTACGATCATCAAAGAATGACTTCATACCGTCAAACCAAGAAGATTTTCGTGGCGAATGCTGAGAGCCCTCTGTCGTGGTTTGAAATTGGCGCAGAATATCTTTCTGTTGCTTGCTGAGTTTGACCGGCGTTTCCACCACCACTTTGCACAGCAAATCGCCCGCGCCGCCGCCCCGTACCGGCGCGACACCTTTGCCGCGCAAACGGAACAGCTTGCCAGTCTGCGTTTCTTCCGGCACTTTCAGCATGACTTTGCCATCCAGTGTCGGCACTTCGATCTCACCGCCCAGCGCGGCATCGACAAAGCTGATCGGTACCTCGCAGTACAAATTCTTGCCTTCGCGTTCAAAAATTTTGTGCGGGCGCACGTTAATCTGCACATACAGATCGCCGTTCGGTCCACCCAGAGTGCCTGCTTCGCCTTCGCCAGTCAGACGAATGCGGTCGCCGTTGTCCACGCCAGGCGGGATTTTGACCGATAGCGTTTTCTCTTCTTCGAGGCGACCTTGACCGTGACAAGTGGCACAGGGGTCGCTGATGATGGTGCCGCGACCGCCGCAAGCGCGGCACGTTTGCTGCACAGCAAAAAAACCTTGCTGAATGCGTACTTGCCCTGCACCACCGCAGGTCGTACAGGTCACGGGTTTGCTGCCCGGCTTGGCTCCTGAACCGTCGCAAGGCTTACAGGCCACTAACGTGGGGATGCGAATTTTGGTGGTGGTGCCGTGTACCGCTTCTTCTAAATTCACGTCCAAGTTGTAGCGCAAATCCGAGCCGCGCTGCGGGCCGCCGCGCGAACGACCACGTCCGCCGCCACCAAAAATATCGCCGAACACATCACCAAAAATATCGCCAAAACCTGCACCGGCGCCACCGCCGCCCATGCCGCCCTGTTCAAACGCGGCGTGACCCATGCGATCGTAGGCCGCGCGTTTTTGCTCATCGCCAAGTATCTCGTTCGCTTCCGCCGCTTCCTTAAACTTTTCTTCCGATTCCTTGTTATCTGGATTGCGATCGGGATGGTGTTTCATCGCAATACGGCGATACGCTTTTTTGATTTCATCCGCGCTGGCATCGCGTTTCACGCCCAACACTTCGTAATAATCCCGTTTAGCCATTTTCTTTCTCTCTACATCGCATTAACACAAAAGCGCGGACATGCCGCGCTCTGTGATTTTCTTGCCCGTCATCGACTTTACTTGTCTTTGACTTCTTCGAACTCAGCATCAACCACATCGTCACCGCCGCCCTGCTGACCGGCATCACCAGCCTGCTGTTGCGCGGCAGCATCGGCGTACATTTTTTGCGCAAGCCCATTGGATGCTTCCGACAATTTTTGCGCCGCTGCATCAATGCGCTCTTTGTCATCGGTTTTCACCGCTTCATCCACTTCTTTCAAAGCAGATTCAATCGCTTCTTTTTCTTCCGCTGTGGCTTTGTCGCCCGCTTCAGTCAGCGTTTTGCGCGTGGCGTGCGCCAAACCTTCCGCCATATTGCGCGCAGAAACCAACTCTTCGAATTTTTTATCCGCTTCGGCGTTCGCTTCGGCATCGCGCACCATTTGTTGAATCTCGGCATCACTCAAACCGGAAGAAGCTTTGATGACGATGGATTGCTGCTTGCCAGTTGCTTTATCTTTTGCGCTGACATTCAGAATACCGTTGGCGTCGATATCGAAAGTGACTTCGATTTGCGGCATGCCGCGCTGCGCAGGCGGAATATCGGAGAGATCAAAACGCCCCAGCGATTTGTTTTGCGAAGCCTGTTTGCGCTCACCTTGCACCACATGAATCGTTACCGCCGTTTGGTTGTCGTCCGCCGTTGAAAACACTTGCGATTTTTTGGTGGGAATCGTGGTATTTTTTTCAATCAGCGGTGTCGCCACGCCGCCCATGGTTTCAATGCCCAGAGTCAATGGTGTTACATCCAACAGCAACACATCTTTCACATCGCCAGACAAGACCGCACCTTGAATCGCAGCGCCCATCGCTACCGCTTCATCGGGGTTGACGTCTTTGCGCGGCTCTTTGCCGAAGAAATCTGCCACTTTTTTCTGTACCAACGGCATACGCGTTTGACCGCCGACCAAAATAACATCTTCGATATCCGACGCTTTCAAACCCGCATCGCTCAATGCTGTTTTAACCGGCGCCATCGAGCGATCCACCAAACCTTCCACCAAGGCCTCCAACTTGGCGCGCGACAATTTCACCACCAAGTGTTTTGGGCCTGTGGCATCAGCCGTGATGTAAGGCAGGTTTACTTCGGTTTGTTGCGCAGAAGACAATTCAATTTTGGCTTTCTCTGCCGCTTCTTTCAGGCGCTGCATCGCCAACGGATCGCCCTTCAAGTTGATGCTGTTCGATTTTTTGAATTCTTCCGCCAAATAATCAATCAGCGTCATATCAAAATCTTCACCGCCGAGGAAGGTATCGCCGTTGGTGGCTAACACTTCAAATTGATGTTCACCATCCACTTCCGCAATTTCGATAATGGAAATATCAAACGTACCGCCACCGAGATCGTACACCGCAATTTTGCGATCGCCTTCTTTTTTATCCATACCAAATGCCAGCGCTGCCGCAGTTGGCTCGTTGATGATGCGTTTTACTTCCAAGCCCGCGATGCGGCCGGCATCTTTTGTCGCTTGACGCTGCGAATCGTTGAAATAAGCCGGCACGGTGATGACCGCTTCGGTGACTTTTTCACCGAGATAATCTTCCGCCGTTTTCTTCATTTTTTTCAGCACTTCCGCAGAAATTTGCGGCGGCGCTTTTTTGTCGTCTTTCACTTCTACCCACGCATCGCCGTTGTCTGCCGCGACAATTTTGTACGGCACCATGCTGATGTCTTTTTGCACCACATCGTCTTTGAAACGGCGACCAATTAAACGCTTCACCGCAAACAGTGTGTTAGTTGGATTGGTGACCGCTTGGCGTTTTGCGCTCTGCCCTACCAAGACTTCGCTGTCATCGGTAAACGCCACAATCGATGGCGTGGTGCGATCGCCCTCAGCGTTTTCAATCACTTTGACTTTGTCGCCTTCCAACACGGCTACACAAGAGTTGGTGGTGCCTAAATCAATACCAATAATTTTACCCATGATGTTTCTCCACTATTACCGCTGCGCGGTTATCAATTCGATGATTCGTTAATTGGGTGTGCTCATACACTTTTCAAGACATCAATTGGCGGCTTTTGCCACCACCACCATCGCTGGGCGCAGCAGGCGGCCGTTGATGCTGTAACCTTTCTGCATCACCTCAACCACCGCATTGGGGGCAACGCCCGCCACTTCCAGCATGGTGATGGCTTGGTGATGTTCAGGGTTGAAGGTTTCACCCTGCGGATTAATCAGGTTCACGCCGTGCTTTTCCAAAGTGGCCAGCAGGGATTTCAGCGTCAGCTCCACGCCCTCGCGCTGGGTGGCATCTTCCTCGGCAATCGCGGTCAGCGCGCGCTCCAAGTTGTCCACCACCGCCAGCAGCTCACCGGCAAAACGCTCCAGCGCAAACTTGTGCGCCTTCTCCACATCCTGCTCGGCACGGCGGCGCACATTCTGCATCTCGGCGTTGGCGCGCAGCACTTGGTCGCGGGCGGCAGCGACTTCGGCTTGCAGCGCCTCAAACTCAGCTGGGCTCACAGCGGGTGCAGCCGCCGCTTCATCGATCGGCTCAGGGGTAATGGGATTCTCAGTCTCTGACATGGCTATTCCTCAAACGCATGATTCTGGCTCGCCCGCACATGGGCGTAGGCCAGTGAATATGGGGATGCGTTCTAGGGATTCAAGCGGGCTTTGCACCCACTCAGCGCCAGCGCCGTGCAATATCCAGCATGCGGTTGGCGTAGGCCCACTCGTTGTCAAACCACACCAGTACTTTCACCAACTGGCCGCTGACACGCGTTTGACTGGCATCGACGATGCCGGAGCGCGCATCGTGGTTGAAATCACAGGAGGCGAGTGGCTCTTCGGTGTAACCCAAAATATTTTGCAGCGCACCTTCCGAAGCCGCGCGCAACGCGCGATTGACCGCCGCCACATCGACTGGCTTTTGCAATAACACGGATAAATCCATCGCGGAAACATTTTGCGTTGGCACACGCAGCGCCTGTGCGGCAAAACAATTTTTCAAGTGCGGCAAAATGCGCTCAATACCGCGCGCCAACTGGGTATCAATAGGAATTAAGGATTGCAGCGCCGCGCGTGTTTTGCGCAAATCGGTGTGGTGATAGCCGTCTAACACCGGCTGGTCATTCATCGCGGAATGGATGGTAGTAATCACGCCGTTTACTACACCAAAGGCGTCATCCAATACTTTAATCACTGGCACGATGGCATTGGTGGTGCAAGAAGCCGCAGAAGCAATCGTGTGTTCGGTTTTTAATATTTCATCATTGATGCCGCACACCACCGCTGCATCAATATCCTGATCGGCCGGCTGCGAAAACAGCACTTTTTTAGCGCCGACCTTGAGATGCGCCTGCGCTTTTTTGCGTGAAGAAAATACGCCGCTGCACTCCAACACAATATCAACATCGTGCTGCTGCCAATCCAGCGCCTCCAAGGTTTTGTGTGCCGTGAGCGCAATGCGATCGCCGTTCACGATCAAGGTATTGCCATCCTGCGCTACCGTGCCGGGGAAATGTCCGTGCGTGGAATCGTAGCGCGTGAGGTAGGCAATCGTCGCTGGATCTGCCGGTTCGTTGATCGCCACAATTTTGCAGGTTTTGTGCGCGCCGCTTTCATACAGCGCGCGCAATACACAGCGACCGATGCGGCCGTAGCCGTTGATGGCTAGCCGCACCAGCCGCAGAGCCATCAGGTAGCAGGGAGGTAAGCAACGACCTGGTCACCTACAGCATTGTGAACATTCATGCCGGCTCGTACTTTCTTGGGAGAGCCCTTAAAGGTAAACCGGCAGTACCCGTTATAGGTAGCGGTACCAATCTTGTTGGTAGACATACCAGGGCCTAGCGTCGTTTCACCGGTTGAGATACTCACAGTGCCAGTAACACCGTCAATAAACTCGACATTCTGGATAACAAGATCTTTGGTATTGAGGTTTGCTAGGGTGCAGTGAAAATGCTGTGTACCTTCACTATTGAGTGCCCCCGTGGTAAGAACCGCTGCCTGCGCCGTACCGACTGCCGCCACGGATACAACCGCTGCTAACAAGGTTTGTTTGATAATCTTCATAGGGAAATCTCCATTTTTCGAGGAAAGAAGAACTGCGGAACTAAAAGCTCCGAACCCATTCTAACCCCTGCTCCGCAGGCTGCCAACCACCGCCATCACATGCTCAACCGTAAAACCAAACTCTTTGAACAAAGCACCCGCCGGCGCGGATTCACCAAAGCGATGCACGCCGATGATGCGGCCATCTAAGCCGACAAACTTGTGCCAGTAATCAGGGTGCGCGGCTTCAATCGCCACACGTGCGCGCACGGCGGAAGGTAAAACCGCTTCACGGTATTCGGCATTTTGCGCACAAAACACTTCCGCACAGGGCATGGAAACTACACGCACGCCATCACCCAGTTGTGCGGCGGCTTGCATCGCCAAATCCACTTCTGAACCGGTGGCGATCAAAATCGTTTTCGGTGTGCCCACGGAATCTTTCAGAATGTAGCCACCGCGCGCAATATCCGCCACTTGCTGCGCGCTGCGCGCTTGGTGCGGCAAATTTTGGCGCGAAAAAATTAGCGCCGTAGGGCCGTGCTGATATTCCAGTGCGGCTTTCCAACTGGCGGCGGATTCCACAGTGTCGCAAGGGCGCCAAGTGTGCAAATGCGGCGTACTGCGCAGCGCCGTTAATTGCTCTACGGGTTGATGCGTGGGGCCGTCTTCACCCAAACCAATCGAATCATGTGTGTAGACAAACAGCACGCGCTGTTTCATCAACGCCGCCATGCGCACCGCGTTGCGCGCGTATTCCATGAACATCAAAAAGGTGGCGCCGTAAGGAATAAAGCCGCCGTGCAGTGCGATGCCATTCATCATCGCGCTCATGCCAAATTCGCGCACGCCGTAGTGCAAATAGTTGCCGCTGGCATCGTGCGCATCTATGCCTTTGCACACTGCGCCGTCACTGCCTTTCCAAATCGTGAGATTGGAACCCGCCAAATCTGCCGAGCCGCCAAGAAATTCTGGCAACAGCGAACCGTAAGCACCTAAAGTATTTTGACTGGCCTTGCGGCTGGCGATGGTTTCGCCTTTTTCTTGGCAGGCGGCGATGTAAGCATCCGCTTGTTTGGCAAAATCGGCTGGCAGCTCACCTTTCATACGGCGCTCAAACTCTGCAGCTTCTTGCGGATAAGCTTTTGCGTAAGCAGCAAATTTTTCTTGCCACATTTTTTCAACGGCCGCGCCTTTGTTGCGCGCATTCCACGCGCCGCCGATTTCCGCTGGAATTTCAAACGGCGCGTGCGGCCAGTTGAGTTGTTTTCTCGCCAGCGCAATTTCTTCCGCACCCAGCGGCGCGCCGTGACACTCTTCTTTGCCCTGCTTATTGGGCGAACCAAAACCGATAATGGTTTTACAAATAATCAGCGAAGGTTTTTCTGTTTCTGCTTTTGCTTGTGCAATCGCCGCTTGAATCGCCGCGCTGTCATGGCCGTCAATGGGGCCTATCACTTGCCAGTGGTAAGCCGCAAAACGCTTGGCGGTGTCGTCAGTAAACCAACCGGGGACACCGTGGCCGCCCGCCACTTCGCCATCAATAGAAATGCCGTTGTCATCGTAAAACGCAATCAGTTTTCCTAAGCCGAGTGTGCCCGCCAGCGAGCAGGCTTCGTGCGAAATGCCTTCCATCAAGCAACCGTCACCGAGAAACGCATAGGTGTGGTGATCGACGATGGCGTGCTGCTCGCGATTGAACTGCGCTGCCAACACTTTTTCGGCCAGCGCCATGCCGACTGCGTTGGTAATGCCTTGACCGAGTGGGCCAGTGGTGGTTTCGATACCGGGTGCATAGCCGTATTCGGGGTGGCCGGGCGTTTTGCTGTGCAGTTGGCGAAAGTTTTTCAGCTCGTCGATCGACAAATCGTAGCCGGAGAGGTGCAGCAAACTGTAAATCAGCATGGAACCGTGGCCGTTCGACAGCACAAAGCGGTCGCGGTCTGGCCAATGCGGGTTGGCGGGGTTGTGCTTTAAGTGGTCATTCCACAGCACTTCCGCGATGTCGGCCATGCCCATGGGCGCGCCCGGATGACCTGAATTGGCTTTCTGCACCGCATCCATGGACAGCGCACGGATGGCATTGGCAAGATCACGGCGAGAAGGCATGGCAAAACCTCAGAAACGAAAAACGGGAGGGCGCTATTGTCGCCGACCCTCCCGCCAGTGTCACCCGCTGACGGCTGCCCGCCTCAGTGTTTCATGCCCAATTTTTTCTCAAGGTAATGAATATTCACGCCGCCGCGCGCAAACGCGTCATCGCGCAATAAATCTTGCTGCAAGGGAATATTGGAGCGAATGCCGTCCACCACGGTTTCATCCAGTGCGATGCGCATGCGCGCAAACGCGGTTGCGCGGTCATCGCCGTAACTGATAATTTTGGCAATCAAAGAATCGTAAAACGGCGGAATGGAATAGCCGCTGTACAAATGCGAATCGACGCGAATACCGGGGCCACCCGGTGCGTGCCAATGATTCACTTTGCCTGGGCAAGGCGTAAAGGTTTTGGGATCTTCTGCATTGATGCGGCACTCAAACGCATGACCGCGTATCACCACCTCTTTTTGTTTGATAGATAGCGGCATACCACTGGCAATTTTTAATTGCTCTTTCACGATGTCGATACCCGTCACCATTTCCGTGACCGGATGCTCCACCTGCACGCGCGTATTCATTTCGATGAAATAAAAACATTCGTTTTCGTACAAAAATTCAAACGTGCCCGCGCCGCTGTAGCCAATATCAATGCAGGCTTTCACGCACGCTTCTGCCACTTCTTTGCGCACTTTGTCGGGAATACCGGGCGCTGGCGCTTCTTCCAACACTTTTTGATGGCGGCGTTGCAATGAACAATCGCGATCACCCAAGTGAATCGCATTGCCCTGTCCATCGGCCAACACTTGAATTTCCACATGGCGCGGATTTTCTAAAAACTTTTCCATGTATACCGTGCTGTCGCCAAACGCTGCTTGCGCTTCACTGCGCGTCACTTGCACTGCATTCACCAGCGCCGCTTCGGTATGCACCACGCGCATACCGCGACCGCCGCCACCCGCTGCGGCTTTGATGATGACGGGATAACCCACTTGATGGCCGATTTTCAAAATTTCTTCTGCGTCATCCGGCAGCGCACCGTCTGAGCCAGGCACCGTCGGCACGCCCGCTTTTTTCATCGCCTCTTTGGCGGAAACTTTATCGCCCATCAAGCGAATCACCTTCGCTGAAGGGCCAATAAAAATGTAGCCGCTTTTCGCCACTTGCTCAGCAAAGTTCGCGTTTTCCGCGAGAAAACCGTAGCCGGGGTGCACCGCCTGCGCATCGGTAATTTCCATTGCGCTGATGATCGCCGGCACACTCAAATAACTGTCGGACGATTTATTGGGTCCGATACACACCGCCTCATCGGCCAAACGCACATGCATCAACTCGCGATCAATTTTGGAATGCACCGCAACCGTTTTGATACCGAGTTCTTTGCAGGCGCGCAAAATACGCAGCGCAATTTCACCGCGATTGGCAATAACCACTTTGTTTAACATAGCGCGCTCTTTAAGCAATGGTGAACATGGGTTGATCAAATTCAACTGGCGCGCCGTCATCCACCAGTATCGCTTTAATCACACCGGCTTTATCCGCCTCGATTTGGTTCATCATTTTCATCGCTTCGACGATGCACAACACATCGCCCACTTTCACACTCTGCCCCACTTCAGCAAACGCGGGCGACTCCGGCGAGGGCGAGCGATAAAACGTGCCCACCATCGGTGACTTCACCACATGCCCGGACAATACCGGCGCAGCAGCGGGTGCAGCCGCCGCTTCCGCTGCGGGCGCAGCAGCGGGTGCAGGCGCCGCCATCGGAGGCGCGGCGTAAGCCATCGGCGCTGCCATCATCGGCATCACACCGTTGCGCGAAATACGCACCGTTTCTTCGCCTTCGCGTATTTCCAATTCACCGATATTGGATTCTTCCAACAATTCGATCAGTTTTTTAATTTTTCGAATATCCATGCTCATTTCACACTCGTTGGTCTAGTCAAAAAAAGTTTATGGTTTGGCAACCGCCGCTGAACGCAATTTCTGTACTGCCGCTTGCAAAGCCAGTTCGTAACCCTGCGCACCCAAACCGCAGATCACGCCCTCAGCAATATCTGAAAAAAACGATTGCTGACGAAACGCTTCGCGTTTGTACACATTGGATAAATGCACTTCAATAAAAGGAATGCCGACCGCCAGCAGTGCATCGCGCAACGCAACGCTAGTGTGCGTAAACGCGGCGGGATTAAACAAAATAAAATCCACGCCTTCACGCCGTGCATCTTGAATGCGGTTGATCAATTCGTATTCTGCGTTGCTCTGCAGTGTTTGCAGGTGGTGTCCGGCAGTGCGCGCCAGCTCTTCAAGACGCGCATGGATACTGTCCAGCGTGTCTGCGCCGTAGACGCCCGGCTCGCGGGTGCCGAGTAAATTCAGATTGGGGCCGTGCAACACCAAGATAGTGGCCATGGTGGGATCCTTGAATCGGCAATGTGATGGGCGCAGTGTGGGGCAAGGCGGCGTGGCTGTCTATGGAATTAGCGCAATTTCGTAGACATTAGACGAAATTCGGTGGACTTTCCCACGCGCAAGACAAGCACCCGCCAGATCGCTATACTGCGCGCGCCGCGCCACGCACCCTCTCCTTTGTGCCAGCGCGTTTGCCCTTTGAAGGGCTCACTTACAGCTGGGACAACACGATGACTACCGAAACGACCACGCCCGTCGCCTTCCGCGATTTGGGGCTGCCTGACGGCATGCTCGCCATCCTGACCAATATCGGCTACGAAACGCCGTCGCCCATCCAAGCGCAGACCATTCCCCTATTGCTGGAAGGCCGTGACGTGCTGGGGCAGGCGCAGACCGGCACCGGCAAAACCGCCGCCTTTGCGCTGCCGATACTGGCGCGCTTGGACATGAACAGTCGCGCCACGCAGGTGTTGGTGTTGGCGCCTACGCGCGAACTGGCCATCCAAGTGGCCGAAGCCTTTCAAGCCTACGCCGCGTTTATTCCGCGCTTTCAAGTGCTGCCGATTTATGGCGGCGCCAGCTACAGCACGCAGTTGCGCCAATTAAAGCAGGGCGCGCAAGTGGTGGTCGGCACGCCAGGGCGGGTGATGGATCACATGCGACGCGGCACGCTGGATCTCTCCGAGCTGCAATGCTTGGTGTTGGATGAAGCCGACGAAATGTTGCGCATGGGTTTTATCGACGATGTGGAATGGATACTCGAGCAGACGCCGGAAGAGCGCCAGATCGCACTGTTTTCCGCCACCATGCCGCGCGAAGTGCGCCGCATTGCGCAGCAGCATTTGAATGACCCCGCTGAAATTACCATCGCCGTCAAAACGGCCACCGCATCCACGATTCGCCAACGCTACTGGCCCGTGAGCGGCATGCACAAATTGGATGCTTTAACACGCATGCTGGAAGCAGAAGATTTTGACGGCATGATTATTTTTGTGCGCACCAAAACCGCCACCGTGGAATTGGCCGACAAATTGCGCGCGCGCGGTTACAACACCGCCGCGTTGAATGGCGATATTGTGCAATCGCAACGCGAACACACCATCGCGCAAATTAAAAATGGTTCCATCGATATCATCGTCGCCACCGATGTGGCGGCGCGCGGTTTGGATGTAGAACGCATCAGCCATGTGATCAACTACGACATTCCCACCGACACCGAAGCTTATGTGCACCGCATCGGCAGAACGGGACGCGCTGGTCGCAGCGGCGATGCGATTTTGTTTGTCGCGCCGCGCGAAAAACGCCTGTTGTTTGCGATTGAAAAAGCCACGCGCCAACCGATCGAATTGATGGAGCTGCCCTCCACCAAATTGATCAACGACAAGCGCATCGCCAAATTCAAACAGGGCATCAGCGATGTATTGGATGATGGCGCCGTCGAAAAAGGCAATCTCGATCTCTACCGCGAATTGATCGCGCAGTATCAACACGAAACCGGCGTGGAGTTAGACATCATCGCCGCCGCACTCGCCGCCATCGCACAAGGTGGCACGCAATTACTGTTGAATGAAAAAGACACGCCGCGCACGCAAGCATTGACGGACGAACGCCCGCCGCGCAAACACCGCGAACGCGATGATTACGACGATAACAAGCGCGAGCGCATCAAACGCATGCGCAGTGAAAAACCCTCGCGCGAACTGGAAGACGGTATGCAGCGCTTCCGTATCGAAGTGGGTTACGAGCACAACATCAAGCCCGGCAACATCGTGGGCGCGATTGCCAACGAAGCCGACTTGGATAGCAAACACATTGGCCATATTGCCATTCATGACGATCACAGCACCGTGGATTTGCCCGCGCACTTGGCGAGCAATTTACTGAAAGTATTAAAAAATACTCGCGTGGCTGGCAAGCCGATGAATATTTCTCCCGTGGGCTCGGGCAAAGCGGGCGGCGAACAAAAATCGCTGCGCAACGACGCCAAACCTTTCCGTGAAAAGAAAGCCTTTGGCGAAAAGAAAGCGGCAGGCGAGAAGAAAACTTTTGGCGACAAGAAATCTTTTGCCGAGAAAAAATCTTTCGGTGATAAAAAGCCTTACGGAGAAAAGAAATCTTACGGCGACAAAAAGACTTTCAGCGATAAAAAACCGTTTGGCGATAAGCCCGCCAAAGAAAAGCTCAGCTTTCGCGATAAAAAATCAGACGCCCCCAAAAAACCAGACGGCACCAAACCCTTTCGCAAGAAAAAATAATTTTAGAAAGGGTTGACGGCTCGCGCGCGCTCGGCGGCGCTGGCAAGGATGGCGCGGCGCTCTGTGTTATCGGCTACGGACCAGCGGGTGATCTCCTGCCCGCTGCGGTAACAGCCCACGCAGACATCGTCCGCATCCAGCGCGCAGATAGAAATACAGGGCGAAGCAATCAGCACTTCTTTCGATTCAGTTCCACTGACAACATTGCTCATGTTTTGCTATCTCTCGCCTGCTTGTCTTCGTCAGTCAACCACTCTTCTGGCATGATCATGCCGTTGGTTTTTTGCGCCAACGATTCCACGCCGGTGTGGATATTTTGACCGAGCACGCGGTTCATGAAATTCACCAAAATGATCGCCGTCACGCCCCAAATTTCGTACTGCTGCCACTGCCAACACGGCACGGCCACTGCATGACCATCCACCGTGCCGCGATCGGTGCGCGTGCGTTCGTCGCGTAAAAAAAATGACAGCGGCACACGAAAAATACTGTCCAATTCATCAGGACTTGGCGTCAACACCACATCGGGAGCAATCACGCCCACCACCGGCACCACTTTGACACCGAAGCGCGTCACCATCGGATCCAATTCACCCAACACTTCCACCGCCGTTGGCGGCAGTGCAATTTCTTCATGACTTTCACGCAGTGCTGTTGCAATAAAATCGCGATCGGTTTTATCAATTTTTCCGCCGGGGAGCGCCACTTCGCCGCGATGCGATTTCAGATGGTCCGCACGACGCGTGAGTATCAACTGCGTTTCCGGTTCATCTGTAAATGCCAATAGCACCGCCGCTTCACCGCGAAACGTCGCCTCGCTCCAGTAGTTCACTGGTTGCAGCGTTTTCATACCTTGGCGCAATGCATCTAACATCATCAATCAAATAATTTTTTTAGACTGGCTATCGTATCACGCGCTTTTTGTTCGCGCTGCTCTGGTGATAAAGCGTGCCCCACGCCCTCGCTTTGTAAATCATCGGCTGGCAACTCATCCAGAAAACGACTGGGTGTTGGCTCGTTCACTTCACCGTACTGTTTGCGTTTGCGCGCCAAAGTCAGCGTCAGCGTGCGCTGCGCGCGCGTGATACCCACATAAGCTAAACGACGCTCTTCGGCAATTTGATCCGCTTCAATGCTGTTGCGATGCGGCAGAATTTCTTCTTCCCATCCCATAATAAAAACATGGGGAAACTCCAAACCTTTTGCGGCGTGCAGCGTCAACAATTGCACACGATCGGAATCGTCTTCCTCTTCTTGTCGCTCCAACAAATCGCGCAACACCAATTTGCTGATGGCATCGCGCAATAAATCCAAATTATCGCGCGCGCTGTCGGTGTCATCTTCTTCACTCACCGCCAGTGAACGGCCGAGCGATTCCACCAAATAACGCACATTGTCCATGCGCCGTTCTGCCACTACTGCGCTGGAAGCGTTTTGATGCAGATGCGCCTCGTAAGCCATGTCATCCAGCATTTCCGTAATCGCCACCACAGGGCTATTTTGCGCGCACTGTTGACGCACATTTTCTAACCACTGCGCAAACTGTCGCAAACGCCCCAAGGCTTCCGCACCCAAAATAGTTTCAATGCCCAATTCGTGTATCACATCGTGCAAGCTGCGTTCGCGCTGCTGTGCGTACAAACCTAATTTTTCCAAGGTGCTGGGGCCAATTTTCCGGCGCGGCACATTGATGATGCGCAGAAACGCATTGTCGTCGTCGGGGTTCGCCAACAAGCGCAAATAGGCCATGGTGTCTTTAATTTCGGCGCGCGAAAAAAACGAGGTGCCGCCGGTGATGTTGTATGGCACTTGCGCCTGCTGCAACTGCATCTCCAACAAACGCGCTTGATGATTACTGCGATACAACACCGCAAAATCAGAAAATCGTCCGCCGCGCTGTAAACGCTGCGACACAATATCCAGCGCCACGCGCTCCGCTTCCGCCTCTTCATTGGCGCAGTGCACCACGCGAATCGGGTCACCGTAGCCCAATTCACTCCACAATTGTTTTTCAAATTCATGCGGGTTGTTGGCGATCAGTTGGTTGGCCGCTTTTAAGATGCGTCCGAAAGAACGGTAATTTTGTTCCAACTTGATTAACTTCAACGCGCGAAAATCGTGTTGCAACTGCGACAAATTTTCTGGCTTCGCACCGCGCCAGGCATAAATCGATTGATCGTCGTCGCCCACCACCGTTAAACCGCTGCGCACACCCACCAGTTGTTGCACCAAGCGGTATTGGCAGGCATTGGTGTCTTGATATTCATCCACCAATAAATAGCGTATGCGTTGATGCCAACGCGCCAACACGGCCGGATTTTCTTCAAACAACTGCACGGGAATGGCGATCAGATCATCAAAATCCACCGCGTTGTAGGCCTTCAATGAACGCTGATAGCGTTCATACAACACCGCCAAATTCATTTCACCCTGCGTGGCGGCGCGCTGCAATAAAACTGGCGGCGTGAGCAGTTCATTTTTCCAATTGGAAATGACTTGCTGCGCCATGGCGACATAATCGTTATCGGCTTCGCCATTTTTTAGCAGCAATTCGCGCAGTAGTGCTTGTGCGTCTTGCTGATCGAAAATCGAAAAACCGTTTTTGTAACCGAGCACGCCGATCTCGCGGCGAATGATGTCCAGCCCCAGCGAGTGAAAGGTGGACACCTGCAAACCGCGCGCATCGCTGCCCAAGAGTTTTCCCACGCGTTCTTTCATTTCGCGTGCCGCTTTATTGGTGAAAGTCACTGCCGCGATATGGCTGGCTTTGTACTGGCACTCGCGAATCAAGTAGGCAATTTTTTCAGTGATCACGCGCGTCTTGCCGCTACCCGCGCCGGCCAACACCAACAGTGGACCGTCGATATAGCGCACCGCTTCGCGCTGGCGCGGGTTGAGTTGAGGCAGGGAGCTCATGCGGGCAATAAACAGCGAGGGGAATGGCCGCGCATTTTACCAGCATGGCACGGCGGCAGCCCTGCCTTTATCATGCGCGCCTCTGATTGACAGCCCTGAGCGGAGCCACCCATGCGTTTTGCCTTTCACGCCACCATGTGCCCTATCGACCAATATGTACCGCTGGCACAAGCGGCAGAAGCAGCGGGCTTTCAAGGCTTTACCTTCCCAGACAGCATTTGCTACCCGCAGGTGGCCGACACCAAATACCCCTATAACGAAGACGGTTCGCGCAATTTTCTCGACGGCACGCCGTTTCTGGAGCCGTTCTGCGCTATCCCTTGGCTGGCAGGCGTGACCGAAAAACTGCGCTTCACCACCAGCGTGGTCAAGCTGCCGATACGCAACCCCGTGCTGCTCGCCAAGCAGATTGCCACCATCGCCTGCATCAGCAACAACCGCTTCGCGCTGGGCGCGGGTCTGTCGCCGTGGATAGAAGATTTCCAAATCTGCGGCGAGCGCTGGGAGAGTCGCGGCCCACGCATGGATGAAATGGTGGCGATTATTCGCGGCTTGCTCAGCGGCGAGTACTACAGCCACGACACGCCGCACTACCAGATCCCCGCGTCCAAAATGTGCCCTGTGCCCAACCAGCCGGTGCCGATTTTGTTGGGCGGTCACGCCGATGTGGCGCTGAAACGCGCCGCGCGCATTGCCGATGGCTGGATCCACGCCGGTGGCTCTTACGACACCTTGAAGCCGCTGGTAGAAAAATTAAACGCCTTCCGCAAAGAGTACGGCACCGACAACAAGCCGTTTGAAATTCACGCCACCACCGCCGATGCCTTCAGCGTTGACGGCGTAAAAAAGCTGCAAGATTTGGGCGTGACGGAGTGCATCGTCGGTTTTCGCGACACTTACAAGGGCGAGCAAGACACCAAAACTGTCGCGCAAAAAATCGCCATGCTGCAGTGGTTTGCTGACAACATCATTGCGAAAACAAGCGACAGTTAAAGACCCGCAACTTGCTTACTAGCCACCCTGCAGCGGCGAGTGATAGCAAAAAGTATTTCGTTTTTCTTTGGCAAGATACATCGCGCTATCCGCCAAGCGGCATAGCGCCGTCATGTCGCGGCTGTCTTGCGGAAAAATCGCCACACCTGCGCTGGCATTGACGACCACATCTTGCCCGCCTATATCAATGGGAATCGCCAAGGTGTAGAGCATTTTGTTCATTGCCAAATCAATATCACTGCGTTTTTGAATACCATGCAGAATCAACGCAAATTCATCGCCGCCGATGCGCGAGGCGAGATCGGTATTGCGCAACACTTCGCGCAAACGCTGCGCAGTGACTTTCAATACTTTATCGCCAGCGTAATGCCCGTACTGATCATTGATCGGCTTGAAGTTGTCGAGATCCACATACACCAGCGCGAACTGCGCCTTTTTTTGCGAGGCTTCACGCAGCGCGGTATCCAGTCGCGTAAAAAATTCTTCGCGATTGGGCAGATCCGTCAGTGAATCATGGCTGGCTTTGAACGCGAAACGGATGCGCTCTTCTTGCAACCATTGGTGTAGCGTCATATTGACGCGCTCATAAATCACCAGTGCAGACACCACCATAAAACACAGCACAATGGGTAACGCACGTTCCAGTACATGCAATGTTTCACTGTCGGACAATTGCCACGACGTAAACCCTAGCTCTTTAACCAGCATCAATCCATTAATGGTGAGAAAAACAACACCTGTCCACACAATACCCGAACGCGAGCCCGCCATGGGAAACACAAACACTGGCACGACTATCCACAACGCCATAAACGGTGAATGGCCGTAGCCACCCGTGATTAAAATTCCCACTAATACCGCTATATAAATAGCGAGTACGGCAATATTTCCTGCTACGACATGCGAATACCAACGATAAAAAACCCAGAGCGCCACGCAGTAAATGCCTGCAGAAGCAGAAACCACACCAAGGCCGGCATACAACCCCAAGGGCGACAAGCTGGTGCACAACAACATTGCAGCCATCAGCGCACAAATGCACATATTGAGCAAAACAATGCCCACCAAAATATACGCGCGCGTGCGCTGTACTTTGTCGGCGCGTATTGTCAAAGGAATAAACCTATCCAGCAGCCGCAGTATCTGCTCGATAAAGCCCATCGATTGCGCAACCTTTACCACTGAGGCACACCGTGCATTTTGGCGTACAACAAACTTAGCAAGCTCAAACCTGTCACCACCACCATCAAAAACACCAGCAACAGCAGTGGGCGAAACGGCCGGCGCTCATGCTGGTGCTGCGGTAGGTTGAGATATTCCGTAACGCGCGCCATGTCCTCATCGGAAAGCTTCTTTTGTGGGGCGGATTCGCTCATGGTGCTGGCCTAAGTGATGTGCTTTTGCCAAGCTACTGTGCCTATTGCGGCAAGTCAATGCAGCACGGTCAAGGTTCGAGTCGATACACAATTGCCGTTACACTGCAAGCTGTAACAGACAAATATCAAGGTGCACAACGATGCGTTTGGTGGTCATCAGCGGCAGATCCGGCTCGGGCAAAAGTACAGCACTGCACGTTTTGGAGGACGAGGGCTACTACTGCATCGACAACCTGCCCGCCAGTCTGCTCGGCGCACTGGTTGCACAAATTCAGGAAACGGATTATCCCGCCCTGCCCGGCATTGCCGTCAGCATTGATGCGCGCAACACCAGTCGCGATTTAGCGCTGTTTCCCGCCATGCTGACGCAGGCACGCACGCAGATGGATTGCGATGTCATCTATCTCGATGCCAACAAGCCAACCTTAATCAAACGCTTTAGCGAAACGCGCCGCAAACATCACCTCTCCAATAACGCCACCGATTTGGTGGAAGCCATTGACGCAGAAAAAGCACGCCTCGAACCCATTGCTAATCTCGCCTCGCTCACGATTGATACCAGCCAGCTTAATTTGTACCAACTGCGCGATTTAATACTGGATCGTGTTGCGCGGCGCATACAAACAGAGCTATCGCTGCAATTTATGTCGTTTGGCTACAAGCACGGCATCCCTGTGGATGCCGATTTGGTCTTTGATGTGCGCAGCCTGCCCAATCCTTTTTGGAAAACAGAACTGCGCACATGGACAGGGCGCGATCAGCCCGTCATAGACTTTCTCAACAACGAAACCGAAGTGCAGGCCATGTTTACTGATATTTATAATTTTTTACAAAAATGGCTGCCTTCTTTCAAAAAAAATCGACGTTATTTAACGGTTGCTATTGGATGCACAGGCGGACAACATCGCTCTGTATATTTATGTGAAAAACTATACGCCGCATTCCATGCCGACTATTCTTTAGCTCAAGTACGCCACCGTGAACTAGGCACGCACTCATAAATCCACCATGAACGAAACGACACTAGACATCATCAACAAATTAGGGCTGCACGCCAGAGCCGCATCTAAACTGACGCGCCTGTGCGCCAGCTTTAACAGCAAAATTATTTTTAGCAAAATCGTAGATGGCGAGAAAAAAACCACCGCAGATGGCAAAAATATTATGGCGCTGATGTTGCTCGCTGCTGGCAAAGGCTCACAACTGCACCTGCATTGCGAAGGGGATGATGCAGCACAAGCACTGGCAGCCATCACTCAATTGTTTGCTGATCGATTTGATGAAAGCGAATAATGCTTTGCTATACGCGACTATAAAACCCGTATTGCTGCGTCACCACACCTTCCATTTCTAAATCCATCAGTGCTGCTGTCAGTGCATCCGCCGGCAGCGCGCAGCGCATTGCCAAAACATCCAACGACACAGGCGAATAATCCAACACCGAAAATATTTTTTTAGCGGTATCTGACAGACCGCCTAACGTGGGTTGTGCAGCGTGGATAACAAAAAACTCCTGCTGTTTGAACGCGAGCAAGCCACCCAATTCATCCAGAATATCCTGTGTGGTTTCCACCAGTTTTGCGCCTTGGCGAATCAGCGCATGACAGCCGCGATGAAACACGGAGCGCACGGAGCCTGGCATCGCAAACACTTCTCGCCCCTGCTCACTGGCGTAACGCGCTGTGATCAAGGAGCCGCTTTGTAAACTGGCTTCCACCACCAGCGTTCCTAAACTGAGCCCGCTGATGATACGATTTCTGCGCGGAAAGTTTTGCGCCAACGGTGGAGATTGCGGCGGCAATTCACTCACGATGGCGCCGCCGTTGGCCAAAATATCTGCAAACAATGGTGCGTGGCGACGCGGGTAGATGTCATCCACACCCGTAGCGACCACTGCGATGGTTTTGCCGCTCACTTGCAGCGCGCCGCGATGCACGGCGCCATCAATACCCAAAGCCAAACCACTGGTTACCGCCAAGCCGTGTTGCGCCAATGCTGCAGAAAACTCTTGTGCAATTTCCAAACCGGTAGCCGAAGCATTGCGGCTACCCACTATCGCCAACTGCGGCAAATGCAGCGCGGTTACATCGCCACGCACATACAACACGGTGGGCGCAGCAGAAATTTGCTCCAGCAACAGAGGGTAATTTTGACTCTCTGCCGTCAATATCACAGCACCCACTGCAGTAGCTGCTTCCAGATCGCGCTGTGCCTGTTGTCGCAACAAACTATCAACGCTGCCTTCACAGAACATGCGCCATAACGCCGCTTGCTCCGGTTGCAAATAGCTCTGTAAAACTCGCTCTGGTGCGCACAGCAAAGCTTGCATACCGCCGGCAGCATCCACTATTTTTTTCTGGGAGACTGGCCCTATATCAGGCAAACGATTTAATGCCAACCACGATAAAGTTTCAGAATAATCATCCATGTTTTTCTCCATCCTTGAGAAAGTGTTGATAAAAAAGTTTTACGTCGATAAACCCATTGCGTGACGCATGATTTGTTTTTTTAACAGCGGCATGCCGTCGATGCCACTCATTCCCGTGTTGCGCAGCCAACGCACTGACAAAGCCTGCCGTGCGAACAATTGCTTAAACAACTCCATGGTTGCTGTCATGGCAAGGTTGGCACCGCGCCGTCGTCGCTGATAGCGTTTCAATACACGCTCATCAGCAAGTGGCAACTTTTTATCCCATGCGCGCTGAATTTCTTCCGCCAACACCCGCACATCCATAAAACCAAGATTCACACCCTGCCCAGCCAGCGGATGAATGGTGTGCGCGGCATCGCCCACCAATACCACGCGACCGTGCTGATAACTCTGCGCGTGACGCTGGCGCAACGGGAAGGCAAAACGCCCGCGCACTTCCAACACGTCACCCAAAACATATTCAAACGCGCGCGCCAATTGCGCAGCAAAATCTTGTTCAGATTGCGCCAACAAGGCTTGCGCCGCTTCTGGTGCCATAGACCACACCACCGAGCACCAGTGTTCGCCGCCGTTATTTTCGCGCAGCGGCAAAAAAGCCAGCGGCCCCGTCGTCATAAAACGCTGCCGCGCTACTGCGCCGTGCGGTTTTTCTGTGCGCACCGTAGCCACCACAGCATGGTGGCCATAATCCCATTCCACGGTGTTGATGCCCGACAATTGCCGCAACAGCGATTGCGCTCCATCGGCCGCTACAATCAATTTTCCTTGCACTTCTGCGCCACGGTTCAAGATCAAAGTGGCGCATGCTTTGTCGTCTACATCGCACAAATTGACCACTGCATCTGGACAAAACCATTGCACATTGCTCTGCTGTTGCAGACGTTCACGCAGCGCAGACACCACCAAATTATTTTCTACGATGTAGCCTAGTGCCGACTGCTGCACATCCGCTGCATCAAAACTAATTTGCGCCGTGCCGTCGGCGTCCCACACCTGCATGCGATCAAAAGCGGACACACGCTGCGCAGTAATCGCATCCCACACACCTAGCTGTGTTAGAAATTGACGCGATGCCAAACTGAGTGCCACCACGCGCGAATCAAAAAAATTATCCACTGAAAAAATGGGCGGCGTTTGATTGTCGATAATCGCAATTTTGCAATCCATTTCTGCCAAAGCACAGGCGAACGCGCAGCCCGCCATACCACCACCGACAATCACAATATCAAACACTTCACTCATAAACCCGTCGCCTCGCGCGCAAACCATTCACGCATGCCAGGCAAGAAATCCAAACCCAATAAGGCAGCACTGCGCAACATTGTGTGCGGCACATAGCGATTCGAAAAAAGGCGCGGCAACCAATCGCTCGCTGTGACCGTTTTTTGTTGATCCCACTGCTGCTGCTGCAAATATTGTTGCAGCACCGCTAAGGCGCCGATGTCGCGCTGCTGCGCCGCCACCTCTGCCAATATATCAACCAAGGCCAAACAATCACGCATGATCAAATTAAATCCCTGCCCTGCAACAGGATGCAGATGATGTGCTGCACTGCCCATCAAAACAATACGCGACCGCACCTGTTCGCGCGCTTGCACCAACACCAAAGGATAGCTGTGCCGCGCACCCACAGCCAACAAACGTCCACAACGATTGCTCAATTGCTCCTGCACACGTTGCAAAAACTCTGCTTCCGGCAATTGCATTATTTCTTCAATTTGTTTGTCCGGCAGCGTCCAAATCAAAGCCGAGCGATGTTGGTTTTCGCAATCCAACAAGGGCAACAATGCAATGGGGCCATCTTGTGTAAATCGCTCATAAGCCACTGCTCCGTGCGGCAATTCTGTCACCACATTGGCAACCAACGCATGTTGATCGTAAGGCTGCTCATCCACAGCAATGCCCAACTGTTGGCGCAAACGTGATTGCGCGCCATCCGCCACCACCACCAATTTGGCGCGCAACATATTTTCTGCTCCGCTGCCCGTTTGCATCGTGAGTTGCGCTGCATCGGCATGCAGCGCCAGCGCATGCACTTGCGTGTTGTCATGCAAGACGATGCGCGTTTGCTGACGCACAGCGTGCAGCAACACTTGCCCTAAAACACGATTTTCAATCACATATCCCAGCGCAGGCAGCCCCGTTTCTTCTGCGCGCATCAACATACCCAGCGGTCGCTGCCGCTCAGAAACATGCACTTGCAGAATAGGTTGCGCGCTGTGTTGTAAAGCCTGCCACACCTGCACTTCGTCCAACATGTTGCGCGTACTGAACGACAGCGCGGTTGAACGCGCATCAAAACTAGGAAGAGACAATTGATCGCCGACATTTACGGGCAGAGCATGTTGCTCCACCACAGCAACAGACAGTGTTGGCACACGCCGCGCCAACAGCAATGCCAACGCCGCCCCCGCCATGCCGCCGCCGACGATGGCGACATCAACTGTGTTACCCATGCTTGGCATGTTGCCTTGTGGATTTTGCGCTCACTGCTTTTTTCTTGGTGGCTGTTTTTTTCTTGGTGATGGTTTTTTCCATTGAAGAGGCAAGATGGGGATGTTGCAACGCCATCCACTCTTCGATTTCTGTAACCGTTTTTGGTGCTTGCGCCGTGATAATTTCACAACCGTTTTTGGTAACTACCACATCATCTTCAATACGAATACCAATGCCGCGCCATTTTTTATCCACTTTTTTATTATGTGGCGACACATAAATACCCGGCTCAACCGTGAGCACCATATTCGGCTCAAACACACGCCATTCACCACCGCATTTGTAATCGCCCACATCATGCACATCCATGCCAAGCCAATGCCCTGCACGGTGCATATAAAAATCACGGTATGCGGCTTCTTTTATCAAAGTGCTAATTTTTCCTTTCAGCAAGCCGAGTTTCACCAAACCTTCGGTAATGACTTTCACCGTGGCGTCGTGCGGTTCATTCCAATGCCGCCCCGGTTTAATGACTTCAATTGCCGTTAGTTGCGCCTGCAACACCAATTCGTACAGCGCTTTTTGTTCGCGGGAAAATGTGCCATTCACCGGAAACGTGCGCGTGATGTCGGAGGCGTAGTGATCCAACTCACAGCCAGCATCAATCAACACCAAATCACCGTCGCGCAACATGGCACTATTTTCAACGTAGTGCAGAATGCAGCCGTTCTCTCCACCGCCCACAATCGACGAATACGCCGGTGAGCGCGCGCCATTTTTGGCAAATACATGCAGCAGCTCTGCTTCTAGCTGATACTCCATCATGCCCGGCTTGCACACGGCCATGGCACGGCGGTGCGCTTTGGCGGAAATCTCAGCCGCTTGTTTCATCAATTGAATTTCTTGCGCACTTTTGAATAGACGCAGCTCGTGCAAAAAATGATTGAGATCGAGAAATTCGCCTGGAGGAATTGCGCCGGAACGCACTTTGCTGCGTATAGCGTTTACCCATTCCATAACATGACGATCAAACTCACCATCGCGCCCCATCGCGTAATACACGCGCTCGCGCCCCTCCAACAAGCCAGGCAAAATTTCATCGAGATCATCTATCGGAAACGCATCATCCGCGCCGTAATCACTGCACGCGCCTTCGGGTCCTGCGCGATAACCGTCCCACAACTCGCGCTCAGGATCGCGCTCGCGACAAAACAACACAAACGCGCCGTGCGCACGCCCTGGGATCAACACGGCCACCGCATCCGGCTCATGAAAACCGGTTAGGTAATAAAAATCGCTGTCTTGGCGAAAAGGAAAGTGGGTGTCGTTGTTGCGCAGTATTTCGTGCGCAGCAGGAATGATGGCAATGCTATTCGGCTCCATCATCTGCATCAGGCGTGTACGGCGTGCAGTAAACTCTTTGCGCGGCAGTAAAGATTTCATTGCGCCATTCCTTGGTTAGTGATCAACTCCGATGGCTGGCCATGCTCGCGGTACAAATCCATCGCCGCCAAACGCACAAATTCACACAACTCAAAAAAATCACGCTCATTATTTTCAGCATCTTCAGGGTTATTTAATGCAGAGATATTTTTTTCTGCATCATTTGGCGATTCTCCGTCGTCTACTTGGCTGATGGCAGCAATGTCTTCTAGCACTTCTCTGTCTTCTGGTGACAACACCACACCGCTGGCAATAAACGCGTACAAAAAATTCTCACTCCAGCGCGCCAATGCGCGCGTGCGCACAGAGAGAAACTCCTCACTGTCAGGAAGCAATAATTGAAAGCTGAGATCACCACCGGCCAATTCGCCGCTCACCCACGTTTGCAACGCCGAGAGCATGGGCTCGTGCTGCTCCAGCGCAATATCTTCCAGACAATCGCTGAGCTGCGCCAACCACGCGGCCGAGTCTCGCGTTGTGCCGCTGCAAGCCAAGCCCGTGAGCACACCATGCAGCACTTCTGTTTCCACGGACAATTGCAGTGTCTGCAAACGCGCGCTGAGTTGTTCGTAAGAAATTAGAGCTGCCACCGTTGTCTCTACCCCGTATCGCGAAAAACCGCGCCGCATGCTACCACTTGCCCTATTTTTCTGCACAAAACACCCGCCGCCGCACACGCAACATCGCCTAAAAACTACTGAAACATCAGGCGGTTGCAGCGCCATGCTGATACGCAATCTGCGTTGACCGTGCGCCAGTCGCCACTTATAGTACAGCGCGTATTCACCGTTGGGTCACGAGCAATGAGCACAGAACCATTCGGGGCACTTGAACACCAGATCGATCAACTGATCTATCGCTGCCATCAGCTAGAACAAGAAAACCGCACCCTGCGCACGCAAGAGAATAGCTGGCGCAAAGAGCGCACGCGTTTGATCGAAAAAAATGAATTGGCGCGCACGCGCGTGGAAGCCATGATCGAACGATTAAAAGCGCTGGAGCAGGAATACGGCGCCAGCACACAACCGTAAGCGAGGACGAGGCCACCATGAGCACACCATCCACTGTACGCCTGCGCATTCTCGACAGCGATTACCAAGTCGCCTGCGCGCCCGACGAACAAGAAGGCCTGCTCAAAGCGGCGCGTTATTTGGATGAAAAAATGCGCGCGATTCGCTCAACCGGCAATGTGATTGGCACGGAACGTATCGCCGTGCTGGTGGGCTTAAATGTCACGCACGAACTGCTACAGCAGAGTGGTCAGAGCTTGGGTGAGAGCCGCGATTTGCAGCGTCTCACCGATAAAATTGCCAACGCGCTAGGCAATCAATCACAGCTGGAACTTTAATTAATATATTCAAATGCCTTGACGATACGCGTGACACCGCGCGTGCGCTGCGCAGAAGAAGCGGCTAATTCGCCTTCGCGCTGCGTCATCAAACCCATCAAATACACCACTTTATTTTCTGTCACCACTTTAACGCGCTGACCGTTCACATCATTGTTGAACGCGTAGCCGGTTTTTACTTTAGTAGTCAGCCAACTGTCATAACTGCGCGCACCAAACGTGATGTTAGGGCCCACAGTGAGCGCGTTTTGCACTTGACGCACTTTTTTCACTTTAGAAGCGGCTTCCGCTGCGCGCGTGCGCAGGGATTCGCTAGGCACTTGCCCCACCAGCAACACCACACCGTTAAAACTCACCACGCTGATATGGCCACGGCGCATATCAGGCGATACTTTTTTGATATTCACTTCCACCACGTCTTCAATATGGCCGTCATCCAGCGCCGTGCCAAACGTGCGTGTGCCTGGATTTTGACGAATGGGACCGTCACTGGTGGCATCCATCACCGATGCACAACCGGCAAACAATACCGTCATCAACAAGACAGAAATAAAGCGCATGATTACAAACCTCCAAACATTTGATATTCAACCAATTCGCAGAGCGCGAACGATAGCAGTAAATGATTTTCATGGATACGAAAGCGCGCCGACAGCGGCACGCGCACTTCGACATCACGCTCCGCCAAAAGTGCCGGCAGATGCCCGCCACCTTGCGCGGTGAAGGCAATCACCATCATGTCGCGCTCATGTGCCGCCGCCACCGCATTGAGCAAACTGGCGGACACCCCCGTGCAAGTAAACAACGCCAAACAATCGCCGGGCTGCCCCAATGCACGAATCTGGCGCGCAAGCCCTTCATGGGTACCGTAGTCTGTTTCGATCGCACCCAACAGTGCGCGACTGTTATCCAGCACAACGGCCGGTAGGCCTGGTCGCTCACGCTCACCTTGGTTCATCAAGGTGGCAGCAAAAAATTGTGCCGTCAGCGCAGAACTGCCGTCACCACACACCAAGGTCTTGCCTTCCGCGAGTAGGCACGCCGTGAGAGAGGCTGCCGCGCGCACCAATGGGGCTACCACCACATCAGCGCAGTCCATCTTGGCGCTGATACTCTGATGAAAAAACTGTTCGACCAGCGCTTCGTACGCCATCACCCATTCCCGCAAAATATGAACCGTGTATTCTAGCGCAGTCCTCTATTTCGCCTGCATCAGACCTCACCATGACCTACCGCTCCCTGTTGCCCGCCCTGCTTCTTTCCCTCGGTGCACTGCTATCGCTGTCCGCCTGCACCCACACCAACACGCCCCTCAGCACGGAACAGCGCGCGCAATTGGGCAAGGTGTATCTGTATGGCAGCGGCGGCGTACACAACACGTATTTTCACGGCGATATTCGCAAAGGTGGCGCCAGTGGCGCGCTCAAAGGCGCGGGTGCGGGTGCGGTCAACGGTTTGGATGGCTGCCTCGACAGCGCGCTGGGCGCAGGACCGCTAGCACCGTTGGTGCTGGCTATTTGTACTCCGCTGGCCGTACCTGCTGCGATGATGGAAGGTGGTCGCATCGGCAGCAACCCACTGATTTCCGAGGAAGATTTAACCGCGCTGAAAAACCAAGCCAATCAAACACTGCAAAATGCCGACCTCAACGGCGCTTTGGTGGCAACCGTCGATGAACAGAGTCAAAACCAAACGGCTTTGGCCGCGTATGAAATAGCACACGGCATTTTGCCTGCACCAGAAAAAAATCAAACCATTGAGCAACTGGCTGCACAGTGGGGCTACCAAACCGTATTGCATATCGCCGTGAGCAAAGCCGGCTTTGAAACGGATGAAGGCCGTGTGCCCTTGATGCATTTTTCCATGACGGCCAACACAACGGTTGTCGATACCCGCAACAACAAAACGCTATACAGCGGCGAATACCGCTACGACAGCGCGCCGCAACCCATCAATTATTGGTTCAAAAATGATTACCGCCTGCTGGCAGATGAAATTGTGAAAGGCAATCGCCAAATCGCCAGCGATATCCTCAAAGATATTTTCTGGAAATAATGGAAAATGCCACAGAGTTATTAAAACGCGTGCGTGCCTGCACCTTGTGTGCAGAATATTTACCGCTGCCGCCGCGCCCCGTACTGCAATGCCATCCCGCCGCCAAAATTTTAATTGCCAGCCAAGCGCCGGGACGCAAAGTGCAGGAATCCGGCATTCCGTTTGACGATGCCAGCGGCGAGCGCTTGCGTGCATGGCTCGGTGTTTCACGCGAAACTTTTTACGACGAAAAACAAATAGCTATTTTGCCAATGGGATTTTGTTATCCGGGGAAAGCCGCTGCGGGCGATGCACCGCCGCGCAAAGAATGCGCGCCCACTTGGCGGCAAGCACTGCTCGATATTTTGCCGCAACTGCAATTAACACTGGCGATAGGCAACTACGCGCAGGCATGGCATCTGCCGCAAGCTCAAGGCTCGCTCACGGAGCGCGTGCGCCGCTTTCGTGAATTTGGCGCTGTGATTCCCCTGCCGCATCCCAGCCCACTCAACAATATCTGGCTGGCAAAAAATCCGTGGTTTACCGATGAAGTGTTGCCTGCATTAAAAGAGCGCGTTAGCGCGATAGTGGATGCGCGCCCGCCTCCGTCACAATCGCATCCATAGCCACATCGTAAGCCTGCGGAAAAATAGTCGGCAGTTGCGCAGCTTGCAAAGCCACACCGATAACAAATGGCTTGGGTGACAGTGCCGCCAGTGTGCGATCAAAATAGCCGCCGCCGTAACCCAAACGAAAACCGGCTGTATCCCACGCTACGCAAGGCGCCAACAAAATATCTGGCGTGAGTTGCGCACTTTCTGCGGGTGGAATGGGGATATGCCAGCAATCTTTTTTCATCACAGTGTTCGGTGTCCACGCACGAAAAATTAACGGCGCATCTGGTTTGTCTGTCACCGGCAGAGCGATGCGCACGCCGCGTTCGTGCAGCGCATGAAACCAAAACACTAAATCGAATTCACCTTGAATAGGCCAATAGCCGCCCAACACTTTGCCGCGCAAATCGACGTATTTTTTAGCCAGCAGCACATCGAGGCATTCAGCAATCGCCTGCGCGTAAGTTTGACGTTGCTCTGGTGTTAACGCACGGCGTATTTCACGCTGGCGTTGGCGCTCGGCTTTGCGCCACTGTGTGAGATCGCGCTGCTGTTGTTCATCGCCGCCATTTTCTACATCAGCCGCATAACAGACCGGCGAGGCATAACGCGCTGTGGGATTTTGCGTATCACGGACTGACATGACGTTTACGACTTCCTTTTTTTCTTGACGTGATGTGCCAAATATTCTGCCAGCACCACAGCATTGTTGTGTTCGCGATCTTTCGCGCCGTAGAGCAGCGTCACCGCACCTTTATGCAGCCAAGCGGCGCACTGTGCCACCGCTTCTGGATTGTTATCCAACTCGGCGGTGTAGCGTTGCCGAAAGGTTTGCCATTTGTCTGGATCGTGTCCAAACCACTGGCGCAGCGCATTGCTCGGCGCAATATCGCGTGTCCACTCACTCAAATGCAGATGCTCTTTTTGCACGCCGCGCGGCCAGAGTCTATCAACCAACAAACGCGCGCCGTGCACTTGCGACAAATCATCGTAAGCGCGTGCCAGATGGATACTCACTTTGCCCGTCATGCTCACCTCCTATGCGCGGCTATTCGCTCTCGCGCACGTTTGATTGTCTGCCTCGCGCAAGCTACAGTCAAACCTTGCTGCAACAGCACCGAGACAGGAGAAAAACGATGTGGGATTTATTCAGACGGCGCGGCTTTACACCGTATGTGGCGATGCTGTTTCTCAACGCCTTTGTGGATCTCGGCCACAAAATTGTGATTCAGAATACTGTGTTCAAAATTTTTGATGGCACCACGCAAAGCGCCTTAATCGCCGTGGTCAACGCCATGATTTTGCTACCTTTTATTTTGTTGTTTTCACCCGCAGGGCATGTGGCCAACCGCTACCCTAAACCGCGCGTGATGCAAATTGCCGCGTGGGCAGCCGTGGTGGTGACGCTGCTCATCACCTTCAGTTACGCGCAGGGCTGGTTTCGCGCTGCGTTTGCCTTAACGCTGATTCTCGCCGCCAAAAGTGCATTTTATTCACCGGCAAAATACGGCTACATCCGCGAGATCAGCGGCACCGACAATATCGCTGCTGGCAACGGCGTGGTGCAAGCCACCACCACCATTGCCATCCTCGCCGGCATGTTTGTGTTTTCTTTTTTATTCGAACGCACACTGGCGGCGCACCCTGCCGCCAAAACAGCCGACGAAATGTTGAAGTTGATGATTCCACTTGGCTGGTTATTAGTGGGTAACAGTGTGATTGAGCTGGTACTTGCTTATCGCTTACCTACGTTTACACAAGACAGCAGCCATGAAGATTTTTCTGTGCGGCAATATTTTCGCGGCGATTATTTGCGCGACAATATCAAAGCGCTGCGTGAGCAGCGTGTGATTTGGCTGTCGATTATTGGCCTCTCGACTTATTGGGGTTTGGCGCAATCGCTGATCGCCGTTTTTCCCACGTTTGCTGAAGAGCGTTTGCAAGAACACAATACCGTTGCCATTCAAGCCATGCTCGCCATTACCGGCATCGGCGTGATGATAGGCTCACTATTCGCCGGTCGCCTCTCACGCCATCACATTGAAACCGGTTTAATTCCTGTCGGCGCACTCGGCATTGCGTGCAGCTTGGCTGTGTTGCCTGCGCTGCACACAACAGGGTCATTGTCATTATTGATGTTTATTGTGGGTGTAGCAGGCGGTTTTTTTATTATTCCGCTCAATGCGTTAATTCAATACCAAGCCAGTGCCGAAAAAATTGGCACCGTACTCGCCGGTAATAACTGGGTGCAGAACGTCACCATGCTGACGTTTCTTGCCGTTACCGCCAGTGCCTCATGGATAGGTTTGAACAGCAGCGGCATGTTTGTGTTACTCACAGTGGTTGCGGTAATCGGTGCGGGTTACACCGTGTCGCAATTACCGCAATCGTTTGTCCGTATTGTTTTTACCGCGCTGTTTCGCGGCGCGTACCGCATTGATGTCAGCGGTTTTGATCGCATTCCACGCACTGGCGGCGTACTGTTACTCGGCAATCATATCAGTTGGATCGATTGGGCCATGGTGCAAATTGCCAGTCCACGACCCATTCATTTTGTGATGCAACGCGAAATTTATAACTTATGGTTCCTGAAGCCGTTTGTGAAAGCTTTCGGTGCCATTCCTATCGCCAGCGGCAATAGCAAAAGCGCTCTTGCAGAAATCAATCGCTTATTAAAAGATGGGCAAGTGGTGTGTTTATTTCCAGAGGGCGCGATCAGCCGCAACGGGCAGCTCGGCGAATTTCGTCACGGTTTTGAACGCACGGTGGACGGCGTAGAAGGCAGCATCGTTCCATTTTATTTACACGGTTTGTGGGGCAGTCGTTTGTCGCGCGCCAGCAGTAAATTGCATGAAAATCGCACGCGCGGTATCAAGCGCAATATTTTAGTGGCGTTTGGCGAGGCACTGCCTATCACCACGCAAGCCACGCAGGTAAAACAAAAAGTGGCGGAATTGTCGATAGGTGCTTGGCAACAGCAAACCGATTGGTTAGAACCACTGCCGCTCGCGTGGTTGCGCACTGCCAAACGCAATTTGCGAAAAACCAGCATCATAGACAGCAGCGGCAGCGCCTTGAGCAATTTTCGTTTAGTCATCGCCGTGTTACTTTTTTCGCAACGCATCAAAAAACAAACGCGCGAACAGCGTGTTGGCGTATTGCTGCCCATGTCTAGCGCGGGTTTGATCGGCAATATGGCCGCATTGCTCGCTGGAAAAACCGTGGTCAACCTCAACTACACCGCCAGTGCAGAAGCCATCGATGCCGCACTAGAGGCAGCCGAGATAAAAACCGTCTACACATCACGTTTGTTTGTGAGAAAACTGGAACAAAAAGGCGTAGATATTGAAGCCATATTTTCCGGCCTTCGCCTGCGCTATCTCGAAGACATGAAAGCCAGCATCTTGCCATTGCATCTATTTTTTGCCGCACCACTAACCGTATTACCTGCGCGTTTTTTGTACCGCTTATGCAGCAAACAACGCGTACACATAGATGACGCAGCGGCGATTTTATTTTCCAGCGGCAGCGAAGGAAAACCCAAAGGCATTGTGTTGTCGCATCGCAATATCGTCGCCAACTGTTTACAGGTATCCGATGTACTCAACACGCGCAGCGATGATGTGATCGTCGGCAGTTTGCCGCTGTTTCACTCCTTTGGTTTAACCGTCACCAGCTTTATGCCCTTGCTCGAAGGCATTCCTGTGGTGTGTCATCCAGACCCCACCGATGTGCTCGGCACCGCCAAAGCTATTGCGCGTCACAAAGCGACCGTGCTGTGCGGCACGTCCACGTTTTTGCGTTTGTATGTGCGCAATCACAAAATTCACCCGCTGATGTTGCAATCACTGCGTGTGGTCGTCGCCGGCGCTGAAAAGCTGGCACCCGATGTGCGCGATGCGTTCAAACTCAAATTCAACGTAGATTTGTTTGAAGGTTACGGCGCAACAGAAACGACACCGGTAGCCAGCGTGAATATTCCCGATCAGCTCGATGATCGCTACTGGCATGTGCAGCGTGGACAAAAAACCGGCACGGCGGGCTTGCCGTTACCCGGCACCGCGTTTCGCATTGTCGACCCATACTCACTGGAAAAGTTACCCATAAATACTGACGGTTTAATTTTGATCGCCGGCACGCAAGTGATGCTCGGCTACCTCAACGATGCAGAAAAAACTGCGCAAGCAATTGTCGAAATTGACGGACAGCGCTGGTACAAAACCGGTGACAAAGGGCATCTTGATGAAGACGGTTTTTTGGTGATCGTCGATCGCTATTCGCGCTTTGCCAAAATTGGCGGAGAAATGATTTCTCTCGCTGCAGTGGAAGAAGCGGTGCAGCGCGTGATTGCCGCCACCAGCATCACGCCGGATTACGCGATTGATTTATTGGCAGTGAACGTGCCGGACGAAAAAAAAGGCGAGCGCATCGTATTGCTCTACGCTGCGAATATTGGCGAAGAGGATTTGCGCAAAATGATGCTGACGTCTGACACCCTCGCGCTGATGATGCCCGCCGAATACGTACAAGTGCCAGCGATTCCTAAGCTCGGCAGCGGCAAAACGGATGGCGTGGCAGCAAGACGATTGGCATTGGACGCGTTGGCTTAATGGTTCCTCGGTGCGAACATAGTGGTCGCCATACCAACCCAAGCAACCGATGAAACCTCACCCAGTGCTACACTGCCTCACCATTGCTCGGGGTGCTGCGATTCGCGGCTGAGAGAAACCCGTCCACCTGATCCGGATAATGCCGGCGTAGGAAAGCAGAGATCATGTACCAGCCACCCGAACAGCTCCCTGAACAACCGTCTGCCACCCCACCTCGCGTGCTGAGCATCGCCGGTTCAGACACCAGCGGCGGCGCAGGCATTCAGGCCGACCTCAAAACCATCAGCGCCTGCGGCGCTTACGCACTCACCGCCATCACCGCCATCACCGCGCAAGACCCAAACGGCGTGCAAGCCGTACAACCGGTGACAGCCGAGCAACTGCGCCAGCAGATCGACTGCGCGCTGCGCTACGCACCTGCCGCCATCAAGCTGGGCATGCTCGGCAACGCCACCTTGGTGCAGGTGGTGTGCGACTGTTTGACCGCGCAGCCGCACATCCCCGTGATTGCCGATACCGTGATCCACGCCAGCAGCGGTGCGGCGCTGTTGGATGATGCCGGCGTACAACTACTGCGCGAGCACCTACTGCCGCGCGCCCAGCTCATCACACCCAATCGCCAAGAAGCGCGCACATTATTTGGCGATGACGATGAACGCACACTGCAAACTTGGGTACGGCAACACCGCGTGCCGCTGTTGCTGACCGGCGGCGACAGCGGTTTGGGGATTGCGGGCGAGCCGCGTTTCTGCACCGATGTGTTGATTACTGCGGACAATGTCGAACACCTCACTGCGCCGCGCATCGACACCGCCAATCACCACGGCACAGGTTGCACGCTGAGTGCAGCACTGGCGAGTTTCATCGCGCACGGTTTTTCAGTAGTAGAAGCTGTGCAATACGCGCGCCATTTTGTGCAACAAGCACTGCGCGCGGGCGCAACACAACACTGGCCCGGCCACGGACCACTGCATCACTTTTTTGCTTTCGGCCAACGCGCCGTTTCGGAGACTGCACCATGACACCACCTATCGCCGCTGAAAAAATTTTATCGGATACCGCACAAGTGGATTCCGCTTCCGTCGCCCCGCTGTCTGGCTCACGCAAAATTTACATTGAAGGTAGCCGTCCCGATATTCGCGTGCCGATGCGCGAAATTTCGCTGACGGATACGCAACTCGCCAACGGTGTAGAAAAAAATGCGCCGATACGCGTGTACGATACTTCAGGTCCTTACACGGATCCCGCTGTAAAAATTGATGTGCGCCAAGGCTTGCCCGATGTGCGCAGCGCGTGGGTGTTAGAGCGTGACGACACGGAATTGCTGCAAGGCTCCAGTTCCACGTATACCAACGAGCGCCTGAGCGACAGCAACCTCGCGCATCTGCGTTTTCGCCATTTGCGTGTGCCGCGCCGCGCAAAAGCGGGAAAAAATGTGTCACAAATGCACTACGCAAGGCAAGGTATCATCACGCCGGAAATGGAATACATCGCCATACGCGAAAACATGAAACGCGCACAATTGGCGGAAGCCGCCGCGCTGGATCATCAACACGCGGGACAATCGTTTGGCGCGGCAATTCCGAAAGAAATCACGCCAGAATTTGTACGCGATGAAATTGCACGCGGCCGTGCGATTATTCCCGCCAACATCAACCATGTGGAATTGGAGCCGATGATTATCGGCCGCAATTTTTTGGTAAAAATTAACGGCAATATTGGCAACTCTGCGCTGGGCTCCTCCATTGAAGAAGAAGTGGCGAAATTGACTTGGGGTATCCGCTGGGGCGCGGACACCATGATGGATTTATCGACTGGAAAAAATATCCACGAAACACGCGAGTGGATTATTCGCAACTCACCCGTGCCGGTGGGCACGGTGCCGATTTATCAAGCCCTAGAAAAAGTGGATGGCATTGCGGAAAACTTAACTTGGGAAATTTTCCGCGACACACTGATCGAGCAGGCAGAACAAGGCGTGGATTATTTTACGATTCATGCTGGCGTACTGCTGCGCTATGTGCCACTTACTGCCAATCGCACCACGGGCATTGTGTCGCGCGGCGGCTCTATCATGGCGAAATGGTGTCTCGCGCATCACAAAGAAAATTTTCTATACACGCATTTCGAAGACATTTGCGAAATTATGAAAGCCTACGACGTGAGTTTTTCACTCGGCGATGGCTTGCGCCCCGGTTCAGTCGCGGATGCTAACGATGCCGCACAATTTGGCGAACTGGAAACACTGGGCGAATTAACGCAAATTGCGTGGAAACACGATGTGCAAGTGATGATCGAAGGCCCTGGTCATGTGCCGATGCACATGGTGAAAGAAAATATGGACAAGCAATTAAAACATTGCGACGAAGCGCCGTTTTATACACTGGGTCCACTGGTCACCGATATTGCGCCCGGTTACGACCACATCACTTCCGGCATCGGCGCGGCAATGATTGGTTGGTTTGGCTGCGCGATGCTGTGCTATGTCACGCCGAAAGAACACTTGGGTCTGCCCAATAAAGAAGACGTAAAAACCGGCATCATCACTTACAAAATTGCTGCGCACGCCGCTGATCTCGCCAAAGGGCATCCGGGCGCGCAATTGCGCGACAACGCACTGTCCAAAGCGCGTTTTGAATTTCGCTGGGAAGATCAATTTAATTTAGGATTAGACCCAGACACCGCGCGCAGTTTTCACGACGAAACCCTGCCGAAAGAATCCGCCAAAGTCGCGCATTTTTGTTCGATGTGTGGGCCAAAGTTTTGCTCGATGAAAATCACGCAAGATGTGCGCGACTACGCCGCCGCGCAGGGCTATGATGTTAAAGGCTCGGATACCGTGCGCATGATTGATGTAGAAAGTGAAATGGCGGAAAAATCGCGCGAGTTTCGCGATAGCGGCAGCGCAATTTATCACAAAGTGTGACATGCAAGAAAACTTCGATCACACGGATATAAAAATCCAACACACGGAAACCGTCTTCAGCGGTTTCTTTCGCGTGTTGCGCTATCGTTTAACGCACACATTATTCAATGGCGGTTGCAGCGCGCCGATCACACGCGAATTGTTTGCGCGCGGCGATTCCGTGGGCGTGCTGTTGTATGACGCGCAGCGCGACTGCGTGGCACTGGCGCAACAGTTTCGCATCGGCTGTCTCAACAATGCGCACGGCGCGTGGGTGTGGGAAGTAGTCGCCGGTATGGTGAAACCGGACGAAGTGGCCGAGGATGTGGCGGTGCGCGAAGTAGCAGAAGAAACGGGGCTACACATCACGGCTGATTGTTTGCAACCCATCGCGCGCTACTACAGCAGCCCCGGCGGCACGGATGAACGCTTGCAATTGTTTTGTGCGCTGTGCGAGCTGCCTGAAAATCTCGACGGTACCTACGGCTTGCCCGAAGAAGGCGAAGATATCCGCGTGCGCTGCTTTGCCGCGCCCCAAGTGTTTGATGCTATGCTTGCCGGAACAATCAATAACGCCGCGAGCATCATTGCTTTGCAATGGTTGCAGCTACACCGAGATGCATTGCGGCAACGGGCGAGCCTGCATGATTTACCAGTTCGATAAAACCACGCCGATACACCTGCTGCAAATTACCGACTGCCACGTTCACAACGAGCGCGAGCGCCTACTCTCCGGTGTCAACACTTACAACAGCCTCACCCAAGTAATCGACGGTGTACTCACACGCGAACAATCTGCCGATCTCGCTCTCATCACCGGCGATTTAACGCACGAAGGCGACGAACGCGCCTACCACTTGCTGCAACAACAACTCAACCGTCTGCCTGTGCCGTTTTTCTGGCTGCCCGGCAATCACGATCACCTCGCGCCGATGGCGAGCACAGCCAGCAGTGAGCACCAACAGGCGAAACAACTGCTGCTACAACATTGGCAAATTTTGCTGTTGGACACCCACGTTGAAAACGAAGTGGGCGGCGCGGTAAGCCAAAGTGAATTGACTTGGCTCGCCACCGCACTGCGCGAACACCCCGACAAACACGTTGCCATTTTCATGCACCACCCGCTACTGCCTGTGGGTTGTGCTTGGTTGGATCCGCAACGCATTGCCAATGCCGAACAAGTGTTGACGCTGTTTGATAACACGCCGCAATTGCGCGCGGTGTGCAACGGCCATGTGCATCAAGAAAATGATGTGCAACGCCTGCACTATCGCCTGCTGTCTACGCCATCCACCTGTATACAATTCAAGCGCAACAGCGCGGATTACGCCGAAGATGATTTTCCGCCCGGCTACCGCCGTTTTGTACTGCACGCCGATGGGCATTTTGAAACAGAAGTGGTGCGCGTGGGCGAATTGGTGCGCGATGCCAATGCACCGCGCGGTTACGACGAGTTCAACTGAGCTCCGCAGCATGTCATTTTCTATTGTTTATATACACGGCTTTAATAGCTCACCACAGTCGCACAAAGCGCAGCAATTTCAGCAATGGATCGCTGCATTGCATCCAGACATTACTTTACACATCCCTGCACTCAAACCGTTTCCGTTGGATGCCATAAAACAGTTAGAAGATTTAACCGCTCTCGCGCCGCAACGCACCGGTTTTATCGGCAGCTCACTGGGCGGCTTCTATGCGGTTTACTTGGCAGAAAAATTTCAAGCACGCGCAGTGTTGATCAACCCTTCTGTGCGTCCGTTTGATTCGCTTGCGCAGCACTTAGGTGAAAACAAGAACTTTCACACGCAAGAAAGTTATGTATTAACGCAGCAACACGTTGATGATTTGCGCGCGCTGTACGTTGCCACACCGACGCATCCTGAACATTTTCTGCTGCTCACGCAAACAGGTGATGAAAGGCTGAACTTTCGTGAGGCCGTAACGCATTTTCAGCGCAGCTCCGCAGTGATTGAATACGGTGGCGATCACGCTTTTCAACACGCCGAACGCCACTTTGCGCACATGATCGCTTTCCTTCAAGCAGACCACTTGCCGTTAAAGCATCACACGGCATCGTACTGCGCATAATACGCAGCGAGATATTCCTCAAATGACATGATCAGCGGCGCAGCTTCCGCATCCTGTTGCTGCTGCAAAGAAGTGTGTGCGGCATTCACAAAATAGCGCTGTTGTTCTTCTGTCAAAACCTGTGCCGAAAAATAGTCGGCATGTTGCTGCGCCAACTCACTAGTCAACTGAAAAAAAGATTTTCTGTGTGCGGGCATATCCAGCAACACACGCGCTGATGTTGTGAGCTGGCTGTCTCGCAGTTTTTGGTATTGCAAATCCACACTGGCACTGTAATGCGTGTTTTCGTAAGCGCGATCCAACAGTTGCGCACAAGCATTCAATTCCACTTGCATCGACTGTGCCCAATGCAACACATCGCGCTGCTCGCCGCCTACTTCCAACAACAGACTGGGGTCGCGGCCGCGCTCTACCACCGCTGCTTGATTGCGCGCCAACTGCACATATTCTTCTTCGTCGGTGAGCGGGCTATCGCTCAACAAACACCACAATAAAAACACTTCAATAAAAGCAGCGACGTGTATATCCATGCCCAAAGGCAGATACGGGTCTAAATCCATACAGCGCACTTCGATATATTCCACACCGCGTTCTTGCAGAGCGCGTATCGGCGTTTCACCCGAACGCGTCACACGCTTGGGGCGTATGGTGCTGTAAAACTCATTTTCAATTTGCAATAAATGGGTACTGAGTTGTTGATAGTGTCCTGTAGCATCGCGCACGCCCATTTTTTCATACGGAGGGTACGCCGTGGTTAATCCTTTTTTTAGCGTTTGAATATAACTGGGCAAGCCGTTGTAACACACGCGCATGGCTGCTTGCGCATTGCTCTGGTATCCCAATCCACCCATGCGCAGAGAAGTCGCAAAAGGTAAAAACAAACTATTGCCGCCATCGTCAAAAGCAGCAAGATGATGTTGTCGTCCCTGCACAAAACTGGCACATAACGCCGGCGACGCACCAAACAAATACAACAGCAGCCATAAATGGCGGCGGAAATTGCGAATCAAATCAAAATAACGGCGTGTTTTAAAATTTTGCAGTGTGCTGCTATCTTTTTCTTGTTGTTGCAGCAACACAAAGAAATCATCGGAAAACGATACGTTGTAGTGAATGCCGGCAATAGCCTGCATGCTTCTGCCGTAACGGTGCCCCAAACCTGCGCGGTAAATTGTTTTCATGCGCGCTGTATGCGTGGTGCCGTATTGCGCCAGTGGAATGCTGTCGTCTCCGCCCAATATGCAGGGCATGCTGGCGGGCCAAATTTTTTCGTTCTGCTGTTGCAACACGCTGTTGGTGTACACATGGATGCGCTGCAACCACGCCAGCGATTCTTCTATGGAGCTGCACGCCGGCGTAATAAATTCCAACAGCGCTTCAGAAAAATCCGTGGTGATATTGGGATGTTTTAACGCAGAGCCCAAGGCGATGGGATGCGGTGTCTGCGCCAAACTGCCATCGGGCGTTACACGCAAACTTTCTTTTTCGATGCCACGCCGCATACCGCGCAGCGGCTGACACTGTGTCTCTTGTTGCAGAACGGCAAGACGCTGGGCAAAAACACTCATCCGATATTTTCTTCCGATGACATGATTTCTACGGACACGTCTTCTGTGAGTATTTCTTCCTCATCTACCTGTACAGCTTCCGGTTCGTCGAAGGTAACTGGCGCAGTGCGGCGTGCAAGTTCCGCATCACCCAGTAGAGGAATGTCTTTTTCATTCAAAGGACACTGCAACAACACCAAGCGCTGCTCTATATCGCGCGCATTGCTTTCTATCATGTGATTCAACGCTACATCGCGATGTGGCGAACGCCATACTGCCGTGGGTTCGCTTTCATCTAGCCACTGCCCTTGTTTGCCGAGAAACAAACCTTGTTGATTGCTGATAACAAAAACTTCTCTCATACACAAATCCTACACGCTTTACCACATCACAAAAAATGAATATTGCCAAGTGATTCCAATCTATCGCCATTCCGCCACAGAACACGGTATTGTGATGGCGGAAGTTGCTTTTTCAATACCAAGACGGGCCAATAGTGCTTAGATTTTACGTCTATATTTTTTGTGTCTAACGTCATGTGATATGCGCGCTCCCCGCAAAACAAAAATTCAGCATCTGCCATGCGAACGGGCACATCCAAGCGCAATTCTACCGCCAAGGCTCGCGCTTTCTTGCTATAAACCTGCACGCGCGGCTCAGCAGTATCTTCCGCAAGATGCGAACACTCAGCAGAAACAACCGGCTCCAGCGCAGCAGGCTTATTGCGTTGATCAATGGCATCATAAGGATTGTAATAACCTTGATAATACGCATTGAATAAACGCCAATCTTGATTGTGGGGATAAAAAGGCATCTGCGAACGCCCCATGCCGCCATCAATCAGCCAGTTGTAGTGCGACACTTTGATGTTGTTACGCTCCTGCGCTAAATCATTCAGCACACGCAAGGAGGCGATTTGAAAACACACACACAACAGCAATAACATATTGCGCAGCCAGCGCTGCGTATACACCGACAAATAACTGCCACACAGCAACACCAACAACAGCGATGTGTACAAGCGGTAGCGCGAAACCAAACCGGTTTCCGCACCAAAAGCGCGTCCGCGCCCAAAAGCCACCAACGCCAAAGAAACCAACACCCAAATCAAAATACTGAGGTAAAAATAATCCGGTTGTCTGCGCATACGCCAGCTATTTTGCAACAGCAATACCAGCATCACTGCGCCCACAACAGCAGCAGGCAGCCACTGCTTACTATCAAAAAGCGTAGCGCCGATAGCGGTCAACCACGAAAAAAATGCTTGCACCACAGACATCCATACAGTCACGGGCGCGCCGTAAGAAGGCTTGATGTAATCCTGCAAATTCTCTGGATCGGTATACAACACATAACGCCAGAGATGATCTGCCGCAAAAGGGCTTTCATACCAAAAATACAAGGTAGTCGTTGTTAAAAAGAAAAACGACCATACAAAAAACTGTCGTACATTTTGTGGCTTTCCATTTATGTATGCCGCAAACACATTGCTCACCAGCAGCGCAGGCAGTACCAGCAGACCGTTAAATTGACTACCAATCGCCAACAGCGCCCAACAAAGCGGCGCCATAACTGCCGCCGGATTATTTGTCACACTGCGCGCCGCCAACATCGCAAACAAAATCACAACCTGATTGGAGATAGCTGTCATTGCCCAAAAGCTAGCATTCCAATAAAACAGATTAAAAAACAATCCGACGGCGATAGCGGATGCATACCACCAACCCACGTTTTTCTTCAGCCAATCCGCCAACACCCAACAGCAAGCCAACAACACTATATTGCCGACTAACATATAATGAAAAAAATTAATTTTTTTGAACAGTGCGTAATCCAGTAAATAAATCACGTGGTTGACGATGGTGACATGCTCGTGATTCGGCAGTGCAATAACAGAAAACCAATCCTGCCAGTTACTGCGCGACAAAAAAATCTCGACGAACCACAGCACATCAACAAAATCGTCAGCTTGCCCTGCATCCGTCTTGAAATAAAAAAACATCGACCAGTAGTAGCACAGTGTGCCCAGCACAACTGCCGCACAGCAACTTTTCTCTAGCGCAGAAATGGTGGTGATTTTTTTTGATTCAAACGGCTGCGTCATCGCGACGCTCAACAAAACGTGAGAAAAAGATACCCGCCTCAAACAGCAGACACATGGGCGCCGCCAACATTAACTGCGACAGCGCATCTGGCGGGGTTAATACCGCCGCCACAATAAAGCAGCACACAATAATCCAAGGTCTTTTTTCGGCCAGTGCCGCCGTAGAGGTCACACCCATCAATACCAGCAACACCGTGGCTACTGGAATTTCAAAGGTAAATCCGAAAGACACAAACAAACCCAATACCACATCGAGGTAGCGTGAAATATCCGGCGCGTAAGTCACACCTTCCGGCAGTATGCGACTCATAAAACCAAACATCACTGGAAACACTAAGAAATAAGCGAACGCTACGCCAATATAAAACAACATCACGCTGGACATCAGCAACGGCAGCGCGATGCGTTTTTCACGTTGATATAAACCGGGCGCAATAAACGCCCAGACGTGATACAGCAGTACCGGCACATTGAGAAAAATAGCCGCGACAAACGCCAGCTTAAATGGTGCAGTAAATGGCGCAATCACTTCGGTAGCCAACATGCCTGTGCCGTTGGGCAAGTAGTGCAACAAAGGTGCTGACAAAAAATGAAATAATTCGTTGGCAAAAAATGCCAATCCAACAAACACCACCAGCACGGCGCAAATACACCACAGCAAACGCCTGCGCAGCTCTAATAAATGCGCAATCAACGGCTGCTCTTGCAAATCATCCGTCATGGCGCGCTTTTCCATTCTCATCCGCAGTGGAGTTTTTTTCTGGCTCCACCATGACTTCATCCTTTAATACGCGCTCTATCGCCTGCGGCGACTCCTGCAAACTTTTCATAATGGCTTCGTTGTGCAACTGACGGCGAATATCGTCCGCACCCAACTCGCGCTCCACCTCACGCCGTGTATCCGCCAACACGCGCTTAAACCGACCTATCCACAAACCGGCGGTGCGTGCCGCTTGTGGCAAGCGTTCCGGCCCAAACACAATCAGAGCCACCAGTGCCGTCAACACTAACTCTGAAAAGCCAATATCAAACATCGAGATAAGCCGCTTTAAGCAGGTGGATTATTTTTGTCATCCGGCAGCGTTTTGGTCTGCAGCTCTTCTTTAGGTTTTTCTTCTTCGCCATCTTGCATGGCTTTCTTAAACCCTTTAATCGACGAACCCAAATCGGCACCAAGATTTTTCAATTTCCCGGTGCCAAAAATCAGCACCACAATGACCAAGACAATCAACCAATGAATTGGACTACCGAAACCCATACATCACCTCTCTCACCACTCTGTTTATTTGCGCGCTGCTTTTTCTTCCAAACCAGACAAATCAAAACGCCGTGCCAATTCGTTCAACACATCCTGTGCCGATAAATCCATATGCGACAACATCACCAGCGTGTGAAACCACAAATCCGCTGTTTCATAAATCAACTTCGATTTGTCTGCGCCGTGTTGCACATCTTTGGCAGCCAGTAGTGTTTCACCACTTTCTTCTGCCACTTTTTTCAAAATTTGATCCAAACCCTTGGCATGCAGGCTGGCGACATAGGATTTTTCTGTCTCGCCTGCTTGCTTGCGCGCTTCCAACACAGCCGTCAATTGTTCCAATACATTTTGCATATCAAGCACCATAAATCTGCGCGGGGTCTTTCAAAACCGTGTCTACTACCTGCCACTCGCCATCTTTTAATACGCGATAAAAACAGGATGCACGCCCCGTGTGACAAGCGATACCGCCCCGCTGTTCCACTTGCAACACAATCACATCGGCATCGCAATCCAAACGGATTTCATGCACCGCCTGCACATGACCAGACTCCTCGCCCTTGTGCCACAACTTCTGGCGCGAGCGCGACCAGTACACCGCCTCACCGCGCTGCGCCGTTTGCGCCAGCGCTTCGTGGTTCATCCACGCCACCATCAACACACGACCGGTTTTGTGATCTTGCGCAATGGCAGTGACGAGACCGTCAGCATTCCAAGTGACGGCATCTAACCAACTGGGCGTTTGTTGCGTAGGCATTGAGGTAGCGCGCGGAAGAAAAGTGCCCGCATTGTAGCCGCCGTAGCGCACGCCAAGCTATCCGCACCCCCGCCGCGCCCGTATAATGCGCCCCCTTTTGCCCACACACTGCCGGTACCCACATGTCCTCCGCACACCCGATCGAAAAGTTGCGCAACGTCGCCATCATCGCCCACGTTGACCATGGCAAAACCACGCTGGTGGACAAGTTGCTGAAACAATCCGGCACGTTGGATAGACGCGCACAGGAAGCCGAGCGCGTGATGGACAGCAACGATCAGGAAAAGGAACGCGGTATCACTATCCTCGCTAAAAACACCGGTGTGGACTGGAACGGCTACCGCATCAACATCGTGGACACCCCAGGGCACGCCGATTTCGGCGGCGAAGTGGAGCGCGTGTTGTCGATGGTGGATTCTGTGCTGCTCTTGGTCGATGCTTTCGACGGTCCCATGCCACAGACGCGCTTCGTGACCAAGAAAGCCTTTGAACATGGTCTGAAGCCCATCGTGGTGATTAACAAAGTGGATCGCCCCGGCGCACGCCCACACTGGGTGATGGATCAAGTCTTTGAATTGTTTGATAAATTGGGCGCGACTGACGAGCAGCTCGACTTCCCCGTGATCTACGCCTCCGCCCTGAACGGCGTGGCCGGCTTGGAAGTGGACGCGCTGGCCGACGACATGACGCCGCTGTTCCAGATGATTGTGGATCGCGTGCCGCAACCGGATGTTGATCTCGACGGCGCCTTCCAAATGCAAATCTCGGCGCTGGATTACAACTCCTATGTGGGCGTAATCGGCATCGGCCGCATCAAGCGCGGCAAAATCAAGCCTGGCTCGCAAGTCAAAATCATCAGCATTGATGGCAAAGTGCGCCAAGGCAAATTGCTGCAAGTGATGGGGCATTTGGGCTTGGAGCGCGTGGAAGTGGAAGAAGCCACTGCGGGTGATTTGGTGTGCATCACCGGCCTCGACCAACTGAATATTTCCGACACCATCTGCCAAGTGGATTGCGTGGAAGCCCTGCCGCCACTGGTGGTGGACGAGCCCACGGTGAGCATGACTTTCCAAGTCAACAACTCGCCCTTCGCCGGCAAAGACGGCAAGTTTGTCACCAGCCGCAACATCAAAGAGCGTTTAGAGCGCGAGCTGTTGCACAACGTGGCACTGCGCGTGGCGGAAGGCGACAGCCCCGATAAATTTATTGTGTCCGGCCGCGGTGAATTGCATCTCTCGGTATTGATTGAAAGCATGCGCCGCGAAGGGTTTGAACTCGGCGTATCGCGCCCCGAAGTTGTCACCAAAGAAGTGAACGGCGAAACACACGAGCCGTTTGAAGTGGTGGTGATTGATGTAGAAGAACAGCATCAAGGGCCGATCATGGAAGAGATGGGTCGCCGCAAAGCCGAATTAAAAAACATGGAAATCGACGGCAAAGGGCGCGTGCGTTTGGAATACCTCGCACCCTCGCGCGGTTTGATCGGTTTCCGCAACAGCTTCCTCACCATGACTTCCGGCTCCGGCATCATGACTTCGGTGTTCGATCACTACGGCCCCGCCAAAGCGGGCGACTTGGGCGGACGCATCAACGGCGTGTTGGTGTCGATGACGCCGGGCAAAACCCTCGCTTACGGCTTGTTCAGTTTGCAAGATCGCGGACGTTTGTTTATTGATCCGAATGTCGATGTATACGAAGGGCAGATTGTTGGCTTGCATTCGCGCGACAACGATTTGGTCGTCAATCCCACCAAAGCGAAACAGCTCACCAATATTCGCGCCGCCGGCACTGATGAAGCCTTAATTCTCACACCGCCGATTCGTCACTCACTGGAACAAGCGTTGGAATTTATCGAAGACGACGAGTTGGTGGAAGTGACACCCAACTTCATCCGTCTGCGCAAAAAACTGCTGACAGAAAACGAAAGAAAACGCGCGGGCAGTAAGAAAAGCTGATTGCAGCCCTTCCTAAACACAGCCCCCTCCCTGCTACGCAGGACTCCCCCTTGTCAGGGGAAGAACCCAAAATCCTCCCCTGAGAAGGGGAGGTGATTTGCGCAACAAATCGGAGAGGTTACAGCGCCGTGGCGTTGAGAACTTCCACACCACCGGCATCTTTCTGCGTTTTACCACTCACCATCACATCTTTGCCAGGGATGCCGATGAGAATGTCCGCTTTGCCATCGGCGTTGATGTCACCGACACCAAGGCCAGCGCCGAAAGCATCACCTTTTGTTGTTGCGCCAAAAACATGATCGACGCCCATTGTTTCAAGTGGGTTGCTATCGCTATAGATAACCTCAATATTGCCGACGCCTCTTATTGGGTTAGCAAAATCCGTAAAATTATCTCCCTTTGGTGAAGAAACAATGATATCGGCATAACCATCGCCATTAACATCACCCAAAGCAACCGCAGTTCCAATATTGCCGATGGAAGAACCACGGGTACCTCCGTATCCGCAAATACCGTCCCTGATAACATAGCTACCAACTAAAATCTCCACGCTACCTCGACCGAAGTCAGCCCCAGGCACGCCAACCGCAATATCTTTCCTACCATCATTATTGATATCCGCATTCGCTGCTAAGGCTTGCCCAAAAGCATCCTTGGCTACGCCGTATTGTGTGCAGAACGGTGTAGTACTACCATTGGTGTAAACACGCACACTGCCCGTGTCTTTGATTGGCTTGAATGGAAATGCGGCAGGTCGGTCATCTTTTGGCGCACCTACAACCACTTCTGCGCCGCCAGCACCGTTGAAATCACCCGCTGCCACCGCAGAGCCTGCTAAGGCACCGGCAGTGTTGCCGTACACGGTGAGCAAGGGAGCGGCAGCTAAATTAGCACCAGACAGCACGGTGACTTTGCCTGCCTGTTTCAAAGGCTTCTCGCCTTGGTCGTTGGTCGCTTTAGGCTCGCCCACCACCACATCGGCTTTGCCGTCGTTATCTACATCACCCAGTGCTACAGCGGTGCCAAAGCCGGTTTTAGACGTAGTGCCTAAGCGCGTAATCGAGGTGGAGCAATCTACGCCAGCACAGCCATAAATCACTGTAATAGCACCCACGTTTTTACGCTTTTTATCCAGCGGATCATCCGCTTTGGGAGTGCCCACCACCACATCCATAAAGCCGTCATTGTTCACATCAGCGTTGCCCGCCAGTGCAGCGCCAAAGCTATCACCCGCCACAGTGCATTCAACATGTGCCAATACTTCACCACTGTTACCAGAAATGATCTTTACCTGCCCAGCGTTTTTCACTACTTTCAGAGGTGGCGCAGCAGAGATGTTATAGCGCGGAGTGCCGACAGCCCAGTCGCCATAATGATCGCCGTTAAAATCCCCCACGTAAGCTACCGCAGAACCAAAATTTTCAGCTTTTACATTGCCGTTCTGAGTGTATAGCGTGTTGCCATCGGCTGGCAGCGGATCGCAAGCATCACCGAGGTGGTCACTGTCGGTATCCGCTTGGTCAGCATTAATAACGCCGGGGCAGTTATCAATAGCATCAACAACACTATCTCCATCAATATCTGTAGATGCCCAAAGGGAGGGAGTAGCAAAGAGTAAGAAGATGCCTAAAAAGAGAGATAACGGATAACGGATAACGGATAACGGATAACGGATAACGGATAACGGATAACGGATAAATACATCATTGATGACTCCCTGTTGAGGATGAACGAAAGCTTGTAGTCAGCACAATAATTACACAAAACGTCAAAAGTTCCAAAATATCTTTACTTTTTCTGCTTACCCATTTCCGACAACAGATCAATTTGGATTTCCTGTATGCGCGCCAAGCGATCCCACTGGTGCGATAACAGGTGATCCATTTTGTCGTGCAAATGGCGAATTTCTAGTTCGGCTTTTAGGTTCACTTGGTAATCGTGTTGCGCACGCAAACGATCTTTTGCCTCTTGTCGATTCTGGCTCATCATGATGATTGGCGCTTGAATAGCCGCCAAACACGACAACACCAAATTCAGCAAAATAAACGGGTAAGGGTCTGGTGGGCGCACCACAATCACCACGGTATTCAATGCAATCCACACAGCCAAAAACAAGCCAAAACAAATCAAAAACGTCCAGCTTCCGCCAAAATCAGCAATGCGATCAGCCAAACGCTCGCCCAAGGTCCACGACTGCTCCAACTCAATATCCACATTTCTAGTGAGCAGCTCATGGTCGCGCAAACTATCCAACACTTCATGCTCCAGTTTCGTCAAATCGCCTTTTTCTGACTGCAACTGTGCATGCACATAATTCGTACGGTATTTCATTAAGTCATGATGGCAAATATAGCTTTCTGCATTCCACTGCGGGCAATCATGGATAATTTCATCCGCCAAGGTATCGCGTACCGCTCCACTCGGCACCAAACTTTTTATGGAAAATTTTTTTCCACATACAGCACATGGATGCGTTCCCATGACTTCACCACCTCACCATTCTTTATCATGTAAGAAAATGTTTTACTCTCTCCGCCTGTGCCATGCAGTCGTTATAACCACAGCGAATCAATTCTTGGCAATAAGAAGACTCAAACAATAAATAACTGGCAATACTGGCGCCACCTGTAGGTCTTGTAGCCCCAATGGTTTTCAGAAAAACTCGCAATGGCTTCGGCAAACTATCAATGTGCTCTGCTGCAACATCGTCAAAATGAATGCTAGGGGAAATGGTTAGCACATCCACATCCCGCAAGTGCAGTGATTCACGTTTATCTTCATTGATATCGCGCGCAAACTCATTAAATCTATGCATCATATTGATATCTTCCTCCATGGAATCTACAAATGCACTGTTAAGCATTTGTGCAAAAATTTGCGCAATGGATGGAGAAAATATTTTGTCACTGCGATGAATCGCTAAGTGCCCTAAATTTCTCCTCCCGCTGACACCAATGACCAATATTTTTTCTGCGCCAAGATGCAATGCTGCACTCATCGGCGAAGATTGACGCATTGCTCCATCACCAAAATATTCACGATTCAAACGCACTGCAGGAAACAACGCCGGCAATGCTGATGATGCCATCACATGTTTATGCGTAATATCTGCGCGTATGCCAATACGATGCGTACGATGCCACGTCTCTATTTCTTCGCTACCCTGAAAGAAACTAATGCTCTGCCCACTGTAGTAACCCATGGCTGTGATACACAGCGCATGCAAATAGCCGCGTTCAATAAATTCTGGCAGAAATTGCAAATCAATATTTTCTAACAGCAAGTGATACAACGGCATGTTGTCAAATAATGATAACGGTCTACCAAACGTGACGCCGCTGCGAAAAAATGAGAGCAATAATTTCAAGCTGCTGGACAATAATTCACCATAACCGACATGCAACACTTGCTCTGCGTGCAGGCTACTCCAAATATGCTCCAGCTTACTGACACCCTGTGCAAAATGATCCGATTGCGCGGCGAGCATGGCCGCATTAATCGCACCGGCGGAAGTGCCACAAATAATCGGAAAAGGATTAGCGCAATTACTGGGCAGAATTTCCGCTATCGCTTTCATCACGCCCACCTGATAGGCCGCACGCGCGCCACCGCCCGATAACACCAAGGCCGTTCGACCCCGATAAGGACAAGCTTCCATGCTGAACGCTTCCGGCGCTGCCGCTGCTGCTTCTATCATGTGTCTAACTCTTCTGCGTCTCTGACTCTTGTGCCTTCATCGTTGCGCTCTGCACGGCGGTTTTCTTCATCGGCAAACTGCTGCGCCAAAGTTCACCACTGCTGAAGCACTGCCATCCCCAACGACACCATGCCATTAGCGAAAATACCAGCCACAGCGACCACAACAGCATCACCGCGCGGTACACCCACATCGGCACCGAGATCAGCCACGCCGTCGGCATGCCTTGTGCGCTGCGATCCTGATACCAGAGTAGATCACTGAACGTCGATTGGTTGCCCGCCACCTGCATGTCGGGTGAGGACAGCAGGCTCGCAGGGATCGTGCCCACCAAGCTGCCCAGTGCCAACAAGCTCAACAGCACCAACAAAATTTGCGTCAGTTGCAGATTGCCGCAGCTCACCGCCGTGGTGTTGAGTGTGCGACGGCGCGCCATCGCCACAAACCACGCCACCACCAACAAGCTGCCTGCCGCATTCACGGTACTCATGCCGATGCCCAGCAGCAACCACTGCCATGTCGCCAGCGGAGCTACTCCACTGCGACCGAGCGCTATTGCCACCAGCACAATCACTGTCAACACACCCCAATACAGCAGTGCAGGACCCATCAACGGACCACCCACCGCCAGCAGCCAGCGCCCCTCCGGCAGGTGTACCTTGAGGTGGATATTGCTCAACGGCTCGTCAATCTGCGGTTGCGGTGTGGCGGTGCGCCAATCCAATGTCGCTTCTTGCCGCCAACTCACGGTCAACTGCTGACTGCCTGGATGCAGGGGCAACTTCAATTGACCACTGGGCAGGGTGGGATTGCTCTGCTCCACGCCATCGATGCTCACGCGCTGCACTTGTGCGCCAGCGGGCAAACCCAGTGGCAGTTCGCCGCCTTGGCTGCTGCGCACTTGCAAGCTCAAGTTGGTATCGGCCGAACGCGCACCTGGACGGTAATCCAACGCAACAGATTCCACCGTGCGCGTACTGCCCGCCACGCCCTGTGGGCGACTGATTTCAGCGCGCAGGCTTTCACCCGGCCAAGGCTGCCAAGTGGGCAAACCGCCATCGCTTTCCGCTTTTACAGGGTTCAAACCCTGAAAAGCCACATGCCAGATCGGTGCCACTTGCCACTGCCACACCTCCACCCACGGCACCGTCTGTGCGGCCGTCAGCGTCAACTCAGCGGCCGGTTTCAGGGAAGATGTCCATGTAAACGTCGGCGCATCCGCCGCCATCATCACTTGCGCCTTGCCGTCGCGCACCTCCACCCCTGCAGTCAGCACCGCTTCACCAACCAACAAAGGCACATTCAGGTTGATGGCACCGGCGGCGGGTGCCACGCGCTCCACGGTGGTTTGCACCTGCCAATCCAAACCCAAAATCAGCAGACGCCGGACGCGCACGAAAGGAGGTGCGGCATCCGGTAGTAAGCGCGCACTCTCGCCACTGGCTTTTTCTGCTGGAGTATTGCGAGTCAATTGCAAGCTGTTACTGGGGATGCGCCCCTCCTGCAAACCGGAGAGCTGCCAGCCTTCCGCGCTGGCGGTGACGTTGTGTACCGCCATAGGGAAAGGGAGCTGCAAGGCATCGCCACTGAGTTCGCCCTCCAGCACCACCGCGTGATTGCCAGCGGGCAGCACCAGCCACAACTGGCCGCTGTCATCGCGCCGCAGGCGATTGCTCTGCACACCATCCACCAACACACTGCGCGGCAGCCATTGGTTGTGCGCCGCCGGCAGCGGCACGGCCACGGCAGTCAAAGCACTGATCTCCAAATGGATACGCAGGGCATTGCCGCTCACTTGCACCTGCCCGCGATTCACGCTGGCACACTGTGGTTCGCAGTCGGGTGCGCGGGTGAGGCGCTGCGCCAACTCATCCAACAACGCCTTACTGGGAAAAGCAGATGCACTGCTGCCCTGCTCCTGCGCCCACACCGGCTGCCCCTGTAGCAACAACAGCCCCAGCAACAACACAGGCACAGCGGTTTTGCTCGCCGTCAGCCCGCGCCGCACAGCGTGTGGCCAGAGTGCGCGCAACAGCAGTGCAGCAAAACCAAAGGTCAGCAACACAGCGGCTAAACGCCATATTTTATGAAGCATTGGCGATAGTAAGTACAAACGCGCAGACTGATCTTGCAGCACGGGACCACTCCAATTCAAAGAGACGGTCTGCCAGCGCCACGCGGGTTCACCGGGGCCGGTTTGGATTTGCGCGCTGGCATCGTAGCCGCCGGTGTCACGTTGCGGTGCGTCCGCCGAGGCATATTTGGCTCTCATCGTTAGGCTGGCACGCGGCGCGGCAGCCGGTACGGGCACCGTTGCCTCCAAAGCAACGGATGCGCCGCCCGCCACGTTATCCGCCGCCTGCATCACCGCACCCACCACGCCCTGCGCTGGCGTGCCGCCCTGCTGAATAGTGGCAGAAGAGCCCAGCTCCAGTTGCGGGTAAACCATGCTGCGCGCCTGCTCCACGGCAAATGCCAACAGCAACAACAGCAAAGCCGCACACATCAACCCATTGATCACAGACACTGTGTGGCGCAAACGCCCCTCCGGCAGGGCGCGATACAAACCCAAGCCCATCAACACCAGCAGCCACAATACCAGCGGTGCATTCGCCGTCTGTGCCGTCAACACCAGTGCCAATAACGCCACGCCACCCGCGCCGGCGCCCAACAAGCGGAAACTGGCAGCAGCCGTCACCAACACCAAAAACGTCGTCCACAAATTCCAGCGCGACAGCCACGAACCCACCGCACGATCCACGCCCTGTGCGTGCAACAGCATCCACCCCGGCGGCAGATACAGCGCCGCCGAAACACTGTTCATGTCGCGCTGCCAAGCGGTGATGGGGATAGTGACCGACTGCGCCAAACGACTGACACTCAACACGTTCAAAGCGCCAGCGCGCAACTCCACACCCGCTTCGCTGGGCTGCCCATCCAAGCGCGTAATGAGCTGCGGCTCGCCGTTCACTTCCGCGCGTCCCAAGGTCTGTGTGGGCGAAACAGAAAACCGACCAGCCTGCCGCAACGTGCCACTCACCACATCGCGACTGGTCATGCCGCTGCCGTCAAAATCCAGCCACAACTCACGCCGCAGCGACAGCGCATCACCCGTGCTGTCGCCAGACTGCGCCGCCTCACCGCGCTGCGTTTCGGTCAGCGTCAGTGCATCGTCTGCTTTCATCAGCCACGCAGGTGCTTGTCGCCACGCGGCAGGCATATCGGTCTGCGAGGGATCCATGGCGGCTGCACTGGACGGCGTGACTTGGCGCAACTGGCGATCCGCCTGCCACGACCACACTTCTTCGGCGGGCCAATGTTCATCCATTTTTTTGCTGCTGAAACGCGCCGGCTGGCCTTGTGCACGCGCATGCAACACCAGCTCCCACTCGCCAGCGCGCAGTTGCACACGCAGGCGACCGTCGGCTTCGATGCGCGCAGGCAGCGGAGTATCCAACGACAGTGGCACAAAGCCATCCAATAAAAACTGCCCTAACAACACTTCGCGGTCGCGCCCTGCCACACGCAGGCGCAGCACGGTTTCCATCTGCAGGGGGATGCCGTCCTGCACTTGGCGAAACACCTGCACCGACAAATCATCAGCCACGGTGGCGGGCGCACGGTTTTCGCCAAACAGTAAAAAGCCCTGTGCGTCGATAGCGGGTTGCGCCACGGCCTTGCCCTGCACGGTGAGCGCCAGCAAGCCGGTGTCCGCCGGCAGAGCCAAGCGCGTGGGCAGCGCACCCCAACGCAGTGCGCCCTGAATGTGGTGCTCACCCGCTGGCAGCAGCAGCGCGGGGGCGCCGTCATGCTCCACCACCGCCGCTGCTTGCTTATCCACCTGCACCTCTTGCGGCCACTGCTCGCTGTCGCCAGGCAGTGTCACCCACCCTTCGCTATACAACTGCCAGCTCTGCGTAAACACAGCGCCGTGCTCGTCCGCCTGCAGCAGTAACTGCCCCGGCCAGCGGCAAAACCGCTCACCCAATTGCGCGTACTGCGGCGGGCAAGCGAGATTTGGATGTGCATCCAGTACCCACGCGCGCCAAGGCTCCAAGGGCGCAGGCACAGCAGCGGGCGCAGCGCGAACACTGCTGCACAAGATTAAAAAACCGGTTAGTAAAAAAAATGGCGTACAGCGTTTTTTGATACCGCGCATAGAATTCTCCTTTTTATTCGCCTTTTTTCGAATGCAAATCGGCTGACAAATAGCGTGCAAACCACGAATCATTTCGCCCCATAAATTGCCAACCCGCCATGTAATCAGGAATACTTTTTCCAGCCACTTTTACATCTGCATGCGAACTGGCCATTAACACATTGGCCACCGAAGAAAATGTTCCCGGCAGCAATAGCAACACAAGAAATATCGAACGCCAATACGAACCAGCCAGCCATAAATTACGCAGCAATATCAGCATCAATAGCAACACACCAAAATAAATAGCGCCAGATGATCGCATCATAAGATCGTTATACACACCGTAGTACACACAAGACACCAACACTGCAGAGGAAAATATTGCACAAGCAAATACTGCTGTATGTTTGTCTAACCATCTCCGATATGCCGTAATGACCAATGCGTACACAAACCAGCTTTTCAATAGAAATAATATATAAACAGTTTTGTCTATCTTTGAAAAAGGCAATAACCCATACGGCTGACTACCAACAGGAACACTTGCGTAATAAACGCCTAATACACCTAATACACTGACGCCCGCCAATGCGACCAACACACCCTCTCTATATCTATCACTACAAGCAAATTGCCACAGCAATAAAACCAACACCAATGGCAACAAACCCAGCGTAATCATCGGCGAGTAATACGCTAACAAGGCACAAGCAAATAGACTTGCAACAACTTTCTGTCGACTGGCAGATTGATACAATAAGCCGACCACCAACCAACCCGCAGCCGCTTGATGCGGCGCCCATAACAAAGACGACACCAAAGAAATAAAATTTCCAAACCATAAACCTTGCACCAAATCCGTAGCGGGCCAAAACTCCAGCATCGGCGGCGCACCCAGCCAAGCCGGCAACATAGATGGCAAAGCTGTGTTGGCATCAAGCCTCCCCCACTCATACGGATATTGGCTAATTTCTAGCAGCACACCGGCAACCGCATCCCATCCGCCAAACAGCAACAACCCAATACCCGCTATCCAAGATCGCACTTGCCCTAACAACACCAACATTCGCAATGCAATCCAACAACCCGCCAACAACCAGAGATGCTGCACAAACATGGCTGCCGATATTCCAGCCACTTTTCCCGCCAATGCCGGCCACAAGTAGTAGCCGGCGTACTGCACCAACAGTTGAAAACTGCCATCGGCATTTGCATAGCTGACAGGCCATGTGTAGTGAATCAAATCCAACAAACGCCCGTTATGCATTACATAATCTGACGATTGATAACCATAACCCCCTGCGCCGCACACGCTCACCCACGCCAACACAACGAGATAACCCGCAAGACCTGCCGAGTTATTTTTTTCTGATGCGTTTTTTTCTGGCGCTGCGCACTGACGAATACTCCACCACAACGCAGCGCCCCACACTGCGGTGAATACCAGCGCCCACACTGGACGCAGCCATGTAGCAGAAAAAAGCAATAACGGACTGCCCAACCATAGCAGTGCTATTTTCCACGGTGAAAAGCGCTCGGCAATCAACCAATACAGCGCACGGTAAAAAATAGCATGTCCTAGCACATACACTAGCACTTCCTGCCAACCGGCTACGGTTTGATACAAAGAGCGCGTTGCCAAGGCTATAAAAGCCATCCACCAAAACGGCGTGTCCAACGCCACGCGTAGCCATGCCTGCTGTGCGAATAGTCTATTAGCGCGCATCATTGCTTCAGCCATGATCGAATAACTTGTCTCTCATGTTTTTCATCACCCAGAAAAATAAAACTAATGCCGGAACGATGCTCAGTGTTGAAAAAACAAAAAAACCTTTGTAGCCAAAACTGCCCACCAAGAAACCAGAAAATCCGCCCACCAATTTTCCTGGCAGCGCCACCAGCGAACTGAACAATGCGTACTGTGTAGCGGTGTACTCGCGACTCACCAAGGATGACAACCACGCCACCGCCACCGTGCCGAGAAAACCGCCCGATAAATTCTCGCCGGTGATGACCGCAGTAAACACCGCGACATTGCCAGGGAAAATAGCCAAAAAAATGTACAGCAGATTGCTCACAGCGCCGAGCAACATTGCCAACAACAAACTGCGCTGCACGCCCATCCACGCCACTACCGCGCCGCCGATAAATGCGCCGCCGATCCCCACCCACACACCGTACAATTTTGAAACAGCGGCGATATCGGTTTTGCTAAAACCGCTGTCGAGATAAAACGGAAACGCCATCACGCCGATCATTTGGTCAGGAATTTTGAACAGCCCCATAAACAGCAACAGCATCACACCCAGCCAGCCGTTGTAGCGTTGAAAAAAATCGCGAAACGGACCGATCACACCATCACGGAGTACCGCGCGCCAAGAAGACGAACGCAGGGTCAGCGTTTCCGGCTCGCGCGCCGCCAAGGTAGCCAGCATCACCAACAGCACCGCGCAGGCCATGGCGCTGTACACCAGCGACCACGCGATGTGATCCGCCAACAGCAGAGCCAGCGCGCCCGACACGAGCAGTGCAATGCGATAGCCGAGTGTCGCAGTGGCGGCCAGTGCGCCCTGCGTCTCCAAGGGTGCAATCTCGATGCGATAGGCGTCGATCACCACGTCCTGCGTTGCGCCGGCAAAGGCCACCAAAGCCGCTGCCACAACAAACCGCGCAAAAGAACCAGCGGGAGTAATCCATGCCATCCACAACAGTGCCGCTGCCAGTACCGCTTGCGCCAACAGCAACCAACTGCGACGCTGACCGAGCCGCGACAACAGCGGTAGACGCAAACTGTCCACGGCGGGTGACCACAGAAATTTGAAGGAGTAGGTCAGCCCCACCAAGCTGACCAAGCCAATCTGCTCCAATGACACCGCGTTATCTTTCAGCCAAGTGGAAAGCGTGCTACCCACCAATAAAAACGGCAGCCCCGAGGCAAAGCCAAAAAAGAACATCACCAAGGCAGCGGGCTGTGCAAAGGCTTGGCGTAAAGTGAGGCGCGGAGAAGAATCCATGCAAGAGCCTACGATGTGTGAGCAGCAGCCATTATCTACACAAGCCGTTACCATGACACCTTATTCACAGCGGAGACACCGAGCATGCGTCGAGCAGCCTGCTACCTTTCTTTCTTCATCCTTGTGCTCAGCACGGCGGCATGTCACTCCACCGCCAACAACAGCGCCCCGACATTGGAAAATAATTATTGGAAATTGATAGCACTACATGGTGCGCCAGTTGCTGTGTTTGATAACCAAAGTGAACCACATGTCATCCTCCACAGCGATAGCCAACGCGTTTCGGGATCCGGCGGCTGCAACCGCCTCATGGGCAGCTATGTCATCGAAAAAAATCGTGTGCAGTTTAGTCAAATGGCCTCAACCATGATGGCTTGCGCACAAGGTCAAGAGATCGAGCATGCCTTCCTGCGCACACTGGAAGGGAAAATGTTCTGGACCATTAGCGGAAACACGTTGACTTTAATGGACCAAGAGAAAAAGCCTGTTGCACTCTTTGGTGTGGTTTACTTTCATTGAAATACAGCCACACCAAGGATGCCAATCTAAATGCCTGAAAATCCATCAATACCCTATAAACCCAACACATGGTTTTTGGTTTGCGCCACCGTTCTTTTAATTTCTGTTGCGCGCGGTATTCGCATGCCTGGCGATTGGGCATATACACACTTTTTATTCAATTACGAAGCCGGATTTATCAAACGAGGATTAGTCGGTGAAATTTTTCACACTCTAAATCCAACATACAGCAACAATTTCCTATGGTTTAACGCAGTTAGCATGGTTTTATTTGGCTGCGTCGTCGCGTCACTACTGTACTGTTTATATTTGATAGTTAATCGTAAAAGCTTATTGCTAACAGCAGCGGCACTACTTTTTGCATCCAGTCTCAGCCCTGTTTACCTCGCTCACACGATAGGCTATTTCGACGTCATCGGCGTATTTGCTGTTATTCTCTTAACACAACTAATGGGTATGCGTTATAGCCAGTGGCTTGTCCTTCCTATAACCATTATTTGCCTACTGATACACGAATCATTTTTTATTATATTTTTTCCATTGCTGCTTGTTCATGTTATTTTTTTTCAGAAAAAATATACGCAAAAAGAGATGTTTTTACTGGGAGGAGGATACACAGCGATATCCTTCAGCATTGCGTTTCTATTAGCCAATTATGCGTTACTGAATGCATCCAGCAGAGGCGTTTTGCAGGATCACCTAATAAAAATTGCTGCCATTCCGTTGCGCTATGATGGATTTTCTGTACTAGTAAGGCACATTAGCGACAACTATGGAATTATGGAGCCTTCCTTGTTTAGCCTATGGGCCAACATTGAATCACTCCCAGTTACCCTACCAACAGCCATTGTATTAAACATGGTCATTTGGAAAATTGTACGCCCACATCACAGCGCCGCAGCAACACTGGTGATTTGTTTGGCTTCATTCTCTCCTCTGGCAATGCACATTCTTGCATGGGACAATCACCGCTGGAATGCGTTAATGGTAATGACCAGTTTCTTGAACCTCTGCAATGTGGCTCGATGTTACCCAGCTCCACAAACACAACCACCTTACCCTGTAATTGCTCTGTTAGTTTTTCTTAACGGCGCATCAACAATTGGTTTGTTTGAATCGTATGAAGTCAAACAATTTCCTTTTTTTGATGAAATATACAAAATTCTTCCTGGGTACGAATCGCAACAAAACCACTGTAACTAGGTGTTTATATTTTAATCTCTTATTTTTTGGCCGAAAAAATGAATCAAGATGAACTCAAACAAGCTGTTGCGCGCGCCGCTCTCGATTATGTCATGACACGCATTTCTCGTGACTCCGTGATTGGAATCGGCACAGGGTCCACAGCTAATTATTTTATTGATGCACTGGCAAAATATGCAGGGGATTTTTCTGGCTGCGTTTCAAGCTCTGATGTCTCTACACAAAGACTAAAAAAACACGGTATTGAAGTCTTCGATCTCAACCACACCGGCACGTTTGATATTTATATCGACGGCGCTGATGAGACCAATGCGCAACTTGAGTTGATCAAAGGCGGCGGTGCCGCATTAACACGTGAAAAAATTGTCGCTGCCTGCGCCAAGGAATTTGTGTGCATTGTCGATGAGTCCAAATGGGTCAACACACTGGGCAGCTTTCCGCTACCGATAGAAGTCATTCCCATGGCGCGCAGTTTGGTGGCGCGCGAATTGGTCAAACTGGGTGGCGATCCGGTGTATCGCACCGGTGTGGTCACCGACAACGGCAATGTGATTTTAGACGTACACAACTTGCGCATTACTTCGCCGCGCGCGTTGGAAGAAAAAATCAATAACATCACTGGCGTGGTATGCAGCGGTTTATTTGCACTACGCCCCGCCGACGTTTTATTGCTCGGGCGCGCCAGTGGCGTTGAAACCCTGCACGCCAAGGCATAATGCACAATCCTTCCCGCCATATTTTGCAAAAACCACCGCGACCGTTACGGGTGTGGCTGCACGATCGCAGCTCACTCACGCGTCGTTTGCAAGCACTGAGCAATAATCAATTTTCTGTCACCGTATTAAAACAGTGCTGGGAAAAACCGTGCCGCACAGAAGCACAATTATTAAACCTACCACTGCACGAAGTCGCGCTGATACGCGAAGTGATCCTGCACGGCAATAACACGCCCTGGGTATACGCGCGCAGCGTATTGCCCTTGCGCACACTGAATGGCTCGCTGCGCTTTTTACGTCACTGGGACAGCCGTCCTCTCGGCGCGCTATTATTTCGCAATCACCGTATTCAACGTGAGCGCCCCATCGTGCAAACATTAGCGCGCACTTCTTTACCCAAATTGCTACAAACGCGCCATACGCCCGTTCGACTCTGGGGGCGCAGCTCTATTTTTCGTCACGATCAACAGGGTTTGTTGGTGACAGAAACTTTTCTGCCTGCTTTGGTTGACCTCATCCTGTCATCGTCCAACACCAACATATCACCATGAAAACCACGCGCTCACACCAGAAAAAAAACGCTTCCAACGTACACGATATGCTGCAGCTCATGCGTATTGATAAACCCATCGGCATTTTGTTATTGCTATGGCCGACGCTATGGACGCTGTGGCTTGCCGCTGGCGGATTTCCCTCATGGAAAAATCTCATCCTATTTTCTGTGGGCTGCGTGTTAATGCGCTCTGCTGGTTGTGTGATAAACGATTATGCAGACAGAAATTTTGATCGCCATGTCCATCGCACACAGAAGCGCCCCCTTACTGCTGGTCGTATCAAACCAAGCCACGCATTGCTACTGTGTGCAGGCTTATGTGTAATCTCCTTTTTTTTGGTGCTGCTCACCAATACGCTTACTATAAAACTCGCCTTTGTTGCGCTTGCACTTGCGGCGGTTTATCCCTTTTGCAAACGCTATACCCACATGCCACAAATCGTACTCGGCGCAGCCTTCGGCTGGTCTATTCCTATGGCGTGGGCCGCACAAACGAATGCACTAGCACCGCAGGCTTGGCTAATTTTTGCGGTGGCGCTGTTGTGGACACTGGTGTATGACACGTTTTATGCGATGGTAGATCGTGAAGACGATTTGAAAATTGGCATACGCTCCACGGCCATTTTATTTGGCGATGCCGATCGCGCTATCACTGGCGTATTGCAAGTGCTGGTCTTGATGGGATTGCTACTCATGGGCAAACGCTTTCAACTGCACTGGCCGTATTTTATTGCTGTCGCAATCTCGGCTGGCTTGTTTGCTTGGCAGCAGTATTTAATTCGCGAGCGTCAACCCGCCGCTTGTTTTCGTGCGTTTTTGCACAATCACTGGGTGGGCATGGTAATTTTTATTGGCATCGCCATCAGTTACGCGCTACCCAAAGCAGCTTAATATTTTTTATTTTTCAATCGAGGAATTACTATGCAACGCCCTAGCGGAAGAAAACCAGATCAACTGCGCACGGTGCGCATCACACGCCACTACACGCGCCACGCTGAAGGCTCGGTGCTGGTGGAGTTTGGTGACACCAAAGTGATTTGCACTGCGAGCGTCACCGCCGGCGTGCCGCGTTTTATGAAAGGTGAAGGGCGCGGCTGGATCACCGCCGAGTACGGCATGCTGCCGCGCTCCACCGGCAGCCGCATGGACCGCGAAGCAGCACGCGGCAAACAAGGTGGGCGCACGGTAGAAATTCAACGCCTGATCGGCCGTTCACTGCGCGCTGCTGTCGATACCAAAAAATTGGGCGAAAACACCATCATCGTGGATTGCGATGTGATTCAAGCCGACGGCGGCACGCGCACGGCGTCCATCACCGGCGCTTGTGTTGCACTCGCCGACGCTATTGCCTTTATGCAAAAGAAAAAAATGATCGCGGACAACCCAATCACGCGCATGATCGCCTCGGTTTCTGTCGGCGTTTACCAAGGCGAAGCGGTATTGGATCTCGACTATCCCGAAGATTCCAGCGCGGAAACCGATATGAATGTGGTGATGGGCGCAGACGGCGGTTTTGTTGAAATTCAGGGCACAGCAGAGGGCGCGCCGTTCAGCGAAATACAATTCCAAGCGATGCTCACTTTAGCTAAAAAAGGCATTGCTGAATTGCTGGCCGCACAAAAAGCAGCGCTGGTCGGATAAATCAAAACATTTCAATATCGTAATCAGCAAACACAGGGATGTGGCTGGAAAATACACGGTTATTGCAGTAGTGCACCGTGCGCACACTGGAGGCAAATTCCGGCGATATCACTTGCGCATCTACGCGCCATGCATCACCTTCACCCACTACGCCTGAAGGCCACCAGCTAAAAACATCACGCTCCGTACTCACCAGACGCAGTGCATCACGATAATCGTGCTCGTTATACACACCACTCAGCCATTCGCGTTCAAAAGGAAGAAAACCTGGCGTGGATTGATATTGTTCCCATTGCTGCACATCGGCTTTTTGATACGCCATATTCCAATTGCAACACAGAATGTAACGCCGGCGACGCTGGCTAATTTTTCGGAAATGATCTTGCAAACAATCCAGAAAACGCATGCGTGCTTCGATAGACTTTGGGTTTTGCTGAGCCCGTGGCACAAACAACGAAACAATACTCAGATGTTCAAAATCTGCGCGCAAATAAGTGCCATCAAGATCAACCGCTGGATCAAAACCAAAACCTTGCATGACAGCTCGCGGCAACTGGCGTGTATAAATGGCTACACCGCGTTTTCCATCTGCGCGATCACAAAAATAAGCGTGATACCCTTCAAGAAAACACGCATCACTCAAACGGTCTTCACTAGCGCGCAAATCTTGCAAGCAGATCACATCGGCCGCCTGCTGCTCCAGCCAAGCAAACAAACCGCGACCGGCCGCTTGCTCAATACCGTCGACACTGAGACTAATAATACGCATGGCGCACTCACTACCCTACCAAATTCTTGGCAATGTTATAGACTTCGCCGCCTCTGGTCTGCTTTTTTTCACTGCATTGTTTTGGAAACCCTATGCAAGATTACCAACAGCAATTTATTCAATTGGCCTTGACGCACAACGCGCTGCGCTTTGGTGAATTCACACTCAAATCCGGCAGGACCAGCCCCTACTTTTTTAATGCCGGACAATTCTATACAGGCAATGCACTCGCTCAACTGGGACATTGTTATGCCGCTGCACTGATCGCATCCGGCACTGAGTTCGACATGCTGTTTGGTCCTGCATACAAAGGTATCCCGCTGGTGAGCAGTATCGCCATTGCACTGGCGCGCGATTTCGGACGCGATGTGCCGTGGTGTTTTAATCGCAAAGAAGCCAAAGACCACGGCGAAGGTGGCTCACTGGTCGGCGCACCGCTGCAAGGCAAGGTAGTGATTGTCGATGACGTGATAACAGCAGGCACCGCTATTGGTGAAGTCATGCAGATTTTTGCCAACTACCCGCAAGCCAGCGCAAGCGCGATTTTGATAGGTCTTGATCGTCAAGAACGCGGGCAAGAGGGTGCTTTGTCGGCGGCGCAAACGGTCAGTCAGCGTTTTAACTTGCCTGTACTCAGCGTGCTGGGCTTGAACGAGTTGATCAGCTTTTTACAGCAAACGAACGACCCAACTTCCGTACTGACCGCCATTGAGCACTACCGTGAGCAATACGGCATACATTGAGCCACTTTTACATCTTTACACTGCACGGCGCTCTGCTTAGAGTGCTCTGATCTTTGATAGGAAGCCTGTCATGCACACATTGCCAACCATTTTTCGCCTCGCACACATGCCCCGCATGGCGTTTGCCAACGGGCTACTTGCTGCGGCTCTGCTGGTCTCCGTCAACGGCACTCAAGCCGAGCCAGCCAAAACAGAAATGCACATGTATCGCTACACCAATGACAAAGGCGCACTGGTCACCAGCAACACCATCACGCCAGAATATGCTCGCAAAGGCTATCAAATCGTCACCGTCACGGGCGTCGTGCTATCTACTGTCGCCCCAGAACCCACCGCGGAAGAGCGCGCCAAAATTGCCGAACAAGCCAAAGATAAACTCAACGCTGAACAACAAAAACTGCACGACCGAGACCTGCTGCTGCGCTACAACAGCGTGAACGACATCACCATTGCCAAACAAAGGCGCCTAGACGAAATCAACAACCAAATTGTGCTGCTCAACTCCAACGTCAGCACACTCAAATCCCAAATGGATAGCGAACACCAACGTGCTGCGATTTTTGAGCGCAATGGCCAACCCATTCCTCAAGTACAGCTGGACAAAATCTCAGATTTACAGAAAGCCATCAAAGTCACGGAAGACCAAGTGGCGCAACGCAAACAAGAATTGGTGGATGAAACCGCGCGTTTTGATAAAGACTCCGCACGCCTGATACTGCTCAATCAACAGCGCAACAAATAACCGCGTCCTCTAGAACACTGCCGCACGCGGAGCCAGTACACCCAGTCGCAACATCTGCCACTGCTCTTGCCAGCCCTGCGTGGGCTGTTCGCGAAAACCGCTGCGTGCATACTGACTGACTTTTCCATCCAGAAATGCCACCAACAATGCGGCAGACTGCGAAGGCACGGCCGCTGTGCGCAAATTCTCTTTCACTTCTGCATCGCGAAATACTTGGCGCAACTGCGTGTTGAGTCGATCGAAAAACTGCATCACACGCAAACGCAATTTATCGCGCTCACCGGCCAGCGCGTCACCGTATAACAAACGTGCCAAGCCTGGGTTTTTTTCTGCAAACACCAGCACCAACCACAATATTTTTTCACAACGCGCTGCTGCGGTTTGCTCTTCTTCCATGATGTGTGACACGCGTGAAAATACCACGTCTTCAATGTACTCAATCAACCCTTCGTACATTTTGTACTTACTGGGAAAGTGGCGATACAACGCTGCTTCAGACACGCCCACGGTTTTTGCCAGTCCAGCGGTCGTAATCAACTCACCAGGGTTTTGTTCCAACATCTGCGCTAAAGCCTGCAAAATTTGCTGCTTGCGCGAAGGCTTTTGTGCTTTTGTTGTCGGATCCGTCATTTTGTATCAACCTGCTTTATTCAGCGTTTGTTAGTGATCAACGTACCCACGCCGTGATCAGTAAAAATTTCCAGCAGCACCGCGTGTTCAACACGCCCATCAATAATGTGCGCACTGGTCACGCCATTTTTTACCGCTTCCAACGCACAATGAATCTTAGGCAACATGCCGCCGTAAATCGTGCCATCGGCAATCAGGCCGTCCACCTGCGCAGTGGTTAACCCTGTCAACACCTTGCCCGCTTTGTCTTGCAAACCCGACACATTGGTCAGCAACATCAGTTTTTCTGCTGATAGCGCCTCTGCCACTTTTCCAGCCACTAAATCGGCATTGATGTTGTAACTCTGGCCATCAGCGCCCACACCCACTGGCGCAATCACCGGAATAAAATCGCTGCGAACCAAGGCGTCAATCACTTCGCGGTTGACGTGTTCCACTTCGCCCACAAAACCAATATTCAACACTTTGCCATCTGCATCTTTCATCGCCATTTTTTTGGCGCGAATCAGATCACCGTCTTTGCCGGTAATGCCAATGGCTTTGCCACCCGCTTGATTCAACAAATTCACCACGGTTTTATTCACCGCGCCACCCAACACCATTTCCACCACTTCCATGGTGGCTGCATCAGTAACACGCATACCAGAAATAAACTCGGATTGAATGCCGAGCTTCTCTAACAAGGAGCCGATTTGGGGGCCACCACCATGAACAACAACAGGGTTCATACCCACCAATTTCATCAACGCAATATCTTGCGCAAACCCTTGCGTCAACGCATCGTCCACCATCGCATTGCCGCCGTATTTCACCACGATAGTTTTACCGACAAAGCGTTGGATATACGGCAATGCTTCCGTCAATACATTGGCGATGTCGAGCGCCTTTTCACGACTCAAGGTCATACACTTCTCACACTATTTTTCAAAAACCATTTAGAACGGCAACGACAAGCCGCTGTCCACTTGCTGCAATTGCTGTTTGAAAACATTTTGCACGGTTGCCAATGATTCTGCGTCATCTGCCTCAAAACGCAGTGTCAATTCTGCCGCGGTGTTAGATGCACGCACCAAGCCCCAGCCCTTAGCAAAATCAACACGCACACCGTCCAGCGTCGAGACTTTTCCATTTCCCCAATCTCCGCTATCTGCCAAGCGTTTGACCAGCGACACTTTTTTATCCTCTGGTACAGCGACACGAATTTCTGGGGTGCTAAATGACTCTGGGAATGTCGCAAAAATATCATCCAAACTTTGATCGCGTATCGACATAATTTCGATCAGACGCACGGCGCTATAAACCCCATCATCAAAACCAAACCAGCGCTCTTTGAAGAAAATATGTCCGCTCAATTCGCCGCCCAACATCGCACCGGTTTCCACTATTTTGTTGCGAATATGTGAATGCCCGCTCTTACACATCACGGGACGACCACCACAACTACTAATCAAAGCGCTCAAACGACGTGTGGATTTCACATCAAACACAATATCGGTCCCCGGATTGCGCGACACCACATCTTTTGCGAACAACATCATCAAACAATCTGGCAAAATCACTTCGCCCGTAGCGGTAACGACCGCCAAGCGATCGCCATCACCATCAAACGCCACACCGAGATCTGCGCCTTCGTTTTTCACCGCTTCGATCAAATCTTTTAAGTTCGACAACACACTGGGGTCCGGCTGGTGGTACGGAAATGTACCGTCTATATCGCAATACAGCGGTACGACATCGCAACCCAATTCTTCCAACAGGCGTGGCGCTACTACGCTGGATACACCGCTGCCACAATCCACCACTACTTTGTAACTACCCGCCAACACCACATCCGAAACAATGTGGTCAATGTATGCGTCAATCACATCTTGTTCGCTGTACTCACCCTCGCTGTTGCCTTCACAGAAATTGCCTGTTTGCACGCGCTCGCGAATATTCTGAATTTCTTCACTCGCCAAAGTGTGGCCGTCGATCACCATTTTGAAACCGTTATCTGCAGCGGGATTGTGACTGGCCGTGACCATGATGCCGCAACTCGTACCAGACAGTGTTTGTGTCGCAAAATTCATCAGCGGCGTGGGTACAGTGCCGATATCAACCACCGAACAGCCTGTCATTAACAAACCTTCGCGCACCGCATCTTTCAAACGATATGTCGACAAGCGGCCATCACCTGCCAACACCACGCGCGTGTGTCCTTTTTCAACACATGCACTAGCAAATGCACGACCAATACGCGTTGCCAACGCATCAGATAATTCATTATCAGCATGGCCGCGAATATCGTAATCACGGAAAATAGCGGCAGGCACTGCAAAGTTTTCGGTGCCGCCTGTCGTTTTAACTGGCTGCGCAGTTTTAGGATCGACCGCGCGCACTTCTAGTATGTCGTCATCCAAATCCAAATCAAACACATCGCCGGATTGAAACAGTGGATCCATCAAGCCCACATCGGCATCACTCTGTGCAGCATTGCTGGCAGCAAACTCTTCTTTATCCACTTTGCGTGCACCTTTAATTTGGATAGGTGCAATATGTTCCGCTTCTGCTTTTTTCAACAGCAGTACAGCACGGCGATTCACCAATACAAACACCAATACACACACGCACAACGCAATGCCTTGCACTATGTACTGCCAAATAACCGACCATGTACTCTCATCAATTAGAGCTGTTCCTGGTATCACCAAAACCTTCCAATGCGGCACCTGTGTTTCCGCTTCATGGCTACCCTGTACAGCGGTGCCAGTTTCCGGCCCTGAGCGAAATACAACCTGCGCAACGCCATTAACAAATCGCTGTTGCAGTATTGTCGATCCCGTTTCTGGTTTAACTTTTTCCAAATCGCCACTAAATACGCGCGCATCGGTAACTGCCAACACAAAACCGATAATTTTCCCCGCTTCATCTTTTACAGGTAGCAAAAAATCAAATACACGTTTGCCGTTTTCTTCAAATGCCTCTGGATAAATAGTGGCATTGTGCTCCGCTGACGTTAAGCGATCGAGTTGTGAAAACCGCAAACCCATCGACGAATAATCATTGCCAGCAGGGATTAATCGTGCGCCAACCATGCCTATCTGTGCGTTGGCTGTTTGCAGCTGCGAGGCCGCCGCCTGTAAGGCATCCACATCACCTTGTTGAAATACTTGCGCAAGCGCCATGCTTTTTACCTGCGCAGCCAGCACCGTTTGAAACTTATCAATATCCGCATTCAACACTTGTGCTTGCGCGGTGGCTACTGCATCCACCGCTTTACTTAAACGAGTGGTGTTGATCGCGTCAAAATAACGCGGCATCAAACTGATGACCGCCAAAGCCACTGCGACTGTTAATGCCGCTACCAAGATGAGAGGGGTTCTTTCCTGACTACTTAATGCGCCGAGATGTTTCACGCGTTTCTGCTCTCCATCAAAAACTTTTATTTGTTATTGTGCTCTGCTATCAAACGAACAATATTTTCTGCCAGTTGCTGTTTACTCATGACAGGAAATTCTTGTTGCCCGTCACACCAAAACACCGTCGCTGCGTTGTTATCACTGGAAAAACCAATGTCAGCTTGACTCACATCGTTGGCGACAATCATGTCCAGTTTTTTTCTTTGCATTTTGTCGCGCGCGTATTCTGCTACGCACTGCGTCTCGGCGGCAAAGCCCACCGTAAACGGCTTGCGCGCCAACGCAGCAACGCTGGCAATAATATCGGGATTTTTCACCAGTTCTAGCGTCAATGTATCTGCCGCTTGTTTTTTGATTTTGTTCGCCGCCATGGCCGCGGGACGGTAATCCGCCACGGCTGCTGTAGCAATGATGATATCGAACCCATCAACCGCCGCCATCACCACATCAAACATCTCCTGCGCACTCACCACGTCTTTGCGCTGTACGCGCGGCGGTGTCGACAGCGCAACAGGCCCCGCAATTACTGTGGTCAGCGCGCCGGCCGCTGCACAAGCCTGCGCCAGCGCAAAACCCATCTTTCCCGAACTGTAATTGCTGATATAGCGTACGGGGTCTAGCGCCTCGCGCGTAGGACCTGCGGTTACCAGCACACGCTTGCCTGCCAGCAGCCCCGACTCAAAGCGCGCCGCCAGTTTTTGCAGCAACTCGTCCACTTCCAACATGCGACCAAAACCCACATCGCCGCAGGCTTGCACACCCTCGGCCGGACCCCACAAGGCGATACCGCGCGCCGTGAGCTGCTCGGCGTTCGCGCGCATGGCCGGATTGCGCCACATACCTTGATTCATCGCCGGCGCTAGACACACAGGAGCGCGTGTGGCGAGGCACACGGTCGTCAACAAATCGTTGGCTTGCCCTTGCGCCAGTCGCGCCATGAAATCTGCGCTCGCGGGCGCAACCAGCAACACATCCGCCCAGCGCGCCAGCTCAATATGCCCCATGCCTGCCTCGGCTTCTGGGTCGAGCAGGGTGGTATGCACTGGATTGCCGGACAGTGCCTGCAAAGTCAGCGGCGTAATAAATTCGATGGCGGCAGGCGTCATGATGACGCGCACTGTCGCGCCGCAATCCTGCAGGCGACGCACCAGTTCTGCCGCTTTGTACGCCGCGATGCCGCCGGTAATTCCGAGCAGCACTTGTCTGTTGGCCAGCGAAGCAGTCATGCGCAGATCCGTTTGAAAGACACGAATAATCGAGCGCGGTAAGATAGCACGCACGCAGGGACATGCGTAGCCAGCTCATTAGCTAGCACCCACTGACTTTACACCACGACAAGGAGGTTTTATGCCGATTACCGATTGGCCGCTCAACGAACGCCCACGCGAAAAACTCTTGGCGCAGGGCGCTGCCGCCCTCTCGGATGCCGAGCTGCTCGCCATCTTTCTGCGCACCGGCACGCGCGGCAAAACCGCTGTGGATTTAGCTCGAGAATTGCTCGCCGACTTCAACGGCCTGCGCCACCTGCTCGCTGCCGAGCGCCGCGAATTCTGCGCGCGCCACGGCTTGGGGCTGGCCAGCTTTGTGCAACTGCAAGCGGTGTTGGAAATGGCGCGACGGCATTTGATGGAAACTTTGCAGCGCGACACCGTGCTCAACAGCCCCGCCGAGGTGCGCCATTACCTGAAGGCGCGCCTGCGCGATTACCGGCGCGAGGTGTTTGTCTGCCTGTTTCTGGATACCCAGCACCGCGTAATCTGCTGCGAGGAGTTGTTCCAAGGCACGCTGGATGCCAGCAGCGTCTACCCGCGCGATGTCGTGCAGCGCGCCTTGGCACTGAATGCAGCGGCGATAATCTTCGCCCACAACCACCCTTCCGGTATCGCGGAACCCAGTCAGGCCGATCAGCGCATCACCACCCGTCTCTGCCAAGCCCTCGCGCTGGTGGATATACGCGTACTCGACCACATGATCGTCGGCGATGGCGCGGTGCTGTCCATGGCCGAGCGCGGCCTGCTATAAGCATTTGCTTGCCTGAACCGGCGCGCTCTGGTATAAAGCGCAGCTCTTTTTTTGCGACCCTCTCCCCCCGTGCTGGGTCGCCGTTTCCATCACAGGTGTTCCATGTCCAGAGTCTGTCAGGTAACCGGCAAAAAACCCGTCACCGGTAATAATGTTTCCCACGCGATGAACCGTACGCGCCGTCGCTTCGAGCCCAATCTGCACTATCACCGCTTTTGGGTAGCCGCAGAAAACCGCTTCGTGCGTCTGCGCGTTTCTGCCAAAGGCATGCGCATCATCGACAAACTGGGCATCGACTCCGTATTGGCGAGCATTCGCGCCAACGGCGAAAAAGTCTGATTCGCTTTTACTGATAGGAGCAACGCATCATGCGCGACAAAATTCGTTTGGTTTCTTCTGCTGGCACTGGCCACTTTTACACCACCGACAAAAACAAACGCACCATGCCGGAAAAAATGGAGATCAAAAAATTTGATCCCGTGATTCGCCAGCACGTTATCTACAAAGAAGCAAAGATCAAGTAAGCCCTGTTTACTTGATGCTGTCCAAAAGCCCAGTTCGCTGGGCTTTTTTGTCTCCGCTATTTACGCCGCACAGCTACTATGCCCGAGCTGCCCGAAGTTGAAACCACTTGCCGCGGTGTAGCTCCCCACCTCGTCGGCAGCAGTATTCAACGCGCCATCGTGCGGCAGCGCCGCCTGCGCTGGCCTATTCCCGCAGGCTTTGAGAAAAAAATCACCGGCAGGTGCGTGACCGCCATCGAGCGGCGCGCGAAATATCTTTTGCTGACTTTGGATGACGGCGCAACGCTGATCGTACACCTCGGCATGTCGGGCAGCCTGCGCTTGGATGATCCAACCACGCCGCACCGCAAGCACGATCACATCGAGCTACACCTGAGCGGCGGTCTGTGTCTGCGCTACTGCGATCCGCGCCGCTTCGGTGCGTGGCTGCACACCACCGACGACCCACAGCAACACACCCTGTTGGTCGATTTGGGCCCCGAGCCGCTCAGCAAACAATTCTCTGCCAAATACCTGCAAGAGCGCCTAAAAAACCGCAAACAGCCTATCAAAACGCTGATTATGGACAGTCACCTAGTGGTGGGGGTCGGCAATATCTACGCCAACGAGGCGCTGTTTTTGGCGGGCATCCACCCGCAGCGAACAGGGCAATCTCTCACGACTGATGAGTGCCAGCGCCTCGTGCAGCACATCAAACAGATTTTGCGGCGCGCCATCCAACGCGGCGGCACCACACTGCGCGATTTCGTCGGCGGCGATGGCAAGCCCGGTTACTTCGCACAAGAACTCTTGGTTTACGGGCGCGCGGGCGAGCCCTGCCTGCACTGCCAAACACCGCTGCTGGAAATCCGGCTCGGCCAGCGCAGCACGGTTTTCTGTCCGCACTGCCAATCCTTGTGAAGAAAAGTCTTGCAAAATGGTTTTTGCCGTATTAAGTTTGAAAGACCGTCCTCTATAAATCATAAAGTTAGGACGCACTTCTTAGAAAATACGCCAACTTCAAAGGAGAATTGGCATGGCTCTTACCCTGAAAAAACTCGCAACGCCTCTGCTGGCTGCCAGTTTGTTGCTGCCTTCGCTCAACGCTTTTGCCGCTGCTGCCGATCCGTTTGATAACGGCAAGCCTTCTGCGCTGGCGATGATGACGGATCTGATTATTCTGCGACCGCTAGGCACAGCCGCCACCATCGTAGGCGCGGCGGCGTATGTCGTCAGTCTGCCGTTCACGCTGCCCACTGGCAGCGCCAGCGAAGCAGGCTCCGTGTTGGTTGGAGAACCTGCCATCTACACATTCGCGCGTTGTCTTGGATGTACACGTCCGGGCTATCACCCCAGCGTAGATCAGGACAACACACCACCAGAAGACACAGTAACTGAATAACTCTATCCCATTTACGTTGTGTAGTGATAAACCCCAAAGGAGAAACAAAATGAAAAAAGTATTAACCGCAACCGCTCTGGCAGCCAGCGTTGTACTGGTAACAGGATGTGCAGTAGCACGCGCACCTGTAAGCAATGGCTTTCTTTTTACTGACCTGAAAGGCTCTGAGTCTGTAGGTAGTGCAACTTCTGGCACTCGCTACGGCAGAGCTTGTTCTGCCAACGTGTTAGGTTTGGTTGCTTACGGTGATTCTTCTGCTCGCACTGCCGCCAGCCGTGCAGGTATCAGCCACATCCAAACTGTTGATTATTCAACCAATACCGTTCTGGGTGTATGGGCTCAAACTTGTACGCTGGTTTACGGCGAGTAAGTTTGCCTCTCAACAAAAAAGCCGCACACGTTGCGGCTTTTTTTATGGCTACATTTTTAGGATAAGGCTTTGCGCGCTGCGAATTTTTCCGCCAGCGCATCCACCACGATGGGATGCACGAACTTACTGATGTCGCCGCCCAGTGAACCGATTTCTTTCACCAAGCTGGAGGAAATGTAAGAGAGGTGATCGGCCGGCGTAAGAAATAAACTTTCTACATCGGGTGCCAGCGCGCGATTCATGTTCGCCAACTGGAATTCGTATTCAAAATCAGACACCGCGCGCAAACCGCGCACCACACCGCTGGCTTTTTGTTGATGCACAAAATCGACCAACAAAATATCAAAACCGACAACTTCAACATTGTTGAGATGACTCAACACGCGCTGCGCCAAATCCACGCGCTCTTCCAACGTCAGCAGCGGACCTTTGCGTTTGCTGGAGGCAATCGCCACCACCACAGTATCGAACAAACGGCAACTGCGTTCGATCAAATCGACGTGACCATTGGTGATGGGATCAAACGTGCCAGGGTAGATCACTTTGCGCATAAAAAACCCCAGTGCAAGAAGGCGGGGAAAAAGAGAACAGTGGTCGGCATGGTAACGGATTTACCTAGGTGCTCAAGCAATTTTTTCACTGCGCCGCCACAGGCCGTAGCACACTGCACCCGCACGCTGCTGGCGAAATATTGTAAAACCTGCCGGCGGCAGCATCAGCGTTGTTGCAGGTTGCTCGAAGTAAATCCACGGATCCTCTGCCAATAATTTGCGCTGCTCCAACTGCGACAGCAAGGCCGCAGGTGACAGTGTTGTTTCGGCAAAAGGCGGATCAATAAACACCACATCAAATACGTCAGATGCTGAGGACAACCACGCCACGCTGTCGACGAGAACAATCTGCGCGGCCTCTGCCTCTAGTTGCTGCTGCGTCATGCGCAAACCGCGCACAGCCTGTGCGTTGCGCTCCAGCAAAGTGCAATGCGCTGCACCGCGCGACAATGCCTCAAAGCCCAACACCCCGCTGCCAGCAAACACATCCAAACAACGCGCACCGTGCAACACTGGCATCAACCAGTTGAACAGTGTTTCGCGAATGCGATCACCCGTCGGGCGCAAGCCTTCGCCATCCACAAAACCGATTTTGCGCCCGCGCCACTGCCCGCCGATGATACGCACGCGGTTGTCATTCTTTGCTATCGACTTGCGCAAAACACTCTCTCCACAATGAGAGTGATAGGATAACACCCTGCAAAACTGGATCATCGACTCTCGGATCACATCAAAACTTATGGCAATTTTCGGCTTCGGCAAAGACAAGAAAACCAGCGAACAACCCGTCACTCCAACGACAACCGTTGGACAGCAAACGATTGCACCCAATACCGCATCATCCGCAGAAAACACACCCGCAGACACCGCACCTGCAACAAACACGGAAAGTTTGTTCAGCCGCATCAAACGCGGTTTAGCGCGCACCGGCAGCAGCATCGGCGAAGGCATCGGCACGATTTTGCTCGGCAAACGTCAAATTGATGATGATTTGATTGAAGAATTGGAAACGCGTTTGCTGTCTGCCGATGTGGGCATCGACGCCACCACCGTCATTCTCGATGACCTCACTGCACGCGTGGCGCGCAAAGAACTTACCGATGGCGATGCGCTGTACAAAGCACTGCAAGACAATTTGCAGCAGATGTTGCAAAACGCCGAAGCGCCTTTAGTGATAACAAAAACGCAGCAACCGTTTGTGATTTTAGTGGTCGGTGTCAACGGCGTGGGCAAAACCACCACCATCGGCAAACTCGCTATGCGTTTGCAGCAGCAAGGTCATAGCGTGATGCTCGCTGCGGGTGATACTTTTCGCGCCGCTGCCGTTGAGCAATTACAAGTGTGGGGCGAGCGCAATCACGTAGCCGTTGTAGCGCAACACACCGGCGCTGACAGCGCCTCCGTAATTTTTGATGCCGTGCAAGCGGCGCAAGCGCGAAACATTGATGTGGTGATTGCCGACACCGCCGGACGTTTACACAACAAAAGCAACTTGATGGAAGAATTGAAAAAAGTAAAACGCGTGATGGGCAAACTGGACAGCAGCGCACCGCACGAAGTGCTGCTAGTGCTCGATGCGGGCACCGGACAAAACGCGATCAACCAAGCGCAGCAATTTCACGAAGCAGTCGGTGTTACCGGCATCGCACTCACCAAACTTGACGGCACAGCCAAAGGCGGTGTGATTTTTGCCTTGAGCCAAGCATTAAAATTGCCAATACGTTTTATCGGCGTGGGTGAGAAAATGGAAGACCTACAAGTATTCAGTGCTGCACCTTTTATTCGCGCTTTATTTGGTAAAAATTAATCTCTTTTACATGATTGAATTTCATCACGTAGCCAAGCAGTACCCGAATGGCTTTGAAGCATTAAAGCACATCAACTTTTCGCTCGCGCCCGGTGAAATGACTTTTTTAACCGGCCACTCCGGCGCGGGCAAAAGCACTTTATTAAAACTGTTGCTGCTGATGGAACGCCCCACGCACGGCAGTATCGTTGTCGCAGGACAAGACCTCGGCAAATTAAATGCTGCACGCATTCCCTACTACCGCCGCCACATCGGCGTGGTGTTTCAAGACCACCAACTACTTTCTGACCGCAGCGTGTTCGACAATGTCGCGCTACCACTGCAAATTGCAGGTTACGCGCCGAAAGACATTGGTCGCCGCGTACGCGCCGCACTCGATAAAGTGGGCCTGCTCGACAAAGAAAAAAATTTTCCAATAGCGTTGTCTGGTGGTGAACAACAACGTGTCGGCATTGCGCGTGCCGTGGTCAATCGCCCACCGGTTTTATTGGCGGATGAACCCACCGGCAATCTCGACCCTGAGCTATCCGCAGAAATTATGCGTTTGTTTGGTGATTTCAGTCGTGTGGGTGTGACGGTGTTGATCGCCACGCACGATCTCGATTTAATCCACCGCTTTGGACAACACCGCGAATTGGTATTGCAACACGGGCGCTTGATTCACGGCAGTGAGCGAGATTGAGCATGGCTGCCATCACTGAAAAAAATAAATCCGCGCGCGGCGCAACGGCTGTCACTATCGGCTGGCGCGTCATCTTGCGCGCTTGGCTGCAACACCATCAAGCCTCTGCACGAGACAGTTTTTTTCGCCAACTGCGTGCACCGTTTCAACACATACTCACCGCAGCCGTTATCGGCGTCACACTGGCTCTGCCCGCACTGTTTGCACTGGCGCTCGGCAATTTTCAACAACTCGGTGAGCAGTGGCACGGCAATCCACGCTTATCTATTTTTCTGGAAAGAAAAACGGAGGCGAATGACATTGCCGCGCTGCAAAAACAATTACAACAAAACAGCGCTGTTACTGCCGTTACTCTCACTACGCCTGAACAGGGCTTGGCGAGTTTTGAAAAAAGCGCACATCTGTCTAATACATTAACACTGCTGGATGAAAATCCACTGCCGCCACTGCTGACGGTTGAACTGCGCGCAGACACCACACCAGAAACCGTACAGCAATTGCAAACACAATGGCAGCCACTGCCACACGTCGATAGCGTGCAAGCCGATTTCGCTTGGCTAAAAAAATTGTTTCACATCATGCAATTGGGAGAGCGCATTGCTTGGGGCTTGGCCATACTGCTCGTTATCGGCGCACTGCTCTCGGTGGGCAACACCGTGCGTTTAGCATTGGAAAACCGCTGCACAGAAATTATCGTCGCCAAATTGGTGGGCGCAACCGATGCCTTTGTGCGCCGCCCGTTTCTCTACAGCGGTTTTTGGTTTGGGTTTTCCGGCGGCTGCATGGCGATATTTTTGGTGATAGCAGGCTATTACAGCGTTATCGCGCCTGTCACCGCACTGGCTGCTTTATATCAATCCAATTTTGTATTGCAAGGCCCCACACTATTCACCGCCCTTGGTTTGCTGTTAGCTGGCATTGCCATCGGGGTGATTGGCGCGTGGCTCACGGTCGGGAACCATTTGCGCGAAATGCGGCCACAATAAAACATCACAGCGATTTTTTTCGTACGCGATCATCCGCCGCTTTTGTGCGGCGCGTGGGCTCTGCCTCTAATGGATTTTCTGGCCAATAATGTTTCGGATACTGTCCGCGCATATCCTTGCGTACATCTTTGTAAGCATTTTTCCAAAAACTGGCCAGATCCTGTGTTACCGCCAACGGCGTATGACGCGGCGATAACAAATGTATCAGCACGGGTATTTTTCCATCTGCAATACGCGGCGTGTCTTTTGCGCCAAACATTTCTTGCAAGCGCACAGGCAACACTGGCTGCACGCCAGAATAATCCAGCGCAATGCGCGAACCTGTAGGCACGACAAGATGCGTAGGAGCTAGGCGATCCAACTGTTGTTGCTGCGCATAATCCAGCTGTGATTGCAGCGCCGCCAACCAATCCACTTGTGACAACTGACTGCGGCGATTGATACCATTCAAAAAGGGTAACGCCCACTCTTCTAATGTGGCCAGCAAATGCGCTTCGCCAAAACTTGGAAAATTATCTACCACATTATTGTCTGACAGCCACCGCACACGCTGTAACCACTGCTGCGCTAAATCAGAAATCGGCAAATTGCGCCAACCAATTTGACGCAAACCAGAACACAGTGCCAAAGCTACGACTTCACCGTGCGCAGGCAATTTTTTTTCTTTCACTATGATGGCGCCAAAGCGTTGCACTTCGCGCGCCAATACCGCTTCTTCTTGTGTTGACCACACCACCTCTTCACCAGAAAAAAACAACTCCGGCAAAAAAGTTGCCAAGTCTTCTTCCTGCACAGCCGCTGCTAAATAAATGCGCGCATCGCGACCCTCGCCGTCCAAATCGGCAATGGCAATCCACTTTCCTTTACACAACACACTGGCGACTGGCAACACAGCACCCGTTCCACTCGCCAACTGCCAGCGTTCCCCGCGCTCATCACGCCGCCGCGCGACACGCTCGGGATAACACAGCGCCAACATCAAGCCAATTTTATCTTCGTGTTGCGCACTGTCGTGGTGATTTTTTAATATCTCACGCAGACGTTGGGCTTGTTTTTTTACGCGCTCACGCACCGCGCGATCCACAGCACCGCCGTGTTGTAACGCCAACCAGCGCAAATGAAAATTCGCATCCTTTTCACCGCGCAATATATCGCGCTCATCCAACAGCGCAGCCACATCACAGGCCAATGCACCCATATCGTGTTCATTGGCACGCAATAACATATGTGCATAGCGCGGATGCACGGGCAGCGCAGCCATTGCACGACCATGCGCGGTAATTTTTTGCTCGGCATCCAGCGCGCCAAGCTTCTGCAATTTTTCACGCGCCTGCTGCAAGTGCGCTGCTGGTGGCGCATTCAAAAATGCCAACTGTTTTTCGTCTACGCCCCACTGTGCCAATTCCAAAGCCAAGGGCATTAAATCGCTGTGCAAAATTTCTGGCGTGGGAAATTGCGCCAACATTTTGTGTTGCTCTGCACTCCACAAACGGTAGCACGCGCCTGCTTGCTGTCGCCCGGCACGCCCCGCACGCTGGGTTGCGGTTGCCTGCGATACGCGCGCGGTAAGCAAGCGACTCATGCCGCGCCGTGGATCAAATTGCGCGGTGCGTACCAAGCCCGCATCCACCACCACACTCACTCCATCAATCGTCAATGAAGTTTCAGCAATGCTGGTAGACAAAATAATTTTTCTTGCGCCGCCTGCCATTTTTTGCAATGCAGATTGCTGCATTACCGTTGACACTTCACCGTGCAGAATGTGTATTTGATCGGTTGGCACCGCATCGCTCTGTTCTAAGGCTTTTTTAACTTGCAGAATTTCACGCTTGCCGGGCAAAAATACCAGCACATCACCCTGCCGTTCTCGACAAGCACGCTGCACGGCGTGCAAAACAGACTGCGCAAAGCTATCGCCTTGTTGCAATAATAAATCGCCTCCCAGATAAATTATCTCAATGGGATAGCTGCGCCCTTCGCTGTGTATCACGGGCGCGTTGTCCAATAACGCTGAGACAGCAACACCATCCAAGGTAGCTGACATCACGACTATTTTTAAATCGTCGCGCCAATTTTTTTGCACATCGCGCGCCAACGCCAAACCGAGATCGGCATGCAGCGAACGCTCGTGAAACTCATCAAAAATAATCAGCCCAACACCGCTGAGTTCGGGGTCATTTTGTATCTGGCGCGCCAGCACGCCTTCTGTCACCACTTCAATTTTTGTGCACGCAGAGACTTTGCTCTCACCGCGTATGCGATAACCCACGGTTTCTCCAACATTTTCTGCAAGCTGCTGCGCCATGTACTGCGCAGCGCGTATCGCTGCCAAACGGCGCGGCTCCAACATCAGAATGCGCCCTGTAACGACACCAGCATCCAACAACGCCAGCGGCACGCGTGTGGTTTTGCCGGCACCGGGCGCCGCTGATAACACCACACACGGTGCAGCACGCACGGTGTCACACAATTCTGGCAAAACGCTATCAATGGGCAGTGACCCGTGCATCGGCATACGTCTCTTGGTGTTGTTTTGCTGATCGCTTAGACTGAGCAGCGATCGAGGTTTTAGCATGCACACTTTAACACCTGAACATTTCGCCACACTTGCCGCACAAGGTTACAACCGCATTCCTGTCGTGCGTGAGTTGTTTGCCGATTTAGAAACACCGCTTTCCTGTTACTTAAAACTGGCGCGCCAACCGTACAGCTATTTGCTGGAATCGGTGCAGGGCGGCGAAAAATGGGGGCGTTATTCTTTTATCGGTCTGCCCTGCCGCACCCAACTCATCGTGCGCGGTAACACGATTACCGTGCAGCGCGATGGCGAAGTCTTGCAGCGCGAACAATGTGCGGACCCGCTAACATTTATCGAACAATTTCGCGCGCAGTATCGCGTAGCCGAGCTGCCGAACTTGCCGCGTTTTACCGGCGGTCTAGTGGGTTTTTTTGCATACGACACCGTGCGCTATGTCGAGCCACATTTGCAAAAATCGCAACCACAGCAAGACCCACTTGGCACACCCGACATACTGTTGCTGCTGTCTGAAGAAGTGTTGGTGTTTGATAATTTATCCGGTCGCATTTTGTTGATTGTGCATGCCGATACCGCGCAAGAAAATGCATTGACACTGGCACAGCAGCGTTTAGATATTTTACAGACGCAACTTGCCACAGCGACACCCGCATTGCCACCGATTGCACTCGCCGCACCAGCGGATGCCAAACTGGAAGAACAATTTGTTTCATCTTTTGGTGAAAAAGCATTCAAAAACAGTGTGGCCGCTATCAAGGAATACATTTTGGCTGGCGACACTATGCAAGTGGTGTTGTCGCAACGTATGTCATTGCCGTTTGACGCTGAACCACTGAATCTTTATCGCGCCTTGCGCAGTTTGAATCCATCGCCCTACATGTATTTTCTGGATTGCGGTGATTTTCACATCGCCGGCTCTTCACCAGAAATTTTGGCACGCTTGGAAGATGGCACTGTCACGGTGCGCCCTATTGCCGGCACGCGCAAGCGTGGCCACAACGCCGAAGAAGATCGCGCATTCGAAGCCGATTTATTAGCGGACCCCAAAGAAATTGCCGAGCATTTGATGTTGATTGATTTAGGACGCAACGACGTTGGGCGTGTCGCCAACATCGGCAGTGTGCAACTGACAGAAAAAATGGTGGTGGAACGCTATTCACACGTCATGCACATCACATCCAACGTCACCGGAAAATTGCGCGACGGCTTGGATGCCATGGACGTGTTGCGCGCTACGCTGCCCGCCGGCACCTTATCGGGTGCGCCAAAAATTCGTGCGATGGAAATTATTGACGAATTGGAAAATGAAAAACGCGGCATTTACGGTGGCGCTATCGGCTATCTCGGCTGGAGCGGCAACATGGACACCGCCATTGCTATTCGCACCGCTGTTATCAAAGATAAAAAACTGTATATCCAAGCGGGTGCCGGTATCGTGGCAGATTCCGTGCCGCAATCCGAATGGGATGAAACCATGAACAAAGGCCGCGCTGTATTTCGTGCAGCAGCCATGGTGCTGGCAGGAAAATAACCATGAGGGATGACGCGCATGAATTAGGGCTTATTGTTGACTCGCATGTGCCGATGATTTTCATTTCTTCTCACGAAGAAACGCGCGTACTGGATTTACTGGTAAAAATCAGCACGATACGCACCCTACCCATGCAAGTGTGGTCATCCACCGATGGTTTGCGCTCCATGGGATTCAGTATTGGTGAGGCCGATGGCGAACAACTGACTTCTTTAGATGCTGCACTGCAAGCCATTAAGCGCCTGCGAGAAAAAGGGCTTTTTGTGCTTTGTGATGCACAGCCTTTTTTTAATGAAGATCAACAGAAAAATATTCGCTTACTGAAAGATATTTTATTGCAATACGACACCACCAACAAAACCATTGTATTGCTTGGTGATGACGCCTCCCCACCACCCTCACTGAAACGCTATGCCGCTGAGTTTGTTTTAACCGCACCCACTGATGACGAAATACTCGCCATCATTCGCGAAGAGGCAACAGCTTGGTGTCAAAAAAATCAGCAGCAACGTATCAAAACGGACAAACTAGCGCTGGATCGCATCATTATGCATTTACGCGGTTTGATGCCATCTGACGTGCGAAAACTAGCGCGGCAATTTATCAGTGCTGACGGAGCTATTTCACAGAGCGACCTGCCTTTAGTGAGCAAAAATAAGTTGCACATGCTTGATATGGAAGGTGTTCTGCATTACGAATACAGCACAGAAAACTTTTCTCAAATTGGCGGGCTCACGCACCTAAAAACATGGCTCAACAAACGTCAACAAGCTTTTTTAGCGCCGACGGATAACCTTGATGCACCAAAAGGTATTTTGTTGCTCGGCGTACAAGGCAGCGGAAAAAGCCTTGCTGCCAAAGCAACCGCAGGCTTGTGGGGGCTGCCATTACTGCGTCTTGATTTTGGCGCTCTGTACAATAAATACTACGGAGAATCTGAAAAAAATTTACGGGAGTCCTTGAGGCTCGCCGAAAATATGGCACCTTGTGTTTTGTGGCTAGACGAAATTGAAAAAGGCATTGCCGGACAAAATAATGACGAGGGCACTAGCCAACGTGTGCTTGGTACATTCTTAACATGGCTGTCCGAAAGAACACGTCCTGTTTTTATCGTCGCCACATCCAACAACATCGCCAACCTACCGACAGAGTTAATCCGCAAAGGTCGACTCGATGAAATCTTTTTTGTTGATCTCCCCACACAAAAAATTCGTGAGGAAATTTTTGCCATCCACCTCGCTAAACGCAAACACGATCCCACACTATTTGACCTACCGGTACTCGCCGCCGCCGCAGAAGGTTTTTCTGGGGCAGAAATTGAGCAGGCCATTGTGGCTGCCACTTACTCCGTACAAGCACAGCAACAAACACTACAAACCACAGCCGTATTAGACGAGCTGTCGCACACAAAGCCCATTGCTGTCGTTAAGGCAGAAAGTATTGCCGCGCTGCGTGCGTGGGCGGCCGACCGCACCGTACCCGCTGGCTGACTTCGACGAGACAACAAGGCGAGACAACAAAAAAGGGCTTGCGCCCTTTTTTGTTGATGCTTTTTTACATTTACGACAATTAATTCCCCGTCACAATTTTCCCTGACATCACCTCAACAAACCCAAGGTCAGGGACCAGTTTTGCTTTTGCAGGTTTTGCTGGGTTTTTATTGGGCACCCATATTTGCTTATCTGCTTTTGGCGCAGACGTGATGATGTCGGCATAGCCATCCAAATCAATGTCTCCACCCTTCGCCAAACAAATGCCTCGATTGTCTTTGGCTCGCAATCCTTTCAGCGGTGCTGCAATCAACGGCTGACCACTCAAACCATCCAACAAATAAACTCCACCAGCATCGCGCAGCACTTTTTTCTTGGGTGGCTTGGTCGGATTTTTGGCATTAGGCACATAAGTAATCGTGTCGTAACCAGGCGCACCCGCTATGACATCCAACTGGCCATCGTTGTCGATGTCGCCACCGGCAGCCACACTCCAACCCAAACGATCACCTGCTGCCTCCCCTTCTTTGCGCCAAATCTGGGTGCAAGCACCCGCATTCGTGCAGCTGAAGGCATAGATCGCACCAGCCTGTTTCAGCAGCTTGGTCTTGCCACTGACGACCGTGCTGGCTGCATGGCGGTATGCGCCCACTGCGATGTCTGCCTTGGTATCGCCGTCGAGATCGCCTGCGCCGGCAACGCTATAACCAAACCAATCGCCAGCATTCTCTCCGTTGGCGCGCGCCCATTCTGTACCTGTAGCACCTGAATAGATAACCGCCGCACCCGCATCTTTCTTGCCAGCAGGATCGTCCTTTGGCAAGCCAATCAGCACATCTGCATGGCCGTCACCATCTACATCGCCGGCACCTGCAACAGCACGACCCAACCAATCACCCGCCGTATTGCCAGCCACTGTGAATAGCGCGTTGCCCACCGTGCATGCATTGGCCGTTGGATCCACAGCCGATGCCAACACTGCACCTGAACACACCAGTGCGCGACCCGCATCTTTGAGCGCCTTGCCTGCCACCACAACATCCGCTTTCGGCGCGCCAATCACGACATCCGGCACACCGTCGTGGTCTGTGTCTCCCGCATTGGCTACCGACCAGCCCAAGTTATCACCTGCCACGTCACCTTGTACCGTTGCCATCAATGCGCCTGTTTTGCCTGAATAGATGTAAGTTTTTCCTGCATCTTTCTTCAGCACTTTGACTTTGCCGTTTACGGTAGTTGTCAAATCAGCTCTTGGTGCGCCCACAATAATGTCTGCGTACCCATCACCGTTCACGTCCGCACCCGACACGCTGTAGCCGAACCAGTCACCGCTGCGTTCACCCACCATCTGGGTCGCCCACAATTCGCTGCCATCGCGACCTGAGTAAACGTATACACGGCCAATAGATTTCAGCTTCTTCTTACTACCCGGTATCGGTTTATCCCATAAATAGGCACCCACCACGATGTCGTCAATGCCGTCTTTGTTCACATCGCCCGCATTGGCCACCGAAATACCAAAAGTGTCTTTCTTAAACTCGCCCCATTTGCGTATCAATACACCTGGATCCGGATCACTTGGATCCACGTCGCAAGCATCGCCTACGCCATCGCCATCGTTGTCTGCTTGATCTGGGTTCGATACGTTGGGGCAGTTGTCGGCGTTATCGCCCACACCATCACCATCGCCATCTGTGGTCTCGGTTGGATCATTCGGGAACGCATCGCACGCGTCACCGGTGCCATCGCCGTCGGTGTCGGTCTGCGCAGGGTTCGCGACCGCTGGGCAGTTGTCGACATTTTCATCCACGCCGTCACCATCGGTGTCGCCGTTCGGGGTGCTGTCGCACGCGTCACCGGTGCCATCGCCGTCGGTGTCGGTCTGCGTTGGGTTGGAGACCGCTGGGCAGTTGTCGGCATTTTCATCCACGCCGTCACCGTCGGTGTCGCCGTTCGGGGTGCTGTCGCACGCGTCACCGGTGCCATCGCCATCGGTGTCGGTCTGGGCAGGATTCGCGACCGCCGGGCAGTTGTCGGTGGCGTTGTCTACTCCGTCGCCATCGGTATCACCCGTTGGCGTGCTGTCGCAGGCATCACCGGCACCATCGCCATCGGTGTCGGTCTGGGCAGGGTTCGCTACCGCCGGGCAGTTGTCGGTCGCGTTGTCTACTCCGTCGCCATCGGTATCACCCGTTGGCGTGCTGTCGCACGCGTCACCGGTGCCATCGCCATCGGTGTCGGTCTGGGCAGGATTCGCGACCGCCGGGCAGTTGTCGGTGGCGTTGTCTACTCCGTCGCCATCGGTATCACCCGTTGGCGTGCTGTCGCAGGCATCACCGGCACCATCGCCATCGGTGTCGGTCTGGGCAGGGTTCGCTACCGCCGGGCAGTTGTCGGTCGCGTTGTCTACTCCGTCGCCATCGGTATCACCCGTTGGCGTGCTGTCGCAGGCATCACCGATGCCGTCGCCGTCGGTATCGGTTTGTGTTGGATTGCTGATCAACGGACAGTTATCGCTGTTGTTGTCGATACCGTCACCGTCGGTGTCCCCATTTGGTGTGCTGTCGCACGCATCACCGATGCCATCACCGTCAGTATCCGTTTGTGTCGGGTTCGCGACTGCAGGACAGTTGTCGGCGTTGTTATCCACGCCATCACCGTCGGTGTCACCGTTCGGCGTGGAATCGCACGCATCACCGATGCCATCACCGTCGGTATCGGTTTGTGTTGGATTGCTGATCAACGGACAGTTGTCAGCGTTGTTGTCTACGCCGTCACCGTCGGTGTCGCCATTTGGTGTCGAATCACACGCATCGCCGATGCCATCACCGTCAGTATCCGTTTGTGTCGGGTTTGCAATCAGCGGACAGTTGTCGGCGTTGTTGTCGATGCCGTCACCGTCGGTGTCACCGTTCGGGGTGGAATCACACGCATCACCGATGCCATCGCCGTCAGTATCTTCCTGCAACGGATTCGCAACCGCCGGGCAGTTATCGCTCAAATTATCGATACCATCTGAATCGGTATCACCGTTCGGTGTGGAATCGCACGCATCGCCGATGCCGTCGCCATCCGTGTCTTCTTGCAACGGATTCGCCACTGCAGGGCAGTTGTCGGCCAGGTTGTCGATACCGTCTGAATCAGTATCGCCATTCGGTGTCGAATCACACGCATCACCGATGCCATCACCGTCAGTATCCGTTTGTGTCGGGTTCGCGACTGCAGGACAGTTGTCGGCGTTGTTATCCACGCCATCACCGTCGGTGTCACCGTTCGGCGTGGAATCGCACGCATCGCCGATGCCGTCGCCATCCGTGTCTTCTTGCAACGGATTCGCTACTGCAGGGCAGTTGTCGGCCAGGTTGTCGATACCGTCACCGTCCGTGTCGCCGTTCGGTGTCGAATCACACGCGTCACCAATACCGTCGCCGTCGGTATCTTCCTGCAACGGATTCGCAACCGCCGGGCAATTGTCACTCAAATTATCGATACCATCTGAATCGGTATCGCCATTTGGTGTGCTGTCGCACGCATCACCGATGCCGTCGCCGTCGGTATCGGTTTGTGTTGGATTGCTGATCAACGGACAGTTATCGCTGTTGTTGTCGATACCGTCACCGTCGGTGTCCCCATTTGGTGTGCTGTCGCACGCATCACCGATGCCATCACCGTCAGTATCCGTTTGTGTCGGGTTCGCGACTGCAGGACAGTTGTCGGCGTTGTTATCCACGCCATCACCGTCGGTGTCACCGTTCGGCGTGGAATCGCACGCATCACCGATGCCATCACCGTCGGTATCGGTTTGTGTTGGATTGCTGATCAACGGACAGTTGTCAGCGTTGTTGTCTACGCCGTCACCGTCGGTGTCGCCATTTGGTGTCGAATCACACGCATCGCCGATGCCATCACCGTCAGTATCCGTTTGTGTCGGGTTTGCAATCAGCGGACAGTTGTCGGCGTTGTTATCAATACCGTCGGAATCCGTATCACCGTTCGGTGTGCTGTCGCACGCGTCACCGATACCGTCACCATCGGTGTCGGTTTGGGTCGGGTTCGCGACCAGCGGACAGTTGTCAGAAGCATCGGCAATGCCATCACTGTCTGTATCTGGCGTCAACGTACCTGTCAGGAAAACACCTTGATCAGTTGCTTCAGCCGGATCACAGTCAATGGATGAGCCCTGGTCTGCCAAACCACCTACCCAGCACACGGAATCATTAGCGAAAGCACCGCCACGAATATAGGTGTCAATGTCATAAGAAATCGTGAACTGCAGGGTAGCTGGTCCATTACCAGTAACAACGGCGCTGCTGTTCTGGTTGATCGGCGTGGTGACAGACGTGTTAAGGACACCGGTGGTTGGCAACGCCAGACTTCCGCTATCGAGCGTATCGCCGGACAGTGACGTGGTAACCGCTTTGGCCTCGATTCGCCTGTTGTTGCCGCCATTATCGACAGCCTGAATAATTCCTTTACGAAGGATACCCAGATCAAGTTTCCAGTTACCTGAACCGGTGATATCCACGGTCACCAGATAGCTGGGCCGATAGTAAAGATTAATGTTGATAGACACTTGTGACTTGGAACGCAACTGGTTTGCATAACGGGAAGTAAATGTGGTACCGGTAAAACTACTGGATACACTTGAATTCCATTCGCTCCTGCCATTGGGAATGCTGAAAGTAGAATCATCCTTCCATGTGATACCAGGGCAAGCGCCCGCCGCAGGGCAATCCGGCTCTGGCGCAGTGTTATCTCCCCACGTACCCGCTGTGTTGTTTGAAATAGTGAGTCCGGTTATTGCGGGAGCTGCACTAGCTAGCGGGCTGAACGCCAGCGCCGCCAGCAGCAGTGTGCCGTGCAAAACTGATTGGCGTGAAATGTGCGTGTTACCGGAAAACCAGGTAAGAATCAAGCTGAGCCCTCGAAATCTATGCTTATCCCTTAATCTTATCACAGGCCAATTCTTTACCACAATACGCACTCTCCGCCTCACAAGAGAGGAGGGGGAAATCGATACGCAGCGTACTCTTATTGTCGGGCAGACTGCAGGTGCTGGGCTAATGCCGATTGCAGCGCCTGTTTCAAACTTTTTCCGCTGAGCGGTTTGTACAGTGCGCGTTGAATACCGACATTTTCTAGCGCTTGTTTGCTCGGCGCGCGGCTCACACCCGTCAGCATCATCATGATCATTTTTTTGCTGTTGATCTTTTGATCTTCACGAATATGCGCCGCAACTTCCAAACCATTCATCATCGGCATTTCAAAGTCAATTAACGCAATATCAAACAACTCATCGGTATTGGTATGTGAACGCAAAATCGCCAATGCTTCTGTGCCGCCATGCGCGGACTGGACAATCATGCCCCACTGCACCGCTTGCTGCTCGATGATAGAGCAGTACGTGACGTTGTCATCCACAATTAACAAACGCCGACCCTGCAGTGGCAAAACATCTTCTGCTGGATGCGCCTGACTGAAATGCGCATCCAGCGGCAAGCTAAACTCCATTGCCGCACCACCATCTGCAAATAACTGCATGCCTAAAGCTCCACCCATAAGCAGAATATATTGTTCCGCAATAGTTAAATTAAGATGGTCGCTCGAGTGCAAGTCTCGGGTGCGAGCTAAATGGCTGCGCTCCATTAAAATATTTTTTCCTGAATGGATTTCAAATAAAACTTTATTGTTTTCAATAGATTTAACACTCAATACCACTTCACCTTGATCAACATTACGCAGCGCAAACTGCAATAAATTGATTATGATGTGCTGTAGCTTTTCTTGATCGCCCTTTACAAAGCCAACAATACTGCTATCTATGTGATAAATCAGTTCTACGCTACTTACCTCTGCGCGACTCCGGCAATTATCAACGCAGGATTCCACCAATACAGTCAATTCAAACGGCGCGATGTTCAAATCAATATTTCCGCGTTCAATGGATGACAAATCAGATAAACGATTGGTCACATCCAACAAAGCCACGCCAGACTTATGAATGGTTTTTATTTGATTGCGCTGCTGTTCCGTCACATTACTGGTCAACAACAAATCAGCCATACCTAATACACCGCTGATCGGCGTGCGAAGCTCATGGCAAATATCAGAGAGATTGACCAAACTACGCACTTCTACTTTTTGCTCAGTTATTGCCTGCGCCGATGATGTCTTATCGCGTGCACGCTCAACACAATAACTAGCCATTGCCACCACCATCACCATCGCCTCTAGAATAACGGCTGCGGCAACGCCCCAAGCAGCAAAAGCACCTTGTGGCAACAAGCCATTGACGTTGAATACTGCAATCAATACCACGCTAGCAGAAATAGCGCGCACAGCAATAAAACGACGCGCCAATATGTACTCATCCATATTGGCATGCAGCGCAACAGCAAAAATAAAAACCACATTAAAGGAGGCTAGCCAAGCAACGACTACGGTGCTGACATGCGGCGACACAAACCACGTCACCAAACTACCTATCACACCCAACACGCCAATCGCTGTCAGCACATGGTGCTGCCACGGCACACGTTTACGCGTTCTTAACAGACTCTGTGCATAGAAAGCACTGAATGACACGGACAAAAAAACAGGTGTCATGATTTGATGATCGAGCAGTGTTTCATTGCTATCAAAAAATGGGAGCAAATACCCATGCCATGCCGCTTGCATAATGGCAACAGCCAACAAATTGAGTCCGCTCCATCCAAAAGCACTAAAACGGTATACGGTGAATAAGCCGAGATAGACAAAAGCCAACACCAGTAACCCACCCAACAACAATCCCTGCCACCATTCATGCTGGCTTACGGATGTCATGTATTCTCGTGGCGTACTGAGTGACAGTTGCACGTTCACCGCTTTGTCGGATTCTGCGCGCACAAAATAGGTATACGCAGCGTGCGGCTCAATATTGATATCAAATAAACTCACTGGATAATTGTATGCGCGGTCACTGTACGGTGTAGCAGAACCTAACTTTGCATGTTTATGCAGCTGACCCGTTTGCGCATCAACGGTATACAGATCCACATAATCAATATCTGCTGGCGCAACTTCCAGAATAAAATGCATGCTTTCATCGCGCTGATTTTCTACCGTAAACCGCAACCAGTAAGCAGACGTTGTATAACCAAAATACAACTCCGCCATTGAAGCCGGCGCAAATTGAAAGGCGTAGCGATCTGACACCACATCCTCAATAGTCAAACCACCGGTTTTATCTTCCAGTACGTCGACATACGGCGACAGCGGCAATTGCACCACATCGCTGTTAATTTCTACCAAGGGTGCCGCCATCGCCAATGGCGTGAACAGCGCAAACAAAATAACTGCGAGCAAAGGCATGCAATGTTTCATAGCCATACGTCCGGCAAGGCCGCTCCCTTGATGAATTCCTCTTTCGTCAGACTCCAGTGTTTGCGCGTTCACGCGCTATTGCGCGCCAACCGATGTCCCTGCGCATAAACATGCCGTTCCAACGAATCTCGTCTGCCAGATAGTATGCCGTCTGCTGCGCCTCGGCTACTGTCTGCCCCAAAGCCGTGGCGCACAGCACGCGACCGCCCTGCGTCACCACGTCGCCATTTTTCATCGCCGTGCCTGCGTGAAACACTTTGGCGTTGGCGATGGATGCGTCCAAACCCTGTATCACTGCACCTTTTTCTACCTCGCCCGGATAGCCGCCCGCCGCCAGCACCACGCCCAAGGCCGGACGCGGATCCCACTCCGCTTGCGCTGTGTCGAGCTGCCCCGCCAGCGCCTGCTCCACCAAAACAGGCAGTGAGGTTTGCAAGCGCAGCATGATGGGCTGGGTTTCTGGGTCGCCAAAACGGCAGTTGAACTCGATCACTTTTGGCGCGCCGTTGTCGTCGATCATCAAGCCCGCGTACAAAAAGCCCGTATAGGCATGCCCTTCTGCCGCCATGCCGCGCACCGTGGGCTCGATCACCTCGCGCATCACCCGCGCATGCACAGCAGGCGTGACCACCGGCGCGGGCGAATAGGCACCCATGCCACCGGTGTTGAGACCGGTGTCGCCTTCGCCCACCCGCTTGTGGTCTTGACTGGTGGCCATCGGCAACGCGGTTTTGCCATCCACCATCACGATAAAGCTGGCCTCTTCGCCGGCGAGAAACTCTTCCACCACCACGCGCGCGCCGGCCGCGCCGAATTTGTTATCCGCCAACATATCGCGTACGGCCTCTTCGGCTTCCACCAACGTCATGGCGACGATGACGCCTTTGCCCGCCGCCAAACCGTCGGCTTTGATCACGATGGGTGCACCTTTTTCACGCACATAAGCGAGCGCTGCATCCACCTCCGTAAACACCGCATAAAACGCCGTGGGGATGTTGTGGCGCGCGAGAAAATCTTTGGCAAACGCTTTGGAGCCTTCCAACTGCGCGGCGTATTGCGTGGGGCCAAATATTTTTAATCCAGCTGTGCTAAACGCATCCACCACGCCATTCACCAACGGCGCTTCCGGCCCCACGACCGTCAAATCCACATTTCCACGCGCAAACGCAATCAACGCATCGTTGTCGAGAATATTCAGTGCCACGTTTTCGCATTTGTGTTCGGTCGCCGTACCGGCGTTACCAGGCGCGACAAAGATTTTTTTGACGCGATCGTCTTGCGCGCATTTCCACGCCAGTGCGTGTTCGCGGCCACCGGAGCCGAGGATGAGGATTTTCATATTATCAATCTCAAACAGTCACTTTCTGAATATCGTTCAACAAACGCACCAGTGCTCTGCCCATCGCAGCAGCAAGATTCACCGGCACAGCGTTGCCAATTTGTTTGTATTGCGCGGTGATCGGTCCTTCAAACTGCCAATCATCGGGAAAGGTTTGTATGCGCGCATACTCACGCACCGTCAACGGCCTCGTCTCTTTGGGGTGGCAGCGTTCAGTCTGTTTTTGTGCAGGCGCGCAGGTTAACGTCAAACTGGGTTCGTCCCAAGCCAAGCGTCTTGCCATGCCTGTTTTTCCACCGCCTAAAAAATAACTTTTTTTCATGTATTCGCGTTGTAACTTATCGGGAAGATCGCGCCAATATCCACCTTCTGGCACCAGCGACAAAATCTCCGCTTTTCTTTTAGGATATTTTTGTCCTATAGATTTTGGCACATCTGTTGCGTACAAATCGCCTTTCTTCAAAGCATCACGCAAAGTCATGATTCTGGTGTAGGGCGATGGCCACCTGAACGTAACGCGTTTTGCCAGATCTTTTCTAATCGCCACCAAAAAAAGTCTTTCGCGTTTTTGTGGCACGCGATAAAACACAGCGCGCAGCACGCGCGGCTCCACCAACTGATAACCTAAATCATCAATCACTTGCGTAATCACGCGCAGCGTCTTGCCTTCGTCATGCTCCAGCAAACCACGCACATTCTCTGCCACTATCACTTTGGGCTTGGTTTCTTTAACAGCTCTGGCAAATTCAAAAAATAATGTACCGCGCGTATCCTCAAAACCCAGCTTATTGCCCGCGTATGAAAAAGCCTGACAGGGAAAACCGCCCGTCAAAATATCCACTTGCCCGCGATAGGGTTTGAAATCAATCTTGGCAATATCGCCCTCTGCAACATTCCATTGCGGTCTATTTTTACGCAGTGAAGCGCAAGCATGTTTATCAATTTCATTGAGCAACAATGACTTGAATCCCGCTTGTTCCATGCCTATCGCCAAACCACCAGCACCTGCAAACAATTCGATCAACTTAAATGTTTTTTTAGGTTTGGCGGTGGATTCATCTGCCCACCGACTCTCAAACAACATCTGCACCTGCTCAAATTGCTTGAGTTGGTCACGATGGTAAACGCGGTAATTATTGTTTGGATGACGTTGTGGGCGCAGCGTACCTTTCTCATCCCACTTGCGCAGTGTTTCTTTGGAAACGCCGAGAATATCCGCCACTTGTGCGATTGAATAGTAATCAGGAATCACCGCCATCACCTCAAACCTTGGTAATGGTTACAACTGTAAATAAATACAGATGCAGTGTCAAACCTGAATCTATCCACCATAGGCCGCCACAAAATATTCTCTGAGTACGTCAATGTCCTCTTTAGAAAATGCGCGAGCGCCCAACTTATTAGCACAAACCAAGCGAATGGCTTCTGGCAGTGCATAGAACAACTCAGACAAAGCATTCTCCCGCCCTGTGACTACATGGTAAAAACTGGCCCCATCAATCAACCTAATCAGCACATTGTCCGCACAGCGACGACCGCTGGCTTTATCTGAAGGCGTAAAAACGGTATCAAATCTCGCTGTCGTTTTGGGAATGACATTCACAAAGTACGCCGTAAACCCTTTAAACCGACTGGCTTTTGGCATCACCAAGTTTTCCAGTTCACTGTAAACATCCTTGAGTTTTCCACCGGTTACCGTGGAGTATTTATTTTTAACCTCTGCAATAATTTTCTGGTCTGTATTGATTAAATCCACTTCAGATCCGACACCAAGATTTTCCCAACCCTGTACATGGCCAAGCATCTGTTGATGGAAATAGCCGATGTGGTTTTGCAGTGTTTTTTGTGACTGCCGCACCATCTCGCTGTCTTTCCAGTGGTTGTGCTCAATACCAAAACCAGACATTTCAAACAGCGCCGCAAATGGGTCAATAACATTTCTGCCAAAACCTTGACTGGCTTCTTGCTTGGCTCTGATCGCTACATCAATGACTCTCTCTACTTCCAAGAGAAAGTTTTCATCCGAAATAAATGCTAACAATGCCATTTGTTATCTCTATTGATTGGGTAATTAGTGGCGAAAATGTCGCATGCCAGTAAATACCATCGCCATGCCGTGTGCGTCGGCGGCGGCAATCACTTCTTCATCGCGCATGGAGCCGCCGGGTTGGATCACACATTGAATGCCGACTTTTGCCGCGTTGTCGATGCCGTCACGGAAAGGAAAAAATGCATCCGATGCCATCACCGCGCCTTGCACGGTTAAGCCCGCATGCTCCGCTTTGATTGCAGCGATGCGCGCGGAATTGACGCGGCTCATCTGCCCCGCGCCGATGCCGATGGTTTGGCGATTTTTTGCGTAGATGATGGCATTAGATTTCACATACTTCGCCACTTTCCACGCAAAAATAGCATCGTGTATTTCAGCTTCCGTGGGCGCGCGTTTGGTGACGACCTTCAAATCGGTGTCTTTAATCATGCCCGTATCTAAATCTTGCACCAACAGACCGCCGTTGACGCGTTTCCAATCCAGTTGCGCGATGCGATTTTCTGGCAGCGCACCGCACACCAACACGCGCACGTTTTGTTTAGCTGCCAAAACTGCCAAGGCGTTTTCCGCAACGGACGGCGCGATAATCACTTCCACAAATTGACGATCAACAATGGCTTTGGCTGTCGCTGCATCCAACTCGCGATTGAACGCGATGATGCCGCCGAAAGCGGATTCTGGATCGGTGGCGTAAGCCAAATCGTAAGCCGCACCTATGCCATCTAAAGACACTGCCGCGCCGCAAGGGTTGGCGTGTTTCACAATCACGCAGGCGGGTTTAACAAAACTTTTTACGCATTCGAGCGCAGCATCGGTATCGGCAATATTGTTGTAAGACAATTCTTTGCCCTGCAGTTGTTTGGCAGTGGCAATGCTCACTTCGTGCGGCGATGCCTCTACATAAAACGCAGCCGCTTGATGCGGATTTTCGCCGTAGCGCAAATCCTGTGCCTTAATTAACTGCGCGTTAAAGGTGCGCGGAAATTTTTCTACTTTGTCACTGACGCGCGCGCCGAGGTAATTAGCGATCATGCCATCGTATTGTGCGGTGTGCTCAAAAGCTTTCACCGCCAAATCAAAACGCAGCGCGTGTGACAAACCTTTTTCATTATCCAAAGCCGTTACTACGCGCGCGTAATCACAACTGCTCACCACGATGCCGACATGTGCGTGATTTTTTGCCGCCGCGCGCACCATGGTTGGGCCGCCAATATCAATATTCTCGATAGCGTCATCCAATGTGCAGTCTGGTTTGGCAACGGTTTGTGCAAAGGGATACAAATTCACCACGACCAAATCGATTGGAGCAATGCTGTGTGCTTGCATCACGGCGTCATCCTGTCCGCGTCTACCGAGTATGCCGCCGTGAATTTTGGGGTGCAGCGTTTTTACGCGACCATCCATCATTTCTGGAAATTGCGTGTGCTCCGACACTTCTGTCACAGCAATATTGTTATCGCGCAACAAACGATAAGTGCCGCCAGTGGATAACAGCTCTACGCCGCGAGCAGCGAGAGCTTGTGCAAAATCCACGATACCCGTTTTATCAGAAACGGAAATTAATGCGCGACGAACGGGGGTAACGGCTGTCATAAATACCTCAACAAACAAAGCATGCAAATAAAAAAGCGAATAAAAAAGGAGGCCTGCGCCTCCCTGTGGCTATCGTTCTTGCTCCTACAGCAGATTGTACTGCTTGAGTTTCTTGCGCAACGTGCCGCGATTCAAACCCAGCACTTCAGCGGCACGCAATTGATTATTGCGCGTGTGCTCCAACACCACTTCCAACAGTGGTGCCTCCACTTCGGTCAACACCATTTGATAAACATCGCTAGCCGGATGCCCATCTAAATGACTGAAATAATTGCGCAGCGCATTTTCAACACAGCAGCGAATGGTTTGCGAAGTTAACGGCGTTACCGAAGCTATCCTATCTTCTGTCGGCACAGCCCGTTCTATACGATTACTCAACATGACCCGCCACCAACATACTCCAGTTCACTGCTTTATCACCTGGATTTACAATTTCCAATGCAATATGCACCGGTCTACCCGATGGCATCATCGTCTGCCCACTCAATTCGCCTGACAAATATTCCGCTGGCTTGAACCGACGGCTGGCGACGGGTGTTTTCGTCAAATCACTGAAATATAAATCCAATTCTGGAAAGGGCAACGCTTGGTCCGTCACGTTCATCAACATAGCATCAATTACCAAAGCATCCGGTATTTGCGCGTGTTTTCTCACCACCAAATTTTGTATTTTGATATAGCGCCAGTTCTCTACCACCGGCATCTGACACCGAAACACCCGACATAAAGCCTGCATGGTTGGGCGACTAGAACTCGTTCTCGCTAAGCGATCAAAATTAAAAAAAGTGTATTGCGCGAGCAATAATAAACTTAGCGCAGCAATGGCAGAGCCTTGAAGCGCTGTCGCCTTCCAATCTTGTTTTTGGCGGCCAGCGCGCGTTGATAACAAATCCACTGGCAGCGGATCAATATGCGCAATCATTTCCGCACGGTGACCACCGCGCTGTGTGCTGCCTAGCTCACCCGCCGCAAAAGGATCTCGCTGACCAAAACCAAGATCGCTTCCCGCTGTATCTTCTACCGGATTGGAAAAATCCTGCAGAATATCGCGTATATCTTCTACATTATTTAAATCAACAGCAGCCGGTTTTTGCTCTTTAGTTTCTTCTTCAAGAATATCTTTTGCCCACGATTCATCAGCCACACCATCACTGTGGTGTGATGGCGCTTTGTCTTCATCAAGTAGCTCATCAAGATCATTAAAATCGAACGACTGATCAGCTGCGATAACCGCGGTGTGATCACCATCCATCTCATCAAACACACTGGCGTAATCGTCATCCGGATCACCAAAGTGGCTGTCACTGACCACGAAGGTTTTTGGCACGATCACCGGTTCATCATCTTCAAAACTGGTGTCATCGCTGATTTTGTCATCGTCGCCAATGTCTTCCATTTTTTTCTGGACGGTTTCAGCTGACGTTGAAGCAACTGCTGCGCTTAAATCAAAGGCTTTACTCGGTCGACCGTTATCCTCCAATAAGGCGTCGCCTTGCCCTGCACCAGGTGATGCATGCGTTTGCGCCATGCTCTCCAGTGCCGATTGATCAAGGCGGAATTTATTTGTTGTAGACAACGCAGTAGCTGGCTCGGAAGCGCCCTCAGGATTCATCCAATGCTGACGTGCTTGAAACACCAACAAACAAGAGCCACAGCGCACAGCGCCGTTGGCCAATTTCAAATGTTCTTCTGTCACTCGAAACGAGGTATGACACTGAGGACAGCGGGTCACCATATTGCTCATGCGTATCCTTATATTCCCTGTCGCGCTCTACAAAGACGTGTTAATTCTAGATGGGCGTAGTGTAGGCAGGTTTATGTACGTTGTATATTTCTTGCACAGAAATTCTGTGACGCTTGCCACAAGCCTACGATATTTGTCGCTTTGATTTACCGCAAAACAAACGCAATACCCAACTGGCAGACACAGGATTGTTTGCGGCACAATGCCACGACACCCATCCTGAAACTGGAGACCTTCCATGAGCACAGTCGATTACGATCCCTATTCCCACGAAGCCATGAAGGACCCCTATCCTCTTTATGCCGCTATGCGCAAAGAGGGTAAGCCGCATTTCATGCCCAAGTACAACGGCTGGGCATTGGCGCGCTTCCAAGACATTTGGGATGCCAGCAGCAAAGTGGATGACAACTGCACCTTCACCAAAGGGCAAACGCCAGGGCAGGTATTGTTGGGCGAGCCCGTTCCCGTAACTTTTATGACCATGGATGCGCCTGAACATCGCAAATGGCGCGGCTTGATTCGTCACGAATTCACACCAGAAGGTGTCAGAGAGCAAGAAGCTCGCCTGCGAGCTCTGACCAAAGAATTGCTGGCGCCACTGCTGAAAAAAGGTCAATTTGATATCTACAGCGAACTGGCCAACCGCGTCACCTGTATCAATGCCGGTCACAATCTAGGCCTGCCTCGTGAAGATGCTGAAAAGTGGCGTGCACTGATTGACGACATGCTGCACCGCGAAGAAGGTCAAGTGGGTGGCGGTTCCGCGCGCAACCAAGCGGCTGCCGGTGAGCTATTTGGTTACTTCGCGCAGTATGTACACCAGCTGCGCAATGACCCTGCCTTGGCACAGCGCTACACCAAGATCTTCTTGGATGCGAACGTCGATGGCCGCACGCTCACTGACGAAGAAATGATGCACCACTTGTTCTCCTTGCTGATTGTTGGCTCGGAGACCACGCCTATCACTGTCGGCAGCACCTTTTGGAACCTGCAACACAACCCCGACCAAAAAGCAGCGGTACTGGCAGAGGCAAAAGAAGGCAAATTTGATCTGGCCCGCAAGGCTTTCCTTGAAACGGTACGCTTCGATCAGCCCACCAATATGCTGGCGCGCTCCGCCAAGCGTGACTTTGAGCTGAACGGCGTACAAATCAAGGCGGGGCAGCCCGTGTTGTTCCTTTACGCCTCCGCTGAACGCGATGAGACCGTACACCCTAATCCCGATAAATTCGATCTGTATCGCCAACCTACCGAAAAAAGTTTGATGTTCGGTCATGGCGGTCACAAATGCTTAGGCTTGCACTTGGGCGTGATGATGGGCTGTATCATCGTTGAAGAAATCTTGAAAGCTTGCCCTGACTTTGAAGTAGTAGACGACCAGTGCGAACGCGTGTACGGCGAACATTTGTCCGGCTGGGGCAAAGTGGTTATCAAGTTCAAACCGCATTGAGGCATCACCACGCTCTGTCATCAGAGGCGCTGCGGCGCCTCTTTTTTTGTCTAGAAATCCTGCTTACCTTTTTTCTTGCCCGAGGTCTGTGCCACACTAAAGACCTTGTTTTGTCGACGGATTGCCATGTCTACCACGCTTGCCGGCTTGCTCGCTGTTTTTTTGTATTCCTGTTTAGCGGGTTGGCAATGGCGCGTCTGGCGTTTGGCAACACCGCTCACTTCAGCGGACACGCAGCATTTGTATATCGCCACGCTGCTTGCGGCACTGTGTTTGCACGGTTTGAGCGTTTACATTTTGATCGACACCGCAACGGGATTTAATTTTTCTTTTTTTCATGTGTCGTCGCTAATTTTTTGGGTGATTTGCATCACCGTGGCATTGAGTTGCATCCACTTGCCGCTGCGCGTGTTGTTGCCGCCGCTGTACACCATGACAGCCATCAGCGTGCTCTGCTCCATTTTGGTAGACAGCCCTTACACACCGCACGCACTCAGTTACCCCGTAGCCCTGCATATTTTGTTGTCGATACTCGCCTACAGCATTCTCACCATCGCCGCCATGCAAGCACTGGCACTCGCGCTGCAAGACCATTTGCTCAAAACGCGACAACTGCAAAAAGTGATGGCACAACTGCCGCCGCTGCAAACCATGGAGTCGCTGCTGTTTCAAATGCTATGGGCAGGCACAACGCTGTTGGCATTGTCGATTGGCAGCGGCTTACTGTTTTTACATGACATACTGGCGCAACATTTAGCACACAAAATGTTTTTCTCGTTTGCTGCGCTATTGGTGTACTGCACTCTGCTATGGGGTCGGTATAAACACGGCTGGCGCGGCAAGCAGGCAATACGCTGGACCGTGGGTGGTTTTTTGGCGCTGATGACCGCGTACTTCGGCACCAAATTGGTGCTAGAACTGTTACTGCATCACGCCTAGTTGCACAATATCTGTCATTTCCTGACAATAAAACTTCCTCATGACTAAAAAGGTTTTCTCTTGGACGACATTTCCATTGGCCTACTGATTACAGTATTGGCCGGTCTCACTTTACTGGGTGCATTCTTTTCCGGCGCAGAAACCGGTATTGTGTCTTTGAATCGCTACAAACTGCGTCATCTCATTAAAAAAAATCACCGCGCCGCAAAATTGGTCGATTTTTTATTGTCGCGACCCGATCGTTTTTTTGGCATCGTGTTGATCGGCAACAACTTGGCCAACGCCGCTACGGCCGCCATCGCCGCTATTGTGGTACAGCGTTTGTACGGCAGCACGGGCGCAGCGATTGCCACCTTTGCCATGACGCTGGTCACCATTATTTTTGCTGAAATCATTCCAAAAATGTTGGGCGCACTGTACCCAGAGCGCATCGCTTTTCCCGCCAGTTTTGTGCTGTACCCACTGCTCAAAGTGTTGTACCCATTGGTGTGGTTGACCAACATAGTCTCCAACAGTTTTTTGCGTTTGTTTGGCGTTACACCGGAAAAGGCCAGCAACGATCAACTGAGCACCGATGAGCTGCGCACCGTGGTACGTGAATCGGGAAAAATTATTTCTCCACGCTATCGCGGCATGTTGCTTAACATTCTCGATCTGGGTCAGATGACTGTGCAAGGCATTATGGTGCCGCGCGCACAAGTGACAGGCATCGACATGAATCGCAGCGATGCAGAAATTTTCTCTCTGCTGCGTAACACGGAATACACGCGCGTACCGGTTTATCAAGGCGAGATCAACAACATTCTCGGCATTTTGCACATGCGCCGCATCGGCCGTCTGTATGACGACGAATCCAACGAACGTGACGTGCGCGATTTTATTCTCGCCAATATGCGCGAACCGTATTTTGTGCCAGAAACTACGCCACTTAATGCACAGCTGCTCAATTTTCAAAAAGAAAAGCGGCGGATTGGCTTGGTAGTGGATGAGTACGGTGATGTACAAGGCATAGTGACACTGGAAGATATTCTGGAGGAAATCGTAGGAGAATTTACCACCAACTTTGGCGAGAACAACAATGAATTTGAACGCTTGCCTGACGAACGCTTTCGCATGGATTGCAGTGTAAACATTCGTGATATCAACAAGCATCTTGACTGGCATCTGCCCATCAAGCCCAACAGTGCTCGCACACTAAATGGGTTGTTTATTGAGCACTTGGGCGTTATTCCTGCTGGCAATATTTGCTTCGTTATTGGTCGCTATTGCTTTGAAACCGAAAGCATTGCCGACCACAAAATTCAACGTGTTATTGCTTTCGAAAAAAAGGGCTCCACATCTTAAGTATGGAGTAATCGCGCTATTTGACCATCGAGTAGCACACGCTGGCTGTGTGCAAATGTTTGTATGCGGCAAAACGGCTTTCCGCCTTCTCCATGCTCAATCGTCAGCGTCAATTTATCTTGCGCTTTCAACAACTCGCCCACTTCGGCGCTGACAGCCAACTGCCCACCACCCACTTGGCGACACAGCCACCGGCTGCGCTGCTCATCCGCCGTTTGCTGGCGATTGCGCAAAATATCGTTACTGCAGGGCAAATGCCGGTCCAACGCCAAACTCCATTGCAGTTGAATGCCCAATTCTTCATCGCGACATGCTTGCAATACGCGCTGCAAAACTTCGGCACAGCATGCCGCGCGCAATAACACATCCGTCAATTGTGTGGGCTCCGTTGGTATGACCAATTTAATCGACGAGCCGGCCACTGGCATACGCTGAGCGTGATACAAACGTGCAGTTTTTTCGACGCATGTTTGCAACCGATCCAACAACACACGCAAACGATCTCGACTGATCTGCTGTTGCAACACATCAATGTTGTGGCATTCCAACAATAAATACACATAGCCGTTATGGCTGTTAAGCAAGGCCGTTGCGGCGTCATTTAGCTCGGCTTGCGATGGTGTTTGAATGTCTTGCACATACTGTTGCAACTGCGTCATCAATTGGCGCATTTCAGGCTCTTTCAGCTGGTTAGGCCGCTCGGCAAAACAGGCGTGCATGACTTCTGGTGGCACTGCGTCCATCAACACCGCTGCCAATGCTGTACGCTGCTGGCGAATATCGCGCGTAAAGTAACGGCTCAAAGCGCCCAATAAACTCAACGCAATCACAGCAATAATACCGAGCAACCAACGCGTTTCTGGAAATAGATGTTCAATACTTTCTGTTTCAAGCGTCACAACCACACTACCCGTCATGTTGTCGCCCAAACTGAGCGTTGCGGAGTAATTGCGCAAATAGTGGCGTTGCGTTAATTCACTGGGAGTTGCACCGGCCTGTGCCAATAAAGTATTGCTCGCATCGTAAATACTCACGCTCACAATATTGGGCACTTTCATTAGACGCGACAGTTGCGCTTGCAGCCCAATTTGATCGTGTTGCAATGCCGCATCCAGCGTGTTTTGCGCCAACTGCTCAGCCACGGTAGAGCCGTATGCGTCGATAGCGTTATCTACCAAAAATTCAACGCGCGCCGTAAAAAAAATCCCGATAGCGAAGAAACTGACCACCAGTACCGCGCCGTATCCAGCCACCAAACGCAGCATCAATGAATTTTTCAACCATTCCACAATTTTCATCTTTCCCACAAATAACACTCATGCACTGCGGCTAAACGCGCAATTATATACACGCCAATCTTTGCGCCAATGCTTGCAGGCGCTGTGGCGTTCCCACATCCAACCAATAACCGCTGTAATGTTCACCGCGCACTGCATGATTTTGCATGGCAGGCAGTAACACCTCGCGCAGCGGAAAAGCCTCGCCCGCCCGCACACGCCATGCGGCAAACAGCGCTGGCGACACTATCGACAAGCCACTGAAGGTCAGCCCTTGCTCATTGCCACGCGACAGCACGTACTCATCGCGCAGCACAAAATCCCCCTGCGGGTGATGCGCGGGGTTATCCACCAACACCAGATGTGCCAACGCGCCGGCAGGTAGTGGTCGGCGCAGCGCTGCCAGCGGGAAGTCGATCCAAATATCGCCGTTAATCACCAAAAAAGGCTCCTCGCCCAAGAGCGGCAGCGCCTGCACAATGCCGCCCGCCGTTTCCAAAGGCTGCGGCTCGCGCGAGTAGGCAATGCGCGCGCCCCACGCCGAGCCATCGCCCAAGGTCTCTTCTATCATGTGACCGAGGTGCGCGGTATTGATCACCAATTCACCAAAGCCCGCAGCGACCAAACGCTCAATATGGCGCACGATCAGCGGCTTACCCGCTACATCCAGCAGCGGCTTGGGACAGCGATCAGTCAGGGGGCGCATGCGGGTACCCAAACCCGCCGCCAGAATCATGGCTTTCACGGCAGCGGCTTCCACCACGCTTGGCGGCGGCAGGCCGGCAGAATGCGCTCCTGCATCCACTCCACAAAATACGCCGCCGGCGGATACTTGGCCGCCACCTCTAAGGTGTAGTGCAGCACCAATGGCAGATCATGCAGGTAGCCCGCCTTGCCATCGCGCAGGTACAAGCGGGCAAAGATACCCAGCACTTTGATGTGGCGCTGTAAACCCATCAGATCAAACCACGTCAGAAACTCTTTCTCCGTTGCACCAGCTTGTCGGCCTTGTTTAACTAGCTTTTCTCTGTAAGCAAGCGCCCACTTTTCAACCTGTTCTGGCTGCCAGCGAACGTAACAATCGCGCAGCAGAGACACCAAATCGTAGGTGATGGGGCCAATCACTGCGTCCTGAAAATCTATCGTCACCAAGGCGTGCGGTGGCTGGCTGTGCAGCATCAGGTTGCGGGCGTGGAAATCGCGATGCACCAGTGCTTGCGGCTGCGCCAAGGCGCTGTGCACGAGCCAATCGAAACACTCATCCAATAACGTGTGCTCGTTGCGCCCAAAGGGTTGATCGAGCAAACCCTGCACAAACCAAGTAGGAAACAGCGCCATTTCATCCCATAGTCGCTGGCCGTCGTAATGCGGCAGCGCACCCTCTGGCACAGCCACCGCCTGCAGGGTAACCAGCATGTCCATAGCCTGATGGTAAAACGTATCGACGTTGTTTTCATTCAATGCAGATAGCAACAGTTGGTCGCCGCAATCCTCCACCAGCAGAAAACCGCGGGCAAGATCCACGGCTTGCACCTGCGGCACGCGTACCGACCCCGCCGCCAGCAGCTTCGATACCGTCAAATACAACGCACTGTTCTCGGTGGCGGGCGGAGCGTACACCGCCATCAGCGGCGGCTGGCTGTGCGCTACGCGAAAATAGCGGCGAAATCCTGCGTCGCCTGACAAGGGCTGCAAGGTGACAGTCTGTTGCTGCCCCAACTGCTGTTCTACCCACACTGCCAACTGCTGCTCTACCGTCACATTCAGCCTCATCCGTCACAAAGCGCATCATTCTAACCGCTGCCTGCCTTGCGCCACAGCGCTAGCAAATCCTTTACAATGCGGCGCTTAACCGCTCACCCGAGCACATCACGTCTGTGGCAATCGGGGATGCACTGCACCGCAGGGAAAAGACTTGATGAACCTGAAATCACGCCTGACATTGACCGGTCTCGGACTGGTACTCGCTGCCGCCAGCGCTGCTTCGGCCCAAGCCTCTGGCTGGGATTGCAATTTGAACGAACGCGGCGAATGGCTATGCCAATCCGGCACCGGTGTTACGATTGATGCGGGCGCTGATGTCGCCGCCACTCCTGCACAAAAATCTTCCGAAGATGCTGCTATTGAAGCCATAGCCTACGGTCGCAGTAATGACAGTCGCGGTGACGACACAGAACATTCGACAGATCCAAACGCACCCACCCATATCACACGCATCAATGATGACTGGGTTCCACTGGATAAACTCACCAGCGAGCAAAAGAAACAGCTGGCAGATGCGCAAAAACATGAAGCAACGATGTGTTGCGGCATGTATGTCGATCCAACAGAAAGTGGCGATAAAACGCATCCAGAAAATGCTGAGCTGCAAGCGCACGCCGATAAAACTTACACTGACATTAACAACCAGCTCACGCGCTTAAAAGGCAATGTGCAAGTGAGTCAAGGCTACCGCTATTTACGCGCAGACACAGCGACGTTACGCAAGGAACCACGCCAAGTGGCACTGCGCGGCAACGTTGCTTTGCGCGAACCCGGTTTGTTGTTAACTGGCAGTCGCGCCGACATGCAAGTCGATGAGAACACCGCACAAATGGAAAATGTGCAGTATTTAATGCACAAAGCGCACATCCACGGTAAAGCACAAAGTCTCAGCCGCAGTAACACTGGCGTAGTCGCGCTGACCAAGGCCAGCTACAGCTACTGTCCTGTTGGCAGCGAGCAATGGGTATTGAACGCAGGATCACTCACTTTAGACCCCAACGACTCACAAGGTCGTGCGCACGATGTCACCCTTCGCGTAAAAGGCGTACCTGTTTTTTACACGCCCTATTTGCAATTTCCTATCGGCGATCAGCGCATGTCGGGCTTCTTGGTGCCGTCATTCGGATTTGGTAAAAATGGCTTGGATCTCTCTACGCCTTATTACTTCAACTTAGCACCTAATTACGATTTAATTTTAACACCGCGCTTTATGAGTGATCGCGGATTAATGCTCACGGCCAACGGTCGCTACATGACAGAACACACACAAGGCAGCGCCTTGGTGAGCATTTTGCCCGGCGATCAAGACGCGGGGCGCAGCATCGACAGCGATCGCTGGTTCCTCAACTTCAAACAAAATGGCGCAGATAAACATTGGGAAAGCATGGTGGATTATTCCTCCGTCAGCGATTCACAATATTTCCACGATCTGGGCTCCAGCGGCATTCACGGCACCAACACCGCACAACTGCGTCAACAGGCGCAATTTGATTTCCTGCCCGACGATCACTGGCGTTTGGGCATCATGGCAAAAGATTTCCAAACACTGAACGACTCGCGTTTGTTTGACGACGTGGATTACGCTATTCGTTTCAACAAACTGCCTGCTTGGTACAGAACCGTTTTACAAAATGATCAACTCATTGAGCCGCATGAAGTGTTGCCCTCTCTATTTGCTGACGGCAACTACAACTTAGACAACGGCTTGGTCGCGAACTTGCATCACTCTTTCACGCGGTTTGATCACAAAGACGCCATCTCTCGCTACTACACGCCGGCCGATGAAGCCTTTTTACAAAACCAACTGTTCTTTAATACCAATATTTCCGACGTTAATCCCGTTACACACCTGACAGCCATTGATCCGTTTACACGTCAACAACAATATTGGGGTGAGCGCGCATTCATTGCAGGTAGTCGCATGAATCTCGATTACAACCTTGCATTACCACTGCGCAGCGACGGTGCATTTTTCACGCCAAAAATTGGCGTGCGTCACGTCTCACAATCGTTGGATCAGACAACTTTTTTCACTCCCAATGGCAATCCCTCGGCCTCGGCTGCTTATGTCAGCCTCGACAGCGGTTTAATTTTCGAACGCAACACGCGTCTGTTTGGCAACGACTACACGCAAACACTTGAGCCACGCCTGTTCTACTACTACTCCAATCCTGGCAGCCAAAAAGATATTTACAATTTTGATAGCAACGCGCTGTCTATGTCTTACTCGCAATTGTTTCGCGATTACCGCCTCGCTGGTGAAGACTATATTGATGACAGCAATCAACTGTCTTTTGGCGTTAGCTCGCGTTTATTGAGCCCCAGCACAGGACGCGAATTGCTGCGCCTCGGTATTGGTCAAGCGTTCTATCTGGCAAAACGCGATGTGGTATTGGAAGACAATCCAGAAAAAGCGCAATACGAGCGCAATCGCTCGCGCTCAGCACTGGTGTTTGATGCTGCCGCGCGTTTGTCGAGCAAATGGGATGTGCGCACCGAAACGCTGTGGAACGAAGACACTGCCAGCCGTGAGCGTCAATCTGTGGCGCTGCGCTATCGCGATGGCGAAGGCATGATGTTCAACACCGGCTATCAATACATTGAGCGTGAAAACGAATGGCAACCTGCCATCACAAACCCCTACACGGGCAATCTGATCAACCCCTCAGGATTCGCACCCGACCCTAACTTTGGCACCAACATCGACCGCACCGTACAACAATTTTATGTATCGGGCGCGTATCCACTCAACAACCAATGGAGCTTGATCGGTCACTGGAATCGCGATGCGACCAACAGCCGCAACTTGGAAACTATTGCGGGTGTTGAATACGATAGCTGCTGCTGGACCGTGCGTGTCGTGGCGCGCCAATGGGTGGTCAACCAACACTTTGTGAGCGACACCAGTATGCAAAATACCGACAACGGTATCTTCTTGCAGGTGCAATTCAAGAGCCTCGGCAACGTGGGTGACAGTGTAGACAGCATGCTGTCCAACAGCATTTTTGGCTACGACGATCGCTACAAAACCAACGACTAAATACGCTTGATAGATCACGCACAGGTATTGCAAAAGGTTTACTCATGAAAAATATTTTGTCTGCCTGTCGCGCATTCGCATTCGCTCTGTTGGCAAGCACAGGGCTCGGTCTGACATATTCCACACATGCCGAACCCCCTACACAACAAACACTGGACAAGGTGGTGGCAGTCGTTAACGACGATGTCATTATGGCTAGCGAATTGGCTCTGCAAACGCGCATGCTCGCGGCACAACTGCACCAAGCCGGTCAACAGATGCCGCCAACCAATGTTTTGCAAACACAAGTCTTGGAAAAGTTAATTGTTGAAAGTTTGCAATTACAAATTGGCGAACGCTCCGGCATTAAAGTCAGCAAAGAGCAACTGGATGCCGCGGTTGCTAGCGTAGCTGCACAAAACAAACTCAGCACAGATGTTTTCCGCAAAGAATTAAACGCGCAAGGCATACCTTTTGGTATGTTTCGCGAAAACATCCGTCGCCAAATTATCTTGCAACAAGTGCAGCAAGCATTCGTTATCAAACGCATTGAAGTATCCGACCAAGATATTGATAATTTTTTAGCCTCAGAAGAAGGTCGACAGTTGGCTATGCAAGCGGCGATTGATAAACCCATCAATCAAACGCATGCGCGTCACATCCTCATCAAACCTTCTGCTATTCGCAACGACGAAGAAACACGCGCGGTGTTGGAAAAAATTCGCAACGTGGTGCAGCAAGGCGGCGATTTTTCTGCACTGGCAAAGAAATACTCTGAAGATCCAGGCTCGGCACTGAAGGGCGGCGAACTCGGCTGGGTATCGACAGGACAAGTGGTGCCGGAATTTGAAGCAGCCATGAATAACACACCAACCGGTTCTGTCTCCGAACCTTTCCAAACACAATTTGGTTGGCATGTGGTGCAAGTATTGGATCGTCGCGCACAAAACATGAGCGAAGCGATTTTGCGCCAGCAAGCACAAATGCTGTTGCGCAAACGCAAATTCCAAGATGAGCTACCGCGCTGGTTGAAAGAATTGCGCGATCAGGCCTACGTTAAAATTAATAGCTAAATGACGTTCGCAATCGCACTCTCACCGGGCGAACCAGCAGGCATAGGTCCAGATATCTCCGTACACATTGCACAACAGGCACAAGCCGTGCCTGTGATTGCGTATGCAGACCCTGCACTGCTGCAAACGCGCGCTGCACAATTACAACAACCGCTGCAATTACTCGCGATTGAAGAACACACTCTGCCTTCAACACCTGCGCCAGCGGGTGCGCTGTATATACGCCCACAACGCTGCAACGCAGCCGTTAAAGCCGGCACATTAAACACTGCCAATGCCGACTATGTGTTGCAGTGTTTGCAATCTGCCGCCAATGATTGTTTGCAGCAACCGCAACAGCTCGCGCTAGTAACGGGGCCCGTACAAAAAAGCATCATCAACGAAGCGGGCATTGCTTTCAGCGGCCACACTGAATTTTTGCAAGCACAGGCGCATTGCGACAAAGTGGTGATGATGCTTGCCACACCGCGTTTGCGTGTTGCACTGGTAACAACACATCTACCACTGCGCGCCGTGCCGGATGCCATTACCGCTGACAACTTGCGCCGCACACTGCAAATTATTCACGCAGACTTACAGCGTTATTTCACGCGCCATGCACCGCAGATTTTTGTGTGTGGACTCAACCCACACGCGGGTGAAAACGGCTATCTCGGACGCGAAGAAATCGATGTGATTGCGCCCGTGTTGCACGAGTTGCGCACGCAAGGTTTGCAACTCACAGGGCCACTGCCAGCCGATACGGCTTTTACCAACGCACTGCGAGAAAAAGCCGATGTGTTTGTGGCGATGTATCACGATCAAGGTTTGCCCGTGTTGAAAGCGGAGGGTTTTGGCGAAGCGATCAACATCACGCTCGGCTTGCCTTTTGTACGCACCTCGGTCGATCACGGCACCGCTTTAGATTTGGCTGGCACAGGGCGCGCGCAACACAGCAGTTTGCAACACGCTATCGACAGCGCCGTGCAAATGTTGCAACACGGCCAGCGGTGATGCCTATGCGTGACACGACGCCTTCTGCCACACACACACCGCGCAAACGCTTCGGACAAAATTTTTTACACGACGCGCGCGTGATTCAACGCATCGTCAGCGCCATCGCACCAAAAGAAAGTGAACCCGTTTTGGAAATTGGTCCCGGACAAGGCGCATTGACGCAGGCTCTGCTCGTCTATCAGCCACAACTCACGGCCGTTGAATTGGATCGCGATTTGGTCACGCTGCTGCAAGAAAAATTTGCGACGGAAAAAAACTTTTCTCTGTGCGCAGGTGATGCACTGAAATTTGAACTCACGCAACTATCGCCTGCACCGCACAGCCTGCGCGTAGTAGGAAATTTGCCATACAACATTTCCACGCCGCTGCTGTTTCATTTGTTGCAACAGCGTGAGTGGATACGCGATATGCATTTCATGCTGCAAAAAGAAGTGGTGCAGCGTTTGGCGGCAGAACCCGGCGGCAAAGATTACGGGCGTTTGAGTGTGATGGCGCAATACTATTGCTACGTCACTCCTTTATTTGATGTGCCGCCCGGCAGTTTTTTTCCGCCACCAAAAGTGATGTCGGCCATTGTGCGCTTGCAGCCGCGCGTGCCATCCACGTTAGCCAAAGACGAACAACTGCTGTCTGCTTTGGTGAACACGGCGTTTCAGCAGCGCCGTAAAACGCTGCGCAACACATTAAAAACCATCGCCAGCGAAGCGCAAATTCTGGCTGCCAATATCAAGCCCGATGCGCGCGCGGAAACACTCTCCGTCAGCGATTTTGTACACTTAGCCAATATTCTGCATGGAGACATTGAATGTCCGGCATCAGCATCCAAGTAAAAACGCATTATTTAGCAGAGCACTCCTCGCCTGCTATTCACCGTTTTGCCTTTGCCTACTCCATCAGCATTACCAATAACGGCGACGCGCCGGTGCAACTATTGCGCCGCCACTGGATCATCACCGACGGCAATCGCAAAGTGGAAGAAGTGCGCGGTGACGGCGTAGTGGGTCAGCAGCCGTGGATTGCACCGCAAGCCACGCATCACTACACCAGCGGCGCCGTGTTGGAAACACCCGTTGGCACCATGGAAGGCAGCTACACCATGCAGCGTGAAAACGGTGACAACTTCAAAGCGCTGATTCCGCGTTTCACACTCGCCAAACCCGGCTCGCTGCACTAAGCGCATGGCACTCTACGCCGTCGGCGATTTACAAGGTTGTTTTCGCGAACTGCAACAATTGTTAGCAGCGGTGCAATTTGATCCTGCGCACGATGTGTTGTGGTTGACAGGCGATCTGGTCAATCGCGGCCCGCAATCGCTGGACTGTTTGCGTTTTATAAAATCCTTGGGCAGTGCAGCACAAACCGTGTTAGGCAATCACGATTTGCATTTACTCGCTGTCGCACTGACACACGCCAGCAGCAAAAAGAAAGATACTTTGCACGATATTCTTACTGCACCCGATCGCGATGAACTCATCACTTGGTTGCGCCAGCAACCATTGATGATGGTGGACACACCGCGTCAACTTGCTCTGGTGCACGCCGGTATTTTTCCTGCATGGTCTATCGAAAAAGCACGGGCACTCGCGCAAGAAGTGGAAACTGTTTTGCAGTCCAATCACTGCGAAGATTTTTTACGCGCGATGTACGGCAATGAACCGGATAATTGGCGCGATGATTTGCAGGGCTACGACCGCCTGCGTTTTATCACCAATGCCTTTACGCGCATGCGCATCTGCGCGGTGAGCGAGCAAACACAACGCAACAACGCTTTGCAACTGCAATACAAAGAAGGCATAGACAATATCCCCGCTGGCTACGCACCGTGGTTCACGCGGTTTGCACCACCAGTCGGCTGGCGCGTGTTGTTTGGGCATTGGGCGGCGTTAGAAGCCAAAACGCAGCAAGAAAATATCATCGCGCTCGACAGCGGCTGCGTATGGGGGCGGCATTTAACAATGTTGCGCCTCGACGACGGGCGGTATTTTTATTCGGCTTAACCAGGTTTTTGTTATTTCACACAAGTGCCACGCGCATCCAACAACGCCGCAGCGCGCGCCGCCGCTGCTTTCACTTGTGCCGGCGCCGTGCCGCCGATGTGATTGCGCGCGTTGACCGAGCCTTCCAGCGTCAACACGGCAAACACATCTTGCTCGATCATCGCGCCAAAAGTTTGCAATTCTGCCAGCGACATCTCGGCCAAATCTTTGCCGGTTTTTACACCGTGTCCCACCGCTTTGCCGACGATTTCATGTGCATCGCGAAACGCCACGCCTTTGCGCACCAAGTAATCGGCGAGATCGGTGGCGGTGGCAAAACCGCGCCGCGCCGCTTCGTACAACACTTCGCGTTTGGGTTCGATAGCCGGAACCATATCGGCGAAAGCACGCAGACAATCTTTCACCGTATCTATCGTGTCGAACAGCGGCTCTTTGTCTTCTTGATTGTCTTTGTTGTATGCGAGTGGCTGGCTCTTCATCAGCGTGAGCAGCGCAATCAAATGCCCGTTCACGCGCCCGCTTTTACCGCGCACCAATTCCGGCACATCGGGGTTTTTCTTTTGCGGCATAATGGAAGAACCAGTGCAAAAACGATCAGGCAAATTCACAAAATTAAATTGTGAGGATGTCCACAACACCAGCTCTTCACTCATGCGCGATAAATGCGTGGTAATCAGCGCGGCGGCGGCACAAAACTCAATCGCAAAATCGCGATCACTCACTGAATCCAGCGAATTTTCTGTCGGTTTATCAAAACCAAGCAGCGAAGCCGTGAGTGCGCGATCAATCGGATACGTTGTGCCCGCCAGCGCCGCCGCGCCGAGTGGCGATTGATTCAGTCTTTTTCTGCAATCTTGTAGGCGCGAATAATCGCGTTCCAGCATCTCATTCCACGCCAACACATGATGACCAAAGGTAATCGGCTGCGCGGTTTGCAAATGCGTAAAGCCAGGCATGATAGTGGCGTGTTCGCGTGCCGCCAGCTCCACCATGCCGCGTTGCAAGCGCGTCAACTCGCAAGAAATCGCATCGATTTCGTCGCGCAAATACAGGCGCACATCGGTGGCGACTTGATCGTTGCGCGAGCGACCGGTGTGCAATTTTTTGCCGGCGATGCCGATAGCATCGGTCAAACGCGCTTCGATGTTCATGTGCACGTCTTCCAGCGCAATCGACCACGCGAAATCACCCGCTTCGATCTGCGCCAAAATATCGCGCAAGCCCTGCTGAATGGCGCTGTAATCGGCATCACTCAAAATGCCCGCGCCGTGCAGCATTTGTGCGTGCGCGAGTGAGCCGCGAATATCCTGCCGATACAAACGCTGATCGAAGACCACTGAGGCAGTAAAACGCTCCACAAAGGCATCCGTCGCTTCACTGAAGCGGCCGCCCCACGGTTTAATCGTGCTATCGTCTTGCGGCGGTGGCATTTTTTTGTCGCTCATGATGTTATCCAGCAAAATGGCAGTGTCAGTTCACAAGGGAAAGATTATATCAGCATGCCTTTGCTCAACCGTTCAGCGCCCACTACCCACGCGTCGCCTGCAAATGGCAAAGACAGCGCGCATTTTTACCTGCCCGATCTGTGCAATATCACCGCGCTGCTGCCGCTGATTTTGGTGGGGCAACTGCTGGCGCTGGTATTGACCATTTCTGCCGAGCCGCTGCCCGCGTTCAACTGGCCGCGCTTTTCTCTGTTGTCCTGCGAAATTTTGTGGATCGTGCTGACGGGCGCAGCCGTGTTGTGCCGCCTGCGCCCCTTGCTACCGCGTATTGCCGCAACCACGGGCGTGGCGTTGTGTTTTATCAGCTTGCTGGCGGTGATTGCAAGCGTGGCGATAGTTGGGCAGTGGCTGATGACCTACCTCACGCTCAACTGGTCCAGCAGTGTGTGGGTGGTGATACAGCATCTGGCCGTGGGCGGCATCCTCGCCGGTTTGGTGTTGCGTTATTTTTATCTGCAACAGCAACTGCATCTGCAACGCGAAATGCAAATACGCGCCACCTTGCAAGCGCGTTTTCAATCGCTGCAATCGCGCATTCGACCGCATTTTTTGTTTAACAGCATGAACAGTATTGCCAGTTTGATCGGCAGTGACCCCGACACCGCCGAGCGCGTGGTGGAAGACATGAGCGCGCTGTTTCGCGCCAGCCTTTCCGCTGCAGAAGATTTGGTGCCGCTGGAGCAGGAAATTGCGCTGTGCCAACGCTATATCCATATTGAACAATTGCGGCTGGGAGAACGCCTGCAAGTGCAGTGGCACACACAGCTCACGCGACCCAATGTGCACATTCCTTCTTTTTCTTTGCAGCCGCTGATTGAAAATGCGATTTATCACGGCATACAACCGCTGACACAGGGTGGCACGATTGAGATTTTTCTCAACGACAGCGACGATTTTCTGCGCTGTAAAATCAGCAACCCCTACGCGACCGAAACCGCCAATTTACCGCGCAGCGGCAATGGCATGGCGCTGGAAAATTTAGAGCAGCGTTTGCAAACACATTACGGCAGCGGCGTATCTTTTTCTGCCACACAAGACGATCATTTATTTACGGTACAGTTCAGCATTCCGCTGCACACGGGAGAGCGTGCATGAAAATCTTGATTGTTGATGATGAAAAATTGGCGCGTGACCGTTTAGCGCGCTTGATTGAAAAATCAGAGCAGCACAGCGTTGTGGGCGAAGCCAGCAACGGCTACATCGCCATCGAACAAATAGAGAAATTACAGCCCGATATCGTGCTGCTCGATATTCGCATGCCGAGCATGGACGGTTTGGAAGTGGCGCGCCACTTAACCAAACTCGACAATCCACCCGCTGTCATTTTTTGCACCGCTTACAGCGAACACGCGCTGGAAGCTTTTCAAACGCAAGCCGTTGGCTATTTGTTAAAGCCGGTAAAAGCCGAGCAATTATTAGCAGCACTCAACACGGCCACGCGCCCCAATCGCGCACAGTTAGTGCAAATCACTACGCAAGATACCGCCAAAAAAACGGCTGCGAGACAACACATCAGCGCCAGCACGCGTCACGGTTTGGTGTTGGTGCCGTTGACGGAAGTGCGCTGTTTTATTGCGGATCACAAATACGTCACGGTGTATCACACCAAGGGTGAGTTGCTTATTGATGATGCGCTGAAAGACATCGAAGAAGAATTTCATGAGCATTTTGTGCGCGTGCATCGCAACGCCGTCGTGTCTTTATCGCATGTAGAGGGCATGGAAAAAACGCCTGCTGGTCACTACTTGCTGCGCTTGCAAGGTACCGCTTTCAAACCCGCCATCAGCCGCCGCAACGTCACGCAACTGCGCAATCAACTGAAGTTGTTGTAAGTGTTAATTCAACGTCTGCTGGCTTTCAAAATATCGCGGCACTTGTGTAATAGGATCAACAAACGCCAGCGATTTGGCCAACAACTGTAAAGGCTGTGAAAAATCATTCGCCTCTCGCCCGCGCACACTTGGATACAACACATCATTGGCAATCGGCATACCCAACTGCGCCATGTGTACGCGCAGTTGATGTTTCTTGCCGGTAATGGGCTGTAAGTCATACAGCGCCTTTTCACCGTCGTGTGCCAACACATTCACCACGGTTTCGCTGTTCGCCGTACCCTCTACTTCCTGCGTGCGAAAAAACTGCGCGTCTTCCACCAAACGACTGCGATAAACCAAAGGGTAAGTAAGCGCGGCATTCCAGCGCGCAATAGCGTGATAATGTTTCGTCACCTGCCGCTCACGAAACAGCGCTTGATAGACATTGCGCATTTGCGGATTGACAGAAAACAGCACCAAGCCGGCGGTGTCTTTGTCGATGCGATGCAAGGGCGATAACTGCGCAATGCCAGTAGTGCGTTTTAAGCGCGTTAACAAAGTTTGCTGCACATAAATGCCGGATGGAACAACGGGCAAAAAATGCGGTTTGTCGGCCAGCAAAATATGTTCATCGCGATAAAGAATGGTTTCTTGAAAAGGAATCTCAACTTCTTGCACTACTTCGCGGTAGTAATAAATGCGCGCACCGGCTTTGCAGTGATCGCTGGGCTGCAAAGTTTTTCCTGTTTGATCCAACACCAAACCGCGCGCAAACCGCGACAACCAGATGGTTTCATGGATCGCGGGAAACTGCGCGCAAAGGAATGCCAACAGCGACGGCCACGCGCCCGCCGGCACTTGCACACAACTGGCGCTCACGCCTTCGCGCAGAGGAAGAGCATTTGCTTGTGGTAAGGTGTTTTGCATCTTGGAATTAACGAGCAGGAAAGTGGATCAGTATATCTTTCAACCCATTGGCATTTTGCACTCGCCGTTTCGTGAAAAATTTGGTATTCCGCGCCAACCAGGGCTAACGCCGCATGCCATCAGTACGCTGGAACTGTTTGCGCCATTTGATACTGCCGAATGCCTGCAAGGGCTGGAAGATTTTTCCCACCTCTGGCTCAGTTTTGTTTTTCACGCCACTGCTGCGCAGGGTTGGCAGCCGATGGTGCGCCCGCCGCGTTTAGGCGGCAATACCACGCGCGGCGTGTTTGCTACGCGCAGTATGTTTCGCCCCAATCCGGTGGGTTTATCCGTGGTGGAATTGTTGGATATTGTGGATGGCGACAAAGGGAAATGTTTGCGGCTGCGTGGCGCTGATTTATTGGATGGCACGCCGATACTCGACATCAAACCGTATATCCCTTACGCCGACAGCGTGCCCGCTGCGCGCAGCAGTTTTGCACAAGAAGCCCCGCCTACGCTGCGCGTGCAATGGAGCGCAAACGCAGAGCAGGAAGCAGCGGCGCTGCTGCTGTCATCAGATTTGCGCAGGTTGGTTGATGAAGTGTTGGCGCAAGACCCGCGCCCTGCGTATCGCGCACAACAAGATGATGCGCACGAATACGGCCTGTGGCTGGAAGAAATTAATGTGCGGTTTTGTGTCCAACAACAAACGGCTTGGGTGTTGGCTTTGGAACCAAAACCGTAGTCATCAAACACAAAACTACATTTTCATTACGCTACGCAGCTGCAGGCACGGCAAGCTGCATCCACGCCGCTTGGTATTCCTCTTGCAGCGCATTCGCCGCGTCAGAGACTGATGCTGGTTTTGCGCCGAACTGCGCCATGGCATTAATCAGCGCATCAAAATTTCCGCTGTTGCCATTGGCTTGAAATACCGCACCGTTATCTTGTTGCGCCACAAAAATATCGAGGCGACCTGCGCCGGCATCGTTCAATACACCATCGCCATTGGTATCCGTATCGGCATACCAATTCTTGATACGAATCTCACCGTCTGCCAATTCATCGAGTTGATCAACCAACAAGTCGCTGCCATCACGCGTGAACCACAATGAACGGTAATCCCACAAACCATACCCCTGCGAACCGATTTGCAACGTATCTACATCGCTTTCCGCGCCGCCGCTGTTATCAATAGTGGTGTGGTCGCCAGACCACAAATTACCTTCGATATATAAATCATTGCCCGCACCGCCGATCAACAAATCATTGCCCCAACCGGCATCGAGCACATCATCACCCGCGCCACCGTCAAAAATATCATTGCCATTACCCGCCCAGCTGCCAAATGTCAGTCTGTCATTGCCATCGCCGCCGTACACGATGTCATCGCCGTAGCCATCGTAAATCGTGTCATTGCCCGCACCCCCCATGATCACCAGCGGTGTGTCACTCTGGCTGCCATCCAGAACGTCTGCGTTGGATGTGCCAGTCAGCGTGCCCGTGTTGGTCTGTACCACCACCTGCATCACCGACTGAATGGTCAGCCCGTCATCACGCCGCAAAGTGAAGGAAAAGCTGGCGTTGCCTGCGGTGGTGTTCGGAATAAACCCCACATAATTGGTGCCGGAATTCCACAGGTTTTCGATGTAGATGAAGGAGGATTCTTCCGTGTTGCCATCACCGTCCACGTCCTGTACATCCGGCGCAAAACGGCCCGACAACGGCGTTGCGTCCGTAATCTGCCAGCGTCCCCTTTCGTCATCGCTTACTGCCATGCCCAGAATCTCGCTGGCCGACAGTGCCACATAGCGTGTCTCGTCAGGGTTCTTGGTCAGCGTCAGGGTTTTTCCGACCAGTCCAGTGCTTACCACGCCCAGCAAGGTGTTGCCGCCTTCCTCGACAAGAAGCTCATTGCCCTTGACGCCCACCAGATGCCCCAGCGCCTTGTTGACCTGGATAGTGTCCGTGACAGTGCCATTGGCATCATGTCGGCCAATCAACAGGTCACTGGTGCCGTTGATCAGTTGCAGGGTCAAGTCGCCGATGGCCACTGTAAAGTCCAGCCTGACCGTATCAGCGGCAATGTTTGTCGCACTGTCGGTAACCATGTCATGCCCTGAACCCACGCCAAAACGGTAAGTGTCACTGCCAGCACCGCCCGTCAGGATGTCATTGCCAGTGCCACCATCCAACCAGTCGCTGCCGTTACCGCCGTTCAGCGTGTCATTGCCGGCATCGCCGTAAATATAGTCATTGCCATACGTACCCGTAATTGAATTGTTTCCTGTTGTCGGCGTACCGCGCTGCGTACGATTTGCCGCTCCCTTGAAAATCTCCTTCTGAATATATTCGGAATCCCATGCGTAAGTGGTGCCGCCATTGAATGACAGAGACAAATGGCGCTCATTGCTCTCCGCATCATCAAAAAAATGTTCCAACGTCAGCGTTTCATCGGTGGCTTTCAGTTTTATTTCCAGGTTATTCGACTGAATAGACAATGCAACATTGGCTTCACGAATACCGGATTCCAGCCACACGGTGTCGGCATCTGTTATCCATCTTGCTGTATCCCTTTCACGCACCATGTCGAAGCCATCGCCCAAACCGAAATGAAATACATCGTTGCCCGCACCGCCAACCAACGTGTCATTGCCTGCATTGCCATACAGTGTGTCATCACCATCTGCACCGTATATCGTGTCATTGCCATCCAAACCTTGCAGCAGGTTTGCACCCGCATCACCCATCAACACATCATCCACATTTGTTGCTGTTTGTATGATTGGCTTCATTTCATCGATACCCCACAAGGTGCCATCGGCAAAACGCAATGTCAGATTTTCCATACCCAACCAGTAACCTTCCGGCAAGGTGTACTGCATAAATGACAGCAGTGGACGGATGGATAAGCCGTCTTCTGAAACGATGCCAATGGATTGTGCCGTTAAATGGATGCGATCAGCGTTGAAGTCGAGCTGGATAACATCGCCTGCATCAAAATATTGATCGGTAATTTCATAAAAACTGTTGTTGGAAGAATTGACGATGAACGTATCGGAACCTGCTTCACCGCGCACATAGGAGCTGCTGTTAGCTTCTGGGATAAATGTGTCATTGCCTCCTCCACCGAGAGCAATATCACCGCCAGAACTGAGATACAAAACATCATCGCCTTCTTCACCGTGGAGAATATCTCTACTGCCTGTTCCACCGTTCAATGTGTCATTGCCAGCACCGCCAAACAAAAAGTCTGCTCCATCACCACCCAGAAGAATATCGTCACCTTCTCCTCCGTACAGCTCATCGTGACCTGCACCGCCTTTTATGGTGTCGTTTCCTACGTCACCCCAAATCCTGTCTTCACCGTTAGAGCCGGTGATAATGTCATCGCCAGAAAACCCATGCAGCTCATAACTGTAAGATGATAAATTCGGCGCCGTAATCCGCAAATTGATCGCTTCGCCGGAAGCCGATATCACATCGTGCAATGCAAGAACGGCATTCGGTGACACACTGGCGCGTATTGCCGGATTGCTTGCATTTTTGAATTGGTACCCATTACCACTCCAAAGAGACACATCCAGATACCCGTCTCCACCTTTCCAACCACTCGCAAACGCCAATGTATTTTCACCTTCCGTATCGTAGAGGACGGTGCCACCCGTGTAGTCATCGGTAATGGTATAGATTTGGTTGCCCGCCATGGATCCCATGCCACCGGTGAAGCCACTACCGATGTCAATATTCAGGTCTATTGCTTCACCATCCACATAAACATGGTTGATATTTAGCAGCGCATTCTTACTCAGGTGGATGCGGTTACTGCCGTCTTTCGACAAGTAAATGATGGCTGAAGAACCTTGCAATACCGTACGAATCGGCGCAGAGGCAAGGCGCAGCGTGGACTGCCCCCAAGTATCATCCACCACATCCACGCCGCTGCCAGCGCCAAATACATACACATCCTCGCCCTCACCACCCACGAGCGTGTCGTTGCCCGTGCCGCCGATCAGGGTGTCATTACCCGCACCGCCGTACAGGGTGTCGTCACCTTCACCACCGTCGAGATAGTCGTCGCCCTTGTCGGTGTACAGCCCGCCGTTGCTGTAGCTGTCGCCGAACAGCTTGTCATTGCCACTGCCGCCATAGAGCGTGTCGTTACCGCCATTGCCCATCAGCTGATCGTTACCGGCGCCACCATAAAGCGTGTCATTGCCTGCTTTGGCATTGGAGTCAGAAAACGCTGCTGTCTGCCAGTTTGCCCAGTCGCCGTAGATGATGTCATCACCATCGCCACCATCCAGCGTGTCATCGCCGCCTTCGCCCACGAGCGTGTCATTACCCGCGCCGCCGATCAGCACATCATTGCCCCACCAGCCCACATCGCTGGCCTTGATGCCTTGGATGGGATCATTAGCAACAGCACCGCTGCCTCGGTAGTCATACACGCCCAGCCCAAGATCACCGTAAATGATGTCATTGCCGTTGCCACCAAGCAGGCGGTCATTGCCGCCACCACCGATGATCTTGTCGTCACCATCACCGCCGTCGATCACATCATCACCGTGGTAGCGCGCCGAGAGTGGCTGGAAACCCGGCACAGTCTCGTTGGGATTGTTGCCCTGAAAGAATCCGGCGCTGTAAGAGCGATCACCGAACAATACGTCATTGCCTGCGCCGCCGCTAATAATGTCTGAACCGATCTCGCCAAAAATGTAATCGCCGCCATCACCTCCGTCGATGATGTCGTTGTAGTCTGTGTCGGGGTTGAACACCGTGTCCATGTCGGTGTTTTCGCGGTAGAAATAGCCACGCGCGTAGTTGTTGGTGGGGGTTCTGTCAGGGGCGATGAAGTCGCGGGTGTAGCCGCCGTTGCTGGTCTGCACATAGAAGGAATCGCCGTAGATCACGTCGTTGCCTGTACCGCCGTCGATGGTGTCGCGCCCTGCGCCCGCCAGAATGAAGTCATGGCCGCTGCCGCCGTCGATGAAGTCGTCATAGCTGGCACCGTAGAGGGTGTCGTTGCCCGCGCCGCCGTACAGGGTGTTTTTCTCGCCCACGGTTTCAATAGTGACGGCACCTTTATAGATGGCTTCCTGCACGCTGCCGTACAGGTTGTGGTCGTAGTCGAGCGTGGTGGCCAGTGCCTGTGAGGAGGCGAAGGTCTGCGGGGTGTAGGCCTGCCACGCGAAGAGAGTGTCGTCGCCTGCGCCGCCGTAAATAGTGTCATTGCCCCTGCCACCGATCAGGATGTCGTTGTCGCCATCGGTGTCATAGCCGCTGTCACCGGGGCGTTTGCCATCGCCGGTGATCATGTCGTCACCATCGCCGCCACCGATGATGTCGCCGATCCAGCCTGTCACGTTGTTAGAGGCATAACCTGCGATATGCGCCATGCTGTCGCCACCACCCACTGCCGCCTGCTGGGTGGATCGCCAGTTGTTGCCGTTGAGCACATCGGCCTCTGTACCGCCTTCAAAGTAGTAGGAGATTGCGGTCTCGCTGTTGATGGGGCCTGTAATCTGCCCGTTTTCGTCAACATCAGCGCCAGATTGGTACAGGTAGTCGACGGCGTTGTAGATCAACGAGCGCCCTTCAAATGGATCATCCGGCGCGGCATCGAGTTTTTGCTGGAGGAAATTCGTGCCGTCACCCACGGTGTAAACATTGGTTTGGGTGGGCGCTGCACCGGTCGGCATTTTGTCAAACTGGATGCCGAAGTGGTTGCTGCTGATGTTGAAATTTTCAATGGCGATAACGTGCTGTTTACTGTCACCGTCTTTCACAAAAACCGTCGCAGTGCTGCCAGACACCGACACGCTCCAACCTTCTTTCCCGTTCTGCCAATCACCGTTTGCATCAACAGCAATATACAAACCGTTGGTATTGGCTCCGCCTTCACCGACCCTGCGGAACGTAATCCCATTTAATAAAGAAATCGTGCCGCCATCGGTGTCGCCAGAAATAATGGCATCGCCAAAATCATTCAAACTTATTTGATAAGTGTCGTTGCCTGTACCGCCGTTCAAACGGTCAAAACCCACACCGGGATTTAATACATCATCACCATCACCATCACCACCTTCAAGATAATCGCTGCCCGCTCCGCCGTACAACGAATCATTACCGCCGCCGCCGTAGAGGTGGTCGTTGTTGGTGCCGCCTGAAAGATTATCTGATCCATCATCACCAAACACGATCTTTCTGTTGTCGGGTGAAAAAAATCCATCACTCGTTGTACCAATAATCGCACCCGTTTCAGCATCACTGAAATACACGCCGCGTACATCGTCGTAATCCATATCTGTCGCGTTTGCGCCCAGCAAGGCACGCAGCATGGCAGCACGATCTTCAAGATATTGTGACGAGAACTCACCGGATGACCACTGGCTATACAAATCCTGGTTGGGTTCTTCCAATGCTGCACCGGCAATATAAACCGGCGAAAAATAATGCACAGCCAGAAACGCACCGAAATCATTGGCGGCCTGCTGGCCGGTGACACCCATAGAAGACTGCACGCTGGCGTTGTTGATGAGGGTGTTGTAGGTGTCGGTATTTCTGATACCGTAAATAGCAGACAACAGAGCGTCCCTCTGTGCCGAACCATCCGCTACTTCCAATGGTGTTGCCGAAATTCCAAAAAGAGAACGCAACATATCGACTACGCGCTCTAGGGTAGCCATCTCTTCATTGCTGCCACTTTTGAAAACATCAGCGTACTGTTCAAAACTGAAAGAGGAATCCAGTTGCCACAGAGTGTCGTATATGGCCAAAGAATCAGACAACTTTGCTGCAAAATGATTAGGAATACCAAGAGAGGAATTTTCTATTTGCACTTCAATAATATCACCGTACATCGTCCCCAAGGATGCTGTTACCGAAAGTCCATCTCCTCTGATATTAGTGATGCCGGGAAAGTCTTCACGCTGCGTAAACCCGAAATATTCACCTATTTCGCTCCATATACCACCAAACCCAGGGGAATTATAAGTATATGTTTCTGATATATCCGCATATTCCAATGTAAGAAGTTGTGCCAGAAACCCACCTAACGAATGACCAGCAGCCGTAATATGGTCTGACCCTGTAATAACTCCGTCCTGAATTAAACTCTCATAAAAATCCGACAAACCTGGATATTGGGAGTTTTTTAATCCCAAAGCTATTTCGGAATCAGGAATGATAATATCCAACGGCGAGTTAGTGCCAGCAATAGCAATACAGACTTCATGCGTTTCAGGGTTACTAAAAACATTGACTCGCAGACCCATCAACAACGAGTGGTAAGAATTGACGTTTGTCCATGTTTGTAAAAATTCGGCAATTTGATCGTCAGATAAGCCAGATTCCTTCAACTTAGCCGTTTGATCAGAAGTCAACCCATCGTTAAGCTCTGCATATGCAGCTTCAGCCAGCAATGATTTTTGATAATACTCAGACTCGTTCGACATAATTATTGCTCCATGTAAAATACAGATGTTCTAAGATTAGGATCTATTCCAATACTCCAGCATCCAAACTGAGTCGGATGTGGCCAGTGAAAAATACTGTCCCCACCTTTTCTAGCATACGATACTGACGTTCCAAGCACCTTGCCATCAGACTTCCTGATGGCATGCTCCTCAAATTTCATTATAGAAATATTGTCATTGTCCTTTATGTAGCTTGTCTTAAATTTTGAGTAATACATCTGATTTTCATTACGATCGTCAAGAGCCAGTAAGCGAAATTTTTTGTATTCTTCTTTGCTCATCCCCACACGCTCATAAACCGTTACGCCTGCATCCTTTCTGCATAGCTCTCTGATTTCATGATCCCAATAAGCTTTCCTTATCGGCGCACAACTGATACAACTGACCAGTGCAACTCCTAATCCACCGATCACTGCCAACTTTATCTCTTTTCTCATTGTTTTCTCCTTTGTGCTTTGTTCTTTTCAGTGTTGTCAGGCAGCTAGGCGCATATCGTCGATGAGATCACCCACCCAGCCTGCGCTTTCTTCCGTGTAATAACCCGCAAAATGCAGCAGATCAACGCGGTTGAGGGTGAGGCCGTCGTTCGCGTTTTCCAACTGGGTGGGCAGCCAATAACTGCCGTTCAGCACATCAGCCTGGTCGCTGCCTTCGAACAAACAGGTAATAACCGCCGGGTCTTCGTCAGGCCCAATGACCTGACCGTCATCCATCTCCACGCCGTAGTGGTATTCGTAATCGGCGGCGTTGTAGATCAACGAGCGGTTTGCAAACGGATCATCCGGTGCTGCATCGAGTTTTTGCTGGAGGAAATCCTTGCCGTCACCCACGGTGTAAACATTGGTTTGGGTGGGCGCTGCACCGGTCGGCATTTTGTCAAACTGGATGCCGAAGTGGTTGCTGCTGATGTTGAAATTTTCAATGGCGATAACGTGCTGTTTGCTATCACCGTCTTTCACAAAAACCGTCGCGGTGCTGCCAGACACCGACACGCTCCAGCCTTCCTTGCCGCTTAACCATTTGCCGTCCGTATCCACGGCAATGTACAGGCCGTTGGTGTTGGCTTCGCCTTCACCGACCCTGCGGAACGTAATCCCATTTAATAAAGAAATCGTGCCACCATCGGTGTCGTCTTTAATAAATACATTATCAAAATCTCCCAATGCTAATTGGTATATATCTGCGCCTTCACCACCATTCAGCGTATCCATCCCCATACCGGCAATCAGTGTGTCATTACCTGATCCACCGAGCATAAGGTCACTACCTGACGTTCCATAAATGATAGGCTTATCATCGTAGAGAAATCGTGTTGAACCTACCGCAAAAAGGCTATCTGTCAATTCCCATATTTTTTCTGCATTTGGTAATGATGGCTCGATTACATAATCAGCCAAGTCATTAAACTGTTCCTGATACAAAGAAACCTTTGCAACATCACCAGAGAATTCAAATGTCACAGTTTTCCCAATTCTGCTGGGGTCTATGGTGTCATAAAGTCCCAACAAGCCATTCCCTATGCTAGACCAGAACCCTCCTGCGAAATCAAAGTTCTCATCGTCCCGACCAGGTAATGTTGAAAGTGGAACTATGGAAAAATTTTCTACATGACGTGTACCATTTGTATCAACAATGAATAATGCCTCATTGCCTACAGCAAAACCCACAGTGCCCCAGATATACGTACGTTCAGCGTAATCCGAGTCGCCCACACCATAAAAGACATTATTGAACGTCACCGAATTATCTTCGTTGTCTATTCCCAGAGCGGCAAATAGCTGCTGCTTGGTGTAAGTACCCGGAGCCAGAGATAACGCTCCAGATGATTCAGGATTGAAAAACTCATGTAGAAAGTCAAATGAATACGCAGAAACAAAACGACCTGCTCCTACGGTCATATATTCCTGTATGTTCACCACCACTGGCGTACGTTCATCTGTATTGGCAACAGAAGAGGATGTCATGTCAGTTGGTACCGTTTCCTGTCCATACAAATAAATATTGGTCACTTGTTCTGCTGTTGGCAATGTCATTTTTTACCCTCCAAAATTAAAAACGAGACCAAGATTTTCCACAATTTGTTACTGATACAGAGCTAGAGCCTTCGCCAAATGACTCTTTGTTATTTTCATCAAGAAATCTAATCTTGAACCGTACAGTGACGTAAGTGGAAAAGTAACCAGTAACTCTATCAATAATGGCGGGCCGCTCTATCTCTCCAATTTCTCCAATTTTCATGGAAAGTGTGCAACAGTCAGGGTTAAGCGCAAGAAAATCTTGTTCGTCTTTGTATTTAATGGGTTTTTTATTTTCATACAAATAATCACTTTTACCAATAACACCATTGATAGAAATGTTTCTCTGTCTCTTAATCGTTCGAGGATAGCTATGCGGCATAACATACTTGACTGCGGAATATATTTTTTCCTGGTCAGACAGAAACCTACCCTCCGCGTGGCAATAGCCAGCATAATTCATCGCGCACCACCAGAAGGCATAGCAAAAAGAAGCTAGCAAAATAGCTAAAATTATCTTTTTTAACTTACGCATATAAATATCTTCTTATAAAAATTAATATCCATGTTTCCATTTATTTTTCCATTAGACAAATCTACAATTTTTTTGCAAACCAGCAATCCATATTTTCTTTGTGACGATAACGTACTAAAAACATATAAATGTCACAGCCTGCGCCGAACCTAACAATATAAATGACGCTTAAATAATTCCAGTGATAATTTTCTGTGACCCACTGTTCATGTTTTATCTCTCTCGCTAATAGCCTATCGCTCACGCAAACTTTCCTGCACGCCCTGTTTGATGGGTGCGAGGAAAAAATCAATGATGCGGCGCTGGCCGATAATAATTTCTGCTGTTACTTGCATGCCTGGTAACAATTTTTCTTTATGCCCATCTACCCACAGTGTGTTGTCTGCTATCAGCAAGCTCATGCTGTACAACAAGCCACCTTGCGTGCGCGCTTGTTTTTCATCTTGCACAGCATCTTCAGCAATGCGCGTGACGGTCGCAGCCAATGTGCCATATTTTGTGAATGGGAAAGTGTGTATTTTTATCACCGCAGCATCTTGCTCGCGCACAAATCCAATGTCTTTGTTTGGCAGCCATGCTTCCACTTCCAGCGGTGCATCTTCCGGCACAATCAACATCAATTGCTGCGCTTCGCCCACAACGCCACCGATGGTATTCACCACAAGGTCTTTCACCTGCCCATCCACCGGTGCATACAACACTTGTTTGTTGGCGGCATCTTCTGCCTTGGTGAGTTGTTGATGCAGATTTTCAATTTCGTGTTGAGCGTCAGCCATTGTGCTGAGTGTTTGCGCGCGCACTTGCGCGCTCAACGCGGCGATGTTTTGTTGCGTTTCCTGTATAGCAGCCTGCAACTGCGCATGGCGCGCTTTCGCTGCCTCGAGATCTTGCGCTTGTGTGATGCGCGTTTCTTCCAAAGACAAATACTGATCGCGCGCGATCAAATGCTTTTCCACTAACGGTTTCAATGCGTTTACGCGCTGTGTATTGATTGGCAATATTGCCTGCAACTTTTGTATAACGGCAGCGTTGGCTTGTTGTTCCGCTTGCCGATTTTGCAACTGATGCTGCATGGCCGCCAATTGCGCGCAGTATTGTTGCCACTCCTGCATTAACAAATGTTGCTGTAGCGAATTTGCGTCGAGCGCAGGCTGTTCTGGCTTTCTCTCCAATAACGCTATCAATGCTTGTTCGCGCGCCAATACTTCTTCTTGCTTTTGTAGCGCATTGACTAGGCGATAACGCTCTGCCTCGGTGAGTGTGCTATCCAAGGCCAACAGGGCATCGCCCGCTTTGACGTGTTGCCCTTCATGCACATAAATATTTTTCACCACGCCTTTTTCTGAAGGTTGAATTTGTTTCACGCGCGTCGATGGAATAATTTTTCCTTCTGCGACAGCCACCACATCCACTTTGCCCCAACACGCCCATGCCACGGCGAAGGAAAAAAACAACATGAGACTGCCTGCTAAAACACGCGCCTTGGGGTGCGGCGGTCGCTGCTGAACCTCCAGTGCCGCGGGTAAAAATGCTAAACGCGCCGCTTCCCAATCATCGCGCGTATCAGTTACAGTCCACCACGGTTTCATGCGCTTTGCACTCGCCCCACTGCGCCGTTTACTGCTCTGCGCAACGGTACGCATTCCGTTTGATGGCGATACATCTGCGCATAATGCGCATTTTTCTTTAACAGCACCTCGTGCGTTCCCTGTTCGACAATGCTGCCTTTATCCATCACCACAATGCTGTCACAACCCTGCACGGTCGATAAACGGTGAGCGATGATAAACACCGTGCGCCCGCGACAAATAGCCGCCATATTGTTTTGAATAATGCGCTCGGATTCCACGTCCAGCGCGCTGGTTGCCTCATCAAAAATTAAAATGCGCGGCTGATGGATGAGTGCGCGCGCAATCGCAATGCGCTGCTGTTGCCCGCCCGATAAATTGCTGCCCTGCTCGGCAATCAAACTGTCATACGCTTGTGGCAAGGCGGCAATAAACTCGTGCGCGCCCGCCAATTGCGCTGCCTGCACCACTTGTGCCATAGGCATGGCAGGGTTGGTGATGGCAATATTTTCACGAATACTTTTGTTGAATAAAAAACTGTTTTGCAACACCACGCCGATATGCTGCCGCAACCATGCCACATCCACCGTGGCGAGATCGACTCCATCGACCAACACTCGCCCCGCTTCTGGCACATACAGGCGTTGCAACAATTTTGTCAGCGTACTTTTGCCAGAACCCGATTTGCCGACGATGCCAATAATTTCTCCCGGTTGCACGCGCAACGTGAGATTTTCAAGCGCAGGGCTGCCATCAAAACGGTAGCGAAAACGCACATTATCAAAACAAATATCGCCTTTGATGGATGGCAACACACTGCGCTGTGGATTAAACGCCTGTTCACGCGGCGTATTGAGAATATCGCCCAATCTATCCACTGAAATTTTTGCCTGCTGAAAATCTTGTGCCAACTGCACCAGCTTCAAAATAGGTGCGCTGATTCTGCCCGCCAACATATTGAACGCTACCAACTGCCCCACATTCAATTCGCCGCGCATCACCAACTGCGCGCCCCACCATAAAATGCCTAAGATCATCAATTTGTTAATTAAATTGGCGCACTGCCCAGCAATATTGCCCGTGTGTTGCGCACGAAAACTGCTGGTGACGTAATTGGCCAAATGATCTTCCCACTGCCGTTGCATCATCGGTTCTAAGGCGAGACTTTTGACCGTTTCTGCGCCGGAAATGGATTCCACCAAAAAACTTTGATTGGCTGCGCTGTGTCTAAATTTTTCATCCAAGCGCATTTTGAGCGGCGGCGTTATCCACAGTGAAAGTACGACATACGCCGGCATGGTCAGCAACACCACTGCACTCAGGGCGACGCTGTAATACAACATCACACCGATAAACACGCCGGTAAACAATAAATCAATGCACAGTGTTAGCGCAGAGCCGGTAATAAATTGGCGGATACTGTCCAGCTCGCGCACGCGCGCTACACTCTGCCCCACCGAGCGCGCTTGAAAGTATGCCAGCGGCAAACTCAGCAAATGGCGATACAAACTGCTGCCCAACTGCACATCCACACGATGCGTGGTGTGTGAAAAAAGATAGGTGCGTATGCCACCTAATATCACTTCAAACACCGAAGCGGCCAAAAACCCCAGCGCCAAAATATCCAGCGTGCTCTGGCCGTGATGCACCAACACTTTGTCCATCACCACTTGAAAAAAGAGCGGCGTCACTAGCGCTAATATCTGCAAGAAAAAACTGGCGAGTATCACTTCTGCAAACAAGCGTCGGTATTTGAGCAAGGCAGGAATGAACCAGCGCAGATCAAACGCTTGGGGTTCCTTGTCTACTGCGCGCTGCCGCGCACCCAGCAAGATCCACGCGCCACAACACTCAGCCAAAAAATCTTGCTCCGCCATCACTTGCGGTTGCGCGTGCCGTAAATCATGCACCAGTACTTGCTGTTCATTGCGCTGCGCCAATATCCAGTATGTGCCGTCCACACGTTTTGCAATTGCTGGCAATACACTGGCATCCGGCAAACAGATTTTTGCGGGTAGCTGCTGCAAAAAGCGATAGCGCAAACCCAGTGCTTTCGCTGCGCGCTGTATCATTATTTCATCGAACGATTGTTCGGCACAGCCAAATTCGCGCGCCAACTGCGCGGGTTCAACCGGCAGACGATGAAAGCGGCACAGCGCCACCAAGCACAGCAAGCCGGTATCTGGCGCAGCTTGCACAGCGCTTACCACTTGCCGCTGAAATCTATTTTTCCGCTGATTTTTCGCGCCTTGCAGGTTTGTACATCACCGCTGTCTTGGCAGCGTTCCACTTCATAACCCGCTACTTTGGCGTGCATGACGGCGCGACCGCTCGCGCCGCTGCTGGTGTAAGTCACTGTGGAATCTATACCCGGCTGCAAGCGCGCTATCTCACAACGCACACCGTTTTCTGTCAAAAAGTTTTTTAATGTAGCGCCAGACAAATCAATAAAATCAATTGCGCGCTGCTGGTTGCTAGAAAAATATTTTTGATCGACAACATCTATCGCACTTTCACGCAGAGCAATCAAATGCCCCGATGCGGTGACGACACCCCAGCCCAGCGGGGTGTGCGCATCGTCACTGATGTCGGCGATATAGGCTTCGGTTTTGATTTTAGGAATCGCGCAAGCACCGGTAACTTCCAGCGTCACCACGCCGGCAACCGCGTGTTCCAAGTAATAGGCATTCGCGCTCGCGCCCATCATCAAGGCGCACACAAACACACACAACACAGTGATTTTCTTCATACACAATTCCTTTTGTAGAGAGTGACTTCCGTTTTTTTACGCTGCAACGAATCCCTGTTCGTGAGCGGGGCGCGATTCTACTCTATCAACACGAATGCTTGTCAACTGTTTTGCAACAACAACTCCACGCCGCTCTGCCACTGCGAAGGCGCAACGCCAAGAGCGCGCTGCAATTTGCTGCCATCCAACACCGAGTTCATCGGCCGTGCGGCAGCGACTGGATATTCATGCGTGGCGATCGCAATAATATTTGGTTTTTTTTCTAATGCACCCACGGCGTGCGCGCGTTCAATAATGTGTGTAGCGAATGTGTGCCAAGTGCAGGCGGGTGCGCCCGCGTAGTGATAAATACCGCGCGCTAATTTATTTTCTAGCATGGCTTGTGCAGCTTTTACCAAAGTCATTGCAATATCGGCTGCGTGCGTGGGGCAGCCGTGTTGATCGCCCACTACGCGCAACTCATCGCGTTCGCGCGCTAAACGCAACATGGTTTTGGGGAAATTGTTGCCGTAGCGGCCAAACACCCAACTGGTGCGCAGCACCAAGGCGCGACTGCACATTTCCAACACTTGTTCTTCGCCGATGCGTTTGCTGTGGCCGTACACTGAACGCGGCTCACAGACATCGTCTTCCGTCCAACTTTTACCGATGGCTTTGTCGCCAGAAAAAACATAATCAGTGGAAATATGTAGCAGCGGAATTTCACAACGCTCAGCAGCAGCCGCCAAATTGCCCGCACCAGTGGCGTTGATAGCAAACGCGGCATCTGGCTCGCTTTCTGCGCGATCGACTGCCGTGTAAGCCGCCGCATTGATTACGGCCTGTGGCTGATATTTTTTTAGCGCGGCATTAATACTCGTCGTGCTAGTAATATCCAACTCGACTCGCGTGCAACGAATCAACTCCATATTAGGCTGCGCAATGTTCGCAAACTCTCTGCCAACCTGCCCTTCACCACCAGCAATTAAAATACGCATGCTTACTCCATATCTACGCGTCTTTTGTGTTCAGGAAAATGCGCCGGCTGTTGTTTTAATTGCTCGGCCAATGCGCGCAGCGTGGGCAGGTTTTTATCTTTGTCTGATAACTGCGGTTCCGCTATCGGCCAAGCAACAGCGATGTCTGCATCATTCCACAACACACCGATTTCATCGCCGGGTTGATAATACATCGTGCATTTGTACAGAAAATCTGCTGTTTCAGACAGCACACAAAAACCGTGTGCATAGCCAGGGGGGATGTACAGTTGGCGGTGATTCTCGTCGCTCAACTCCACCGCTACATGTTTACCAAACGTGGGTGAAGCGGGATTGATGTCGGCGGCTACATCAAACACGGCGCCGCGCGAAACGCGCACCAATTTTCCTTGCGGTTGCAGCCGCTGTGCATGCAAGCCGCGCAATACGCCGCGCGAAGAACGCGAGTGATTGTCTTGCACAAATGTTGGAATGCCGATGTTGTTGTAGCTGTCTTCGCGCCACGTTTCCTGAAAAAACCCACGGCTGTCGCCGTGCACTTTTGGCTCCAGAATCAACACACCGGGCAAAACGGTTTCGATGACTTTCATCATCAATCTGTCCTCAATAAATCCAGCAAGTATTCGCCGTAGCCACTTTTCTTCAGCGGCTCCGCCAGTGTGCGCAACTGCGCATCGTTAATCCATTTTTGCCGCCACGCCACTTCTTCCGGGCTGGCCATTTTTAAGCCTTGGCGGTGTTCAATGGTTTGCACAAACTGCGAAGCTTCCAATAGGGAATCGTGCGTGCCAGTATCCAGCCACGCCGTGCCGCGCCCCATAATTTCTACGCGCAAACTGCCGTTGTGCAAATAAATATTGTTGAGATCGGTAATTTCCAATTCACCGCGCGCCGAAGGTTTAATCGACTGCGCGTGCTGCACCACTTGGTTGTCATAAAAATACAAGCCGGTCACCGCATAACGCGATTTAGGTTTAGCCGGTTTTTCTTCCAAACTGATGGCTTTGCCGTCTTGATCAAACTCCACCACACCAAAACGCTCTGGGTCTTTCACTTGATAAGCAAACACCGTGGCACCGCTTTGCTGTAGTGCAGCTTGTTGCAAATTGCGCGAGAAATGTTCGCCAAAAAACAAATTGTCGCCCAACACCAGCGCGCAGGCATCGTCGCCAATAAAGTCTTTGCCGATTAAGAACGCTTGCGCCAAACCATCGGGGCTGGGCTGCACAGCGTATTGCAAGGAGATGCCCCAGCGCGCACCGTCACCGAGCAGTTCTTGAAAACGCGGTGTGTCTTGCGGTGTAGAGATCACCAGAATGTCTTTGATACCTGCCAGCATTAAAGTTGTCAGCGGATAGTAGATCATTGGCTTGTCGTAAATCGGCAATAACTGTTTAGAGATTGCCAGTGTGACTGGATGCAAACGTGTGCCGGAGCCACCCGCTAAAATAATGCCTTTCATGTTGTTGTCTCCTACAAAACTATTTGCCTAAACCTAAGCGCTGCATTTGATAACTGCCGTCCAACACATGCTGCCACCACACTTGATTATCCAAATACCAGCGCACCGTTTTGCGTATACCGCTGTCAAACGTTTCTTCCGGCGCCCAACCCAATTCGTGCTGAATTTTGCTGGCGTCAATCGCGTAGCGCACATCGTGGCCGGGGCGATCCGCCACATGGGTAATCAAATCACGGTACTGCGCCACACCCGCCGGTTTTTCGGGACGCATTTCTTCCAGCAGCGCACAGATGGTTTGCACCACTTCAATGTTTTGTTTTTCGTTGTGGCCGCCGATGTTGTAGGTTTCACCGATCACACCTTCTCTTGCCACTTTGTACAGTGCGCGCGCGTGATCATCCACATACAGCCAATCGCGCACTTGATTGCCTTTGCCGTAAATCGGCAACGGCTTGCCGGCAATAGCATTCAAAATCACTAGCGGAATTAATTTTTCTGGGAAGTGATACGGGCCGTAATTGTTAGAGCAATTGGTGACAACGGTGGGTAGGCCGTAGGTTTCATGCCAAGCACGCACCAAGTGATCGGAAGAGGCTTTGCTGGCCGAGTAAGGCGAGTTGGGCGAATACGGCGTTTCTTCCGTGAACAAACCGGTGGCACCGAGCGCGCCGTACACTTCATCGGTAGAAATGTGATGGAAGCGGAACGCTGATTTTTTTTCTGCTTCTAGCGTCAGCCAAAACTGGCGCGCCGCTTCCAACAAAGTGTAAGTGCCGACAATATTGGTTTCGATAAATGCGGCTGGGCCGTCAATGGAGCGATCGACGTGCGATTCCGCCGCCAAGTGCATCACGATTTGCGGTGCAAACTCGGCAAACACTGCATCTACGGCTGCGCGGTCGCAAATATCGACTTGGCGAAAATGGTAGCGCGACGAATCTGCTACAGCAGTCAGTGATTCCAGATTACCTGCGTAGGTCAATTTATCCACATTGATGACCGTATCTTGCGTGTTTGCAATGATGTGGCGCACCACGGCTGAACCAATAAAACCTGCTCCACCGGTTACTAAAATATTCACAATAATTTTCTCTCCTGCTCGTTATTTTGTTTGTGCATTGCGGCCGTAGTGGTCGTCAAAACGCACGATGTCGTCTTCACCCAAATACGCACCGGATTGCACTTCTATCATCTCTAAGGGAATGGAACCTGGATTTTCCAAACGGTGAGTGACGCCAAGTGGAATATAGGTGGATTGATTTTCCGTCAGCAAAAATTCTTCCTCGCCACGCTGCACGCACGCGGTGCCGCGCACGACTATCCAATGCTCAGCGCGATGATGGTGCATTTGCAAAGACAAGCTCGCACCCGGTTTCACCGTGATGTGTTTGACTTTGTGGCGTTCGCCTTCGCTGATGGCATCGTATGCACCCCACGGACGATACACTTTGCGGTGCGCGTGCACATGGCTGCGCTGCTGCGCGCCCAGTGTCTCGACAATTTTTTTGATATTTTCTGATTCTGTTTGCGGCGCGACTAAAATGGCGTCATCCGTTTCCACCACAATCAAATCGTCTACACCGCTAACCACCACCAATTTTTCTTCGGCAAACACGGTGCTGTTTTTGACGTTTTGCAACAGCACGTCGCCGCGCGTGACATTCCCCGCGCTGTCTTTTTCCATGCTGTCGGCCAAACTGCGCCAACTGCCCACATCGCTCCACGCGGTATGACAGGGCACTACTGCCGCTTTATCCGTGTGCTCCATCACCGCGTAGTCGATAGAAATATCGGGCGCTTGCGCAAATTGCTCGCTGTCAATGCGAATAAAACCAAGGTCGATTTTTCGTGCCGCATACGCCGCGGTGCAGGCCTGCAACACAGCCGGTGCATGTTGTTGCATTTGCGCCAACAACACATCCGCGCGCATTAAAAACACGCCGCAATTCCACAAATAATCGCCCGCTAAAATATATTGCTCGGCGGTGGCGGCGTCCGGTTTTTCGACAAAACGCTGCACATGAAAACCCGCGCAATCTGCCACGGCCGCGCCGCGCTGAATGTAGCCATAACCCGTAGCCGGAAACACAGGCTGCACGCCAAACGTGACTAAATATCCCGCTTGCGCCAAAGGCGCAGCCGACTGCACCAGCGCGCGAAAGGCAGCCACATCGGTAAATAAATGATCGGAAGGCAGCACCAATAGCACGTCGTCCGCTTGCGCAGCCAGTGCCGCGAGCGTGACGGCCGGTGCGGTGTTGCGCGAGCAAGGTTCAATTAAAATTTTCGCCGCAATGTCTGCCAATTGTTCACGCGCCATAAAGCGGTGTTCGCTGTTGCAAATCACCATCGGCTCAGAAAAATTCGGCTCACGTACACGCTCCAAGGTCAACTCAAACAATGAGCGGCCTTGGAACAAGGGCAAGAACTGCTTGGGATGGCTTTCGCGCGACAGCGGCCACAACCGCTTGCCCGCACCGCCGGACAGGATGACTGGAATAATCACAGGAGAACCTTGGTTATTTATTCTGAGCGTCGAATTTTTGATTATGGCATTTCAGCCTTGGACTGTCAGCCGCGCGCATTACCCGTTAAGCTGCCAGCCGTCTTTCGCCGCTTGTTTTGACGCGCATGCCCAACGGATCCACACCTCGCCCTCCACTTAACGCCGCTACCGTGGCTGTGTGGCTACAACGGCACGAATTTCTGCGTTTTCTGGTCACCGGCACCATCAACACCGGCATGTCTTGGGTGGTGTATTTGATCGTGCGTCACGCACTGGAAGCCCTGCATGTTCAGCCCGTTGCGCTGACGGCAAATTTTTCTATCAGCACCGACAAACTTGCTTTCACGGTCGCGTATATTTTTGGTGTGCTGTTCACTTACTACATGAACTCGCGCTGGGTGTTTCGCGTGCCGATGAGCTGGCGCAGCTTCCTGCAATTCCCCTCGGTCTACGTCGTGCAGTACAGCTTGGGTATTGTGCTGATGCACCTGCTGGTGGATAGGCTCGCCTTTCCTGTGGATTTCGCGCCGCTGGCGGTAATCGTGCTGACAATGCCCGTTACCTTTGTGCTGTCGCGTTTTGTGCTGAAGCGCCACTCGCCGCATTAGCAACAAGGAGCAAAATTAGTCCGTTGCCGCTTTTTTCAGGCAGCTTTCTTGAAGCGCTTTACCGTTTTGGCCACCTGTGCCTGTTCTGCTTCCCACAAGTCATACGTCATTTGCATATTGAGCCAAGATTGCGCGCTGGTGTCGGTCGCCTTTGCCAGTTTTACTGCTAATTCAACGGTGCAGCGCGCACGCCCATTGAGAAAGGCAGAGAGATGTTTGCGACTGCAATCCAATCCCTGCGCCGCTTGGGTAACATTGAGATTCAGCGGCTCTAGTACATCCATGCGAACCACCATACCTGGATGAGTGGGTTTACGCTTTTTCATCTTACCCTCCAGCATGCTGCGTCAGTGGTAATCACGGTAATCGACAACAATGGCATTTCCACCCTCAAAACGATACGTCAACCGCCAATTGCCGTTTACAGAAACAGCGTAAGTGCCTGCTTCATCACCTCTCAAGCCATGCCACCGCCAGCCGGGTAGATGCATGTCTTGCGGGCAAACGGCTGCGTCCAGCCTGTCAAGTTGTCGCATCAGTTTTGCGGCATGCTTGGGATTAATACCCGCTGCTGTGCCTGTCTCAAAAAATAGCTTCAATCCTTTGTGTTTCCACGATTTGATCATCCGTGATCCTCAATGCAAACACCTTCATGGTATTGCAGCAATACGGTTTGTGCAACCAACTTGGTTACAGTAAAAAACCTTTTCAATCAGTTAAGATTGAGCGACTATTTTTTCCTCGGTCGCACATACAGCACCAAACTGTGCCCCACCAGCTCGTAGCCGTGCGCATCGGCAATTTCCGTTTGCAGGCGTTCGATGTCTTCGTTGTGAAATTCCACCACGGCGCCCGTCTCAGCGCACACCATATGGTCGTGGTGCTCATCACCGCGGATCAATTCAAACACCGCGTAGCCGCCATCAAAATTGTGGCGCGTTACCAAACCCGCTGTTTCAAATTGTGTCAGCACGCGGTACACCGTGGCCAAGCCTACGTCTTCGCCGCTATCCAACAATTTTTTGTACACGTCCTCTGCGCTGAGATGGCGCTGGTCATCCATCTCCAACATTTGCAGAATTTTGATGCGCGGCACCGTGACTTTTAACCCTGCTTTGCGCAATTCTTGGTTCTCGCCTGCCATGCTCCGCCCCTTCTAGCGCTTACGAGTATCAGGTATTATCGCCGCTCGCTGCAATCAGTGGAACCTTGCCACCCATGCCCGCCCTGTTACGCCACACCACAACTCGTCTGCTACTGTCCTGCTGCTTGGCATTGGCTGTTGCAGCCTGCTCGTTCCCTGGCGTTTATCACTTGACCGTGCAACAGGGCAACGTCGTCTCGCAAGACATGGTGAACCAGCTCAAACCGGGCATGGACAAACGCCAAGTGCGCTACATCATGGGCACGCCGCTGTTAATCGACAGCTTTGAAGACAATCGTTGGGATTATTTTTACTCGCTGAAAAACGGTAACAATGAATACTCGCGCGAGCGACTCACGCTGTATTTCACCGACGATGTACTGACCAATTTGCAAGGCAACTTCCGTCCTGAGCAAACCACAGGCGCTACCACGACCGGTCGTACACCAGCAGAGGCGCCGGAACCTGAGGACGAAGACAGCGATTGGGACATCAGCAAGTGGTGGGATTAAGCCTTCACCTTGGCGGCGCGCTGGCGGCGCGCTTCTTTCGGATCTAGCAACAGCGGGCGGTACAACTCCACCCTGTCGCCCTCCGCCAACACATAGTCATCGCTCACCAACTGGCTGTAGATGCCGAGCGCGAGGCTCGCCATCTCAAGCATTGGAAACGCCGCTGCCATTTCTGAACGCTCTACCGCTTCTCTCGCGGTGCAACCCACAGGCACCACCAGCGCCTTTACCACCTGCTGCTCGGGCAGCGCGCAAGCCACTTCTATCGCTATCATCGCTTCGCTCACGCTGTCGCCCCCAATTGGCTGTGCGCACGGCGGCACAGGGCATCCACCAAATTTACCGCCACGCTCTCGAACAATTTCCCGGCGGCGAGGCTGGCGAGCTTGCCGTCCAACTCGAAACGCAAATCCAGCGACACCTTACAGGCCTCCGGCGCCAGCGCCAAAAACTGCCAGCGACCCGCCAGCGCGGTGAAAGGACCTTCCAGCAATTCCATATCGATGCTCTGCGGCCGCTGCAAACGGTTGCGCGTCGCAAAGGCCTGCGTGATGCCCGCACGGTTCAATTCCAATCGTGCCTCCACAATTTCTGGCGTGGATAGCAGCACCGTCGCTGACACACAGCCGTCCATGTACTGCGGATACGCGGCAATATCGTTGACGAGATCAAACAACTGTTCCGCGGCATACGGCAGCAGGGCTGTTTTAGCGATGCGAGTGACGGGCATGGCGAATTGGCAATTAGAATCGGAAAGACGATCCATTCTAACGAACACTCGCATCCTGCACCTATAATGCCGCCATGAAAAAAGCAAACAGCAAAGACAACGGTGGCACCATCGCGCTCAATAAAAAAGCGCGCCACGACTATTTCATTCAGGATCGCTACGAAGCCGGCATCGCCCTGCAAGGCTGGGAAGTGAAAAGCCTGCGCGCGGGCAAATGCCAGTTGGTGGATTCTTATGTGCTGCTGAAAAACGGCGAAGCCTTTTTGCTCGGCGCGCACATTTCGCCGCTGCAAAGTGTGTCCACCCACTTCGTCACCGATCCGGCGCGCACGCGCAAATTGTTGTTAAAAGATCGCGAGCTGGCCGATATTTTTGCCGCCGTGCAACAGAAAGGCTACACCTGCGTCTGCACCGCAATGTATTGGAAACGCCATCTTGTTAAGTGCGAAATCGCCCTCGCCAAAGGCAAGGCCGAACACGACAAACGCGAAGTAGAGAAAGAAAAAGATTGGCAGCGCGAGAAGCAGCGTTTGATGGCGGCGCAATGAAGGGTTTGTCGTCTAAATATAGTTAGCCTCTTTTTACAAACTTCGGAGTTTTATCCATGGACATGAATCTAGAGGGCCGCCTTTCATTCATACGCGAGGCAGAGCGACTAAAGAACGTGCTTCGGAGTGCATACACATCCGAAGGTCGTAGAGAAAGCACCGCAGAACATACGTGGCGACTGTGCCTAATGGCCATGGTCTTCGAAGATAAGCTGCGCACCCTCGACTTCGCAAAGGTATTTAAGATTTGCGTCCTTCATGATCTAGGAGAGGCGATTAGCGGTGATATTCCTGCCGTCGAACAACATGCCGTTCCAGACAAATCGGAGAAAGAGCGGAAGGATTTGCTTCAGTTAATGAAGCCGCTCGATCCCCAGCTTCGCAGCGATTTTTTGGCGCTTTGGGAAGAATATGAAAATGCTTCATCGCCGGAAGCTCTGGCGGTCAAAGCTTTAGACAAAATCGAAACGCTTATTCAACACAATCAGGGGGAAAACCCACCTAATTTTGATTACGAATTCAACCTCTCGTATGGACGGAAATACACGAGCACAGATCCACTATTTTCTGAAATACGCGAACTTATCGACCAAGACACTCGAAGAAGAGCTACCGAAAATGCGATGGAAGAAAGAAAAGATGGCTAACAAGTCTTCAAGCCGAATACAACAATAAACATCTATCTATGAATATAAAAGTTAGAAATGAAAATGATTTAGATATAAAATGTAGTAGCTCAGACTTAATCTGACAGTTACCCGTTTATCAGACGGTGGCTGTCAGTTTAGATTTGAGTCAGATTTTTTTCTGCCCAAATCGTTTTACCATCCAGCAAAGTGGCTATCGGTGTTCGCCCACAGCACATCTTGCCTTGATGCGTTCGGTGATTATTGTAGTAATGCACCCAATCGTCCAGATCTTTTTGCAAGTCCTCCAAACCGGCATACAACTTCTTCCTAAACGCCACCTGATAAAACTCGTTCAATATCGTTTTATGGAAGCGTTCACAAATGCCATTGGTCTGCGGCGACATCGCTTTAGTCTTCGTGTGATCAATATCATTGATCGCCAAATACAGCTGGTAATCGTGTTGATCGACACGCCCACAATACTCTGTCCCTCGGTCGGTCAAGATGCGCAACATCGGTAGTTGATGCTGTTCAAAGAATGGCAATACTTTGTCATTCAATATGTCTGCCGCCGTGATCGGTGTTTTGGTGGTGTAGAGTTTGCAGAAAGCCACCTTGCTGTAGGTATCCACAAAGGTTTGTTGATAAAGGCGACCAACACCTTTGAGATTCCCCACATAAAAGGTGTCCTGTGAACCCAAATAGCCTGGGTGTGCCGTCTCAATTTCACCGCAGGCTTCGTCATCCGACTGCTTTTTCTCCAGCGCAGCAATTTGTGCGTCATTGAGAATAATGCCCTCTTGCGCGACTTTTTCTTCCAGTGCTTTTAAACGCTTTTTGAAGTTCTCCAAATTGTGGCGCAGCCAAATCGATCGCACGCCACTGCCCGACACAAACACGCCATTTTTGCGTAATTCATTGCTAGTTCTGTGCTGTCCATGAGACGGTTCTGCAACCGCATAAGCCACAACGGCTTGTTCAATCGTCTCGTCAACGCGGTTCTTCACATTGGGCGTGCGGCGACTGCGGTTGATTAGCGAATCAATGCCGCCTTCTTCAACTAATTCTTGGTAACGGTAAAAGGTATCGCGTGAAACGCCCATCACCTTACAGGCTCTGGAAACATTACCGAGTTCAGCCGCCAAATTTAATAGGCCAGCTTTGTGTTTAATGATGGGATTGTTAGTATGAAACATGAGAGTTACCTTTGTGTTTTGAATGAAAGATTCGACACCTTCATCAAAACGGGTAACTCTCACTTTTTCAAGCAATGTGTCAGATCAGGTCTGGACTTCTACATATAAAAGCGATTTCTAATGTTACAGTTGCCGCTTTTCTAAATGCCGAGCATACAAGTCATACTGAGCAATTTATTGTTTCTGCTCTACGAAATTCTGGTGCACTTACAATTTCAATTGTCGCCGACATAAACAATAAAATTGTTGGTCATGTTGCCGCCTCCCCCGTATCAATTTCTGATGGTAGCAAAAATTGGTACGGCCTTGGGCCAATTTCTGTTCTACCTGACTTTCAAAATCAAGGTATTGGCTCATTGCTTATGCAGGCGGCACTTGATGCTCTTAAAAAATTTAATGCAGTCGGCTGTGTTCTTCTAGGTGATCCTAATTATTACTCACGCTTTGGCTTCAAATCTGATTCACGACTTGTCCTGCCAGATGTACCACCAGAATATTTCCAGGCAATTTCATTTACTAATAAATTTCCTGTTGGTATTGTCACTTACCATGAGGCGTTCAATGCAATCGGCTAACAAGTTGCTCAACCTCGCTCACTGGACGGCTGCGTCTTTGCAAAGTGTTATGCACTGTAGTGGTATCGCAGTTGCGCGATAAGCAGTGAACCCTCAGTCACTTTGTAAACAAATCGGTGTTCATCATTTATTCGACGAGACCAATAACCAGCGAGAGCGTGTTTTAGCGGTTCCGGCTTGCCAATACCGGTAAAAGGTTGGCGCGAGGTTTCTTTTACCAGAACATTGACACGCTCAAGGATTTTCGTATCCGTTTTTTGCCAGTACAAATAATCCTCCCATACTTGCTCGGAGAAGATCAGTTTCACTCCACCAAACTCCGCTCTGCGCGCATGAGGGAATATTTCATTGGTTACGGCTTTTGGTCGTAATGCCCGCCGATTGCGAATATATAAATGTATCGCTCATCAAACGTATAAATGAGCCGATCTTTTTGTGAAATGCGCTTTGACCAAAACCCAGAAAGATTGTGTTTTAGTTGTTCTGGTTTACCCAGACCTGTTGCCGGATCAGAACGCAGCATTTCCTTGAGCAATTTACGCAGTGCTTTGTGAAGCACTTTATCTTGCTCTCTCAGTGCTTCATAAATGGCCCACGTATTACCCTCAAAGACGAGTGATCTCATGGACTTCCTTGTCGCTTGGGGCATAGCCCGTTTTTTGCGCGTGGGTGATTAAAGACGCTGCTATTTGTGTCATCAGGCTATTGTTTTGTAGGACATAGAGCGTCTCTTGCTCTCTTTCCCAATCATCTGCGCTAATCACAACAAATGCGTCACCTGCTCGGCGGGTGACTTTTATAGGGACATGGCTATTAGCCACATGCTCTACGATGGTTTTCAGGTTATCTCTGAATTGATTTACGCTTACGGTGTCCATGGCAGCAACCAAGTGTACGGAGTTACCGTACAAGTTTAGCGCGCTACTTGAGAGAAAACCAACAGCACTAAGCCCCCTCCAGCTCCGCCCAGCGCGCATAACAGGCATCCAATTGCACTTGTTTGGCCGCCAGCTCATCTAATACGACGCTGGTTTGCTGGTGGGGCAGCGCATAAAAATCCGGCACTTGCGTCTGTGCGGTGAGCGCGGCAATTTCGCTTTCCAGCGTTTCAATTTTTTCCGGCAGTTCTTGCAGCTCGCGCTGTAATTTGTACGACAACTTGCCCGCTGAAGATTTGTTTTGGCTAACCGCTGGCGCAGCCGTTTTTTGCGCGGCACTTGATGTAGAGGCCACTGGTTTTTTAGCGGCACTGGCTGCGGCATTTTGCCAATCGCTGTAACCGCCGACGTACTCATTGATGACGCCATTGCCTTCAAATACCACGGTGCTGGTCACTACATTATCGACAAAACTGCGATCGTGACTCACCAACAACACCGTGCCATCAAAATCGCACAACAATTCTTCCAGCAATTCCAGTGTTTCTAAATCGAGATCATTGGTCGGCTCATCCAGCACCAACAAATTGGCGGGCTGGCTGAACAATTTGGCGAGTATCAAACGGTTTTGTTCACCGCCCGATAAACGCCACACCGGTGTACGCAGGCGCGCGGCATCAAACAAAAAATTGTTGAGGTAACTGATGATGTGCAGTGGCTTGCCGTTGATATCGATAAAGTCGCGCCCACCGCCTACATTTTCTACTGCTGTGGCTTGCAAATCTAAAGTCGCGCGCAATTGATCGAAATACGCCACTTGCAATTTGGTGCCACGCTTAATCGTGCCGCTGGTGGGCTGCAATTCGCCGAGTATCAATTTCAACAGCGTACTTTTTCCACTGCCGTTGGCGCCGATCAAACCGATACGATCGCCGCGCATCACAGACAGAGACAAATTGTTGATGATGGATTTCTCGCCGACAGAAAAACTCACGCGCTCCAATTCGGCGATCAATTTGCCGGATTGCGCCGCTTGATCGAGCTGCATACGCGCAGAACCGGTTTGTTCGCGCCGCGCTGCGCGCTGCTCGCGCATGGCTTCCAGTGCACGCACACGGCCTTCATTGCGCGTGCGCCGCGCTTTGATGCCGGTGCGTATCCAGCGCTCCTCTTCCGCTAGTTTTTTATCAAACTCGCTGTTACTTTTTTCTTCCGAAGCCAAACGCTGCTCGCGGTATTCTAAAAAACCGCGATAATCGCCGCGCCACACCAGCACCTGCCCGCGATCAATTTCCCAAATTTGCGTGGCGGTTTTTTGCAAAAAACTGCGGTCGTGCGTAATCAACACCACGGCACCGGCAAAAGCAGCAATCTCCTGCTCCAGCCAAGTAATGGCGTCTATATCCAAATGGTTAGTCGGTTCGTCCAACAATAAAATATCCGGCTGCTGCACCAGTGCGCGCGCTAAAGCGGCGCGGCGGCGCCAACCGCCCGACAAACTTTGCAACGCCACATCGGGTGATAACTGCAAGCGCGTCAGCACGGTTTCCACTTGCTGCTGCAAACGCCAGCCGTCCACGGCTTCTAAAGCGGTTTGCACACGCTGTAATTTTTCTAGCGTTGCGGCATCGTCTAAAGGTTGTGTCAATAAATGGTGATACTGCGCCAATAATTCGCCCGCTTCTTGCAAACCGCCAGCCACCCAGTCGTACACGGTTTGCTCGCTGGCTTCCGGCAATTCTTGCTGCAACTCTGCCACACGCACACCGGCGGTGCGCCACACCTGCCCGCTGTCTGGCTGCGTGCGCCCCGCAATCAAACTCAATAAAGACGATTTGCCCGCGCCGTTGCGCCCAAGCAAACCAATGCGATCGCCCGCCGCGATATTGAGGTTGGCATTATCCAAGAGCACATGGGTGCCGAAAGCCAATTCTGCTTTTTCTAAACGCAATAAAGACATGATTTATTCGCCGCGCTGCGCCTTGCTGTTGCGCTCAACATCGCGCACTACAAATTGAGGTTTTTTATTGATGGTGAGAAACATACGACCGAGGTATTCGCCAATCACGCCCAACATCATCAACTGCACGCCGGTGAGTGTAAGCACGCCCGCCATCATGGAAGCCCAACCGCGCGGCGTATCGCTAAACAAGGCTTCTACCAAAATGGCAAAAATTCCTACTAAACCCACGCCGGATAACAGCGCGCCTGTCAACGTACCTATACGTAGTGGCACCACAGAAAAATTGAGCAACATGGATAAAAACAAACGTACCAAACGGCGAATGGTGTAATTACTTTCACCACTGGCGCGTGGCAAATGTTGCACCGCCAGCGTGCCAACATTTTGCGTGATTTGAAAAATTAAACCGTCGATATAAGGAAACGGCCCATGATGTTCAACAATTTGCTTTGCTAAAAATGCACTCACACAGCGAAAGCTGGAGAGATACAAACCTTTGGGTTTGTCGATCACTTTATCTGCGCACCAATTGGTAAAACGGCTGCCCCAGTTGCGCCAACCGTCGTGCTGTTTTTCTTTGTAGAACGTGTACACCACGTCGTAATGGTTGTCACGCGTGTGCTGCCATAAATTAAGCACTTCTTCCGGCGGATTTTGTAAATCGTCATCCATGTTGATGATGTATGCGCCGCGCGCATGCGCGTAGCCCGCCATCACGGCATTGTGTTCACCGAAATTTCTGGCGAGATTCACCACCGTCAATGCCACGGCACTTTTCTGACACAGTTCGCGGCACACCGCCAAAGAATTATCAGGGCTGCCGTCGTTCACCAGCACGATTTCTATGCCACCTGCCACTTCCAGTTTTGCCAACGCTTCCACTAACAAGCCGATAGAACTCGCGCCGTTGTACACCGGCACCACGATAGACAGCGCGAAATCAAACGTCGCACCAACGCTGGAGGTGATGGTCGTTTTGCTCACCGCTTTCTCCCGTGTATCCACACTGAACCGCCAAAAGGCAAACATAAATGCCAGCGGCGTTCGCTATCTAAAATGCTGTGAAACAGTTGATTCAGCCACGCCGGCGGCGGCGCCACATCGCTGTTAGTTTTGTTTTTGCCCACCGTAAGGCGTTGCAACATCATCAGCGGAAACAACAAACTGTTCCAATACCCCACATTCACAATCTCAAAACCTGTTTCTGTTAACAGCGCGCGCAACTGCGCAGCATTGTAACGACGAGCACCGTGTACATGTTCGTCGTGTGCGGAAGCCATCCACTGAAACGCCGCCACTTGCAACAATAAATGCCCGTCTTTTTGCAGACAACGATGGCATTCGCGCAGCATATTTTTTTCATTAACATTGCGGTGATACAACACATCCTGCGACAAAATTGCAGCAAATTCACCGTCGACAAACGGCATGGTATTCACACAGCCGCGCACAATCTCCAAACCGGTTTTCGCTGCGGCCATGCTCACTGCCGCCTCGTTCCATTCCAAACCCGTGTATTGATATTGCGGCGCCGTTTTTAGCAAATGCGCCAACATGCCACCCGTGCCGCAACCGGCATCCAGAATTTTTGCCGATGCGGGCAGCGACAAACCCGCCACGCGCTGCGCGACCACAGCATGCAGCGCGCGATACCACCAGAAGCTGCCTTCCAGCGTATCCATCAAGCGGTATTCAACCGCTTCCACTACAGTTTACTCACGCGCTAGCTAATTTTTTCTTCAGCCAAGCTATTTCTTGTTCTAGACCGCCAGCCGTTTGCGAAATAATGAACTCTTCCACTTTTTTTCCCACCAGTGGAATAGCCGCTTTGCATTGATAGTCGATGCTGTAATCACAACCGCCATCATCAGACGGTTTTAATTTGAAACGCGCCGACAAATTTACCGGCTGTCCTTTCACCTCCACACTGTAAGTACCCATGTAGGTGCTGCCCACCACTTCCCACTGCTCATTCATCGTCAGTGTGTTTTCTGCATTGAACATCGCAGCCAAAACTTTGGGCAGATCGCGCTTCACCGTGCGTGTCAGTTGCACAGCGGTTTTGCGCCCTTTTTCTTCCACCGAGCAGGCAATGTTTTTTTCGCCCAAATCGCTACAGCGCTGCATCAGCCAGTCGCTATTGGTCATCGCGGCAAAAACCGCATCGGCATCTTGTGAAAAGTGGTGGGTAATCGACATCGCAGGCTCCTTGTAATATTGCATTGCACTGGCACGAGAGGTTATCACAGCTTGTTGCTGCGTTTCATTGCACAGCGGCTACTGCTGCCGATACCATGCACGCTCTGGAGGTTGCCATGCCACACACTTATATCAAACGCATCTTGAATGCCCGTGTCTACGATGTGGCGCAAGAAACGCCGCTGGATGCGATGCACGCACTGTCAGCGCGCATTGGCAACCGCGTGTTATTGAAGCGCGAAGATTTGCAGCCCGTTTTCTCCTTCAAATTGCGTGGCGCTTACAACAAAATGCGGCAGCTTTCTGCGGAAGCCTTGGAGCGTGGCGTCATCGCCGCCTCTGCGGGCAATCACGCACAAGGTTTGGCATTGGCTGCTGCACGCATGGGCGTGAAAGCTTTTATTGTGATGCCACGCACCACGCCGGCTATCAAAGTGGAAGCGGTGAAGGCGCGCGGTGCAAAAGTGATTCTGCACGGCGACACTTACGACGAAGCCTCTGCCCACGCACAGCAATTGATGCAGGAAAAAGGGCTGACCTATGTGCATCCGTATGACGACCCCGATGTGATTGCCGGGCAAGGCACGGTCGGCATGGAAATTCTGCGCCAACACCCAGAAAACTTGCACGCGGTGTTTGTGCCTGTCGGCGGCGGCGGTTTATGCGCGGGTGTAGCGGCTTACATCAAATATGTGCGGCCAGAAGTGAAAGTATTTGCGGTGGAAGCGGAAGAATCCGCCTGCCTCGCCGCTGCGATGCAGCAGAAAAAGCGGGTAAAACTGCCGCAAGTGGGATTGTTTGCCGATGGCACGGCGGTGGCACAAATCGGCGAAGAAACCTTTCGCATTTTGAAAAAAACCATCGACGGTGTGATCACCGTCAGCACCGACGAAACCTGTGCAGCCATCAAAGATATTTTTGAAGACACGCGCGCCATCGCCGAACCTTCCGGCGCACTGGCACTCGCCGGCTTAAAAAAATACGCCGCTGAACATCAACTAGAAAATGACAATCTTGTAGCGATTAACAGCGGTGCGAACATCAATTTTGATCGCCTGCGTTATATTTCCGAGCGCACCGAAATCGGTGAAAAACGCGAAGCGGTGCTGGCTGTCACCATTCCCGAAAAACCGGGCAGCTTCAAAGCATTTTGCAAATTGTTGGGCAAGCGCAACATCACCGAGTTCAACTACCGCTACGCCGATCAACAACGGGCGCATATTTTTGTGGGCATACAAGTGGCGGCCGGCGGCAATGATCGCCACGAATTGCTGCGCGAACTGGGCAGCAACGGCTACAACGCTTTAGACATGACCGACGACGAAATGGCCAAGCTGCACATCCGCCACATGGTCGGCGGCCACGCACCAACCATTTCCGACGAGCGCCTGTTCCGTTTTGAATTCCCTGAGCGCCCGGGCGCGCTGATGCATTTTCTCAACGGCTTGGGGCAGCGCTGGAATATCTCGCTGTTCCACTACCGCAACCACGGCGCGGCCGACGGGCGCGTACTGGCAGGCTTGCAAGTGCCAACGGCGGAATACGCGCAACTGGAGAAATACCTCAACGCACTCAATTACCCTTGGCAGGAAGAAACTGGCAATGCCGCCTACCAATTGTTTCTCGGTTAGCGCGACACAGTTTGTCGCGCATCACTCTCCAAAAAGATCTGCGTGTGTGCCTGCCCGCACAAAAATAACGGTGTTGTTATCCAACTGGTAGATCAGCAGGAAATCGCCGCCGATGTGGCATTCGCGGTGGTCTGCCCAATCGCCTTTCAGCGGATGATCGAGCCATTCCGGTTCAAGTGGTGCGTCATTGGCGACGAGCAACAGCATGGCTTCTTTCAGTCGGTGCAGGTCGTAGCGACCCGTGCGCGACAAACGCTCCCAATCTTTGCGAAAGGCCTTGGTGTAGTCACATGCCCGAGGTGGCGCGGCGCGCTTACTGCTGGCGGTTTTTTTCGAGTTCATCCATCAATGCGCCGGCAGATTCAAAACGGGCTGTCCTAGCCTTCATCATGGCGCGTGCCTCTTCCATGGCGGCGCGAGTCTGGGCGTTGGGTACTTTGAGTTCCAGAGGAAAAGCCTGATCGCTAGCCACGCGCTTGAGCAGGATGCGCACAGCATCAGATACCGAAAGCCCCATCGCCGCCAATGCCTCGCTGGCTTGCGCCTTGGTTTCGTCGTCCACTCGGACATGCAGCATTGTGGAATGGGTCATGGTTAGAACCTCTGTCTCTGGCAGATTGTGTATCTCTTTTGAGATACGGTCAAGCACGGAGAAAACTAAACAACACTCTGGTGTTTAAAAGCAACAAGGAGAAGGCGTGTAGGTAGAAGGAGAGGACCCGAGATGCCGCTGCTGGCGTAGCCTTGAACCCAAGGTTCAAGGTGGGTGTATCTGCATGCCTTTAGGCTTTCCGCGAAGCGGACATGCACACCGGCAGTGAACGAGATACATCCGTGGGAGTTTGCATTATCGGCTCAAGGACATAACCGACTGGCGCGCATCTCAGGACATGCCCAGTATACCCCTCTGCCAGCGCGAGCAAGCATGGTAATTTATCCAGCGTTTTCCTGTGCTCCGCGTTTGTTTGTTGACTTTCATCGGGTTGCAAAAGGTTGTAAATTGAAACGCCCTCGCAGCTTTTAGAGACACGCCATGAGCACTGCTATCAAACTTGACGACGCCCTCGTTGAATCTGCCCGTATCTACGGCGAAGCCTCGCACCGCTCCGCGCCCAAACAGATTGAACATTGGGCAACACTGGGGCGCATCGCGGAGCAGAACCCTGATCTCTCTTACGATTTCATCATCGGGCTCTTGCGCGCCAGAGCCCAAGCCAAAGCGGGCGAAGTGAGCGAGTATTCTTTTGGATGAAAGTATTTCAGACCAATGAATTCGCTAAAGCGATTAAAAAATTACCTCAGCAACAAAAAATAGTTGTTGATGCGGCTGTGAAATCCATTATGGCCAATCCCTCTATTGGAGAAATGAAAATAGGGGATCTCGCCGGTGTGCGCGTACACAAATTTCGCGTCCAGCAACAAGAAGTTTTGCTTGCCTATGAATACAACGAATCTGACATCGTTTTATATTTACTCAAACTCGGCAGCCATGAAAATTTTTATCGCGACCTGAAGCGTTAATTTGGAGTAGGTTTTGACAATTTATTCAACGGCGATGATTAACCCCATGACGCACTGGCGCAGTCTGACGTTCGCAACATTGTTCGCTATTAGCGGCTGCCAGACAACACTGCCTACACCGCACAGCACATTAACTGCCATTGCTCAGCGCGCGCAGAGCGGCGATGCTGCAGCACAATTGCAACTTGCGGCTTTTTACAGTCGCGGTGATGGCGTAGAAAAAAATTATCCAGAATCTGCGCGCTGGCTCACGCTGGCTGCACAGCAAAATAATGCTGCCGCGCAGGGCATACTCGCCACCATGTATTACGAAGGCGTGGGTGTGCCGCAAGATTACACACAAGCCGCGCGCTGGGCGCACAGCGCTGCCATGCAGGGCGATAGCACGGGGCAATCCGTCTTGGGCATGATGTATTTCGAGGGACGTGGCTACACGCAAAATTATGCCGAAGCCTATGCGTGGTTTGCGCTCGCCGCCGTCCATGGCGATTCGCTAGAAGTGCAAAACCGCGATCGCGCCGCAGAAAAATTATCGGCAACTACCTTACAAAAAGCGCAGCATCGCGCGACGGCATTGGCGCAGCAAATAAGTGCTGGCACTTAACGCTCCACATAACTTAACCAACTACGCTGCACGCAAAGGCCTAATACGAACCACCTCTTTTTTGATGGCTTGTGCCGCAACCCAAAGATCAACAGCTCGCTGCGCATTCAACCAAAACTCAGGTGAATTATTAAAAAGGCGACCGAGTCGAATCGCCATTTCAGGACTAAGTGCACGCCGTTCCCTCAACAATTCATTGATGGATTGCCTAGAAACACCTAACGCATCAACCAAACTCGCCACTGTAAGACCATAATCAGGAATAAAATCCTCGCGCAACATTTCACCTGGATGCGTGGGTTTACGCTTAAGCGTACCTGCATTTTCAATATTCATAATTGGACTTCCCAGCCTTCACTAGACACCTTGTAGCGCTCAATGGACTTCCCATGGTTTGGTAGACAGTACTGGCCTATGATTCTTTCATAGGAGCAAGCCATGAGTATTGAACGTTTTCCGCCCGAATTTAAAGAAGAGGCCGTACGACAAATTGTCGATCGCGGTTATTCCGTTGCTGAAGTTTCCCAGCGATTAGGTGTTTCTACGCACAGTTTGTACAAATGGGTCAAAGCAATCAAGCCTGACAAATCGGATCAACAAGCCACCGAATTATTGGCGGCTAAAACAGAAATTCTTAGATTGCGCGCTCAATTGCAACGCACAGAAGAGGAGCGCGACATACTAAAAAAGGCCGCTCGGTACTTTGCGCGGGAACACGAGTAAAGTACCGATTCATTAATGACCACAGCCATGAATTTTGTATTGCTGTGATGTGCAGGCTATTGGGCGTTTCACGCTCGGGTTTTTATGCATGGGTGCACAAACCCCTGTCGAATCGAGCCATAGAAAATCAACGGTTGTTGACAGTGATTAGGGCTTCTTACGATGCCAGTGGCGGCGTGTATGGCTCCCCGCGTGTGTTGGCTGATTTGCGTGAAGCGGGTGAAATCTGTAGCAAGCATCGCGTGGCGCGTATTATGCGCACAAACAAAATAGCCGCTATTAGAGGCTATAAGTCGCCACGAGCGCGGCGAGGAAGACCATCGATACTGGCTCCCAACACACTCAATCGAGAATTTACAGTGGATCAGCCGGATCGTGCGTGGGTGACCGACATCACCTACATCCGAACGTGGCAAGGCTGGCTCTACTTGGCGGTTGTGTTGGATTTACATTCGCGGAAAGTTGTTGGGTGGTCTATGAAGCCCACCATTGCACGCGAATTAGTTTTGGATGCGTTAATGATGGCGCTTTGGCGCAGAAAACCAACACAAACTGTATTGGTGCATTCGGATCAAGGCAGCCAATACGGCAGCGATGATTGGCGCCGTTTCTGTGACGCTAACCGCCTTGAGCCCAGCATGAGCCGTCGTGGTAACTGCTGGGACAATGCCGTAGCGGAATCGTTCTTTAGCAGTTTAAAAAAGGAGCGAATTCGTAAAAGGATATATAAAACCCGTGATTTAGCACGCGCAGATATCTTCGATTACATCGAGGTGTTCTACAATCGAACCCGACGCCACAGTCACCTCGGTGGCGTCAGTCCCGAGGCATTTGAACATGCCTCCATTTGAGGCTGGTGGCTGTCATGCTTTCCGTGGGAAGTCCACAAAAATAAAATTATAAATTGTTAATCATGATTAACAAAAAGCCAGAACCCACCAACAAAAACGCCCGCATCAAGCGGGCGTGTTGTGAACCAAGGCATTACTCTTATTGATGTTGGATTAAGTAGGCGCCCACAATAAAATAGAGCACTGTAAAAAATAGCGTTTTGTTCTTTATTTTTACTCCTTCATCATCCAAACAATCATCGCTAATCATCCAAAATCCAAACCAATAAAACTCAGAGCCTTCTTTTAAATGTTGTCGGATTTTTATCGACAAGTAAGAAAGATGAGCAAACGCCAAGCCCATTAAAAAATAAATAACATATTTCTTTGAAACTAAAGACATCAACATTATGGTGTATCCCAACCTAACGAAATTGGCAACGGTGGAATTGGTGGAACCGGCAAAGGTATAAACAACCCATACAGAGTACAAATTGTCCCATCTGATCGCACCATTACAGACACAACAACAAAATCGGCGGATATAGAGTCAGGATTACCGGGAAGTGGGAACCCTCCTGATTTGTCGCATTCTTTCTTATCTTCGCAAACTATAAAAAATCCTGAAAGCGATGGAGATGAGGATTGCCCCCAGCCATTTACGGAATCCCATCCCGTTGTTCCAGCTTGCCCACCAACTCCGGGATTAAAGTTATCTGCTGCTCCTTGCGCTCCTTCAGCCTGCCCGATTGCACCACCTAGCCCAGATAGATTACCTAACCCACCGCCTAATACGCCACCGCCCATGCCATCGCCCGCAGCAAATAATCCAGTGGGATCAACTCGCATAACAGGGTTCTGCCTCACATAACCATAAGTGTTAATTCCACCTCTTAGTCCAATCGGATCTGATTGCAGATATCGACCAATGCTTGGATCGTATGTGCGATGCCAGTTGTCGTTGAACCCTGATTCCTCGTCGTGGTATTGACCGGGGAACCGCACCGGCAATTGGCCTAAGCTGTTTGCACTCCACTCACCGCGGGTCTCCCCAAACGGCGTCTGCTTGCGCTGGTACGCCAGCTCCATGTCTTCGGTGATGCCGATCATCGCCTGCCCTACCGGGTTGTTCGACAGATAGGTGATGTGACGGGTTGGCGGGGTGGTACTGGTGTCATAACTGAACACCGCAATTCTTTCTCCCTCGGCGTACACATACTGCCGGAGCGGACTGCCGTCGGCTTGGTATTCCCCCAGCAACTGCCCATCGAGATCGCTGTACACAAAGTAGGTCGTGACGCCGTTGACCGTCTTGCTCTTGCGCTGACCCAAGTGGTTGTAGGTGTAGGTAGCACCCTGTGGGGCAACCTCATCCGGCACAAAGTTCGCCACCACACTCACGTCTGCCGTGGTGTTGGCGTTGTCTGCCGAGATCCACGGGCTGCAGTCGGTGTCGATCTGGCCGTTGCACGGCAGATTGCTCCCTGTCCAGTTGATGAGCATGTCGTCGTCACCCGCCATCGCACTGAAGATCTCCAGCAGGCCGGTGTCGTAAATACAGTTGCCTGCCGTGGCATTGGTGAAGGTGGCGCAGGTGTTGATGTCAGCGACAATCAAGGTGCAGTTGGCGGGGATCAGTTCTGGGTGCAGCGAGTCGTAGTTAGGGCAATCGGTCACCACCGTGGCGTAGTGCTGGGTGCAGTCACCGACATTGCCCGTGCTGCAATCAAAACTGCCCGTGGCCGTCGTCACTTCCCCATTGCCGTTGATCGTCAGGTCGATCTTGCACGAGGCCAGCAGTAACGCAGCAAGCAGGGCTACAAAAATACGCAACAGCACACTCCTTTTTATTCGCGTTTTATTCTGGTTTGCATCGGTGTAAGCGGTGAATGTTACTCTGACCCCGTTTATCGCCGTTTATCGAAGCCGGTTATTTTTAATCCATCCGGCACCTTTAATTGCCTCGTTATTTTATGGCTGGTGATTTTTTAATGGCTTTGGCACCTTTAATTTAGACAGCCTACAAAAAACACCACCCCCAATAAGACCGCAAAACGTCAAGCATAAAATCAAAACCATTCCTGATTTTTCTGAAAAGTCAGGAATATTCCACCCTGTATACTTACAAATTACCAAAGGAATTATAGCTATCGCTATACCCCCCAAAGAAACGGTAAGGCAATTCAAATACCCTACCTTCTTTGCAAGCCAATATAATGGCCAACCAATTATCACGGCTGAAGTAAAAGAAATTAATGTCCCGACAGCAAAAAAGAAAACAGCTGCCGTAAAGTAACTCGCCATTTGATACCAAATAGATTCCGACTTAAAGCTATCATCTATATATAAAATGAAAATCATATATAAATTCATAGCACAGAAATTTGCCGCTAAAACAGAAAAAAATGTTTTTTCAAACAAGCTTCTAGTTTTTAATTGAGGATCGGTAGTCATCATATTATCTACCACTGTATATCTGTGCTAGGAAGTGGATTCCCCAGATGGTTATGTGGGTTTGTAACGTGACGCAGTTCAACTACCCATCATGCAACACAGCATTGGCGCAGCAAATCGCTGCGCACAGCTCGCGTTAGCGCACCACCCCACAGGCAATGCGCGCTCCGCCACCACCCAAGGGTGCGGGGTGATCAGCGTGGTTATCGCCGCCAACGTGAATCATCAGCGCGCGGCCTTTGAGATCCGACAGCTTCAGGCGCGGTGCCAACACAGGTTGCGTGGCAAAGCCCTTGGCATCCACATACAGCGGTGGCAAATCGCCCAAATGGCCGTTACCCCACGGCGTGCCGTGCACCTTGGTGTTCTCAGGGTCGTAGTGACCGCCAGCCGCACCCGCTGGTACGACTTTGCCATCTTTGGTGGACGGCGCACAGCTGGCGTTCTCGTGCAGATGGAAGCCGTGCAGCCCCGCCGTGAGCCCGTGCAGGGTCGGCGTGAACACCAAACCATAGCGCGTTTCTGAAATCACCACTTGTCCCAGCGCGGCGCCCACGCCCTTTTCATCCACCTGGTGCAGCGGTACGGTGACGTCTGCCAGCGCCGACGTCGCCGCTAGCACCAATGCGAAAGGTAGCAATTTTTTCATGGCGATCTCCTCTGTCGTGCAGTATTCGAGCGCACAGTCTGGCACAAGTTCCCAGTGCGCGCCGCTCTGCCTTGCATGAAGGCGGGCGGGCGGTAACACTAGCGCGATATTTTGTTTGTCTTGATTCTATGAAGCGCATCCTGATTGTCGAAGACGAAGAAATCATTCGTCAGGCATTGAAAAAAGTTTTGCAGCGGCAGCAATTCGATGTGGCGGAAGCCGACAGCGTAGAAGCGGCGCTCGCGCTGCAGCCGCAGCAATTTGATTTAGTCATCAGCGATTTGCGCTTACCCGGCGCGCTCGGCACCGATTTATTGCAACGCTGCGGCGATACACCCGTCATCATCATGACCAGCTATGCCAGCATGCGTTCTGCCATTGATGCCATGAAACTCGGTGCGGTGGATTACATTGCTAAACCGTTTGATAACGATGAAATGCTCGCCACCGTGCAGCGCGTACTCGGCGCAGGTGCGGCGCTATCGCGCAAGCGCACACAGAAAAAATCGAGCAAATCCGATTCCACCGACGCACTGAGTCACATCATCGGCAACAGTCCGGCGATGCAGGCGCTGTACAGCAAAATTCACAAAGTCGCACCAACCGATGCCACGGTGTTGATCTGCGGCGAAACCGGCACTGGCAAAGAATTGATCGCCAACGCCATACACAACAGCAGCCCACGCGCGCAACAGCCGATGATTTCAGTGAACTGCGCCGCCATTCCAGAAACATTGATTGAAGCTGAATTGTTTGGTCACGAAAAAGGCGCGTTCACAGGTGCCACGCAAGCGCGCGAAGGTTTGATTACCGCCGCGGATGACGGCACTTTATTTCTGGATGAAATCGGCGAGTTGCCCCTAGAAGCGCAAGCGCGTTTACTGCGCGTGCTGCAAGAGAGCGAAGTGCGCGCCATCGGTTCCGTCTCCTCGCGCAAAGTGAATATTCGTTTAGTCGCCGCCACCCACCGTGATTTGCGCAAAATGTGCGACGAAAAAACTTTTCGCGAAGATTTGTATTTTCGCATTAACGTGGTGCAGCTCAATTTGCCCGCACTGCGCGAACGCGGCGACGACATTCTGCTGATCGCCACACAACTGCTAACGCGCTACTGCGAGAAAATTGGACGCGCTGCTCTGTCCCTATCTACCACTGCACAACAAGCTATTGCGGAATACCCGTGGCCTGGCAATGTGCGCGAGCTGGACAATATCATTCAGCGCGCGGTTATTCTTTGCGATGCCAATGCGCGCGAACTCGATAGCACACAGTTAGATCTTCCTGCAACAAATACCAAGACAGCCGTCACTTCACTGGAAGATTATTTTGTGCGTTTTGTGTTGGACAACCAAGACGCACTGTCTGAAACTGAAATTGCGCAACGTCTCGGCATCAGTCGTAAAAACCTGTGGGAGCGCCGTCAAAAAATGGGCATTCCGCGCCCGCGTGGCGGCAAACAACCGGCATGAATTCTGCACCGCTCACTACACTGGCAGTCTTGAAAGCCAGCGGTCGCACTGTCACCGTACCTTTTTCTATCGCACTGCCAGATCACAGCATCTTGCTGTGTGACACGATACTGCGCTTGCTGCCAGAAAAACGTATCGTGCTGCGCGGCACGCACAACCAGCAAACTGTTTTAGTGAAATTATTTTTTGATGCCGACAATTGGCAGAAAGAAATCAATGGCTTTGAGAAACTGCAACACGTCGGCATCAACACACCTGCCCTGCTCATGCAGTGTCCGCTGGAACAAGGTGGCGTATGTCTGTTTACTTTTATTGATAACGCACAGGCTTTAGATGCGTTGTGGCAGCAAAGTAATGAAACAGAAAAGCGCGGCTATCTCGATAGGCTACTGCCTTGTTTGCAAAACCTGTGGCAGCATCAATTCTTGCAACGCGATTTGCACCTAGGCAATTTCCTGCTGCAAACGCAAGAAGATGGCAGCACAGCACTGTGGCTGTTAGACCCCGCCAGTTGCCAGCATTTTTCGCATCCTCATGAACAACAAAAAAATCTCGCGTTGTTGTTGGCGCAACTACCCTTAGCCGATTGGGATTTTGCGCTACAGCATTTGCAGGGTGATGCGGCGATCAACGCACTCGCTAAACAGCAGTGGCGACAGCGTTTACAGCACTATCTGAAAAAAATCCTACGCGATTGCACTGAAGTGGCGGATCTCAGCCCACACAACGGCTTGCGCATCCTCGCTCAGCGCCGTTTTTTAACGTCTGCTTTGCGCGAGCAACTGAAAAACCCTGCCGCACTGACGCAGAACGCCACAATATTAAAGAATGGCAACTCGGCTAAAGTTTTTCGCATAGAAGTGGATGGCAAAGCATTTGTCGTCAAACAGTACATCAACAAAGATTGGCTGCGCAAACTGCGCCGCGCTTTTCGCCCTACGCGTGCTGCGCGCAGTTGGCACTACGCACACGCACTGACATTTGCCGGCGTGCGCGTGCCGCATCCGGTGGCTTTGATCGAACAAAAAACAGGACCACTCGTCACTAACACATGGTTTATCAGCGAATATTGCGCCGATGCCAATTTACTCACGCGCTGGCAGGCACACGCACCCACAGTGGACGAATTACACAGCCTGCGTGCCATGTTTGAGGCTCTGCAAGCACTGCACATCCACCACGGCGACATGAAAGCCAGCAATTTACTCAGCGATGGCAAAACGCTTGCTGTGATCGACTACGACGGCGCACAACACCACCGCAGCGCTGCTGCACTGCAAAACGCGCTGCAAAAAGACAAACAACGCCTGCTGCAAAACTGGCAAGACAACGCCACATTACAGCAACAACTGCGTGAGGCTATAGCCACATGAGCACGCCACGCACCGCTCTGCACATTATTCACGGCTACAACGAGCCGTTTTTGTCGTTGTCCAATCAATACAGTCGCGCGCTGCAGTCGGATGGCTGGCGCGTGATCACCGTGTATTTATCCGGCAAACCTGACACAGCAAAACGGCAAAACACTGTCGCCGATGCAGTCATTTTTTTTGATGCTTCCGAAAAAAAAATGAAGGGCTTGAAGCTCGGCTTGATAATGCGCGTGCGCAAACTGATCCAACAACATCAAGTGACTTTGCTGGTCGCGCAGCGCTACAAACCGCTGTATCTCGCCCTGCTCGGCAGTGCGGGTAGCACCATTCCTGTGATCGGTGTGGCACACGCGTTTGGCGTGCTAAAAAACCGTGCGCGCCGCTGCCTGCTGCGTTTGTTTCGTCAGCGTTTGTTGCTGCTCGGTGTATCAGAGGCTGTCACCAATGATATGCGCGCTTACGACAATGCTTTGCAAAAACAAGCCCTGCACAATTGCATAGACAGCGCAGCTTTAGAGAAAAATCTGTTATCGCGCACAATGGCCAGAGAAAAACTGGCATTGCGAGATGAGGAATTTGTGTTTGCTAATGTCGGTCGCCTGCACGACGACAAAGACCAAAGCACGCTGATCCGCGCTTTTGCACACATTGCGGTAGAAGCTCCCCAAGCTAAATTATTGTTGATAGGCAAAGGCAAACGCGAAGCGCGCTACCGCGCACAGATTGAAGAGTTGCAATTGCAAGAGCGCATTATTCTCACGGGCGCGCTGCCCGACGCCGCCACTTTATTTCCCGCCTTCGATTGTTATGTTTCCTCCTCTGATCGCGAACCGTTTGGCATCGTGCTAACAGAAGCCATGCTGGCGCGCGTGCCTGTCATCAGCACCAACTGCGGCGGCGCGCCTGAAGTTCTCGGTGAACACGCGCTGTATTTTGTTAGCGGTGACGACAAAACATTAGCTGAACACATGTTGTGTATGCTGCGCAAAACGCCCGAACAACAGCGACAACTGGGCGAGCAGCTCTATCAACGCCTGCAACAACAATTCAGTTTTCCACCTTTTCGCGAGCGACTGCTGGCTGCCGTTGCTCGCGTGGTAGCCCAGCGATGAAAGTTTTGTTTTTGGTACAAAAAGAACAGCGCGTGATTCTCGACCGCCTGTACGACAGCATTGCGCGCCACGCGGGTGACTGCGATACACGCTGGTTGAGCTCCGACGAGCAAGCCAATCTGAAACGCTATTTCCGCGAGCAGGTCGATATCTCACGCTACGATCGCATCGTATTTTTTCTGCGCTTCAAAAAAGAAATGCGCCAGTGGCGTTTTATTCGCACGCTGCCCAATCTGGTAATTCTGGAACACGATGCTTATCAGAATTACATTCTCAACAAGTATCGCGGTAAATACGCGCGCCACTACCACCGCATGCCGTGGGTGCGCGTGCTGTGTTCCGGCGCGCATGTCACGCAGCGTTTGTGCCACGAAGGCATAGATGCGATTTTTATTCCCAAGGGTTACGACCAAGCACTGATTCAAGCGCAACAACGTGAGCGCAACATCGAACTGGGTTTTGTCGGCAGCTTGAAAAGCGGCGTGTACGCGCAGCGCAAACAGTTTCTGGAGCAATTGGCTGCGCTGGAAAACATGGAAATCGTGCGCACAAACTCTGGTCAAGAATATGTCGATAAACTCAACAGCATTCGCTTTTTTGCCAGCGCCGACATCGGCATGGGCGAATACATGATTAAAAACTTTGAAGCGATGGCTGCCGGTTGTGTGCTGCTCGCTTGGCAACAAGGCAACGGCGAGGAGGAAGCGCTGGGCTTGCGCGATATGGAAAATATTGTGCTGTACACTTCTCTGGAAGAATGCCGCCAAAAAATTGCGCAACTGCGCGCGAACCCTGCGCTGGCACAACGCATTGCTGACGCCGGTCAAAAACTGGTTGAACGGCAGTACAGCTTTGAAGCACTGGGACAAAAAATTGTGTGGGCAATGGCCGAGCCGCTGCGTCAACCACAAGATTATCCGCGCACACTGTTACAACGGCTGTTTGGCTAAAGAAATGTCGCGGCAAGGCGCCGCTCCTACATTTTTATTTTGTTTTTGATTTATTTTTTTCGGCTTTCTTTTCGTAGTAGTTTTTCCACGCTTTCTCACGCCAAGCATCTTGGCAGGCACGATCAAACGGGTTGCGATAGGGAAAGCGCGCGTAAAACAATTCCAGCAATAACTGGCGCGCAGGCTGCGGCACCACCAGTGTCAACAGCTTCATCACACTGCGTATCAATACCGGCGGCTTGGGCATGGCTGGTGTTACACGCAGAAAATCGCGCCGCGCCGCCTCTGTATCCCACTGTGCGCCATGCTTCGCAATAAAGGCGGAGGCTTTGGCGCGAAACAATTGCTTGCGGCTCCAGTAGTGCTTAATCACACCATCGTCTGCCTGCAACGCGCTCTGGGTTGCTGCCGCCATGCCCAACACCAGCTGCTCGGTGGTTAAACTTTTATTGGATGCAGGGTACACCGCGTCATTCAAACGCAAAGCCAAATCTAAAACTGCGACATTGCTGCGCGTGATGCCAAACAAGCCTGAGTTGATGACAGGAATATTTTGTGCGTTGATATTCATTCGCTGTAGCTGCTCTGCCACTGCGGCATCTTGCGCTACAACAGGTGGTAACTGACTGTAATACAACTCATCCACTACGCAGGCTTTGTCATCTACCGCTGCAAATAACAGCGCAGGATCGCGCAAAAAAAAGGTATCGGTATCAATAAATACCGTTTTACTCGCCAGCGGCACGGCTTGCTGTAACACACACAATTTGCTGCGATGGTGATAGCGCAACTCTCCCGCCCACTGCTGCCAAGTCTCTGGCGCAAGCGGATACACCGTCACCGGCAAATGCTGATAATGCACGGGCGCGTCGGTGTACACCGCAATGGAAAAACTGTCGGCGTCGGCAGCGCGATACAGCGCCGACAAAATACTGAACTGCGCTTCGCGGTGGTACGCCGCATCAGGTCCGTACACCAAATACAGTAATTGCGGCTTAGCAGTTGCTGTCACGGACTTTTGCTCGGCTTCAACAAGCACATCAAAAACAAGTGCAGCAAACCGCGCCACACTTTTTTATTGAAGGCGCGCAGCGGAATCTCGCGCAATATTTCACGCGCCAAGGTTTTATCGCCCTGCTTGGCCGCTGTTAGAAAACAACTGCGCTGCAACTTCAACAACACCTCGGTGTACAGCGGATGCGCTTGATAATCGGCAATGGTTTTCTTCATCGATTCGTACATATAGCGCACATTTTTATACGAATTGCTGGCGTGCTTGCGGTAGTGCATCAAGATTTCACCCAAGCCAACCATGCGATACCCACGCGAGGTGAGTTTGAACCACAAATACATGTCTTCCAATGGAATAGCTGGATTCCACGCACCCTCTTTGTCCAATACCTCTTTGCGTATCATGCAGGTGGAAGCCACAATACCGTGACCGGTATTGGCAAATAGATTTTCAAAAGTAATTTCACGCTGCAGTGGATTTTTCTGGCGACCCGCACGCACCTTGCCATCGCCGTCAATATTCAGCGCATTGCCGCCACACACGGCGACACCAGGATGCGTTTCCATAAACGCCACTTGTATGGCGGTTTTTTCCGGCAGCATGATGTCATCGGAACCAAACTGACAGATGTATTTTCCTGTTGCCAGCGCCAAGGCTTGATTCAAAGTATCCGACAAACCTGTGTTTTTCTTGGTGATAAAGGTAAACGGTCGCGCGGTATTTTTAGCTTCGTCGTGCAATCGTTGCAACACCGCTGCTGTGCCATCCGGCGAGCCGTCATCCAATACGATCAATTCTATATTCGGATAGGTTTGCGCCAACACGCTGCGCACACAGGCTTCTACATAACGCTCGTGTTTGTAGGCAGAAATTAAAACGGATACGCGCGGAAGATCATTCATCGGTTCACCTCAACGCAAACCCAGCGCGCCAAACCATTGATGCCAGCGCGCGCCTTTCGCCAAAGTAAAACAGCGCTTCAAGCGCAGCTTGCGGCAGTAGCGGTGTTTGCGGCCTAACACGCGCAGTAAATTGAACAGTTTGATGTTAAAAAAAGTTTGATCGTAACGCGCCATTTCATCAGGAATAGCAGCTACATCTGCCAACAACGCGCTATCACAAACGCCAAAGGCTTTTAGTTCAGCACTGGCCTGCACACTGCGCTCTAAAACAAAACGGATGCGCTGCTCCTGACGAAAGCGATGCGCGCGACGCTCGGCATTGCGATCAAGCACCGCTTGTTTTTGTGCAGCTTTCCCTGCCAAACCGGCATTGGTGTGGTTGCCACCGTGGATGCGATGCAGCACCAGCGGCTCGTCGCAATACTGCAAGCCGCCGTAACAGGAAGCAGCCAGCGCCAGTTGGTGATCGAAAATAAAATCATCGCTGAACGGCAATACCATCGACAACAACGAACGGTGAAACAACAGCGCGTGTGCCGACACCGCGTTCTTAAAAAACAGCGGAACCGTGTGCGCGCTGTCGGCGTTGGGCTTGATATTCAGCGTTTGAAACAGTGTTTTTCCGAGCGATTGACCTTGCGCGTCAATCAATGCACTGTCGGAATACACACCCACGGCACTGCCCAATAGCGACAACTGTTTTTCTATTTTATGCGGCAGCCAAATATCGTCCTGATCGGAAATGGCAATGTACTCACCAGATGCTTTGGCTAAAGCGACATTGAGATTGGCGTGCAGTCCCACATTTTTCTCGTGGCGATATAACTGGATACGCGCATCTTTTTCTGCGTAGTGTTGTGCAACAGCCCATGTGTCATCCGTGGAAGCATCATCGCTAATAAGAATTTCTAACGCGCGGTATGTCTGCGCTAAAATGGAATCCAACTGCGCTGCCAAATATTTTGCGCCGTTGTAGGTGGTGACTACGATGGAAACTTTTGCAGACATACATTAACCGTTGTGTTTTCTGCGCAGCAGACGATACGCCAATTTCAGCAGCATGACAGGCGACTCCCCTCGACACAACTGACGAAATGCAGCGCTGCGCCAGCCCATAGCCGCAGCAATGCTAGACAAGCAGCGCAAGCGACGTTTGGCATTGTCTTGTTGTAATTGGCGCGCCAGCGTTGTGTTGACCATGCGCTGCAAACAGCGCGGGATCTGTGTGCGGCGCAAGCCGTACTGTACTTGCAACATGCGCAAACTGTTTTGACTCATGCTGATACCGTGTACGCGAATAAACGCAGCCAAACGCGCATCATCGCGGTAAGCAAAGACACAACCCGCTGCCGCGGCGCGCAGCCAGTAATCCCAATCCTCCAAGGATTTTAATGCGGTGTCGAAATCGCCCACCACCTCCGCCACGCGCCTGCGCAACATGGCCGAGCACACGGGCATGATGTTGTTCACTACCAACGCCGGCAGCACCGTTTCTGCACTGCCCGATACTTTTGGCATCCAATCCTGTTCATCCAAGGCAATCGTCGCGTAAGTTTTTTCCGGCAACTCGGATAAAAAATAACGGCTGCTGCCGTAGGAAATATCTATCTTTTCATCGCTTAAAAAATGCTGCAAATGTGCGACAACTTTGTGTTCGTGCAACACATCATCGGCATCCAAAAATACCAAAAACTCACCCTTGGTATTTTTAATTCCAGTATTGCGCGCCGCCGATAAACCTTGATTGGCTTGATACACATAGCGCACCCGCACATCTTCTTGCATCAAGCGCTGTGCAATTGCGGCCGTGTTATCGGTAGAGCCATCATCAACAATAATCACTTCAATGTTGCTATGCGACTGACGCAGTGCCGAGTTCACCGCCTCAGCAAGAAAGGCGGCGTAGTTGTAGGAAGGAATAATTACAGATGTTAACGCCATCTTTAACTGTTCATTAAAAACACATTACCTAAAGCCGCCAAGTTCTAATCCCTTTATTCGCTAAAGCATCTCTATCAAATTTTGATTTTATATCTATAAAACACCCCCCTTTTTGAAGTTTTGATAACAAATATTCAAGGTTCATACAAATGAAGTCACTGTGCGCCACAGCAAGCACCATTGCATCTGCCTCCGGCAGAGACTCCCAAGAAACGAGAGAAACCCCATATTCATGCATTGCATCTTCTGCATTTGCAATTGGGTCATGTACAAACACATCTACCCCAAAGCTTTCTAACTCTCTTACCACATCAATAACTTTGGTATTGCGAATATCTGAACAATTTTCTTTAAATGCAAAACCCATGACAATTACGCGAGCACACTTAACTTGTCCTCCAGCTTTAATGATCTCTTTTACTGTGTTTTCGGCAACAAATCGTCCCATATCATCATTAATTCTCCTTCCCGCCAAAATAACTTGTGGGTGATACCCAACAACTTCTGCTTTATATGTAAGGTAATACGGATCAACACCTATACAATGCCCGCCGACTAGCCCTGGTCGAAAATTTAGGAAATTCCACTTTGTCCCGGCTGCCTCTAATACTTCCAATGTGTCAATGTCTAACCTATTAAATATTACAGCTAATTCGTTCATCAGCGCTATATTTAAATCTCTCTGTGTATTTTCGATTACTTTACTTGCTTCAGCCACTTTAATGCTAGTTGTGCGATACACGCCAGATGTAACAATTTTTTCATACAAGGCTGCAACTTTCTCTAACGTTTCTGGCATGTCTCCCGAAACAACTTTTATTACTTTTGTTAGAGTGTGCTCACGATCCCCTGGGTTAATACGTTCTGGAGAATACCCAACAAAAAATTCTTTTTTCCATTTTTTTCCAGAAATTTTTTCTAAAATTGGCACGCATATTTCCTCTGTAGCACCAGGATATACCGTAGATTCATACACTACCGTTGCGCCAATTTTCATATGCGCCCCCACTATCGTACTTGCACTGATCAATGGAGAGAAATCTGGTCTGCGAGCACTATCAACAGGCGTTGGAACTGCAACAATAATGACATCAGCCTCTGCAATTAGAGCGGGATCGGTCGTGTACTCTGCATATACCGCGCTGCGCAGGTCATTACCAGAAAGCTCTGCTGCAGGGTCTATAAAGTTACGACACGCTTCAACTTTCCGCTCCGCCGTATCAAACCCAATGGCGCGCATATGGCGACCAAACTCTACAACCAAAGGCAACCCAACATAGCCAAGCCCGATAACAGCGACGGTCATATCCATCATCCCACTTAAAAATTGTGTCCCATAATGTAACAGATATTACTAATATCGTCGGGAATTACTGACTTTACTTGCCTCCTTTCCCAATCAGAATTTGATCATATTGCCGCCTGTATCACTTATCTCGGATGTATCGCCAAGGGTATATTTGCTATGATCAGGCAAGCATTTTTTGCTACTGCTTAACTACCCCTTCCATCCAGAGTTACTGATGAACCAATGATGAATGCGCTCAACAAACTAAAAAAGAAGATTTTAAAAAAGCTTGCCAAAGCCATCTATCCGGAGCTTGAGAAAATTAATAACAGGCAGCCTGTTATTAACACAACGTATCAAGGCTTAAAAAAAATCGGAGAAGGCTCTTTTTTTTGGGGCAAAAACCATACGATTACAGGGCGCCATAATCTTGACATAGGAAACAATGTCCATATAAACGATGGCGCATATATAAGAGCAGAAGGCGGCGTGACAATTGGAGATAACACGCATATTAGTAGAAATATGGTTTTATATTCTATAAATCATGACTATAAAGGTAACTTGTTGCCCTATGACAATAATCTTATTTTAAAGCCTGTAGTCATCGGAAAAAATGTATGGATCGGCATGAATGTCTGTATTGCACCAGGAACCACTATCGGTGATGGTTGCATTGTCGGCATGGGAACAACGGTCTCTGGAAATATACCCCCCCTATCAATTATTGGGTCAGCCAAAGCTGTAATAATCGGCAAGCGCGATGAGTTTCACTACGACATACTAGACAGAAATAAGAGATATGGAGGGATCGATGGTTTTTACTATGGGCGCAATCAGGGCGTTATTTTAAAAAACATTGGCGACCAGTATCACTCTACTAGAGCAATAACAGAGTTAGTAGAACTTAATGGAAGCATGGTTATCAAAAAAACTTATCTCGGCACAACTGATGGCATGCTAGCACTAAGCAACGAAAAACAAGCGTATACACACTTTGAGAAATATTCATGGTGTCCGCGTTTATTGAAAATTGACGGAAACTCTCTATTCATAGAATACTTTTCTCCTGAATCAAGGCTTGATAAAGCATCTAATTTTGACTCCGAATTAGCAGGCGAAATACTATGGTGCCTTCTTGATATTTACACAGAGGGCTTCTTGCATGGAGACTTTCATGCAAAAAATATTTATGTCACCGCCTCTGGCATAAAAATTACCGACTTTGAGACATCTCAACCACAACCACCCGTTGATTTTTATGATTCATACGATATAACAGGACAAGGATGCGAAAGCGCTTTCTTGACTGGAAATATGTGCATTTTGAGCTCATCTCCTGTATCTGTCGGAGCCCTCTTTAATCTAAACAACCTCTCAGATATAAAAAGGATCCTTGATAGTCGCTTTGAAAATCAACTATTTGACTCAAGCCTGACTTTTAAAACCCTCAAAGACGGCATGGCAAGACACGCTCTCCAAACGAAAAATATTTATGCATCCTTTGATTTAAAAAACACATATATTGACCCAACAATTAGCCAGCGAAATACGGCAAAACGACTCAATAGATTTGGTCTAAATAAATCCGACATTTGTGACAAAACCATTCTTGATATCGGAAGCAATATTGGAGCAACATTACTCGGACTTTCAAAATATAATCCCAAATATATGCTAGGACTAGAATACGACGCAGATAAAGTTTTACTATCAAACAAGCTAGCGAAGTACAACCAGATATACGATCTTGAGTTTAACCAATTTGATATTGAATGCGATTCAGTTAAATTTGAAGAACCTTTTGATATCGTATTTTGCTTAGCTGTTATTGAGCATTTAAAGCAACGCGACAAATTATTTGACGTCCTTGGCAAGCTCTGCGGCTACAAACTTTATTTTGAAGGAAATGGAAATTCTGATATAGATTACATTCAGCAAGGTCTTAAACAGGCAGGTTTTATCGATATACGATATCTCGGTCTGTCCGATGATGAAAAAAACCCCTCGAACAACAACAGGCCTTTATTCGTTGCCTCTAAAGGCTAAGGTTCTATATCCGATGAAATTTTCTATTTTGGTGGCAAACTTCAACAATGGAAAATACTTTGAAACATGCTACAACTCCATAATTTCCCAGTCCTATACAAACTGGGAGGTGGTCATTGTAGATGACAAATCCACGGACAACTCTGTAGCTGTAATTTCGTCTCTAATACATGGCGATTCTAGGTTTAGTCTCCATATTAACGAAGAAAACAAGGGGTGCGGATACACAAAAAAAAGATGTGCTGAGTTGGCGGTCGGCGAATTATCCGGCTTTGTTGATCCCGATGATGCAATATCACCAGATGCCCTGATGCTCATGGTTATAGAACACCAAAACAGACCCGAAGTATCCCTTGTCCACTCCTCTTTTTTTTTCTGCGATGACAACCTTTCTGTTACAAATCCATTTGATCTGGCAAAACATGTTGCAGTAGATAACACATTTATCAATATGGATGGTGCTGTTACAGCATTTTCTAGTTTCAAAATGGATGCCTATAACAAAACGCACGGCATTCACTCTTGCTTATTAAGGGCTGTAGATCAAGACCTGTACCTGCAGCTATCGGAGGTAGGCTCTTTTTATTTTATAGATAAACCTCTTTATTTTTATCGCATTCATAACAATGGCATAGCCTCTAACAACAGCATCAAGGCATTTTATTGTCATTTAAAAGTAGTTATTTGGGCAGAGGAGCGGAGAGGAATTAATCTGGAATCTTTTGTTGAACCCTACTTGAGCGGCAAGAACAAAACATATCTTTTTTATGCTCGCGCTCTAGAAAGCCCCAAGTTTCTTATTGGACGACTGTTAAAAATATCCCGTAGAAAAATAAAGGGCGCTATAAAAAATCTTATAGGTTAGGTATATTTTTTACGACAAGAGCTGCGCCATATAAACTCAGGTGATTATCATCAAAGTAAAGCGCCGTATTATTTCGAACAGCAGAACAAAATCTTTCATCACAAATTGCTTGTGTTGGTTTTACTGCACGCAAATGATCTCCATACTGCAGAGAATCTAACTTTTCAAGAATGAATTTATTTCTTAAAAAGTAATAATTCATTGATGTTGTATACTGCAAATCAAGCAACGTCTTGTTACCGCCAAAAGGAAATAATGGAGTAATGACCTTGCTTATATGTGTAGGTAGCTCAGGCACCGGATACAAAATATAAACCCTCTTACCTGCGCGCATCAGTCTAGATACAACCTCTAAAAAACTGCTCCAATATAACTCTCTTGCATCGTGTGCAGATAAATAATGGTCGCTACCGGCTAATTTCTGAGCGGGGTTTTCATCCGGAAGATCAGGATATTCTTCCATTTGATAACCAAATAAAAACGCAGTGTAACGATAACCAAGCAAAACATTTTTTATTTGGGGATTATTCTCTAAATACTGCAGTGACTCCTTTGTCCAATCTGAACAGCCGTGGCGCTGAACATCGAACAATAGTGCCGGCGGGCAGCCGCTAAAACTTAGCTGTAGAACACCCTCGTTTTTTTTCTCAATTTCTTTCGCTAGCGCATATGCCAACTCTGCCGTATGACTATCGCCAAATGTTGCCCATGTAGTGTTCTTGCTAAAATATCGGCACGACTTTTCTGGCTTAAGGTAATTAGCCCCCTGTGTATGACACTTCTGTCTCTGCGGGCTCGCAAGAATTGAATTAGCATACTGAGATGTTCCAAATCTTTGCTCAAACCCATTAAAGTAATTCCCTACTTGTCCTAACGCAAAAAACACAATCAAAATTATGAAGGCATATATCGCAATCTGTTTGCGTGAAAATAATGTCTTGTCTCTAAAAGGTGTCTCTATAAACCTCCAGCTGAGATACGCTGCCAAAAAAGAGAGTGCGACCGCCATCACTGTCCACTCCCAAGGCAACTTACCAACATGCTTTAGTCGCAAAAAAGCCAAAATCGGCTGGTGCCAAAGATACAGCGAATATGACATTAGGCCTGTTGACACCAGCACGCCACTTGAAAGAAGTCTGCCGAGAATTATCTCTCTACCGCTACACAAAATTACTAAACACGCCCCAACAACAGGAATCAACGTATAAACACTAGGAAATGGTGTATTTTTATCAAAGAACCTTACCGATCCAACAATAAGAAAAAATCCCGCCCCTGCCAGTACATTTCTTAGGTATTTGCCTTGTTTTTCCAGAGGAAAAAAAACTATCAATGTTCCAACAAAAAACTCCCATGCGCGGCTAAAAATCAAATAGAAATTTGCCTCGTTTGCTTTTTGGTACACTAAAAACTGAGAGAGCCCTAGTGAACATATAGATAAACATCCCAAGACTAGAATCAATCTGCTTTTTTTATATTTCCACAATAGCAGTAATAGAATTGGGAATACAACATAGTACTGCTCCTCAATAGCGAGGCTCCATGTATGAATCAAAGGATTTTCTTCTGATGCCGCTGAAAAATAATCACTTGTTACATAAAAATAAATATTTGACCAGAATGACGCTGTGGCCGAAAGCGTTTTTGAGTACTCAGCTAGAGCCACTGCTGGCATTAACAAATATGCTGCTGTCGTTGAAAAAAATAAAATGCCAGCTAACGCAGGAATAAGTCTTCTGGCTCGTCGCTCATAAAAACATACAAATGAAAATTGTTTTTTTTCTAAATCACTCAATATGATAGAGGAGATAAGATATCCACTAATTACAAAAAAAATATCAACGCCTACATACCCACCAGTGAAGCCCGGAATACCTGCATGAAAAAACATTACGGACAAAACGGCTATGGCGCGCAGACCATCAATCTCTCTCCTGTAATGCGGTTTCATACGGGTATTTCACTACTTTAATTACTAGATACATCGCCACTGGCGTTTTCTAATGTGTTAGTAACGGCTCCTCATCAAGGGTACCTCTGCGCGCTTACGGCTCCAGCGACTCAATCGCATCGCTGATGGCAGTGCGCGCATCTTCATTGTCGGTTTTTTCCAGTGCTTTTTTCAGGGCAGGAATATCGGCTTCCGAGCCAGAGCCGGATAACACTTCTGCAGCTTTGGCGACCACCTCAGGATCTTTTTCCTCCAGCGCTAATTTGATGGTGGCACCCGCGTCTTCGTAATCGGCGGTGGAAAGGCTGTCGAGCATTTCCTGTTTCACTTCGCCTGTCACATCTTCACGCGTAATCAATTTATTCATCAGAGCGATGTCAGATTTTGTGGGTTCCATATCAAAAATAATGGATACCTGATCGTCTTTGCTCTGCGCTAAAAAATATTTGAGCTGTGCGTCGGGCGACATGCTCGACAACTCTGGGCGCTCCTCGTCATCCGCGGCGGCTTGCGGCTGTGCGGCTATAGCAGGCTGCTGTGCCTGTTGCGCCAATGCAGCAGGCTGCAATGCTGCACCGGTGTTAGTTGCTTGCGTTGCAGCCTGATAACGCGTGACATTCACGCTGACAGGAAAGCTGTCTTGCAAGTTGGCGAACTGCATGCTGATGGTGTACGGCACATCGGCCAGCGCCATGCTCAACACTTTACGCAAACTGCCGTCGGTGGTGTGCAGGGTCACGGTTTGGTTGTTATCGCCGTCCACGGTAATTTTTGCGCCGGTCAACTCTGCCAATTTCGCTACAAAAGCAGGGCGCGGCATATTGTCTACATTGACCGAGAGCAGTTCGCCGTTGCGCTGGAACGGATCTGATGCCTGTTGATGTGCAGCGGGCGCGGCGCTGTTTTTAGCGGTAGTGTCTTCTTCCTTGCTGCACGCAGGCAGCAGGGCAATGGCAGCGGCGAGAACGGCCACTTGGGGCAATGTGCGCATAAAAATCTCCTTAAAGGCTAGGTACGGGCGGCGTCACCGTCAATGCGGGTTTCTTGCCAACAAAATTGATCTTGCCGTTAAAAATTTTGGCGGTATCCGTGGTCAAGTTGCCCGCCGTGCTTGAAACGGGGTTGCCCGCGCCACCGAAGAGGTACAGCAGGGTAAATGTTTCGGTGAAGACAGCGGGTTTGATCGGTGTTTTCGTGTAGGTGATTCTGGCCTGCGGGCTGGCTTGCATCCAGTCTATCGCGCAAGAAGGGTTAGTCGCCAAGGCCTGCAGCGCACTGGCCGTGCCGGCGTTGCTCATATCCACAAAACTCACGCTGCGCAATTTACCGCTTACATTGTTGATCTGTCCGCCCAAATAAAACGTGCTCTGCAGCAGGGCAACCAGCACATACTCCGACCCCGTTATGCCTTTTTTGGCAATCAAACCTTCGCCAATGTTGGCGCCACTGGGGTCTTTCACCTGCCCCCACCACGCTTCGGAATAGGATTTGTAGATGGTGCAACTGCCGACGGTTTGTGCGGTGGACGCGCCTTTGTAGTAAGGCTGGCTGCTGTCGATGCCGTAGGAAGCGGCTGCCACTTGCATAGAAACAAACGCAGCCGTAGTGGCGATAAAGGCAGGAAAGGTTTTCACGATGAACCTCAATCAAGCTGAAAAAAACAGAGACGCACTATATGCGATACCGCCCCAAGCTGTCAGCCTACGGCGTGCCTCGATTACCCCTGAACGCAATCGAACCGGAAAACCCTTTGGCTGAGCACCGCATATTGGTGACGGGGCCCAAACAAACAGCCTTGTCAAAGCCACTAAAATTAGCGCGCAGCTGCATGCGGTCATACTGACGATAAGCATCCCACTGAATTGTGGCGCGCGAATTCGTGTTGGGCACAATGGTCCATAAGCTACACCCAGAGAGACTCTCCGCCAAAGCCACCAACTCTGCACCCACCATATTGGTATAGCTGACATCTTTGCCCGTGCCAATATCGTCGTTGTTACGGTGGCGCAGTGGTGCGTAATCCTCTTCCCAAAACAACGGCTGTCCGTTTGCGGTGATCAAACCATAGCCTTGCGAGGCGTTACCGCTATCAAACACTTCGCCAAACCACACATTCTTGTAAGTGATCGGCGCAAAACCACAACTACCACGCGCCCGGATTGTTACGCTGCCGTAATAGCCATCGTTGACGTGGTAGGGCAGTGTGACGGCCTGCGCGCTTGCTGCCACACACAGCGCAAAAAATCCTGCAAAAAATGCTTGCTTTAACATCGTCAACCTCCGCGAAATGTTTTGCTGCTGTTCATACTAGCACCAGTTTTCAGCGCGCAAACGGGGCGCATAAAAAAACCCGCCGAGCGGCGGGTTTCTCTGGTGACACCGTTTGCTTCAAGGGATTAAATAACGACCTTTGAACGTCATCTTGCCTTGGAACTGTAACGATTTGCATTTGGTGATGTTATTCACGGTCGGGCACACCGTTGGCGATGTCATTATGTCGCCAATAAACGCTTGCTTCAGCATAACATCCTGCGTGCCTTTAGCAGCATCTACCTTTATTTGGATTGTAGAACTGGGCTGCGACCAAAAGCTCTGCATCGAACAACCTGACTGCGCCATCACATAACCCGCCACCATATTAGTATCCATAAAACTGATTCTGAACAAATAATCCATTTTTTCGGGTGCATTGTTATTGACATACGCCTTTATATAGCTTTGCATGCCTGACGCCTGTAACGCCAAAATCGTAGAACCCGTGGCATCAATTACACCAGACCCTATAGGGTTATTCCCAGAATCATAAATAGAGCCATATTGCGCACCCGCAAATTTTTTCATGGGCACCTTACAAGTACCAGAAGAAACAAAGGTAGCCACGCCAACAATGGGCGTGCCATTGATGTGATAAGACGGTGCAGCCAAAGCGGTGGCAGAAAACAGTGTTAGTGCAGCAACAGCAAGTGTGTGTTTAATGTTCATGGCAATCTCCTTGCGCAGAATTAAAATGGGTACAGCTGCAAGATTATACCCCCCCCCCAAAAAAAAACCATAAAAAAACCCGCCGAGCGGGTTTTTTTGTTTTCCATGACAGCCATCAATGCCCGCTGCCGGTGAGGGATTTCACCATGTCCTCTACCACTTTTTTGGCATCGCCAAAAATCATCATGGTTTTGTCGAGATAGAACAGGTCATTGTCCAGACCAGCATAACCGACCGCCATTGAACGCTTGATCACCATCACGGTGCGTGCGCGGTTGGCTTCCAAAATTGGCATGCCGAAAATCGGTGAAGTTGGATCGGTTTTCGCGGCGGGATTCACCACATCGTTCGCACCGATCACCAACACCACATCCGTGGAGGGGAAGTCGCTGTTGATTTCGTCCATCTCTTTGACATCTTCGTAAGGCACATCCGCTTCTGCCAGCAACACATTCATGTGGCCAGGCATACGGCCGGCAACGGGGTGGATCGCATAGCGCACGGTCACGCCTTTTTCTTTCAGTGCTTCTGCCAATTCTTTTACCGCGTTTTGCGCGCGCGCCTGTGCAAGACCATAGCCAGGAACAATTACCACGCTATCGGCATTACCCATCATGAACGCAGCATCATCAGCAGAACCAGACTTGTAGTTTTTCTCTTTGCCATCAGCAGCAGCGGCACCAGCAGCGGCAGCACCAAAACCGCCAAACAGCACATTAAACAGCGAGCGGTTCATGGCGCGACACATCACATACGACAGAATGGCACCCGACGAACCCACCAAGGAGCCCGCAATAATCAGCATCGCGTTGCCGAGTGTGAAACCAATACCCGCTGCCGCCCAGCCAGAGAATGAGTTGAGCAGCGACACCACCACCGGCATATCACCGCCGCCGATGGGCGCAATCCAGAAATAACCCAACACAATCGCTGTGCCGGTCATCATCCAAAAAGACATCATGTTTTCGGTAACAAAATAATGCACACCACTCGCCAACATCACCACAGCCAACACCGCTTGCACACCTTTTACCCAACTGCCGTGCAAAGATTTCGCCCATTTTTTTGCAGCGAGTTTACCGAAAGCAAACACCGACGCGCTGAATGTAATTGCACCAATAAAACAACCAACAAACAGTTCAAAACGATGGATCGCATCGTGTTGTACACCGGCATGCAATGCCGCTGCAATCGCAATCAATACCGCCGCCAAACCCACCAGCGAGTGCATCAAAGCTACCGTTTCAGGCATTTGCGTCATCGGCACTGTACGCGCTCGGAAAATACCAATCGCCGCACCACCGATCATTGCTGCCACAATCAAGCCAATGTTTGGATTCGGTGCGATAAAAAACGTGGCAAGCACAGCAAGTGCCATACCGATCATGCCGTAGCGATTCCCCATAATGGCGGAAGCAGGCGACGACAAACCGCGCAGCGTCAAAATAAAAAGAACAGCGCCAATCAGGTAAGCCCAGCTAGCGTATTGAGCAATATTTTCCATGATCGACTCCCCTTATTTCTTTTTCTTGCGGAACATGTCGAGCATGCGTCCGGTTACAGCAAAGCCGCCAAAAATATTGATGCTGGCGAGAAAGGCTGCCACAGCACCCAATACGCTCGTTGCAGTAATGGCTTGCCCATTGATGTGTACGGCTTGCAACATCGCGCCGACAATAATGATGCTCGACAATGCGTTAGTGACCGCCATCAGCGGCGTGTGCAGTGCAGGCGTTACACCCCACACAACGTAGTAGCCGACAAACACTGCCAGCACGAAAATAGTGATAATTTCCATGATGTTTTTTTCTCCGCGCTGCAATTAATTAGGTTTTTTGTAGATGACTTGACCGCCATCGACAATGATTGTCGGCTTCACCATTTCATCTTCACGATTTAATTTCAGTGATTTGCTTTCTTTGTCGTGCATCGGCTCTAAAAAATTCACCATGTTGCGCGCGTACAAAGCGGAAGTTTCCGCAGCCACCAATGAAGGAATATTGGTTTCACCAATAATTTTTACGCCGTTCGCTGTGGTGACAGTTTTACCCGCTTCGGAACCTTCGACGTTGCCGCCAGTTGACGCCGCCATATCCACCAATACCGAACCCGGTTTCATTTTTGCCACCGTATCGGCTTTCACCAACACCGGTGCTTTGCGACCCGGAATTTGCGCGGTGGTGATCACGATGTCGGCATTGCTCACCGCTTTATCCACGATCACCGCTTGATCGCGCACATAGTCAGGCGATGGCACCCACGCGTAACCACCGGTGCCGAGTGCTTTGGCTTTTTCTTCGTCGCTCATCGGCACATCCAGCCATTTGCCGCCCAGCGATTCCACTTGTTCTTTCGCAGCCGGACGCATGTCCGAGGCTTCCACCACCGCACCCAAACGCTTGGCGGTCGCAATCGCTTGCAAACCGGCAACACCCACACCGAGCACCACCACGCGCGCGGGTTTTACCGTACCGGCGGCGGTCATCAACATCGGGAACATGCGCTGGTATTCGTTCGCCGCCATCAGCACCGCTTTGTAACCCGCGACGTTCGCTTGCGATGACAAAATATCGGAACTCTGCGCGCGCGTGATACGCGGAATCAATTCCATCGCCACGCAAGTGAGATTTTTGGCGGCGTAAGTGTCCAAGTTGTCATTGGCGTGCGGCGCAAAAGCGGCCAGTACAATCGCGCCACTTTTCATCAAACCCGCTTCGTCGGAGGTGGGTGCCACCACTTTCAACACCAGATCCGCTTCTTTCAGCGCATCGGCGGCAGACGGCGCTACCGTAGCACCGGCAGCTGCGTATTGCTCGTCAGGAAAACTGGCGGCAACACCCGCACCACTCTGCACGACCACGTCGTAGCCGAGGCCGGTAAATTTTTTGGCCGTTTCCGGCGTGAGTGCAACGCGATTTTCACCGGCTGCTGTTTCTTTGATAACGCCAATCCGCATAGGGCTCTCCCTGTATGCTGCTGCTGAAAGGCGGCGAGGATACACAAAAAGCCCTGACAGCTCCAACCGGAAAACCGAAAACGCCACCGCTAGTTGCTTGATTCGCAAACTATTTCTGTAGTTTTTTTACAGTATGATGCCCAACAAACCTTCAATACGCGCAGCCACCCATGACCATGCACTATCAGCAAATTCACTACAGCGTCGATGAACACATCGCCACCATCACCCTGAACCGCCCCGAAGTGCTCAACGCCTACACCCCTGACATGGGCGACGAGATCGTCGCCGCCTTTCGCGCTGCCGAAAAAGATGACAGCGTACGCGCCGTGATTCTGACCGGCGCGGGCGAACGCGGCTTCTGCGCAGGTGCCGATCGTGTGTATCTGCAAAAACCCCTGCCAGCAGGTACGCGGCTGATTGGTGAAGAAGCGTTGATTCGCTCCTACCCGCTGGAGCTGGCCAATTTTCCCAAGCCGACCATCGCTGCGCTCAACGGTCACGCCATCGGTATCGGCATGACCATGATCCTGCCGCTGGACATGCGCATAGCGGCCGATCACGCCAAGCTGTCTCTCAATTTCACCAAACTGGGCATCATGCCTGGATTAGGAAGCACTCACTTGCTGCCAAAAATCGTCGGCATGGCCAAAGCACAGGAGCTGCTGATGACGGCGCGCACCGTCACCGCCCGCGAAGCCGCTGACATGGGCTTGGTGAACTACGCCGTGCCAGCCGATAAACTGATGACCAAGGCGCGCGAGCTGGCCTTGCAATGCGCCGAGTGCAGCGCTGTCACGCAGAAGTACGCCAAGCGCGCCCTGCACTACGGCGCTTCGGTGTCACTGGAAGAGGCTTTTGCCCACGAGCAGCGCGCGGTGGAATTGCTGCGCGCAGAACAAAACCACAGAGATATCTAGCGCATGTATTCCGCATTATTTTTAGTGTTATTTGTTGTCTTCGCTTGGCTGATCGTTGATGGCTTACAACAAGGCGAAATTAAAGCCCAAGGTTGGTGGGGACGCATACGCACCTATTCGCGCGACGATGCGCCTGTCATGTATTGGCTGACCTTTGCGACATACGCTGTCTGTGCCGTGATGACATTTGGGTTAGGCATCGTTTTGACCTTCAAATAACGGCTACAATTTCACCCCTTGTTTTTCCCGCCCTGAGATTGCTCATGCAAGACGTTTCCCTCGACGATAAATACACCCTCGAATCCGGTCGCATCTTCATCACTGGCTCGCAAGCCTTGGTGCGCCTGCCCATTATTCAGCGTCTGCGCGATGAGAAAGTCGGCTTAAACACGGCTGGTTTTATTTCCGGTTATCGCGGCAGTCCACTGGGTATTTACGATTTGCAGTTGTGGAACGCAAAAAAACATTTGGAAGCGCATCACATCCATTTTGAACCGGGTGTGAACGAAGATTTGGCCGCCACTTCCGTGTGGGGCTCACAGCAAGTGAACTTGATCGACGGCGCGAAATACGACGGCGTTTTTGGCATCTGGTACGGCAAAGGACCGGGTGTGGATCGCTCAGGCGATGCCATCAAACACGGTTCCTACTCCGGCTCTTCACAACACGGCGGGGTGTTGTGTTTAGCGGGCGACGATCACGGCGCAAAATCTTCCACGATCGCACATCAATCCGAACATGCGTTTTTGCATTTTTCTATGCCGGTACTGAACCCTGCCACCGTGCAGGATTATTTGGATTTTGGTTTGTACGGCTTTGCGATGTCGCGCTATTCCGGCTGCTGGATTGGTTTTATTTGCGTGACAGACACCGTGGAATCATCCGCATCGGTTTACGTCGATCCACATCGCGTAGAAATTAAAATTCCTGAAGATTTTACCGTTGAACCCGGCTCGCTGAGCAGCGCGTTTGGCGTAATGCCACTGGTGGCAGAGAAGCGTCAGTTTCAACAGCGTTTGCTCGCAGCACAAGCGTTTGCACGCGCCAACCAACTCGACAAAGTGGTGATGGGCGGCAAGAACAAAAAAATCGGCATTGTCACCACCGGCAAATCGTATCTTGATGTGCGTGATGCACTGGAAGAACTGGGTGTGGACGAAGCGCGCGCCGAACAACTGGGCATCGCCATTTACAAAGTAGCGATGACTTGGCCGATGGAACCAGAAGGCTTGCGCGCCTTCGCGGACGGCTGCGATGAGTTGCTGGTGATCGAAGAAAAACGTGCGTTCATGGAAGATCAAATCGCTAAAATTTTATTCAACTTGCCAATAGAAAAGCGTCCGGTTTTGGTGGGCAAGTTTGACGAAGTTGGTACACCACTGGTGCCGTCCGAAGGCGAATTGGATGCCGCGACCGTAGCCAGAATTATTGGCGACCGTTTGCTGAAACGCGTAGCTGATGAACAAATTGAAAACTATTTGAAACCGAACGCCTGCGGCGTAATCGCCGCCAGCGGTGCCACCAACTTAATGCGTATGCCAAGTTTTTGTTCCGGCTGTCCGCACAACACCTCCACCAATGTGCCGGAAGGTTCGATTGCGATGGGCGGCATCGGCTGTCACGGCATGGCGGTGTGGTTGCCGGAGCGCAAAACCAAATCGCTATTCCAGATGGGTGGCGAAGGTGCGCCGTGGATCGGGCAAGCACCATTCACCAACACGAATCACATTTTCCAAAACCTCGGCGACGGCACTTATTTCCATTCGGGTTTGCTTGCCATTCGCGCCACCGTGGCGGCAAACGTCAACATCACTTTCAAAATTTTGTTGAACGGCGCCATCGCCATGACGGGTGGGCAACCGATTGAAGGCTCGCATTTGGAAGGTGAAATCACCGCACCCGAAGTTGCACACCAAGTGACATCGGAAGGTGCAAAAAAAGTGGTGTTGGTATCCGACGACATTGAAAAACACGACCGCAGCAAATTCCCACCGCATACCGAGTTTTATCACCGCGATGACTTGGATGCCGTGCAGCGCGAGCTGCGCGAAATTGCTGGCACCACCGTCATTATTTATGACCAAACTTGCGCCACGGAAAAACGCCGCCTGCGCAAACGCGGTAAATTTCCCGATCCCGATAAAAGAATTTTCATCAACGAATTGGTGTGCGAAGGCTGCGGCGATTGCTCGGTGCAATCCAACTGCATCGCTATCGAGCCCGTGGAAACCGAATTTGGCCGCAAGCGTCGTATCAACCAGTCCTCGTGCAACAAAGATTTTTCCTGCCCGAAAGGCATGTGTCCGAGCTTCGTCACCGTGCATCACGGCCAACCGCGCAAAATGAAAAAAGGCTCGGCCACTGCGCAAATGGAAGCGGAATTGTTTGCACACATTCCTCTGCCCACACTGCCGGATTTGTCACAGCCATCTAACATTCTGGTCACTGGCATCGGCGGTACCGGCGTGGTAACCATTGGCGCGTTGTTGGGTATGGCTTCGCATCTGGAAAACAAAGGCGTGTCCTGTTTGGATGTGGTGGGTCTGTCGCAGAAAAACGGCCCCGTCACTAGCCATATTCGCATCGGCAAAACACCGGAAGATTTGCACGCCGTGCGTATTGCCACGCAGCGTGCAGATTTAATACTCGGCTGCGATATTGTGGTTACCGCCGGCATGGAAGCGGTGTCAAAAATTCAGAACGGCCGCACCCATTTGGTGGTCAACAGTTTTGTCGCGCCCACCAGCGAATTTGCCGCCAATCCAAACTTGGATTTGTCCAGCTCCACCATGGAAAAAGCATTGCAAAAAAATGCTGGCGTGGAAAATACGTTTGTGATTCCCGCCACACAATTAGCAACGGCTTTGTTTGGCGATGCGATTGCGTCCAACTTATTCCAAGTGGGCTTTGCTTGGCAGAAGGGTTTTATCCCGCTGTCGCTGGAAGCCATCATGAAAGCCATCGAAATGAATGGCGTATCCGTGGAAATGAACAAGCGCACTTTCCAGTGGGGTCGCATGGCGGCACACAATATGGAAAAAGTGTTGGAAGCCGCACGTCCGCAGATGATGCGCGATTTGGACGCGAAACCCAAAACGCTGCCCGAATTGATCGCGCACCGCATGGGGCATTTAACTGGCTACCAAAACGCGGCGCTGGCAGAAAAATACCGCGCACTGGTAGATAAAGTGACTGCGCTGGAAAAAGCCAAGTTTGGCAGCGAAGAGCTGGCGCGTGCGGTAGCAACCTACTACTCGAAATTACTGTCTTACAAAGACGAGTATGAAGTAGCGCGTTTGTACACCAGTGGCGAGTTCCGCAAAAACTTGGAAAAACAATTTGAAGGTGACTTTGAATTGGAAGTGCATCTCGCGCCGCCTTTGCTGTCGAAACGCGATCCTCTCACCGGCCGCTACAAGAAATCCACATTCAGCGCAGGTATGTTCAAAGCGTTTGAGGTGTTGGCAAAATTCAAATTCTTGCGCGGCACGCCTTTCGATATTTTTGGCTACTTTCCGCACCGCAAAATGGAACGCGAGCTGATTACGCATTACGAGCAGTTAATCAACGATGTATTGCTGCCCAACTTGAATGCTGACAATTTTGCTACGGCGGTGAAAATTGCCAAACTGCCGGAAGAAATTCGCGGCTACGATGTGGTGAAGGATCAACATGTGGAACGCGTGCGCGTGAAAGAACAGCAACTGCTGGCGGAGTTCCGCAATCCTACACAGCCGCAAGTGGTGCAGTTCGCGCAAGCGGGTTAGCCAACAGGACTCTAAGAACCCCCTTGCGCAGCTTTTGCATAAGGGGGTTAATTTAATGCTCTGGGTTTGCTTCGCTCATTTCTGGCAGGATAATTTGTGCAACTTTCCATTCCAAACCTTGCCGACGCAGCACAACACGCATACCTTTTTTGTTGTCTTTGACTTCAAAGCGGCTTGTGGATTTATATCCCAAAGAAACATCAGACAGCACTTTTTTTTGCTCGGCATCTTTTTTATCTTCCGGTATAGGCGCCGCGCTCTCCGTTGAGCTTGCCGCAGCATACGCTAATTGCTTTGCTTTTTTGCGCGAAGGCTTTTCACCAGCCAACAACTGCGCGACGCCGGCCGGCGTAATGTAAGCATCTAACAACTTATCAACCAGCGAACCAGCAAAGGCCATTCCCAACACTGCCAGCGGACTATTACTCTCACTGTCCTCCTGCACTTTCCCCAGCAACATCGCGCTCATCTGATCTTTTAAATTTTGCCGCACGCTGGGAAAATCGATGTGCTCTGATAGTGCCTCGCTATCTCGCTCATCCACCGCCAAGCGAATTTGGTATACCGTGATATACGGCAGCGCAAACACATACGCTGCCACTAAAAAAACAACTGCTCCTGCTAATGCTTTTTTCATGGTTATCTCCGTTTACTTGCCAATACAAAAACTACCAAAAATTCTTCCCAACAATTCATCACTGCTGACGTTGCCAGTAATTTCGCCGAGATACTGCTGCGCCAATTTCAAATCTTCCGCCAACAATTCCCCCGCGCCGGTGGCGTGAAACCGCTGCTGTGTCTGCTGCAATAACACCGCCGCGCGTTGCAGGGCATCAACATGGCGCGCACGCGCACTGAAGCGCGTTTCACCGGCTTCTGTTAGCCCTGCCAACTGGTGCAACTGTGCGCGCAACAGCGCAATACCTGCACCGGTTTTGGCGGAAAGGCTCACCACATGCTGCTCGGATCGTGCTGGCAAATCGCTAACATCAATTTTGTTTTGCACCACCAGCGTAGGTACGGCAGGCCGCGCATGCAAGCGCATATCACGCCACAAAATATCCGGCTGCGTTTCTGTTGTTTGGCTACTGTCGACCAACAACAAGACTACGTCAGCTTGCTCAATTTCTGCCCATGCACGGCGTATACCCTCCTGCTCCACCAGATCATCACTGTCGCGCAAACCGGCAGTGTCGATAATGTGCAGGGGCAAGCCGTCAATAGCGATGTGTTCGCGCAACACATCGCGCGTGGTGCCGGCGATATCCGTGACGATGGCTGTGTCGCGCCCTGCCAGCGCATTCAGCAAACTGGATTTACCGGCATTGGGCTTACCCGCAATGACTACCTGCAAACCATCGCGTATGACTGCGCCTTGTTTTGCTTCACGTCGCACATTTTCTGCAGCCACAACAACAGCGGACAATTGCGCGGAAACCGCTTTATCCGCAAGAAAATCAATTTCCTCTTCGGGAAAATCCAAAGCCGCCTCTACATACAAACGCAATTGCAGCAGTTGCTCCACCAAAGCGTGAATGGCGCGTGAAAACTCGCCTTGCAATGAATGCACGGCATTGCGCGCGGCTTGCGCGGAGCCCGCATCGATCAAATCGGCAATTGCCTCTGCCTGCGCAAGATCCAATTTGTTGTTGAGAAATGCACGTTCAGAAAACTCGCCAGCACGCGCTAACCGTGCGCCATGCTGCAAACAAGCTTGCAGCACCAAATTCAGCACTTGCGTGCCACCATGACCCTGTAGCTCAACCACATCCTCCCCAGTGAACGAGGCAGGCGAAGCAAAATATAAAGCGACACCTTCGTCAATTGCACCGCAGACATCGGAAAAAACACTGAATGTTGCTGTGCGTGGCGATAATTTTTTTTTCGTGATGGCTTCGCCGATAGCCAACGCGTTTGCGCCAGACAATCTCACGATTCCGATGCCGCCCTTGCCTGAAGCCGTGGCAATGGCAGCAATGGTGTCGCGATCTAGGCTGGTCATGTGACAACGATCATTTGGCAGCGGGTTTTTCCAGCGATTTATAAATCCAGAACTGGTGTGTCATGGAAATCAAGTTGTTGACCAACATGTACAACACCAACCCCGCAGGGAAAAACAAAAACATGCCGGTAAAAATTATCGGCATAAACTGAAACACTTTTTGCTGTGTAGGATCGGCCGCTGGCGGGTTCAGTTTTTGCTGCACCCACATAGAAATGCCCATCAATAACGGCAAAATAAAATAAGGATCCTGCACTGACAAATCGACAATCCAACCAAAAAATGGGGCTTGTCGTAAATCCACGCTTTCCATTAACGACCAATACAATGCAATAAATACCGGCGTTTGAATAATCATGGGCAAACAACCCAACATAGGATTGGCTTTTTCTTTTTGGTACAGCTTGAACATTTCTTCGCGCAACTTATTGGGGTTATCGCTATACGCTTCTTTCATCTCTTGCATTTTGGGCGCTAATTTTTTCATTACCGCCATCGATCGATAACTCAAGGTCGACGGCCACAAGAAAATTGCTTTGACGCATAGCGTTAAGCCGATAATCGCCAAGCCCCAGTTGCCTACGATGGAGTGTATCCAGTGCGTCAGAGCAAACAGCGGTTTGGCTATCCACCACAAAACACCGTAATCCACGGTCAAATCCAAATAGGGCGCCAACTTTTCTAAGCGTTTGACATCTTTAGGGCCCACATAAAATTGTGCGCCCAATGTTGCTTCACTGCCTGGCGCAATCTCCACGCGAGGCCCGGTGAAACCAAGAAAATACAAATCGTTCTTTTCGTCATGCTTCGTGTAAAAACTATTATTTGCCGTCGCGCTAGGAATCCATGCGCTGACAAAATAGTGCTGCACCATGGCAATCCAACCACCCAGAATGTTTTCTTTGAGTGGTGTTTTTGCCATGTCTTTGAAGCTCATTTTTTGATAGTGCTTTTCAGGCGTAGTGATAGCGCCACCCAAAAAAGGCCGTATGCCCACACCACCGCCTGTGCTCACCGGCTCGTGTGTGTCACGTTTTATTTGTCCGTAAAAATATCCGCTCCATGGCTGCTGCGTCGTGTTTTTCACCACATAAGACACATCAATCCAATGCTCGCCACGATGCAAGGTGTAGCGTTTAACAATATTGGCGCCGCTGTTGTCGGCCAGCGGCAAATCCACCACCAAGATTTGCGCATTGTCTGCCATGTCATAACGCACCTGCGGCGCAATAAAACGCGGACGCACTGCGCCTTTGTCGATGCCGTTGTCGCCAATCAACCCACTCTGTGCAATATAGAGGTTGGTGTTGGTACGCGTCAGCACCACAAACGGATGCTCTGGTTCGTTAATTTTGGCGGGATAGTCGCGCAGCGCCGCCATCACAATGTCGCCGCCATCCGTATCAATTTTTAGATGAAGTTTATCGCTGTACACATCAATAATTTTTCCCGCCGCCATGGCATTAACTACTGGAGCCACAGGAGCTACCGCACTTTCTGGCGCCACGGGAGTGTCTGCGTTATCGCTCGATGCGGTAGGCACATCCACGGGTGCTGATATTTCTGGTGCAATTTGCTCAGCATTTGCTTGGGCAGGTTTTTCCGCTTGTTGAAATTTATTCCATTCCACCAATAACATCAGTGAAACAGCGGCGATAGCGGCAATTAAAATGGGACGTTGAAAATCCATTGTCTGGTCTACTGCGTTGAGGAGTGAGTGGGAGGCACGGGATCAAACCCGCCTGCATGCCAAGGGTGGCATTTTAGGATGCGGCGCACACCAAGGTAAGAGCCCTGCATCAAGCCGTGTTTGTCTATGGCCTCGTGGGTATAACGTGAACAACTGGGATGAAAGCGACAGCGGTGTGGCAGCAAAGGGCTGATACCATCGCTATAAAAACGCAGCAGTGCCAGCATAGGCTTTTTCATTGCGCCACCTCTCCCTGCTGTACTTGTTTACGTTTTTGTTTAAGCAAACGCTGCCACTGCACATCTATCGTCGCGCGCAACTGTGCATTATCCAGTTTGCCCAACCCAGGTCTCGCCAGTGCCACGATATCCAACCCCATCAACGCGTGTTGATGGCTGCGGAAGCTTTCGCGCAACTGGCGTTTGATACGATTGCGCTGCACCGCTAGGCGCACATGCTTTTTGGCGATGACCAACCCCAAGCGCGCAGGCGCTGCGGCATCCGCTACACGCACAAGCAGCAACAACGAGGGGTGTGAGGCTTTTAAGGTATTGCCATCAAAAACGGCCTTGTACTCGCGCGGTAACAACAAACGCTGTTGGCGCGTAAAACTCAGGCTGGATGGCGAAGTAAAAAAAGAGGGGACTTGCTCGCCCGTGGCTAGTCCAACGGGCGCATCGAGCGTGGACACACAGGATGCCGATGGCAGAGTGCGTCGCGGGGCGACGATCAGACTGCCAGGCGCTTACGACCTTTGGCTCGGCGGCGGCTTAAAACGATGCGACCGTTCTTAGTGGCCATGCGCGCACGAAAACCGTGTGTGCGCTTGCGCTTCAAAACGCTAGGCTGAAATGTACGCTTGCTCATACTGCACCTGTCTCTATGAATCTATGGTGAATCAACACCGCCACGCATACGGCTTTGTCGATAAAAAAGAGGCGGCATTGTACAGAACCGATCCCTTGCTGACAATGTATTGCTAAACTATCCCCAAAGAATCTCTCCATCCGTGTCAACACACAAATTATCCACAGACTATCCACTTATTTTGCCCAGACTTCGCCCTTGAGCCCCCTTAAAAATAGACGATAATGGCTCTCCTCAAAGTGCCTGTGGATAAACGCCCCCGCTTGCACTTCCCTGAAGGCCTCATTACCCCCCCCCATTTAAGCAGGATGATTATGCAGTCTCTATGGAGTTATTGCCTTTCTCGTTTACAAGAAGAGCTACCAAACCAGCATTTCAATACCTGGATTCGCCCTTTAGGCTTGCTCCCTAATACCGAAAATCATCGACAACTGATCGTCGCTGCACCCAACCGATTTATTGCCGACTGGGTCAACAACAAATACCTCTCTCGCCTACAGGAGTTGCTGCGAGAAGCCTGTGAACAGCAGCACGCCGAGCCAGTAACGGAGATTCTGATTCACATTGCGCCCGCTGCCGCTCGCCCTTTGTTTGCTGTAACAGAAACACCTGTACCGCAACCCGTAGCTACCAAACCCTCTGTTCCCTCAGTGACATTTCAATCTGCCACGCAATTAACGCCCTCACACATTATCGTGCCGCCACCCATTGCTACCCCCCAAGTTGAAGGCGGTATCAAACACGCAAGTAACATCAACCCCAGTTATACCTTCAGTAATTTTGTCGAAGGAAAATCCAATCAGCTGGCACACGCCGCTGCCTTGCAAGTGGCAGAAAACCCCGGCGGCTCGTACAACCCGCTGTTTATTTACGGCGGCGTGGGTTTGGGTAAAACCCATTTAATGCACGCTGTCGGCAATGCCTTGTTGGAAAAAAAACCCAATGCACGCGTGGTGTATTTGCACTCTGAACGTTTTGTTGCCGATATGGTTAAGGCCCTACAATTAAACGCGATGTCCGAGTTCAAGCGCTTTTATCGCTCCGTCGATGCATTGCTTATTGATGACATCCAATTTTTTGCTGGAAAAACGCAATCACAAGAAGAGTTTTTTCACACGTTTAATGCACTCTTAGAAGGGCAACAACAAATTATTATCACTAGCGATCGCTACCCCAAAGAAATTGATGGCTTAGAAGAACGCTTACGCTCTCGCTTTGGCTGGGGTTTAACCGTAGGTGTAGAACCACCAGAACTGGAAACACGCGTTGCGATTTTAATGAAAAAAGCGGATGAAGTTGGCGTGGTTTTACCGCATGACACCGCATTTTTTATTGCTCAACGAATACGTTCTCATGTGCGTGATTTAGAAGGCGCCTTAAAACGCGTGATTGCACAATCCACGTTTACCAACACGGCTATCGATATTGATTTGGTGAAAAATACGCTAAAAGATTTGTTGGCGCTGCAAGACAAACTGGTCAGTATCACCAACATTCAATCAACCGTCGCGGAATATTACAAAATCAAAACCAGCGACTTGATGGCCAAGCGCCGAAATCGCTCCGTAGCGCGACCTCGCCAGATGGCGATGGCGCTGGCCAAAGAATTGACCAACCACTCGCTGCCGGAAATTGGCGATGCCTTTGGTGGCCGCGATCACACCACCGTGTTACACGCCTGTCGTAAAATCCGCGAGCTGCGCGACAGCAGTGCCGATATGCGCGAAGACTACAAAAAACTCCTGCGCGCGCTCACCACATAAGCTGACAGAACGCCACAACACTGACAGAATACGCGGCTGCATAATTTTAATAATCGACCGGCATCGGGAGCCAGAACACATGCAATTTACTATCCAACGCGAAGCTCTGTTGAAACCTCTGCAACTGGTGGCCGGTGTGGTGGAGCGCCGTCAAACGTTGCCCGTGCTCAACAATATTCTGATGGTTCTGCGCGAAGGCGAACTGTCCATGACCGGCACGGACCTCGAAGTTGAGCTGGTCGGTCGTGTGCGCGTGGATGACGAAATTCAAGCCGGTGAGATCACCGTGCCCGCCCGCAAGCTGTTGGACATCGTGAAATCGCTACCAGAAACAGCGCTTGTTAATTTTTCTCTTGAAAATCAACGAGTTACGATAAAATCGGGTCGTAGCCGCTTCACGCTCTCCACCCTGCCAGCCTCGGAGTTCCCTGCTGTAGAAGACAGCCCCAACACCCTGTCATTCTCTCTGCAGCAACAGCAATTGAAACGCTTGATCGACGCCGTCTCTTTTTCTATGGCGCAGCAAGACGTGCGCTACTACCTGAACGGTATGCTACTAGAGATCACACCGGAATTTATTCGCACCGTGGCCACCGACGGCCACCGCTTGGCGTTATGCACTTTGCAAACAGCTATTGAGGGCGCAACGGCGCGCCAGTCCATTTTGCCGCGCAAAGGGGTAATGGAATTGGTGCGCTTCCTCGCCGACAGCGAGCAGCCCGTGCGCGTACTGCTGGGTAACAACCACCTGCGCGCACAGACTGACGATTTCACTTTCACCACCAAATTGGTGGACGGCAAATTCCCTGATTACGAGCGCGTACTGCCACGCGGTGGCAACAACTTGATTCAAGCCGTGCGCCAAGAATTGCGCCAAGCGTTTTCTCGGGCGGCCATTCTGTCTAATGAAAAATACCGCGGTGTGCGTTTGATTTTGGAACAGGGCCAACTGACCTTGGTGGCCAACAATCCAGAGCAGGAAGAAGCCGAAGAAACCGTCACTATTGATTACGCAGGCGCAGGCTTTGAAATTGGCTTCAACGTCAACTATTTGGTGGATGTACTCAACGCCTTGGGCGGCGAAGCCGTGCGCATTTCTCTGGCGGATGCCAATAGCAGCGCGCTGGTGGAATCCATCGATAGCGCGGACGCTCTCTACGTTGTGATGCCGATGCGCCTGTAATCGCCAACGAATGGGTGAGCCAACAACACTCTCGCCCTTCCGGCTCTGATTTTCTGCTGTGCCTATAAAACGCCTGCAAATACAGGGGGTGCGCAACTTAGAGCAGGTTGCCATTGCTGACTGTGGTGCCATCAACGTCTTTACCGGCAGCAATGGCAGTGGCAAAACCAGCCTACTGGAATCCATTTTTATTCTGGCGCGAGCGCGCTCCTTTCGCAGTGTCCAGTTCAACACGGCTATCAACCATCTACTCACCCGCTGTGTGGTGTTCGCGGAAATGGCAAACGGCACCAGCATAGGTGTGATGCGCTCCCGCAACGAACAGCAATTATTCAAATTGAATGGAACCCCTATTCACTCCGCCTCACAGCTGGCTGATGCCCTCCCCTTACAATTGATTGATGCCGACTCCTTCTCACTACTAGAGGGCGGCCCCAAAGTACGGCGGCAGTTTCTGGACTGGGGTGTGTTTCACGTGGAACCAGAATTTCTATTTCACTGGCGACGAGTGCAAAAAGCCATCAAACAACGCAATAACTTATTACGCCAAGCCAAGGTCAAAAATGCTAAAATTGAGGATTCGGAATTAGTACCTTGGGATACTGAACTTGTGCAATGTGCCGAGAAAATTGATGTCATGCGCGCACGCTATCTCCGCCGCTTAGAGCCTCATTTTTTGCGCTTGCTAAAACACTTGGTACCACTGGAAACGCCGGAATTGCACTACCGTCGAGGCTGGCCAGATACCCAAGCCTTAGAAAAGGTTTTACAGAAAGATCTCGCGCGCGATTTGCTACACGGCACCACACACAGCGGACCGCAGCGGGCAGACATTGATATACAAATTGGTGGTCGAGCGGCTGAAGACGTTTTATCGCGCGGCCAAGAAAAATTACTGGCCTGCGCTTTACGTTTAGCGCAGGGTGTTTTGTTACACGAGATCACGGGGAAAACTTGTATTTATCTGGTGGATGATCTGCCGGCAGAACTGGATTTACCGCGGCGACAAGCTCTATGCCAGCAATTAAGTGCTATGCGCAGTCAGGTGTTTGTCACTGCCACCGATCCAGAAAGCTTACGAGGCTGTTGGCCTAGCAGTATCGAAACCCGATGGTTTCACGTGGAACAAGGTCGAGTGAGCCTCAGCACCTCGCCCTAGAAGTCTTTTATCGCAGCAGGAAGTCAAAGGTAGTGATAATGAATACACAGACAGAAGCCCTTAATACACCGGCAGACGACAGCAGTGGCTACGGTGAGTCCAGCATCCAACAATTGGAAGGTTTAGAAGCTGTACGCAAACGGCCGGGGATGTATATCGGGGACACTTCTGACGGCACCGGCTTACATCATCTCGTATTTGAGGTCGTTGATAACTCCATTGATGAAGCACTAGCGGGCTATTGCGACGACATTCGCGTCATCATCCATGCCAATAATTCCATCACCGTTTCCGATAACGGACGCGGAATTCCACCCGGCGTAAAAATGGACGACAAGCATGAACCCAAGCGCAGCGCGGCTGAAATAGCCCTGACAGGTTTGCACGCTGGCGGTAAATTCAACCAAAACAGCTACAAAGTCTCCGGCGGTTTGCACGGTGTTGGTGTCAGCTGTGTGAATGCACTGAGTAAGTTTTTACGCCTGACCGTGCGTCGTGACGGCAAAGTCCACTCTCTAGAATTCAGCCAAGGTGCTGTGCTCAACCGTGAAATTGTCGATGTCGATGGCATCCCCACTTCGCCGATGAAAATCACCGGCAACACGGACAAGCGCGGCACCGAAGTTACCTTCCAGCCGGATACCGAAATTTTTACCGAGAACCACGAATTTCACTACGACATCTTGGCCAAGCGTCTACGCGAATTGTCTTTCTTAAACTCTGGCGTGCGCATCGTGCTGAAAGACGAGCGCAGCGGGCAGGAGGAGGTTTTCCAGTACGAAGGCGGTTTAGCAGCCTTTGTCAGTTACCTCAATGTCAATAAAACCCCACTTAACAATGTGTTTCACTTCCTCGTACCACAGGGCGAGCAGGCTAATGGCATCGGTGTGGAAGTGGCACTGCAATGGAACGACAGCTATCAAGAGAACGTCTACTGCTACACCAATAACATACCCCAGCGCGATGGTGGTACCCACTTGCAGGGCTTTCGTACGGCTCTGACGCGCACTCTCAATAACTACATGGAAAAAGAGGGTTTGCTGAAGAAGGAAAAAATCAACACCAGCGGCGAAGATATGCGTGAAGGCTTGACTGCCATAGTCTCAGTAAAAGTGCCGGATCCAAAATTCTCTAGCCAGACCAAGGACAAGCTGGTGTCCTCCGAAGTGACCAACGTGGTCTCGGCGGTGATGGGTGAAAAGTTCGAAGAATACCTGCTGGAAAACCCCGCCGCAGGCAAAACCATCGTCGGCAAAATTATCGATGCTGCCCGCGCCCGTGAAGCGGCGCGCAAAGCACGAGAAATGACCCGCCGCAAAGGCGCGCTGGATATTGCCGGTCTACCTGGCAAATTGGCGGACTGCCAAGAAAAAGACCCCGCCCTCTCCGAACTGTATTTGGTGGAAGGTGATTCAGCGGGTGGCTCAGCCAAGCAGGGCCGCGACCGCCGTACGCAAGCGATTCTGCCACTGAAAGGCAAAATTCTGAACGTAGAAAAAGCGCGTTTCGATAAAATGCTTGCTTCACAGGAAGTAGGGACTCTAATCACCGCCATGGGCTGCGGCATCGGTAAAGACGAGTTCGACCCAGAAAAACTGCGCTATCACAGCATTATTATCATGACAGACGCAGATGTTGACGGCTCGCATATTCGTACCCTTTTGTTGACATTTTTCTTTCGCCAAATGCCTGAATTGATTCAAAGAGGCCATATTTATATTGCTCAACCGCCGCTATATAAAATAGCTAAAGGCAAGCAACATCAATATCTAAAAGATGAGCAAGCACTAACAAACTATCTAACACAAGCTGCATTAGATGGTGCCAGCCTGCATGTTAATGCGCAGGCGCCAGGCATTGGCGGTTCAGCATTAGAAACGCTGGTCAATGAATACCGTAGTGTCATGGCAATTATTGACCGCCTATCACGCCTCTACCCCGACTCCGTGTTGGAAGCTCTGATTCATCAACCCCGCCTGCCAGTGGAGCAACTGAATCAGCGCGATACCATTGACGCATGGTGCAAGCATCTACAAACAACATTAGAAAACAGCGCTAATGGAAGCCATCGTTTCGACGTCAATGTATACGAAGACACAGAGCGAGATTTGTTCTTACCTGCTGTGCGCATCACCGCGCATGGCGTGCCAGTGGAACATGTGCTGCAGCGCGATTTCTTTGCTTCTGGCGAATACCAACATATCGTCAAGCTGGGGCAACAGCTACAAGGCCTACTAGAAGAAAACGCCTACGTGAAGCGCGGCGAGAAAACAGCGCCTGCCTCCAGCTTCAAACAGGCACTGGAGTGGTTAATGGACGAATCACGCAAAGGTCACACTATCCAGCGTTACAAAGGTTTGGGGGAGATGAATCCCGATCAACTGTGGGAGACCACCATGGATCCTTCTAATCGCCGCATGATGCGCGTAACCGTAGAAGATGCCATCGCCGCTGACCAGATGTTCACCTGCTTGATGGGAGATGCTGTAGAGCCGCGTAGGCACTTTATCGAAACCAATGCGCTAGCAGTAGCGAATCTTGATATATAAACCGTGAAACCATACCGAAGGCTGCCTTGAGCAGCCTTTTTTATTCACACCATTCAATAATTATTAAACATGAATAAATTAATATGTTTGTATAAGGTTATTTTTTAGTGGTAGTTATTAGGCGTGGCAATTTCTGTGGAAAACTCTAAAAAAGCCAAACAGTAACAGAGTTTCAGACAAGGATAACTGCGGGAAAAAGACTGAAAAAATCGTCGATAGTCTGTGTAACAAAAATTAAGAAAATCGACAAAAATGACAGCGGGTATAGTTGTTCATTTTTGAGGCTGAGTTACTGACACACAACCCACAACATCGCCGTAAAAAAATAGTTATACACAAGTAAATGTGGGCAGTTTGGTAATAACTAGCGATCCAAAGGCGAGAGTACGCCGCCAGGCCCGCGGTTAAGGACATGCGTATAGATTTGCGTGGTTTTTACATCCGAGTGGCCAAGTAACTCTTGCACGGTGCGTATGTCGTTGCCACTCTCCAATAAATGAGTGGCGAAAGAATGGCGCAGCACATGCGGCGTTACGGGCTTGTTGATGAGTGCCTGCTGGGCGGCTTGTTTCACTGTGCGCTGAATGCGCTTCGGATCCAGATGGTATCTGCCTTGCTGTTTGGTCAATGGATCGACTGATAAATTGTCAGCAGGAAAAATATATTGCCAAGGTGTTTCCGTTGGCGCTTTAGGATATTTGTTTGCCAGAGCATAGGGCAGTGAAGTGTGACCTAAGCCTTGGGCAAGATCCGCTTGGTGAATCTCCAAGGTTTTTTCGACCTGTTTTTGTAGAGCAATTTTTAAGGATTGCGGTAGCACCGTAACACGATCTTTACTGCCTTTACCATCGCGAATCACTATCGCGTTGCGCGAAAAATCCAAATCTTTTACGCGCAGACGCAAACCTTCCATCAAGCGCATGCCGGTGCCGTACAACAAACGCACAAAAAGATTTAGCGTAGGATGCGGTATCGCAGCGAACAGGGCATGTACTTCGTGCACGCTCAACACAACAGGCAGATGACGCGAGGGCTTGGCGCGCACAATGCCGTCTAGCCACGGTAAATCAATCGTCAGCACTTCTTTGTAAAGAAATAGTAGGGCGTGCAGAGCTTGGTTTTGCGTAGATGGAGAAACACCACGATCAACCGCGAGATACGAGAGAAAAGATTCAACTTCTGCCGCCGCCATATCACGCGGATGGCGTTTGTGATGAAACAAAATGAAATTACGAATCCATGCTATATAAGAGCGTTCGGTGCGCAGGGAGTAGTGTTTGATGCGCAGACGATGCCGAACTTGTTCAAGCAGTTTTGGTTCAGGCGCAGAGACAGGGGATGTCGTAAAAGAATCCATAATAACTTCCTTGTTTTGTGTAAATCACTGATGTATAAAGGTCTTCCAGACCCTCGGCGGCAATTTATACACCATGTTGAAAACATTTGCACCAACTATCGTTTTTTCAGTGTCGCCGAATTAAAGTTAGAACTCACAAGGAAAGTATGCAGTGAAAAAGAACTATGTATTGATTGACTACGAAAATGTTCAGCCAGACTTTATGGCTGCATTGGAAAAAGAACATTTCAATGTCATCGTCTTTGTTGGTGCTAATCAGGCAAAAGTAACATTTGAAGTTGCTTCTGTTTTGCAGCAATTGGGCAGTAGGGCGGAGTACATCAAGATTTCAGGTAATGCAGCAGAGTATTGCATTATATTCAAAAATGGGCAAATAGCCTGTACAAGGCACACAAACAACTGCGCGTTTTTTAGCTGGCGTTTTGCACAAGCAATAAATTTTGCAGTGCGTAGAAAGAAAGACAAAGACTATGTATTCCATAGTTAAAATCCAATCAAGTTAGAAAAAGTGGTCAAACGGTTTCATCAAATATACTAAAATGCCTAACAAGTCTGGTAAGTTCTCTGTCAGGTGGCGCGCGGCAAGTTGCGCGCTGAAAATATAAAAGCATTGCAGTTTGACAGAAATTTTCGTAGTTGCTTACGCAGAAGTCGATTTTTTTGACATTTAACATCGCTAATTACTGTTAGGCAACAAATATGGCAAAAATCCTTTTTACAGAACTGGCTCAATCGGCGCATGCGTTGCAGATATTCCTTAGTTAAATATCAACCGTTTCAGCTCTGGATATTTCGGTTATAGCGCAAAAGCGAAAAATGATCAAAAATCCTTAGTTGGCACAGCATTGCACTTTACCTCGGCGTTAAAGAAAATCTAAGAATTTGAAAACCAGTCCATCCGTTTTATCAAAAGCAAATACAGCTCGCACTATTTTCACGTGTTCGAAAAAGCAAGCTTCGGCTTGGCATCAAAAAGCCTTTTCAGCCTTTCAATCGGCAAGCGGAAATCAGAGAAATCAACGGCATTCATTAAAAAGCGGTACAAGTTTTGCATTTTGTGCCAATTTTCAGTTCAGCAACAAGCTATTGAAAATGCCGCCTAACAAGTCGCTCAAGGCGTTCTTTGCCTACGGACAGTCTCAAACCGGCGCTGCTTCAATATGTCGCGCCGGTTCGCATTGTTAGCTCTGGCGTTATGCAAAAGTAAAATGTAGTTTTGCTACAGTTTTGCCTTTAATTCAAAAGTGCAAGTTGCGTTTTGAGAGAAAATTGCACTCAGCCAAGGCAAATATCGGAAGAGAGTCCTTCGTCAGAAGCGCGCTTTTGTGGTCGTGTAGGAAAGAGAATCTCCGCATTATTCAGCAAAAAATTTGGAAAAGTTTCCTGAGCTAATGCGTTTTGCGTGAAGTTGCGCGCTTTTGGTCTAGTTTCGTGTTGCACAAAAAAAAAATGCGGCTGTTCACATAACAAGTCTTCAAAGTCGCTCGCTGCGCATTCACACCGCCTCGGCGCTGCTTCGCTTTTCGGCGTTAGGTTCAAAGCGCTTTGCGCTGCCAATGGCTCAAGTAAAAATATACGGCAACAAGAAATCAATAGCGTCATCAAAGAGCAGAATTTCTTCTGCAATACATGACGCGGTAATGTTTGCTCTTTCATATCCGCCAGAAAAGAAGTTCCACCGATTTATAGAGCTGGAAGAAGGCTGCTTCATATATCCAGAAGACAGAACGGAGAATTACATCATCATTGAAATATCAATGTTTGAGGGTAGGTCTGTCGAGGCTAAAAAAGAGTTAATCCGTGGTATATACCAAAACCTAGAGTCAGCTGCTGGTATTACAGCACAAGATATAGAAATCACAATTACTGAAACGCCAAAGCATAATTGGGGCATTCGTGGAAAACCGGGTGACGAGTTGGCATTAAACTACAAGGTAGAAGTGTGAACCTAACAAGGCGCTCAAGGTTCGCTCACTTCGTTCGCTGGACGTCTCCAGTCGGCGCATGCTTCGCATTTTACGCGCCGCCTGTAGCCGCCCCTTAGCTTTGCGTTAGACATCAATAAGCGTGATATATACTTCGGAATTAGCTATGAATTTGTTGCCTATAGTAAATACAGAGACTTCAAAAGAAATACCTCACTTGATTAGTCATATCCCCAAATATAGTGGAAGATACATTGAACCATTTTTTGGTGGTGGTGCATTATTCTTTCACTTAGAACCAAAGAGAGCAATCATTAACGACATTAATTCAAAGCTTATATCATTTTATTTAGGCGTTAAAAACGACTTTGAAACACTCAAATCAGAACTGTCAGAAATTGAAAAGATTTACACAAAAAACAGAAAGAAGTTTGAAGAACTGAAAAGTAAAACGCCTGACAAGCGAGTTGAAGATGAAAAATTTGCCCTCTAGTTGCAAAATCAGAGCTTTCTAAAATGAATGATTGAAAATAATTCGTTCTTTATTTCTTCATAAATAAGACATGCATTTCGCAAAATATAAATCGCAAAAGGAGAATTTAATGTCTTATGAAACGATATGGCCTACGTCATTGCGTTTCAATTTCACGCAAGTAATTTCTTCTGCAATACTTGACATTATAATCTGGCAGACATTCCGAGCTTTCCATTGAACGTTGACGAAATCAGCAGCCGCCATAAATGGGCGTTTTTCACTGATTATGGCGCGAAAAAGACATCATTCGGAAAAATACAATGGAATTAGTATCAATATCCAACGGCTAAAGGCAAAGGTTATGGTGCAATGGTCAACAGCTAACAGAAAATTATTGGCACTACATTGTACGATGAATGTTGGCTCTACATGCGGTAAAATATAGAAATCCGATTTAAGAGCTGGAAGAAGGGGTGCTTCATCATATCCAGACTTGACAATGAGGAATTCAATCATCATTGAAATCAATGTTTGAGAGTAGGTCTGTCGAGGCTAGAAAAAGAGTTAATCCGTAACAATCGCCAAAACCTAGAGATTCAGCTGCTGGTATTACAGCACAAGATATAGAAATCACAATTACTGAAACGCAAAAGCATTTTTGGGCATTGAGTGGAAAACCAATGTATGCGAGTTGGCATTAAACTACAAGTGCAAGTGTGAACCTAACAAGGCGCTAGCTCACTTGGTTTTTTTTGTCTCAGTCGGCGCATGCTTCGCATTTTACGCGCAGCCTGTAGCCGCTTTAAAATCAAGCGCTAAAAGCCTTATTTCGTCATCTTTTAAGACTTTGCGGTTATTTGTTTGAGTGTCCATCCACTTGGGTTGCGCGCAAGTTCTGCAAAGCATGTTTTAAAAGCCATAAAGTTTCAACTTCTGCATTTTGGCTCATTGTTTGATGAGTGCTAATGAATTTGGCTTCGTTAGTGGTTGCGCGAGAGTTTACGCGGCATTTTGAGAAAAGTAACCAATTCAGCACCAGAAACATTACAAACGAAAGCTTTAGGCTGAAAAGCGTCTGATGCTAAGCAGAATGGCACTGCCTATACAATCAGGAAAAGACGCTCAGAGTTGCTCGCTGACTGCCTTACTGCAATGGCATCGCCCTTTAGCTAGATCAACTGCGTTAGGCAAGTCAAATGAGCTATCAGCATGTGCTTGCTTTTAAGTAACAACTTTGGTGCGCTTACTGCATTATGAATTTCGCCGCACAAGTTCTACAAATTGGCAAAGTAGAGAAAGTCCTTGCAACATAGCTGATAGAGAACCTTGCTTTATTGATAATGAAGGTCGATATAGTTGCGCGGTTTTATCGCGGTTTTCCAACTTTGACAGACAGAAACATTACAAAAAATTTGCAGCTTTCAACGGGAAGTGAAACAGAGCATTACAATTTGCAATAGCAAACCACCTGCAGAACAAGTTGCAGTCAAAGGCGTTCGCTGACTTTTGAAGATAATTTCTACAACTTTGCCCTTAGCCAGTTAGGCGTCAAAGAATTTGTCTTTTGTTTTAAGTAAAAACTTTGTACAATCGGCATAATTTCGCCGCGCTGAAATGCACAAGCTCAAGTGGACAAAGAGAAAAATAGTTTGCAAAACGCAGCGTTGGAAATCCAATCACTGCGCGGAAAATGCTCATTGTTATGTTGCGCGGCTCGACTGCGTTTTACAGTAGCAGTAACACATGCATTACAAACAGACAAAGACAAACGCAGTGAATATCAGCAGCAGGTAACAAAATGTTTAAAAAGTATTAAGCGTGAAACTGAAAAAGGAGTGCTTACTGCTTGTATTTATAGCACCAAACATAAATACATTGAAAAGAATCGCGTAATACTTTTACGGCACTACACAAAATGCATTTTTCAAATTGCAGATCGTATTGTTTCAGCAAATCCAACAAGCCTGTTGTGTTTTCATTAAAAGCTTAAGGTGTCTTGAATATCCAGTTGTATTTGAGCGTTATAGTTGGTGAAAAGACAGTAAGAAGTGATTGGTTTGGTACAAAGAAGGTATGGTTACTGCATATACTTCAACAATTTTCATGGTTTTACAAAGGCGCCATCAGTTCAGCATTCCAAGCTGGACAAGCCAAGTGTAATTGTTCCGCGTTTTGCTTTTGAGCTGGTGCGACATCATGGTTCACATCAGGAAAAATGGTCCGAAGTTGGAAGCGCGCGTTTTGTAGTCAAAGTTGAAATACTTCCTCAGCACGGGTTATTCAACGCGTTGGACAAGGTTTTTGTGTAAGTTCTCTGTCCAATGAAAACGCGGCAAGTGCGCGCTGAAAAGTTAAAGGGAACTGCCATTGCAAATCAAACCGTATATAACAAGTCGCTCAAGCGGGACAGCCCAAACCGGCGCTGCTTCGCATTGTCGCGCCGGTTCGGTACGTTTCGCGCTTTGCGCTCCACTCTGCCCCTTAGCTCGGCGTTAGGCGTCAAAGAATTTGTCTTTTGTTTTAAGTGAAAAACTTTGTAGCAATTGCGGCAGTAATTTCGCCGCGCAAGTTCTGCAAAGTAGCAGTAATAGAAAAAGTATCAAAAACGTAGGGTTGGAAAGTCTGCTTCTGCCCTGCGCGAAAATACTGCGTCAGAAGTTGCGCGGCTTCATCGCTGCGTTTAGGCTTGCAGCAACACAAACATTACAAACAGTAGCTTGCGGGAAGAAGCCAGTGAATTCAGCAGCAAACCACCTGCCTAACAAGTCGCTCAAAGGCGCTCGCGTTGCTCGCTGGACTCGCTGCTGCGCAGCTCGCCCTTTAGCTCGGCGTTAGCCACCAAGGTGTCATGAAGACCATAGCCGCATATTTAGTTCTGGTATTTTTTGTAGGCACTGCGCTTTCAGAGACAGTTTCTGAAAATTTGGCGTGGAATAAAGAATTTGCCAGTGAATCTGTAAATGGAGTTTTTGTACTTTGTAAAAGTAGTAGTAATTCGTGTACTACAAATAATGCAGCACGCGCATCTACGGCCTATATTCCAGCATCTACATTCAAAATACCCAATTCCATCATTGGCCTTGAAACTGGCGTGATAAAGGACGGGCGGCAGGTTTTCAAATGGGACGGCAAGCCTAGAGCCATGAAGCAATGGGAAAGAGACTTGACGTTAAGAGGTGCTATACAGGTTTCTGCGGTTCCAGTGTTTCAACAAATTGCCAGAGAAATCGGCGAAGTGCGCATGCAAAAATACCTTAACCGCTTTTCATATGGCAATGCCAATATAAGCGGAGGCATAGACAAATTCTGGCTAGAAGGCCAGCTTAGAATTTCGGCAGTCAATCAGGTGGTATTTTTAGAGTCGCTTTACTTAAATACTTTGCCAGCATCGAAAGCAAACCAACTAATAGTAAAAGAGGCGCTGGTTACAGAAGCTACACCAGAGCATCTTGTGCATTCTAAAACCGGGTTTTCTGGTGTTGGCACCAAGTCAAATCCCGGTGTGGCGTGGTGGGTTGGTTGGGTAGAAAAGGGAACAGAGGTGTACTTTTTCGCCTTTAACATGGACATAGACAATGAAAGCAAGTTGCCGTTACGCAAATCCATTCCAACAAAAATCATGGCAAGTGAAGGCGTCATCATTGGTGGCTAACAAGTCGCTCAAGGTCGCAGCTTCGCTGCTGGACAGCCTTAACCGGCGCATTTGCTGCGCAAATTATATGCGCCGCTTCGGCTGCCCCTTAGCTCTGTGTTAGCCGCCATAAGGAGAAAACATGGCACTTCGATTTAGGAAATCATTTAAATTAGCACCAGGCGTTCGAATGAATTTGAGCGGCAGTGGTGCAAGCTGGTCAATTGGGCCGCGCGGCGCAACAATCGGTGTTGGTAAAAGGGGGACTTATCTGAATGCAGGTATTCCGGGAACAGGAATCTCGGCAAGGCAGCGAATAGGTGGAACTGCTGCAAAATCAAGGAGTATTGAGCAGCCAAGACTTCAATCCTTATCAGTTTCTGTAAGCGTGTCGGATGACGGAACGATAACCTTCAGAGATGCGGCTGGTAATGAGTTGCCCGATAAACTTATAAAAGTAGCAAAAAGTCAGCAGGGCGAAGCAATCAAGGAGTTAATACAAAATAAGTGCGAAGAAATAAATCAAGAAATTGACTCTGTTGGAGAAATCCATCTTTACACGCCAGCTCCGTCTGAAAAACCCATATATGAACTAATTAAATATAATGAACCAAAGCCAGCCGAGCCCATCCCGAGAAAATTAGGTTTTATCCGCTCTCTATTTAAAAGCCAGCGTGAGAAAGTAGAAGCTGAGAATCGCCAAGCATTTTCTGAATACCAAGTGCGTTTGAATCAGTGGGAGGCTCAGAAAATTGCTTTTGAAGCAGAAGAGTCAAGGCGTCGTCTTCTCATTGAAGAACTCATATATACAAATCCAGAAGCAATGAGTGAGTTCTTGGAATGCTCATTGCAGGAAATTGTTTGGCCAAGGGAGACTAACGTCAGCACTGAAATTCATGCAGGCGGTAGTGTGGTATTTATTGACGTTGATTTTCCAGAAATTGAGGATATGCCTTGTAAGAAGGCCGCAGTACCGGCAAGCGGCTATAAACTAACGGTAAAAGATCTTTCTGCCATAAATATTCAAAAGCTCTATATGCAGCATGTACACGGAGTTGCATTCAGAATTGTTGGCGAAGTATTTGCCGCTCTTCCAAAGGCGGAGGAAGTTATTATGTCTGGGTACTCCCAACGTCCGAGTAAGGCAACTGGCCAAATTTCTGATGAATATCTTCTTTCTGTCAGAGTTAAACGTTCGGCTTGGGCAAGACTTGCATTCGCCAATCTGAGCGCGGTCGATGTCGTTGAGTCTCTTGGTAGTTTTGAGTTGCGGCGAGTAATGAGCAAAACGGGAGTATTTAAACCAATAGAACCATATTCACCGGCTGAGCTTAGTGCGGTTGGCGGCTAACAAGTCGCTCAAGCGGGACTGCCCCAACCGGCGTTGCTTTCAGCATAACGCCGGTTGCGTACGTTTCGCACTGCGTGCTCCACTCAGCCCCTTAGCTCTGCGTTAGGCGTCAAAGAATTTGTCTTTTGTTTTAAGTGAAAAACTTTGTAGGAATTGCGGCAGTAATTTCGCCGCGCAAGTTCTGCAAAGTGGCAGTTTCAATAAGTTGTTTCAAAAATACAGTGTTGGAAAGTCTGCTTCTGCCCTGCTCGAAAATGCTTCGTCATAAGTTGCGCGGCTTCATCGCTGCGTTTAGGCTTGCAGAATCAACAACATTATAAACAGCAGCTTTCGGGAAGAAGCACAGTGAATTCAGCAGCAAACCACCTGCCTAACAAGTCGCTCAAAGGCGCTCGCGTTGCTCGCTGGACTCGCCACTGCGTGGCTCGCCCTTTAGCTCTGCGTTAGGCATTCAGATGCAATTTAGCCAGCTTCTCATAACCTTACTAATTATTACGGGAGTGGCTGTCTGTACTGTGCTGTTGGCTAGGTTTTTTATTAAGCAATTGCGTGAATTTCAAGAGTACGCTGTTGGCCGTCTTAACAACGCTATTCTGCCGGTAAAGAGTGAGATAAAAGATTACAAGTTCTACACTACTGGTCATCCGTATGTATGGGTAGAGTCAAGTTATGAAGAAATTTGCAAAACTATAAAATCAATGTGTAATACATTCCCAAGTTATGGCGTTGTTAAAGTTGTAGGTGCGGCAAATGTATTTGTTAGAGTCAGCAAAGAAAATCGTGCTGTTTATGTGGTTGTCACAGAGCCAATTGATACAAATACAAAGTGGCCTAACCTTATGCACTACGACGAGTGGATGGAAAGCAACAAGCCAACATCTGAAAATATCATTAAATATTCTGAGAAAAATGCCTAACAAGTCGCTCAAAGGCGCTCGCGAAGCTCGCTGGACTCGCCGCTGCGCGGCTCGCCCTTTAGCTCTGCGTTATGCACCAAGCGAAAATGTTTTTTGCAGTTTGTGCCAATAGCAAAAGTGTAATTGTTCCGCGTTTTCCTTTTGAGAAAATTGCGCTGAAAGTAAGCAGTATCGGAAAGCAGTCCTTCGTCAGGAAGCGCGCGTTTTGTAGTCGTTGAAATAGAACCCTCCGCACGGGTTATTCCACGCGTTTTCCTTTAAAGGTTTTTCTGTTAAGTTCTCTGTCAGGTGGCGCGCGGCAAGTTGCGCGCTGAAAAATAATAGAAGGGGCGTGGCGTGTTGCAGCAGAGTCACTGTGTAGAGAAAGCATCGCTTACGCATAACAAGTCGCTCAAAGGCGTTCGCTGCGCTCACTGGACTCGCCGCTGCGCGGCTCGCCCTTTAGCTCGGCGTTAGGCGCGCTCGCATTGAGGGTGGCAAATTTCTTGCATCAAGCCTGTCGTCTACTTTTGATCTTGGTCATGGGACACCTCAGGAATTGCGGATATTGTTCGCATAACTCGGTGTCCGTGAAACGTGGGGAAGTTCATTTCGAGGTGCGACATGACTGATGAGAGAGTCTTTGGCAGCAGCGAATACCTTCGGCCCTCCGAGGGTGAGCCCATCCGATCGGTTGTTACGCAAACGCCGCACGCGGTCATCGTGGCGTGGCTTGTACTACCAGGCCAGGAGATAAGACCCCACGTTCACCCCTATGGGCAGGATACCTGGACAATCCTTTCAGGGTCGGGTGACTACATATTGGATCAGCGTGGCAACACCCGCAGAGTTGTCGCGGCAGATGTTGTGATTGCGCGAGCGAATGAAGTCCATGGGGTACAAAACAACGGAGAAGAGCCGTTGGTCTTTATATCGGTTGTCTCACCGTCGGAAGCCGGGTATGAGTTGCGTTGAGTTCTAGTGCCAAGGGCGGTCGGTCGTCGCCATTGGGTCAAGGCGCTTTGGTGTTGGCGCCCACGCACGCCTAACAATTCGCTGCAGGGTCGACGGCCCTGACGGGCCGCGCCCTGAGCTCAAACGTTAGGCATTTCGCCGTGAGATTATTCAAGTACAAGAGAGAAAAAACTATTGGCACATATAATCTTGGTGAGTATCAAGTGTATGTCTGTGATTTATCCGATAAAGATGGCAATCTCAAAAAGGGTATAACAATAGTATTCTCTGACTCGTTTATTGAAATTCCCTTTCTTTTAAATGAAGAGGAATCAAAGGGTTTTTCAGAATATCTAACTAGGGTTAGCAACGGAGAGCTCCCAAGCAAATATGCTGTGAGGTCAGGTTTTCCTGGGTTTTTGGAAAATATAGTTCTGAAGTTTAATAAACTTAAGAATGGCTATATCACGGGAGCAATTACTGTAAGCTCAATCCGTGGGTTTAGGCTGTGTTCTGTATGGGTAAGTCCGTCATCTTTGGCAGCTTGCGGAAAAGCATTAGAAAAGTTGTACTCAAATGCCTAACAAGTCGCTCAAGGCCGCTCACATTCGTTCGCTGGACAGCTTCAGTCGGCGCATGCTTCGCATGTTATGCGCCGCCTTACGCTGCCCCTTAGCTCTGCGTTATGTGCCATGAAAGCAAAGTGCCAAAATTGTAGCAGTGAGTTTAACTTCAATAATATGAAGGCAAGAGAGCAGGGGGTAATCATCTGCTCTTCATGTAATGCAAATTTAGAGTTACCAAGCAAAGAAGAATTAGTTGCTCATGAATTGGGTTTAGAAGAACCGGTAAGCGGGCAGAGAGTTTTAAAACTTACGGCTATATACGCATTATTCATATTGGTGCCGGCTTACTTTTTACTGAAGCACGGCACGCAGTATCTAACGTTAATAATTCTGTTGCTCTGTATACCTGTAGGCATAATGCAGTACAAATCAATGAGTAAACTAGATCAGCGTCCCATCTTGTTAAGGAGAAAAAGTGGCACATAACAAGTCGCTCAAGGATCGCTCACTGCGTTCGCTGGACAGCCCCAAGCGGCGCATGCTTCGCATTTTATGCGCCGTTTGCGTCTGCCCCTTAGCTCGGCGTTAGCTGCCTGCTTTCCATCGCCTTGACTGTAACTACATTGTAGTTATACTCTAGGCCATGAGCGAAATTATGTTTGAATGGGACGCGCAAAAAGATGCGTCCAATCTGAAAAAACACGGGGTTTCTTTCGAAGAAGCCAAAACTTCGTTTACTGACCCCTTTGCACGTTTAATTCCAGATCCAGACCACTCGGAAGGTGAAGAAAGATTCATTCTTCTTGGCACGAGTATTCATTCGCGCCTGCTAATTATCTGTCATTGCGTAAGAGCAAATGACACAATCCGGTTAATCTCTGCTCGAAAAGCAGACAAGCAAGAGCGTAACGCTTATGAGGGCTTTAGTCATGCGTAAAAATTACGACTTCTCTAATTCTATTCCTAATCCTTATGCGCAAAAATTAAAAAAGCAGATCACCATTCGTCTCGACGAAGATACCGTGTCGTATTTCAAAGGTCTGGCTGACGACAAAGGCATTCCTTACCAAAGCCTGATAAACCTGTATCTTCGAGACTGCGCCGCAACTCATCGCGAGCTGAAAATGGCTTGGAAATAAATGCAGCTAACAAGTCGCTCAAGGCCGCTCACATTCGTTCGCTGGACAGCTTCAGTCGGCGCATGCTTTGCATTTTGCGCGCCGCCTTGCGCTGCCCTTTAGCTCGGCGTTATGCACCAAGCGAAAAATGTTTTTTGCAGTTTGTGCCAATAGAAAAAGTGTGAGTGTTCCGCGTTTTCCTTTTGAGAAAATTGTGCTGAAAGTAAGCAGTAACGGAAAGCAGTCCTTCGTCAGAAAGCGCGGGTATTGCAGCGTTTGAAATACAATCCTCCGCACGGGTTATTCCACGCGTTTTCCTTTGAAGGATTTTCTGGTAAGTTCTCTGTCAGGTGGCGCGCGGCAAGTTGCGCGCTGAAAAATACTAGAAGGAGCGGTTTGTGTTGCAGCAGAATCACGGTGTAGAAAGAGCATCGCTTACGCATAACAAGTCGCTCAAAGGCGTTCGCTTCGCTCACTGGACTCGCCACTGCGCGGCTCGCCCTTTAGCTCGGCGTTAGGCCGTTCCTATGAAACATATTCACGCCAAGGAATACGTCGGGTATTTGATTTTAATAATTGCGTTTGGTATGTGTTTTTACAGTTTTATATTGTCAGAGTACATGGAAATTAAATCTGTACTAAATGCCGACAGGTTAGCAATGGCAGTTGGAGGAAAAGGCGATCTGACCTTATATGACGTTATCCATAAGAGAATGAAATCATATGCCCATCCAGCTATGTGGGTATACACACTATTTTCACTGGGCATATATCTAGCCCCGGCTATTGGTGTGCTTATTCTCAACAGGTGGGTTTATCTGCAATTAATCATTTTGCTTCCAATATATTATCTTCTCCAATATGACATGGACGCAATTCACGGTGGTTACGCTGCATTGGCCAATGGATGCGATAAATGTGAAAATCATGGTTTCAATCATTTTCTTGGTTCTGGAGCAATAGTATCAATTTCAATTGTCTTGCTCCTATTTGCGTCTGGTGTTGAAAAATATGTGAAAATCATGGTTTCTGGACATCATCGGCGCTGCTTCGCAGTTTCTTGGTTCTGGAGCGAAAATGTTTTTTGCAGTTTGTGCCAATAGAAAAAGTGTGTGTGTTCCGCGTTTTCCTTTGGAGAAAATTGCGCTGAAAGTAAGCAGTAACGGAAAGCAGTCCTTCGTCAGAAAGCGCGAGAGTTGCAGTGTTTGAAATGCAATCCTCCGCACGGGTTATTCCACGCGTTTTCCTTTGAGGGCATTTGCGTCTGGTGTTGAAAAATATGTCGTTCGCTCAAGCTCGCTCGCGTTGCTCGCTGGACAGTCCAAATCGGCGCTGCTTCGCAGTGTATCGCCGGTGGCGCGCGGCAAGTTGCGTGCTGAAAAATACTAGAAGGAGCGGTTTGTGTTGCAGCAGAATCACGGTGTAGAAAGAGCATCGCTTACGCATAACAAGTCGCTCAAAGGCGTTCGCTGCGCTCACTGGACTCGCCACTGCGTGGCTCGCCCTTTAGCTCTGTGTTAGGAGTAATTTATGGAGCAGTGCCAGGAAGGCAAGGTATTTCCAATGGTTTCATGTTTAATATCACTACTAATATGGTTTACAGCAGGAGCAATTTTTAGTTGGTTGCCGATGATAAGTCATGGCGCAGATCAAAATTTTATAAATTGGCTCCTATTAGTTTCATGGCTATCTTTTCACGCAGTAATAATTTTCTACTACACTTCCAAGTCAAAGCTGGTATATGTTGTAGCAGCAGTTAACATCATTATTTGGTTTTTATCGGCATCATATATATGGTCGAACTAAAATTACTCCTAACAAGTCGCTCAAAGGCGTTCGCTGCGCTCACTGGACTCGCCACTGCGTGGCTCGCCCTTTAGCTCTGTGTTAGGTGTCGTTGTGAACGATCATCCGAATTCATATAAAGTGCTGCTAGATGCTGTAACACGTAAGCATCCTGCCAGGGTCGCTTTGGTAATGTTTTTTGCCGGCTTTGGGTTGGCAGATTTCTCCTTGTTGTGTAGAGCGTATTTAATTTCTAATCATGATCCTCTTGCATTATTTTTGTATATAAAAATATTGGTAGGTCTTGTTCTGGCAGTTTCTACACTGTATTCAGCATTTAGGGGTGAAAATGGCAACAACACCTAACAAGTCGCTCAAGGCGTTCGCTTCGCTCACTGGGACAGTCCAAACCGGCGCTGCTTCGCAGTATCGCGCCGGTTGTGTCTGCCCCTTAGCTCGGCGTTAGGTGTCAAAACAGAAGAAGTGTCGTAAAGTTTAGAGCCAAACTATTAATGGTCAAAAAGGAATTAATCCATTGAGTTATTCGTATGAGCTTTTTTAAAGATTTTTGGGCAACAATCATAGGCAAGTGCTTAATGGGCTCGTTTTGCATATGGTGGTCATATGACATATATACGCATCCTGGACAGTGCGACATGGGGCATAGGCTGACTTCGCTAATACTTAAAGAAGCATGCAAAAAAATGGATTACCGGTTGGCAGCAATGCTTCCAATTATTGTATTTGCAATAATTTTTATGCTTTATAAGTCGAATGAAAATGACACCTAACAAGTCGCTCAAGCTCGTTCAGCGCTACGCGCTTCACTGGACAGTCCAAACCGGCGCTGCTTCGCAGTATTGCGCCGGTTCGTCCAGCCGCTTAGCTCTGCGTTATAAGCCAAAATGAGAGCGGCACTAAAATATGCAACTTCATGGATGCACTTTATGAAAAGTTACAATGTTTACTAAAATTGCAAAATGGGCTGGGATATTATGCATTTCCCTGGCAGTAGCGGCATATATTTCAGACAAGCTTTTAAATTACTCTATAAAAGACGATAAAAATAACTCCAGTGAGTTCATAAAAATAAATGCACAATATATTGTCAACATGGAAATTGAGAAATTAATTCCATTGCTAGAGCCGAAATACTTAATTGAATTCAATTCAAATGAAAACAAGAGAAGTATTAGTAAATATTTATTGCTTGGAAAGGTTAAATCATACGAAGACCCAATTTACTACGGCTCAGATACAACTGTGGGTAAGTACAGCGAAAATCAGAGAAAATTGTATTTCCTCATAGTGGCACACTTTAATACCGGCAATGCCGAGATTAAAGTTTCATTACTCAAGTCAGATAGCTCATTTTTAATCGAGAAAATATCAATAACGGGCATTTAATCAGTTTAATTACCAAGAGCTGACGGTGAAAAATCATGGAAAAATGGCTTATAACAAGTCGCTCAAGGCCGTGGCTTCGCCACTGGACAGCCCCAACCGGCGCATGCTTCGCATTTTATACGCCGGTTGGGGCTGCCCCTTAGCTCGGCGTTAGGGTGCAAATGAAGCAGCATCGCATTTTAATTTTGGCCGCCGTAATTGTGCTAATTGCGGTTATATCTTTATGCGGAGTCCAATTGTATTTATCTCCATTACCACTCAAGATTATTGACCAAGATGGTTCTGGGGTTTTGTCTCTTTCTGAGATACTTAGTGCCAGAGATGTTGGTACTAGAAAAGTAGCAGGTAAATCATGGTGCACAGAGTATTTTTGGTACAAGGATGGTTTGCCAGCATATGAGAGTTGCGCAGGAAATAAGCCGTGAAAAGTAAGTGGTTGGGAATTGCGGTATTTATTGTTTCAGCGCCATTCTTCTTTTGGCTAGGCTCTTTTTCAGAGCAGTTTACCTCTGGCCAATGTTATTCTCACTCAATAAGACTCATCGCCAGTGCAGTTGCCAAAACAAATTCACCAGTAGAGCTTGCTGTTCAATTAAACTCACTTCCACTATATGGCTATGAAACTGTGTGTTCGGAAGTTATGGCGGCAGCAGAGAAACTTCCTAATGCAAGTGCACCCTAACAAGTCGTTCAAGGGACGCTCACTGCGTTCGCTGGACGTCCCCAGTCGGCGCATGCTTTGCATTTTACGCGCCGCCTGTGGCCGCCCCTTAACTCGGCGTTATATGTTTTAGGATTCAAGCTCATGAACCTAGTATTGATATTACTGATCTTACTTCTCCCCATAGGTTTGGGGATATATTTTTTAATAAATGCATATCGTATTTACTTCAGAAAACAATACGAAGTGATACATAACTATTTTGATAAGAAGGCTCCAAATAATCCAGAATCATGTATGGGGTCAATATCAGCAACATATACAGTGTCAGGATTAGCATTTTTTATGTCACTTGTCATAGGGTTCCCAAATGTAGAGACCATAACAACATTGTGTGCTCTTACCGCAATTTCCCATCAATTTATTATCAGCCGAATTATCAAAAAATCTAACGCAATTCACCCAGATAGCAGGGATAAATCTACTATCGAAAATGAACAAAAGAAACTGTCTGAAATAAACAAGAAACTTGTTAAGGTTCAAATTCTCGATATTCCTGGCCCTTTATTATTAGGCATGGTTATTTATGCAAAATTTGGCACAAATGAGCCATTTCATCCATTACTGAAAAATGAGTTAGTGCTTATGGCTATGTTTATCGTAGGCGGCATGATTTCTCTTTGGGGCATATTGAAGGCAACTAAGCTCGCAAAGCAAAAAGACAGAGTATTAAAAGGTGAAAACATATAACAAGTCGCTCAAGGCCGTTCGCGTGCGCTCACTGGACAGCTTCAGTCGGCGCATGCTTCGCATTTTGCGCGCCGCCTTACGCTGCCCCTTAGCTCGGCGTTATGCACCAAGCGAAAATAGTTTTTAAATTTTGTGCCAATAGAAAAAGTTAAGTTGTTCCGCGTTTTCCTTTTGAGAAAATTGCGCTGAAAGTAAGCAGTAACGGAAAGCAGTCCTTCGTCAGAAAGCGCGAGTTCGGCAGTGAGTGAAAAAGAATCTTTCGCACAGAGCGTTCCGCGCGTTTTTCTTTTAAGGGTTTTCTGGTAAGTTCTCTGTCAGGTGGCGCGCGGCAAGTTGCGCGCTGAAAAATACTAGAAGGAGCGGTTTGTGTTGCAGCAGAATCACGGTGTAGAAAGAGCATCGCTTACGCATAACAAGTCGCTCAAAGGCGTTCGCTGCGCTCACTGGACTCGCCACTGCGTGGCTCGCCCTTTAGCTCGGCGTTATGCACCAAGCGAAAATGTTTTTTGCAGTTTGTGCCAATAGAAAAAGTGTGAGTGTTCCGCGTTTTCCTTTGGAGAAAATTGCGCTGAAAGTAAGCAGTAACGGAAAGCAGCCCTTCGTCAGAAAGCGCGAGCGTTGCGGTGTTTGAAATGCAATCCTCCGCACGGGTTATTCCACGCGTTTTCCTTTGAGGGCTTTTCTGGTAAGTTCTCTGTCAGGTGGCGCGCGGCAAGTTGCGCGCTGAAAAATACTAGAAGGAGCGGTTTGTGTTGCAGCAGAATCACGGTGTAGAAAGAGCATCGCTTACGCATAACAAGTCGCTCAAAGGCGTTCGCTGCGCTCACTGGACTCGCGCCTGCGGCGCTCGCCCTTTAGCTCTGTGTTAGGTGCAATATGAGCTGCATCGCAATAAGCCCAATAATAGCTTTATGTTTGTTAGTGCAGTTTTTGGCATTTCATCAACTTATTGGTGCTTTTGGCGGCAGTATTTGGGTTGGGAATGAAGCAATTAATTATGCGAAAAACTCCCTGAGTAGCATTCACTCAGAAATCGCCAATAAAAACATTAGGTCAGTATTGTTTGTTGTGGCATACCCTCTGGTCGGTTTGTTTCTTTGGGTCATTGCATATCCAAAGCAGGCAACTATCGCTAATATCGCTGTGGTATCCGTAGCTATTTGGGCAAAAAATGCAACATGCACCTAACAAGTCGCTCAAGCGGGACTGCCCCAACCGGCGTTGCTTTCAGCATAACGCCGGTTGCGTACGTTTCGCGCTGCGCGCTCCACTCAGCCCCTTAGCTCTGCGTTAGAACCCAAGAAGAGTATGTGCCATGAAAAGGTTGTCAATAATTACAGTGCTAGCAATATCATTGTGTGCATGTGGTAAAAATGAATCATCTGTTAGTGGCCATAGCCAGACATCAGATTCAAAAGTAGACTCAGTGAAAATATTAAGCGAGACGCCGTCATTAGAGGAGGCGCTAACTGTTGGGCAGAAAATCAAATTGCGCGTAGAAGTTGAGTATGAATTAAATACAGGTTCTTCCGGCAATGTAACGTTAGTTGTGCAAGATGCATCAAATAAAACTGTGGCAAATGAGTTATACGCCGCACAGAAAGGTAAACATAAAGAGACGCTTGAGGCCGAAGTAACCGTTCCAGAAACCAGAGCGCTTGTGTTGTTTACGCCATTAACTCCACAAGGAAATTCAAGTACAACAGTTGTAGAGTCTGTCAGCTATAAAGTCGAAAAAGCTGGCCCTCTGAAGGAAAAATGAAAATGGGTTCTAACAAGTCGCTCAAGGTCGTGGCTTCGCCACTGGACAGCTTCAGTCAGCGCATGCTTCGCATTTTATGCGCTGCCTTTCGCTGCCCCTTAGCTCCACGTTATACATTTTCAGAATCGAAAGAGAGTCGCCATGTTTGAATTGAAAACAATTGGACTCTTTCTAATAACAGCAGTTGTTGAAATAGCGGGCTGTTATCTGCCGTATTTATGGCTGAGAGAAAATAAAAGTGTTTGGCTGTTATTGCCAGCAGCATTGAGTCTGGCATTGTTTGCTTGGTTGCTGTCGCTTCATCCAACGGCAGCAGGTCGTGTATATGCCGCGTATGGTGGCGTTTATATTTTTGTAGCAGTGTTCTGGCTATGGGCAGTAGATGGAATCAAGCCAACCGTTTGGGACATCACTGGTTCATTGGTAGCACTTTTCGGCATGGGTATCATTATGTTTGCTCCAAGAAATGTATAACAAGTCGCTCAAAGGCGTTCGCTGCGCTCACTGGACTCGCCACTGCGTGGCTCGCCCTTTAGCTCTGTGTTATGCGTCACGGAGCCACTTGCAATGCCTTCCCGAAAGCGCGCTGGTGCCCGCATCATGTGGTTGCTAAATTAGATTTGTTGTGCGACAACTCGCGAGGAGTTCCCGATGAACCACACCGGTCAATGCATGTGCGGCGCCGTCAAGTACGAAGTCTCGGGCGATCCACACTGGGTCGCGGTCTGTCATTGCAGAGATTGCCAGCGTAGTGCCGGCGCCCCGATGGTTACCTGGGCCATATTCCCTGAGGCCGACGTGAAGGTCACAACGGGCGCACCGAAAACCACCAATTCATCCGGTGCCGCCATGCGTTCCTTCTGTGCTGAATGCGGCACGGGCCTGTTCTATCGCAACGCCCAGAATCTACCGGGCCTTGTCGACATCCAGGTTTCTACCTTGGACAACCCGAGCGCGCTACCGCCCACGGTTCAGGTACAAACCGCTGAGCGCCAACCCTGGGTTCCACACTTGGACACAATAGCAGCGTACGAGCGGTACCCGTCGGGTCCACAAGAGTGACGCATAACAACAGGTTCCAGCGGACGTCCCCGCTTCGCGGGGCCGCCGCTGAACCTGAGCGTTATGCACCAAGCGAAAATGTTTTTTGTAGTTTGTGCCAATAGAAAAAGTTAAGTTGTTCCGCGTTTTCCTTTTGAGAAAATTGCGCTGAAAGTAAGCAGTAACGGAAAGCAGTCCTTCGTCAGAAAGCGCGGGTGTTGCGGTGCTTGAAATGCAATCCTCCGCACGGGTTATTCCACGCGTTTTCCTTTGAAGGGTTTTCTGGTAAGTTCTCTGTCAGGTGGCGCGCGAGAAATTACGCGCTGAAAAATAATAGAAGGGGCGGTTCGTGTTGCAGCAGAATCACGGTGTAGAGAGAGCGTCGCTTACGCATAACAAGTCGCTCAAAGGCGTTCGCTGCGCTCACTGGACTCGCCGCTGCGCGGCTCGCCCCTTAGCTCCACGTTAGGCGCTAGTAAACCGCCCTTAAGTCAAGAATTTTTCTGAATCAGGTGTTTTTAAGAATTGTGAAATATTGACAGGCCAAAACTATATTTCTATGCCGCTACGAAGTTTTTAATTCTACTAGAGAGGTGTTTTATATGAGTTATGTAGATGGTTTCGTTATTCCGGTTCCAAAAAGCAAAATAGCCGCGTATAAGAAAATGGCGAAGTTGGGCGCGAAGATCTGGCGGGAATATGGAGCGCTGGACTATTACGAATGTGTGGGCGATGATCTAAACATCCAGGGTGTAACGTCTTTCGAAAAGTTTGCCAAACTGAAATCAGACGAAACCGTCATATTTGCCTGGATCGTATACAAGTCTAAGGCTCATCGAAATCAAGTAAACAAGAAAGTAATGCAAGATCCTAGAATGCAATCATGCCAAGAAATGCCATTTAGCCCTAAAAGAATGACAGTTGGTGGGTTCAAGGTTTTGGTCAAGGGATAGAATGTGTTGTGGCGGGCGCCTAACAAGTCGCTCAAGTGGGACTGCCCCAACCGGCACTGCTTTCAGCATAGCGCCGGTTGCGTACGTTTCGCGCTGCGCGCTCCACTCAGCCCCTTAGCTCTGCGTTAGAAGTCAGCCTATGAAATCCGTGACCAATCTTGAAAGCACCCTTGTCGGAGTTGCAGGAGAATATTATGTTGCTGCAGAGTTAACAATGCGTGGACACATTGCATCTATTACTCTGCGTAATAGTCGAGGTGTCGACATAATTGCAAGTAACAGCGACGCATCAAAATCCGTTTCAATTCAAGTTAAAACTATTAATAGTAGCAAGCCAAAGTGGTTGCTAAACCAAAAAAGTGAGAACTTCTTTTCAAAAAATCACTTTTATATTTTTGTGGCACTTCGGTTACTTGGTGAAAGACCAGATTTCTATATTGTCCCCAGTGAAGCGGTAGCCCAGTATGTAAAGCTATCCCATGCCAGCTGGTTGGCTGGTAAAAAATCTGACGGTTCACCAAGAAAGGACTCTGATATGCGAAACTTCACAGATATTGACAGTAAATACAAAGAGGCGTGGAGTCTTCTCAACCTATGACTTCTAACAATTCATTCAAGCCGACACCGCTTCACGGCGCGGCTTAATTAAGGCGTTAGGGGCTTAGCTGCGCATCAACATCCATGTGTTTGTGCAGAATACGAATAATTTCAATGCTGGTTTGGCTGCCAACTTTGTAGAAAATAATATGACTGCCTTGCGGAAATTTTTTGTAACCAGCTTTTATATTGTCACAGGCTTTGCCAGCCAGAGGAGTATCTGCCAGCATATGGAACGCTTCGTCCAATTGTTTAATGTACAAGTTGCGTTGTTCTCTTCCCCAAGTTTTTTCGGTAAAAAGAGCAATCGCGTACAAATCTTCTTTGGCTTTATGGGTTAGCGCAAATGCCTTCATTTGCTGCCGTTATCCAGTTCGGCGATAAATGCACTATAGCTGTAATCGGTCAGTCCGCTTTGTTCGCCTTCGTTCAGCATGCGGCGCAGGGCATCCAATTTGCTTTCGGAATTTTCAAGCAATCTCAGCGCTGCGCGTACCACTTCGCTGGCAGAACCATAGCGCCCACTCTCCAGTTGGTGTGCAATAAATCCGTCAAAGTGCTCGCCAAGGCTAATGCTGGTATTTTTGGCCATGTTAAGCCTCATAAATTACCAATATCTACCAAATTATGGTACTTCGACAATGATGCATCAGTCAATACAGCCCCTAACAAGTCGCTCAAGGCCGTTCGCGTTCGCTCACTGGACAGCTTCAGTCGGCGCATGCTTCGCATGTTATGCGCCGCCTTTCGCTGCCCCTTAGCTCGGCGTTAGGCACCACGACATGGCCATCATTCGCCCAAGACCACTTGAACTGCGGAGACGCCGCTGGACTCTTGTCTTTTCCGTTCCATTCACTGCCTTCATGGCTATTGTTGGTGCCTATTCCGTATTCCTCATGTTCACCGGAGATCACCTTGTGATGATGATAGGCGGGTGCAGTGCATTCGTTGCACTCTGCGTCGGAGGAACGCTGGGAAAGTCTGTGCTTGACGCTTGGCGCATCACCGGCCCAGCAGTAGTCGTAGACCAGCACGGGTTGCATGACTTGAGGAGCGAGACCGGCCTGATTCCCTGGCGCGAGATTGAGAGACTCAAACTTGACCCTGATGAGCAAAGAATTCTCGTGAATGTTACCAAGGGTGCAGCTGGCGGGCATGGATCTGCAGCTCGGCGGCTGCTTGCCGGAGGGGACTACGTCGTTGCGCTAGGGGGCTTGAGCTACAGTCATCGTGAACTCTCAAATGCGTTGGCTGAATATCACCGGCAAGGCAGAGGTGCCAGCGCAGGCGCGGCAGAGACGAGTGACGCCTAACAAGTCGCTCAAGGTCGTGGCTTCGCCACTGGACAGCTTCAGTCAGCGCATGCTTCGCATTTTATGCGCTGCCTTTCGCTGCCCCTTAGCTCGGCGTTAGGCCTCAACATGGAAAGTTCAACTCACGTACTATGCTATAAATGAATCAGTATTCTGGAGGAAATCAAAAATGACATTAACATGGCGCGGGCTTGGCTATCTTGGGTTTATGATCCCTCTGGCATTTTGGGCAATAGCGTGCACTATAGGCGGCGTTAACAATTTCAACGCCATGAGAATTGCATTTGTTTTAGCGGCAATTACTGTATGGGTGGTTGGGTCAAAGCTAAACGCGGAAGGTGAATGTGAAGATGGTCAAGTACCACATTTAACATTCGACCAGCCTGGACTTCCCATGGTTTGGTAGACAGTACTGGCCTATGATTGGACTTCCCATGGTTTGGTAGACAGTACTGGCCTATGATTCTTTCATAGGAGCAAGCCATGAGTATTGAACGTTTTCCGCCCGAATTTAAAGAAGAGGCCGTACGACAAATTGTCGATCGCGGTTATTCCGTTGCTGAAGTTTCCCAGCGATTAGGTGTTTCTACGCACAGTTTGTACAAATGGGTCAAAGCAATCAAGCCTGACAAATCGGATCAACAAGCCACCGAATTATTGGCGGCTAAAACAGAAATTCTTAGATTGCGCGCTCAATTGCAACGCACAGAAGAGGAGCGCGACATACTAAAAAAGGCCGCTCGGTACTTTGCGCGGGAACACGAGTAAAGTACCGATTCATTAATGACCACAGCCATGAATTTTGTATTGCTGTGATGTGCAGGCTATTGGGCGTTTCACGCTCGGGTTTTTATGCATGGGTGCACAAACCCCTGTCGAATCGAGCCATAGAAAATCAACGGTTGTTGACAGTGATTAGGGCTTCTTACGATGCCAGTGGCGGCGTGTATGGCTCCCCGCGTGTGTTGGCTGATTTGCGTGAAGCGGGTGAAATCTGTAGCAAGCATCGCGTGGCGCGTATTATGCGCACAAACAAAATAGCCGCTATTAGAGGCTATAAGTCGCCACGAGCGCGGCGAGGAAGACCATCGATACTGGCTCCCAACACACTCAATCGAGAATTTACAGTGGATCAGCCGGATCGTGCGTGGGTGACCGACATCACCTACATCCGAACGTGGCAAGGCTGGCTCTACTTGGCGGTTGTGTTGGATTTACATTCGCGGAAAGTTGTTGGGTGGTCTATGAAGCCCACCATTGCACGCGAATTAGTTTTGGATGCGTTAATGATGGCGCTTTGGCGCAGAAAACCAACACAAACTGTATTGGTGCATTCGGATCAAGGCAGCCAATACGGCAGCGATGATTGGCGCCGTTTCTGTGACGCTAACCGCCTTGAGCCCAGCATGAGCCGTCGTGGTAACTGCTGGGACAATGCCGTAGCGGAATCGTTCTTTAGCAGTTTAAAAAAGGAGCGAATTCGTAAAAGGATATATAAAACCCGTGATTTAGCACGCGCAGATATCTTCGATTACATCGAGGTGTTCTACAATCGAACCCGACGCCACAGTCACCTCGGTGGCGTCAGTCCCGAGGCATTTGAACATGCCTCCATTTGAGGCTGGTGGCTGTCATGCTTTCCGTGGGAAGTCCAAACCGAGAGTAATGTCTCTCAAGGCCGCTCACATTCGCATGTAATCTTGCTAACGGTCGCCAAACCGTTTTGTGCCCTCCAGTAATCTAGGTGACAATGCTGCCTCTCAGGTTTTCACCCGTCGGGCATCTCCTAACACAGGTGCTCAAGCGGATATGGCCATAGTGTTTACTGAATATAGCTCTCGTGCAGGCCAACTATGCTGTTAATGATCGACAACTACGACTCTTTCACTTGGAATGTCGTGCAATACCTCGGTGAGTTGAAGGCCGAGGTGAAGGTAATTCGCAATGACGAGTTGTCGGTGGATGACATCATCGCCCTGCAACCGGAGCGCATTGTGATTTCCCCTGGCCCCTGCACACCAACGGAAGCAGGTGTCTCGCTGGAAGTGATTGCGCGCTTGGCCGGCAAGTTGCCCATTCTCGGCGTGTGTCTCGGTCATCAGAGTATCGGGCAGGCAATGGGCGGCAAAGTGGTGCGCGCGCGGCAAGTCATGCACGGCAAAATTTCACCTGTATATCACAACGGTAAGGGCGTTTTTGCCGGACTGCCCTCGCCGTTTAATGCCACACGTTATCACTCGTTGGTGATAGAAAAAAACAGCTTGCCAGATTGTTTGGAAATCACAGCGTGGACGCAACACGATGATGGCAGCGTGGATGAAATCATGGGCGTGCGCCACAAACACTTTGTGTTGGAGGGTGTGCAATTCCATCCGGAATCTATTTTGAGTGAACACGGCCATCAATTATTAAAAAACTTTTTGGATATGCCCGCGTGAGTGCGCCGCTCTCAACCGTACAGCGGGCTTTGGCGCAATTAGTGGAGCGGCAGCATTTGTCGCGTGATGCAATGCATGCCGCGATGATGTCTGTCATGCGCGGTGAAGCGACACCAGCACAAGTCGGTGCATTTTTGATTGCGCTGCGCATGAAAGGTGAAACAGTTGAAGAAATGACAGCTGCCGCGCAAGTGATGCGTGAATTGTCGAGCAAAGTAGCGGTGAATGTGAATCGACGCCATTTGGTGGACACTTGCGGCACGGGTGGCACGGGTATTCCGCTATTTAATGTATCGACGGCGAGCGCCTTTGTTGTTGCCTGTGTGGGTGGTTTTGTCGCCAAACACGGCAACCGCTCGGTCACTTCGACATCTGGCAGTGCAGACTTGTTGGAAGCCGCTGGTGTAAATTTAGAACTCACACCAACGCAAGTAGCGAAGTGCGTGAATGAAATTGGCGTGGGTTTTATGTTCGCGGTAAAACACCACAGCGCAATGAAACATGCGATAGGTCCGCGTCGCGAAGTGGGTGTGCGCACCATTTTTAATGCCTTAGGGCCGCTGACCAATCCGGCGGATGCGCCCAATCAAGTGTTGGGTGTGTTTGATAAAAATCTCGTGCGGCCGATGGCGGAAGTGTTGAAAAATCTTGGCAGCCAACATGTACTGGTTGTGCATTCACTGGATGGTTTAGATGAAATTAGCCTTTGCGCGCCAACGCATATCGCCGAATTAAAAGATGGTGAAATACGCGAATACAGCATTACACCGGAAGACGTGGGTTTGGCGGCGCGACCGATTGATGAACTGTATGTGAATGATGCGCAGCAAAGTTTGCAGTGCGTAGAAACCGCGCTGACCGATAACCATTCCGCTGCCGCTGACATGGTGGCGTTGAATGCGGGCGCGGCGATTTATGCTGCCAATTTGTGTAGCTCGCTCAAACAGGGCGTGGACATGGCACGCGATGTATTGGGTACTGGCATTGCTTGGGAAAAGTTGCAAGATTTCGCCAGCTTTACGCGTCATGTTATTTAAGGTTTGAGATCGACATGAATACACCGACTATTTTGAAAAAAATTATTGCGCGCAAGCATGAAGAAGTGGCAGAACGCCAGCAGAAAATCGCATTAGCCGAACAGATCGCACGCGCCAAGGCGCAAACAGCGCCACGCGGTTTTGTCGCTGCCATAGAGCGCAAAATACAAGCGGGCCATGCGGCGGTGATTGCAGAAATTAAAAAAGCCTCACCGAGCAAAGGCGTGATGCGCGACCCGTTTTATCCGGAAGAAATTGCGCGCTCGTACGAAAAAGGCGGTGCCGCTTGTTTATCGGTGCTGACGGACGTTGATTTTTTTCAAGGCGCGGACGATTACTTGCAGCAGGCGCGCAGCGCTACCAAACTGCCCGTGTTGCGCAAAGATTTTACCGTGGACCCCTACCAAATTTGGGAAGCGCGCGCCTTGGGTGCAGACTGCGTGTTGCTGATTGTCGCAGCGCTGAGCGAAGCACAGTTGCAAGCGCTGTATGCTTGCGCGCAAGAAGCGGGTTTGGATGTGTTAGTGGAAGTGCACAACGCCGAAGAACTGGCGCAAGCCTTGCGACTGAACACGCGCTTGATTGGCATCAACAACCGCGATTTGCACACGTTTAATACCTCATTAAATACCACTTACGAATTGTTGCCGCAGATTCCGTCCGATCGCATGGTGGTGACGGAGAGCGGTATCCACACTATCGACGACGTGAAAGCCATGCGTGGCCACGCGGTGCATGCCTTCTTGGTGGGCGAAGCGTTTATGAAAGCCGAAGATCCAGGCATGCAGTTGTTGGAAATGTTTAATTAAGTGGCGGAGATTGTGCGTGAGCAAAAACTCGTTTCGTGTTATCACAGCAAACACCAACGGCATTCGCTCTGCTGCCAAAAAAGGTTTTTTTTCGTGGCTGGAAACACAAAATGCGGATGTCGTGTGCATCCAAGAAACCAAGGCGCAGCGCGATCAACTAGACGATGCGCTGTTTCACCCGCAGGGCTATCACTGCTATTACTTTGATGCGGAAAAAAAAGGCTACAGCGGCACGGCGCTGTACGCCAAACAGAAACCCGATCAAGTCATTACAGGCTTGGGTTGGGCATCCGCGGACAGCGAAGGTCGCTACTTGCAGGCCGATTTTGGCAAACTTTCGGTGGTGTCTCTGTATCTGCCTTCCGGTTCCAGCAGTGAGCAGGCACAGCAGAAAAAATTTGATTTTCTTGAGCGCTATTTGCCGGTGTTAAAAGAGCAGATCAACAGCGGGCGCGATTTTATTCTCTGCGGTGATTGGAATATTGCGCACAAACCGATCGACTTAAAAAACTGGAAAGCTAATCAGAAAAACTCTGGCTTTTTGCCGGAAGAGCGCGCATGGCTGGATACCCTGTTTGACGAAGTAGGTTTTGTCGATGCGTTTCGCGTGATTAACCAAGAAGAAAACCAATTTACCTGGTGGTCAAATCGCGGTGCGGCGTGGGAGAAAAATGTGGGATGGCGCATTGATTATCAGATCGTCACGCCCGCACTGCGTAATACCGTGCAGCGTGTGGAAATTTACAAAGCTGAACGCTTTTCCGATCACGCGCCGCTGATTATGGATTACGTTTTTTAATTTTGCGCGCGGTAGTAGTTGGTCATGTCCACGCCCGCCGCTTCATCGGCAAACCACTGCGTTACCCAATCCGGTTGCGCAATAGCATTGGGTTGGTGATACGGCAGCAGGGTGCAAAATAAATTGCCCGCTAAACAGAGCTGCTCCCAACGAGGAATACCGAAGAACATTTTGGAGACATCGCCCGCCGGCACGGTTAGCGCACCCGCAGGAATACAGCGCTCAAAGCCATCGCGCACGATCTGTGCAATTTCAGCCAAATGTTTTGCCACGCCTACCACGCTTTTTACACGATACCAGTGACTGCCGACCACATCGTTGTACACGTCGATGGCGGCATTGCGGTGCTCAAACTCCTCCACCAAATGCCACAACAAAAAAGACGCGATCGTGTTGTCGCCGCCTTTGAACAGTGCATCGCGTTGTGCGATCAGAAAGCTCGCCAAGGGGCCAAAACACAATTCCACGCTGGCGGCGTAAGACAAATGGAACGCCATACTTTCGCGTGCAAACAATCGTTCGTAAGAAGCGGTGACAGCACGGCGCACTTCATCCAGCGCGGGATAGTGCGCCGCCAACACTTGCATGTGCGCGAGATGCTGCCGCGAATGCTGCGCTTCTTGCTGGCAAAATAATTCTGCGTCGGCACGCACGGCAGCGTTTTTTATATCGGGCAACACTTGGCGAATGGCTTTGATGAAATAGCGCTCAAAACCAGGAGCAATTAAAGTGATGAAATTGACGAAGTTGCTCCAGTGCGGGTTGTGAGGATTGCATTGAAAAGGTATACCCGCGTGAAAGGAAAAATCAAATTGGCGAACTTTCAGGGTAGGTGCTACACCTTGCTTCATGAGATGGCACTCAGATGGGCTTGCGCCAACATTAACCACTTCAAACCGCTGTCGTCAAAATTGATTTGTACTCGCGTGCGTGCGCCACTGCCTTCGACATTGAGAATAAAACCCTCGCCAAAAACAGCATGGGCAACACGCTGCCCCAAATGAAAATCGCCGCTGTCGGTTTGTTGTTGGCGCGTAAAAGCTGGCATCGCGCGCTCGTGGTAAACAGGGCGCGAGACTTTGGTGCGCGGGCGCACTTCCTCCAACAATTCACGCGGAATTTCTCGAATAAAACGCGAAGGCAAGTTGAAGGAATCGCTGCCGTACAAACGCCGTGACTCGGCGTAGGTGAGATACAGTTTTTTTTCAGCGCGTGTAATGCCGACGTAGCAAAGGCGGCGCTCTTCTTCGAGTTGCGACGGCTCATCCATCGACATTTTGTGTGGGAACAAGTTTTCTTCCACGCCGGAAATAAACACCAACGGGAACTCTAAACCTTTGGCGGAGTGCAGCGTCATCAGTTGCACGCTGTCGGAGTGCGGCTCGGCTTGTGCCTCACCGGCGTCGAGTGCGGTGGTGGCAAGAAATTGCCCCAGCGCGCTCTGCTCCTCATCTTCCACTTCAAACGCTTTGCAGGCGCCAATCAATTCCTGCAAGTTTTCCACGCGGCTCAAACCTTTCTCGCCTTTTTCGTTGCGATGAAAATCGAGCAAACCGCTGGCGGTGATCGCGTGTTCGGCTATTTTGTGCAGCGGCTCTTCGCGCGTCGCCACATCCAAGCGCGCAATCAGCGACAAAAAACCGCGCACCGCATTGTTGGCACGGGCGGTCAGCCGATCGGTTTCTGTCAATTCTTCGGCTGCCTGCCACAGCGAGCACTGGCGTTCGCGCGCGTAGGCGCGAATGTCTTCCACGGTGCGTTCACCGATGGCGCGCGTGGGTGTGTTGATCACGCGCTCAAAAGCGGGGTCATCGTGGCGGTGCCAGATCAAGCGCAAATACGCCAGCGCATTTTTAATTTCCAAACGCTCATAAAATTTTTGTCCGCCGTACACCACATAGGGCAGTCCGCGTTGAATCAGGGCTTCTTCCAGTGCGCGCGATTGCGCGTTGGAGCGATACAACAGCGCCACATCGCGCCGCGCACCGCCCGCCTCTACCCATGCGCTGATGCGATCCACAATAAAACGCGCTTCGTCTTGTTCATTAAAGGCGGCGTAGACGGAAATCAAATCGCCTTCCACGCTATCGGTCCACAATTCCTTGCCCATGCGCCCACGATTGTTGTCGATCACCGCGTTCGCCGCTTTCAGAATCGTGGCAGTAGAACGGTAATTTTGTTCTAAGCGGATGGTGCGCACATTGCTGAAATCGCGATCAAAACGCTGAATGTTTTCGATGCGCGCGCCGCGCCAGCCGTAGATGGACTGATCGTCGTCGCCCACAGCGGTGACATAAGTGTCCTGTCCTGCCAATACACGCAGCCACGCGTATTGAATGGTGTTGGTGTCTTGAAACTCATCCACCAGTAAAAATTGAAAGCGTTGCTGATAATGTTTTAATAATTCTGGCGCGTTCAGCCACAGCTCGTGTGAGCGCAATAACAATTCGCCAAAATCTACCAAGCCGCCGCGCTCACAGGCTTCTTCATAGGCGGCGTAGATTTTTATCAGCGTGTCCGTGTAGAGATCGCCGGTGCGCTGTAAATATTTTGCGCGCTGCCCTTCATCTTTTTGCCCGCCGATATACCATTGAATTTGTTTCGGCGGCCAACGCCCTTCATCCACTTCCAGATTTTTCATCACGCGCTTTATTAAACGCAGTTGATCGTCGCTATCGAGAATTTGAAATTGTTCGGGCAGTTTCGCTTCGCGCCAGTGCATTTTTAGCAGACGGTGCGCCAAGCTGTGAAAAGTGCCCACCCACAGATGATGTGACAGTGAGCCGAGCATGGATTCCAAACGTCCGCGCATTTCTTTTGCGGCTTTGTTGGTAAAGGTAACGGCGAGTATGGCGTGTGGCGGCACGTTTTCTACGCGCAGCAACCATGCGATGCGCTGCACCAGCACGCGCGTTTTGCCGCTGCCCGCGCCGGCGAGGATCAGCTGGTTTTCTGGCGGCGCGCTAACCGCTTCGCGCTGCGCATCGTTGAGTGTGTCGAGTAGCAAAGAAATATCCATGACCGCATTGTACCGCCAGCAGAAACAAAAACCGGAGCAGAAGCTCCGGTCATTGATCGTACGTTTAGAGGAGGATTACTTTTTGCCGCTGCGCTCTTTGGCGATCAAAAAATCTGCCACTTTCAGCATATTTTCCTGCGAACCCGCATCCTCTGTGGAGACGCGGTATTTGCCATTGATGATAATTTCTGGAGTGCCTTGCACGCCATAGCTGCGCGCGCGTGCGTCACCTTGGCGTGTTTGTGATTGCACGGAGAAAGAATCGTAAGCCTTGCGAATATCAGCTTCGGCGGTACCGTGATTCACAAACAGCGCCACCACTTCGTCTTCATCTTTCAACGCTTTTTTCTCTTCCTGCATGGCTTTGAAGATGATGTTGTGCATGGCATCTAACACCCCCAATTGCTTGGCGGCGTAGTAAGCGCGGGCATGTACTTCCATGGCTGGTCGCCATACAGCCGGGGTACGTTGGTAATCAACATCAGCGGGGAGGCGCTTTGCCCACGGCTCTAAGAGGGCTTCAAAGTGATAGCAGTGAGGGCAGCCGTACCAAAACACTTCATTGACTTCAATTTTGTCTGGATTGGCGGTGTGTACCGGCACAGTGATGATTTGGTAATCCTTGCCAGCTGTGTATTTATCGCCAGCCGTATCTGCATTGGCGGCCAGCGGCAGCAGAGCTGTGGTGAGCAGTAACAGCGATGCAAAAAGTTTTTTCATGGTGTACTCCTGTCTGAAAATAAAAAGGCGACTGAGGTCGCCTTTTCGATGCGTGAGACGCGGCAGAGTTCCCTCAGCCGTTGCCATTATCAATGCAAGCCGGCGATGTAATTGGCTACGGCATCAATTTCTTTGTCGCTCATACGCGCTACACCAGCACGCATGATTTTGATGTCGCCGTCATTGTGGCGACCTTTATCTGTGTATTCGGCACCGGCGCGGAAATCACGCAATTGTTTGGCGATGTAATCCGCGTGTTGGCCGCCTAAGCGCGGAAAACCTGCGGGTGCATTGCCTACACCGGAGGGTGAATGGCAGCCGATACAGGCCGGCACGCCAACATCTTTGTTGCCCGCACGATAAATTTTTGCACCGAGCGCGAGCAATTCTTTGTCGTCTTTAGAACCGGAGAGCGCCATGGTGTTGCCGGCAAAGTAAGCAGCGATATTGGCGAGGTCGGTGTCGCTCAATTGATCCAATTGCCCAGTCATTTCTGGCACTTTGCGCTCGCCGCTTTTTATATCGTGCAATTGCTTCAACAAATATTTTTCACTTTGTCCAGCAAGTTTTGGAAAAGTGGCCATCACGCTGTTGCCGTCGGCGCCGTGACAAGCGCCACAGGCTTCTGTGAGTGCTTTGCCTGCTGTGGCGTCGCCCGCCATGACCGGCGCTGCTGCGACCAAACCGAGAACAAGAACACTTTTAGCAATCAGCGATTTCATACCTTCACCACATCCAGAACATTGAGTTGGCAGATCAAAAAACGGCGGCATTATATACTGCGCCCCCGCCGAACGGAAAAGCGCCCTTTTTGAGAGCCTCAGTGTTATGACCTCCCTCACAGCAGCCGACTTTCGGCGTGCGCAATTTCTCACCAGTGCCGCCAAACTTGCGCAATGCCCAGCCGACACCGGCACCGAAGTGGCATTTGCCGGTCGTTCGAACGCAGGCAAGTCGAGTTGCATCAATGTGCTCACCGACAACCGCCATCTGGCGCGCGCCAGTAAAACGCCGGGGCGTACGCGGTTGATCAACTTTTTCGCCTTGAATGAAGCCGCCAGCCAGCGTTTGGTGGATCTCCCCGGCTACGGCTACGCCAAAGTTTCACAGGAAATGAAGGATGAATGGCAGCAGCATTTGGAAAACTATTTGCGTGAGCGCGAAACCCTGCGCGGTTTGGTGTTGCTGATGGATATTCGCCATCCCCTGAAAGATTTTGACATCAACATGTTGGATTGGGCAGAGAGTACCGAATTGCCCGTGCATTGTGTGCTGACCAAGGCGGATAAACTCAATCGCGGCCCCGCGCAGCAAGCTCTGCTGCAAGTGCGCAAGCAGTTGAGCGCGCGTTCGGTGCCGGTGAGCGTGCAGTTGTTTTCTGCGCCGTCCAAGCAGGGGGTCGATGAACTGGCTGCCACACTGGGGCATTGGTTGGCGCTGTGACAGCAGGGGCGCTGCCCCGTATACTGGCTTGCTCTTTTGCACGATTTCAACAGCGGCCATGTTGCTCAAATTCAGCAAAATGCACGGGCTCGGCAACGATTTTGTCGTGTTCGATTTCATCTCCCAGCGCGGCTACATCACGCCAGAGCAGGTACGTTTTATTGCGGATCGGCGCTTTGGCATCGGCTGCGACCAAGTGTTGATTGTGGAAGCACCCGAGCAACCGGATGTCGATTTCCGCTACCGCATCTTCAACGCCGACGGCAGTGAAGTGGAGCAGTGCGGCAATGGTGCGCGCTGTTTTGCGCGCTTTGTGCGTGAGCAAAGACTCACCAACAAACAGCGCATCCGCGTGCAAACGCTGTCGGGCATTATTGAGTTGAACGTGCTGCCGGACGAACGCGTCTGCGTGAACATGGGCGCACCGATCTTCGTACCGGCACAAATTCCGTTTGACGCACCAGCGCAAGCAAGCGCCTACTCACTGGATGTCGGTGGTCAAACGGTAGATATCAGCGCCGTGTCCATGGGCAACCCGCACGCCGTGCTGCGCGTAGACGATGTGGATAGTGCCGATGTCGCTAGTCTCGGCGCGGCCATCGAACGTCACCCGCGCTTCCCGCGCCGCGTCAATGTCGGCTTCATGCAAGTGCGCGACCCCCACCGCATCCGCTTGCGCGTATTCGAGCGCGGTAGCGGCGAAACGCTTGCCTGCGGTACTGGCGCTTGCGCGGCGGCGGTTGCCGGTATGCAGCGCGGCTGGCTACAAAGCCCTGTGCAAGTGGCACTGCCTGGCGGCGAGCTCACTATCGAATGGGCGGGCGGCGAGCAGCCGGTGTTGATGACGGGGCCTGCCGTTACTGTGTATCGCGGGCAGGTGAGGCTGTAGCGATGGTTGCAATATCCCAATGAGCAACCGCCCACCGCAAAATAAGTTCTGGTGATTCGTTGATCAAATCAGCGGGCGGTTGTTGTCCTAGCCAGATCAATACCTGATACAAATTGGCAGACGCTGTTGCGCTGTTGATTGCGGGCGCATGATTTTGTTTGCTGAGTTTTTTCCCATCTGCGCCGAGCAATACAGGAACATGCGCATACTGCGGCGGTGTGCCGCTGAGAAGTTCGGTGAGATAAATCTGCACGCCGGTGGAAGGCAAAATATCGCTGCCGCGCACCACGTCTGTCATGTTTTGGTCGATGTCATCTACTACCACGGCGAGTTGGTAGGCGAACAAACCGTCTTTGCGGTGGATGATGCAGTCGCCCGCCTTGGCGAGATTTTGCTGCTGTAATCCCAGAATGCGATCATCAAATGCAAAAATTTTTTCTGGCAGTTGCAGGCGCAGTGCGCAAGGTGTGCTGGCAGGCGGTGGATGCTGGTGGCAGTGACCATCGTAAATATTATGCAATGCGGCCAGTCGCGCGCGCGTGCAGGCGCAGCGGTAAATCTGTCCGCGTGCCAGCAAATCATCCAATACTTCGCGATAGCGGGCGTGGCGCGTGGATTGGTACAGCGCCGCGCCATCCCAATGCAGACCGTGGCGCGCGAGGGTATCCAGAATGAGTCCGTCAGCTCCTACCATTTCACGCGGTGGATCAATGTCTTCTATGCGTAGCAGCCAGCGTCCGCCAGAAGCGCGCGCATCCACATAGCTGGCAACAGCGGTCAGCAAAGAGCCAAAGTGGAGTGGACCGGAAGGCGACGGGGCAAAGCGCCCCGTCCGAGAGCTAGAGCTCACACGCCAGTCTGTTTTTCCTTGATTTCAGACAGCGTTTTGCAGTCGATGCACAGGGTTGCGGTTGGGCGCGCTTCAAGGCGGCGCACACCAATTTCGATACCGCATTGCTCGCAATAGCCGTATTGATCTTGTTCGATCAATTCAATGGTGCTGTCGATTTTTTTGATCAACTTGCGCTCGCGGTCGCGGGCTCGCAGTTCAAGGCTGAACTCTTCTTCTTGTGTGGCGCGATCCGCAGGGTCGGGGAAGTTGGCAGCGCCGTCTTTCATGTGCGTCACCGTTCTGTCCACTTCCTGCATCAAGTCTGTTTTCCAAGCGAGCAGCAGTTGGCGAAAGTGCGCTTTCTGCTCATCGTTCATATAGTCTTCGCCGATTTTTTCCTGATAGGGAATAAACTCAAGGGCGGCCGCGTTGGCGGTCTTGGTTTTTTTAGCAGGACTAACGGGCGCTGCTTTGACGGGTACGGTTTTTTTGCTGTTGGAGGAGGAAGTGCTACTGCTCACGGGTTTACTGCTAGACCCCTTGGGTGATGGAACGGTTTTGGTGGGCGCCGCTTTCGCTACAGGCTTGGCGGCGGGTTGTGCTTTTATCACGGGTTTGGCAACGGGTTTAGCGGCTGCTTTGGGCTTTGCGACGGGCTTGGCTTTGGCAACAACTTTGGCTTTGGTTGCGGGTTTCGCGGGTGCTTTTTTCACGGCCGGTTTGGCGGCGGGCTTAGCCGCTGCTTTGGGTTTTACCGCTGCGGGCTTTGCCGCTTTGCCAGTGTTTTTTTGTGGTTTGGCAGCCTTGGATTTTGCAGGCATCTTGTTCGCTCCTGTGTTGGGATGCGAGTCGGCATCCTGACGTCTAAAGATACGCTTGATGGTCTTAAGCATACTGTCCTTTGTTCTCTATCGACAGCAATCTCAGTCGATATTATGACGATAATGGTGGGATACAACAGCGGGCGCAGAAGCTACCAGAAAGCGCGCGCGGGTTCTAGTCTACGCGCATCGCATAAGCGGTTAAGATACGGCGTGTCGTTTTGCAAAACCACTGGACAATATGAAAGATTTTCACGCAGAAGATGTTTTTCACGAGCGCAATCATGACGTGCCCTTATTGCAGGATGTTGTGCTGGATCCAGATCGCGTAGCGGATTACCTGCGCCAGCACCCCGATTTTTTTATTGATTACGAAAATTTGTTGCCGGATCTCGCTCTGCCGCACCATACCGGCGAGCATGCGATTTCTCTGGTTGAACGACAAGTGAGCGTGTTGCGTGCGCGCAACCGTGATGTGCGACAGCGTTTGAATCGCTTGCTGGATGTGGCGCGTGAAAATGACCGCCTATTTCAAAAAACACAAAAACTGGTATTGGCTGTTTTAGAGCAACACACGGCGGAAGATGTCGTGGCTGCGGTTGAAGCCAGTTTGCGCGATGACTATCAGGTGGACGTTTGTCGATTATTGTTATTGCGCGACACAGAACAAAGTACGGCAGAGGAACATATCGGTGCTTTGTTGAATACACGTCAGCCGGTGTGTGGACATCTGCGACCACAAGAAGTGGCCTATTTATTTGCCCATGCATCACAACCCGTACGTTCCGCTGCTGTCGTGGCGATTGCGAGCCCTCATGCGGCGGTTAGCGAGTTGCCTCTGGCGGTGCTAGCCATTGGCAGTTTTGATGCGGATCACTACCAAGCTGGGATGGGAACGCTGTTTTTGAGCTATATCGCAGAGGTGTTGTCACGCATTTTGGTGCGCTGTGATGCAGGCGGACATTGAGCAATATTTACAATATCTTGCCGGTGAACGTCGATTGTCGCCGCACACATTGTCTGCGTATCGCCGCGATTTAGTTTTATTGCAAACACAGGCACAACAACAAGCGATTTCTGATGTGGCGCAGTGGCGAGAATTTCATATTCGCCAATTGGTTGCCACGTTGCACCATCGAGGCTTATCGGGTCGCAGTTTGCAGCGTTTATTGTCAGCGTGGCGGCAATTTTTTGCGTGGCTAGGACGCCAGCGTCGCGTAGACAGCAATCCAGTTGGCGCTGTGCGCGCGCCCAAAAGTGGGAGAAAACTGCCAAAAACGCTGGACGTGGATCAGATGAGTCGTTTGCTAAATATCGACGACGATAGCTGGTTGGCTCGACGTGATCATGCCATGTTTGAATTGTTTTATTCGTCAGGGCTGCGTTTATCCGAATTAGCGGGATTGGATTTGTCCGCCATCGATTTAACCGAGGGCTTGGTGCGTGTTACTGGTAAAGGCGGCAAAGTGCGCGTGTTGCCGGTAGGAAAAACAGCCATTGCTGTGTTGCAACAATGGTTGCGGGTGCGCGCTGAAAACTTGCCGGAAGGCAGCGTGCAACCGGCGCTGTTTATCAATCAAAAAGGGCTGCGTTTGGGCGTGCGTGCCATTCAGTTGCGCTTGAAGCATTACAGCCTCAAGCAAGGCATGGACGAGCCGGTGCATCCACACATGCTGCGTCACGCATTTGCCAGCCACATGTTGGAATCCAGCGGCGATTTGCGCGCCGTACAAGAGTTGCTCGGCCACGCCAGCATTTCTACTACACAAATTTATACGCATTTGGATTTTCAACATTTAGCCACGGTGTACGATGCGGCGCATCCGCGTGCACACAAACGTGCGCGCAATGATCATGCCGAATAAAATCCTCGACAAACCCAAGCTGATTACTTTCGATTTGGATCACACGCTGTGGAATCCCGATCACGCACTGCAGCGCGGCGAAGCGGCCAGCTATCAATGGTTGACAGAACAGGTGCCGGCGTTTGCACAAACTTTTTCGCCAGACAGTTTTCTTGCCCTGCGCAAACAACTGTATGTGCAACACCCAGCACTGCGCCACCGTGTGAGTGAGATGCGGCGTGTAGCAACGCAGCAGGCTTTGCAATTAGTTGGTGTGAGTGAGCGAGAATCTATCGTCTTATCCAAGGCAGCCTTTGATATTTTTTGGGCCTTGCGCCAGCAAGTGGATTTGTTTGATGAGACGACCGAGTTGTTGCAAACATTGGCTCAGCACTACAGGGTAGGAGCAATCAGCAATGGCAATGCCTGCTTAAAAACCATCGGCTTGGCACAGTTTTTTCAGTTTCATTTGGCGGCCGATCATTTTTCGCAGGGCAAGCCCGCACCAGATATGTTTGTTGCCGCCCTGCAAAAAACGGGCGTTACAGCGCAGGAAGCGCTGCATATTGGCGATCATCCTGTGGATGATATACAAGGCGCGCAAGCGGTGGGCATGCAAACGCTGTGGGTGAATCTGGAGAAAAAACCGTGGCCAGATGCCGTGTCGCGACCGGATTTTACGGTGACAGCACTGGCGCAGATTGTTCCGCTGTTGACGTAATTTGTGCGGCAATGGCATCTGCCACATGCCCTGCAAAAACATTCACGCCTTCATTGTTGAAATGACAGACATCACCAAACCACTCGCCGCGCCCACTCATTGCCGCGTCGATGTCAATGAGAGAAATTTTGTGCTGTACAGCCATGTTGCGTAGAGCAATGTTTTCACGCATCAGACCTTCGCGCACATAAGCCGGCGACCCCCAGTTGTAGACGTCGCGACTGTCGTAGTGATCGGGATTTTGATAATCCAATTGCTGATCCAAAAAAGCTTGCCGAGAATAATTGGCGGGCAAATGATAGGCAAAGGTGATTAATACAGGTTTTGCTCCCATTTGTTGGCTGAGTGCAACAATGTGTTCTACGTTACGAGTAAAACTTGGCAAGGAAGCAAAATTGGCAGCATTGAAATAGGATTTTTTGGGAAACACGAATTGATAATCAGGCAGCAGCACAAAGCCTAATTTTTTATTGAGTACACGCAGATAGGTGTAGCCAGTGTTGTAAAGTTGACGTGCCAGCAAGCTGTGATCCAGCAACAAGTTTCTGCGGTTCCATGGATCAAGTTGGCGGTAATCGGCGTGAAAATCTTGCGGCAACACATGATTCGCCCATAAATCATTGATGCCGTTGTAGAACAACACATAGTCCCATTGGTATTGGGCAAAAAATTGCAGTTTGACAACATCGGCGCGTGTTGTGTGTGAGCGAATGCCCGCATCAAGCAGCTCTATATTTTTGTGAGGAAGTTTTTTTTGTAGAGAAAACTTTAATTTTTCGGCCATGTGGCGGTTAAACATGGTGGATGAGCCCAATACAAGTACGCGCACGGTATTGGATGGTTTGTTTTCGCTCAAAGTATCACCGGTAAAACCGAGCGCGTTGATGCGCTGGCCGTCGATCATGGTTTCTGGTGTCGCTGCAAAACCGAGTAACAATAGATCGCGCGGCATGCCCCATAATCTTGGCAACAACACAAACTCTGCCAGCAATACCGCCAATACGATAAGCAGTGTGCAGTACCCAGCAAAAAAGAGGCGGTGTGTGAGCATCGTGTGGCGTTTTTGTTTTGATGGCGGTTTGCGGTGAATTGTAAGGAGCTGCGCCGCGCTCTGCTATCATGGGCGTGATCTTTCTCGTGGGGTTTTTGAAGCTTGTGAATGTAAATATGCCTCGCTTACGCATTGCCACGCGCCAAAGCCCATTGGCCTTGTGGCAAGCAGAATATGTGAAACGCGAATTGATACGTCATCATCCAAACATTGAGGTGGAGCTGCTGACGTTCACCACGCGCGGCGACCGCATTTTGGATACGCCACTGGCAAAAATTGGCGGCAAAGGTTTGTTCGTCAAAGAGCTGGAGCAGGCGTTGTTGGCGGGCGATGCCGATATTGCCGTGCACTCCATGAAAGATGTGCCAATGGCGTTTCCAGAGGGTTTGGTGCTGGGCGTGATCTGCCCGCGTGAGACGCCGTTTGATGCGCTGGTCAGCGTCCGGTACGCCAGCTTTGCCGATCTGCCGCAGGGCGCTGTGGTGGGCACCTCCAGTTTGCGCCGCCAGTGCCAGTTGCGCCGTGCGCGACCCGATCTCGACATCCGCGATCTGCGCGGCAATGTCGGCACGCGTTTGGCCAAGCTGGATGCCGGAGAGTACGACGCCATCATCCTCGCCGCCGCCGGTTTAACGCGCTTGGGCTTGGGCGAGCGCATCCGTGAATTACTGCCGCCCGAGCTGAGTTTGCCCGCCGGTGGGCAGGGTGCTGTTGGCATTGAGCTGCGCTGCGACGATGCGACCACCGCCGCCCTGCTGCGCCCGCTGGCTTGTGCCAGCACTACCCACCGCGTCACCGCCGAGCGTGCGCTGAACAGGCGGCTGCACGGCGGCTGCCAAGTACCCATTGCCTGCTACGCCATTGAAGACGGCGACACGCTCTGGCTGCGGGGTTTGGTGGGCAGTCTAGATGGTAGCGAAATACTGGAAGCCGAAGCGCGTGCACCGCTGATGGAGGCGGAGGCGCTGGGCGTGCGCGTGGCGGAACTGTTATTGGCGCAGGGAGCCGAGCGCATTTTGCAGGCGGTGTATGGCGAGTCGGGTGGCGATGACTGAGCAAACCGCTGTGCTGGCGGGTTTGTCCATCGCGATCACGCGTCCGTTGCACCAAGGTGACAGTTTGGTCTCGCGCTTGCGCGCACAGGGCGCAGACGCCACCACTATTCCCCTGCTCACTATTGCACCTTTGGTTGAGGCGGCACAGGTCGAGGCTGCCAAAGCGCAGCTGCAGGCCTTAGATCGTGTCGACATCGCCATTTTTGTCAGCCGCAATGCTGCCGAACAGTTGTTGCAAGCGCTGGCGGCGCAGGCGGTGGACTGGCCCAACACAATCACCAGTATTGCCGTGGGCAGTCCGACGGCGCAGTTTTTGAATGACAACGGTATAGTCGCCATTAGTCCAGCGCGCATGGACAGCGAGGGCATGCTTGCACTGCCCGCTCTGCAAACCGCGCAGGGAAAACACTGCGTCATTTTTCGCGGCATAGGTGGGCGCGAAACCACCGCGCAAACATTGCGCGCGCGCGGCGCAACCGTGGGTTATTGCGAGTTGTACCAACGGGTGTTGCCGGCCAGCGCGCAAGACCTGTGGCAAAGTTGGATAAACAACGGTCATGCGCATAAATGGGCGTGTATCAACAGCGTGGAAACGCTACATAACTTGTTGCAAATTGATTCTCAAGCCGCAACGCGTGCTAACCTCACGCTGGTGGTGCCGGGTGAGCGTGTTACGGAATACGCACAGCGCGCCGGTTTTTCGCGTATCCACACGGCGGTTGATGCAACGGACCATCAAATGTTTCAGACGATTATTCACGGGTGTCACTCATGACAGAAATAGTTTCTACCGCGCCCCCAAAAAACCGTATCGCGTGGACGATGTACGGCGCGCTATTTTTTTTATTTTTGCTGAATGCAACAACGGTGGCTGGCGGTGTGTGGCTGTGGCAGCGTTTGACACAGAGCGATCATGAAAGGCAACTCATGCAGCAGGCTTTGGATGAGCAGGCAGGATCTTCAACTGCATTCAAGACAACATTGGATCATCAAATCGATGAAGCAAAACAATTTCGCCAAAAAGTAACGGATATTTTGCGAGACCACAGTGAAAAGTTGCGTGGTTTAGATCGGATAGATACCAGTTATTGGCGTTTGGCAGAAGCGGAGTTTTTGTTAAAACAAGCGCATCAACGATTGTTCATTACCCACGATGCAGACACCGCGGATTTACTGCTGGCCTCGGCAGAGGGCGCGATCATGCAGCAAAAGGATCCGGGATTGTTGCCAGTACGCAGTGCTATTGCGAAAGATCGGGCCGCATTGAAGAGTGTGCCGCGTGTGGATCGCGATGGCATTTACTTACGCCTGCAAGCGCTGTCTTCACAGGTGGGCATGCTCACCAGCGACAACCGTTTTTTACAGGCAAATGATGACACCGCCGCTGACGCTGATGCAGAAGAAAAAAGTTATGTCGATGTGTTGTGGGAGCGTTTGTTATCCATAGTGCGCGTACGCCATTACGATCAGCCTGTAGAGCCCTTGTTGCCACCGGAGCAACAATTGTATTTTTCACAAAACTTGCAGTTGGCACTGCTGCAATCGCAATTGGGTTTATTGCAATCACAGCAAGAAACATATGCCAGCAATTTGGCGCGCGCACAGGCGTGGGTGAGCCAATACTGCCAGACCAGCGATCCGGTTGTGGAAGAATGGCTCGGCGAAGTGCAAGCGTTAATGCGCATAGAAATTGCACCACCCATGCCGGATGTGTCGAATTCTTTGTTGATCGTCCAAAAACTTATTGAGCAGCGAGCGGATGAAATTCGCAAAGCATTAATGCTGGGCGATGATACGGATGTAGATGATGATGCACAGGAGACGCCGTAATGCGGCGCTGGATATTGCTGTTTGTTGCCGGCTTGATCGGCTTGCCATTGTTACTGCGAGTTATTGCATTGGACGACAGTTTCGTGGTGTTTGTGTTTGGTCAAACTACGATAGAAATGCCGTTGTGGTTTGTAGCCGCTGCTGCAGTATTGGCGGCGGTGGTTGGGTATTACGCGGTGCGTTTTGTACAGGCGGTATTTTTTACGCCGCGCCGCATCAATCGTTGGATGAATCGTCGCAATCAGCGCAAAGTGCATGATCTCACGCTGCGTGGTTATTTATCACTGTTGGAAGGCAGTTGGAGTGCGGCCAGCCGTGATTTGCAGAAAGCAGCAGACAAATCAGACAACGCAGTGCTTAATTATTTGCTAGCAGCTAAAGCGCGCATAGAAAATAATGATTTATCAGCAGCGGAAGCTCTGTTACGCAAAGCGGAAGAAACTTTGCCAGAGGCGCGCACGCCAATCAGTGTGTATCAGGCACAACTGCTACAACAAATTGGTGTGCCGGAAAAAGCACATGAAATTTTAGAAATTTTGGCAGCAGAAAATCCACGCCATGCGTACATTCAGAAATTGTTGGTGGATAGCTATCGACAGCGCGGAGAGACAGAGACCGTTCTGCAGATTCTCACTCGCCAACACCGCCAAAAACCGTTGCAAGATGTTGCTATGGTGAGTGAATTGTGTCGCTTACAAATTGCTCATGGTGACGGCGCAATGGCAGAGGAATTGTTGCGTAAAAAATTGGCGAAGCAGTGGCTGTTAGAGTGGGTGTTATTGTATGGCGATGCCGCAGGCAGTGACGGGATATTGCAACTGCAGACGGCTGAAAAATGGCTGAAAGAACACCCGCATGATGCAAGTTTGCACTTGGCTTTGGCGCATATTTGTCAGCGCAACCACTTGTGGGCAAAAGCGCGCGATTACTACGAAAGTTATTTGCAAATGCAAAAAGATGAAGCGGCTGCCAAGGAACTTGTGCAGTTATTACAGGCCTTAGGTGAGAGAGAAAAAGCACAACAATGGCTGCAAAAAATTGCTGTGCATCATGTTAATGCCCTGCCTTTACCCACTGCGTGAGAGTTTGTTATGTCTTGTGAATGGATGAACCGCCCTTGGTGTCGCACGTTGTTATCTGTGCGAGGATTGTTTTTTTTAATGGCCGGCGCCAGTGCGGCGCTTATTTTGTTTGCCCTGTATTTGCAGCATGTTTTGGGTGAGCATCCTTGCCCGCTGTGTATTACACAACGTATTTTTGTAATGGTAATTGGCGTGTTGGCGTTTCTGGCTGCTGTGCAAAACCCTGCGCAACTCGGTCGTCGTGTGTGGAGTGCGCTGATTGTTTTGGCGGCTATTGGTGGTGGGGTTGTCGCTGGTCGGCATGTATGGATACAACACTTGCCAGAAGACCAAGTGCCGGTGTGCGGCCCAGATCTTGCCTATATTTTCCAGAATTTTCCTTTGCAAAAAGCTATTCATTTATTGTTCAACGGCGATGGCAATTGCCATGAAGTGGGCTGGACATTTTTAACATTGAGCATACCCGAATGGACGTTGATGGCATTTACTGGTTTTGCTGTGGCTGCAGTGGTGCAGTGGGTGCGCAAAATCTAGTTGCCCGGCATTTTTGCGCCTAAACGGTTAGCAAAGGGTTGATTTTTTTTGATATTATCAACAGCTATCATCATGTCGCGCTAATAATTAGCGCGACAGCAAAAAAGACAATTAGAATAGATATAATCAACTATTAAGTCTTCCACATAAAAAGAGGAATACGAGAAATGAAAAAATTATTAATTGTTGCAGCTATTTTATGCATTACTGGCTGCCAAACAAGAATTGGCGACTTCACCGTTGCCTCAACGAAAAATATGGATATAAAAAAATCACTTCATCGCGTTGACGAGAGCAAGAGGCTAAAGGGCGTAGACACAAGGCACGTCATCATTATCTTTCCAACAAGCCTTGGTCCAAACATGAAGCAAGCAATGGACAACGCCATTGAAAAATCACCAGGAGCAGTAGGCTTGTCTAATGTTGTTGTTTACCACGGCAGTTGGTATATCCCTTTCATCTATGGCCAAGAATATTTTACGGTTATGGGCAGTCCAGTGTATGAAGTTGCCAAATAGGCCTAATAAGTCGCTTAAGCGGACAGCCCCAACCGGCGCATGCTTCGCATTTTGCGTGAAGTCTTGCGCTGCCGCTTAGCTTTCTACATGGACTCCCCCTGATCTTGCAAGAACAAAACAACGTTCAACGAAAATAGGATTACGGTTCTACATACGGTCTTGGAGTGACGTGGTCACCCGACCTTGATGATATTCGCGCGACAATGCTCTCGTTCGTTAGGGCTCAAGTCGAGAAAGTGCAATCTCGTAAATTTCGTTTCGATTCCGCTTGCCAATTGCAATGACTGTCACGGTTATAGTTTTATCTTGCACAGAATAAACAAGCCTGTATCCCGCCTGACTCAATTTGATCTTGTAAGTATTTTTTGCGCCAGAAAGTGCTGCGCTGGGAACGTGCGGGTTTTCCAATCTTTCGGCTAGTTTTTTCTTTAGTTGCTCACGCACGGTATGGCCAAGTTTTTTCCACTCTTTGAGAGCGGACTCTTTAAATTCCAGCTTATAAGTCATCGAGTGAAACTCGCACGGAATTTTCGTGCTGCCGCTCTTTAACAATTTTCAATAGTTCGGTATCGTCAATCAGCTCCATCATTGCTTCATACGCTGCGGCTGGCACGCAGTAGAAGGCAGGAGCATTTCGATTCAGTACTGCTACAGGCATACCGTGTGCGCTGGCTACCACCTTCATAGGGTTGGCCTTCAGCTCCGAAATGCTTGCGGCAGTTTCTGTAAGCATTTGATATGTCATGGTTTTTGGCTCAACGCAAAGAAAGAAGACCTAATAGTAGGTCTTTTAAGAGGTCTTAGCAACAAGCGCTCTAACAGCATTCAAGACTGCTCACATTCGTTCGCTGGACAGCTTTGGTCGGCGCGCAGCTTCGCATTTTATGCGCCGCCTCTCAGCTCGGCGTAGGGTTTACCAATCGCTATAGGAGACTTAAAAATGGAAAAACCGTATAGAGCATCTGAGACACCTTGTGATGGAAGCCACAAGCAATCGTAGTCACTGTTTTTCAAGGAATGTGGAGACATAAAAAAACCGGCAGTGCCGGTTTTTTTATAGCGAGAAGAAGCAAGCATTATTTTTTTGTAGGCTCGGCTTCAGAGGGTTTTGTTGGCTCAGGCGCAGATTCCAGTGCTTGGCTATCGACGGCCTCTACTTTTTTAGCGACGTCTTCTGGTGCGCCAATTTTTTGCAGAGTGATTTCAAAAATTAACGTGGCGTTAGGGCCGATATCACCGCCGGTGCCACCAGTGCCGTACGCCAAGTCAGAAGGAATAGCCACACGCCACTTCGAGCCGACAGGCATCAGTTGTAACACTTCAGACCAGCCGGGGATTACCGCGTTAACAGCAAAGGTTGCGGGTTCACCGCGTTTGATCGAGCTGTCGAACTCTTTGCCATCGATCAGCGTGCCAACGTAGTCCACGGTCACGGTGTCCGTGGCTTTGGGTTTTTCACCTGTGCCTGCGGTCAGCACTTCGTACTGTACGCCGCTCTTAGTGGTAGTCACGCCCGCTTTCTTGCCGTTTTCCGCTAAGAATTTCTCACCTTCTTCTTTATTTTTTTTGCTGTCCGCTTCTAATTTGGCCTGCTCTGCTTTTTGTGCTTCTTCCATTTTTTTCTGCATTTCAGCTTGGAAGGCAGCCATGGCTTGCTGCATTTCTTCTTTACTCAGCTTAGGTTCGCTGCCATCAATAGCGGTTTTCATGCCAGCGACAAAACTCGCATCATCCAACGCAACATGGTTGGCTTTAAATTGGCTACCGATGTTCATGCCGAGGATGTAGCTGACTTTCTGATCCTGCGTCATCGTGCTGGCGGCAGCAGGTTGAGCGGCATCGGCGGCGGGCGCGGCTGCTTTGTCATCTTTGCAGGCGCTGAGTGTCAGCAAGCTGGAGGCGGCAACAGTAGCAATGGCCAAAGTGCGAATTTTCATCGAAGGATTCCCTTTGAGAGTTGGCGAATGAAGCGCGGATCATACCGCGCACTGCCAAAGACTGCCACGCCCGCCACAAGTTCCCAGCGCGCAGAGTGCGTGTGGGCGATTACTTATAAGCCTCCTGCAGCGCGGAGGCGATAATGGCGCCCTACTCTGGAGATCTGAATATGCACAGACCGTTTACTTCACGCACACCCATGCCACCTCACAATGCGCAGTGGGCGGTGCGGCGCCGCATTGCAGCACACATGCGTGCGTTGAATGAACAACTGCTGACACACGATCTGCCGCTGGCGCAATTGCAGCGTGTGGAAGACAGTTTGTGCGCGTTGCAAGACGTGGGCGTAGACAGCCCCGCCATACACGGTCGTTTGGAATGGGCAGCGACGGCCAGCAACGGAACGTATGACTTGCTCTCGCGCGACACCACGCCCATCGCTGGACAGAGCAACATGTTGTCGCCGCCGCTGCACATGCATTTGGATTACGACAAAGGTGAGGCGCATGCGGCGGTTACGCTGGGCTGGGCATTTGAAGGGCCGCCCAAGTGCGTGCACGGCGGGTGGGTGGCCGCGCTGTTTGACGAGTTTCTCGGCTGCGCGCAGTTGTTGTCTGGCGCGACAGGCGCAACAGGCAATTTGAGTGTGCGTTACAAACGCCCCACGCCACTCAACAAGGAACTCACGCTGTTTGCCAAGGTCAAGGAAGTACATGGGCGTAAAATCCTCATGGAAGGCACGATCAGTGCCGACGGACAAGTGACAGCCAGCTGTGAGGGTTTGTTTGTCAGTTTTGCTGAGGGTGTTTTGAATTTAGCCGAGCGCAAACTGGTTGTAGATTGAAAAATACCGAAGTGAATTTTTATAGCGAGGATAAACACATGATCAATAAACAAAAGTTATTTGCCAGCGCAATTACTAGCGTATTGTTATTGGGTGTATTGCCAGCACACGCGGATGATTACAAAATCGACGAAACACACAGCTTTATTCAGTTTCGTACCAAGCATCTCGGTTACAGTTGGGAGTATGGTCGCTTCAATGTGATTGGCGGAACCTTTACATACGATGCCAGCAATCCTAGTAAGAACCGTATTGATATCAATGTTGATGTAAACAGCATAAACACCAATCACGATTTGCGCGATGAACATTTACAAGAAAAATATTTGCACACCGACAAAGCACCGAAAGCCAGTTTCAAAAGTACCGCTTACCAAGGCGATGCCAACAGCGGCACCGTAACGGGCGAATTGACATTGAACAACACAACCAAAACCGTGACCATTCCTATCAAAAAAGTGGGTGAAGGCAATGACCCTTGGGGCGGATACCGCGCGGGCTTTGAAGGTACACTGACCATTGATACGCGCGATTACGGTTACAACTACCAGTTGGGCGATCAAAGTTATGTGGTGGAACTGCAGTTGGGCGTAGAAGGTGTACGCACTAGCGGCAAACCGGCAAAAAGTTAACGCAGAGTCACTCAGAAACGAAGGAAGCACAAGGATGCAAAACGGCGGCACAGTCACTCGGTATCCTGCAACCATTCGCTGGTTGCATCGCATCATTGCGTTGTTGATGATTTTTATGATCGCACTCGGCTGGTATTTGTCTGAAATCGATTATGAGAATCCAGGCTACAACGTATTGCGACAACTGCATCGCACCATTGGGCTTTCTTTATTTCCTCTTGGTCTCGCGCATTTGTGGGCGTATGCGTATTTGCCGCGCCCCAATTTTTCTGCGCATTTACAACCGTGGGAAAAAACGCTGGCGAAACTCGCGCACTTTTTTCTGCTGTATGTGGTGATGGCTATTCCGGTGGCGGGTTATTTCATGTCAGGCGATCAACTGCATATTCTCGGTGACTTCAAAGTGCCGCAGTTGCTGGAATTGAATAAAGGCTTGCGCAAAACGCTATTTGGTGTGCACGAAACACTGGCGTGGACAGCAGCTTTTGTTATCGGCCTGCATGTAGCAGGCGCGTTGAAACATCACTTCATCGACAAAGACGACACGCTGCGCAAGATGTTGTAGTGAAGTGCGGTTAGTGTGCGTGCTGTGCCAGCGCCCACGCCACATGCTCGCGCACCAAAGCAGATTCGTGCTCACGGCGGCTGTTGAGTGAAAAAATAATTTCTGATGTGGTGCGTGCATTGCCAAGAGCCACAGCAATATTGCGCAACCAACCCTCATAGCCAATGCGGCGCAGTGCTGAACCGGCCGTTTTTTCTAAATATTCTTCTTCACTCCACGCAAATAATACGGTGAGTTGTGCATCATCCAAATGGTGTTTGGGTTGAAACACTTCTTGCTCGGTGCGCTGTGCAAACTTATTCCACGGGCACACGGCTTGGCAGTCATCGCAACCAAAAATGCGGTTGCCGATTTTGCTGCGCAGCTCAAGAGGTATGCTGCCGCGCAACTCAATGGTGAGATAGGAAATGCAGCGACTGGCATCCAATTGTTGCGGCGCGACAAAAGCCTGCGTGGGGCAGAGATCCAAACACGCCGTGCATGTGCCGCAGTGTGTAGTTTCTTGCGGTGCAGTTAAGGGCAGCGGCAAATCGGTGAGAATTTCGCCGAGAAAAAAATACGAGCCGGCTTGCGAATTGATCAGCATGGTGTTTTTGCCTATCCAACCCAAACCGGATTTTTGTGCAAACGCGCGTTCGAGTACCGGCGCGCTGTCTACCACCGCGCGGTGCGTGTGCGCAGCCTGCGTTTCAATTTTTTGCGCCAGCAGAGCAAGGCGTTTGCGCATCCATTTGTGGTAATCGCGCCCCAGCGCATAGCGCGCAATGTACGCACCGCCCTCCGCATTCACTTTGGTGATGAGATGGCTGTCTTGGTCGGATAAATAATCCATGCGCACGGAAATCACACGCAGTGCGCCTGCGTGCAATTGTTCGGGATGCTCGCGCAGCGCGGCGTGTTGCTGCATCCAGTGCATATCGGCGTGATAGCCGTTTTGCAGCCAGCGTTGTAAATATTGCGCGTGTCGGCCGACATCAATGTCGCTGACGCCGACCTGCTGAAAACCGAGCTCGCGCGCCCACTGCTGTAATTGGGTGAGCAACTCGGCGTTATGCATAGCGCGAGAAAAACACGCGAAAACTCAGCGCAGGTTTAGCACGTCCTGCATGTCATACAGGCCGGCTTTTTGAGTGGGCAACCACTGCGCGGCGCGCACGGCACCGCGCGCAAAACTCATGCGCGAACTCGCTTTGTGGGTAATTTCGACGCGCTCGCCGTCGGCGGCAAACATCACCGTGTGGTCGCCGACTATATCGCCGGCGCGCACGGTGGCAAAACCAATGGTGTCGCGCGCCCGTGCACCGGTTTGTCCTTCGCGCCCGTACACAGCCACTTTATCCAAATCGCGCCCTAATGCCTGCGCCACCACTTCGCCCATGCGCAGCGCCGTGCCGGAAGGCGCATCCACTTTGTGACGGTGATGTGCTTCGTACACTTCGATATCGACTTCATCGCCCAGCACGCGCGCTGCGGTGTCGAGTAATTTGAAACAGAGGTTTACGCCGATGCTGTAATTCGATGCAATCACCGCGCCGGTTTTTTCTGCCAGCGCCAACAATTGTTTTTTCTGTTCGGTGTTAAAACCCGTCGTGCCGACCACCATTTTTTTGCCGTGTTTGGCGCAGGCTTCGATATTGGCGAGCGTGGCAACCGGCGCGGTGAAATCAATCAATACATCAAATTGATCGATCACGCTGTCGATACTGCCGACTACGATGATACCGTTGCGACCAATGCCCGCTAACTCGCCAGCATCTGCGCCGATCAGCGAACTTTCTGCGCGCTCAATCGCTGCGCTCAACACTGCGTGCGGTGCAGCGGCATGCACGGCCTCGATCAGCGTTTTGCCCATGCGGCCTGCAGCGCCAGTGACAGCAATGCGCACGGGAGTAGACGATGTAGTCATGAGATTTCCTGCCAATTTGCGAGTGGCGCATGGTAGCAGCTCCCACTGCGTTTCTGTTCACAGACGCAGCCATTCGGTAACATCCTCGGCACGGCATTGTGACGGAATCTACCGTGTACCTTTCGCGCTCCATCATGTTGATGATTATGGCGGCCTATGTGTTCTCGCCTTCGCTGTTCAGTTGGATGATTGATCCCGCTGGTGTGTGGTATCGCCCCTATCTCATCTGGATGGGTTTGGTGGTGGTGGCGTTTTTATTGCAGCCGCGCGCCAGCGACGGCGAGGAAGAGCTGTAGCACATGCTGCCTTTGAGCGAAGATCAAATCCTCTTACTCGGCAGTTGCGCGTATTTTGGTGTGCTGTTTTTGGTGGCGTGGCTGACGGATCGCACCACCCTGCCGCGCGCACTCACCGACAGCCCGCTGCTGCACATGCTGGCGCTGGGTGTGTTGGTGAGTGCGTGGGGTTTTTACGGCGTGGTCGATTTGTTCAACCAGTACGGCTACGGCGCGCTGTCTTACTACATGGGTGCGGGTGGATTGTTTTTGTTCGCGCCGCAAATTTTGATGCCCCTGCTGCGCCTCACACGCGCTTATCAGCTCAATTCTTTGGCGGATTTATTGGTGTTTCGCTATCGCAGCCCGTTTGTGGGTGTGATGGCCACCGGCTGCATGCTGTTGTGCGCGCTGCCCTTGTTGGCGCTGCAAATACAGGCGGTGGCAGACACGGCGCTCATCATCAGTTATCGCCCAGAGCCGCCGATGGCGACACGACAAAACTTGTTTGCGCTGCACGATCGCTTGGCGTGGTTGTTCTGCATCGCCACGATTTTGTTTGCCGGTTTATTCGGCGCGAAGCGCGAGCGCCACCGCGGTTTGATTGTGGTGATGGCCTTGGAATCGCTGATTAAATTGGTCGCTTTGTGTGCCGTGGGCTTCTTTGCTCTGCACACGGTGTTCGGCGGCTTCGACGGTTTAGAAAAGTGGTTGTCGCTGCACCCTGAACAACTGGAAACGCTGTACCACCCCACGGCGAACAGCTCCTCGCACATGTTGGTGACGCTGTTTTTTTCCACCGCTATTGTGCTGCCGCATATGTTCCATGTCGGGCTGGCGGAGAACACGCGCCTGCACACCCTGCGCTTGGCGAGCTGGGGCATGCCGCTGTATCTGCTGTGCTTGAGCCTGCCGGTGCTGCCAATTTTATGGGCCGGCTTTGAGTTAGGCACGGCGGTCACACCGGAGTATTTTGTGCTTGGCGTGCCGCTGGCGGCAGGGCATGTCAGTTTGTCAGCGCTTGCTTACCTTGGTGGCTTGGCGGCTGCGGTGGGTACGACGGTGGTGATGGCGATTGCCCTATCAACTATGTGTTTGAATCATTGGCTGCTGCCGCTGCTGCACGGCGTATTTGGCGGCATGGTGGATTTGTACGGCTTGATTACTTGGCTGCGCCGCAGCTTGATCGCGCTCATCATCATCGGCGGCTATCTGTTCTACCGCGCGTTGAATATTGGGCAGACACTGACCGATCTCGCCATCCTGTCCTTTATCGGCAGCTTGCAGTTTTTGCCAGGCGCCTTTGCTGTGCTGTACAGCCCGCGCGCCAATCGCCAAGGTTTGGTGGCTGGCTTGTGCGCGGGAATGGCTGTGTGGGTGGGCTGCTTGCTGTTGCCCACGCTGTTGGGCTGGCGTTTGCTGTTGTTGCCTTGGGATATTGCGTTGCGCCTCGGTGTCGAGAACTGGAGCCAACTGGCGGCGCTGTCGTTTGGCATCAATATCGCGCTGTTTGTCTTGGTGTCGCGCAGCACCACGCAGTCTGCCGATGAGCAGCGCATTGCCGAGCAATGCACCACAGAGAACGGCGCGCGCCCGCTGCGCTTAACGCTGGATGTGCGGAGCGTGGGTGAGATAGAAATGCGTCTTACGCCAGCATTAGGTGCCGATATTGCAGCACAGGAAGTGAAGCGAGCGCTCGCTGACTTGAATCAAACTGCCGACGATGCCCGCCCCTACGCCCTGCGCCGCCTGCGCGAGCGATTAGAAGCCAACCTATCGGGTTTGATGGGCGCGGCCGTGGCGCACGCGGTGATGGATCGCGTGCTGCCCTACCGCACGGCGAGCGACGCGCCGCAGCGGGAAGATTTGCACCTCGTTGAGAACCGCATCAATCAGTACCGCCACCACCTCACCGGCTTGGCCAGCGAGTTGGACAAACTGCGCCGCCACTACCGGCAGACACTAGAGAGCTTGCCGATGGCCGTCTGCTCTATCGGGCAGGACGGCGAGATCATTTTGTGGAACCGCAGCATGGCGGAGCTGACCGAGGTGGCGGTCACCGTGGCGCAGGGCTCGGCGGTCAGCAGCCTGCCCGCACCGTGGGGCGCGCTGCTCAGTGGCTTTCTGCAAGACACCCAAGTGTCGGCGCACAAGCAGACGCTGGAACTGGCAGGGCGCACGCGCTGGCTGGGTCTGCACAAAGCGCAGCTCGGCACGGGCGAGACAGAGCGCGGCGAAGAAGAGCAGATCATCATGATCGACGATCTCACCGAAACGCAGCAGTTGGAGCAGGAGTTGTTGCACAGCGAGCGGCTGGCTTCCATCGGGCGCTTGGCGGCGGGTGTGGCGCATGAAATTGGCAATCCCGTCACCGGCATCGCTTGCCTCGCACAAGATTTGAATTATGAAAACGAACAGCCCGCCGTGCGCGAAGTGGCAACCCAAATTCTCGGTCAGACGGATCGCATCAGTCGCATTGTGCAATCGCTGGTGCATTTTGCTCACGCGGGGCGCGCGGGCGATCACGCGCGCGAAGCAGTGGATTTGTTTGAGTGCGTGGAAGAGGCAATCCATTTACTGTCACTGCAAAAAAATCGCCAACGCGTTTACTACAATAATTTATTAGCACCCGATACTTTGGTGCGCGGCAATGAACAAACACTGGTGCAGTTATTTATCAATTTATTGAGCAATGCCAGTGATGCCAGCCCGCCAGATAGCCCTATCGACATCAGCGCTGAACAAAAAAATCAGCAGTGGTTGGTGCGCGTGCGCGATTACGGTCACGGCATCGCCGCCGCGCATTTACAGCGTATTTTTGAGCCTTTTTTCACCACCAAATTGGCAGGACAGGGCACGGGTTTAGGCTTGGCGCTGGCGTACAGTATTGTTGAAGATCACGGCGGGCAGATTGACGTGCAGAGCTCGGTTGAAAAAGATCACGGCACAACGTTTATTATTTCTTTGGATGTTCTGCAATGAGCTTGCGCGTATTCATCAATCGTTAGTGTTCGATATGATGCTGATACAGTTTTGGCGGTAAGGACGTTGCGGTTATGTCAAATTTTAGTGACGGCTCAACTTTTGAACTGGCATTGTGGATTCGAAAATTAAATTCCCAGCCGGCATTAAAAGAAATGGTCTTGGCATACTGAGAGCCATTCCGGTTTCTTATGGCTACAATAGTATCTGGCAGCTTAATAGCACTGATTTTTAGAGAGCCGCCAATGTTGAATCCCGATATTTCGACGCGGCTTGGCGTAGAAGTAACCTTATAAAAATCATGCGATCCAATCAGGTAACGGACAAAATTCTTACACATTTCTGGGGATTGAGTGCGTTGAACTTTGGCTTCAAAAGCATCCAGTATTGGCCAGTAGTAGTTAGCTGGGACATTATGCAGATTGCGCCACAATGTTGTGCCATTGCTTGACGTTTTTATATCTCTCAGCTGACCGAAAATTTTACGCACTTGAACAATATATTTGCTGCTACATCCTTGTTCATTTAGCCCCCATTTTTTAACAAAATCTATTTTGTCTGATAATCGGGAGTGTTTATATGCGTGGTGGTTTGTTTTACATGATATACCAAACTCGCGATTGCTCGTGGTGACGACAATATCCCTAACATCCCCTTCTTCTCCGTGATCGTCGGATAGGAATTTGAAATAACCAGATGATACGGATTCTTTGTTGAGAATATGCACTATAGCTAGCTGGGCGTTTTTTATAAACAAAGACTGTTTTTTTGAAGGAATTTGTTCGAAACATAATTTATTGTGTTTGGCGGAGGGTGACGAGGCAAGAATTAGCCCGTTTTCTGACAAAGCCACTCCAACTGCCCACTCAAAAGCTTTGCCATTGATAACTTGCGAAGCCATAAGCTATCCCAAATAAGACTTGATTTTTATCGCCAAATGGTAGGCGAGTTTAACGGGGACTGCGTTGCCAACCATCTTATATCCCGTCCTAGGGTGAGAATAAACAAAAGTATAATCATCGGGGAAAGTTTGAATTCTGGCGCACTCTCTAACACTGAGCCTCCGATATTTTTTTTCTTGTCCTGGCACAAATATTTTCTTGTCTTTTTCGCCTGAATCAATCATTTTGGGGGCTTGTGGGTGTAGTGGAGTATGCCGATCCATTGCCAAGACAGTATAGGACTGCTCATTCCAAGAACGCACGCGGTTTCTTGACATAAATATAGATGAATAGCCGGTATCGGTTGTTTCGTGGTTTGCGATACCAGAATCCTTGTTTAGTGGAAAGTCTTTTAAATCATAAATAGCGTCTTTAAGAGATTTTTTTGATTTAATTTTTTCTGGAAATTCGAACTTAACACAAAGTTTTTTCTTGAAGCCAACAACAAAAACACGTTCTCTGTCTTGAGGTACTTCGTAGTCACTGGCATTGAGCTTCTCCCAAAAAACATCATAGCCAGCATCGGAAAACATGGAAATAATATTCTGGAATGCCTTTTTGTTCCTGTCGTGTAAAATGCCAGAGACGTTTTCTGCAACAAAGAAAGCTGGCTGAACGTGTTGCAGAACACGAATGTACTCGAAAAATAGTTGTCCTCGGCTATCATGGATGCCTCGTCGTGCGCCGGCTTCGCTCCATGATTGGCATGGCGGTCCACCTATAATACCAGCAGCATGTGGAATGCTAGATGTTGGGATTTCAGTTATTGATTGCCCGTTAAAAATAGTTTTTGGGAAATACGATTGGAATGATGGGGCAATGGACTTGTCGTATTCGTTTGCCCAAATAGTAGAGAACCCTGCTTGGTGGAAGCCAATATCCATGCCGCCAGCGCCGGAAAATAAAGATACCAAAGAGAGCCCACTGATCTCTGGTTTTGTCCTTTGCTTAGAAAGGGTGCTGGCAATAGGTTGTTTTCTTGTAATTGATGCGAGCATATGTTGGACACCATCGATTCAAAAATCGAAATTCATTGTACGGATATCCAGTATATCTAGCAATACGGCTGATACGCCTTGCTTGTAAGCTGAAGGTGCGCGACTTCTCTGAGATAAAAACACAGGCTAGAGTTTTCGCAAAAAATAAAAGGAGAATTTCATGAATTGGCTGCAATGTTTTATGCGCGTGTCGCGTCAACAAGTCGACGTGTACGAAGATGCGCTGCTCGCGCTCGGTGCGGTGTCAGTAACGTATTGCGATGCAGCAGATCAGCCATTGTTTGAACCAGGGCCTGGTGAAATTGCGCTGTGGGAAGATGTGGAGCTGGTGGGTTTGTTCACGGAAGATTTTCACGAAAGTGATTTGCGCGCGCAATTAACAGAAATTTTTGATGAAGGTCTACCGTCGCTGCGTTTTGAGGTGTTGGCAGATCAAGTGTGGGAGCGCGCATGGATGGAGCATTTTCAGCCCATGCGTTTTGGTGAGCGGCTGTGGATTTATCCCAGTTGGACAGACGCGCCAGACGACGGCAGCGTGGTGCTGCGCCTCGACCCCGGTTTGGCTTTCGGCACCGGTACGCATCCCACCACCGCGCTGTGTTTGGAGTGGCTGGACGCGCAATCCCTGCAAGGCAAAACCGTGATCGACTACGGTTGCGGCTCCGGCATTCTCGCCATCGCCGCGCTGCTGTTGGGCGCAGCTTGCGCCACCGGCTACGACAATGATCCGCAAGCCCTCACCGCTAGCCGCGACAACGCCGCGCACAATCACTGCGCAGAAAAGTTGACGCTTGCTTTGGTCGCTACCGGTGGCGCAGACATCACCGAACAGGCGGATGTGGTGCTAGCCAATATTCTCGCGGGACCTCTGCGTGAGCTGGCACCGCGTATTGCGCCGCTGGTGAAGCATGGCGGCAGTCTCGTGTTGTCTGGCATTTTGGCGGAGCAGGCCGAGGATGTTATGGATGCCTACCGCGTGTTCGGCTTTGTGTTTAATGCTCCGGCGGAAAGAGAGGGATGGGTACGCTTGGTGGGCAAACAAGCAGAAAACTGAGCGACCTCATCAATTTGTCATAGAACCCTAAAAATGTATTGCACATGGATAAGATGCAAATACAATGCATCTTAAGAGGACTCAGTTGGTATCACAATGCGACACGATGTCGCACCCTCAAACAGACCAGAGGATCTATTTATGATTAAAAAACTGTTGAAAGGTTTGGCAGCCATTGCCTTGTGCGGCGCGGCGATTTCTCCTGCGTTAGCAGAAAAACGTCAGTTTGAGATGACAATAGAGGACACCCGTATCAATTTGGTCGACAAACAGGCATTTCATACGTTTGCATTTAATGGTCAGGTGCCTGGTCCGCTCTTTCATGTGAAGGAAGGCGACGAAGTGGAAATTCATGTGATGAATTTGACATCACTGCCACACTCCATTCACTGGCACGGTCAAATTCAAAAAGGTACTTGGACGCAAGACGGCGTACCGGATGTGACGCAAGAAGCGATCAAACCCGGTGAAGATTTCACCTACAAATTCACGGCTGAGCCATCGGGCACACTGTGGTACCACTGCCATGTCAACGTCAATGAGCACGTTGCTATTCGCGGCATGTGGGGACCTTTCATTGTGGACCCTAAAGAGCCGACAGAAATAGAAAAAACGATCACCAAAGATTTTATTTTGATGTTGTCTGATTGGGACACCAAATACTCAGAAAAACCGGGCTACGGTGGTGTGCCTGGCGATATCTTCAATTACTTCACGTTAAACGGCAAAGCCTTCCCTGATTCACAGCCCATCCGTATTGAAAAAGGTGATGTGGTGCGACTGCGTTTAATTGGCGCGGGCGAATTGACGCACTCCATTCATTTGCACGGACATATATTCAAAGTAGCTTTTGTTGACGGCAGGCCGTTGCCACAGCCTTACGAAGCCGACACCATCATGGTGGGTCCGGGTAATCGCTACGACATTATTTTCAAAGCAGATAACCCAGGCCGTTGGATGATTCACGACCATGTTGACTCGCACACAGTGAACGGCGAAAAACCCATGGGTGGTTTGATGACCGTGGTGGAATACAAGGAAATCAAAAACGATGAGCCTTGGTATGCATGGAAAAACAAAGAGTTCAAACCAGATTTTTACTACGAAGAATCTTTGAAAAAACCGTACGGCATGCACAACGCCGACGTGTTCAAAGGTCAGGCAATTCAGTAGCAGCAATTACCCCTATCCAAGGAGACTAAACGATGAAATGGCTAAAAGTTTTTTGTATAGCAGGTTTCGCAACGGCAGTTTCTGCGTCGACACTCGCAGCAGACGGAGGGCAAATCCTCTCGTCACAGTGCGCCAGTTGTCACGCACTGAGCAAGCCAGAAAATGTGGGCGTTGATCACATCTGGGAGCGCAAGGGTCCGGATCTGTATTACGCAGGGAATAAATTTCAGCGTGATTGGCTGGTTGAGTGGTTGCAGTCTCCGAAAGCGATTCGGACGGGTGGAGAGTTTTATCGCAAGCATGTGAAATCTACGCCAGACGGTGATGTGATCGACAGCACAGGTGTTGCCGCACACCCTGCCTTGGATAAAGCGTCGGCAGAGGCCACAGCAGATGCTTTATTAAAGTTGACTGTTCCTGGTTTGGTCGAAACAGGCGTCTTCAAAAATGCAGCCGTTAGTCCAACAATGGGCGCAATGTTTTTTGGCAAATTGCGGGGATGTTCTTCCTGCCACCAGGACGCACCAGGCAAGGGCGGATCATCGGGACCTGAGCTATATACCGCCAATAAACGATTGCAAGCGGATTATGTCTACGGCTACACCCAAGATCCTCAAAAATTTGATCCACGCGTATGGATGCCGAAAACAGAAATGAAGGATCCGGATTTACAGCGTTTGACAGGCTACATCATGCAACTAAAAGTGGGGGCTGCACCATGAAAAATTCAATGACGGGTTTGCTGAGTGCTATGGTGTTGGCGGTAGCCGGTGTTTCTTCCAGCACGGCGTGGAGCGAAAGTGCTTACCCCAAAGCAGAGAAAAATTACGACACTTATTGCGCGCAATGTCACGGTGTATTGCGCAATGGCAAAGGAATTAATGCAAAGCATATGAGTGTGCAGCCGCGCGACCATGCCGATGGCAAGGCCATGGGTGATTTGCCGGATACGGAAATTTTCAAAGCAATCAAGGAAGGTGGTCCTGCCGTTAATAAATCTGTTTTGATGCCTGTGTGGGGCGGGGTGTTGTCAGACGCAGAGATACAAGAGATGGTGTTGTATCTCCGTGAAGTGTGTAAGTGTGGTAAAAAATAGAGCCGTTATTTTTAACTGGCTTGTTGTGTCATTAACTAAAAAGAGGGAATCATTGTGAAAACTTCCAAACTATTACTGGCTTCAGCTGCCGCCTTGTGTGGACTGATGTTTTCGGCGGTTGTATCCGCAAAAACGGTACAAGTGTCGCTAGAAACAAAAGAAGTTGATTTGCCAATAGACAATAAAGGCACTATGTATAAAGCATGGACCTTTGGCGGCACGATCCCAGGGCCTGTGGTACGTGTAACAGAGGGTGATACCGTTGAATTCATGTTGACCAATGGCAAGGACAACAAAAATTCTCACTCCATTGATTTCCATGCGGCACGCTTAGACGTGGTAACAGATTTTGGTACGATCAACCCTGGCGAAACCAAAAAATTCACTTTCACTGCTGATTATCCAGGTGCGTTCTTTTATCACTGTGGCGCTGATCCGATGATGCAACATATTGCACGCGGTATGTTTGGCATCATTATTGTCGATCCTAAAAATGATACGCGCCCCAAAGCGGATCGCGAATATGTGTTGATTCAATCCGAGTTGTACCCCAACCCAGAAGACCGTCAAGCGATGATGGACAACAAGTGGTCCAACGTGATGTTTAACGGTGGCGTATTCAAATACGACCCTGTGCATGACACAAATGCCACCAAATGGCTGCAAGCCAAACCCGGCGAGCGTGTGCGGATTTATTTTGTAAACGCAGGCCCGAATGAATTTTCTTCATTCCATCCCATTGCCGGTATTTGGGACAAAGTTTGGTTGAGCGGTAACCCTAAAAATGAAATGGTGGGCATGCAGAGCTTTACTGTTGGTCCTGGTGATGCGGCTATCTTTGATTTAATTTCACCGAAAGAAGGCGCGAATGCCATCGTTACGCATTCACTGCGCGCTGCATTGACTGGTGCAATTGCCGTTATTATGTTCACCAAAGATGCTGACCCTGCTATGGGTCACGGCGAACAAATTCTGGTTCGCTAATTAAGTAGATCAAGGCTGTGCCGTGGGGAAATTAAACCGAAAAACGTTGTTGTTAATTTCCCTGCTGGCACTGTTTTTTGTTGTGGGTGCTGCGTGGCTATTGCGCGGCCACACCCAAACAAAAACCTCTCAAGCAAATGCGCACGAACACATCAGTGAACACGTGTATATTTGCCCTATGCACCCTCAGGTGCGTCAATCCTCGCCAGGTCGTTGCCCAATTTGCGGCATGGATTTGGTAGAAACCGATGAATCACCCTCATCCAAGCATCAAGATGCACAGTCCGAGCGCGTTCTTACAGCAGAGCCGCCGCCCAATACACAGTTTTTTACAGTAGAAAAACGCACGTTGTCGCCGCGCACCAATGCGTGGGCGCGTGTTGCTGTGGATGCTACCAATGAATTCGTGGTTACTGCGCCCGCGGATGGTTGGATTCGCCAAGTGTATGTCAATCACATTGGGCAAACGGTGACCGCAGGCGAATCACTGTTTGAAATTTTTTCGCCAGAGTTGTATCAGCGTCAACGTGATTACATTGACACACTCAATCGTCGCGATCAGCTGGCAGACAGCATCACGGATATGCGCGGACAAAATGCAGAAGTGCTGGGCAGTTTGGCGCGCGAAAGAAAACGTCAGCGCGATGCTTTTTTGCGTATCGGCATTGCCTCCATCAGTATTGATACGTTAGAGCAGTACCGTCGCCCGTTGGATACGCTCGCAATTGCTTCGCCGTATGCAGGAACCGTTACTGCCGTCGATGCGCGTTCAGGTTTGACAGCGGGACCAAGCACAGCGCTGTATCGCATCGTGAACAATCAAAATATGCCGGTAGATGTGGTGCTGACTCCAGCACAAATGAAAACGGTGCAAACACCTGCTCGTCTTGCGATTGCCGGCGGTGATGCAGAGAACACGGTGTCGATCGATCTCAGTCAAGCGGGGTATGACAGCACACTGCAAAGTTATGTGGTGCGCACGCTGTTGCCAAAGGACCGTTTGAACAAAACACCGTGGGCGGGGTTGATGCAGCACGCCGTGCCAGTTGGTGCGGTGTTGGATGTGAGTGTGTTGTCTGCGGCACAAGAAGCGTTGGTCGTTCCGCGCCAAGCAATTTTGGAAAGTCCCGATGGGCAATTTTTGGTGGTGGAAGTTGAGCCAAGCCGCTATGCCGTTAGAAAAGTAGTAGCCGGTGCGAGCGATACGCACTGGACGGCTATTCGTGAAGGCGTGCAAGCGGGTGACAAAGTGGTAACGGAGGGGCAATTTCTGCTGGATGCGGCGGCAACGTTTCAGCAATCATTCAGCCAATCGCACACAGACTGAACGCCATGCTTAATCGCATCATTGCCTTTTCTATACGCTGGCGTTATTTCGTTATTGCGCTGTGCGCTGCCATCGCACTGCTGGGGCATTGGGCGTATCGCTCACTCATTTTGGATGCCCTGCCCGATATTTCAGACGCACAGGTGATTGTGCAGGCCTCGTTCTCCGGTCGCACGCCTGAGCAAATTGAACGGCAAGTCACCTACCCGCTGGCTTCGGCGCTGGCATCGACCAGCGGAGCAATCGCTGTACGCGGTATCTCCATGTACGGCGAATCCTTTATCTACATCGTATTTCCTTCCTCGGATGCCATGGCACTGGCGCGCACGCGCGTGCTGGAACGGTTGTCGCAAGTGCAGCGGCAACTGCCAGATGGCGTTGTCGTTTCGTTAGGCCCAGATGCCACAGGCGTGGGCTGGGTGTATCAGTACGCACTGGTGGATGAAAGCGGAGAACATTCGCCAGCAGATTTGCGCGCGTTGCAGGATTACTACCTGAAGCCAGAGTTGCAAAGCCTTTCCGGCGTGGCGGAAGTGGCGACGGTGGGAGGGCAAGAGCGCGAGTTTTATATTGAAGTGGATCCGCGAAAAGCGATTTCCTATGGCGTGCCTTTGCAACAAATTGCAGAGGCGGTAACGGCAGGGAATCGTTCGGGCGGTGGCGGCGCGGTGGAGTTGGGTAATCGCCGAGTGATTGCCAGCGCGGATAACCGTTTGCGTGATGTCGATGATATTGCGGCTGTGCCATTGGGTGCGGCAACGCCGTTGCGCGTGCAAGATGTGGCGAACGTGAGGGAAGGTGTAGGTGCGCAAGCCAGTATTACGGATTTAGATGGCAAAGGCCAAGCCACAGGTGGCATTGTCATCATGCGGCAGGGCGAAAGTGCGATGCGCGTCGCTCAAGCCGCACAAAAAAAATTGCAGCAACTGGAAAGCAGTTTGCCAGCTGGCATCAAAGTTACCACGGTTTATGATCGCTCAAAATTGATTGGCCGTGCTGTTTCTGGTTTGCAAGATCGCCTAGTTGAAGAAGCGGTTGCGGTATTTATTGTCAGCCTGCTGTTGCTGTGGAGTTGGCGTTCCGCAGTTTCTGCCGTTTTGGTTTTACCTGTAGGAATTTTCTGTGCAGGTTTGGTTTTTTATTTGCAAAAATTAGAAATCAACATCATGTCCTTAGGCGGCATTGCGATTGCTGTAGCAGCCATGATGGATGCCTCTGTCGTGATGGTGGAACACGTCAATCAGCGTTTATCGTCGCAACAAAAAAATACACGCAGCCAAGCAATCGATATTATTGGCAAAGCGTGCAGTGAAGTTGGTCCAGCCCTTTTTATTTCACTGCTGTTAATTACGCTGTCATTCTTGCCCGTGTTGATGCTTGGCGGTAGAGAAGGGAAGTTGTTTTCTCCGCTGGCGTGGACAAAAACATGGACGATGGCGATTGCTTGTTTATTGTCGGTCACTCTGACGCCAGCATTGCTAGCTATTTTTATGCGCCAAGCACAGTCAGAGGACAGCCACCGTTTTATCCGGTTTTGTCAAAAAACCTATCGCAATGCATTAAATGTTTCGATAAAGCAGGCAAAAAAAATATTGATCGCTAGTGCGATATTGCTGTTATCTGCATTGATACCCTTACTGCGAACCGGCGGTGAATTTATGCCGCCGTTAGACGAAGGTGACTTTTTATACATGCCTGTCACCTTGCCGAGTTTAAGTTCGCGCGAAGCAGCCAAATTATTGCAGGAAACGGATGAAATCATTAAATCCGTGCCCGAAGTGGATCATGTGTTTGGCAAGGCGGGTCGATCAGGAACGGCAACAGACCCTGCGCCGTTATCTATGTTTGAAACCGTGGTGACATTAAAACCGCGCACTGAATGGCGATCCGGTGAATCGACAAAAAGCTTGTTGGAAACATTGCAACAAAAGTTGCAGATTCCAGGACTGCTCAGTTCGTGGGGTTATCCTATTCGCACACGCATTGGCATGCTTAGCACCGGCGTAAAAACCCCATTGGGATTAAAAGTAACTGGCATCGATTGGACGAACACAGAACAACTCGCTGCAGACATTGCTACACAATTGAGCGCGCTGCCAGAGACACGCAGTGCCGTATCAAGCCGCAGTGATGAAGGCATGTATCTGGATATAAAACTGCGCCGAGAGCAAGCTGCAGCTTTGGGGGTAACAGCACGCGATGTAGAACAATTCAGCAGCTTGATTACCGGCAGCGAGCGCGTGGATTATTTAATAACGGACAAAACAGAGCGTTATGGCATCACGCTGCGTTTGCGTCCCGATTTGCGTGAAGATTTGGAGGCAATTCGTCAGCTACCTATTGCAACAGCAAAAGGCTCGGTGCCGCTAGACACGGTAGCAACGGTTACTTTGCGTAAAGGTCCCGCTGAAATTCGCAGCGAAGGCGGTCGGCCGGTTGCCTATGTATATATTGAAGTGAAAGACATGACAGAAAGTGAGTTTGTGCAATTAGCCAACCCAAAATTACAGTCCATGACTTTGCCCGCAAGAACCTCGCTAGAGTGGGTAGGTGAGTACCGCGAATTTGAGCAGGCTAAAGCGCGTTTGTTGTGGATCGCGCCAATCGTTTTGCTGGTGGTGATGATGTTGTTGTACAACATTTTCAGGGAACTTCGCCGTGTTTTTTTAATCGTACTGTCACTGCCGTTTTCTTTGATTGGTGGTTTATGGTTGGTGTATTTACTCGGCTTTCATTTTTCCATCGCTGTCGCTATCGGTTTCATTGCATTGGCTGGTTTGGCGGTAGAGTTTGGTGTGATTATGGTGCTCTATTTAGACAGCACGGTGGATGAGCGTTTGCAACATGCAAATGCTTGTTCGGAGTCTGATTGGTTGGCAGCGGTGATGGACGGCGCGGTGCGTCGGTTACGCCCTAAATTGATGACCGTTGCAATAATTGTGGCGAGTTTGTTGACCATGTTTACATCGCACTCAGCGGGTTCCGATATCATGCAGCATATCGCTGCGCCAATGCTGGGCGGCATGATTACCGCGCCACTGCTGTCTATGATTTTGATTCCTGTGCTGTATCACCGCCTGTTTCGGGTAACCGCCTGAGGAGGGTTGTTTGTCATGCAACTAACACGCTTTACCGATTACTGCCTGCGCGTGCTGATGTATCTCAGCCACAAACAGGAACTCGCCACTATCGCGGAGTTGGCGCAAGCCTATCGCGTATCTGAAAATCATTTGATGAAAGTGGTGAACCATTTGGCGCGCAAGGAGTACATCATCACGTTTCGCGGCAAGGGCGGCGGCATGCGCTTGGCGCGCGCCGCGGCGGAGATCAACCTCGCTGCGGTGATTGAAGATTGCGAGCCAACGCAGGGCGCAGTGGAATGCATGCGCGATGAAAAAGACAGTGATTGTCCGCTGATGCCGCGCTGCGAATTGCGCAGGGCTTTGTACGGTGCACAGCGCGCATTTCTCGATCACTTGCGCCGGTATTCGCTACAAGACCTCGCTGCCAACTCCGGTGTGCAGCGGGTGTTGATGTATTAAAAAACATCGATCACTAACGATAAGTTAAGTTTGGAAAAAAAATCATGTTCATCCCGCAAGCATTCCAGTGTCAGTGGGTGCATATCTAACCAGTCTTTAACCAAACTAAGCCGACATTGGTGGCGTAAAAAAACAATTTCAAAATAAGCGGGCAACATCGCATCATCACGCCGTCTACAAAACAGACAGGCCAAGCGAAAAATTTGCACCAATCGCCAATCCGGATCAAAACCATAGGAGTTGGGCAGAGGCTTCAATTTTTGACGTTGATTTAGCACGAGAAAGCTCAATATTTTTTGTTCTTGTCGAGAAAATCCTTGTAGATCCCCGTTATCAATGACATATGCGCTGTGTTTGTGATAGCCGTCATGACCTATCGCGAGTCCAATTTCATGCAAGCGTGCTGCCCACGTCAGTATACGACTAGCCATAGTGAACGGAGTGGCAACAGCATCTTTCGCTTGATTGAGAAAAAGCAGAGCCAGTTTTTCCACGCGTGCAGCCTGCTTATGATCGACGGAATATTGCCGCATCAAGCGTGCTACGGTGTCCGTACGTATATCAGCAGACGGCATTTTTCCAGACATTTCATACAACAAGCCTTCACGCAAGGCATAACTCGATACATGCATAGACTCAATTTTAAATTCAATAAATATTGCGTGCAGAATGGCTAGACCAGCCGGTAGCAAACTGAGACGATCAGAATCAAGATCGAGCATACCAAGGTGGCGAATATGGCGATGCTCAAAAACTAAAGCGACCAAACGCTCCACTGTTTTTAGAGTAACGCAGTGATGCTCAATATACCCCAATTTATCCAATGCCCTTTCAATAGCGCGAATAGTTCCAGAAGAGCCCAATGCGTTTTTCCATCCAATGTCTCGATATGATTTACTGATATTTTGTACTTCTTTTAGCGCAGCAGTTAGTGCGCGCTGATAGGATTTTAATGACAATTTTCCGTCAGAAAAAAATCTATCAGTAAATGATACGCATCCCATGCGTAAGCTATTTAGCAATAGTGGTTGCCGCTCTCCCAATACACATTCCGTCGATCCACCGCCAATATCAATGACCAGCCGCTTGCCATCCGGCGCAACATCGCAGGCAATGCCTTGATAAATTAAACGCGCTTCTTCTATGCCGCTGATAATAGAAATTGGAGCGCCTAAAATAATTTCTGCTTTTTCCAGAAAGCGATCGCCATTGGTGGCGATGCGCAGGGTATTTGTGCCCACTATGCGAATACAGCTGGGCGACACGGGGCGCAATCGCTCTGCAATGCGGCTCAGAGCAGACAATGAACGACGCATCACTTCCGCGGATAAAGCGCCGTTGGCACCAATGCCGGAGGCCATGCGCACCGTCTCTTTATGACGATCAACCACAACGAGGGCGTCGCCATCAAAACGCCCTACCAGTAGGTGGAAGCTATTTGAGCCCAAATCCAGAGCTGCAAAAAGTTTGTCGCGGTGCACTAAGGGTTTTTGCTTTGAGGTCGTCATGTCGCGTTTTGTTAATCCGTTGTCATCATTCTGTAATACGCATACATCATGATAATAGCAATACATGACAATTTTATGAAACATAGACCATGGAAAAAACAGATCGGTATATAGCAAAAGAGTTGAGCTGGCTTGCGTTTAATGAGCGCGTGTTGCAAGAGGCGGCCGATGTCTCTGTTCCACCAATTCAGAGGTTGAGATACCTAGGTATATTTTCCAATAATTTAGATGAGTTTTTCCGTGTTCGTGTTGCAGAAGTCAGAAGACAAGCCTCTGCATCTACTGCATCAGAGCAAACTTATTTTAAGGTATTGTTAGAGGCTATTCAGCGGAGAGTTATAGAGCTGCAAATCCAGTTTGAAAACATATATTTTGATGCACTAAAAAACCTAAGAAAACACAAAATTTACCTTGTTAACGAACAGCAGTTAGATAAACAACAATCAGATTTTGTTAATGAGTATTTTATAGAAAAAGTTCAGATGGAGTTAATGCCGCAATTGCTGGATGAGCATCATACAATTACCGAATTGGCAGATGCGTCGATATATTTGGCTATCAAGTTGCATTGTGAAGAAAACATTCGGTACGCAATATTGGAAGTTCCCACGGAAAGACTAGGTCGATTTATCGCCATTCCACAACGGCAGGGCAAAGCTGGCCATGTGTATATTGTTCTAGAAAATATCATACGCCATTGTTTGCCTAAGGTTTTTCGAAACTTGCTCTCTATTGTTAAAGCAGAAGCCTATACCATAAAACTCACGCGCGATGCGGATTTGGAAATGGCTGGCGGCATCACGCAGGGTATTATGGAAAGGATGACATCTGGCTTAAAAAAACGTCAACGCGGTGATCCTGTGCGCTTTGTTTATGACAAAAACATGCCAGAAGATATGCGCTTGTTTTTACATAAGCGGCTGGCACTTGGACGCTACGATAGCTTGATCCCTGGCGGCAGATATCATAACGCCAAGGATTTTATGCAATTCCCGCCAGGTGATAAAAAAGACTTAGACCTGCCGCCGATGCCGGCGCTCCCTGTGCCATCGTTAAAAGCGCATAACAATATTTTTGACTGCATCCGACAGCAGGATATTCTTCTCTATTACCCATACCATTCTTTTAGCCATATTGTGGATTTATTGAAAACCGCGGCAATAGATCCGGCTACCCGCAGCATAACCATTAGCCTTTATCGAGCAGCCAAACATTCTTACATAGTGGATGCCTTGGTGAATGCCGCGCGTAATCGCAAGGAAGTCAACGCTGTCGTTGAGTTAAACGCACGTTTTGATGAGCAGGCAAATATAGATTTGGCAAAACACCTGATGGAAAATGGGGTAAAAGTAATTTTTGGTCCGCCAGACCTAAAAGTTCACGCAAAAATAATACTCATAGAGCGAATTGAAAAAAATGTAAGCCGATACTACACCCATATTGGAACGGGTAACTTTAATGAAAAAACAGCAACCGTATATACAGATTTTAGCTTTCTTACATATGATCAAGATATAGGAAAAGAAATAATTAATGTTTTTGATTTTATACACCACACATACAAAAGACATAGCTTTAAAAAAATTGGTGTTTCTCCGCATGGAAACAGGAGTCTTTTGTTAACCATGATAGATAATGAAATAAAAAATTCACGCATGAACAAGGAGTCTGGCATAACATTTAAGTGCAACAATCTCGTCGACAATGAAATTATCGAGAAGCTCTATGAGGCCAGTCAGGCTGGCGTAAAAGTACGTCTTATTGTGCGTGGCATGTGTTCTCTGGTAGCTGGGAAAGAAGGTTTGAGTGAAAATATACAGGCAATCAGCATCGTCGATCGGTTTCTTGAGCACGCTCGTGTATATATATTTAGTAATGGAGGGATCCCTGCTTATATCATTTCATCTGGAGATCTTATGACAAGAAACCTGGATTTTCGCGTCGAAGTTTCCGTGCCAATTGAAGATTGCCGACTACAAAAAATGATCGGCGATATCATTGAGATCCAATGGTGCGACAATGTAAAATCAAGGGTGCTTGATGCGGAGCAGGAAAATGCATACCGGAAAACTCAAAAAATACCGCCGCTGCGCTCTCAAGTAGCTATTTATGAATACTTGGATACAGGGAACTTGCCAATATTGAAGGTTTAATCATTTGGAAATTGCTTGTGAAACCCTCTCTGAAAAAAATGCTTTTGGCAGAATTGTTCGGCTCATTCTGGATCGTGTTTGCTGGCACGGGCGCCATTATTGTTAACGATGTAACAGGTGCCATTACACACTTGGGCGTGGCGCTATCATTTGGTCTTGTTGTATTTGCCATGATCTCAGCACTTGGAGATATTTCTGGTGCGCATTTTAATCCGGCGGTGACGGTGGGGTTTTGTCTTGCCAAACGCTTTCCATTGGTCCTGGTTATTCCTTACATAGCAAGCCAGTCGATCGGTGCATTGGCTGCCAGTTCTTTGCTCCAATACCTGTTTCCTTCCAGCGCAACACTCGGTGCAACAATCCCGTCGGGTACAGCAGTTCAGTCGTGGATTTTGGAAGTCATACTGATGCTGGGATTGATGTTTGTGATTCTCAGTGTTTCCACAGGAGCTAAAGAGAAAGGCATCACTGCTGGCTTGGCTATTGGTGGTGTTGTCGCTCTAGAAGCATTGTTTGCAGGGCCAATTAGTGGTGCTTCCATGAACCCTGTGCGCTCATTTGCCCCTGCGTTGTTATCCGGCCAGATGCGTTTGTTGTGGGTTTACCTTACGGCCCCCTTTGTGGGTGCATTGGCCGCGGTAATGGTGTGTGCTTGCACAAGAGAAGCGGGTTGTTGTTCAGGAGCATGGGGCGAATGTAATCGTGAGTGAAGTCAAAAGAGTGCTGTTTGTCTGCGTAGAGAATTCCAACCGAAGTCAAATGGCAGAAGCCTTCGCGCGTATGTTGGGCGGTAGTGCTATTGAAGCCTACAGTGCCGGTTCAAAGCCTTCTGGTGTCATCAACCCCAAAGCGCTTGAGGCCATGCAAGAGCTGGGTTACAACTTGGCTGCGCATGGCTCCAAGTCGCTTAGTGAGCTGCCCAATGTGGAGTTTGATTTTGTTGCCACGATGGGGTGTGGTGATGAGTGTCCCTATATTCGGGCATGTAGACGAGCTGATTGGATGCTTCCTGACCCAAAGCACATGTCGCGAGAAGAGTATCGGCGTGTGCGTGATCAGATCCGTGAATATGTCGCAGCAATGCTGCAAGACATTGGGGTAACCGTGTGCCGTCCGTAAAAGTGGGTTAGGCCTCCCCGTTGTTCCACCCCCCCACAAGCTCAGGCTACAATTCCGCCCCTCTGAGGAGCGCTGCAACGCAAACCGCCACCGGCTTGCGCCAGGCTCAGCTTTCACGGTTCCGCCGTCAAAACTGCGCTCGCTAAACCCGTACCGCGGTTGGCGAGTGCTACTGTTCAGTTGTGCTTACTCCACCGCGTTATTTTCTACCTATCGGAGAATGACGCATGTCAGCAACGAAAAAAACTTCTGCCGCAAAACCGGCAGCCAAAAGCAAACACGATTACAAAGTGGCAGACATTTCACTCGCGGCTTGGGGTCGCAAGGAAATGGACATCGCCGAAACCGAAATGCCTGCACTGATGGCATTGCGTGCGAAATACGGCAAGAAAAAACCGTTGAAAGGCGCAAAAATTCTCGGCTGCATTCACATGACAATTCAAACGGCGGTGTTGATTGAAACGCTGACGGAATTGGGCGCAGAAGTGCGCTGGTCATCCTGCAATATTTTTTCTACGCAAGATCACGCCGCCGCGGCCATTGCCGCCGCAGGTATTCCGGTGTTTGCTTGGAAAGGCGAAACCGAACAGGAATACGATTGGTGTATCGAGCAAACTATTTTGAAAGACGGCAAACCCTGGGATGCCAATATGGTACTGGATGACGGCGGCGATTTGACGCTGATGCTGCATCAGAAATATCCCAAAATGCTCGACAAAATTCACGGTATCACCGAAGAAACCACCACCGGCGTACACCGTTTGCAAGAAATGTTGGCGAAAGGTGAATTGAAAGTGCCAGCGGTAAACGTGAACGATTCTGTTACTAAATCTAAAAATGATAATAAATATGGCTGCCGCCATTCTTTGAATGATGCGATCAAACGCGGCACGGATCATTTGCTCGCTGGCAAAAAAGCCCTGGTGCTCGGCTACGGTGATGTGGGTAAAGGTTCAGCGCAATCGCTGCGTCAAGAAGGCATGATTGTAAAAGTGAGCGAGATTGATCCGATCTGCGCCATGCAAGCCTGCATGGACGGTTACGAAGTGGTATCGCCGTACAAAAATGGCGACAACACCGGTAAAGCCGATGGTGTAGACGCTGCCCTGCTCGGCTCACTGGATTTGGTGGTGACAGCCACCGGCAATGTGGATGTGTGCGACAAGCACATGTTAAAAGCGCTGAAAAGTGGCGCGGTGGTGTGCAATATCGGCCACTTCGACAATGAAATTGACACCGCTTTCACGCGCAAAAACTGGCGCTGGGAAGAAGTGAAGCCGCAAGTACATAAAATTTATCGCAGCAAAAAAGCGGATGACTTTTTGATTCTGTTGTCGGAAGGCCGCTTGGTGAATTTGGGCAATGCCACTGGCCATCCTTCGCGCGTCATGGATGGCTCTTTCTCTAACCAAGTGCTGGCGCAGATGTATTTGTACGAGCGTCACTTTGCCGATTTAGACGCTGCGCTGAAAGCCAATCAAATTAACGTGACCGTGTTGCCGAAAAAACTGGATGAAGAAGTAGCGGCACACATGGTGCGCGGTTTTGGCGGCACGATCACCAAATTGACCAAGCAGCAGGCGAGCTATATCGGCGCATCGGTAGAAGGTCCTTTCAAACCCGATAGCTATAAATACTGATCGCGGCACTGCGTATGCGCATCACGCGTTTGTATGTGGAGCAATCGTTAGTCGCCGGCAGTGAACTGTCGCTGCCGGCGGATGCTGCGCACCACATCGGCGTGGTGTTGCGTGCGCAAGCGGGTCAGCCTGTGGTGTTATTTGATGGTTATGGCACAGAGGCGCAATCCGTCATCACTGAATGCACGCGCAAACAAGTTTGTGTACGAATAAACAGCACAGAAAATGTGAATCGCGAATCGCCTTTGGCTATTCATTTAGCCATCGGTGTGTCGCGCGGTGAGCGCATGGAATTTGTATTGCAAAAAAGTACAGAACTCGGTGTAGCCGCGGTTACACCGCTATTGTGTGAACGCAGCGAAGTGCGTTTAGCGGATGAACGCTGGCAAAAAAAAATGGCGCAGTGGCAAAAAATTATGATCGGCGCCTGTGAACAGAGTGGGCGCACTGCGCTGCCGATCTTGCACGCGCCAACGGATCTATCGACTTGTTTGGTAAACGACAATAGCGCGCAGCGTTTTGTGTTGCACCATCGCAGTGACAGCGGCTTATCGGCCCAGCAAGAAAAACCGCGCAGTGTGTTGCTGGTCATTGGTCCCGAAGGAGGGTTATCCGAAAAAGAAATTGCAGCAGCACAAGCGGAAGGCTGCGCAGCCTTGACGTTAGGGCCGCGCGTATTGCGCACTGAAACCGCGCCTTTGGCAGCGATCAGCGTGTTGCAAGCGCGTTGGGGCGATTTTCAATAACGCGCAAAAAAAGTTTTCGACAGGCAAAGAACATGGCTTTTTACACAGAACTGGATCAACAAGAATTGCTCGCCCTGCTGCGGGACTACGGCATCGACGCGCTGACGGCTTGCACGGGCGCTAGCGATGGCATCGAGAACACCACCTATTTTTTAGAAAGCAATGCACAGAAATGGATTTTGACATTGTTCGAAGAAATCAGTGCAGAAGAACTGCCTTTTTTTGTGCGCTTGATGGACTGGTTGTATGCGCGCCAATTGCCGGTAGCGCACGCCCTTGCAGATAACAACGCAAAAACACTGCACGCGCTGTCAAACAAACCGGCGCTGCTGTTTCCGCGTTTATCCGGCCAACACCCGCGCAATATGACGGTAGAGCAGTGTCGTGCGATTGGTGATTTTCTCGGTCGCATGCACGCCGTGAGTCAGCACTACCCAGAGCAGCGCGACAACCATCGCGGTACTGCATGGATGCAGGCTTCGCGCCAACGATTAAGCAGCTGCGTGGATACAGAGGTTTTAGAATTGTTGGATGCGCAAATTCGCAATGCCGAACAAGTGCGCGCTTTGAACTTGCCTACGGGTTTAATACACGGCGATTTATTTCACGACAACGCCCTGTACGAAGGCGATACGCTGTGTGGTGTAATTGATTTCTACAACGCCTGCACGGATATTTTAGCGCTGGATTTGGCGATTGTGATTAATGATTGGTGTGCGCTGCCGGATGGTGGCATTGAATCCGTGCGCTATCAAACCATACTGGATACCTACCAAAAACAGCGCGCGTTTACAGCGCAGGAAAAAATGCACTGGCAGGCGATATTGCAATTGGCTGCTGCACGTTTTTGGTTATCGCGTTTGCTGTCTGAAAAACTGCCCGCGCGGGCGGACGTGGTGCACGCGCACAAACCGTCCGCCGAATACCACGCGCGTTTGCAGTTCCACACTAAAAATATTTTGTCGCTGTAAAACTCAAGCGGTTAAGTAGATGCTGGCATCGCTGATGTCGAGCTGCTCCGGCAGCAGTGCATCCTTGGCGTATTTTTCCCACACGCGGCTGCGCACAAACAATTCGTAAAGATCTGGGTCGATGTGATTGTCGTGGCGCATTTTTTTCAAAATACCCAGCGCCATGCTGATCTTCATTGGCGGTTTATAGGGGCGGTCGCGCGCGGTCAACGCTTCAAATATATCGGCAATTGCCATCATGCGTGCAGGCAGTGACATCTGCTCGCGTTTCAAGCCGCGCGGAAAGCCAGTGCCGTCCATTTTTTCGTGGTGGCCGCCGGCGTATTCCGGCACGCGGCGCAGTTTTTTCGGAAACGGCAGCGATTCCAGCATGTCTATCGTCACCGCCATGTGGTTGTTGATCACGCCGCGCTCTTCACTGGTGAGCGTGCCGCGCTCGATGCACAGGTTATAAATTTCCATGTCCGTCAGCAGTGGTTGTAATTGGTTATCCGCATCCAACCATTGCTGTGCAGCAATTTGTTTAACACGCTCTTTGGCTTCCGGCGCCATGAATTCGCCGCCTTTATTCGCCGTGGCAATAAATTGGCGATCGGCTTCCAGCTGAGCCAATGCATTGTCCAGAGTGACTTGTAACTCTGCGCGTGCGGCAGGATTTTCAGCAATGGCCTGATAAAACGCCGCTATTTTTTGTTGGCGCAAACTGGCAAAACGTACATGCACGGTGTCGATGCCATCGTGCATCAAATGCAATTTGGTGGCTTTATCCAATACGGAATCCGGCGTGGAGAGTTTGCCGCAATCATGCAGCCACGCTGCCACGCGCAATTCATACCAATCGTCATCGTTGAGAATAAAATCACGAAACACGGTGTCGTCGTTGTGCGCCGCCTGCGCGATCATTTCCATCAACACCGGCACTTTTTGGCAGTGCGCCGAGGTGTGACGCGATTTGGCGTCGATAGCCTGCGCGATGCAGCGAATAAATGCATCCAATAGATTTTTTAATTCCTGCACCAAAATTTGATTGGTCAATGCAATAGCGGCGTAAGAAGCGAGTGCACTGACCAGCGACTCTGTGCGCTCAGAAAAGCTACTGATGTCGCCACTGTGCGCATCGCGTGCATTGATCAACTGCAACACGCCAACCACATCGTTTTCATGATTTAACAGCGGCACGGCTAAGAACGAGCGCGAGTGGTAGCCAGTTTTGCTGTCGAATTCGCGTGTGCCAGAAAAATCAAAACGTGTATCACTGTACGCGTCTTCTACGTTGATCACTTTGCGTTGCAGCGCGGCGCAGGTGGCGACATTGTGTAGGTTTTCGCTGCCATCGCTGTCGTACAGCGAAATGGGCGGCAGTGTTACTGCTGTGCCACCGCGACCGCCCATGTTGATGTTTAGCGTGTCGTTTAACACCAGTGCAAATTCCAAGCGCGGCATTTGTAGATCATCTTTTAACAAATACAGTGTGCCGCCGTCGGCATAGGTGAGCAATTTGGCTTCGTGCAAAATGCGTTCGATCAGTGCGCGTGTATTCGGTTCGGATGATAATTCTATTAACAAATCTTTTTGCTGTTCGGCGGAGATTTGATTGTCCAAAGCTATCGCGGCGAACACAGAAAGCGCCTGCACAGCGGGCTCTAATTCACGAGCAAAAGTGATCACTTCACCATTTGAAATATCAATAGCATTGATGAGTTGCATCACACCGATGATGCGACCGTTGTCGCCAATTAAAGGCACAGAGAGAAAAGACTGCGAGCGATAGCCAGTTTGTTTATCAAAAGCGCGCGTACCAGAAAAATCAAAACGCACATCGCTGTAAGCGTCTGCCACGTTAATCAATTGACGTTGGTGATAGGCGTAGGCGGCGATATTGTGCTCATTGCGTACGCGCTGATGATTTTCATCAACAAATAACGGGACGGGCGGCAAGTTGGATGTTTTACCCTGATGCGATTCCATGCCGATATTGAGCGACTGATTGCGCACGATGACAAAGTCGAGATGGTCATCGTGGCCGCTGGCATTTTGTCGCACGAGATAAAACGTGCCGCCATCGGCGTGCGTAATATCCATGGCCTCGGTGAGTATCATTTCGCACAGGCGATAAACATTTTTTTCTGCCGCAATTTTTTGTGCGGTGTGCAGCAGACGTTGGTATAAATCGACAGACATATGGGGGTGCTGGTTTGCGCTGGTCATAGCGGTTACCGAGAAGAGTGGTTGCCAAGTGAGCTGCATTCTAGCAGCGTCTCTCCTGTGTGCTGCCTCGCTCTGACAGCAAGCAAGGCTGCTCGTATACTTGCCCACTGAAGGATGGAATCACTGACAGCGTATGCGTTTATTTTCACGAAAAAAATTACACGAAGTGCGCGCCATTATTGTACTGGGCGCTGTGCTGGCTCTGTTGATGGTTGGCGCACAGTTTTCCACCGGCTACGCGCGACAGCTCTTGGATAGGCTCGACTTGATACTGTACGACCTGCGTTTCAATGTGTTGCTACCCTACAGCCACCCGCAGCCTTCGGCGCAGCCGGTGGTGATTATCGACATCGACGAACGCAGCTTGAAAGAAGTGGGCCACTGGCCGTGGAGCCGCAAGGTGGTGGCAGAGTTGGTGGACAAACTGGTAGCGGCCGGTGTGGTCAGCATCACCTTTGACGTGGTGTTTTCCGAACCGGAAACCAATATGGCGCAGGCACTGGCGGACGCGCAGCCCGTTGGCACACCTTTGGTGGGTGCGTTAAAGGCACTGACTCCCGACTTTGACTACGACAGTTTGATGGCGAGCAGTATCAGCAAGACGGATGTCATTTTGGGTTACATCCTGCATCGCAGCGCGTTTCGCACGGGCGTGATGCCGGAGAGTCGCATCGACATGGCGGCAGAAGATGTGCAGCTCACACCGGTGGAACACATGGGTGGCTACACCGCCAGCATCCCCGTGTTGCAACAGGCGGCGCGCGCGCAGGGTTTTATCAACGGCGATCCCGACCCCGATGGCACCGTGCGCCGGGCGCCCTTGGTGTTGCGCTACGAAAACCAGCTCTACCCCAGTTTGGCGTTGCAAACGGCCATGACTTACCTGCTGCTCGACAGCGTCAAACCGGATGTCATCGACGGCAATATCCAAGGTTTTACGTTGGGTGACAAATCAATCCACACCGATGCCAAGGGGCAGATGCTGGTGCCGTATCGCGGGCGGCAGGGCAGTTTTCCCTATGTTTCTGCTGTGGATGTGTTGCAGGGCAAGGCAGACACCAAAGCGTTGTCGGGCAGTATTGCCATGGTGGGCACCTCGGCTATCGGCTTGGTGGATTTACGAACCACGCCGGTAGGTGCGATGTATCCAGGGATAGAAACGCAGGCGACCTTGGTGGACGCGCTACTGCGCGGCGCCGCACCCTATAAACCCGATTTTGCGGCGGGCGCCAACGCAGTGGCGATTTTGCTGCTCGGCTTGCTGCTGGCGGTTCTGCTGCCGTTCATGGGTCCCGCCATGATGACGCTGATCGGCACCCTGTCTTTGGCGGCATTGGTCGCCGGCAACGTATGGTTGTGGCAGGAGCGCGGCCTGGACATGCCGGTTTCCGCGCCGCTGTTAACCGTCGCGCTGTTGTATGTCATCAATATTGCGTTTGGATTTTTTACTTCTTCGCAACAAAAAGATCAGATCAAGGGGATGTTTGGGCAATACGTTGCCCCCGCGCATATCGACCGTTTACTTGGTGACCCCTCTGCACTGAGCTTCGAAGGCGAAAGCAAAAAAATGACGGTGTTGTTTTCGGATATTCGCGGTTTTACGGATATGTCAGAAACCCTGTCGGCTGCGGATTTGAAAAGTTTGCTCAATCGTTATTTCACGCCGATGACAGAAATTATTTTCGAGCAACAGGGCACGATTGATAAATACGTGGGCGATATGATTATGGCGTTTTGGGGCGCGCCATTGAATGATCCACAACATGAATTACACGCCGTGATGGCAGCGATGTTGATGCAAAAAAAACAGGCGGCACTGCGTGAGGAGTTTGATCGCATTGGCTTGCCTGCTATACACACGGGCATCGGCATTAACACGGGGTCAATGAACGTAGGCGACATGGGCTCCACTTATCGTCGTGCTTACACGGTGTTGGGGGATGCGGTGAATTTGGGTTCGCGTTTGGAAAGTATCACCAAGTTTTATGGCGTGGACATTTTGGTAAGCGAGTCCACTTATGCAGCGGTGCAAGATACATTTGTGTGGCGCGAAGTGGATTACATGCAAGTGAAAGGAAAAAAAGAAGCCATCCGCGTCTACGAACCCTTGGTATTGCAGACAGAAGCCGATGCGGATTTGTTGCAACAAGTGGCACAATACAATGCAGCACGCAGCGCTTATTTGGTGCGACAGTGGGATACAGCGCAGCAACTGTTTTTAGCACTGGCTACGGTCAAAAACTTTAAAAAAATATGTACCGTATATTTGCAACGCATTGCGCGTTATCGCAATGAGCAACTGCCAGAAGATTGGTGTGGTATTTGGCAGCACACGGATAAATAAAAAAGGTCGGCATGCCGACCTTTTGGTTTTGCTGAGTACGCTGAATAGCGACTGACTACATCAGCATTGGTAGGGGTTTTGTTTGCAGTAGCACTGTATGTCATTAGGACTGCATGCTGCTGCCCCTCCGGCGGGTGCGCCCGGTGCAGAGCCGTCCCCTCGAATTTCTGGAGGTAGATCATTGATGATGTTGATGACATCGGTGCCAGCATCCACACGCGCGCCGTTGTCCGTGCTCTCCCAAGTGGCGTTGTCTGGGATGCTAGGCAAAATGCCGCGCAAGTAATCCAATACATCTGCAGGTGGTGCAGCTGGACTGCTAGGCGCACCACCGCTGTTGATAACACTGCCTAGGCCGGGTTGAGTGAGGATTTGCGTGCCACCTGCCAAGCCGTTCACCACCACTTGGCCGTTGCGCAAGATGACGATGGTGCTGCCACCATCACGCACATACACATCAAATACCGTACCGCGAATACCCAGCGTGGCGGTGGGCGTCGACATGGAGTAAGTGGATTTGGCGATTTGGCCGGAGATTGTGCGCAAGCCACCTTTAACCAGTGACAGTACCGCCTCGTCTTTTTTGTCGCCTTTGGCTGCTTCACTGTAGGCCTTGACCACGAACTCAGCATTCGCGCCCAAGGCAATCATCGCGCCGTCTTTCATGCGCAGTTGCAATTGGCTGCCGTTGCCTGTGGTGATGTGGTCGCCCACATAAATATCGGATCGACGATTCAATGTGCGCGCTGCGTCGCTGTTTTGTTGCGCCTTCGCCTCGCCGTTGGCGAGCAATACCACGCCTGCTGGTTGCGTGTTGGCCTGCGTGGTAAGCACGGCGGTGGCCAAGCCCATGATGAGTGCGGCGAGGATGCCGTAACGGGTAACGCGGTGTTTGGCTGAATAGTTCATGACGTTCTCCCTGAATCTCAGAAGCTGTAGCGCAGGCCGGTTTGCAGGCGTGTGCGTTCAAAGGAATAGTAATCCACATCGCTGCTGTTGGTATCGTAGACCAATTCTGTGTGGATGCGCAGCGGCTTACTTAACTGCCAATTCCAGCCTACCGAGTACTGCTGGAAATTGTCGTCGCGGGTTTGTAAGAAAAAGGGATCTTGGTCTTTTTGGTGCGAATTCTGCAAATAGGCGCGGGCAAACAATTGGTGATTGGTGGCTAGGTCGTAGCTGATGTTGTAATAGGCACCCGTGAACGTGCGGGCATTGTTGTCACCGCGCGCGTGGCGGGCGTCTTCATCGCCCAGCATCACGCCAATGCTTTGAGAAATAGCACCATCTTGGCGTTGAATAGCAAAGTTGCCGATGTACTGATTGATGTCGCGCAGGCTATCGTCTGGGTACTTCAAGCGGTTAAGAAACAGTGCGCTGTACAAACTCCAGCCGCCGTAGTTGTAGTGCGTCCAATCCACCGAAAGGCTGTAGTAGTTTTGAAAATCAGAGTCACTTAAACGGTAGTCTTGCGCGGTGAAGGTGGCGCGCACTTGGTCTTTGCCGTACAGCTTCACAATGCCCACGCTGCCGCGATAGGTATTGCTGTCGAAGCGATCAGAACTGAAATTGTTGCGCGCGTTATATCCCACGTTGGCTTCAATGCCGGTATCTGCATCCAGTGGTTTGTAATAGCTGAGACCCGCTTGCAGATAATCGTACATATCGGATTGTTGATGCGCCTGCTTATTCAACAAAATATAAGGGTCAGAGGTGATATTGCTGGGGTCAAACGCCGGATTGGCAATGGCATTGGACGTGGTGGCGGAGTTGATGTTGCTGTCGTGACCGATCCCAGACTCTACATACCCATTGATCGTGCCGCGCTGTGCTTTACCCATGCGCGCCAAGTAGTGATTCACTTCGCGCATGATATAAGCAGGAGGTTCACTGATTTTTACGGCATTGAACTGGCGCAGAGCGCTGTGTTCATCACCCAATTGGTAATACGCTTTGCCCAGCGCCAAACGTGCGCGTGTGTTGGCTGGCTCGGACAAAACCACGCGCTCCAGCGCAAATTGCGATTCGTTGTACTGCCCTTGCTCGTAGGCCAGCAGACCGTACAGATAGTCAAACTCCGGTGTGGCTTCCCAGTCGGCACGCATGCGCTGTGCATGCGACCAAGCAACCGCCGTATTACCATGCGTCATCTCGCTGCGCAGAGTTGCCAAATCTTCAGCATTGGTGCCAGCCCATGCACTGGAGCCTGCAGCCAATGCAACAAAAAGAACCAAAGGCTTTATGTGTCGTTCCATGTCATTCCTCTCGCAATGCGCCAAAAAACGTTGTGCAATGAATAGTCAGTGTTGGGCATTGCCAGCTGCTAAAAAAGCCGGTTTTTCACCCCCGCCGTGCACCAGCAAGCTGCTGCCGCTGATATAGCTGGCCATGGGTGATGCCAAAAAGAGACAAGCGTTGCCGATGTCTTCAGGCGTCGCCAATCGGTTGAGGGGGACGGTTGCAGATACAGCAGCAATGCCTTGCTCGTCACCGTAATGCAGGTGAGCCTGTTCGGTGCGAATCATGCCACAAGTTACTCCCACCACGCGAACTTTGGGCGCCCATTCCACCGCCAGTGATTGGGTGAGATTGAGCAAGCCCGCCTTGGCGGCACCGTACGCGGCTGTGCCGGGAGATGGTCGTTCGCCAGAGACGCTGGCGATGTTGATAATCACACCGCCTTCTGCCTGCTGTTGCATCACACGATTGGCGGCCTGCGCAAAATTGAGCGGCGCTAACAAATTCAGTGCGATGATTTTTTCAGAAAAACGCGGGCTGGCGGTAGCGGCATCTGTGTGTGGTGCGCCACCGGCGTTGTTCACCAACACATCCACTCGACCGAATGTATTTTTGGCGTAATCGATCACGCTGTTAATTTGTTCCACATCGCGCACATCAGCCGAGACAAAGTGTGCACGATTGCCGTTCACTTCAGGTAACTCTTCCAATTCGCTGCGACTGCAAACAATCACCGTTGCACGCTGCGCCAAAAAACAGCGCGTGATACCCAAGCCCACGCCTTTGCCGCCACCCGTGACAATCACTACTTTGTTACTGAACTCGTTCATCGTTGTCGTTACCTAATTAAGCGTTGTGATTTATTCGCCTTTGAAAATTGGCGCGCGTTTTTCCAGAAAAGCGTGAATGCCCTCTTGCCCATCGCCGTAAGCAGCGAGATGTGCAATGCCTTTGCCTTCCAATGCCATTTGTGCTTCCGGCGTATTGCTAAACGTAGAGAGCAACAATTGCTTCACTGTACCAATCGCTTGCGTAGCGCCGCTCGCCAAGGCCTGTGCCAGTGCATACGTTTCTTGCAGCAGTTGATCAGCTGGGCAAACGCGCGTGACCAAGCCCCATTCCAAAGCTTCTGCGGCAGTCAGTTTTCGATTGTTAATCATCAATTCTTGCGCGCGCCGCAATCCAACAATGCGTGGCAGAAAATAACTCGCACCGCCGTCAGGACTCAAACCGGCGCTGGTGTAAGCCATAGCAAATTTTGCCTTGTCGGAAGCCAACACAAAATCGCCGGCCATCGCCAAACTAAAACCAGCGCCCACTGCCGCACCGTTGACTGCCACTACCAGCGGCGCACGCATACGCAAAAAAACACTGATCGCCGCGTGCAAATAATCGGTCAGCTCATGCAATTTTTCGCCAATCGCTTCACCAAAACCAGCAAAAGCTTTTAAGTCACCACCCGCAGAAAAAAATGTGCTGTCGCCGGTCAATATCACAGCGCGAATGCTGCAGTTTTGCTCACAAAATGTTGCAGCATCTAACAATTCTCTGCCCATCTCCATATTCATGCTATTAGCGGATGCAGCGCGATTTAATGTGATAGTGGCAATACCACCTTCTAAGGTAAACAATAATGTGCTGTAATTTTTCATAGATAAAGTGAGAGTTAAGTGGAGTGAAAAAAACGTTGGCGACAACGGTGCACCAACAAAGCGTTGAGAAAAAAGATGCCCGCCGCTAATACAATGGAAGGCCCAACAGGGCTGTTGCTAAACCATGACAATAATAAGCCACCGACAATAGCGAGCACACCAATGAGCGAGGCAATGCATGCCATTTGTTCGGGCGAGCGTGCATGGCGTTGAGCAATGGCAGCGGGAATCACCAGCAGCGACGTCATCAGCAGTACGCCGACAACTTTCATCGCCACCGCTACCGTCAAAGCCATCATCAACATCAACAGCGTACGCACGCGCGCAACGTTAACACCTTCAGCCTGCGCCAATTCTTCATGAATAGTCATAGCAATCAACGGCTGCCACAAACGCCACAGTGCGCCAAACAAAACCACTACCAAGGCCAGCAGCCACAATACATCTTGTTGGGAAACGGCGAGCAAATCGCCAAACAACAGCGCATCCAAATTCACGCGCAAATTGGGCAGCGTGGCGAGCAACACCAAGCCACCCGCTAATAAAGTGTGCGATAAAATACCGAGCAGTGTGTCGGAAGAAAATTGGGAAGATTGTTGCAATCCCGCTAATAATAGCGCGAGCAAAATACCCGCGCCGATCACAGTGAAAGTCACCGGCAAATGCAGCCACAAGCCGATCGCCACACCGAGCAGCGCGCTGTGCGCCAAACTTTCACCAAAATATGCCATGCGCTGCCACACCACAAAGCAGCCGAGCGGGCCCGCAATTAACGCCGTACCGATACCTGCGAGCAGCGGCAACCACAGCAGCTCAATCATGCGCGCAACCTTGATGCACATTGCCGTGCACATCGTGATCGTGATCGTGGTGATGCGTGTACACCGCAATATCCGTGGCAATTTGACGGCCAAATAATTGCAAATATTCTGGATGCTGACTGACGTGCTCCGGTTTGCCTTGGCAACAAATATGATGATTCAAACAAATCACGGTATCGGTGGCCGCCATCACCAAATGTAAATCGTGTGATACCAACAACACACCGCAGTGATAGCGTTGCCGCACATCAGAAATCAAGCGATACAAATCCGCTTGCCCGCACACATCCACGCCCTGTGCGGGCTCGTCCAGCACCAATAATTCCGGTTTGCGCAACAGTGCGCGCGCCAACAATACGCGCTGCAATTCGCCGCCAGAGACTTTATGCAGCGACTGTTGTGCGAGTGCGGCAACGCCCGTTTCTGCCAGTGCTTGTGATATTGCCGCGTTATTGGTGTTGGTTTGTTGCAGGAAGCGTTGCACGGTCATGGGTAATAGCGGATTCAGCGCCAATTTTTGCGGCATGTAACCCACACGCAAAGCCGGGCGACGCGTAACGGCGCCACCGCTGGGCGCAATAAAGCCAAGCAATGTTTTGAGTAGCGTGGTTTTGCCTGCGCCGTTGGGGCCGATCACCGTGACAATTTCGCCTGCGTGCAGTTGCAGATTGATGTCATCCAACAATAAGCGTTCACCCGCTTGCACACGCAGGTGCTCCGCAGACAACAGCGGTGCAGTGGCAGCTTGGGTTTCAGCGAGCTGTGTGGTGGCGTGAGCAGACATGGGGGCGATACTATGCACAAGGGCGGGAATAATAACGCAACCGTCTGAAAAACTGATGAAAAACCGGAGAGCTCATGAAGGCAGTGCGTGTTTTATGCGGGTTTTTTTGGGGGTTTGTCGCCCCTGTATTTGCCGCCGAACCCGTGATACTGGTGACGATCAAACCTTTGGCGTGGATGGTGCAAGCACTGGCGCCGGCAGGAGCTGACGTGCAAGTGTTGGTGCCAGACAACATCTCGCCACATGAATACCAATTGCGCCCTGCGGATGCCTTGCGCGTAAAAAACAGCGCGCTGTTGGTGTGGGTAGGGCCGGGCATGGAGCCGTGGTTAGTGCAGTTGGCGCAGCAACAATCCGCTGCTAAAAATAGTGCTCTGTTGCCCAACGCGCTGCATATAGAGAATGAAGATCACGCGCACGACCACAATGCACAGGATGATCCACACATTTGGTTGGATCCTTTGGCATTAAAAGATCACGCAGATGCAGTGGCGGAACGCCTTGTGCAATTATTTCCTGCGGAAGCAAAAAATATTCAACAAAGAAAAACAATATTTGCACAGCAAATGACAACACTGGATGCGGAACTGGCAGCAAGGTTTGCGCCGGTTGCCGCACAAGGTTTTGTGGTGTATCACGATGGCTACCAGCGTTTGGTGCAGCGTTATCACCTAAATCAACGTGCGGCCGTTTGGCATCACGAAAGCATTGCCGGTGGCGTGCGCGATCGTGCAAAACTTTTGCAACTATTGCACAGCGGAGAAGTGCGTTGCTTGTTTTATGAGCCGGAACACGGCGCGGATGTCGTCAACAACTGGTTAGGAAAAACTGCGCAAAACGTGAAAATGGTGGAGATCGATCCTATGGGAACTTCCGCCAATAACTATGCGGATTTTATGCGGGGTTTGAGTGGAAAGATGATAGATTGTCTTTCTCGGCGTTGAATAAAAGGAGTTCAATATGGCCAAGCAATATATACATATGCCGATAATCCTAGACCAAGCACAGAGCCTTAATGCAAGAGGGGGAGGATATCAGCGAGCAGTAAACCAAGTCCTCGCGATAATAACGAATATTACTAAAGGAGTTGAAGACCCATTTGTTGGGATAAGCACAACAAATCATGGTGAGACAAGATTGAAAAATTGTATTAAATATGATTTGTCAAAATTTTGTCGATTGGTCACCGTACATGAGAAGAATAAAATTTTTCTTTTGTTTTTTGGTACTCACGACGATGTAGACAAATGGCTAGACAGGAACAGAGGGTGTCTAGTTGCTGAAAAAAATGGAATGATTGAAATAATTTCAGGATATTCTAATCACGGCAATTCCCATGTGGCAATAGAGACAAAATTTAGTCAGGGCAAACTGTATGAGCAATTAAGTAAAAGATATTTTGATTTTTTGATAGAAAAGTTTCCTGAGTCCATCATAGAAGAAATTAAAACACTGCATTGTTTTTCTGATGATAGCGATATACAGCATATACATGCTGATCTACAAGGAATTGATAGGGCAGATTGCTTTTTTGATGTGTTTATTGAATTGAAAGCAGGAAATAAAGATGCGGCAGTTAAACGCCTAGATTATGAAAAAGGTGATTACAGGCAGATAACGGAGAAGCCTGTTACATCTGGCGAGCAGTTGTATGTAATACCAGATAATGATCCTCAGTACGCGCAATTGTTTGAGCATTTTGTCAAAACGGCAGACTACAAGCAGTGGATGTTGTTTATGCATCCTGAGCAGGAGCGGTGCGTAGATGTAGATTTTTCTGCATCAAGTAAGTTGTTGGGAGTGTCCGGCTCAGGAAAAACCTGTGTTCTCGTTAAAAGAGCAGTCAGGTTAGCGAATAAATATCCCAGTGAAAAAGTTTTAGTTGTTACCTTGAATAGATCACTGGCTAATTTAATTAAAGAACTGGTGGATGTTGTTGCCGTGGGTGATACGGCTTCGAGAATAGATGTTCGGCCGTTTTTTAGTGTTTGCCAAGAATACTTACATGAGTTTGAGCCAGAATCAGACAGGATCTATAGTGATGTGACATGGAAAAGTCTTGAGCATATTGATGAAGTGTGGGAAGAGTTTTATTGCTGTGAAAACAATAACCATGATGCATCAGTATTGCATAGCATCCATGACTCATTGATAGCACAAGGCATAAATGCACGAAACTACATTAGAGAGGAATTCGACTGGATTAGAAGCGCAATCCCCTGCACAAATAGAGATGCATATCTAACTATTAAACGCGAAGGCAGATCGGTACCGTTACAGGAATCACAAAGGCGGCAGGTGCTAGATGGCTTGGCAGCTTGGGAAAAAAAGATGAAGGATGTTGGTATCACAGATTATCTTGGCCTCGCTTCAGCGCTTTATAAGCATTTGGATAAACTAACACCAAAATACAGGTCTACTTTGGTGGATGAAAGCCAAGACTTTGGTACAACAGAGCTGTCTATTTTAAGAAGAATTACGCTAGAAGGTGAGAATGATGTTTTTCTTTGTGGTGATGCCGCACAGCGCGTATCAACCAAGTTTCAGTCCTTCAAAGATGCTGGGTTAAATATACCTACTTCTAACACGAAGAAAATCACAAAAAATTATAGGAACACGAAAGAAATATTGGAGACGGCTTATATGGTATTGTCCAGCAATATTCCTGAAGGAGCGTCTACAACGGAGGATCTTGAAATTTTAGACCCTGACTTTTCTAGTAGATCTGGGTCTACGCCTATTCTTGCTGTGTCCGACTCATTAAAGAATGAGTTGGGTTCTGCGCTTGCTTATGCGAAGCAGGAGACGAGACATAACCTGAGTTGGAAGGCCTGTATTGCGATATGCGGTTTTACTGCATACGAGGTTCAAAAATATGGTGAAGAAATAAGCATTCCTGTTTTGGATAATAATGCAAAAATTGGCGAAGCCTCAATTTTCTTGTCAGACCTTGAGCAGACTAAAGGGTTTGAATTTGACTTGATGATAATAGTTAACGCCTCTCAAGATGTTATTCCAGCAAGAAATTCACCAGAGCGTGAATATTTTAGAGATCTAACACAGTTTTATGTCGCATTAACTCGCGCAAAAAATCAACTCGTCGTAAGCTACAACAATGTAAAAAGTCTTTTTCTTAATAGTAGTGATATAAATGGATGTTTTTTGGAATGTCAGTGGGAAGAATATATTGAGGAAGAAGTGGCTGATGTTTCCATTCCAAGATTTGTTAAGGATTTTCGAGAGGATAATAACGTTTCTTCATCATTATTTTCTCTTATGTCTGGAAAACAGTTTTTGTATACAGATGAGGCTATGTCAATTCCACAGCCACTAATTGAAAAGCTGCGAGCTCTTATTACAGGGGAGGCGAAAGTTAGAGACAAAAGCTATGTTCAATGGAGAAACATAGGAAGCGCGTTTGATTCATGTGTGAATGATGTGAAATCAAGACGAGTCTTTGGGCCAGAAGGCTATAAACTATTTCGTGAGCTGTGTGATCACTTGAATATAGAAGATGAAATAAGAAAATTCAAAAAAGACGAAATCTATGGAAGGAAACCTCGTCTTGGCCTATCAAAAAGCTAGGATGGTCAACCAGTTTAGTGAGTAGAAATTTTGTGCGGGTCATGCGTTTCAAGCCAATCTTGTAGCGCAAGATCCATGCGGGTCTGCCATCCTTGCCCAGAAGCCCGAAAGCGCTCAATTACCTCTGTGCTGAAGCGCACAGAAATCAGTTGTTTGGTGGGTGCTTTTTGCGGGCCGCGCTTGCGGGTAGACAGGTTATTGCGCAATGGCTCAGGCAGTCGCGTAAACGGCATCGCATTGGCAAAATCTTCTTTGGCCAGTTCCCTCACTTCTCCATCTTTATCAATGAGTGACGGTAAGCGGCTTGCCATATTTTTGAGCCTCTTTGCTGTTGGCTTTATAGCAAATTGTAGCTACAATATAAATATAAAGCTACTGACGTGTGCATAGCGAATCCTTTCGCATAGGTGATTAATTGGCGTGGGTGGCAGATAGGAGGGCTTTAGCCCCTAAACAACCCCGACAAGCCGTAGCGCACCAAGTGTGCTTTGCCGTTGGCTGCCCACAGTGCCAACGCGATCACGCCCGCTTGCAATGCGATGCGCGCATACAGCACAGCAGGCGGAAAAGTTTGACCGAACATGGGAATATTGTTTTGTAACATGTGGATGTTGGCAGGCAGCACGGCTAAACAATAAGCAGCAATCCACAGACTCACAATCGGACGCGCTCTTTTTACAAACAGTAGCACCGCAAAAAGTATTTCCAACACACCCGTGACCAAGACTGTTTCGCGTGGGTGTGGCATCCACGGTGGCACGATGGCGGTGAAATCATCCGTGTAGAAAAAATGCGAAGCACCGCCGCCGATAAAAAATAGCGCAAGAAAAACCACGCCCGCCCATTTCACGGGCGACATGCGATAAACATTAACCGTATTGCGTGTAATTGCCATGATATTTTTTTCTCACACCTTGCCGAGCGCACGATCGCGCAACACAAACTTCATCACCTTGCCGGTGGCATTGAGTGGAAAAGCGTCGATGATTTCTACGCGGCGTGGCACTTTGTAGTTCGCCATGTTTTGTTTGCACCAGGCGATAACTTTTTCTGCCGTGATGTCGCTGCTCGTTTTTGGCACGATATAGGCCATCGCCACTTCGCCCATGCGCTCGTCAGGAATGCCGATCACCGCCGATTGCGCCACGCCTTCGCAAGTGGCGAGCATGTTTTCAATTTCAGCGGGATAGCAATTGAAACCACCGACGATAAACATATCTTTCATACGATCGGTAATTTTCAAATAACCGTTTGTATCCATCACACCGATATCGCCTGTGTGCATCCAGCCGTCTTTGTCGATCGTTTTTGCTGTTTCTTCGTCGTTGTTGAAATAACCTTGCATCACATTGTAGCCGCGCACAATAATTTCACCCGCTTCACCGCGCGGCACTTCTTGGTTTTGTTCATTCACGCAGCGCACTTCCACATCGGGAATGGCGCGACCGGAGGTGGTGGCAATAATTTCAGCCGCATCACCGTCGCGACACATGGTCACCATGCCGCAACTCTCGGTTAAACCGTAAGCCGTGAGTACGGTTTTGAAGCCGAGTTCATTGCGCATTTGATGGATCAGCGACACAGGAATCGCTGCTGCGCCGGTAACGGCCAAACGCAAATTGCTGATGTCGTAATTTTTGAGATCGGGAAAAGCGAGGATGGTTTGATACAGGGTTGGCGGCCCAGGCAACACAGAAATTTTATCACTGCCGATACGCACCAGAATTTCTTTGGCGTCGAAAACGGCCATCGGCAACATTGCTGCGCCGCGAATCAAACACGCCAACCAACCGGCTTTGTAACCGAAGGAATGAAAGAAAGGATTGACGATCAAATAGCGATCATGCTCGTCGAGGCGCGCCAATTCTGACCACACAGCAAACACTTTGATGTTTTGTCCGTGGCTGGTTTTTACGCCTTTTGGATTGCCCGTGGTGCCAGAGGTAAAAATTAAATCGGAAATATCGCTGGGTTTTACGGTTGCAATGCGTGCAGCCACATCGGCATCGCTAACATTGCTACCTGCCGCAAGAAATGCTTGCCAAGAAATAGACTGCTCAGATTCGCCGCGCAAACAAATGATATTTTGTAAATCTGGCAGCGTTTCGTTGGCGAGCATCGCGGGGTAATCAAAACCGAGAAAGCCAGAAACAGTGAGCAACAATTTGGCATTGCTGGCGCGCAACACATAACCCGCTTCTGCGCCTTTCATGCGCGTGTTGACTGGCACCAAAATCGCGCCCAGTGATTGCAAACCAATGGCCGCAATAATCCATTCCGCGATATTCGGTGCCCACACGGCAATGCGATCGCCGTGCTGAATGCCGGCGGCAATAAATGCCTTGGCCGCACGCACGCGTTCTGCTTCCAGTTGTGCGTAAGTGAGGCGGATATCGCCATCTTCAATTGCGCTGCGTGTGGCAAATTGTTGCGCGGCGTTTTGCACTAATTGGGGAATGGTCAGCTCGGCAAAATTCATAAAACAGATTCCTGCGTTAGTTCAGTTGACGGTATTGACCGTCGGCATAGAGCAAGGGGTTGACGGGTTGTTGTTGCACACGCAAGGCGCGCACATTGCCCACCACAATCAAATGTGTGCCGTGTGACATTTGTGCGGCACCATCGCAAAAGAAAACGGCTTGTGCATCGCGCAACCACGGCAAGCCGTGCGCACTGTCCCAATCGCCGATAGAGAAACGGTTTTCACCCGCCGCGCCGTTGGCACACAGCACAGAAATATCGGCGTGATGTGCCGACAGCACGTTGACCGCAAATGCGCCACCGTCCACCAAGGTGTCGTGCAGCGACGATTGTGCATTGACGCACACCAGCAGCGAGGCCGGCGCGTCCGAGACCGAGGTCACTGAAGTGGCTGTCATGGCTTGGCGCTGACCGCTGCTGTCCACGGCGGTGATCACGCACACGCTGGCCGCCAAGCGGCGCATACCAGCGCGCAGGCCTTCAGCAGCAAGGGCTTCCGTGGAGAGATCGTACGGTGTCATGGGTGCAGGCAGCCGCTTTCAATCAAAAGGGGCGCACATGATACCTGCGCCACTCAAACCCGCCCAAATAAACTTTTCATGGAGCCAAACAGTTGGGCGGCTAAGCTGGAGCGCGTTTCGGTCACACCCAAGGTGGGCGCCTCATTGGCTTGCGCGTTGCGCAAACGGCGCTCGGCCATGACTTCGCTGAGGCTGTGCATCAATTCGGGGCGGCGTTGCAGCAATTCCGCCATGGCTTTTTGGGTGATTTCGTAGATAACGGCATCGGTGGCGGCAGTGACCGTGGCGGAGCGCGCCACGCCGGTGAGCAGGGACATCTCGCCAAACACCTCGCCCGGCACAATTTGCCCTACGCGCACGCTGTCGCTCTCTTGCTCCACGCTGGCGTACAGCAGGCCTTCCACTAACACGAACATGGAATAATCTTGCGCTGCACTGCTGTCGCCGCAGGCAAATATTTTTTTATCCTGTTGGATAAATTGTTCAACACCAGCCGTGGCGAGAAATTGCAATTCCTCTTCGTGCAGTGGCGAGAAAATTTCTACGCGCTGCAACAATTTAATGCGCCCAGGCAGTGAGGTGCTCTCCACATCGCGCTGCGGCATATTGGCCAAATAAATATCTTGTTGCGGATAAGAGAGACTCAAGCCGGCTTGATGCAAATGCTCCAGCACGCGCGTGAGCAGCAAATCTTTGGCAGGACCCGGTGAACGCGCTGCCATAAAACTGATGCGGTAATCCACACCTTCTGGCTGCGTGTTGGTAATGCGCACTTTAGGTGCCGGTGTGGCGAGCACAGGGCCGTTGTCATCGGCGGCAGCGAGTGCAGCCGCTAATAAAATGCGTTTGGCGCGCGCTGGCTCTACATCAAAACCTAAAGTGATATTCAGTTTGATTTCGTGCGAGGTTTTTGGTGCGGAGTGGTTGGTGAGCACCGAGGTGCCAATCACGCTATTGGGGACGTAAACCGTGTTTTCTTCGGGTGTGAGCAATTTGGTGGTACGCCAATTAATTTCCTGCACCACACCGCGCACACCGACCTCTTTTTGCAAAGAAGCAGGATGCACCGTAATGAAATCACCAATACCGTAAGGTTTATCAATATTGACTGCTAGACCGACAAAAATATCGCGAATCATGCTTTGCAGTGCCAATCCGAGCACGATACCTACAGCGCCGGATGTTGCCCAAATACCGGTGATGGGTTTTTGAAACACCACGCCGACTATACCGGTAATAGCAATCGCAAAAATCAAAATGCCGGTGACGTTTTTTAACAAACGTGGCACTTTGTTGTCGCCAAATAATGCGGCGAACATGCGATCCCAAAAAATCAAATTGAACACGGTGTTGACGAAATAAGCACCGGATAACCAGATTGCGCATTGCAAACCGTAATACAGCACTTTGCCTGATTGTGTAATGGCCTGCTGTTTGAAATCGGTCAGTAAATCACCGCAAATATACGCGGCGAGCAAAAAAATTAGCAGCAGCAAAAAAGCGCGCAGAATCGGTGTATAGCTGTGTCGGTGGCTCATGGTGGTCGGCGCTGCGTGCAGGTGATCGATGCCGCATTCTACAACCCCTTAATGACACTCCGTTTGGTGGGCACTGAAGCTGCTGCAGGAAAACGAGGCTTTGGGCGAATTTTTTTGTTGACAGAAGTCCTCAAGCAAGGTGTAGTAGCCATCAATAAAAATACATAACAAGATTTTTGACGGCATTTTTAACTGAACCGGGGGGTTCGTTAACCATGGCAAGAAAATCACACGCAAAGCACCAAGGCTTGACTCACAGGGATTCAGGGGATCGCGGCATGAAAGAGTCGCGGCGGCACTCGCGACGACACCGACGCAGCGCCGACGTAGTAGAAATCAACGCCACGCAACACCATCTCGACACCGCTTACGCCACACAACGCATATTGCAACCACTCTTGGCACGCACACCCGCCCAACAGCGTTACATCTCCGCTATTCGTAATCACTGTCTCACCTTTGGTATCGGCCCCGCCGGTACCGGCAAGAGTTATTGTGCGGCTTCGTTAGCGGCTGAGGCGCTGGAATCTGGGCAAATTGAGCGCATCATTCTCACGCGCCCTGCGGTGGAAGCCGGCGAACAATTGGGGTTTTTACCCGGCGCGGTGGATGAAAAGTTTGCCGTGTACATCGAAGCCTTCCGCGACATCCTCAACGAGCGCCTCGGCGCAGGCACGGTGGATTACTGCATACGCCACGGTCGCATTGTCGCTGCGCCACTTGCTTTTATGCGCGGCAAAACTTTTAGCCACAAAAATTTTGTGATACTCGACGAAGCACAGAACACTTCCATCGCACAGATGAAAATGTTTTTAACGCGCATCGGCGAGAACTGCAAAGTGGTGGTGAATGGCGACGTGAAACAGAGCGATATTCGCGGCGCCAACGGTTTGGCGGATGCCGTGGAAAGGCTCGCCGGTTTGAACAGCGTGTATGTGCATGAGTTTGATCGCGGCGATATCGTGCGCAGTGGTTTGGTGCGCGACATCATTGACTGCTACGAACCAGAAAACTGATTGCGGTTTGATCGCATAGCTTTTTACGCAGCCATTGCATAGACTGCCTCAAGAGTGTGCGCCATGCGCGGCATGGCGTGCTTCCTTTGTCACTCGCGGGAGTCCTCAGCATGAAAATGATCACAGCCATTATCAAACCCTTCAAATTGGACGACGTGCGCCAGTCTCTGGGTGAGATTGGCATTCAAGGCATGACCATCGAAGAAGTGAAAGGTTTCGGTCGCCAGAAGGGTCACACCGAGTTGTATCGCGGCGCAGAATACGTCATCGACTTTCTGCCCAAAGTAAAACTGCAACTGGCCGTGAAAGATGAGTTGGTGGATGCAGCTGTCGAAGCCATCATCAGTGCGGCCAACACCGGCAAAATTGGCGACGGCAAAATTTTTGTCACCGCCGTTGAACAGGTAATCCGTATTCGCACCGGCGAAACGGGTGCTGAGGCGCTGTAAGCCTCATTAAAGCGCGATACGCGGCGCGGGTATTTTTTGTTCCAGTGCCGCAATATTTTCTGCCCAATAAGGCATAGGCTTGCCGAAATCATTCGCCACCCAGCTGTGTAAAGCCACACCGTCTGTCTTTATGGCTTCTGCCGTAAGCAGCGCGTGATTCAAACAGCCGAGCTTCATGCCCACCACCAAAATCACCGGCAGGTTTAACAACTTGACCACATCGGCCAGTGTTTCCGTTTCGTTGAGTGGCACTCGCCAACCGCCCGCGCCTTCGATCAGCGCGTAATCAAAATCCACCGTGTTCAACACCTGATGAACCCTTTGCGCAATCTCTTTGGCAGACAAACGCGCACCATTTTTTTCAGCGGCGATATGCGGTGCAATCGCCTCAGCAAAACAAAAAGGGTTGATGTCTGCATAAGGCAATTGCAGAGTTGATGCTTGCTGCAACATCAGCGCATCAGAATTGCGTAAACCCTCAACCGTGTTTTCTGCACCAGCCGCCAATGGTTTCAAACTCAATGTGCGCAAACCGCGCTGTTGTGCTGCACGCAGCAATTGACAGGCAATATGTGTTTTTCCTGCATCGGTGTCAGTGCCTGCAATAAAAAAAATTTGCTTCATGTTTTTTCCAACACGCGCACAAAAAACAGTATCAGCAGTACACCGACACTATCTGCCACCATATCCAGCACACTAAAACTTCGCGAGGGAATAAAATATTGAACACATTCTGTTGCTATGCCATAACACACTAAATACAAAGCCAGTTTTTGCAGTGAAAACCGGTGGCAATAAGCGAGCCACGCCGCCGCCATTAATACTGCAAAGGTGGTGGCGTGTTCGGCTTTGTCCCAAATATTGACGCTAGGCAAATCATTGGCCGGCAACAACATTACCGTAGTAGCCGCCAACCACAGCACCCAAAAGATGGTTTGTCGTGCCAGTAGAGGAATGCGAAACAATGGATTAACGAACGGTGACATACAAAACCTCATAAGTAGCGGGCAACCCGCGTGGCGTGCGATACGCTTCATAAGCCGCCATGAGCTTTGCCCAACGCTGTTTTCCCATCAAGCCCTGCGGGCGACCGGCATTCATATTGTGTGCGCCAATGGCCTTTAATTCGCGCGCTAAATCTTGCAGTTGTGCGTAATACAGTGTGTGTGTGGCGGTGAAAGTTTCAATCTGCATGAAGCCAGCCAGCTGCAAATTTTTTACAATATTTTCTTGCGTAATAAAAGTGTTGACGTGTACCGCATCGTCCACGGCACGCCAACTCTGTTGCAGCTCGTGCAAGGTATTTGGCAAAAACGTAGCAAAAAACAGCGTGCCATTGTTGCGCAAAACGCGTCGCCACTCGGTAAAGCAATGCGCGAGATGACTGGCCCATTGCAGCGCAAGGCTGGACAACAACCAATCTGCTGCTTGCTCGGCAAACGGTAGGTGTTCCATATCCGCTTGCACACAGCGCAGAGCTTTTTCCTGTTGCGCCATGCGCAGCATGCCGTTGGCCATGTCCACACCCAAAACAGTCAGTGCCGTGTGCTGCGTTTGCAGTGCGCCACCAATAAAACCCGTGCCGCAGCCGAGATCTAACGCTACGCCGTGCATATCGGTTGGCAGCGTAGACAGCAGCGCTTCTCCCACCGTTTTTTGCAGTTGCGCCGCTTGATTGTAGGTAATGGCGGCGCGAGAAAAAGAATCTGCCACCTGCGATTTTTTTGGCGTTGCATCGCTGGGTTGATACAAAAATTGTTGGATCAACGCAGCGATTTCTGCAGCGCGCGACACAGGCATGGCGTGACCGCATTCAGATAAGACTTCTGTAACTTGCTGTGCATTCAAACGGCGTAAATACTCGACAGTAGCAACAGGTGTAATAGCATCGCACTCGCCCAATACATGCAAGCCTTGCACCGTCAGTGTGGAAAAAACGGCACGATTGTCGATCTCGCCCAATAACTGCAATAAACGCAGGGCGGTGTCTGAATGGCAGTCTTGAAAATCCGCTAGTGCAGCGAGCAGCGCATTGGCGCGTTCGCTATGGCGATCACCGTGTGTCTGCAAACCGAGAAAACGCCGCCAAGTTTTTTCTGGCTGCTGTGTAAAACGCTGGCAAAACTGTGTGTAATCTGCTGCAGGCATGCCAGCCCAATCGTCCAGCGCAGTGAAATGCAAATTGCTGCCCAATGTAATCAAACCTGCGATGCGCGCGGGATATTTGGCTGCGATGTGTGTAGCCAGCATGCCGCCCAAACTCCAGCCGCCCAGCACACATTTTTCCGGCAACTGCTCGACGATGTACTCCACGACTTGATCAAGATTTTCACAGGGTTCGTGAAAAGCCGCACCAAAGCCTGGCAAATCTATCGTAAAAACTTGTGCAACACCGGCGTTGTGCAGTGCGTGTAGCAAGGGTTGATAAACGCGGCTGCTAAAACCCCAGCCCGGCAATAAAATCAGCGGGAGATTTTTCATGCGATGGCGCGCAGGCTATCAGCGATAGCGTCTAACAGTTGCGCGATATTTTCTTCTTCATGCGCAGCGGAAAGCGTGATACGCAAACGCGCGGCGTTGTCTGCCACGGTGGGCGGCCGCACGGCGCCGACTAAAAAACCTTGCGCACGCAATGCAGCATCTATTTGCATCACGCGCGCACTGCTGCCAATTAAAACTGGCTGAATGGCGGTGGGCGAATCTATGAGTGGTAGCGAACGCGCAGCGGCTTGCTGGCGAAAAAACGCAATATTGCACTGCAGTTTTTCGCGCCGCCAACTTTCGCTTTGCAATAGGTTTAATGCAGCTGAAGTCACCGCCGCCTGCGCGGGTGGCAATGCCGTGGTGTACACAAACGGGCGCGCAAATTGAATCAGCATCTCGATTAACTCTTGTGAACCCGCAACAAACGCGCCGAAGCTGCCCAGCGCTTTGCCGAAGGTACCCATCAGAATCGGCACTTCGTTTTGTGTCAGGGAAAAATGCTCGCAACTGCCCGCGCCGTTTTTTCCCAGTACACCAAAGCCGTGCGCGTCATCCACCAGCAACAGTGCAGCGTGTTGCTGACACAGTGCAGCAAGTGCTGGCAGCGGTGCGATGTCGCCGTCCATGCTAAACACACCATCAGTAGCCACCAGTATTTTTTTATCCGAGCCGCGCAGCAAATGTTTTTGCAAACTCTCTGCGTCCGCATGCAGATAGCGGCGAAAATCTGCGCCGGAAAATAAGCCGCCATCCAATAGCGAAGCGTGATTGAGTTTGTCTTGCAACACGCAATCGCCTTTTTGTAGCAATGCCGTCAATACGCCGAGGTTGGCCATGTAGCCGGTTGAAAACAGCAGCGCACGTTCGCGACCGGTAAAAGCAGCGAGTTGTTCTTCCAATTGTTGATGTGGATAAGAGTGTCCACCGAGCAGATGCGATGCACTGCTGCTCACGCCGTATTGTTCAGCCGCTGCACACAGCGCTTTTTTTAATGCAGGGTGTTGCGCGAGACCGAGATAATCATTGCTGATAAATGATTTTTCTGGCGCTGCCGTTTGTACATGAACACGACGCAGCAGATGTTTGCCTGCGCGTTCAGCGAGTTGCTGCTGCCACTGTTCTTGCCACGATAGTTGCCGGCGATTCATGCGCGATGTTAGGCACAGGCATCGTAAAACAGCGCATGCTCTAACGCTGGCGCAGGTGTCATTTCTGGCTCGGCGCGCAAGTGTGGATTGATGCCCAGCTTGGCAAACAATTGTTGATCTTGGTGTGCGGCGGGGTTGGGCGTCGTCAATAATTTTTCGCCATAAAAAATAGAATTCGCGCCAGCGAGAAACGCCAGCGCCTGCATTTGCTCGTTCATGGTTTCACGACCAGCCGATAAACGCACATAAGATTGCGGCATCAAAATACGCGCCACTGCGATAGTGCGCAAAAACTCAAACGGTTCGAGTTCGCCTTCGTGTTCCAGCGGCGTGCCTTCCACTTTGACTAAATTGTTGATCGGCACCGAATCGGGATGTGGATTTAAGTTGGCAAGTTGTTGCAGCAAACCGGCGCGATCATTTTGCGTTTCGCCCATGCCGACGATGCCGCCGCTGCACACTTTCATGCCCGCTTTGCGCACATGGTCCAGTGTTTCCAGGCGATCGGCATAAGTGCGCGTGGTAATAATTTCACCGTAGTATTCTGGCGAGGTGTCGAGGTTGTGGTTGTAGTAATCCAAACCCGCTTCCGCGAGGCGCTGGGATTTATCCGCATCCAACATGCCCAAAGTCATGCAGGTTTCCATGCCCAGTTTTTTAACTTCGCGCACCATGTGCAACACATAGGGCATATCTTTTTCGGCGGGTGAACGCCACGCTGCGCCCATGCAGAAACGCGAGGAGCCGTTCGCTTGAGCGGCACGCGCCTCTTCAATTACCTTCTCCACTTCCAGCAGTTTTTCTTTGTCCAAACCGGTGTCGTAATGGCCGCTCTGCGGGCAGTATTTGCAATCTTCGGGGCAGGCGCCGGTTTTGATGGAGAGCAGCGTGCTCACCTGCACTTGGTTGGGGTCGAAATGTGCGCGATGCACTTGCTGGGCGCGGAACAGCAGGTCATTAAAAGGCAGGGCGAACAGCGCGAGAATCTCGGCGCGGCTCCAGTCGTGGCGCAGGGTGCTGGTGGTCATGGCGGCAGCTTGGGGTAGTTGTGAGAGACAGGGGCATCATAGTCGCGCAGCCCTCGTCGTCAACCTCAAAGGAGTGGGTTTGGTTGACTGCGGCTTAATTGCCGATAATTTCGTTCAGTCCATCAATGACATGCGCCAGCTCGCTGGGATCCATCACCCCAATTTTCTTGCCGATGCGTTCGGTGGAAAGCGTGCGGATCTGGCTGATTTTTACCCATGATCGTTTGGGTAATTTTGATTGCAGAACCTCATGGGTCAAGGGAAACCCGGCGCGCGACTCCTGACTGGTGAGCGCCACCGCGATAACCGTGCCGGAGCGTTCGTTGAAAATATCTTGACTCAGAATTAGTACGGGGCGCTCGCCAGCTTGTTCATGCTCTACCGTAGGGTTGAGGTTCGCCCAGCGAATGTCGCCTCTCAGTATTTTGGCCATGTACTTAATTCCTCAGACATCCCTTCCTCTGCCAGTGCTTGTTCAGCGCGCGGCTCAAGCTTGGCGCACTCCTCCGCCAAGCGGTTGCGCTCCAAGCGCTCCAGTTTTTCTTGCACGGCAGCTTGAATGGCGCGGCTGCGATTGCTGAACACTTGGCGCTTTACCAAGGAGTCCACTCTTGCCAGCATCCCTTCTTCAATGGTGATGGCTATTTTGGTCTGGCTCATGTGTAGCCCCATAAAAGTATTCCCGTTCATCATACTTTTATGTGAGCACTGAAACAATGTCAGAAAATGACAGAATTGTTGCTTTGCCTTACGGGTCTAAGCACGGCGCATTGTTGAAGCGCATGACGGTACACTGACGGCCCGCTCATCAAAGTGCGGAGGTTTGGAGGTGGACATATGGCTGCCTCAACCTGCACTCGGATAAATCCTACGCTTGGGTCAGCTTTGTATGTCGAGTAGTGTTGTTCGCTTTGCGCTTGCGCCACTGCTAGCGTTATTGCTGATGCTAGCTGGTAGCGAGCGTCTATTGGACGTTGCGCTGCACAACCCGCTGTTAGCCTACGCCAACAACTACGACATGATTCGCCTTGAGGCCTGTCATCAGGTTTGGTCGGCTGACCCTGCCATCGCACTCGATCGCGGCACACCCGAAGCCCCTATCCGTTTCTACACCCGTGATCGTCACCTCGATACAACTTGCTTCCATAGCAGTGCACTCTTGTTCACAACAGCAGGGCTGAGGCTGGCCGAAGTCTGGCGCCTGTTATCCAACAACCAGCTGCTTGACCTGCAAATCATTGGGCTGGCAGCAGCGCTAACACTGCTAATAACGGGGTGGTTAGCGACACTCTATTTTCTACGAAGACGATGCAAAGCCGCGCTGGTGGGTCACGCTTTGGTGTTTGCTGCCGTGATGTGTGATCCAGGCATCACCCTGTATCTCAGCACGTTTTACAGCGAGTTTGCCGCTGCTTATTTTCTCTACCTCAGTCTGCTGGGTTTGGTGGTGCTGGCACTGGAAAACTGGCACCTGCGCTGGAGTGCGCCCTGTCTGGCAGGGTTGGTGGGGCTGGCGTTATCCAAACCGCAACATCTGCCATTGGCGTTACTGATGGGTGTCATGATCGCACTGTACGTTGGTCAGCAGCGCCGTTTTACTTTGGCTGCAGTTTTATTGGGCAGCGTGGTATTGCCTGCCCTACTGACGGCAACTCCCGCGTGGACGGCGCGAGATGAGCCCATGGCTTGGGCGAATAAGGCAAATGTACTGATGGCACTGCTCAGTACAGCGCCGGAAGCACAACGCAGCGACATCCTCCACGCATTGCAATTACCGGACGATTGCCGAAGGCTGGCTAGCGGCAACTGGCGAACACTAGACTTGGCTCACCGCGCTACCTGTCCAGAAGCAGGAGAGCTGCGCTACCAACACCTTGTTGGTCTATTGGCTCGTGAACCCAGCCTGCCGTTGGCGCTGGTTACCGCGGCTATACCGCGTACTCAAAAGTGGCTTATTGGTCGACTAGGGCAAGTGGAGGGTCGCGACAGAGGACGAGCTTCTGAATACGAGTGGTCACTGTCCGAGCCGATTATGATGCTGTCACAACGCGGGTACATCGCATTTTTCTGTGCGCCGCTGGTCGCTGCGCTCGTGGTATATGGATGGCACCTGTTCCATCGCCGCCTACCTAACAATCGGTTACTCGGCGCAACACTACTGGCTGTTATGCAGTGGGCTGTTGTTGTTATCGCTGTCATCGGTGATGGTTTTGTTGATATGGATAAACACGCCCATCTGGCTGGCGCTCTGCTGTTGGCGCAAGTCTGCTTGTGGATTAGCTGCCTACCCATGCACAAGTTGTTGCATAAAATACGGTCTCTACCAACTGATAGCTCTACGTGATGGATATCACCACCTTACCGCCGAAAAGCCACCTCACCGCTTGCGCTGAATGTGATTTGCTATTGGCAAACATGGATGTGCCGGAAGGTCGCGAATCGCTGTGTCCGCGCTGTGGGCACGGCTTGCAGGAAGGTCGCCCCGACAGTGTGTTGCACGCGGTGATTTTGTCCGTCATCGGCTTGATCTTGCTGGTGCCAGCGATGGGCATGCCGCTGCTGAGTTTGTCGTCCACGGGTTTGCGCCATGACGTGTCGATCACGCACGCGGTCTTGGCGTTGGGCAACAGCGGTTACTGGGAGGTGGCTTCCTTGGTGGCTGTGTGCGCGCTGGCCGCACCTTTCCTTAATTTATGGCTAATTTTTGCTGTGGGGATTGTTTTGCAAATGGGCAGCGCTCCCGTGTGGCTGCCGCGCCTGTTGCGCATCAACTACCATGTGCGCGAGTGGGCGATGCCGGAAGTGTTTTTGATGGCAGTGCTGGTATCGGTCGTGAAATTGAAAGACATGGCGCAGTTGCTACCGGGCGTCGGTTTGTACTGTTTTATTTGCCTGATGCTGTGTACATTGTTGATCGAAACGCTGATCGACCAACACGAACTCTGGCAGGCATACGAAAAAAATCGCGCGCAGGAAACGTAGCTATGGAACCTATTCGCATCACCTATCGCATCGGCTTGAACGACAAAATCACCGAGGTGTTTGATTTTGATCTCGACGGCGAAACCTTTGAGCTGATCAGTAAGCCCATTGCCAATCCGCCGGCGTGGACAGAGCTGGCTTTCAAGCAGTGTTCACACTGCCCGCTAAAAGCGGAAGAACACACGCACTGCCCGCTGGCTTTGCAGTTGTACGATGTGATCGAACGCTTTCACGCCACGCGCTCCATTGATGAAGTGAAATTGGAAGTGGTGACAGAAGAGCGCACCGTCGTGCAAACCACCGCCTTGCAGCGTGTGTTGAGTTCTATGTTGGGTTTGATTTCGCCCACTTGCGGTTGCCCTAAAACGGCGTACATGCGACCGATGGCGCGCTTCCACTTGCCATTGTCATCAGAAGAAGAAACCGTGTTTCGTGTAGCCGGCATGTATTTGTTGGCGCAATATTTTTTAACGCACAACGGCAAAAAAGGGCAATTTGCGTTTGATGGGCTGATAAAAATTTACGAAGACTTGCACATTCTCAACAAAGCCATCGCCAGCCGTTTGCAGTACGCCACCGATTCGGATTCTTCCAAAAACGCCATCACTTTGTTAGATATGTATTCCAGTTTGGTGCCGATGTTGTTGGAGGATCAATTGGCGGAAATTCGCGGATTTTTCTCCGCTTTTTTGCCAGCCGATGAAATCAAAACCGATGCACCCAGCAATAATTATTTGGAAAAAGCCAAAGCCTTTGTGTTGGAGTTTGAATCGGATTTAGCTTTAGCGCCGATTGAAAACGCAGACAACAACAGTGACAGCGACGTGCCGGCGTGGTTGCGCGGTTCTTTTGACGACGAAGAAAAAAAACCAGCAGCGGGCAAAGTGGCAGACACCAGTGCTATCGATGCGATTCTCAGTGCGTCCAGTTTGTCGCTGTCGCTAGAACCGACAGAAACGCCGCCAGAGCGCCCCACAGGCAAAGCGATTTTCACGCTGCCTGATGACGAGCCACCACCCAAGCCGCGTTGATGATGTTGGAAACTCGCGCCGCAGTCACGGCAGCCAGTCACGGTTTGGCGCTGTGTAAAAGTTGCCATCAATTACAGACCTGCCCCGCTCAAGGTTCGGTGCGTTGCGCGCGCTGCGGTGCGTTGGTGTTTATGCGCAAGCCCTACAGTTTGGTGTTGAGTTGGTTTTTTTTGATCTTGGCACTGCTGCTGCTGATCCCCGCCAACGCACTGCCAATCATGAATATTTTGCTATTTAATCGTGGCGAACCCTCCACCATCATCGGCGGCGTGGCGTTGTTGCTGCACCACGGTTTGTATGCAATTGCGGCTGTGGTGTTTATCGCCAGCTTTGTGGTGCCCTTGGGCAAGGCCATGAGCATTATTGTGTTGTTGTTATCGGTGCAATATCGCTGGCCGATGAGCACGCAGCGGCGCATCATCGTGTATCGCGTGGTGGAGTTTTTGGGGCGCTGGTCCATGCTGGATATTTTTGTCGTGGCCGTCATGGTGGGCTTGGTACAGTTGGGGCAAACCGCCGCTGTAGTACCCGGCATGGGTGCGACAGCCTTCGGTGCTGCGGTAATATTCACCATGTTATCCTCCATGAGTTTTGATCCGCGCTTGATTTGGGACACTGCCGTCTCAGCAGACTGATCGCTTCTTTTATCCTTTTCTTACATTGCAGGTATATAGCCAATGAATGTTGTGCGTCAGATTTTTTTGGGAATGTCGCTTGTCGTATTGATGAGTGGTTGTACATCGTTGAGCCGATGGTTTAACAATCTCGGAGAAAATAAGGGACCATCTGTTACAACAACAGAAGCGTCAGCGCCTTCAAAATCCACGGCTTCCAACAAAACCACCGAGAAAAAAACGGAAGAAAAAAAATCGCCCAGCAAAAAAGATATGGAGAAAAAGGCCTTCAATAGCCAGTTCTCCGGCTGGTTAGTGGATTACACCGAGATGAAGGAACATAAAACAGCCAGTGGCGGTACCAGCTTGCGATGGGTGAGCCCTGAACTAAAAAAAGGCAAATACACGGCGATTATTATTGATCCGATTGGTTTGTACCCTCGCCCGCCATTGCTGGCAAAAGTATCCAAAGGACGCATGCTGGAAGCGCTCACTTATATCCGCACACGCGCTATTAACCAGCTGGGCAGCACCTTGAAAATTGTCGACAAACCCGGGCCTGGCGTACTGCGTTTGGATGCGGCTATTACCAGCGTTAAAACATCTGCTGGTTCAGATCAGCGTCACGACGCAAAAAATATTCCTGTCGCGATGATTTTTGCAGACATGTCGCCAACGGCTGCGCAATCTGAACAAAATGTGGTGGTGTTTTTAGAAGCACGTCTGCGCGACAGTCAAACCAATAAAACCTTGGTGAAATTTGTGCGCGCTGGCACGGGCAGTCCTGCAGGCAAAGACAAAGTCACAATAGAGCAAATGAAACCGTTGTTGAACAGTTGGGTACAGGATGCCGACACTTTTGTGCGCGAAAGCGTCAAATAGGTAGAGACAACACCGTGGACGATATTGCACTGCCTAAGCCCGTCCTTACCCCAAAGCGGCATATTGCTTACATTTGGCTGCTGCCGGTTATCGCTTTGCTGGTGGGGATGTGGTTGGTGTGGCGCAGCTTGTTGGATATGGGTCCCACCATTACGGTGGAGTTTGAAAATGGCGATGGCATCGTCGCCAATCAAACACCCGTGAAGCACAAAGGCATCACCGTGGGCATGGTGCGTGAGCTGCACGTCAAAGATGACATGAGTGGCGTGCTGGTTGATATTGAAGTGGACAAAGCTGTCGCCAAAAAATACGACGGCGTACCGAAAGAAGCGCAATTTTGGTTGGTGCAGCCGCAAATTTCTTTGGGCGGTATTTCTGGCATCGGCACGATTTTTTCCGGCAATTACATCGGCGTGCAATTGCCTTCTACACAGTTGAGCGGCGAAACATCGGCACATTTTGTGGCGAGCAATGCAGCGCCACCACTGCCAGACAGCGCGCCTGGCTTACACATTCAATTGCGCACTGATCGTTTAGGCTCGCTCGGCGCGGGTGCGCCGATTTTTATGCGTCAAATTAAAATTGGTTATGTGCAAGCGGCAGCGATGGCAGTCGATGGCAGCGGCGTGGAAGTGAGTGCGTACATTTTGCCGGAGTTCGCCAAAATGGTGCATAAAAACACGCGCTTCTGGAATGCCAGCGGCGTGCAAGTCAATATGAGTTTGAGTGGTGTACAAATTAAAACAGAGTCCATGGAAAGTTTGTTGCTGGGCGGTGTCAGCATCAGTTTACCCAAGGACAACGAAGATACGCCGCCCGCTGCAAATGGCGACAGTTTTACTTTGTTTCAAGATTACGAAGCAGCAGAAACCAGTACCTTTGTGAATGTACGCTTTGCCTCGGCAGATGGCTTGGTAAAAAATGTTACCAAGGTCATGTACAAAGGTATTCCTGTCGGCAAATTGCGCGATGTGTGGTATCGCAATAAAGATGATGCGGTGATTGGACGTTTCGGCATTGACCCGCGCTTTGAATCGTTTATCACGGATAAAACCCGTTTTTGGTTAGTACGCCCACAATTTTCTGTTACCGGTATTACGGGGTTAGAAGCGCTAGCATCGGGAGGGGCGTATCTTGCCTTTACACCGGATACAACAGGGAAGCCTGCGCAAGACCATGAATTTATGGCAGCTGCAGGACCTGATGCCATGGATTTTAGTGAGCCAGGCTTGCATTTGCGTTTAACAGCACCGATGGCGGGTTCGATCAGCAATGGCGCGCCGGTGTATTACCGCGAGTTTGTCGTCGGCGTTGTACAAAATAGTGAATTAGAACAAGATCAAGTCGCTGTTCATATTTTGGTAAAACCTGAATACCGTCATTTAGTGAATCGCAGCAGTCGCTTCTGGAATGTGAGCGGTATTCACGCTAAGGCAAATTTACAAAATGGCGTCCAAATTCAAACATCCTCTGTCGTGTCGATGTTGGCGGGCGGTATTGCTTTTGATACGCCGGATGATCATGCCAGCACAGATGTTCACGATGGACACAGTTTTGCTTTGTTTGAAAATGAGCAGCAAGCAACTACCGTCTCCCCCAGCGAATTGCCTGGCATCCATCTCAATTTAGAAGCCGATGAAGCAAACGGCATCAGTGTCGGGGCGCCCGTGCTGTATCACGGGTTGTCCGTAGGTTCCGTACAAGACATGCATCACAGTGCCGATGGAAAGCACATACAAATTCGCATATATATCGCCACGGCACATAAAAAAAATCTGCAAGCCGGCGTGCGGTTTTGGCGGGCGGGCGCATTGGACATGAAAGTGAGTGTTAGCGGTGCAAACGTGCAAGTGGGATCGGTTCCACAGCTGTTATCTGGAGGTGTAGCTTTTGATAATTTTGATTCCGCACAACAAAGCGCCACTCAAAAAATTGCAGCAGATGATTATTTTCGTTTGTTTAGCAGCAGAGAGGCTGCTGCCAATGCAGGTGTGGCCGTGCGCTTACATTTGCGCGATGCTAAAGGATTGACAACAGGCAGTGAAATTCGCTATCGCGGTATTGCTTTAGGAGAAATTACACGCTTGCAGTTGCGCAGTGATATGCAAGGTGTCGATGCAGACGCGGCATTAAAAACCGATGCATTGCCACTGCTCAATACCGGCACACAATTTTGGAAAGTGGAGCCTGCTGTTGGCTTGGCGCGCACACAGAATTTGGATGCGCTATTGGGTAGCTATCTGGAATTACTTCCTGGCAAAGGCAGTGTTGCGCGTGAGTTTTCTGTTAGCACACGCAAGCCCGTGACTACAGCACTGCCAGACGGTTTGAACTTGCGTGTAGTAGCTAAAGCCTTGGGTTCTTTGAAAAGCGGTGATCCGGTTTTGTTTCGCCAAGTGCCCGTGGGTACCGTGCTGGACAGCGATGTATCATCGAACGGTGATATGGTTTACATCTACCTCAATGTATTTCCGCAATATGCAAAACTGGTGCAGGTGAACAGCCATTTTTGGAATGCCAGCGGTATCGCTATTGATGCGGGTTTATTTTCTGGCATTCAAATTCGCACTGAAGGCGCAGAAACCATTTTGTCAGGTGGCGTTGCTTTTTCTACACCAGAAAAAACAGCAACAACAGCGAAGGAAGGCGACAGCTTTACTCTGCACGATGAACCCTAAGCAATAAATCCTCTTTTAATGGAAAAGGATTTCCATGTCGACGATGCAATTTTTTGATGCGCTGATCCCTTCGGTATGCGTGTTGTGCCGCAAAGCTCTATGCGGCCGCAAACCGTTATGCTTTGTTTGTGAAAAAAATTTGCCGTGGAATGTTTTGGCTTGCACACGCTGCGCCATGCCGCTGCCGGTTGCGGCGCGCACCTGCGCCGCTTGCCTGCAAACACCGCCCAGTTTTTCACATGCGTTTTGCGCATTTCGCTACGAAGAGCCCGTGGCTAACTTGCTAAATCGTTACAAGCACGGTGGTCAACTGGTGAACGGGTATTGGTTGGCACGTTGTTTTGCACAGCAAGTTTGCCTGCACTATCAAACAGAAACCATGGCATTGCCAGATTGTGTGCTACCGGTGCCGCTGCATTGGCGACGGCTGCGACAGCGCGGCTTTGACCAAGGACGAGAGATTGCCCGTGTGTTGGCGCGCCAGTTGCGCCTGCCCTTATCCACCGTCTTGCAGCGTCAGCGCAATACCACCAGTCAGCAGGGGCTAAGCCGCATGCAGCGCCACAGCAATCTGCAGGACGCTTTTGTGCTGCATAAACCGCTGCGCTATCGCCGCGTGGCCTTGGTGGATGATGTGTTGACCACCGGCAGCACCGCCACAGAAATTACCCGCGTGCTGCAGGCAGCAGGCGTGGCGGAAGTGCATGTGTGGGCCTTGGCGCGAACACCATGAATGCCGTGGTTTCGTGCGAGCAACCTAGCATTTATACTGTGCCTCGTTCGATTCCCTTCTTTCTGAGACTGTTTTATGGATTCTATCTCCTCCGTGCTGACCATGTTTGGCATCGCCTCCCTGCTGATTAGCTGGGGCTATCTCATTATTTTGTCGTTTAAAACCGACTATGCATGGGGATTCATGAGCGTGTTCCTGCCGCCGCTGTCCTATCTCTACGCCCTGTGCAATTTGGGCAAGGCGTGGGAAGTGCTCGCGCTGGCACTGTTGGGTGCGGGCTTTCTTTGGGCGGGTATTGCCTGATTTTTTGCACCACCGCTACTGAAACGCTATACCGCCTCCTGCAGACTTAACTGATTGTTTAATAAGGTTTTTATTGCAGGAGACGCCAGCCTTTGCGTTGACATTGCCCCCTGTGGAACGTAGTATCGTGACGCTTTCTCGGGGGGCATTTCTGTCTCCCCTCCCTGTCATCTGATCAAAAGGTAGCGAACATGAATAAAGTCATGACGGCGGCTGATGTAGTCAGCCAGCTGCGCGATGGCATGACCATCGGCATAGGCGGCTGGGGTCCTCGCCGCAAACCGATGGCGCTGGTGCGCGAAATCCTCCGCTCCAATCTGAAAGACCTCACCATGGTGGCTTACGGCGGCGCGGATGTCGGCATGTTGTGTGCGGCGGGCAAGGTGAAAAAAGTGATTTTTGCCTTCGTGTCGCTGGACTTTATTCCGCTGGAACCCTACTTCCGTCAAGCGCGTCAGAACGGCGCGATTGAAACCATGGAAGTGGATGAAGGAATGTTCCTGCTCGGTTTGAAAGCGGCGGGATACAACATTCCGTTTATCCCCACGCGCATCGGTATCGGCACCGACGTGTTGAAACACAATGCTGACATCAAAATGATTGCGTCGCCTTACGACGACAAAGAGTGGGTGGCGATGCCCGCCATTAAATTGGATGTGGCACTGGTGCATGTGGATCGCGCCGATGCGCGCGGCGTGTGCCAAATCAAAGGCCCCGATCACTACATGGACGATTTGTTTGTGCGCGCAGCGGATAAAACATTCGCCACTTGCGATGAGTTAGTCGAAACAGAATTTTTCCATCAAGGCGATGAAGCGCGCTATGTTTTTTGGGAACGCAGCGAAACCACCGGCGTGGTGCATATCGCCGGCGGCGCACACCCCACTTCTTGCGCACCGCTGTACGGTTTTGATACCAAACATTTCAAAGCTTACAACGCTTCGGCAAAAGAAGAAGGTGGCTGGCAGGCGTATTTTGATCAGTACATTGCCTGCAGCGAAAGCGAATATTTAGAAAAAGTCGGCGGACTTGATGCAATCAAGAAACTGCCGCTGCCCGTGTTTTAATCAGGAGAAACCGAATGAGCAATTACAATTTAGTTGACCTGATTATTTGCGCGGCATCACAGACGTGGAAAGGTAATGGCGAAGTGTTGGCCACCGGCATCGGTGTGGTGCCGCGTTTGGCAGCTTCACTGGCGATGAAAACCTGCAACCCCGACATGATGATGACCGATTCCGAAGCATGGATGGTGAGCGAACCTGTGCCGGTAGGCCCGCGCGGTGATTACAAACCAAAGTTTGAATCGTGGATGGGTTTTTCGCGCATTTTTGACAATGTGTGGAGCGGCAAACGTCACGCGATGGTAGGACCTACACAAGTGGATCGCTACGGTCAGGCGAACATTTCTATGGTCGGTTCTGATTACAAAAAGCCGAAAGTACAAATGCTCGGCGTGCGTGGTTTCCCTGGCAATTCCATCAGCCATGCGAATTCTTTTTTTGTGCCCAACCACAATAAAAAAACTTTTGTGGAAGGCGAGTGCGATATGGTTGGCTCTATCGGTTACAACAAAGCGCGTTTGCCGAAAGGTTGGAGCTTGGAAGAGTTGGTGGACATTCGCTGGATCATCACCAATTTGTGCATCATGGATTTCAGCGGCCCCGATCATCAGATAGCGATTCGTTCGTTGCATCCAGGTGTAACGGTGGAGCAAGTGGTAGAAAACACCAGTTTTCCGTTGCATATTCCTGCCACTATTCCGACGACGGCTGAACCCACGGCGGAACAACTGGCGCTGCTGGAAAAGTTGGATCCGCACAATGTTCGTGCAACGGCGTTGGGATAAATCAATTGATGCACGGGAATATTTACGCAACACGTCGTGAATACATCCCTGTAGACTCGCGCGCAGCATCCCTGCTGCGCACGGTTGCTGCAATATCCCCACGCACCAATAAAAACTCGCAACTATGGTGATGCAATGACCAAACCGACAGCTCCCGTACTCGAAGGCTGGTTTACGCTGGATACAGAAAAACCGCATTTGATCGGCACGCAGTGTAAAAGCTGCAACACTTATTACTTTCCCAAGCAAACTGTGTTTTGCAAAAATCCGGATTGCAGCAGTGAAAATTTTGATGAAGTGCAATTGTCGCGTACCGGTAAAATTTGGTCATTCACCAACGCCTGTTATCAACCGCCAGAGCCGTATGTGTCGCCCGATCCGTATGTGCCATACACCATTATCGCGGTGGAATTGGAAAAGGAAAAAATGATCGTGCTCGGTCAAGCCGTAGCAGGTGTAGAGGTGTCGCAGCTGAAAGCAGGCATGAATGTAGAGTTGGTATTGGAAAAACTGTTTGAAGATGAACAGTCCACCAAATTAACGTGGAAGTGGAAACCGGTAGCTTGAGGAATTGATGATGAGTAATGAAATTGCAATCCTCGGCGTCGGCATGCACCCGTGGGGGAAATGGGGAAAAAATTTCGTGGAATACGGCGTTGTTGCAGCGCGTGCGGCATTAAAAGATGCAGGTATAAATTGGCGCGATGTGCAGTTTGTTTCCGGCGCAGCCACCATGCGCTGCGGTTATCCGGGCTATGTTGCCGGCGCGACTTTTGCGCAAGCGCTCGGTTGGCAGGGCGCAGAAGTGAATACTTCTTACGCAGCTTGCGCTTCCGGCTCACAAGCTCTGGCAGCGGCGCGCACAAAAATTTTATCCGGTCAGTGTGATGTGGCCTTGGTAATCGGCTCTGACACCACGCCGAAAGGTTTTTTGAAACCGGCACCGGGTGAGCGACCGGAAGATCCCGATTGGGTGCGTTTTCGTTTAGGCATCACCAACCCGAGTTATTTTGCGCTGTATGCGCGTCGCCGCATGGAAATTTACGGTGACACTTTGGCGGATTTCGCCAGCGTGAAAGTAAAAAATGCCGAGCACGGTTTCACCAATCCGTATGCGCGCTATAAGAAAAAATTTACCGCCGAAGATGTCGCCGCTTCCGCGATGGTGGCCGACCCACTGCGTTTGATGGATGTGTGCGCCACCTCTGACGGCGCAGCGGCGCTGATCGTTTGTTCGGTGGAATACGCGAAAAAGATGGGTCGCGGTGATGCAGTGAAAGTGGCAGCGATTTCCACTGTCACGCCCACCTTTGCTTCTGCCGTGATTGAAATGCCAGACCTCGCTACCGATTCCGCCGTGGCGATGGAAGCGCACTCCTTCCGCGCCGCGCTGCCGAAAAAAGCCTACGCCGAAGCAGGTATTGGACCGGAAGATATTTCCGTGGCGGAAGTGTATGACTTGTCCACCGCGCTGGAATTGGATTGGTATGAAGATTTGCAGTTGTGCGCGCGCGGCGACGCCGCAAAACTGGTGCGCGATGGCGTGACCAAACTCGGCGGCCGTTTGCCGGTGAATCCATCCGGCGGCTTAGCCTGTTTTGGTGAAGCCGTTCCCGCGCAAGCTCTCGCGCAAGTGTGCGAACTCACTTGGCAGTTGCGCGGACAAGCCGGTGAACGCCAAGTGCCGAATGCGAAAGTCGGCATCACCGCCAACCAAGGTTTATTCGGTCACGGCTCATCGGTGATTTTGAAAAAATAGCTATTGCTGTGTTATGGCTTCCGCTAGAGATAGCGTGATTTCGGGAAATTGCTTCCGTATTTTTTTATCTTCTGTAACAAGTACGGTGTTGTTTTTTTTAGCCAATGCTGCGAATTCACAGTCGTACGCTGAGCATTCGCTGGTTTCGATAAGCCGAAGAATATCAAGAGATGGCACGTCGTATTCACTACCGGCCAGCAGTGTTTCGGCTTCAGTTTGTATGCCGTAGGCTTGCTCCAACGTCAGTATTCCTTTTCTCAGATACAGCGCAAGAACATTGCGAAATTCGCTGCGCCAGAGTACAGGTGCTATCCATCGAGGTTGTTGCAAGAGCAGGCATTCAGCTTGTTCACTAAATGCTGTTGGCAGATACAAATAAGCCAATATGTTGGTGTCAACAACAATCATGGACGTCCCTGCTCGATGGCTTTGGCAATATCTATGGCTGTGAATTGCTTGGGGTTCAAAGAAGTTCTTATCTGCCGTGCGCGTGCCAAACGCTCCTCGTGTCCGTTTTTACTGGGAAGCAACACGCGCTCCAAGCAGGCAATAGCTTCGCTGTTAATGCTGCGGTGATGGGCATTCGCCGCTTGTTTCAGACCGTCATAAACAGCATCAGGGATATTTTTTAGGGTGATGGTTGTGCTCATGACAGACCCCTAGTTGCAACCATAATGGAACCGTTATGGTATTTCCAAGGCGGATGTTAGGCAAGCCGTTGAGTGGCATCAACCTGTGCACAATCGCTACCAGCAGTAAGCTGGCTATAAGTTACTACGAGCGCGCATATCTTCGTCGCTGTATTGCAAAACAGTGAGTACGCTCTCCAATCGACCCGCCGCAGCAAGTGCCATACTGCAGCGTCGATAAACGTCGCCACTCGCGGATCCTGTTCCCAGAAAAACTTCTTTTGCAAAAATGCGCAAAAATTCTGAGCAGTAAGGTGGCAACGGGAGTTTGTCTGCGGTTTCCATCAGATTAAACGCAGCATTTTTTGAATCGCTCATGCGGCCCGTTTCCATACTTTCTTCAAGCTCCCTGCAGGCTGCGGAGGAAAGCTCAAACAGCTTTATGATAGATTTCTGCTCTGTTGTAGTGAGTACAGGCATGATTTTAATCTCCGTGTATGATATCGAGGAGACAATAAACCACAGTCTAGGCTCATCAGGTGAGCTTTATTTAATGCAAGAATTGATGCCGATATGGCATTATCGTATGTTGAACTGGGTTTGCTGATTGATGCATTACGACTGCACCAAGGTCAATTTGCTAATCCGCCTTGTCAGCATGTTGTATATACGCTGGGGATTTTCTTTAATTTTCATATCGGGATAGCGTTTCACGACGGCCATTACGGTGACTTGCGCAATCAACTTGGCGATGGCGTGCCCTAAGCAGTAGTGTGCGCCGAGGCCAAAGGTGTAGGCCTTGTCGAGATTGTCGCGCAGTGGATTAAAGGCGTGAGGATCGGGGAAAACATCGGGATCATGATTGGCAATGGAAAACATGATCTGCACAATTTCGCCTTTTTTAATTTTTTTGCCGAGCAGCGCCATGTCTTCGGTGGCGAAGCGGAAAAAGCCGCGATTGCCAAAGGTGTTCCAACGAAAGGTTTCATCCATCAATTGTTGCAGCTTGTCTTCGTTGTCCAACAACCAGTGACCCCACTGCGGATTTTTCACCAAGCCGTAAAAAATATTCAGCATGTAATCAAAGGTGGTGTCCACACCGGCGGCGAGCAACGCGCCCACCAAGCCCAACGCCTCGTTTTCCGACATGCGATCGCCGTCTTCCATATGGTTAATCAGCGTGGACATAAATGAATCGTCGGGATGGCGACGCTTTTCTGCAAACAATTCACGCAGTTGTGCAATGCCGCGCTCGGCTGCTTCAGTGTCGATGCTGTCCATTTCTGAACTAAAGGCGGCGATGATGGCGTGACCGAGGGCGTTGAAGTCGCCGCGCATGGCATCGGGGATGCGAAAATAAATTGCCATCGCATTGATGGGAATTTCGCGGCACAGTTTTACTAAATCCAGTTCACCATTACGATCAAAATGCCGCAATTCTTCTTGCACCAGTGCTTCAATTTCTGGTTTGGCTTCGGCGACAAAACGCGGCGAGAAAGCGGGCGACACCAGTTTGCGCACGCGCATGTGATCTTTCGCCGGCAGCGCCATCAACAAGCTGCTCAATAAATTGTCCAGCGAACTGCTGGCATCATATTTTGGTGCGAACATCCACAAACGAAAACAATGGCTCAGGCGTTCGTCTTTCAAACACTGCAATAAAAATTCGTGCGAGCCGGAGATGTGCCAGCCGATGGTGTGTGGCGACCAAAACACCGGTTTTTCATCGCGCATGTGGCGGTACACGGGGTAGGGATCGTCAATAAAAGATTGTTTGCGTGGGTTGTAAGCAAAGCATTGCGGCTTGGTGAGTAAGCTGCGTCCCATGTACAGGCCAATACCGATTTTTTGTTTGAGGCTGAGTTTCATATTCGCGCCGCTGTTTCCTTGGAGTGCCGCATGTTACACCGGAAAAATCGCGCTCGAATTGCGTGCTGCCCCTAAGACAATTTGCCTAGCGCAGTTTGCTAAAATGCCGCTCCCACAAAATTAGCCTGAGACTGCCATGAGCGTATCCCTCAACACCCGCATCACCGAATTACTGGGCTGCCAGTACCCCATCATCCAAACGGCGATGGGCTGGGTGGCAGATCCGCGCCTAGTGGCCGGCACCTGTAACGCAGGGGGTTTTGGTTTTCTCGCTGGCGCGACTATCCCACCGGAACAGATGGAAGCGGCCATCCTCAAAACCAAAGAACTCACTAACAAGCCCTTCGGTGTGAACTTCCACATGTATCAACCCAATGCGCCGCAGATTGTGGACATGGTGGTGAAACACGGTGTGCGCGCGGTGAGCTATTCGCGCTCACCCGGCAAAGACATGGTGAAGAAGTTGAAGGATGCGGGCGTGATCTGCATGCCGACCATCGGTCTGCCCAAGCATGCGGCGAAGGCAATCGAGATGGGCGCGGACGCGGTGACGATACAGGGCAGTGAAGGCGGCGGTCACACCGGCGCCGTGCCGACTACTCTGCTGGTGCCGCAGGTGATCGACGCGGTGGCTGGCAAAGTGCCGGTGCTGGCGGCAGGTGGCTTCAAGGACGGTCGTGGGTTGGTGGCGGCTATGGCCTGGGGTGCGGACGGCATCGCCATGGGCACGCGCTTTTTGCTCACGCAAGAGAGCCCTGTGCCAGAGGCCACCAAGCAGCGCTATCTCGCCTGCAAGAATCCGGCCGAGATCATTGTGTCCACCGCGCTGGACGGCATGCCGCAGCGCATGATCCTCAACGAGTTCCTAAAAAGCGTGGAAAAAGCTGGGGCTATTCGTAAGTTAGTGCTCGCTTTGCAAAACGGACTCAAGTACCGTGCTCTCACCGGCGCGAGCTATCTCTCGCTGTTGCAGTCCGCGCTGGCGATGGCAAAAGATGACGACATGACGCTGTCACAGGCCATGTTCTCCGCCAATGCGCCGATGATTATTCAGAAGGCGATGGTGGAAGGTCGCCCCGCCGAGGGTGTGCTGCCCTCCGGTCAGGTGGCTGGCACGATCGACGATCTACCGACCTGTGCCGAGCTGATTGCCCGCATCGCACAAGAGGCAGAAGCGCGCATTGCGCTATTGGCAGGCAGGGTGAGCTGAGTCAATAACCCTTGTTTTTGTGGGTAGATGATTGCGGAATGATGGGGTACGATCGCCGCCCCTTGAGAAAAGCCGGATTGTGATCCGAGGTTCTCCCATGTTGTTTACTCGTAAAACATCGCTGGATTTACCGGACAACGAGCACGTTTGCACTCAGCGCCGTCGCTTGCTGCGCGGCATGGCGGGCGGTGCAGTGGCGTTGGCTGCTCCAAGTCTGGCCAATGCCGAACGTCTACCGACCAGCCAGCGTTCATTGTCCTTTGTTCATATCGACACCGGTGAAAAAATGTCGTTGGTGTACAAAATGGGCGATCGCTTTTTGCCACGCTCCATGGCAAGCATTGCGCACTTGATGCGCGATTACCGCAGTGGCGATATCCACCCTATTGATCCGCAGTTATTGGACGTGCTGTGGAAAGTGCAGCACAACCTCAAAAACAGCCGTCCGTTCGAAATTATTTCTGCGTATCGTTCACCAGCGACCAATCTGATGATGCGCAATCGCTCAGCACACACCGGTGTAGCAAAGAAAAGCATGCACCTCACCGGTCAGGCCATCGATCTTCGCTTACCAGGATCGGCATTGTGTGATGTGCGAGATGCGGCGAAAGAACTGAAACGCGGCGGCGTGGGCTACTACGCAGAATCCAACTTTGTGCACATTGATACCGGCAGTGTGCGGTATTGGTAATGGCTAGAATTCAGATTGATGTTCCAGCAAGGTTTCCTTTTTCAACCGAGCTGGATATCTACATCGAGCACATCAATGCCGGTCAGCATCTAGGCAATGAACGCTTAGTTGGGTTACTGAACGAGGCGCGTTTGCGTTATGTCTCCAGTTTGCCGCTGAAAGAAAACGGCGTGGATCCGCGCGGGTTTATCGGTGCAGATTTGGCCGTCAACTACAAAGCAGAAGCGCGCTACGGCGACCGCCTTAAAATCGAAGTGGCTGCGCAAGATTTTTCTAAATACGGCTGCGACTTTGTGTATCGCGTCACCAACCTCAAAACAGGACAACTGTGCGCGATAGCAAAAACAGCCATGCTAATATTTGACTATCAGACCAGTTGTCTTAAAGCTGCACCCGAGAATTTCGCGCAGTTATTTCAATAAACACGTCGGGCAATGGCAGCTGCTAATTTGTCGTCTTGCCGATAAATATCGTTCAAGAAAATCGCTTTACCTTCGCTGTCGACGTTTGCCGTGAGATAAATCAACAACACAGGCATTTGCTCAGGCAGTGCGAGGTGTCGATCGCGGCTGCTGGCAATCATTTGCTTGACCCGCTCTTCATCCCAGCCACCTTGTGGTTCCAATACAAACAAAGCCAGTGCCATCGGGTTGCCGAGCCGCACACAGCCGTGACTCAAATCACGACGCTCTTTAGCAAAGAATGATTTGGACGGTGTGTCGTGCATATAAATTGAATCATCGTTTGGAAAAACAAATTTCAATTCACCCAACGCATTTTTTTTGCCAGTACGTTGGCGAATGCGGTATGTACCTCGTACGATGCCTTCGTATTCAGCTTCACTGACTGCGCTGCCAAGTGAGCCGCCGCTGCTCACTAACTCCATGTCCTCATGCGCAAGGTAAAACGGATTTTCATTTAATTTGGGTAAAATTTCTTTTAAGGCGATACTGCGCGGCACATTCCAGTAGGGGCTGAATACCAAACTGCTCAAGGTTTTCGTCATTAGCGGTGTTTGATTTTTGGGTGCCTTTCCCACCACCACAGGCATTTGTAGCACAGGTTTGGTTTGCCCGCTGGCATCGGGTGCGTAAGCCCACAAGGTAAATTGCGGCACGTTGATTAATAAGTAACGCTTTTGTGGAATGTTATCGTCTAGCCAGCGCAGTCGCTCCATTGATAGCTCAATTTGTTGTACACGTTCAGGTAACGCGACTAACAAATTTTCATACGTTTGTTTGCCGAGTACGCCATCAGGAATTTGACCGTGCTGTTGCTGAAACCGCTTAACACCGTCCACCACAGCGCCGTCATACAGTGACGTAGCCGCCGTGTTCGCGGGAAGATCGCCCAATGTAATGAGCCACGCAGCTAACGCCGTTGTCCCGCTCCAATGTTCTTGCGGATTGAGTTTTTTGCTCGGCAAGGGCGGCAGGGCGGGTGATGAAGGGTGCTGCTCTGCCAAGGTGCGGTACTGCACCAACAAGCGGCGCAAATTAGCGTATGGAGGAAAGGCGGGGCGCACCGCGGCAATGGCGCCGGTTAAATCATTTGCGGTTAGTACGGCGGGCAGTTGTTGAAGGAACATGGCGCGCTTGGCGGATGTGTCTATTGCCATGCCCAAGTTGCGTGGGTCTACGCGGCCGACGTGGAGATCACTGGCAAACCGTGCCACTGCTTTGCTCAGAGCTAGATCAAACTGAGCTTGTTGCACATCGTTGGCGTTCGCAGGCAGTGAGGTCACGCTGTAGTCTCGACTGTTCAGACCATCAAAAGCGGCTTGGCTTAGCAGAGTTAATGCTTGGTTTGCGCGTGCAGAGGGTTGGTGATTTTCCAGCCACAACGGCGCAAATTGGCGTGCTTCATAAATGGCACGCAAAGGCGGCTGCACTTGCTGGGCGATTTCCGTAGCAGGATCCGCAAACAATGTTGTTGATGACAGCAGAAGTGAGAAACCAAACAGCAGCGAGCGTGGCACGAAGAGGCATCCTTGTTCTTAAAGTGAATGGTGCGTGACGATCATAGCGCAAACAGCGGCGTGGCTGGTAAAATTACAAGCGCTAAAGCGAGAGGTCACTATGAGCAAACCCTTCACAACAAGTATTGACAGCCATGGCATTGCTGAGTTGATTTTTAATAAACCGCCGGTTAATGCGTTTACTTCACAAGGTTGGGCTGATATAGCCGCAGAGATTGAAGCGCTGGGAAAAAATGCTGCCGTGCGTGTGATTATTATCGCAGCCGAAGGTCGTGGGTTTTGTGCTGGTGTGGATATCAAAGAATTGGCAGCGGACGGCAATTTAATTACCAAAGTGAACAAAGGTAATTACGACACCTTCCAAGCGATTCACCGCAATTCTAAACCGGTGATTGTGGCGGTACACGGTTTTGTGTTGGGTGGTGGCATTGGTATTTCTGGTGCGGCAGATATTATTGTTGCTTCCGAATGTGCCACGTTTGCCGTGCCGGAAGTAGACCGCGGCGCGATGGGCGGCGGTGCGCATTTGCAGCGCATGTTCCCCGTACAAAAAGTGCGCTATATGTATTTCACCGGCGAAGCAATCACCGCACAGGAAGCTTATCGTTTAGGTGCGGTAGAAAAAGTAGTGCCCAAAGAACAACTGCGCGAAACCGCGCGTGAGATTGCGTTAAAAATTGCTGAGAAAAGTCCGGTGATGATCGCGTTGGCAAAAGAAGCGCTGACCGGCATTGAAGATGGCAACTTAGAAGATAAGTATCGCTGGGAGCAGGGTTTTACTTTGCAGGCGTACAGCGATAAAGACTCACAAGAAGCGCGTGATGCCTTTGTGGAAAAGCGTGACGCAAAATTCTGATTGGTATCAGTGATGAACAAACGTGTAGCAGTGGTGTTATCCGGTTGCGGCGTGTACGACGGCGCAGAAGTGTATGAAGCTGTACTGAGCTTGCTGCATCTTTCACAAGCGGGCGCGCAGGTGCAATGCTTCGCACCCGATATGCCGCAGCTGCATGTAGTCAATCATTTAACAGGCGAAGTGGCCGCAGGCGAAACGCGCAATGTGTTGGTGGAAGCAGCGCGCGTGGTGCGCGGGCAGATCAAACCCGTCACTGCTGCACGTGCGGAAGATTTTGATGCCTTGATTGTGCCGGGCGGTTTTGGTGCCGCAAAAAATTTGTGCGATTTTGCTAGCAATGGTGCCGCGTTGACCGTACAAAAAGATTTTCTGGCGTTTGCGCAGGCGATGCACGCAGCAAAAAAACCGATAGGCTTGATTTGTATTGCACCCACCATGGCTGCTGCCATTTGCGGCGCTGGTACCAAAACCACCATCGGCAATGATGCAGAAACCGCGGCAGCGGTGAATGCCACAGGTGCACTGCATTGTCCTTGCGAAGTGCAAGATATTTGCGTGGATCGTGAGAAGAAATTGGTCACCACACCTGCATACATGTTGGCACACTCCATTGTAGAAGCGAGTGCAGGTATCGGCAAATTAGTGACCGAGGTCTTGGCGCTGGTTTGATATGGAAATTCGGCAACAGAGTTTGCAGCCGTTGCCGGTATGGGATTCTGAACAGGTCTTTTTTTCTGCCACACAATGGTTTGCTGAATTGTTGGCAGGCATCAACTGCGCCACACAAACTGTTTATCTACAAACCTATATTTTTGCCTTGGATACCGTGGGCGAGCCGCTGTTGCAGGCTCTGTGTGCAGCGGCAGCGCGCGGTGTCCGTGTCTGCGTGATTGTTGATGGCGTGGGTTCGGCCAGTGCTGTGACGACTTTGCAAGCAAAGCTCACACACAGCGGTGCGCAATTGCATATTTATCACCCACTGCCTTGGGCGTGGGTATCCAGCCAGTTGGAGCGCAACGAAAATTTCTGGCAGTTTTTTAAGCGTTTGTTGCGTGTCAATAATCGTCAGCACAGCAAATTATGCTTGATCGACAACCACTGCGCATGGATAGGAAGCTTTAATATCACAGACGATCACATGGAGAATAACGGGCGCGGCATGGATTGGAAAGACTGCGGCGTGCGCGTCACAGGTGAACGCAGTGAGTTGTTGCGCGAATTTTTTGAAGCCGTGTGGTTCGATGATGAAAAAAAACTATCTCCGCTTTTTCTTTTTCATTCCGTGACAAATTTCAGCCGACTTCTGCGTCGGCGACGTTTGCGCGTGATGCTACAAAGTCTATATACCGCTAAAAAACGCGTCTGGATTGTCAGTGCCTATTTTTCCCCGGTACCATCTTTAGTGCGCGCGCTAAAGAAAGTCAGCCGCCGTGGTGTTGATGTGCGCGTTCTGGTGCCAGCATATTCTGATGTAAAGTTTTTCCCAGCGTTATCCAGCACCTATTACGCCGATTTACTGCGCGCTGGCATCAAAATATACGAATACGAAGCGGGTATTTTGCACACCAAGTTAATGGTGGTGGATGATGATGTGCTGATAGGCAGCAGCAATATGAATCACCGCAGCATGTTGCATGATGTCGAGCTGGACGTGCAGGTTTTTTCTGAAGCGGTTAAAAAACATATCGTCGATGATTTTCTTGCCAGCCTAGGAGATAGCAGGCAAATCACACAAAAAAATATCAGCCGTTTTTATGCTTGGCTGTTGGTGATAGGACAAATCCCGCGCCTGCTGCGCTACTGGTTGTGAGTGGGTGTTATGCGCGTGCTGTCCTATAACATTCATAAAGGTTTTGCGATGGGCAATCGCGCCTTGGTGTTGCAAGATATTCGCAAAGCGATTCGCACCACGCGAGCGGATATTGTCTGCTTGCAAGAAGTGGTGGGAGCCAATCAGCGTTACGCTGCACGCATGGAGCAGTGGATAGACGCGCAGTTTGAATTTCTCGCCGATCAAGTGTGGGATTACAAAACCTACGGTAAAAACGCTGTCTACGATCACGGACATCACGGCAATGCTATTTTAAGCAAAGTGCCTTTTACGCATTACGCGAATCACGACATCAGCGTGCTGCCCTTGTCGCAGCGCGGTGTGTTGCACGCCGTTACCGAAGACGGCGTGCATGTGCTGTGCGCGCATTTGGGTTTGTTGTCGCTGGAGCGTCGCTATCAAACGGCGCGCTTGCGAAAATTACTGGATGACATTCCAGCAACCGCACCACTGGTGTTAGCGGGTGATTTCAATGACTGGGATCGGCAAGTGCATCGCGGTTTATGCCGCTGGGGCCTGCGGGAGGCAACGCAGGAAGCCACAGGCTCGCTGCCCAAGACATTCCCCGCACATTTTCCGTTGCTGTGCGTGGATCGCATTTACTACCGCCATCTCAGTTTGGTCAGCGCGGGCTGCGCGGCAGGGCAGCACTGGCAGCGGTTGTCAGATCACCGCCCGCTGTGCGCCGAATTCCGCTTGCGTTGAGAGCACTTAGCCTTGTGAGCATTAGGCGCTTTGCGTAAACTGGCAGACCGCGCTGAAGGCACGAGTTTTTGACTTTCAGCATCGCTCCATCCGTTAGGTGTTAAGCAATGGCTCGAATCACTGTAGAAGATTGTCTCCCCCACGTTGAAAACCGCTTTGAGCTGGTGATGAAGGGCGCAAAGCGCGCGCGTCAATTGGCTGTGAAAGGGCGCGAACCTTTAGTGCCTTGGGAAAATGACAAACCGACCGTCGTGGCGCTGCGTGAAATCGAGTTGGGTCTGATTACTCCTGAAGTCTTGGAAGAGCCTTTGGAAGACCGCTTTAAGCACTTGGCCGAGCGTCCTTACGACAACAACGCACCCGACGACGACACCGACTGAGGTTTTTAAGGGGGTCTGATTGCAAACTATTGATACGTTCTGCCACGGGCTGTCCTCTTACTTACCCTCCGCACAGGTACAGCAGGTTCGCCGTGCCTACTACTACTCTGAACAGGCTCACGACGGTCAAACGCGCCGCAGTGGTGAGCCTTACGTCACCCATCCGCTAGCTGTTGCCGGCATTCTCGCGGATCAAAAACTCGATCATCACAGCCTGATCGCCGCGCTATTGCACGATGTCATCGAAGACACGGGCATCAGCAAAAACGCTTTGGCCGAGCAATTTGGCGATACGGTGGCAGACTTGGTGGATGGCGTCAGCAAATTGACGCAAATTGAATTTACCTCCAAGGCCGAAGCGCAGGCTGAGAACTTTCAAAAAATGGCGATGGCAATGGCGAAAGATATACGCGTCATCCTCGTCAAATTGGCGGATCGCCTGCACAACATGCGCACGCTCGGTGTGCTTAAACCGGAAAAACGCCGCCGCATTGCGCGCGAAACCCTCGAAATCTACGCACCGATAGCTAACCGGCTCGGCATGAACAGCTTGCGCGTGGAGTTCCAAAATTTGGGGTTTCAGGCGCTGTACCCGATGCGGGCATCGCGCATTGCTGCTGCGGTGCGCGCCGCGCGCGGGCATCGCAAAGAAGTCGTCAACAAAATTGAAGAAAATATCAAACGCTGTTTGGCGCAGGAAGGGCATGTCGCCGAAGTGATGGGGCGCGAAAAAAATCTGTACAGCATCTACATGAAGATGCGCAGCAAACACAAATCATTTGCCGACATCATGGACGTTTACGCTTTCCGTATTGTGGTGGACAGCGTAGACAGCTGTTATCGCGTACTCGGCGTGATGCACAGCTTGTACAAACCCGTACACAGCGAGTTTCGCGATTACATCGCCATTCCCAAAACCAACGGCTATCAATCGTTGCATACGGTTTTAATTGGCATGCACGGTTTGCCCATAGAAGTGCAAATTCGTACGCGCGAAATGGACGTAGTGGCAGAGAGTGGCATTGCTTCACACTGGTTGTACAAAAGTGAAGATGAAAATAAACCCCCCGCCGGCGCTGTGCGTGCGCGTGAGTGGATACGTAATTTATTAGAAATTCAAAAAAGTACTGGCAATTCGTTGGAATTTATCGAGCACGTTAAAATCGACTTGTTTCCAGATGAAGTGTATATCTTCACGCCAACGGGAGAAATTATTGAGTTGCCTGTTGGTGCAACGGCTGTAGATTTTGCGTATGCCGTGCATACGGATATTGGCAATGCCTGTGTGGCGTGCCGTATCAATCGTCAGTTGGCGCCGCTGTCCCAACCTTTAGAGAGCGGGCAGGTAGTCGCTATTGTGACGGCGCCTGGCGCACAACCCAATCCAGCCTGGCTGAATTTTGTTACCACTGGCAAAGCGCGTAGTGCCATTCGTCATTTTATGAAAACGCAACGGCATACAGAGTCTACAGATTTGGGACGTCGCCTGCTGGAAAAAGCACTACTGGGTATGGGGCAGCATTTGGAACAAATTGCTCCTGAAAAAATTCAAGAGTTATTACAGCAATCAAATGTTGAACACTTTGACGATATTTTAGAAGGTATCGGCTTGGGCAATCGCGTTGCTTATGTCGTGGCTAAGCGTTTGGTGGCGGATGAACACCAACAAGCCGTCAACAGCAAACAAGCGCGGCGCGCACAAGCGCCCTTGATGATTGATGTGGCTGATGGCGCGGTAATCAGTTTTGCGCGCTGTTGCCGCCCCATTCCTGGTGACCCCATCATTGCTCATATCAGTGCCGGACGCGGTTTGGTGGTGCATACAGATGTCTGCAAAAACATTGCAGATATTCGCGACAACACAGAAAAATGTTTGATGGTGAATTGGTCGCCCGATGTCAGCGGCGAATTTATTGTGGATGTGCGCGTGGAAGTGAACAATGAGCGCGGCATTATTGCGCAGCTCGCGACGCGTATTACCGACATGGAAGCCAATATTGATAAAATTGCATTTGAAGAAAAAGATGCCGGTTTTCGGGTGATTACCTTGTCTATTGCGGTGCGCAACCGTTTGCATCTGGCCAATATCATGCGCAAGATTCGCACGCTGCCGCCAGTGGTGCGCACCGTTCGCGTAAAAAATTAAACCGTTTAATGTTCTGTTACTGGAAACACGATGACTAACAAAGCCGTTATTCAAACCGAAAAAGCACCTGCAGCCATTGGCACTTATTCACAGGCAATCAAAGTGAATAACACAGTGTATTTGTCGGGGCAGATTCCCTTAGATCCTATCAGTATGCAAATGGTCGATGGCGATATGCGCGCGCAAATCACGCAAGTGTTTGAAAATTTATCTGCTGTGTGTGAAGCCGCTGGCGGCAGCTTAAAAGATATTGTCAAGCTCAATATTTTTCTGGTCGATCTCGCACATTTTGCGCTAGTGAATGAAGTGATGGCGCAATATTTCGCTCAGCCTTATCCGGCGCGTGCCGCTGTGGGTGTCGCCAGCTTACCGCGCGCAGCACAAGTGGAAATGGACGGTGTGATGGTGATTTAACACCGCCGTTCTTTGCCGTTATTTCTTCAGCAGTTTTAGCGCATCTTGTAATTGATTGTCTTCCGTTGATGTATTGCTGTTCGGCTTGATAGTCGCAGCAGGCGCAGCATTTTCTTCGCGCTTGGCATCGCTTTGATCGGATGTGGTTTTTTTCTTATTCTGTGCCTTGCTATTCACGATGTGTTTTTCAAGGCTTGCTTCGGAAGTGAGCGCTGAGGATTGCGCGGCGGAAATATTGTTATCGCTGTCTGCAATATCCGGCTTAATACCTTCAGCCTGTATTGAGCGACCGCTCGGCGTGTAATACAGCGCGGTAGTGAGTTTGATGGCTTTTTTCTCACTGATAGGAATCACGGTTTGCACCGTGCCTTTGCCAAATGTATTGGTACCGAGAATTTTTGCGCGGTGATTGTCTTGCAGTGCGCCCGCAACAATTTCCGCCGCTGACGCTGTGCCTTGGTTGACCAACACAATCATCGGTACTTGCGGCAGCATTTCGCCAGCGGTTGCGCTGTAGCGCGTATTGCTGCTGGGAATGCGGCCTTTGGTGTAAACGATCAAGCCTTTGTTGAGAAACACATCGGCAACGCCAACGGCTTCATCCAATAATCCGCCGGGGTTGTTGCGTAAATCCAATACCAAGCCGCGTATCTCACCTTGTTTTTGCAGCACAGCCAATGCCTGTTTCAATTCGTCGGTCGTGCTGGCCTGAAATTGCGCGATGCGTACATAGGCGTAACCAGGCGCTAACATTTTTTCTTTCACACTGCGCGTTTTAATGATTTCGCGCACGAGATTAAATTCCAGTGGCTGCTCTTGCTGGCTGCGCATAACAGTCAGTTTGATGGCTGTGCCCACGTCGCCGCGCATTAGGTTGACGGCATCATTCATGCTCATGCCTTGCACAGATTGCGTGTCAATTTTGATGATGATGTCGCCGGCGTGAATACCTGCGCGACTGGCAGGCGTGTCATCAACAGGCGCAATGACTTTAATCAAGCCATCCGCAGCGCCCACTTCAATACCTAAGCCGCCAAACTCACCGGTGGTCATATTTTTCAGATCGTTGAAATCCGTTTCATCCAGATAGGCAGAGTGTGGATCCAGTTCGCCGATCATGCCGCGTATAGCATTTTCCAGCAGTGTTTTATCGCTCACTGGCTCCACATAAGCTGCACGAATTTGCTCTAGCACCAAGGAGAAAGTGCGTAGGTCATCCAGCGGTAACTGCCCTTCGGCGGTCGAGGCCGCCGCAGTGTCTTGGCTCGCTGCGCGTACATTTTCTGCGCTGCAAAAGAACACACCCAAACAAACGCTTAACGCGATCGCAGACAAACACCGAGAGAGCAGAGGCATGCAGAGGGTTCCAAGAATGTCGATAGAATGAGCAGAGATGCTAACGGAAGTCTAGGAGCTTAACCAGTTGCCATGAAAGCCTTAATTCAGCGCGTTTGCAGCGCGCATGTTGCGGTGCAGGATGAAACAGTGGGGGAAATTGCGCGCGGCGTGCTCGTGCTATTGGGTGTGGAGCGGCACGATGATCGCGCGCTGGCGCAAAAACTGTGCGACAAAATTTTACGTTACCGCATGTTTGCCGATGCAGAAGGCAAAATGAATTTGTCGGTGCGCGATATTGCGGGTGGCGTGTTGGTGGTTTCGCAATTTACTTTGGCTGCCGACACCCGCAGCGGCTTGCGTCCGTCATTTTCTTCTGGCGCAACACCCGAGCAGGCGCGGGAGCTTTACGAATACAGCATCAATTATTTGCGCCAACAGCACGCGCCTATTGCCACAGGTATTTTTGCAGCCGATATGCAAGTGCATTTAATCAACGACGGCCCCGTCACATTTTTGCTGTCGGTCTAACAGGAAATGCATGATGAAAAAAGACAGCCACGGCAAACAATTTTCCGCATCCATGAGTGATGCTGTGCGCGAGCAATTGTTGCAAGAACAAGACGAGTGTACGTTTATTTGGCAAGGGAAAAATGATGCGCTCGGCACCATCATGAGTTTTGTGTGGGCGGATGGCTGCGTGTGGTTAACCACCAACGATCAGCGCCCGCGCGTTAATGCAGTGCGCAGAACAGGCCGCGCTTCGGTGGTGATCTCATCTGCTGGCACAACGCTGGGCGATAGTCGCTGTATCAGCCTCAGCGGCGCGTGTACGGTGTTGGATGATGCGCAGACGCGGCGCTGGTTTTTCCCGCTCTTTTGTCAAAAATTATTGCCAGACAATAGCAAAGCACAGGCAACCATGCGCGATTTGCTGGATAGAGAAGGGCAAGTGATTCTGCGTGTAAAGCCCGACAAAGTGACCGCCTATGATGGCGACGCGCTGATGCGCCAGTTAGAGGCGCAGTAAATAAAAACACTATTGTGATAGGCATAAAAAAACCGGGTTGCCCCGGTTTCCTTTTTCATGCTGCACGCGGCGTTACGCTTTTTTGCCAAACGCTCCTTTGGCTTCCATCGCAGCGATTTTTGCATCGTCGTAATTCAACACGCGCTTGAGAATTTCATCGCGGTGTTGTCCCGGTGTCGGCGCTTTAGTTGGCACTGGCAATTCTTCACCGACAAAATGCACGGGATAGCTCATCATGTCAGCACCGTGCGTTTCGTGCGGATACCATTTGAAGCGCGCTTTGAAATGCTCGTCTTCCATTACAGTTTCTGAGTTATAGACTGGCGCAATCGGCGTTTTCACTTCTACGCCCCAATCCATCCACTCTTTGATGGTTTTGGTTTTGAAAATTTGGGTCAACTCGCGCTGCATTTCTTTGTTGCCTGGCGCGTGGTCGGCGAGTTTTTTGCCCGGCCATTTTTCAAACATATCCATGCGATTGAGTGCTTCGCAGAAGTTTTTCCAGAACGATTGCTCGGATGCCATGAATAACACATAACCGTCTTTACATTCGTAGGCTTGGTAGCGCACGCCTTCTTTCAAACCAGCAGTGCCGACTGGGCGGCGGCGGAAATCATCGGCCGCGTTGCCGGTCACTTCCGATTGCGGGCGCTGATAGGCTTTGTAGCTCTCGATGCGATACCAGTCCATGTAGGCCGCGCCGTCGGACTGACCGATCTCTACCAAAGCGCCTTCGCCGGTGTCGCGCGCGCGCATTACCGCCGCCAGTGCCGCAAACGCGCCCAATAACGGGCCAGCGTGCATGCCGATAGACGCGTGTGCTGGCAAGTACACCATGCCCTCTTCGTCGCGCGCTGGCTCTACGCAGCCCGCCCAAGTGTCATAGGCCACACCGTGTGAAGGCATGTTTTCGTAAGGGCCGGTCATGCCGTAGCCGGAGACGCAGCAGAACACGATTTTAGGGTTCACTTTTTTCAGATCTTCGAAGCCGAGACCCAAGCGATCCAGCGTGCCAGGCTTCATCGCTTCGATGATGATGTCAGCGTCTTTGATCAGACCTTGGAAAATTTCTTTGCCTTCTGGTGTTTTCAGATCCAACTCAATGGATTTCTTGCCGCGCGCGATGTGCCAGTGCAGCAGAGAGATGCCTTCCACGATGGGCCAAGTCATCACGCGCACATAGTCGCCGCCAGGCACTTCAACTTTGATGACATCCGCGCCCAGTTCGGCGAAATGGTGAGCAGTCGCGCCAGGGCCGAGGATAGAAAAATCGATCACGCGCAGGCCGGCGAGGGGCGCAGGTTTTTGACCAGAGCTAGAAGTGCTCATGCAGTTCTCCATTGATTTCATAGGGATTTATGGGGCGGGGGTGCGCCCGCAAAGGGCTGGGCATTGTACTCGCTAGTTGCGGTTTTTTGCGGTGCGCGCGCGATTTTCACTGTGTCGGGCATTCAGGTAAGATAGCCACCCCGCCTGCATGGGCGTTGTTCTACTTCCTTTCTGACATCGGAGATCGGCCACCGCCGACAGGAACACAATGAGCGCAATCGAAGATACCAAGGTTTACAGCGAACTGACCTCAGCCGCATTGATTGAACAAGCACTGCTGCGCCGTGAAGGCACACTGACTAACACGGGCGCGCTGTTGATTACTACAGGCAAACGCTCTGGGCGTTCTCCTAGCGACCGTTTTGTGGTGCAAGAGCCATCAACGGCAGACGCTATCGATTGGGGCAATGTCAATCGCCCGTTCCCGCAAGATAAATTCAATGCACTGTGGGATCGCGTTGAAGCGTATCTCGCGCAAAAAGATCGTTTCTCGTCACAGTTGCATGTCGGCGCGCACGACGAACATTACATTCCCGTTAAAGTGAACACAGAAACCGCGTGGCAGGCATTGTTTGCACGCAACATGTTTATCCGCCCTGAAAAATACAATCCAAAAGGCAAAGAAGAGTGGACGATTTTGAATGTCGCTTCTTTTCAGTGTGATCCCGCACGCGATGGCACCAATTCTGACGGCATCGTTTGCTTGAATTTCGCCAGCCGCCGCGTGCTGATTGCTGGTATGCGTTACGCCGGTGAAATGAAAAAAGCGATGTTCTCGGTACAAAACTTTTTGTTGCCAGAAAAAGATGTCATGCCTATGCATTGCTCGGCGAATGTCGGTGAAGCGGGCGATGTGGCCTTGTTTTTTGGGTTGTCTGGCACAGGCAAAACGACTTTGTCTGCTGACCCTGCACGCTATTTGATCGGCGACGACGAGCACGGTTGGGCAAAAGGCGCTGTGTTCAATATCGAAGGCGGCTGCTACGCAAAAACTGTCGATTTGTCACAAAAAAACGAGCCTGTGATTTGGGATGCGATTCGTTTTGGCAGCATCGTGGAAAATGTGCATGTCGATAGCAGTCGCCAAGCGCATTACAGCAATTTAGAAATTACTGACACCATCGACGGCCAAACGCGCAATGTGGAAAACGGCCGCTGCTCTTATCCCTTAGAGCATGTAGCGAAGCGCACTGTGGCGAATGCTGCCGGCGAACCGAAAGTCGTGATTTTCTTAACGTGCGATGTGTCTGGCGTATTGCCACCCGTTTCTATTTTGTCGAAAGAAGCAGCGGCGTATCACTTTTTGTCGGGCTACACCGCGCGCGTCGGCTCTACCGAAGTGGGCGCAGCTCCTGGCATTCAACCGGCATTTTCTACCTGCTTTGGCGCACCGTTTATGCCGCGTCGTCCGATGGAATACGCGAAGTTGTTGATGAAGCGCGTGGAAGATTTCGGCTCGCAAGTTTATTTGGTGAACACCGGTTGGACTGGCGGTGCCGGTGGTCCTGGCGGCAAAGGTCATCGCTTCCCGATTCCGGTTACGCGCGCCATCGTCAACGCCTGCTTGAGCGGTGAATTGCTGAAAGGTGACACCGAACAGTTGGAGCATTTGAATCTGACGGTGCCTAAAGCCATTAAAGATGTGGATAGCAAATACCTCAACCCGCGCAACGCGTGGGCAGACAAAGCCGAGTACGATGCGCAAGCGAAAAAACTCGCTGGTCTGTTCCAAGAAAACATCAAAAAGTTTGATGTTAGCGAGGCGGTACTCAACGCGGGACCCAAGGCGTAACTGCCGCAACCTGCTGTTTAGGTTCTGCACACAAAACGCCCCGCATGCGGGGCGTTCTTGTTTCTGGATGCCGCTATACTGCGCGTAAACCTATTTGTTGATGGTGCAATCCGTGATGCGCAACTCCCACCGTTTTTTTCTCGCTCTCTGCCTGCTATTTTTTGGTATTACTGCTGCGGTGCAAGCTGCACCTGATGACAAAGATGGCGATCGCCTCAGCGATGCATTGGAACAAACCGTGGGACGTAACCCAGAGCGCCCTGATTATCTCATCAGCACCGGCTATCGCCGCAGTTGTGCGCTGGATGACAGCGGCGTGCAGTGTTGGGGCGATGAACCGCGCATGGGTATCACGCCCGGATTTAGTCACCCGTTTGTACTCAGTGTTAGCAATACCCACGCCTGCGTGATTGGTGACAACGGCGTGCAATGTTGGGGCGACAACACGCACGGCGAAACCACTGTGCCGCCACTCAACAAACCGGAAGCCGTGAGTGCCGGTTGGTATCACAGTTGTGCCGTTGATGCGAAAGGCGTGAAGTGTTGGGGCGATAACAGTCGCGGCCAATTGGATGTGCCGAAAAAATTAAAAAATGTAAAACAAATTGCCGCGGGTGGATTTCACACCTGTGCGTTGGATGAAAAAGGTGTGACCTGTTGGGGCGATAACTGGGCGCATCAATTGGATGTGCCGGCGTTGGTGAATCCACATCAAATTACATCAGGCAATCATCACAGTTGCGCCTTGGATGATCGCGGTGTCGTGTGTTGGGGTGATATTTATTTTGATGAAACCGAACGCAATCCCGATGTGATGAAAAATTATAAAACACGCGTGGTGCCATTGCTGCAAAATCCGCGACAAGTCAGCGCCGGTTTCGATCACACTTGCGCAGTGGATGACAGCGGCGTGGTGTGTTGGGGTGCGCGCGATCGCGGGCAGTCCGATCCACCGAAAGATTTATTAAAACCACCGGTGGCAGCGATCAGCGCGGGTTGGTACAGCACTTGTGCACTGGATGCGGTCGGCGTGAAATGTTGGGGCGACAACACCAATAAACAAACCGAAGTGCCGCCTTTGTTTTTTGATGCGGATCGCGATGGCATTCCCGACGACAAAGACAATTGCCCACATATCGCCAATCCGGATCAGCTGGACACCGACAAAGATGGACAAGGTGACGCCTGCGATCCTGATGACGATAACGACGGCGTAGCCGATGATTTGGATAATTGCCCATTAGTGGCCAATCCAGACCAAAAAGATAGCGATGGCGATAAAGTGGGCGACGCTTGCGATGCTTTTCCCAATGATCCGACAGAGTGGTCTGACAGGGACGGCGACGGTGTCGGTGACAACCGCGACAACTGTCCTGATGTCGCCAATCCCGATCAAAAAGATACGGATGGCGATAAAATTGGCGATGCCTGTGACACCGATAACGACAATGACGGTGTGCCAGACGACAAAGACAATTGCCCTCTGGTTGCGAATCGCGATCAAAAAGATACTGACAAAGATGGGATGGGCGATGCTTGTGACGACGACGATGACAACGACGGCATTCCCGATAAGCAAGATAAAGAGCCGTTAAAACCGGCGAAAAAGAAAGCACCGACAAAAACAGCAGCAAAAATCGGTGTGTCGCAGTAACAAAAAAATAGCATTAAAAAAAACTGCGCAGGGAGATCAGAAACTGGTCGCGTTGCGCAGCATACGTTTCCTGATGTGCGTATGAAAAATAAACCGACAGATCGCGCGTCAAGCGATAGCCCGCTTCTGTTTGAAAAGTCGTGAGCTTGTCGCTGTCATTGATTAAATAATATTGCTGACTCATATCGGCAGACCAACTCCAATACGGCGTTTGATACAGCAAGCCCGCGCGTGCGCCGGCGCGCATATCCCAAGCGTGATCGAGCGCGCTACCCGTGAGTGCGCCGCCGATAATTTCTGCATGACACAACAGGTTGCCACAGTTTTTGGTGATGCCGCGATAACCTTCGGCAATATTGACCAGTGATGTTTTCTCGTGAATCAACTCGCGTTGCCGCGCTGCTGACAGCCCCCACGAAGCATCTTGAAAAAAAACATCGGAAGGATTGTAAGACTGCACAGCAAACCAGCGTATGCGATCGAGACTGACGCGATCATCGTGTTGATACGGGTCTAGTCGCAGTTGAAAATCCAGCACTTCCAATTGCACGCCTTTTTGAAAGGCGGGCAGCGGATCGTGAAAATCGTGATAGGCAAAACGCCCGCCAAGAACAAGATAATCTTTGCCGCTATCGTGCTGCCAACCCGTTTGTAAACGCAGCATGTCGTGCCCATCGGTGGTGGGTTCCGCTGCTGTGATAGGCGTTTTTACTGCTGGCACGGAGTTTTTTATTTGATACTGGTGCTGCACAAGTTGGTTCACTTGTAAATTGTGTGGCGCTTTTTTTGCAGGGTCTACTTGCACTTGAATACTGCGGTAATTTTCTGCCAGTGCCAACACTGTGCTGTCGTTAACATTGTCCAGTGTCGCAGGAGTTTTTAGCAGTTTTTTGAATGCTACTTGTTGTGAAGGCGTGAGCTGCGCCAGTTGTGCGTAAAAACGCTTTCTGGCGGAGGGAATGTATTGTGTATTAGCAATCAAGCCCTGTGCTTGCAATGCTTTGACGGTATCAACAGGAATAGTATGAGTGGTAAATTGTGTGCGTAAGTTATGCGTCGGTGTGATGACATCCAACAAGGAAATTAAACGGTAAGAGCAATTTTCATCGAGAAAAAAATAATTGAAGCTGCTACCGCGTACCTCCCACACATGATCGACAAACAGGCGAACTTTTTCTGGCGTGAATGTAAGACGGTATTCGCGTATGTCGCGGTCTTGGTCGTCGCTGTAAGCGCGCAATTTTTCAAAGTAAGGTGCCAAATCAATAATGCCAGGAAAATGCCCAGTCAAACCTTTGGCGATATAGCGCACGGTACTGTTGTCTGCAGCGCCCACGTCAGCGTAGTAACTGATGGTTTGTGACAGTAATACGGGGTGAGTATTTTTGTCACGTGCGTCGATGCGCAAAAAGGTATGCCCGAAAATAGAGGCAATTTTTTTTAGATAAGGATCTGGGTACACCAGTGTAATTTCTTCGGCAGAAAAACGGCTGCGCCAGTAATCCAGAGCAGAGCAGTGCAGATTTTCTGGTTTGTGCAGAGAAAAATATTGTGTCAAAAACTGCGCGCGCGCTGGAAAACGACACCAAGCGCTGCCATTCCCTTCAATGGGTGAACGCAATGCCTGTAGTGTGGCATTCAGTTCTGCTTCACTGTCGTCTTTCTTGCCAGAAAGAAAAAAATCTTTAGCATCCACTTCGCTGTGATAAGTGCCGGTGAGCGCATTTTTTTGCATATGCAGCAGAGCCAACCATTGCGGTGCAGTAGCCAAGGACGCAAGAGCAGTCGGCGGCATCGTGCTTGCCTGTACGCGCGCACAACACAGCAAGCCCGGCGCAGCGCAAGCAAGGTATAGGCAGAATACGGTGAGGCAATGGCGCATAAAGAATTGACAGAAAACACGAAGGCAGTATTGTAGCGATAACACAGCTTATGCAGAGATGTTATGCGGCTTCATGGTTTTTTTCGTGCAATAGGGCTGCTGTGTGCAGGCGTGGCATCTTCTGCCGTAGCAGATAACTGTGTGTTGCGCCCCCTTGCCGAATCCATGCAGCGGCCCGCTGTGCGCGCCGATGAACCGCAGCACACAGAATGGGAATACCGCCGCCAACTCCTGCGTTTTGCCAACGGTTTTTACGGTGCAATCTCACAAGATATTTTGCGTGGCAACGGAGAATATTTACAAACTTTGCAGCAATTGATGGGTTCAGAAGGTGAGCCGTGTGTGCCTATGTACCGTCAGCTGTTGCTGCAAGAACCCAGCAGCCAAGATTTTGCTCTAGCGCTGTGGTCGTGGCGCATAAACCACGGTGCTAACACTGCGCCAGCGCAGGATTGGGGCAGCGTGCATTAGCTCCATAGGCAAGCTATGAATAGGTGTGATAAGTTTCAAACCAATCATCAGAAAAAGGTTGTTTTATGCCAGTGCAGTACGGAACCAAACGCAGAGTGCCGCCAACGAAAGTGCTGAATGGAAAGGCGGCGTTAGCTTATGTGGATGATGTCGCCATCATGATTACCACCATCGAAAAATGGACAGACAAAGACATTGTGCAATTAATGGAAGAGAGCGCGCGTCTGGGCAAGCGCGTTACTGCGCCGGCGGCGATTACGCATTTTATGGGCGAGACTTTGGGCGCAGCGGCTTCACAGCGCAAGTTAGTGGTGGACTGGATGGCGACCAATAATATCGACCCTACGCCGCGCACCATCACCATGACCGATTCTGCCTTGATACGCGCCGCGTTGACGGCGTATTCGTGGCTCACCAAAACCGAGATGAAAGCGTTCGCGCAAAAAGATTTGCTGACTGGATGTCAGTGGTTAGTGCGCGATTTAGAGACAAAACCTGAGGATGTTTTACAAGCTGTGCAGGGCTGTTACAAGTTATTAGGCAAATAAAGCAGGTAACAATTATGTCCAGTTATGATTATTCCAAGACAGTGGTTAAACCCACCTTGCTACTAAAAGGTAAAGCTTGTTTTGCACAGGTACATGATGTCACGTTGATCGTTAGTGATATTCCAAAATGGAGCAATGAGTTGGTGCTGGAATATCTCAATGGCATGATAAAAATTGGCGGCGGTGTGTCTGTTCCTGCTAGCGCCGCCATTTTTTTGGGCGATAGCTTTGATGCCGGGCAGCGCAAATTGTCTGCAGACTGGATTGCCGAGAACGGGTTTGAGCCGGCAAAACGCATCACCATGATTTCGGATTCGCTGTTAATTCGCGGCTCGTTAACAGCGTATTCGTGGTTGACGAAAACCGAAGCCAAAGCATTCGCCATGAAAGATCACGCGGCTATGTGCGATTGGATAGCTAGGGGAAGAATAGCTAAAGCAGAGGATATTCACGCGGCACTACTGGCATCTTTCCAGTTGCTAGGAAAGAAGTTGCCGTAACATTGGCCATTGCGTAAAAAAACGTCTCAGACTGATCGAACAACGAAATAAAAAATGCTGGGGATATTCGAGAAATGCTGAGTGACGCTGAATACAGCAAAATAGCGGTTAAACCCACCGCCCTGCTAAAAGGCAAGGCGTGCTTTGCGCAAATACATGATGTCACCATGATTGTCAGCACCATTCCCAAATGGAACGATGCGCTGGTGTTGGAGTATCTCAACGAAGTTACCAAAGTGGGCGGAGGCGTGTCTGTGCCAGCCAGTGTGGCGATTTTTTTGGGCGATGTGTTTGACGCAGGGCAGCGCAAATTGGCGACAGAATGGACAACAGCTCAAGGATTTGAACCCGCAAAACGTATCACCATGATTTCTGATTCCCTGCTCATTCGCGGCGCACTCACCGCGTATTCTTGGCTGACAAAAACTGAAGCAAAAGCATTTGCCATGAAAGACCATATGGCTATGTGCGAGTGGATTACACGCGACCGCATCGCCAAAGCACCTGATGTGCATGAAGCACTGGCAACGTCCTTTCATTTGCTGGGCAAAAAACTGGCATAAAAAAGCCGACGCGAAGTCGGCTTTTTTGTTTTAACGCGGCGGCTAAATAAATCAGCTTTCGCTGTTTTCCGCTTTAGCTGCACGGCGCGCTTCGCGTTCGGCTTTTTTGCGAGCTTTTTCTTCTTCCTGCGCTTTCTGTTCAGCCAGGCGCGCTTTTTGGTCGTCGCTCATTGGGGTGAGCAGCAAGCCATCGCGGTGCGCTTGGATATACTTGCCGCATTTCTCGTCTTCACCCATCAGCGCGCGAATGGCGTAAATCATGGCGCGCATTTCTTTCACGCGTGGGTTAATCATGAAGCCTTCCATGCCATTCGCTGCGAGCATCGCTACATAAGTGCGGTTCATCAGTGCGCGGTGTGGCATGCCGAAGCTGACGTTAGACAAACCGCAGAAGGTGCGCACTTGTGGGAATTCGGCTTTCATCATTTGCAATAAATCAAAACTGATGGGGCCCACGTTGTCGTCTGTGCCCAGCGGCAGAATGAGCGGATCAATCCACAAATTGTGATCGGGCACGCCTGCATCGCGCGATTTCGCCACCAATTCTTTGCAGATAGCAAAACGGCCTTTGGCGGTGTGGTTGATGCCGGTGTCATCCAACAACAGGGCCACAATGCCAGTGTTGTATTTGGCAGCCAGCGGCAACAAGTTTTGCGCGCTGCCTTTTTTATTGTTGATGGAGCTGAGTACTGGGTACTGACCTTTCCAATCAATCGTTTCCATTGCGTGTTTGAGCGCGGGTGGGTTGGAGCTATCCAACACCATCGGAATATTAGTGACAGCGCGCACGCTTTCAATCATCCACGGCAAGTCAATCAACTCGTCGCGGCCGGTCACTTGTGCATTGAGATCCAAATAATCGGAATCTGCTTCCACTTGCTCTAAAGCAACTTTTTGGATGTAAGCAGTGTCATGCGCTTTTACCGCATCACAAATTGCAGGAATGGTGGCGTTCAATGATTCGCCGATAACAACAACGGCCATACGGTTCTCCGTTTTCTTAACAATAAAAAGTGATAATGAAAATAAAAAAGGCTTCTCTCAATAGAAAGAAGCCTCGCTGTGGTGTGAACTTATTTCAGCGCTTTCAGACCCATGTCATACAGTTCTTGTTTGACACGGTTGTAGTCTTCCATCAACGCTGGTTTCGGTTCGCATTTTTCGCAATCGTAAGCATCTTTGAAGTGGCGCGGGCCAGCACCGCTGGCTTTGTGTTTCTCTGTTTCTTCGTTGCGTTTGGCGAAGATTTTGTTCATCAAAATGTCCGCTTCTTTGGGGTCTTGTACTTCCAAAGTCGCCTGCATCACTTCGCCAACCAAACGGGTTTCCAAACCGGAGTGACCGCCGATCCACACATAACCCATGCCGTTGATAGTGTTGGACACTGTCATCGCCTGCGCCTGCCAGATACCGGCGTAAGTGCGCCAGTACGGCTCCATGCCGGCACACACTGAAGCGATCGGTAGTTTGACGTGGCGTTCAAACGCGCGTGTGGCAGCAGCAACAGCCCACTGCGTTTCTTGATCGGACCAAGTACCGTCCAAGTGGTTGGCGAACATTTGCGTCATGCCGCCGTGGCCATAAGACAACTGACCGAGGGCGTTGCACACAATGCCGATGGCCGTCTCTGCGCCGTCACGACAAATGGCGCCGGTGAGCGATACGCAAGATGTCCACGGCTCAATACCGCGATCTTGGCAATATTTCGCCATCATGAACGCGTTCCAGTCGATTTTCATTTCAGGAATGATGTGGATGCCGATTTGTGTGTTCCATGTTTTGCGGCGATCAGGATTGTGATCATCGATGCACGCAAAAGAAGCGGCGGCAGACGATGCGGTGCACAACAAACCTTGGTGCATACCAGGGCGACCTTCTTCGCGACAGATGCGTTGAATCTGTGCGCATTCCCACTGTGCGGCGTACATTTCAGACAATGTGCCCGCTTTGGCAGAGTGACCGTGGATCACTTCGATACCGCCGGTAATGCCCATCGCTTTATTGGTTTTTTCTTTTACGAAAGAACGGATGTACGGGTCGTGCCAATCTTCACCGATAACACCGCAAGGACCGCCGGCAAGAATTGGCAATTTTTTCTCGAACGCTTTACGGTAGGTGTATTCGATACGATCTGCGCCTTCACCAAACTTCGATACGCGCGGATTCGAGTTGTAGAACTCTGCCGTGTCGCGAATTTCCTGTTCGGTCAGCGCGATAACGCGAAACGTGTTGTTGTGATAAATGCCGCACTCTGCCAACAATTTAACCGCCGCGTTGAAAACGCCGTCAGCAATCTCGTCAGAAATGACAGTACTGTCCGGCGTGTATTTCACACCGAACTCTTCAGCGGCTTTGCGCAAGGTGCGTGACCACTTGATGTCAAACTTGCTGGATTTTTCAAATACTTCGCCAGTTTCAGCGCGGTTTTGAAACTCCATAATATCCATTAATTTACCGGCCATTATGCTGCTCTCCCAAAGTGTGCTGCCATAATATTTTTGCAAAGTGTGACGGCTTCCATCGCGTTAGGTGCCCAGCCATCAGCGCCCATCATGTTGGATTTTTCTTGATTGGTTTCTGCGCCGCCCATCACCACTTTGAATTGATCTTGCAGACCCATGTCGTGCACATAGTTCACAACATCGCGGCAGTTGGGGATGGTAGTGACCAAGAACGCCGACAAACCGATGATATTGGCTTTCTTTTCTTTGGCGGCGTTGATGAATGCCATGGAATCCACATTCACGCCCAGTTGATGCACTTCAAAACCAGCGAGTTCCAATTGCTTGGCGACCAGGCCGTAACCGATGTCGTGCAAATCGCCAGACACCGCGCCGATCACCACCACGCCTTGGCGCTCGCCATCAGACGATTTAGGCAAATGCGGGTTGATGATTTTGATGCAGTTTTCAGCGAGTTCACCGCCCACCATCAATTCTGCAAGAAAATATTCTTTGGCTTCAAACAACTGACCAATTTTTTCCAAACCTTTGACGACACCATCTTTTAGTACAGACACCGGATCCAAACCTGCGTCCAGACATTCTTGTACCAACTCTGCCGCTTCGTCGTCGAGATCGGCAATCAGTTCGGCAATTTCTGCAATATCGTTTTGATCCATGGTGCTCTCCTCAGTATGTAGTGCGTGGTAATTTTGTTGGTCGATCAGGCTGCTGTGCGTTCGCGGCGGCGGCGGCGTGATTCGGTGTCCGGTGGCGCGGGCTGAATACCATAGCGCGCCAGCGACGGAAATGCATGTTTTTTGTGGGGCAACAGCGTGGCATCGACAAAGTGCGGGACAAAGCTCGTCTCGTTGGTCAGTTCCACATAGTGAATGCGGCGTGCGATGTGTTCGGCCTCTTCGCGTTTTGCGCGATTCATCAGTGCCATGCGCGCGCCATCACCGGCGGCATTGCCCACCGAGTGTGTGTTTTCAAAGCCAACATCTTGGAACAAGCCAATCATCAGCGAGCGCCGCAGATCAATGTGCGAGCCGAAGGCACCGGCGAGGATGACTTTTTCCGGCTTGTCGCGCCCCAGTTTATCGAGCAGCACTTGGATGCCGGAGTACACCGCGGCTTTTGCCAACTGCACATTGCGCACGTCGTCAATGGTCATGGTGATGTCGCGACCGAGCGCGGTTTCATTTGCCCATGCAATCACAAATTCGGGATCGCCGTCTTCACCACGCCGCAAACGCGGCGTTTCTATTTCCATATTGAATTTGCCATTCGTGGCGAGAATACCTGCTTTGTATAACTCACCTACGGCGTCGATGATGCCAGAACCGCATAAACCAATTGCACCAATATCAGTCGCTTCTAAACGCGTATTCCACGCTTCTTTACCGATAACCTTAAAACGCACGTCGTAATTTTTTTCCACGCGTACTTTTTCAATCGCACCGCGTGCGGCGCGCACGCCGTATTTGATATTGGCACCTTCCAATGCGGGCCCTGTGGGGCAAGACGTAGAATAAATTTTGTCGCGGTTGCCCACCAAAATTTCACCGTTGGTGCCGATGTCCACAATCGCTACCAAGTCATCCGAGTTGTAAGGTTCTAGCGCAATCGCCACAGCGGTATTATCCGCGCCGACAAATCCCGCTTGGTTGGCCAACAAATGCACATTGATAGATGGCAATACATTCGTTAAATGTAAATCGCGCGCTTTCACGTTTACAGAATGTGCGATGCGTGGATTGAACGGCGACTTGCCGAGCGAATCAGGATCCAAGCCGAGAAAAATATGGTGCATACAGGTATTCGCCACCAGCACAATTTCACTGATGTCTTCCGCTGCATAACCAGCGGATTGCGTCACGCGATCCGCTAATTCGCTCAACGCACCGGTGACTGCTTTTTGCATGCGATCCAGTTTTTCTGGATTATCACTCGCAGCGATGCGGTTCATCACGTCGTCGCCGCCAATGCGAATTTGCGGATTCATTAATGATTCTGTTGCCAGTGTTTCACCGGTGTGCATATCACACAAATACGAAGCCATGGTGGTGGTGCCGAGATCAACCGCCAAGCCCAACCACTGCTGTGTGGTGTCGCCATTTTCAATGCGAATAATTTCACCTGCTTGATTTATTTCAGGTGTCCACACGGTAGCGGTGAGCTGCATCACTTTTGCGCGCTGTGGTTTGGCGAGATCGCTCAATTGTTTCAACGCAGTGAAATCGATACGCGCATCAATACCGTGTTCAGCTTTGAGTGCATCGCGCAGGCGTTCGAAATCGCCGCGATGATCTGCCAGTGTTGGTGCTGGTACGGTAACAAAATATTTGCGCGTCACAGGATCGCGCACCGCCACCGGTTTACCTGCCGCTTTGCGCACAATCGCTTCGCGCACGCGTGCTTCTTCGGGAACAAAAACCACCGCGTCGCCGAGTACGCGTGTTTGGCAACTGAGCCGTTCGCTGGTTTTGTACTGGTGTTTGCGCGCCAGTTTTTGTTCGTGTTCGCTGGCCGGTGTGACGTGTGATTCACGCGAGCGCAGCCCGTGGCGTGTGGCGGCCGTGACCATATGCCCCATCGACAATTCATGGCCTTCGTCGTCAAAGGTACCGTCCAACACTTGGCATTTGCATTTGGCACAAGCGCCGGTGCCGCCACAAATGGATTCAATGCCCACGCCCAATTCACGCGCAGCGGTGAGCAGCGGCGTACCAGCGGCAAACTGCCCTTTCTGACCGGAGGGCAGAAACAGCACATCGTATTTCTCAACGGCACTCATGCCATTTCTCCCGTGCCGAGCATATGGCGCGCCACACGCTTCAACTCTTGTTTGTAGGTGTCTAGCCGCGCCACGGTTTCGCTATTGGCCAGTAGGGGCGCATCCATAATGAAGAACATCGACGCGCCGGCGAGAATCGACCAGAACTGCACGGGGTCGATGGCGCGGAAGGCGTTACTGCGACGACCTTCATCCAAAGTGCCGATCAAACGGGCAAACATGGGGTCGACAAACTGCTGCACCTCAGGGCGCAAACCGCCCTCGGAGCCAGCCACTTCGCGCATAAAAAGGCGCATCAGGGTGGGGCGCGCGCCTGCGAAGTCCAACCACGCTTCCACGGCTGCTTCTACACGGGCGGGCAGGTCGAGCGAGGAATCCAGCGCCGCGCTGATGCGGTCATTGAGCTGGGCAAATAGCCTCTCCAATACTGCGTTGTACAGCGTTTCTTTGTCTTGAAAATGATAGATCACTGCCGTGCGCGTAATGCCTACGTCTTCGGCGATGTCTTCTAAACGCGTGGGGTAAAAGCCGGTGGCGGCAAAGCGCAGCTCCGCCGCGCCGAGTATCAACTCGCGTGTTTCGTCCGCCTTAAGGGTAGTGCGGCGGGGGAGTGGGGCTACAGAACTTACTGACATGCAAGTAGCTTACTCATGAGTAAGTTTTGTTGCAACTGGCGGAAGTGGATGAAAACGAGGCTAGCTCAGCAACTGCTGTAACAAGGGCTGCAAATGGTCAATCTGATCGCTGAGTCGCAGCGGCTGTGCTCTGACGATGGCAACGAGATCAGCAAGGGCTTTATCGAACTGGTCATTCACCACCAAGAAATCGGCTTCGGTGTAGTGGCTGAGTTCATCGCGCGCCTGTGCCATGCGGCGCTGGATCACTGCCTCATCATCCTGCCCGCGTGCGTTGAGACGATGCAGCAGGGTTTCTAGCGAAGGCGGGAGAATGAAGATGCTGATGTTATCGGGCATCAAGCGGCGAATTTGTTGTGCGCCCTGCCAATCAATTTCGAGGATTACATCACGGCCACTTGCCAGTGTTTGCTCAACCCATTGCTGAGAAGTGCCATACAAATTGCCAAACACTTCGGCCTGTTCCAGAAATTCACCGCGTTCGATCATGCCAGTGAATGTTTCGCGATTGGTGAAGTGGTAGTTCACGCCATCCACTTCGCCTGGGCGCTGCGCGCGCGTGGTGTGAGAAATTGACACCGTCAGTTCGGGTCTTTGATCCAGCAGTGCTTTGACCAAACTGGTTTTGCCGGCGCCTGATGGTGCAAAAACTGTGTAGAGAATGCCGCGACGTTGCATGATGCTTCCTAAAAAATCAGCTAACGAAAACTGTGTTCATCGGCAGGGAAACTGCCGCTTTTTACTTCCTCGACATAAGCGCGCAGGGCGGCAGGTATGTCTTCGTGATCGAGTAAAAAGTTTTTGGTAAATTTCGGTGCGCGACTGGGTGTGAGGCCGAGCATGTCATACAGCACCAACACTTGTGCATCGGTGTGTGGGCCTGCGCCAATGCCGATGACAGGGATGTGTAGTGCGCGCGTAATTTCTGTGGCAAGAGGTGTCGGCACACACTCCAATACCAATAAATCTGCGCCGGCTTGTTCTAATATTTTTGCGTCGCTGAGTATTTGTTGCGCTTGATCGGTGTCGCGCCCTTGCACGCGATAGCCGCCAAATTTATTGACCGACTGCGGTGTTAAACCGAGGTGTGCGCAGGTGGGAATGCCGTGCTGTGACATACGAAAAAAAGTATCCGCCAACCATTCACCACCTTCCATTTTCACCATCTGCGCACCGGCTTGCATCAAGGTTGTTGCATGGTGCAGCGCTGTGTTGGTGTCGCTGTAACTCATGAACGGCATATCCGACATGATGAGCGAGCGTTTCGCACCCCGTTTAACGGCAGCGGTGTGATAAGCAATTTGCTCTACTGTCACGGGCAGTGTGGTGTCGTGACCTTGCACCACCATGCCCAGTGAATCCCCTACCAAAATCACTTCCACTTCGGCTTCGCTGATGAAATGCGCAAACGTGGCATCGTAAGCGGCAAGCACGGCAAATTTTTCGCCATCTTGTTTCATCGTTTGCAAGGTGTTGACGGTGATCGTTCTCATCAATGCAGCTCAATCCAATTCAAAGCGTGGACGGGTTGTAGTAGTGGCGGCCGTTGCGAATGGTCAGCATGTATTCCACCAGCGTGCGGTAATGTTGTGGATTGTTTGCTAAGTCGATTTCTGCTGCATTCACAATTAACAGTGGCGCATCGTTGTAGTAGTGAAAAAATTGCGTGTAGGCATCATTGAGTTGTTGTAAGTACTCCTGACTGATGCGTTGCTCCATGGAGATACCGCGTTGCCGAACACGCTTCATCAGAACATCAATCGGCGCTTGCAGATAGACGACTAAATCTGGCTTTGGTATTTCATGAATGAGTTGGTCATACACTTTTCTATAGAGATTGTATTCATCGTCATCGAGTGTAACGCGTGCAAATAATGGGTCTTTTTCTAATAAAAAGTCGGCAACACGCAAAGGTGAAAACATATCATCCTGACGCAGTTCCTTAAATTGTTGGCTGCGTTGAAAAAGAAAATGCAGTTGTGTGGGTAACGCATTGTGCCGTCTATCTTGATAAAAACGCTCCAGAAAAGGATTTTCATCGGCGGCTTCTAGCAATGTTTGATAGCTAAAAGTGCCTGCGAGTCGTTTAGCCAAAGTGGTTTTTCCGACACCAATATTGCCTTCTACGGCCACAAAGCGCGGCAGCGTGCGATCTTCAAAATCAAAATGCAGATTAGCAAAAGGATCGTCGGTCATGTTTTGTTCGAGAGTGACAATGGCCACAACCCCTCAGTGGATAGTGCGGGCAATAATGACGCAACACTGCACCCGTTGGGAAGCGTGAATTGCGGCGCAATGTCGGCGAGTGGCACGAGTACAAAGGCGCGTTCGTACAGGCGTGGATGCGGCAGGGTTAAACGATCATCGTGCATGCACACGCTGTCGTACAGCAGCAAGTCGAGATCCAGCGTGCGCGCACCCCAGCGTTCACGACGCACGCGCTGCTGCTGCTGCTCGATAGTTTGCAGCGCATCCAGCAATGCATGCGGTGTTAGCGTTGTTTGGAGTCCGATCACACCGTTGATGTAATCGGGCTGATCGATTGGGCCGCCCACCGGATGGCTGCCATACCAAGGCGACACAGCCTGCACATGACAGAAAGGTAAGTTTTTCAGCGTGCTCACGGCGCGCTGCACTTGCTGCAAAGGTTCGGCTAAATTGCTGCCGATACCCACATAAGCCGTTGCGGTGTGCGGCATGCCGTTAGTGGGTGGTGGTTTTGCGCGAATTGCGGCGACGGCGAGGATTGCGCGGCGCGCTGCTGTCGCGCTGAAGATTTTGACGCAGCTGCTCGCGTTCTTCGGGTGATGCCGTTTGATATTGCGTCCACCAAGATCCCAAACCGTTTAACTCCTCGCCGACTTGTTCGCGCAATAGCAAAAAATCATAGGCCGCACGGAAACGCGGATGCTCCAATAATTTGTCTGCGCGACCACCCTGTCTGCGCGTCAACTGCCATTGCAGTTCCCAAATTTCTTGCATCGGCAGCGTAAAGCGTCGAGGAATACCGATCAAACGCGTCTGTTCCCCTATCACTTTGGGAATAATTTTTTGTAACGCTTGGTGTGGGTGTAAACCGTTGTGCTGTTCGCGTTGTTGCTCTTGTTGCAGCACCGGCCAGAGCAGTGCGGCGTAAAGAAAAGCTGGCGTAACACGCAAGTCGCCGCGGATGCGTGCATCGGTATTGGTTAGGGCTTGGCGAATCAAGCGATCCGTATAATTTTCCGCTTCAAAGTAACGCGCAGGCCCCGGAAACAATACATGAAACAAGCGGTACTGCACCATCAACGCAAATGTTTTGACGGCATAACCGGCCAGCAACAATTTGCTCATTTCATCGAACAGGCGGGCATTGGAAATATCGCGCAATAGTGGTGCCAGTTGCGCAATGGGTGCGGCAGTATTTTTTTCGATAGAAAAATCGAGCTTGGCGGCGAGGCGTACAGCGCGCAGCATGCGTACAGGATCTTCACGATAGCGTGTGTCAGGGTCACCAATAATGTGAATGCGACGTTTTTCGATATCGCGTATACCGTTACAGAAGTCGCGAATGCAATGATCGGTGCCGTAGTACAGTGCGTTGACGGTAAAATCGCGTCGAATCGCATCTTCTTCAATGCTGCCATAGACGTTGTCGCGCAGTAGCAAGCCGCTGTCGTGCGCGATAGCTTCTTTGCCGTTGGAGGCATTGCTGTGGTGACCACGAAAAGTAGTCACTTCAATCACTTCACGCCCAAATAGCACATGCACGATGCGAAAGCGGCGGCCGATGATGCGCGAGTGGCGAAACACTTGCCGTACCTGCTCTGGCGTGGCACTGGTGGCTACGTCAAAGTCTTTGGGGCGCAAGCCTAGGAGTAAATCGCGTACGCCGCCACCGACGATGTGCGCGTCATAGCCAGCCTCTTGCAAGCGACGAATAACCTGCAAGGCGTGGCTGTTTATTTTTTGTTCAGGAATGCCGTGTTGCTGCGGCGTGATCACGGTAGCAATGGATGATTTGAGACCTTTTTTGCCCGTTTTCCTCGGAGCCTTGGAGGTTTGTGCGCTAGAAATGCGGCGTTTGATCCAATCGAGCATTGATATGTAGGTCAGAGGTAAGTTGCGACAACGAGGGAGTGTAGCACAGCGCTTCTGGGGTCATTGCGAGCGTGGTAAGCGAATTTGGAGAAATTATTGCATCAGGGAGTACAAGCGGAAAAAGGTTTGTGCTAGGCTAACGCAGTCCTCATTGGCAGGGGGGATTAATGAAGATCCTGCCGTAATATCAATTGATAAACCATGGAGTCTCTCTGATGAAAACCACTCTGTTGAAAGCATCTGTTGTTGCTGCAACTCTCGTTTTGGCTGCTGGCTGCGCAAGCAACGGCGACTTGGAAAAAGTGCGTGAAGAAGCTGCTGCTGCTCAGCAAACTGCTGACGAAGCAAAAGCTGCTGCTGCTACTGCTCAGTCTACTGCTGACGAAGCTAAGCAATTGGCTACCGACGCTAACACCAAAATCGACCGCGCCTTCAGAAAATCTATGTACAAATAAGTTTTGTGCACAGACGGGCTGCTGAGAGGTGACTCTTGGCAGCTTGGCGAGAAGCCCGCTACGCGTTGTGAAACGTTTAGCGGGTTTTTTATTGCAGGTTTATTTTGCCGCCAAGCGTTATTCCCCAGCGACAACAGCCTTGGGACCAACCGCAACAGCCAACCCCGTGGCTTCAACGCGCGCCTGTTCAACTGCCTGCCAGTCTATGGGGTAATCCAGAAACTCTTGTGCGTGTTGCTGCACCAGTTGGTTGAGTGTGGTAGGGCTGCTTTTTTGATGGGCAGAAGCCCCTTCTTCCAGAGAGTGCACTTCAACGTAAAGCACACCTTCGTGCCAACCGACTTTGTAGGGCTGGTTGACGATGCGAACAGGCGTTCCTACCGGTACTTTTTGAAACAGCCGCTCAATATCCGGCGCGTACAAACGCATGCAGCCGTGAGTCACCTGCATGCCGATGCCATACTCGTTGTTCGTGCCGTGCAACAGATAGCCGGGGATACCCAAGTACAGCGCATATTTGCCCAGCGGGTTGTCGGGCCCTGGCGGCACAACCGACGGGAGTGGATCCCCTTTTTGCAGGTGCTCTTTGCGGATAGAGGCCGGTGGATACCAAGCGGGATTGGCCATTTTGCGCGCGATACGCGTCGTCACCAGCGGCGTGTTCCAATCGGTGCGGCCGATGCTCACTGGGTAGGTTTCAACGGTGTTTGTGGCTTTGGGGTAGTAGTACAGACGCATTTCGGCGGTGTTGATAACAATGCCTTCGCGTGGCGCGTCAGGCAGGATGTGGACATGGGGCAGGATCACGGTTGAGCCATCAGCGGGCATCCACGGGTCGATGCCAGGGTTGGCTGCAGAAATCTCATCATAGCCAAAACCGTTTTGACGACCGATATCGATCAGCGTGTCTTTGCGTCCGGCATTGATGCGCACTTCTTTGCCAATCAAGCCGTCGTTGCCCTGCGGCAGTGAAAAAGTAGTGGCATGCAGAGAGCTTGAGGCCAGCAGGCTGAGTGCGAAGCTAGCGGCGAGGGGATAGCAAATTTTCATGGGCGAATCTCAACAGAAGTGCCAACAGGCATAAGTTTCCACAGGCGATCCATTTCCTGATTCGTAACGGCAACGCAGCCGTTGGTCCAATCGACCGAGCTGTGTGTGCGCCCTACCCACTCAAAGCCATTTTCTAGACCGTGAATAGCAACGTTGCCACCGGGGCTACAATTTCTCTGTTTGGCAACGGCAATGTCATTGGCATTGGGATAATTTATTAGCAGTGAGCGATAGAAACGGGAGTTGGGATTTTGTGCCACGATTTTGTAGCGACCTTCTGGCGTTTTGTAGTCGCCCTCACAATTTTTGGCCCCCACTGGCTCACGTCCCAGCGCGATGCGGTAAGAGGCGACGACCTGCCCGCCGGAGTAAACCGTCAGCGTGTGTTTACCCTTTTCAATAACGGCGTGGTCTATTTGTTTGATGGGCGGCTGCGGCAACTGGCGCACAATTTTCTGTGGTGCGGCTTTTTTGTGGCGATACCAACCAGAGACAGATTCACAACCGGTCAGCGGCAGGAGGGACACAGAGAGCAGGAGCAGGAGCGAGCGGGAGTAGGAGCGTTCAATCATGGATAAGTGTGCGACGCATTTGCGGCTGTAAAACGGGTGGCGGGATACCAAGTGCGTGCAGTTAACGCGCCATTATCCTCGCGCAAAGGATTGTCGCACAGACTGTCATGGCATTGCTATAAGCGGTATCCTTGCCGCCCCCTGAGATCAGCCCACGGTGTTTTATGTTTGGTCGATTCATGCCGCGCGAAGCGAAGTTCTTTGACATGTTCAATGCACATACCAAGGAAATTGTTCGCGGTGCTGATGCCTTGGTTGCTGTGATGGCGGCCTTGAATCAATCGCAAGCCGCTGCAGCAGCGCATGCCGACACCTTGGACGCCATCGAAGCGCGCGCGGACAAAATTGCCGACGAAACCATGGCGATGTTGCATGCCACTTTCATCACGCCGCTGGATCGCGATGAAATTCACTTGCTGATGAAACATCTGGATGACGTGCTCGACACCATGCAGGATGCAGCGGGCACCGTCACCACTTACGACATCAACCGCGCCACGCCGCAGGCCATCCGCTTTGCCGAAATCATTCGCGCCTCCTGCCAAACCGTGGAGCGCGCCGTCGGCATGTTGCACAACATGGACAACGGTCCTGCGATTCTGGAAGCGTGCAAAGAAATCAATCGCCTCGAATCCGAAGCGGATGTCGTGTTGCGCGATGCCATGTCAAAACTGTTCCGCGAAGAGCCTGATGTGCGCGAGCTCATCAAACTCAAAGCTATTTATGAATTGTTGGAAACAGTAACGGATTGTTGCAAAAACGTAGCGACAATTCTCGAAGAAATTGTGCTCGAAAACTCTTAATTTCTGACAACACTCACCGATAGCAGCCGCTCATTATGGATCACATAACCATATCGTTTGGTGTCTTGGCCTTTCTGGTGTTGTTGGCGCTAGCTTTCGACTTCATGAACGGCTTTCACGATGCCGCTAACGCCATCGCCACGGTCGTGTCTACGCGCGTACTGAAGCCGCATCAAGCAGTGATGATGGCCACTTTTTTCAATTTTATTGCGATTTTTGTTTTTCACTTGAAAGTGGCCGCGATGGTGGGCAAGGGCACGATAGACCCATCCATTGTCGATCACTATGTGGTATTCGGCGCACTCGCCGGCGCCATTGCGTGGAATGTTATCACTTGGTATTACGGTATCCCTTCATCGTCTTCGCATGCACTAATTGGTGGTTTGATTGGTGCAGCGCTAATTAAATCTGGCCCCAGTGCGCTCATTGCAGACGGCATTTTGAAAACCGTGGCGTTTATTGTGATTTCGCCGATGGTAGGTATGTTGCTCGGTGGTTTGTTGATGTTGTTGATTGGCTGGTTGTTTCGCCATCAAACGCCACGCCGCGTGGAAAATTGGTCGCGTCGGTTGCAGTTAGTCTCCGCGTCCGCTTACGCCTTAGGGCACGGCGGCAATGACGCGCAAAAAACGATCGGTATTATTTGGATGTTGTTGATCGCCGCAGGCGTCACTGGGCAAAACGATCATGTGCCGTATTGGGTCGTGTTTGCTTGTTACTCGGCGATTGGTTTGGGTACAGCATTTGGTGGCTGGCGCATTATTCGCCTGATGGGACAAAAAATTACCAAACTTAGCCCTGTGGGTGGTTTTGCTGCACAAACAGCAGGGGCCAGCATGCTGTTTATTGCCACTACTTTGGGCGTTCCCGTTTCAACCACGCACACCATTACTGGTGCGATTGTGGGTGTGGGAGCCAACCGGAAATTATCTGCCGTGCGTTGGGGTATTGCCGGCACTATCGTGTGGGCGTGGATTTTTACTATTCCGTGCAGCGCATTGATCGCCGCTATTTTCTGGTTTATTGGCAAACATATTTTTTGATGGTCGTCATGCCGTTGCGGTAATAATCGCACGGCGAGGGGCAGGGTAGCCCTCTATGGTTTTGCTGCTGTCGTTAGGATCGAGAAAATCACTCAGCGATTGAAAACGCATCCAATCGGTACTGCGCTGTTCTTGTGTGGTGGTTTGGCAAACATCCACCACACGCACATCGTTAAAGCGCATTTTTTTTAACCAATTTACTAACATAGCAGTGCTGGGAATAAACCACACATTGCCCATGCGTCCGTAGCGTCCTTCCGGCACCAACACGGTATTTTCATCGCCGTCTATCACCAGTGTTTCCAATACCAATTGTCCGTCCGGTTTGAGCAATTGTTTTAATTCCAATAGATGATCCATCGGTGAACGGCGATGGTAGAGCACGCCCATCGAAAAAACTGTATCAAAAGCTTGCAAGTTGGATGGCAAGTCTTCGCAGGCGGCAGGCACTACAAACACGTCATCATTTTGCAAAAAATGTTGCAGCGCCCAGTACTGCACGACAAACAGTGGAGAAGGTTCAATGCCGATCACCAACTCAGCGCCTGCACCACGCATGCGCCATGCGTGGTAGCCACTGCCGCAACCGACATCCAACACCGTTTTGCCTTGCAGTGGCGCAATATGCGGCGCAAGGCGTTGCCATTTCCAATCTGAACGCCACTCAGTGTCGATAAAAATATCAGCGATACTGAAAGGGCCTTTGCGCCACGGATGCAAACCGCGCAACGCAGTTTCTACGTGCAATTTTTCTGTATCGCTCAGAGGATTTTTTGCGCGAAAAGAAACGGTGTCCGCATCAAGGCAAATACTTTCTGGCTCCAGAACGGGTAACTGTGCAATGCAATTTAACCAGCGCGGCAAATCGCCCCAGCGTTCGCAGTTGAAGTGGCGTTCAATCGTGGCGGGCAGAGTCTCTAGCCACGGTGCCAACGCCGTGTTTTGCAGGCGAGAAAACAACGGGGTGTAATCTGGTGCGGGAATGCGTGTTGTCACTTGATCGCCACCAGCGAAATAAAATTGAAGCACTGAAACCATACGCCGCTATTCCTGAAGCCTGCCGCGCGCAAACGTGCCTCGTGCGTGGCTGTTGTTTCAGGAATGAGTACGTTTTCTAGTGCAGTGCGTTTTTGGCTCACTTCCAGCGCTGAATAGCCATTGGTCATTTTGAAATCGTGATACAGATCGGTGGTGAGCTGTTGCATGGCGGGATTATCAAAACAGATTTTTTCTGACAACACCAACGCTGCGCCGGGCAACATCCCGTCATAAATATTTTTTATCACACGCTCACGATCTTGCTGTGGCACGAATTGCAGGGTGAAATTGAGTACCACCATGCTGGCGTTATTGATCGCAATATCTTGCAAATTATTATTGAGCAATTGGTATTGTGCGACTTGCGCAGAAAAGCTGTCTGCACAGCGATTCAGCATCGCTGTGGAATTATCGACGGCAATAAACTCTATCGGCCGACCTTGCAAATTGTTCATCATGGCCAGTGTGGATGCGCCCAGCGAGCAGCCGAGATCGTAACAGCGCGTGTGATCTTGCGCGTGACGCGCGGCGAGCAAGCCCGTCATGGTGATGATGTTGCTGTAGCCAGGGATGGACCGTTGCAACATATCGGGAAACACGGCGGCCACGGATTCGTCAAAACGAAAACCGGCGATATTGTCTAAATTGTCAGCGTAAATATTGTCGCGCATAAAATGTTTGTCTTTTATAAATCAGCGCCAGCGGCATTGATAACTAATTGCTCGATAGATTTGATGCCAGGGATCACACTGCTAATGGCGGGATGCTGCAAACACCAGGAGCAAGCCCAGCTCGCCGGCTCTACGCCCGCCGGCACTTGCTGCAACACTTGTAGCGCCTGTGCAATTTGCTGCGCATTCACTTCCGGTTTGCGCTCGGCGCGCACATCGTTGGCAGGAAAAGCCGCATCGGGTTGGTATTTGCCCGACAAAAAACCACTGGCCAGCGGCACGCGCGCCAGCACGCCGAGGTCTTGGCGCAGGCAAGAGGGCAGCACGGTGTCAGCAGCTTTGCTGTTAATCGCGTTGTAAACGGTTTGAATCACGGAAACGCCGAGCGCAGTAGCGCGATCCACTTGGTACAACTGGCTCGGCTGCCCAATCGAGATACCCAGAAAGCGCACTTTGCCGGCCTGCACTTGCTTGCTCAACATCGTCCACAGCGCATCGTTGTCGAGCTGCTCGCGGGTGCCGGAGTGAAATTGGTACACGTCGATGTAATCCGTTTGCAGCGCGCGCAGCGAGGCCTCCAATTGTTGCAGCACCGATTCCGGCTGCCAGTGCGTTTCTGGCGGCGCATCGCTGGCGCGGTGGTGGCCAAACTTGGTGGCGATGATCCAGTGCTCACGCGTATTTTTTAGCGCCTCACCAATAAAAGCCTCCGACACATGGTGGCCGTAGCACTCGGCGGTATCGACCAAATTGATACCCAGCTCAGCACCCTTGGCAAAAATATCGTTGACCTCCGGCTGGCTGAAACTTTTGCCCCAGTGATTGCCGAGCTGCCAGGTACCGATGCCGACAGCGGATACCTGCAAGTTGGTTTTGCCGAGTCGGCGGTATTTCATGCGCGCACACCCAAAAGAAGGAAAACATTATTGAACCTATGCTGGCTGATGTAAACTTCGGCGCGTATCGCTTTTCTGTTGAGGTTTTTATGCCGTCTTTTGATGTGGTGTCTGAATTAGATAAACACCAAGTGACCAATGCCATCGATCAATCCAATCGCGTGGTCGCCAACCGTTTTGATTTCAAAGGCGTGGACGCGCGCTTTGAGTATGCAGACAAAGCGGTGACGATGCGCGCCGAAGCGGATATTCAAATCCAGCAAATGTTGGATATTTTGCGCCAGACACTCGTTAAAGCGGGTATTGATCTGGCTTGCATGCAAGAAAAAGATATAGAACATAGCGGTAAAACCGTGAAGCAAGTGGTGTTGCTGCGCGAAGGTATTGAGCAAGAGCTGGCGAAAAAAATCATCAAAATGATTAAAGACAGCAAGTTGAAGGTACAGGCAGCCATTCAAGGTGAACAAGTGCGCGTGACAGGAAAAAAACGTGACGACCTGCAGGAAGTGATAGCCTTCTTGCGCAGCGAAAAAGAAACCATTGCCATGCCGCTGCAATTTAATAATTTTCGCGATTGATGCATCATGAATCCATCAATTCCGCTTTGTGTAGACATGGATGGCACGCTGCTAAAAACAGACACATTGCTGGAGTTGTTGTTTGGTGTATTAAAGCAAAAACCTTGGGTTTTGTTGCTTTTGCCCTTGTGGTGTTTGCGCGGCAAAGTGTTTCTCAAGCGCACGCTCTCGGCGCGTTACTCCTTAAATGTAGCGCTGCTGCCCATCAATGTCGACTTTGTCGATTTTCTGCATGCAGAAAAAACTAATGGTCGAGAGCTGTATTTAGCGACCGGCGCGTATTTGGATTTGGCGCAGCAAGTTGCGGCACATTACGGAGTTTTTTCTGGCGTATTGGCGACAAGCGACAAAAATTTAACCGGTCGTACGAAAGCAGAGGCGATGGTCGCCCAGTTTGGCGAAAAGGGTTTTGATTACGCCGGCAACAGTACGGTTGATAGCCCCTGCTGGGAGCACGCGAGGCAGTGTTATTTGGTAAACGCCAGCCCTGCTGTTGTTAAAAAAATGGTGGCTCTATTTTCTTTTGAAAAAATGTTTGATTTGCGTAGCAAGATTACGCTAGCTATTTTGTTGCGTGCATTGCGTATTCACCAATGGGCAAAAAATATTTTGGTATTCATTCCCTTGTTGGCATCACACAAGGCTTTAGAATTTTCATTACTACAGAACACACTGCTGGCTTTTCTGGCGTTTGGTTGCAGTGCCTCGCTCTCTTATGTCATCAACGATATTGGCGATTTAGACGCAGATCGACAGCATCGCAGCAAACACAAACGCCCCTTTGCTTGCGGTGAGCTTTCCATTCCCAATGGTTTGACCCTGGTGTTATTGCTGGCAGCCTGCGCCATTTTTCTTGTATCTTTTTTGCCGCTACGTTTTGCTAGCGCACTGCTGGCGTATTTGGTCATTACCAATTTGTACAGCATGCGTTTGAAAAACTTTCCTGTTTTAGATGTCGCTATTCTTGCCGGCCTGTATACGTTGCGCGTGGTGGCAGGTGGCTTGGCTACTGGCGTAGAAGTTTCATTTTGGTTATTGGCTTTTTCTGGTTTTATTTTCTTTAGCCTAGCGATAGTAAAGAGAGTGTCCGAATTGCTGACGATTGAGGTATCCGGCAATCAACCTGTCCAATGCCGTGGCTATTGGACCAGCGATATTCCGGTGCTGACCGGATTAGGCACTGCCAGTGCAATGATGGCGGTGTTGGTATTGGCTCTGTATATCAACAGCCCGAATGTGGTGGCGCTGTACAGCAGCCCGCGCTATTTGTGGGTGCTGTGCCCAGTGATGGCGCTGTGGCTGGGGCGCGTGTGGCTGATTACCGGGCGCGGCGACATGCACGATGATCCCGTGGTGTTTGCCTTGCGTGATCGCATGAGTTGGCTGCTGTTTTTGTTGGCGGGCTCATTCATCGTGGTGGGAGCCAATATCTGATGGGTGTGCGTCATTCATGGGGGCGTTATTTTCATTACACGCATGATGAGCGCACGATTTCTTGGCGCAACGAGGCATTACCAAAAACAGAAAATAAACTATTGCCACACGGATTAGGGCGCAGTTATGGCGACAGTTGCTTGAATAACGGCGGCACGCTGCTGCACACGTCTGCGCTAAATCATTGGATGGATTTCGATAAATCAACGGGCTTATTGTGTTGTGAAGCAGGGGTATCGCTGGCAGATATTTTGGAACTCTGCGTGCCGCACGGTTGGTTTTTACCTGTGACACCCGGCACCAAATTTGTGACGCTCGGCGGTGCGGTAGCCAATGATGTGCACGGAAAAAATCATGTGGTGGACGGTACATTTGGCCGACACGTCACCGCGCTTGAGTTGTTGCGCAGTGATGGCGAGCGACTGCTGTGTACCTCAACAAAAAACGCGGATTTATTTTGCGCAACAATCGGTGGTTTGGGTCTGACAGGTTTGATTACCTGGGTCGAGCTGCAACTGATCCCCGTCAAAAACGCTTTTGTGAATGACGATTCGTTTCAATGCGACAATCTCGATCACTGCTTGCAACATTTTGCACAGTCGCGCGAGACACACCGCTATCGCGTGGCGTGGTTGGATTGTTTGGCCACTGGCAGTGCATTGGGGCGCGGCATTTTTTCGCGCGCCAATCACTGCGAGAGCGACACTTTGCCCGCCGTGCATCAGCAGGGAAAAAAGTTATCTGTGCCGCTGACGTTTCCGCCGCATGTGCTCAATCGCTATAGCGTCAGTGCATTCAATGCCCTGTATTACCGCAAACTGCGCGCCAGAAAAAAATCGTCGCGCTTAAGCTACGACAAATTTTTTTATCCACTGGACAACATCCATCACTGGAATCGCATTTACGGACCGCACGGTTTTTTGCAATACCAGTGCGTAGTGACGCGTGATGTGCGCGACGCTTTGCAGGCGCTGTTAAAACGCATCGCCCAATCGGGGCAGGCCTCTTTTCTCAGCGTATTAAAAGAGTTTGGCGATTTGTCTTCGCCAGGCTTGCTGTCTTTTCCACGCAGCGGTTACACCTTGGCGTTGGACTTCCCTAACCTCGGTGACAGCACACTGAATCTGTTAAATGATTTGGATGCCATCGTGCGCGAAGCCGAGGGTGCGATTTATCCGGCGAAAGATGCGCGTATGTCGCCCGCTATGTTTCGCGCCAGTTTTCCTCAAGTCGAGCAATTTATTCCCTATATGGACCCACAATTTTCTTCCAGTTTTTGGCGCCGCGTTTATTCGTAATCACAAGAAAAAGAGGATGGCTATGAACATTGTTATTTTTGGTGCGACATCAGCCATTGCTCAGGCTTGGGCGCGTTTGCGCGCAGCCCAGCGGGACAGTTTTTATTTGCTGGGGCGTGACAACGCAAGACTAGAAGTCGTTAAACAGGATTTATTGGCGCGCGGCGCGCAGCAGGTGTATTGCCATGTAATAGATCTTGCGCAACCACAAGATTACAACGCCTTGACCGCGCAAATTTATGCGCAGAGCGCATCGGTAGATATTGCTCTGTTTGCGCAGGGCAGTATGCCGGAGCAGCGTGAATTGGAAAAAAATGTCGCGGCCCTGCCAGTCATGTTTACCTTGAATGCACTGAGTTATTTGCAACCAGCCAGTGTGATGGCCGAGCGCATGGCGCAAACCAAAGCTGGCAGCGTGGTGTTGATTTCCTCACCGGCGGGTGATCGCGGCAGACAGAGCAATTATTTTTACGGCGCGAGCAAGGCGGCAGTGACCGTGTTTGCCGCGGGTTTGCGCAATCGCATGGCAAAACATGCCGTGCAAGTGCTCACCATCAAACCAGGTTTTGTGGATACGCCGATGACGGCGGGTATGGATAAATCAGGTCCGCTGTGGGCGCAGCCTGAACAAATTGCCGTGTGTATCGAAAACGGCATTCAGAAAAAGAAGAATGCGATTTATGCGCCGTGGTTTTGGCAGTACATCATGCTGATTATTCGCCACATCCCTGAATCTATTTTCAAACGCTTGTTGCTGTAGCGTTGTTTAGTTGGGAAAGTTTAGTTGGGTAAATCAAATTGCACGGTGGCGCTGGTTTTTACGGCGGTGTCTGAGCTGAGGGTGATGGTAGCAGTGATGCGCTGCTGATCTTTGGCAGTGATTTCGCCGCGCACAATCATGGCATCACCAGGGCAGAAAGAATCTTTCATGCGAAAAGACATGTTGCGGATATCTGCTGCCGTACCCGCCCAATCCGTGATGTATTTTGTAATCCAACCGGCTTGTGAAGGCGAGTTGAGAATAATGCCGCGCAAGCCCGCCTTGGTCGCCGCTTCGTGATCGTGATGGATAGGTTGCCAATCGCGCGTAGCGGCGGCGGCGCTGATAATTTTTTGTGCCGATAGAGTGATATGCAATTCGGGAAGGGTATCGCCAATTTGTACCGCAGCAGCCGTGAGCGCAGCCATCATCAGCTCCTGTTGTAGCCAAAAAAGTTTAGCGTTTCTACGCCGGCAATTTCATCGCGCTGATTTTTATAAGTGACATCAATCACCCAATTGCGGCCTGTGCCCAATTTATTGGTTTTGATGTCGCTCACTTCGCGCAGTGATTGCTCGGCGCGCAGGCGATCGCCGACGCGCACCGGCACACCAAATTCAAACGACAATTCCACCACCACGCCGCGCGGCAATTGCAATAAATCTTTCACGCGAAAATGCAATTCCAGTGGGCGATTGGCGGGTTTATCGCCGCGCGCCGGTGTCCACGGATGCGGGCGGTTGTAAGCACTCAACATGCCTGGTGGCGAAATGCCTTCCTGCCAATAGCGCGGGTTGCCGTCTTCCACGGCGGAGCAAAAGTTTTCGATCAGCGCTTGCTCGACGGCAACTTCCGCCTCATCGACAACAACGACTTGGCCTATCCACGCTTGAATTTGCTGCGGCAGATCCGACACGCTTACATCACCAGCGGCAATTCAAGACCGCGGCGTGCGATGATATTTTTTTGCACTTCTGAAGTGCCGCCGCCGATGGTGTCCAGCGCGGTAGCGCGCAGCGAATGCTCCCATTTGCCGTGGCAGGGCGCGTGCTCCACACCTTCGTGCAGCATACTAGAAGGGCCGAGAATATCGAGTGCAGCATTGGCGAGGCGTTGACCGAGTTGTGTGCTGTACAACTTGCACATTGCGGCTTCCACCGTAGGTACGCCACCTTTTACGGCGGCAGCGATGACGCGGCGCTGCAACATCACCGCCGTTTCTAAATCGGTGCTGAATTGCGCGACCAGTTTGCGCACTTGCGGATCATTTTTCAGCGGCTGACCGTCACGCGTTTCCTGTTTAATCATGTCGATAAAGACTTCAAACTTTTTCTGCAAAGGGCCAACGGTGTACAGCGTGAAGCGTTCGTAATCGAGTGCTTCACAAATATAAATCCAGCCTTTGTTTAACTCGCCGACTAGCGCGTCTTCCGGCACAAACACATCATCAAAAAACACTTCATTGGTGCGGTGGTCGCCCATGGTTTTGATTTCACGCACGGTGATGCCAGCGGAATGCATCGGAATCAAAAATAGGGAAATGCCTTTATGCTTTGCTGCTTCAAAGTCGGTGCGCGCGGCCAGCCAGTACCACTCGGCAAAATGCGCCGAAGTATTGAAGATTTTTTGACCGTTGACTTTCCAACCGCCATCCACTTTTTCCGCTTTCAGTTTCAGCGAGGCGAGATCGGAACCGGCGCCCGGCTCGGAATAGCCTAGGCAGAACTCGATATCCGCATTCAAAATTTGCGGCAGAAATTCTTGTTTCTGTTTTTCGGAGCCGTGGCGAATCAGGGTTTTGCCCACGCAGCCCACGCCTTTGCCAATCAAGGGCGCACCCACTGAAGCCAGTTCTTCGTTGACGAGGTATTCAAAAATCCCTTCTTTGGCTTGGCCGCCGTATTCCACCGGCCAGCTCATGCCGAGGAAGCGTTTGGCGGCGAGCTGTTTGTTGAAGGTGCGGCGCTCAGGGCTGTCGGCCAGCATGGAATCGGCCTCGCGATCGGGGCTCATCACTTCTTTGGCGTAGGGCTTTTTCGCTTCGTCAGCGAGGAAGCTGCGAATATTGCCGATGAATTGTTGCTGTTCGGGGCTGAATTCGAAGTCCACGGTGGCTCCTGAGGCGGTACGGTTGCGGGGGCGCTATTTTCCCCTGATTGCCGCAGCAGTGCCAGCGGAACGAGCACTAAAAGAAAACAGGCTCCGCGAGGGAGCCTGTTCGTAGAGCGGCGTGTGGATCAGTCGCCTTTAACGATTACGCAAGTTTTACCGAAGAAGGGATAGAAGCCCTGTGTGTGGAAATCAACGGTGGAGACTTTGCTGATGCCGCCATTGGCTTTGGCTGCGGCGATAGAGGCATCGCCACTGTTGACCAAGCCGATAATAGTAGAAGCGCAAGCTGTGCCGGTTTTGCTGGTGCCGCTGTATTCGGTCGCTGTAATAGGACCTTTAACGTTGGTGATTAAGCCCGTGCTGACAGGGGTGTAACCCGCGGCACAGCCACCCAGCAGGGCGACAGAAGACAGGGCTGCGATCGTTGCAATTTTCTTCATCATGAGAGATTTCCTTTTGTCAGGTTGAGATGTCTTATTGCTTGTCTACCGATCTCGGTGACGGTTCCAGTAGACCACGCGAACCCAAGATTGCCAAGCACCATTTTCTCCATAGTGCTCTTTCAGTAAGATGGCGCAGCACAATCTACGCCCCTCTTGATTCAGATCACCCCAAGGAATTCCTATGCCCGCCAGCAAAAAATCTGCCGCCTTATCGACGACTAAAAAAAATGCGTTCTATGCGCAATCGGGCGGTGTGACAGCGGTGATTAACGCCTCTGCCGCAGGTGTAATCGAAACCTGTCGCGCGCACAGCGACAAAATCGGCAAAGTGTATGCCGGAGCCAACGGCATCATCGGTGCGCTGCGCGAGGAGTTGATCGACACCAGCAAAGAGAGTGCGGCAACGATTCACGCACTGAAACACACGCCGTCGGGCGCCTTCGGCTCCTGCCGTTACAAATTGAAAGGTTTCGATCAACACCGCGCGGAATACGAGCGTTTGATTGAAGTGTTCCGTGCGCACAACATCGGCTATTTTTTCTACAACGGCGGCGGCGATTCTGCGGATACTTGCTTAAAAATTTCGCAGTTGTCCGAGACTATGGGCTATCCGCTGCAAGCGATTCATGTGCCGAAAACCGTAGACAACGATTTGCCAATTACCGACAACAGCCCCGGTTTTGGTTCCGTCGCAAAATATGTGGCGGTATCCACCAAAGAAGCGGCGCTGGATGTGGCTTCCATGTGTGAAACCTCCACCAAAGTTTTTATTTTGGAAGTGATGGGTAGACACGCGGGTTGGATAGCTGCTGCCGGCGGTTTGGCGGCAGAGCAAGAGGGCGATGCGCCGCATATTGTTTTGTTTCCAGAAATTGCTTTTGATAAAGCCAAATTTTTGAAGCGCGTAAAAGACACCGTGCAGAAAAATGGTTACTGCGTAGTGGTAGCCAGCGAAGGCGCGCAGTACAAAGACGGCACTTTTCTCGCCGATGCCGGCTCGGTGGATGCCTTCGGTCACAAACAATTAGGCGGCGTGGCACCGACACTGGCGCAAATGGTAAAAGAGGAATTGGGTTACAAATACCACTGGGCGCTGGCCGATTATTTGCAGCGCGCAGCGCGTCACATCGCCTCAAAAACTGATGTCGAGCAAGCCTACGCCGTAGGCAAAGCGGCAGTGGAAATGGCGCTGAAAGGAAAAAATGCGGTGATGCCAGCCATCACGCGCGGCACGGGCAAAAAATACAGTTGGACGATCACCGAAGCGCCACTGGCTAAAGTGGCCAATGTGGAGAAAAAAATGCCGCGCGCCTTTATCAGCAAAGATGGTTTTTCTATTACACAAGCCTGCCGCGATTATTTGGAGCCGTTAATACAGGGCGAAGATTATCCACCGTATAAAAACGGCATACCGCAATACGCACGCTTGAAAAAAGTGATGGTGGCGAAGAAATTGAAAGCGGATTTCAAGGTGAGCAAATAAACTGATGGCCGTGATAAAAATCAGCCATGCACACGGCTTGCCTGAACGTGAAACGCGGGCAGTGTTGGAAGTGCTGGTGACAAAATTGCAGGATGAATACCAAATCAGCAGCGTGTGGCAGGGCAGTCATATCGAGTTTCATCGCAGCGGGGCTAGCGGTACCGTGGTCATGCATCCCCACAAGGTAGATATCGAAATCAAACTGGGCATGATGTTGTCAATGTTTGAAAAGAAAATTCGCAGCGCGATTGCCGAGTTCTGCACAGAAAATCTGCCGCACTGACATCACTTTGCTGACTTATTGACAATAATTTCACACGGGCTTTGTTGAAATGCCGCGCCGTCATTTCAACCCTTTCAGGAAAGTTTCCCGTGCCAATTCCCGCTGTGCTGCGCCAAAAAAATAGCCGTATTGTTTTAGGGGTGTTGGCTGCCGCTTTGCTACTGACGTATGGTGTTCTCGCTTGGTTGCGCTTTGCACCGGTGAAAGCAGCAGAAGGTTGGCAGTACAGCGAAGTGCAGAGCAATTTGGATCGTGTGGTTTCGCTGGCGCGGTTACCTGACAACAGTATTGTCGCCACTCTCTCTGCAAAGCAGCATCCGGGCGATACGGGGCGCGGGCAGTTAGTCAAATTGGATATAGCTGCCGGCAAATACACCGTGCTGGCAGATGGTCTGTATAAACCGGATGGTTTATTGCCGTATCAGGGCGGCATTATTTTGACACAAGAGTACTCAGATCAGCCGGTGTTGTGGTGGAAAGATGGCAAGGTGCAACCGCTGATGCTGTTGGCCAAGCCGGAATCTATTGCTGAAACCGCCGATGGAAAATGGCTGACGATAGAAGACTCGACCAACGGTCGCCTACTGGAAATTGACCCACACAATAACTACAGCGAAAAAGTATTAGCAGGGGGTTTTGCTGCGGGTGAAGGTGTGTGCGTGGATAAAAATCAACGCATTTTTATTGTAGACAACAAGAATCCTAATTTAATGGAATATCGCGATGGAAACATCGTGCAAATTCCCGCCAAGATGAGAGGGGCTGGATTTCTGCGCTGTACTGACAAAGGCATTTGGATTACAGAAGATGTGACCAACGATGGTCATTTGTGGTTTTATGATTACAAAACTTTTCAGGTTGTTGCTTCACATTTGCATGCGCCACAGTCTGTACTAGAAGATGGGGATAATGCCATTTTTGTGGCTGAACAAGGACGATCACGATTGTTGCGTTTTGTGCGACAGTAATGACTTTATCAGGACAAACTATGACTACTGAACCCGCTTTGGCGCGCACATATCGACAAACCGTTTTAGGCCATGCCAGTTTTATGCTGTTGGCAATGCTGTCTCTAATGGTGCTATTTTCTGTGGCGCGTTTGGTTTTGTATTGGCATAACGCGGAGCTTGCCAATACATTATCACGCGACGCTGTATTCGTCAGTTTTGCTATCGGCTTGCGTTTTGACTTGATGGTGGTCTGTGCATTCTGTGTTCCATTATTGCTGGGTTTTTTATTTCCTGCGTCAGTGGTTTTGCGAAAAATCTTGATTGTTTGGTTGTCTATTGCGTCATCAGTATCTATTTTCTTTTGTATCACTGAATTGGATTTTTACCGTGAGTTTCACCAGCGGCTTAACAGTTTAGTCTTTGAATATATTCGCCAAGACCCCAAAACCGTGATTAGCATGCTGTGGAATGGCTTTCCGCTGTTTCGTTATTTGTTGCTGTGGTTGCTGTGTTCATGGCTGATGTATTGCCTGTATGGAATATTGGATCGTTTGGCTTGTGCGATAGAGCAACGGTTTTTTGTCGCGCGCAAAGCAACGTCGATGGTGTGGCGTGTGATTAGCTGCGTATTGGTTTTTTTGCTACTGGTGCTGGGCGCGCGCGGCACTTTGCGCCAAGGACCTCCACTGCGCTGGGGAGATGCTTTTCACGGGCAAAATTTGTTTGCCAATCATCTCGGACTCAATGGGATTTTTACTCTTTATAAGGCAACACGCACAGGCAATGGCAAGACCAATAAAAATTTCTGGCTGAATGCGATGCCTTTGGAGAAAGCAACGGCCATTACGCAGAACCTCTTGTTCACATCACAGGATAAGCCATCAACGGATAAGAACCTATCATTACTGCGCACACACCAAGGCGACACAAGTGTCGCGCAACGCTATGAGAAAAAGCCCAATGTCGTTGTTATTTTGATGGAAAGTTTCTCGGGTGTGTACACAGGCGCATTAGGCGATCCGTTAGGCATCACGCCATCTTTTGATCACCTTGCGCAACAAGGTCTGTTGTTCACGCGCTTTTTCTCCAATGGTACGCATACCCACCAAGGTATGTTTGCCACCTTTGCCTGCTTCCCCAATCTCCCTGGCTATGAATATTTAATGCAGGAACCGGAAGGAACGCACAAATTCTCCGGTTTGCCTCTGCTGTTGCATCGCGAGGGCTATCAAAACATTTATGTATACAACGGCTCATTTTCTTGGGACAACCAAGAGGGATTTTTTAGAAACCAGGACGTTACTAAATTTGTTGGGCGCGATGATTTTGTGAATCCGGTGTTTATCAACCCAACGTGGGGCGTGTCGGATCAAGACATGTTTGATCGCTCGGTTGTTGAGTTAAATAAATTATCTAGTGATAGCGATAAACCGTTTTTTGCCATGCTGCAAACACTGTCTAACCACACGCCGTATGCCATGCCGAGCCCACTGCCGGTGCAGTCTGTGACAGATCAGGGTTTGTTAAACGAACATCTCACTGCAATGCGTTATGCCGATTGGGCGCTGGGTCAATTTTTTGCAAAAGTAGAAAAAGAGCCTTGGTACAACAATACGATTTTTGTGTTGGTGGGAGATCACGGTTTCGGCACAAACAATCAAGTTACGGATATCGATCTGCTGCGCTTTCGTGTACCACTGTTAATTATTGGTCCAAAAGTGCGCGAAATTTACGGCGCAACCACTGATCGTGTAGCTACGCAAAATGATATTGCGCCGACAATCATGGGTTTGCTGGGCGATTCATTTACGCACCAGTGCTGGGGGCGCGACGTGTTGTCGGTGAAAGATGCGGGCTTTGCGTTAATCAAACCATCGGGCAATGATGAAATTGTCGGTTTCTTGCGCGATGACCGCATTGTGGTGAAGCGTCCGAATGCGCCAGCGACGTTATACCGTTATGACGCTGCACAAAATGCGCATGCCGAACCAATAAATGATCCGGCAGAAACGGCGCAAATGGCGACCACGTTGTCTGCGTTTGTTGAGCGTGCCACGCGCAGCCTGCTTGACAATACCGCAGGCGCGGGGCAGTAGGTTTTAAGCGAGGTTACAGCTCTGGGGTGTACACAATCGTCGCCATATAACCAAAACCTTCGGTGTTGTAGCGATCATTGAGTTGATATTGTTTATCCAACACATTGGTCAGTTTTAACTGCAATTTCACTTCTTTGCTGATGTTATAGGCGGCGCGCAGATTCACCAACCCATAACCGCCTTCGTCGATGGTGTTGCTGCGATCGCTGTAGCGTTTGGATTGCGCGATCAACTCGGTGCCAAATTCATAAGCGCCAAAGTTGCGGCTGATGTCGAGGTTCATGTTTTGGCGCGGGCGATTGATCAACACATTGCTGTGATCGGCGCCCTTGCCATCGTAGCGTGCATCAATGTAGCTGGCGTTGAAGGCGACATTCCACTCTTGAATGGCGGTGGTCAATTCAAATTCCACGCCTTGTATTTCGGCTTTGTCCACGTTGCTGGGTGTGTAAAACCACGAGCCTGGCGGCACTTCTGCCCACTCAATCAAATCATCAATATTGTTTTCAAACACATTCACCGCCCAAGTGCCGAAAGCGGGCGTGCCTTTTAAGCCAATTTCATAGTTGACCGATTTTTCGGGTTTCAAATTGGGATTGCCCGCAGACCACGGTGTAACCGGCCAGAACAAATCATTGAATGTTGGTGCTTTGAAAGCGGTACCGTAAGAAGCAACTACGCGTAAATCATCACGCAGAGCGTAACCGTAGCTGACATTGCCGGTAGCGTTGTTGTTATATTGTTCGTTGTCATCATTGCGCAAACCGAGTACCAATTGGTGCTTGCCAATATCCATTTGCTCTTGCATAAAAGTACCGAGATTGTCGCGTTCTTTTACGCGTTTGCCGTTGGCATCGGTGAGTATCGATGTGCTGGTAATTTCATCGTTGTAGTAATCTACGCCACCCGTAAACACATGGCTTACTGCGCCGGTTTGGAAAGTGAAATCATTTTGCCAACTGGCAGATTCACGACGCGTGTTGAATTTGCTGAAAGTGCTTTTGTTAAGATCATCAAAATCTTCCGAATTGTTTTTTGTTTCGCCCAATTGCACCGTGCTTTTCCACAGCTCGCTGATGACAGGCTGCTCCCATTTGAAACTGGTGGTCTCTAAACCGGAGCGTGTGTAAGGCTGCGTAGAAGGCAGAAAACCATTGTCGTATTCATTTTCGCTGTTGGATTTGTAATGCGACAGTGAAAGATCGGTGCCGTTATCAAAACGATACCCGATAGACGCACTCGTGCTCGCATTGCGATAGGCGTCGCGATCAAAATTGGTGCCGCTGTCGTCAATTAAACTGTCGATGCCGTTGGTGTCGTAGTACGACGCAGAAGCGCTGCCACGAAAACCGTCTTTCGCGCCATTTACGCTCACCGTGGTTTGTTGCGTACCGTTTTTACCAAATCCATAAGAAATTCGAGGATGCACACCCGCTTCACTGCCTTGCTTGGTAAAAATTTGAATCACGCCGCCGATGGCATCCGCGCCGTACAAGCTAGAGCGCGGACCGCGCACAATTTCAATGCGTTCAATTTGATTAATATCCAAAGATTCCAGCGGATTGCTGCCAGACATCGCGCTGTTGATGCGTTGCCCATCGATCAAAAATAAAGTGTGGCTGGGATTGGTGCCGCGCAAGTACATGCTGCTGACCGAGCCGGGGCCGCCGGCATTGCTGAAACTGACGCTGGGGATGCGCTGCAACAATTCCGGCACGCTGTTGGCTTGAAATTGTTCGATATCTTCTTTGGTATACACCGTGGCGGGCGCGAGTGTTTTAGCCGTGGTTTCTTCAGTGCGCGTGGCTGTGACGAGCACGGTGTCCAGTGTGCTATCGGCGGTGTTGTTTGTGCTGTTGTCACCAGCCAGCGCAACTTGCGCAAGCGCAGCAGCCAAGGCGACGGGCAGCGTTTTTTTCAGGGAGTAAACAGTTTTCATGTGAACCTCAATGCATTGAAAAGAGTGAATGCGTTTGAGGAGGGATACGGAACAGGTGAGGCATCCTGCACACCAGCCGGATGAAGCCCTCCGCTCATCGTAGCTAACGGGAATTGGATTCCCTGGTGTTGCAGGTCGGTCTCCGGGCTCACAGGTGGTTGAGATCAACCGCGTCAGCGCCTTCCCATGCATGCACAGTGGCGTATTGCTGACGTTTACCTGTTTACCGTTGCGGGGGCAGCGTTGGGATGATCGCAAGCGATGGCACCAACTTCCCATTTCACCAGCGACCAGAAAGATCGCCGGAACCTGTAACAGCGCGCGCACTGTAGACGGGTTGGGCGCTTAGGGCAACCGCCGTGTAGCAAGAGCTACGGCCAGCCTCTCCCATTCCATTTCCTCAGCAGGCAAGCCAAACCGCAAGCTGGCGGGTTCAGAGTACAAACGAGTGAGAATGCCCAGTGTCGCCAAATGGTGATGGATAGCGGCAGCGGCGGGCGTTTGTATCCATTGAAACAGGGCGCAGCCACCAGCCGGAGCAAGACCGTTTTCAGTGAGCAACTGCGCCAAGCGCATGGATTGCTGCGGCAGCATTTCGCGCTGCTGCTGTTGCCATTCGCTGTCGCTCAGGGCGCGCTGAGCGGCGATGCGCGAAGGATGGCTGATGGGCCACGGTCCCAGTGTTTCGCGCAGTGCTGCCAGTGTTTTTTTTTCGGCAAACACAAAACCTACACGCGCACCGGCTAAGCCAAAAAATTTGCCCAGCGAACGCAACACTATCAAACCTGTTTGCCGTGCATCAGCAACCAAACTGTGTTGTGGGTCGCAATCGATAAACGCTTCATCGACAATCAGCACGCCATTTTTTGCGATGAGTTGTGCATGCCATTGCAGTAACTGCGCGCGTGAAAAAACCGTACCGGTTGGGTTGTTGGGATTAACCAATAACAAAACATCAAGTGTGTTGATATTTGCATCAATAGCCGTTTCATCCAGCGTAACAACCGTGTGGCCGGCGCGCTGCCAAGCGTGTGCATGTTCGTTATAGGTGGTTGCCAAAACACCGACGCGCTGCGGCGCAGTAAATAAAAAAGGCAAGGTTTGTATCGCCGCTTGCGAACCGGCCACCGGCAACAATAACTCAGCGCCGTAGTAACGCGCTGCAATCACTGGCAGCGCATCATCATCTTCTGGCAAGCGCTGCCACGTGGAGTAATGAATTTTTCCTACTGGGTAGGGCGATGGATTGAGTGCGGCAGACAAATCCAGCCAGTCTTCCAAGGGGATATGGTATTGCTGTACTGCTGCGCGCAGTTTTCCGCCGTGTTCAAGCATAAAAAAAATAAAAAATAGCGTAGAGAAAAACCCACAGCCATGCGCTGTGCCGCACCAAACGCAAAGCACGTTCTATATCGAAAGCTGTCGGCGTTCTTCCTTCACCCATGAGTATTTTTTCTTTGACAATGCCGTGATAAACCGCTGCGCCGCCGAGCGTAATTTGCAATGCGCCGGCACCAGCTGTCATCACTACGCCGCCGTTAGGGCTTTCACACAGTGACGCTTGTGCATGCCAACAATGCCATGCGCGTTGCGCGTTGCCGAGCAGAGAAAAAGTAATGGCGGTGAGGCGTGCGGGCAGCCAATTTAATACATCGTCAAACTTGGCGGCAAAATAACCAAAGTGCAAATAGTGTGCGGTTTTATAGCCCCACATGGCATCCAATGTATTGGCAGCGCGCAACAGCACTGCGCCAGGGGCGCCAAAAACAAAAAACCAAAACAAGGTGGCGAATACCGCGTCATTGCCGTTTTCCAAAACAGATTCGATGGTCGCGCGCGTGATCTGTGTTTCGTTCATGGTTTGTGTGTCGCGGCTGACGATCATTGCCACCGCTTGTCGCGCTGCGGCGAGATCACCTGCAAATAATGGTGTGGCCACGGCGCGCGCGTGTTGGTGTAGGCTTTGTAAACCTAGGCAGCCGTACAGAATGATGATAGAAAAAATACTGCCGACCACCGGTAGCGCGCTGAGTACCCATGCCGCCAGCGTTACAGGAATCATCAAAACCATCGCCGCCATAAAACCGCGCCATTGGCTTTTAACAAACGAACATTCCGCTGCGCCATAAAAAAAATGTTCTGCGCGCGTGACGCACTGACCAAACAGCGCGAGTGGATGCCAGCGTTTAGGCTCGCCAAAAATTTTATCGAGCAGCAAGGCCAGCAGCGGCGCAAAAAAACTTAACGCCATTTCAGTTTGTCGTGCAGTTTGACTACATCGCCGATGATAGTAAGTGTGGGCGCGGTGACATGTTCTGCGTGCACACGCTCGTTGATGGTGGCGAGTGTGGCAATCACCACGCGCTGCTGCGGCGTGGTGCCTTTTTCAATCAGCGCCACCGGTGTTTGTGGATCGCGCCCGTGTTGTATCAACTGCTCGCAAATTGCTTGCAAGCCGACCAAGCCCATATAAAAAACCAAAGTCTGCGTGGGGTCCATCAATTCAGGCCAGCGCAAATTCACCTCATCGTTTTTCAAATGACCGGTGATAAAGCGCACCGATTGCGCGTAATCGCGGTGTGTGAGTGGAATGCCGGCGTAAGCCGAGCAGCCACTGGCAGCGGTAATACCGGGCACCACTTCAAACGGAATATTGGCTGCGGCGAGCTCTTCAATTTCTTCGCCGCCGCGTCCAAAAATAAACGGATCGCCGCCTTTTAAGCGCAATACCTTGTGACCTGCGCGTGCTTCATCCACCAACAGTTGATTGATATTGTCTTGCGGCACTGTGTGTTCGCTGCGCGCTTTGCCGACATAAATTTTGCGCAAAGATTCCGGCATCAGTGTCATGATCGCCGGCGAAACAAGACGATCGTAAATCACCACATCACAAGTTTGCAGCAAGCGCAGCGCTTTTACCGTCAGCAAATCAGGATCGCCTGGACCTGCACCGACTAACCAAACTTTGCCGAGAGAGGGGAGTGTTTCGTTCATGTGTTGCAACCGGAGCGGTGATAAATCAGTTCTTCAACAGGTGTGCCGCCAACAAAATGTTCGCGAATAATGCGATCCATATTGGCGTCGGTGACATTGTAGTACCACACACCATCCGGCTGCACCGCCATCAGCGGTCCGCCTTTGCAGGTGGCGAAACAGGAGGCGCGTGTGCGTTTCACGCGCAAAGCGCCTTTGTCGATGCCAGCCGCTTTGAATTTTTCGCCGAGGCTGTCGAACAGCATTTGCGATTCACCCTGCGTGCAGCGCGGGCCTGTGCACACCACCAAATGACGATGGTAGGCGCTCATGGATGGTTTTTCTCTGGCTATCAATTCACTCATAAAAATTGCTCAGTTTATTCGCTGTCATTTGCGTCGTCTGTGTCGTCATCTTCCGCAGACACGCTGTCTAATTGCAGTTGTGTTGCCAATTGCTCTGGCGAAAAATCGACGCTGTCGCAGGCGAGTAGTGAGCACAGCAATTGGCCTTTGTTGTCGATGCAATACAAGCCGTGAATTTTATTGTCTTTGGCAGCCAGCCACAGTTCAGTCACTTTTCCCCAGTGCAGATGCAAATGGAAAGTGTCGGTAATTAAATTTAACCACTCACCTTTTTGTGAAAAACGCGGTTGGCTAAACAACAATTCTGCAATCGCGCCGCCTTCCTGTCGCACCACGCCGCGCAATTTTCCCCAACTGGCGGCGAGTTCTAAAACTTTCATATCTTCTGTGCGCGCAATGTGCAGGCTGCGCCACAAACATTCAGCTTCATCGTCATAGCGCGTGGCAACCGCCGAGAGCAATTCGCCCATCGGCATATCAAAATGCAGGGCGGCATCGCGCAGATTTTTTTGTGGGTTGTCGCGCAACCATTGGCGCGCGCAGGCTTTCCAACCCACCAAACCCATTTTTAGCGAGCGACCGGATTGTTCACCTGCATGCACAGCATCGCTGCCAATGGCCGTGGTGTATTTGTTGGCGTAGCCGCGCGGTGTCACCATCAGCCCTTCGCGCACAAAGGTATTGCTGTTGCCGATCAACACTGTAGTGAGCATGCCGATATCCGCTTCTGCCATTTTTTCCAGTGTGCTGAATTCAATATTTTGGCGGCGGCGATAAGCTGATTTCACCAAAGCCACCGGCGTTTCCGGTTTACGGTACTGCAACAAAATGCGCTGTGCTTCCACAATTTGTTGCGTGCGTCTGCCACTTTTCGGGTTGTACAGTGCGATGACAAAATCTGCGCGCGCGGCTGCTTCAATGCGGCGCATGATTGTCGGCCACGGTGTTAATAAATCCGACAAAGAAATGGTGCAGGCATCGTGTGTCAGCGGTGCGCCAACCAATGCAGCGCAACTGTTGATCGCCGAGCTGCCGGGCACGACCTCCACTTCTACGCCGTCGCCAGGTCTCCAACCGCTTTCTAATAACACTTCATAAGTGGGGCCGGCCATGCCGTATACACCGCTGTCGCCGGATGACACCAATGCCACATTTTTGCCTTCGCGCGCTCGCGCTAAGGCTTCGTGGCAGCGATCCAATTCTTCCGTCATGCCTTTGCGGATAACTTCTTTGCCGTCGATTAAATCCGCCACCAATTTAATGTAGGTGGTGTAGCCGATTACCGTGTCGGCTTGCGTGATGGCAGCGCGTGCGCGTGCCGTCATGTTTTCTTCGTTGCCGGGGCCGAGGCCCACAAGAAAAATTTTTCCAGTTTTCATGTTGCTATCCTCGCGATGGATACCGTGACGTTTTTGCCGTCACTGCCTAAGAGTTTGTGTTTTTCAACCAATAAATGTGGCAGCGTGGTGTCTGCCGCCAACAGCGCCGCCGCTTCAGAAACTGCCGGTGTGCCCATGTATTTGCGCACGGTTTCCGATGGGTTGGGCACAGCCACTTGTGCCAATTGTTCTGCGGTAAAAAACACCAGCATTTTGTTTTCTTGTTGCGCCAACTGTCGCATGCAGTGTTCATCATTTTTTTTATCGATGGTGGCAAACACGCGGATCTGCGCGCGCGTAGCCGCGATACTTTGCAGCGCGGCATCTAAAGCCGTTTCCAGTGTTTGTAACAGCGCGCCGCGATCACAGCCCAAACCCACCGCCAGATTCATGCGGCTTCCAGTGGTGGCCTATACACCACCAAACGCTCGTGCAGTTGTTGCCATAATTCATCGGAAATTGCGGCGTGCGTGACCCACAACACCGATTTGTAGCGCTGCAAATCCACGGCAGAAAAGTTGTCGAACAGATGGATGTTGCTCGGCAGTGGCGTGGGGCGTATCCACCAATGCGGCGAACCGGCTTCCTGTACAAAGGCAATCAATTCACCGTTCACCACATCCGCCGACACGCGCGTGACATTAATTTTTGGCGCTTCCAATTTCCAACCGAGACCGCGCCCTAAAATATCCACGGGAATCGTTTTTCCCACATCGGATGCAGTTGTAAGAACCGCCGTGGCGCCGATCAAATCCGCCAGTTGTTCGGCGCAGGCATTCGCGCCACCAACGTGGCCGGATAACACCGGAATCACAAACTGTCCCGCGTCATCCACCACGATCACGCCCGGATCTTCCTCTTTGGATTTCAGATACGGCGCAATCATGCGCACCACTACGCCCAAGGACACAAAAAAAACAATTTGATCGTAGTTAGCAAACAGCGGCGCAATTTCGTCTTTCATCGCCCCGCTGTAAATCGTGATTTTGTTCGTGGTCGCGCCTAATTCACTCGACACTTTTTCTGAAACTAAAATCTCCGCGCGCGGCAAGGCAGGAGCCAGAGCTGCCACTTGTTTGGCGCCATGTTTGGTGATGGCGACCAAGGCCACGCGCACGGTATGTAAAGTGGGATCACTCATGCGGATTTTTTCCTACAGCCTTTTTGAATTTCACCGCGCACACGCGCTGGGTTTTTAACTAGCATCAGCGATAGATAATTGACTTTCGTGCCGCGTAACTGGGTGATGTCATGCACGATACGCTCTTCATTCGCGCCCACTTTTTCAATGAATGTGCTGTGCGCCAGCAAGTGTTTGCGTTCCAGCAAATCGACGATGTCGTCGAGGATTGGTTTTACTTTCATTAACACCAGTGTGTCGAAATCGGTCAGCAAATTTTCTACAAACGCCACGCCGTATGCAGCCGGCACGATGGCGATGGTGTCATCCACATCGGCCAGCGGTTGCCTGAGCGCGGCGCAAGCCGCGTTGTAGGCAGGTACACCTGGAATAGTGTCGATAACGATATGGTCTGCCAGACCGCGCAGCGTGCGCGCCAAGTGGCTAAAGGTAGAAAAAGTGGAGGCATCGCCTTCCACCAAAAACACCACATCGCGACCTGTGTTCAGCGTGGCTAAAACGCTGTTCGCTGCCTCCAACCAATAGCGCGCTAATTTTTCTGCGTCATGCGTCATGGGAAAAATAAGTGCCAGCGCATCCGCTGGCGTGGTGAGTTGCGCGCGTTGTGCAATGCCGAGCGCGTAACTGTCGCTGCCTTTTTTGCGTATCGGATACGCCCACTGCGCGCCACTGTGCAGTGCATCCCAAGCTTTGCGCGTGATGAGTTGCGGATCGCCAGGTCCGAGTGAAGCACCAATCAATTTGCCCTGTTTCATGCGACCTCCGCTTTTTTCGCGCACACAATCCACACCGGATTTTCAGCGGCGAGTCTGTGCATATCCAACACCGGTTTGCTGCGCGAACACTGCATCTGCGTGATGTCCCATTCAGCGCCTGACGCTTTTAACGCTGCAATAGCGGCAGCGACATTTTCAAAAGTAACAAAGTTCATCACTAAACAGCCTTGCGGTTTTAAGCGTTGCAAGATAAGTGTGATGAGCGTAGCGAGTTCGCCGCCGGAGCCGCCGATAAATACCGCGTCTGGATCTGGCCAATTTTGCAAACCCTCCGGCGCTTTGGCGTGCAACAGCGTGTAGTTGTGCAAAGAAAAATAGTTGCGATTGGCGAGAGCGTTTTCACAATCGCCGGCGTTTTTTTCGACAGCGTACACATGACCTTGTGGGCACAGCCGCGCGGCTTCCACACCCACCGAACCGGAACCGGCGCCGATGTCCCACACAACACTGTCACGTCGCAGTTGCATACGCGCCAGAGACACGGCGCGCACTTCGCGTTTGGTAATCAAACCTTTTTCTGGATAGCGTTGTTGAAACTGATCGTCGGCAATGCCAAAAATCGCTGCAGATTTTTTTATTGTATTGCGCCACAACAGCACCACATTGAGTTCGGCAAAGCGTCGCTGTGCGATGCTGACAATATCGAGATCGGTAATAATATTTTCGTCATCGCCACACAAGTTTTCAGCAATCGCCATCTGAAACTCGTGCTGCAAATTGGCGGTCAGCAACAGACGCGCAATGCGATCTGGCGTATTTTCTGGGCTGGTGAGCACCGCGAGTTTGTCGTACTGCATTAAAGCGCGGCGCAGTGTGTACAGACCGTGCTCTGGCGTGGCGCCTTCTTGCCATTCGCCAGCGTCTTTGCTGTGGATAGAAACAATGTGCAGGTCTTGCCAAGGCAGACCAACGCGCGCGCAAGCGAGTTGGATAGTTGAGGTGTTGGGCAAAATCTCCAGCGCATCAAAACACAGTTGCGCAGCGAGGTAATTGGCAATGCCGTGACACAGTGGGTCACCGGTGGCGAGCACGGCGCAGCGCAAACCCTGCTGTTGTGCCGCGCGTATCCACTGTGGCACTTGTGTCATGTTTCCGGTGAGATCGTGCGTGGTGCAGTTGTCTTTCAGCACATTCGCAAACAAGTGCAAGGTGCGCGTGCCGCCGATAACCACATCCGCACAACGCAGTATTTTGTCGGCCTGCGCCGTTAAACCTTGCGTGCCGTTGTCCAGCACACCGATGACTGCACAGCGATGCATCGCGTTCATTGAGAAACGGCCTCCGCAATTTTTTTACCGTCGAAATCACACACCAACACGCGCAATTGAAATTTATTGGGGTAGCGTGCGAGCAGCGTGGCAATCACTTTTTCCGCCAACGCTAAATGAAATTCATAGGAAAGATGTAAGCTCGCCATTTGCTCACCGGCAAAGCGCGCGGTTTCGTTGTCGCGGATTGCCGCACACATAGCGTCCGGTGCGCCGAGCGACGCACAAATATCGGCCAGTAAGCCGGTATCGACTTCTGCGCGCCCCGCGTGCGTAATGGTTTCGCCTTGCGCAATTTTGGTCAGTTTTCCCACCATGCCGCCGATCACCACTTCGCGTATTTTGCATTTCACGGCAGCGTCCAAGGCGTAGCGCAAAAAATCCCCCATTTGTACAAAACAGGTGTCGTTCAAATGCGGCAATTCCTGCATGGTGAACTTTTCTGTGCGCCCGCCCGTGGTGAGCACCACGGTATCATTGCCGGTTTTGGCAGCGACTTGTATGCCCTGCACCACGCTGGCGCGAAACGCGCTGGTGGAATACGGTTTGACGATGCCGGTGGTGCCGAGTATAGAAATGCCACCCAAAATACCGAGGCGCGCATTGGTGGTTTTTTTTGCCATCTCTTCGCCGCCCGGCACAGAAATCGTGACCGAGAGGCCATGATGTTCTAACAATTCGCCAGCGACTTCGCGCAAATTTTCTGCAATATTTTTGCGTGGCACGGGATTGATAGCAGGGCCGCCCACTTCCAAGCCCAAACCGGGTTTCGTGACAACGCCCACACCGGCGCCGTTGTGAAATTCAATCCGCTCCGCTGCGTCTGGCAGTATTTTTAGTTGCACCGTCATGTGCGCACCGTGCGTGGCATCGGGGTCATCGCCCGCGTCTTTGACTACCACTGCGTGCGCTTCAGTGGCTGAACAACTGCTGTCGTGAATTGCAAACACCACACGCTGCCCATTCGCCAACAAGCATTCCACTTGCGAAGGCACTGCGCCGTGCAACAAGCCGAGCGCGGCTGCGCGCGCCGCTGCCGCCGAGCAGGCGCCGGTAGAAAAACCGGTGCGCAAACGCTTTTTGGCGGGGATTTTTTCCATCGCAATTTACGACTGCGCTCGCTGTGCATTTTCTGCCAAGGCCAAGATCGCGTGTATTGCGGCCACCACCAGTGTTGAACCGCCTTTGCGCCCGTGCGTAATAATCCACGGCACGGTATTGCACTCTGCCAACAACTCTTTCGATTCGGCGGCAGAAACAAAGCCCACGGGCATGCCGATGATGAGTGCAGGTTTTGCGTTCTCTTCGCGCACCAAACGCAATATTTCTAGCAGTGCGGTGGGCGCGTTGCCAATACCGATAATTGCACCATCCAGCAATCCCAGTTTATGTGCTTTGCGCATGGCGAATACGGCGCGCGTGGAATCAGCAGCTTTTGCATCGTTAATCACATCGTCATCGCTGATAAATTGATGCAGAGTCACGCCGAAGTGCGCCAAGCGCGGTTTGGATACGCCGACACAAATCATTTCCACATCAGCAATCAATGCCTTGCCCTGCAAAATAGCGTTGACACCGGCCGCAATGGCTTCTGGATGAAATTGCGTCAGGCCATTAAATTCAAAATCAGCCGTGGCATGAATCATGCGCCGCACCACCGGCCACTGCTCGGCCGTGTACGCGTGTTCCCCCGCTTCTTGATCGACCACCGCAAACGATTCGTGCTCAATTTGCTGACCGAGGCGTGTCATTTGTTCGGTGGCGATATTGCTGTGCGATGTAGAGTTAGATGTGTTCATGCGATTTCTTCCTCCATAGCCGTTGCACGTTGATTCAACAGGGAAAAAATTTCCGGTTCAAAACCAAAATAAGTGCCGCAATGGAAACGCACTTGCGGATATTGCTGTTGTAAATGTTCGACTTGGCGCTGGATACGCTCTACCAAAACGCCGGTAAACAAATAATACGGCAGGATGGCAATTTGCATCATGCCAAGTTGAACGTGTCGCTGCACGACGCGCTCTAAACGCGGGTAAGTGATGCCGGTGAAAGCAATATCCACCAAGGTGTGTTGTGCATTTCGGTTGAAACAATCTTCCTGTAACCAGCGCGCCATTTTTGCCACTTCGCCGTTAGCGTGCATATCGGATGAGCCGCGCCCTAACAAAATCACGCCGGTGGTGGATGGGTCTGGCATGTCTAAGTCTTTCATGCCCGCACTCAAGCGGCGGCGCAAAATTTGCAGAATATCTTCACAAGCCCCTAAATGCGGTGCATACACAAATTCACACTGTGGAAATTTCGCGCGTGCATGATCGATATATTCAGGAATTTCTTCTTTTACATGACCGGCAGCATTGAGGATCAGTGGAATCACGATCACGCGCTGTGCCTGCTTTCCCACTTTTTCCAGCGTGTTGTCTAACAGCGCATCAGAAAACTCGATAAAACAGAGTTCGATGTTCCACCGCGGATTACTCTCGCGCCACTGCTGTGTAAATTGTTCAATTTCCTGGTTGCCTGCAATATTGCGCGAACCGTGACCGACTAACAGGATGGTGCTGTTCATGGCGTGGAATCCTCGATGGACGCTTTGCGAAAGCGGTGGGTAAAACTGGCATCGTACAATTTGGATTTTTTGAGTTCTGGCCAGTGGCGTGCACCGAGTGTGGGGCTGGCAACGATCATCGCCTGTGCGGTAATGCCTTCGGTAATGCAACGCTCGCGAATATCCGCCAGTGTGCCGCGCACAATTTTTTCCTCATTAGGCCAACTGGCTTTTTGCACCACCAAAATGGGCGATTGATCGCTCCAACCCGCCATCAACAATTCTTTGCGAATGGTTTTTAACAGCGTGATGGAGAGATACATGCAGAGTGTGCTGTGATGCGCGGCGAGCTCGGCTAGCGATTCGCCCTCCGGCATCGGTGTGCGCCCTTCCACGCGCGTAAAAATGACTGTTTGTGTCACTTCCGGCAAAGTCAAACTTTCGCAGGCCGCCGCCATGGATGCCATGGCCGATGTCACGCCCGGCACTACACACACCGGAATGTTTGCCGCATCCAAAGGTTGCACCATTTCGATTAATGCGCCGTACAAACCGGGGTCGCCGGTTTGCAAACGAATAACGGTTTCATGTTGTTGCGCGCGTGAAATTAACCACTCCACAATTTGCGTCAGCGTCATGTCTTTGGAGTCGGCAATTTCACAAGTGGCGGGCGCCCACTGCGTCGCCGCTTCCGACACCAGCGAACCGGCATATAAAATGGCACCGGCTTTGGCAATTAAATCGCGCCCTTTCAATGTTAATAACTGTGGATCGCCGGGGCCTGCGCCCACAAAAAATACGGTGCCGTTCATGCGCCAAATAGCCTCGCAATAGCGGTGGGGTTGGATGGAAAATACATATGCAGATACGAAGCGAGTAATTTTTTATCGCGATACACGGGTTCTGCTTTGCCGCGCTTGCCTTGCGTCATCGTCAATGGCATTAGCGGTGACGTGGTTTGTGAGTGATGGAAAGTGTGACCGCGCACTTCGCCTTCCGGTAATGTCACACTGTGCAAGCCAAGATTGGCGAGTTTGTTTTGCATCACGGCATCACCGCGCAGCAAGCCACACATCGCAGCCTGCTGGCCGTTTTTATCCGTCAATGTATCCAACAAATACAACAAGCCGCCGCATTCTGCGAGCAGTGGTTTGTGCTCTGCGTGATGTTTTTCAATAGACTGTTTTAGCGAGACATTGTTGGCTAAAACATCAAGATGCAATTCTGGATAGCCGCCAGGGAGATACACCGCATCGCAATCTGGCAGTGCTTTATCGTGCAGCGGTGAAAAATAAATCAGTTTCGCACCGAGCGCCGTTAAACAATCAGTGTTGGCGCGATACAAAAAGGAAAATGCGGCATCGCGTGCAATAGCAACGCGTTTTCCCGCCAATAATTGTTCTGGCGCGTGCTGTGGTTCGGCAGGATAAAAAACTACCGGCGGAGGTAATTCAGCAGAAGATGTTTTGGCGATGGCATCTGCCATGCTATCCAAACGCATATCGAGATCGGCCAGTTCTTGCGCTTGCACCAAACCCAAGTGGCGCGCAGGCAAAGCGGCATTTTCTTCTTGCCGAAATACTGCGCCGTACCACGTCATGCTTGCGGGCAAGCTGTTGCGCAGCAGTTCCGCGTGACTGTCGCTGGCAACGCGGTTTGCCAACACGCCAGCAAAGGGCAGCCCCGCACGATACGTCGCCAAACCGTGTGCCAGCGCACCGAAAGTTTGCGCCATCGCGGTGGCATTGATCACGGTCAGCACGGGAATGCCAAAACGCTGCGCGAGATCGGCGCTGGAGGGCTCGCCGTCAAACAAACCCATCACGCCTTCGATCAGAATCAAATCCGCTTCAGCCGCAGCGCGGTACAGCAGCTCGCGGCAGTGCGCCTCACCGCCCATCCACAAATCCAGTTGGTACACCGGTTGCCCGCAAGCGCGCTCGTGGATCATCGGGTCGAGAAAGTCGGGGCCACACTTGAACACGCGCACACGCCGACCGGCACGTGTATGCAAACGCGCCAGTGCGGCGGTAATGGTCGTCTTTCCCTGACCCGATGCAGGCGCCGTGATGAACAGCGCCGGACAGTGGCGAGGTGCGTTCATGTCAGTTGGCGGCACTCATTGCTGCGGTCGTGCTCGGTTGGTCGCCTTCCACCGCACTGCGGTTAGCGCGAATATAAAACCACGCACTGGCCGCACCCAGTACTAACCAAAACAGCGCGTTGAGCAGGGCTGAAGTCAGAATGAACTGATGTTGCAAGGCTTCTGGTGCCAGAGCCTCTTTCACGGCAGGCAGCGGCGCACCAATCAAATGCGGCAGAGCTATGAGTACAAAGCCAATTGCTCTCAGGCTCCATGAGCGTGTTAGTGCACACAAACTCAAGCCGGCTGCCGTGGCCAACACCGTGCCTATCCACCACTCTTGTCTGCCCACCAGTTCGGCGGCCGCCGTACCGGGCAGCTCAGGGTGCAGACCCAGAGACGGTGCCACGAACACACTGAGGTAGCCCGCCGCGCCCCACGCCAATCCCGTCAACACATTTTTGGGTGTGCGAAAGCGGAACAACCCCATCAAAATCAAGGCATAGCCCACGCCCATCACCACATTGGCGCTGGCGGTAGATAGCGTGCGCTGCCAGCCATTTTCCGGCTCCCATTCCTCTTCGGCTGCTGCATCGCTGTGATGATGATCGGCTGCGGCTGCATCGTGACTAGGCGCAGGTACGGGGGCTGATTCAGTGGCTTGCTCATACGTTTCCGCTTCTAAAATCAGCGGCACGGCAGTGAACATCTGCGCCACGGTCAAAATTACGGCGGCAAGAAACCCCGCCAGCAGTGCAGGCGTTATCCATGTTTTCATGTGAGCCCCCTGTCAGTGGCAGGGAAACGCGGCGGTGTGGCGCGTATCGTGGGCAGCGTTGTGCGCCACGCTCATGTGCGAGAAGCCGACCGCAAAGATCAGCAAGATACCGGCAGCGATAGACGACAGTGCAGGTAACACGTCCGTTCGGGTAGCGGTGTGAATAGATACAGCAGTAGAAGTAACAGCAGTCATGACAATTCCCCGTGCGATGCAGAGCAGCGGAGGATGGTGACGGAAACAATCAAAGAGACCGCTCACTGCTCGCCCGCCGCGAGTCAAGTTATCGGTTGAGGCAGGATGCCAAAACCGTGTGCGGCAGGCCGGTCTCCGGGCTCATGAGTGCGTAGCATCCTGTACGCTGACGGGCACCTTCCCATGTCGCGCCAGTGGCGCAGTACACAGTGGTTATTGCCGGTCTCTACTCATTTACCGTTGCGGGGGCAGCGCTGGAATTGTTGCTCGTAGAGCAAACGCACCAGCTTCCCGTTTCACCCTCGGAGCAGAAGCTCGTCGGGCACCTGAAGCAGGGCTGCACTGTAGCGAGGTTGGCGGGAGGAGGCAACCTCGCGACTACATCTCCACACCTTTCTGCGCGCGCACGCCAGCTTTGAACGCGTGTTTCACTTCGTTGATTTCGCTCACGGTGTCGGCGATATCGATCAGCTCTGGCAACGCGCCGCGCCCAGTGACGACAACATGCTGCATGGCAGGGCGCTGTTTGAGATCGGCGAGTACGGTGGCAAGGTCTAGGTATTTCAAACGCAGCACGATGTTCAATTCATCCAGCACAACGAGGTTGATGTTCTCATCGCGCAGAAACTTTTTTGCCTGCTCCCAAGCGGCTTCTGCTTTTTCAATGTCGCGCGTTTTGTCCTGCGTTTCCCAAGTAAAGCCTTCGCCCATCACGTGGTAGTCCACTTCGGGGAAGCGGCGGAAAAATGTCTCTTCGCCCGTGCTCTGTGCGCCTTTAATAAATTGCACCACGCCCACGCGCATGCCGTGACCGAGTGCGCGCGCCACCATGCCAAACGCAGCGCTGGATTTACCTTTGCCGTTGCCGGTGTGCACTAACAGCACGCCGCGCTCTTCTTGCGCAGAAGCAATTTTTTTATCCATCACTTCTTTGCGGTGCTGCATTTTTTTCTGGTGGCGTGTGTTATCGGTAGACATGATTACTCCTGCTCTTGCATGCGCTCGCGGCGTTGCATTTCTTCTTTGATGGCAGCGTCGATTTCGCGCAGCACGCCGCGTACATCGGCTTTTTTAGTGGAATCCGCAAAGCGCCCTGTAAGTGCAGTTTCTGGCGTTAATTCGCCTTTAGCGTACAGCGACCAGATTTCTTTTCCGTAGCGTGTTTCTAATAATTCTGGGGCGAAGCGGCCAAAAAAATCGGCGAGGTTTTGCACATCGCGCTCTAACAAACTCGCGGCATGATTGTTCTGCGCGGCATCCACGGCTTGTGGAAAATCAATGATGATGGGGCCGTCGGCGGCGAGCAAAATATTAAATTCCGATAAATCGCCGTGTACCAAGCCGGCACACAACATGCGCACCACTTCTTGTATCAAGGTGGTGTGATGCTGGCGCGCTTCATCGGCAGAAAACAGCACATCGTTGAGGCGCGGCGCGGGTTGACCGTCGGCATCCTCAATCACATCCATCAACAACACGCCTTCAAAAAAACCGTAAGTGCGCGGCACGCGCATGCCCACAGCCGATAGCCGATACAGCGCATCGGCTTCTGCGGTTTGCCATGCGGCTTCCTGCTCTTGCTTGCCGTAGCGCGAACCTTTTTCCATCGCGCGCGCGCGGCGGCTGTTGCGGGATTTGCGGCCTTCGGTGTATTCAGCCGCTTGGCGAAAACTGCGTCGCTCCACTTCTTTGTACACTTTGGCGCAGCGCACATGTTCACCGCGCTGCACGAGGTAGACGGCTGCTTCTTTGCCGCTTTTTAATTGGCGTAGCACGTCGTCGATGATGCCGTCTTCAATCAGCGGCTTGAGGCGTTCAGGAATTTTCATGGTGGCAGTGTACCTTAAGCTGTTTACTTTATACTGAGCCCTTCCTGTGATCTGAATGAAAGAGAGCTCGCTATGTCCCGCATGATTGCCGCCGCTTTATTAACCGTATTGCTCGCCGCTTGCGGCCAAACCGGTCCGTTATATCTGCCAAAAGATGACCCGAATGCAACAGCAACACCGCAACCGCCAACGGCAGAAGAACAAACAGACGACACCGAAACGGTAGCGCCTGACGCAGCGGCACCTGCCGAAAACGAGACACCATAATATGAGCATGCAGTTGCAAACCTTCACACGCCATCAAGGTGAGTTGCGCGCCGAAGACGTGACCTTGACGGAAATTGCAGCGCGCTACGGTACACCAACGTATGTGTACAGCCGCGCCGCCATCACTGCAAATTATCACGCCTACACGGATGCGTTGCAGGGCTGCAATCACCGCGTGTGTTTTGCGGTAAAAGCGAACAGCAATCTCGCCGTATTGAATGTGCTGGCGCGTTTGGGTGCCGGTTTCGATATTGTTTCTGTAGGCGAATTGGAGCGCGTGTTGGCAGCGGGCGGCAATCCATCCGGCGTGGTATTTTCCGGTGTGGGCAAACGCGAAGATGAAATTGCGCGCGCGCTAGAAGTTGGCATTGACTGTTTTAATGTGGAATCGCGCGCCGAGCTGCAGCGCATACAAACCGTGGCGGCGCGCATGAATAAAATTGCGCCGGTGTCACTGCGTGTGAACCCTGATGTGGACGCCAACACGCATCCGTATATTTCTACCGGCTTGCGCGAAAATAAATTCGGCATCGATATGCTGGAAGCGTTGGATGTGTACCGTGAAGCGGTGCAGCTTTCGCATATTCGCATCAAAGGCATTGATTGCCACATCGGTTCGCAGTTGTTGGAACTCACGCCGTTTTTGGATGCACTGGATCGCGTATTGGGTTTGATTGATCAACTCGCCGCAGAAAACATTGTGGTGGAGCATCTCGATATTGGCGGCGGTTTGGGTGTGGTGTATCGCCCGGGTGAGGCCGCGCCCACGCCCAGCGATTACATGAAGGCACTGCGCGCGCAGTTGGGTAATCGCACATTAAAAATTTTGGTGGAACCCGGTCGCTCCATTGTGGCGAATGCCGGCGTGTTGCTCACGCGCGTGGATTTGTTGAAGTCCACGCCCTCGCATCATTTTGCGGTGGTGGATGCCGCGATGAACGATTTGATTCGCCCCGCGCTGTATCAAGCGTGGCAGTGCATCGAGCCGGTGCGCGAACACGAAGGTCGCCCGCATATTTACGATGTGGTGGGGCCTGTGTGTGAAACGGGGGATTTTCTCGGCAAAGCGCGTGAATTGGTCATTGATGCCGGCGATTTGTTGGCGGTATTTGGCAGCGGTGCTTACGGTTTTGTGATGAGTTCTAATTACAACAGTCGCCCGCGCGCTGCCGAAGTGATGGTGGATGGCGAGCAAGTATTTACCGTGCGCCAGCGCGAAACACTGACGGATTTGTGGCGCGGCGAATCGCTGTTGCCGTAACGGTGAAACGGCTGCCATGAATACACCGATTGTGAAATTTTGTTCCAGTTGTGGCAGCGTCGTGCGTTTGGAAATTCCAGCAGGTGATAACCGTGAACGCCATGTATGTACGCAATGCGAAACGATTCACTATCACAACCCGCGCATCATCACGGGTTGCATTCCGGTATTTGCAGACCAAGTATTGTTGTGCAAACGCGCTATCGAACCGCGCCTAGGTTTTTGGACGCTACCCGCCGGTTTTTTAGAATTGGGTGAAAGTGTCGCTGAAGGTGCCGCGCGCGAAACCGAAGAAGAAGCGGGCGCGCAAGTACAAATGGGCGAACTGTTTTGTATGTTTAACCTGCCGCATATCGGGCAGGTGTACATGATGTATCTTGCGCAATTAACCGAACCGGTATTTGCGTCTCACACAGAAGAATCCTTAGAGATACAATTATTTCGCGAAGATGAAATTCCTTGGCGTGAACTGGCTTTTCGTACCATTTGGCGCACGCTGCATCACTATTATGCCGATAAAAAACTCGGCCAATTTTCTTTGCATGTGGAAGACATCGGCCCTATGTAATTCTCAAATTATTTTTGGGAGAGAGATGTGGAAATTTTTGCGCCAACACCGGAGCACCTCGGCCTCGATGCGATAGGCGCATTTGCGCAGCGTGCAGAAGCACTGGGCTATGACGGCATTTTTGTCGCGGATGCAATACACGACGGCTTGTTGTTGTCTTGCCAAGCGCTCGCGGCGACTACGCGCATTACAGTGGCAACCTCTGTGCTGGTGGCGTTTCCGCGCAGCCCGATGAATGTGGCACTGGCGGCGTGGGATTTGCAGCGCATGTCGCAGGGGCGTTTTGAGTTGGGTCTCGGTACGCAAATTCGGCAAAACATCGAAGAGCGTTTTTCAGCGCGCTGGTTGCCGCCAGTATCGGGTATGCGTGAATACCTCGGCGCACTGCGCGCCATTTTTCACAGCTTTCGCACCGGCGAACCGCTACATTTTGTCGGTGAGTATTTTTCATTTACGCGGCTACAACCATTTTTCAACCCCGGCACTATCGACACGCCCAATCCGCCGCTGATGATGGGTGCAGTGGGTGAGAAAATGCTGGCGTTATCGGGTCGTTGCGCCGATGGTTTGCACACGCATCCCACCAGCGGCGCGCGGCGTTATTTGCAAGAGGTGGTGTTGCCGAATGTGGCGCGAGGAGCCAGCCAGCGCGATGCCGTGTTACCCAAACCGCGCATTTGCATCAATGCCTTGGTGGCCAGCGGATTTAATGACGCTGAAGTCAAAAAAGCACAAGAACACTTTCGGCAAACGCTGGCATTTTTATTTTCCACGCCAGCGTATTGGGCTGGCTTGGAATTGTACGGCTGGCAGGATGTGGGTTTGGAATTACAGCAACTCGCGCGCGCACAGCGTTGGGACAAAATGGCGGCGGTGTTTACCGATGAAATGTTGGATGTGTTTTTGTTGAGTGGCACTTACCGCGAATTGCCAGAAAAAATGTTGGCGCGTTTTGGCGATGTGGCGGATCGTGTGGCCGTGCAACCGCCTGCAACCACAGAGCACGATGCAGTGTTTATGGAGATGTTAAATACAATGCGGCAGTTAGCAACTTGATCCGTTATGGATAATTAGCGATCAATCTTTTTGTTTACGCCGCGCTGCGAGTTGCTGTTCCAATTGCTCGGTGCTGTCTAATACGTTCACTTCGGTAAACAATTTGCTGGCAGCGGTGTGATGAGTCAGTGCATCGGCGGCGAGCAAAATCGCACCTGATGTCCACGTCGGTTTTTCATCCGGCCACAATAAATCTTCTGCAAATTGATAGCCGGTCCAGTACACGCCTTCATCGTCGCGCCATTGGTGCAGCCAACTGTAGAGCTCCACCGCACGCGCGCGATCACCGGCGGCGAGCAGCGCCATCACCAACTCGCAAGATTCCGCCACCGTCACCCATGGTTGATCGGATACACAACGGCAGCCCATGCCTTGCACCACAAATTCATCCCAGCGCGCATTGAGGCGCTGCAGTGCGGTTTTTTTGTTGTCGATGGCGCCGGTGAGCACGGGATAAAACCAATCCATTGAATAGCGTGCTTTTGATTCCCAAGTGCGATCAAAACGCTCCGGTTTGTGGCGCAGTGCGTGACCGAGTTTTTCGCGTGCTTTTTCCCAGTGCGGTTTTGGCTCGCCGAGTACGGTAAAAATATTGAGTGCGCATTCCAAACTTTTATAAATAGATGCGTTGCCAGTGACTAACGCATCGCGCATGGTTTTTCCTTGTTTATCCACCGCCCAGTGAATATCGCCGTGCTCCGTTTGTAAGCCGATGACAAAACGGATGGCGTGTTCCACCATATCCGCCATCTCACAGAGAAAGGAATAATTTTCGGTGATGAGGTAGTGATGCCACACGCCGGTGGCAACATAGGCGACGAAATTGGTTTCGCGCCGTTCATCATTTTTTACCGTGCGATCTTGGTAGTGTATCCACCAACTGCCGTCTTTTAATTGTTCGCTTTTCAGCCATTGATACGCTTTTTCAGCGGCCGCGTATTCACCGGCAATCGACAAACCCATCGCCGCTTCGGTGTGATCCCACGGATCCGCATAGCTGCCGGTAAACCAAGGAATGCAGCCGTCTTCCAATTGCGTGGCCAAAATATAATCCACAGCCGGACGCAATAAATCGTGCGGGAAAAATCCTTTGCTCAAAAAAGGGCCGCTCATTTTGCGTTCCTCTCGGCAGCTGTACTCGGTTTGTAAAAATACAGCACCACACTTTTGCCGATCAGCGGGTCGAGGCATTTTTCTAAAACGCGCGTGAGTGCAGGCTGCTCCATCATGTCCCACACCAAGAGTTTATGCCATTGCTGCACGAGCGGATTTTTTTCTTTGCTTGGCCAAAACGCGCACTGCAACCACCAGTAAATGCTGTGCAAGGCGTGCGCCCAGTGGCGGCGAATAAAACGCAGACCGGTGCGCTCAATGTCGCGTTTTAATAAATGTTCTTTGAAGATACGGATATGGCCGCCTTCATTGCTGTGATAGTCATCAGACAGCGCCCAGCAAATCCATTCCGGCACATAACGCGGCACACTGATAGCCGCAACGCCGCCCGGTTTGAGTACGCGTTCAATTTCATTTAGCGCACTGAGATAATCGGGAATATGTTCCAATACTTCCGAGCAAATTACCTGATTGAAACTGGCATCGGCAAAAGGCAGTTGCAAGGCGTTGGCGCAGGCGAGATGAAAATGTTTTTCGGTATTTTCTGAAACGAGAAAAGGCTCGGCGCGCTCTGTAGCGGTGGTTAAATCATTAAAACCGAGATCGACGCCGATGGCGTGCACATTGGCTTCCACATAGGCGTTGATAACGTGGCGACCTTCGCCGCAGCCGAGATCCAGCACGGTGTCGCCGCTGCGAAAACCCAGAATTTTGAAATCAACCGTTTTCATGCCTTGGATTTCCTCTGCTGCAGCATGCGCTGGTAATACTGCGTGAATTGTTGCGCAGCGAGGTTCCAGCAAAACGTGCTTTCAATGCGCGCGCGCCCCGCTTGCGCCAGTTGTGCGCGTTTTTCTGGATGCTCGAATAAATCCACAATGGCATCAGCAATTGCTTGTTCGCTGCCCGCTTGCACGACCAATCCTGCATCGCCTACCACTTCCGGCAGCGCGCCGCCGTTGGAAGAAATTACGGCTGTGCCGCAAGACATCGCTTCGCCGGCGGGCAGACCAAAACCTTCATACAGCGAAGGGCAGACCACAATTTCGGCTTCGTTATAGTGCTGCACCAATTGTTCCGTGGAAATGCCGGAAACAAATTGCACGATGTCGCCGATGCCGAGACGTGCGATTAAATTTTCTGTGTAGCCACCGGCTTTGGGTTTGCCGACGACGAGCAGTGACAGTTGCGGATAGCGTGTGCGCAACTGTGCCACCGCTTTCAATAAAAACTTCAAACCTTTTAATGGCTGATCGGCAGAGGCGGTACACATCAAACGAAAAGGCATTTTTTGAATATGAGGGATGGGGTGAAACTCTGCGGTGTCGATGCCGCAGTGAATCAAATCAATCTCGCTTTCACGAATGGGAAAATCGCGCGCGATGTCGCGGCGCGAGTGCGCAGAAACGGTCACGATATGATCGAGTTTTTTCACCACATTTTTTTGCATCTTCAAAAAAGAATGCCAGCGCAAAATCAAGGCGCGCATATACCAACGCGGCTCCGATTTCAGCGCGATGCGCAAATCGTGCGTGATGGGGTGATGAAACGTGGCCACCACAGGGAAGCCTTTTTTTTGCAAATCCAGTAGGCCGTAGCAGAGGCTCTGGTTGTCGTGAATGATGTCGTAGTGTTTGTGTTTATTTTTCAGCAATTTGTTGACGCGGCGACCAAAGCTGTACGGCTCGGCAAAGCCGCCGGTGAGCATGCTCCACCACTCCATAAAATCCGCCCACGACAGCAGGTGCTTGGCTCGCAGGCCGAACGCGTGGTGGTGCGGGCTTTCGAACAAATTGAGGCTGGGCACTTTGATCAGCGTGACGCGTGGATCGAGATGCGGATACGGCGGCCCCGAAATTACATCCACCTGATGCCCCATATTGACCAGCGCCTTGCTCAGGTACTTGATGTAAATACCCTGTCCACCACCGTAGGGATGGCTGCGGTAGCCGAGCAGGGCGATGCGTAAAGCGCACGGCGATGGATGCGAGGAGGTGGTCACGAGTGGTTAAAAAATCGTCAAAAAAAGAGGGCGTTATGGTAATGAGAGCAGCTGACCAGCGCCACTGCGTATAGCCACAAGGGGAGAGTGACTGCCAAAATATGACCTGAGCAAAAGAGTCATTGCGCATGCCACACGACACCCCTCTGATATTTACCATTGCAGCCAGCTTTGCCCTTGCCCTCGTACTGGGCTTTTTGGCGGCGCGCATCAAGTTGCCGGTGTTGGTGGGCTATATGGTGGCCGGGATTTTGGTGGGTCCGCTCTCGCCTGGCGTGGTGGTGGATATGGGCTTGTCACAGCAATTGGCAGAAATTGGCGTGATATTGCTGATGTTCGGTGTGGGTTTGCACTTTTCGTTGGCAGATTTGTTCTCTGTGCGACGCATTGCCCTGCCGGGGGCGTTGATCGAAATTCCCTTGGTCACGGCGCTAGGCGCGAGCTTGGCGATGTGGTGGGGTTGGTCGCTGGGCGGCGCGCTGGTGTTTGGGTTGTGTTTGTCAGTGGCGAGCACCGTGGTCTTGGTGCGCGCGATGGAAACGCACGGCCAGCTCAAAACCATGAACGGCCACATCGCCATCGGCTGGTTGGTGGTAGAAGATTTGGTGATGGTGTTGGTGCTGGTATTGCTGCCGCCACTGGCGGGTGTTCTCGGCGGTAGCAGTGGTACGGGTGACGCGCACACCCTATTAAAAACGCTGGCGATGACGCTTATTAAAGTTGCCGGTTTTATTGCGCTGATGATGGTGGTGGGGCGCAAAGTCTTTCCGTGGTTGTTGTGGCAAGTGGCCCACACCGGCTCGCGCGAATTGTTTAATTTGTGCGTGGTGGCTGCTGCAATTGGTATTGCCTACGGCGCTTCCGTCCTGTTTGGTGTTTCCATTGCACTCGGTGCGTTTTTTGCGGGCATCGTATTGCGTGAATCTGATTTCAGTTATCGCGCCACGCAGGAGTCGCAGCCATTGCGCGATGCCTTTTCGGTATTGTTTTTTGTCTCTGTCGGCATGTTGTTTGATCCGCGTATTTTGCTCAGCAACCCACTGGGTGTGTTGGCGGTATTGGCTGTGATTATGCTTGGAAAATCTATGGTGGCATTCACCTTGGTAAAAGCGCGTGGCTATCCATTGACTACCGCACTCACGGTATCCGTCGGTTTGGCGCAAATTGGTGAGTTCTCTTTTATTCTCGCTGGCTTAGGTGTGAGTTTGAATTTATTGCCTAAAGAAGGTCTGAATTTAATTCTGGCAGGCTCGCTACTATCTATTGCACTCAATCCTTTGGTGTTTCATGCGGTGGAACCGCTGCAGCGCTGGATTAGAACACGCTCGCGCTTTGCACGTTTTTTGGAACAGAAAGACGATCCACTAGCCATCTTACCGATGACATTTACCTCCGAAGAATTGACGGGACATGTGGTGCTGGTGGGTTTTGGTCGCGTGGGTCGCCGCGTTGCACACGCACTGCACGCGCGCGGTTTGCGTTATGTCGTGGTAGAAGAAAATCGTGATTTTGTTGAGGAGCTGCGCAGCAAAGATCTGCCAGCGGTTGCCGGTGATGCGGTAGAGCCAGAGGTATTAATTCAAGCGCACATTGCGCGTGCATCGCTGCTGATTGTGGCGATGCCTGATGCCGCACGCACTTGTCGCATGTTAGAAATTGCACGCATGTTGAATCCACATATCGGTTCCATTGCGCGCGTACACAGCGATGATGAAGCCGAATTATTGACCAAAGAAAATGTCGGCAGCGTATTTTTTGGCGAGCAGGAATTGGCCAATGCCATGATTGGTGAAATTGATCGCGCTGTTTCACAGTATCAGGTTTTTCCACATGGATAATAGCCACAGCGTGAATACAATGTCGTGGCAATCACTGGATAAACCTGCATGGCTGGCGTTGAAAGCAGAAGGCGAAATTGTTGAGCAGGACAATCGCGGCGTAAAAGTGTTGCGCTGCGCCAATGGCGATTTTATTAAATTGTTTCGCGTCAAACGTCGCATTACAACGGCGCGTTTATGGAATCCGGCGCGGGCGTTCTGTCATAAGGCTCAGCAACTGCAACAGCGCGGTATTCCCACAGTCACCCCCGTGGCGCTGTATCGTCTGTTGCATGTGCCGCGTTTTGGCGTGCGCTATCAGCCGCTGATGGGCGAAACAGTGCGTTCGCTGTTACAGCAAAAAAAATTTACAGAAAAACACATAACAAAATTGGCTGCATTTATTGCGTTGTTGCACAGTAAGGGTATTTTGTTTCGCTCCCTGCATCCGGGCAATGTGGTGTTAACACCAGATGGAAGTTTTGGTTTAATTGATATTTTGGATTGCCGTTTTCGCTGGTGGAACAGGCCGCTCAATCGCTGGCAGCGCGAACGCAATTTCCAGCACTTCTTGCGCTATGACGACGGCAAAAGCATTGAAAGTGAATTGCGCGCAGCGTACGAAAAGGCAATTTGTGGCTGATGGCTAGGGGGTTTGTTCTGTATTGAGATCAATGCCACAGCCTGGACAAAAATTGATTTTTGATCTCTTGGAAAAGACATTTCCTGAGCTGATAAGTGCCTGTCCAAGTCTAATATGGCATTTGGGACAGGTGATGAAAAATACAACGTAGAATATGCACCCAATGAATCCAACGAATGGGATGAAAAAAAACAAAAAGTGACTTTCCGGTGGCTGAAACACAATGGCTGCAACAAATGCCAGCCAGCAAACAAGCCCAATAATCTTAACTTTTTGTATTTTTGCGTATAAGGCTTCAGAAATTGTCATGATGGACCTCTAACGACTAAATTCGCTGGTAGCAATGGCGTGTAGCGGGCGGGCTGAAACATCATAAAATTTTAGTTGGTTTTTGAGCAAACCCACTTGCAACGATGACCAGCCACGATGACAATATGCTACCCCCAACAATAAGCGCTACTGCATAGAATGAGAGCGGAAGAAAGAAAAGTGCCGCGATACCGACGAGGGCTCCATTGAATCCAAAGTACCCGCGAAACAGTTCATCTTCAGAGGCCAATTTGAGAAGTTTGGCCCCGGCCACGCTGGTAAGTGCGCCAAGTAAGGCTCCCACCAGCATGAGATTGGAACTAACCAAAATACCGATCACAAAGAGCGCTCCTGTCCAGCAGCTCTCTTGCAGCATAATTTGACCAAATCCTCGAAAGTAAAGACCTAAGAGGTTTGTGATTTTCATAAATCTCAACACTTGAATTCTCAGGTCATGTTACGAAAATTTTCCACTTTTGAAGTTGGTAATTTTCAGGGGGGGATTACTAACCTATTGGTACACTGCCTGAAAAAATTGATTCTTTTATAGCTAAAACTATTGCGCTATTGGTCAATTTTGTAAATTTTTTTCGCTAAAAGACTTTTTATACGTCTTATATTAACAACAATGCCGCCGGTATTGATACCGGCTACTACAAGGAGTGAGAACCATCCTAATGCGTCGCTATTTGAACCACTAGCGCCGCCATTTAGTATGTACAGCACTCCAAATACAGGTATGGAAATTAATGATCTTGGAAGCCCAATAATTGCACTGATGAAAATATACCAAACTATAAGATCTCCCACGCTAACTCCTTATGGTGCCTAACGAATTAAGGAGCAGTTTCAATCAGCGCGCAAATGCGAAGCATGCGCCGATTGGAGACGTCCAGCGGCGAAGCTACGACCTTGAGTTGTTAGGTGCTTCTTTATTCATAGTGCGACCACAGCCGCAAAATTTTTACCACTCGCTCTTCCTGCAAAACTTGATAAACCAGACGGTGCTGAATATTGATACGCCGAGAATATGCACCCGTAAGATCCCCGACCAATTTTTCATACGGAGGCGGATTTTGAAAGGGATTGTCCGCAACAACGCCCAGTAACATTTTTGCTTTCTCTTTCAGGCCCGCTGCGGCCAACTTTTCTGCGTCTTTCTGGGCTTGCTTGGTGTAAACAAGCTGCCAACTTACCACTTAAGTTCCTTGGCGCAGTTTTTAACTGGCTCAGCCATGCCCTGCTTGATGGATTCACGCATGCCTGGAACGGATAGGAGATAGAGTGTTTCTTGGATGGCTTCCCAGTCCTCTGCTGATACCAGCACAGAGTTAGTGCGTTTGCCTGAAATAACAATGGGTTGGTGCGATTCAGTAACTTGATCCATAAGCCGGTACAAATTCGAGCGTGCTTCACTGGCGGTAAGAGTGTTCATGGGATGCCCTCCAATTCGCTTTTATCGTACGCCATTTCGTACGACTTGTGAAGTGCTGCCTAAAGTATCTAACTGGTAGTGAACAACATATACGAATGCAACCGCTACATCGGCGCTGTTAAAAAAGTTTTATTTACCACTTGCGGGAGGAGTTCATATATGACTTGTTAGGTTGCATATTAAAATTACGGAACATTTCTATTCCTTGAAAAATATTTCCAACGACTAATGCAACAACCTACTATAAATGAAAAAATACAGACTAAAATGATAGCCAAGCATATTCCTCCCTGAATTAAACCATCTCCCATCAATAGCTCATCACAATGCTGGATGCCCTTGTATGGGGAACTGTCATGTATTGTATAAATGAGCATAGCGATTGAAAGAATTAACACTATAGTTTTAGAAAGAATGTCTCTAGTAAGTAGAGTAAAGGCTATAATAATTCCAGTAGTTATGGAAGAACGCATAATTTTGTGAGTAATATCAAATCTGCATCCTGGGAAATCGCTGCCTCCCATATGATGTAAAAATGCTGCTTTATCCACATATATGTCAACAGCTGGCTCAATTATTAAAATAATCGCCGTTGCTAGCAAAAGTATTTTGCTTATTTTTGAATTAATTTTATGCATCGGAGCAACCTAACAGTTAATTATATCTATCCCAATGGTCTTTTTGCTGTCGCTCCAACTTTAGTGCGAAAGGATGATGGCTGTTGATAATGTCAAAAAAATCAACCCATTGCTATTCGTTTAGGCGGAGAGCCGATTTTGTTAACGCGACATGCAGCGACATAACGCAAGTGGCGCAAAAAAATAAGCGACCAACAAACGCGGCTTAACAAGGCGGCCGACAATAAATACTGCACAAAAATACAGTAAGGATGCTTTATGGGTGATATCCGTCCCACCGTTTGTGTTTTCGCGCACGGAGGCGCAAGAGGTGATTGCTCAGTTAGACGGCAGTTGGAAGCCGCTCGCGCCGTATCGGGGCGGGCGCGGCGTAGACAGCCCTCTCGACTGAGGCATCGGCACCGGCTTCGCGGTTATCCCTTAAATCCCGCAGCCCCCATGCGGCGCAGTCATTTGTTAGACTGACCCGTCTACTGCAAATCTAAACACTGGGAATACTTATGCTGCGTCATGTGCAAAAAATGAGTCTGCAAAAAACCGTGCGTGTTACTGCGCTAACGCTGCTCTGTACGGTTTTGAGTGGTGGGTTGCAAGCAGAAACGCTAGGCGATGTGTTTCAAGAGGCCAAGCAGAATGATGCCCTGTTGAAGTCGCAAGCAGCGCAGGCGGCGGCCGGTCGTGAGACGGGCAATATCTACAAAGCGCCGTTGTTGCCACAGGCGGCACTGGGCGCCACCAAGTCGAAGTCTAAAAATGATATTCAGGGGTATCGCTGTTCCAGCTCCAGCATGGGCGGTTCCAGCACCACAGGTTTGGGCAACGGTCATTGCGACGATGTGCGTTCCAATACCACCAGCAGCAATCTCACTGTTACGCAAACGCTGTTCAATATGGAGCAGTGGTACGACTTTCAAAAAGGCAAAAAATTAGGCGAGCAGGCCGACGCGCAGTACCGCGTGGATGAAATGGAATTCATGGTGCATGTTGTCGATACCTACATCGGTGTGCTGCACGCGATTGACACGTACCAAACGGCGTTGGCGCAAGAAAAAGCCATCGCGCGACAGTTGGATCAGGCCAAACAGCGTTTTGATGTCGGTTTGATTGCTATTACCGATGTGCAGGAATCGCAAGCGACTTTTGACAGCGCGCACGTGGAAACCTTGAGTGCGCTGGGCAATATCGGTATTGCGTTTGAGGCAGTGGAGCAACTGACAGGGCAGCGTTTGGAAAAAGTTGCGCCCTTGTCTGCGGATTTGCCAGTAAAAATGTTGCAGCCCGAAGCGCAAGCGGAGTGGGAGAAGTTAGCGTTGGAAAACAACCCCGGCTTGAACGTAGCAACACTGGCCGTAGATGCTTCGCGTGAAAATGCCAAAGCGCGTCGCGCCGCGCATTTGCCGACGCTGTACGGTTCTTTTCAGCACAGCAATAGCGATGGTGACATCAATTACGGCAACGGTTTTGGCACAATGAATGACGACATGAACGGCAATACAGTGGCATTGAATCTGCGCATTCCGCTGTACAGCGGTGGGGGTGTGAGCGCAGCGCGCCGTCAAGCCTATCAACAACAAATTGCAGCGGAAGAAAAATTAACAGACAGTCAACGCTCTGTGGTGCAGGGCGCACGCTCTTACCATTTGGCGGTGACCACGGATATTCAGCGCGTGTCCGCACAAAAACAGGCAATTGTGTCAGCGCAAAGTGCGTTGGATGCTACGCAAGCAGGTTATGAAGTGGGCACGCGCAATATTGTGGATGTGCTGGATGCCGAGCAGCGTTTGTATCGCGTCAAGTTGTCGTATTCCACCGCGCGCTATCAGTATATTTTAGACACGCTGCGCCTGCTGCAAACTGCCGGTACGCTGACGGATGCCAATGTGCTGACACTGAATCAGTGGATGGAGCCTGAAAAAAGTTACGCGCGTTCGCAATTTCAATAAGTTTTATTGTGGCGTATCGGTTGCAGTGCGGCGGTAGTAATCTTGCAAGAGAATGCACGCCGCCTCGGCATCTACGGTGTCTCTACCAAAATCAATATTGCCTTGCGCCTCTTTGCGCGCTTGTTTAGCGGCAAAACTGCTTAGGCGCTCATCGACCAATTCCACCGCAATTTTGTATTTTTCTTGCAGCTGACGCGAAAACTTGCGCGCGCGCAGCGACATCGCACTATCGCTGCCGTCCATATTTAGCGGCAATCCCACCAACACCATATTGGGCTGCCATTCGCTGATAAATTTCGCGATGCTGTTCCAATCTGGCACGCCATCACGCGCTCGCACAATGCCAATGGGGTTGCTGCTGGCAATCAGCGTCTGCCCAACGGCCACACCGATATGGCGCAAGCCGTAATCAAAAGCGAGTAGAGTTGCGTGTGTGTAATGAGTGCTCATATTTTTTGGTTACTCACTCGTCAACTTATCGCCTTTCTCAAATTTCCATGTGCGAATGATGTCTAGTCTATCGACGTCTTTGCGCAATTCTCGTGGGAATGGTGCAAAGGGTGCAGCCATACGCACAATGCGAATAGCTGCATCATCTAAAATGTGTTGTCCAGAAGACTGCAAAATTTCAATATTGTTGATTGATCCATCGGGAAGAAGTGAAACCACGAGGCGCAACTGCCCGTAAATTTTTTTTCTACGTGCTTCTTGTGGGTAGTTGAGGTTGCCGAGAAGTTCGATTTTTTCTTGCCATAGATTTAAGTATTCGGCGTCGACACTGGCGCGCGTAGCGACAGAAGTCAGCGTTTTTACGCGCGGTCTTTTGGCGTAGGCTTGTCTTTGTTGTGCCAGTTTGGCCTGTAAGCTAGCAATTTCGCTATTGGAAATGGTTTCCTCTTCATCTTCCCCTGGGTTTTCCACAGCAGGGTCGTCGGTTTTCTTTTGTTCGTCCTGTGTGATTTTGTTGTCTGTTGTGCGGTGTGTCGTGATGACTTGTGTATTTTTTTTGGGTTGCGTCAGATTTTTTTGTTTAGGTTTTTCTGGTGTGACATCTCGAATGACGGTGTCGGCGAAATCAGCGCGCCTATCGGTGGTTAGCTCTGCTTTTTTGTCGAGTGTTCCGCTAGCTTCTTGGTTGAATTGTGCAAGATAGTCCGCATTGTCTGGTGCTTTCTTGTCGACGTGTTGTGCCAGCGTCACTTCAATGGTAGGGCGTGCATGAAAACGTCCGTAAGCCGAGAAGCTGATACCCAATATCACTACGGTGTGCACTATCAAGGCGACAAACACAGTAAATACCAGTTTGTCGCGCGTGCTGATGCTAGTGCTGCTGCTGGTGTTGATTTCCAAGTTGCTCGTATCGAGTTTTGATGAATGCGCTCGATTTTTTTTCATGCGAGTGAACCGTTCGCAAGTTTTTCTTGCAGGCAATGGATGTAGTGTGCGGCGATATGTTCACCGGTAGCAGCTTCTATCTCGCGTAAACAAGTGGGGCTAGTGACGTTAATTTCGGTTAGAAAATCGCCGATGATGTCTAAACCGACAAAATGTAATTGGCGACGTTTTAATTCGGGTCCAACTTGTGCGGCGATGAAACGATCTCTGTCCGTCAGTGGCCGCACTTCGCCACGGCCGCCAGCGGCTAAGTTGCCGCGATGTTCGCCGCTAGCGGGGATACGCGCCAAGCAATGTGAAACAGGTTCGCCATCGATCATCAAAATACGTTTATCGCCTTGAATAATTTCAGGTAAAAATTGTTGCGCCATGATGGGATGGCGCCCGTTGTCAGTCAGCGTTTCAATAATGACGCCTAAATTTTGATCGCTGTTTTGTACACGAAACACGGAGCGTCCGCCCATGCCGTCTAGGGGTTTTAGCACAATATCGCCGTGCTGTTGTTGAAACGCACGCAGCGCATCGGCGCGACTGCTCACCAGCAGTGGCGGTGTGCATTGTGAAAACTGTGTGGCAAATAATTTTTCGTTGCAGTTGCGTAAATTGGCAGGATGATTGCTCACCAGCACACCCTCTTCCGCAGCGCGCTCCAGCAGATAGGTGGCGTAGATGTAATCCATGTCAAAGGGTGGATCTTTGCGCATCAAAATAACATCCATGTCTGTGAGTGGATGGATGCATTCAGGGTGTAAGGTGAACCACCGCTGTGGATCGCGATGCACAGTCAGCGGGCGCAGCCTGCCGTGAGCGCGATTGCCCATCAGTAATAAGTCAGACAATTCCATGTAAAACAATGAGAATCCCGCGTCTTGTGCTGCCCATAGCAGTGCTAGCGTGGTGTCTTTCTTGTATTGGATGTGATGGATGGGATCCATCACAACAGCCAGCTTTCTGGGGTTACTTGCTTGCATGACGACAGCGCTACCGTACGGGGGGAAGGTGATTAAAGGGGGCAGCACACTGTAGCAAACCTACCGAAGCGACAGAACCGTCTAGGTGGTTTGCTGTTGTGCAATCCGATAAACGTGGATTGCCTAGATATCGAGTGCGTGTAGATTGCTGTAACAAACTGTGTTAGAAATACCAAACAATAACGTAAGGGCTAAAAAGCATGGCTGATAAGTTTGAAGATTTAACCATCATGGTCATTGATGACAGCAAGACAATTCGGCGCACAGCCGAGACGTTGCTGGAGAAGGCTGGCTGTAAAGTGGTAACAGCGACTGACGGTTTTGATGCGCTGGCCAAGATCGCTGACACGCGCCCCGATTTGATCTTTGTCGATATCATGATGCCGCGCCTTGATGGCTACCAAACGTGTGCGCTGATCAAAAACAACAGTGAATTTAAGTCCACACCGGTGATCATGCTGTCTTCCAAGGATGGTTTATTCGACAAGGCCAAAGGCCGTATTGTCGGATCCGATCAATATCTCACCAAGCCATTTAGCAAAAATGAATTGTTGGCTGCTATTGAGCAACATACGCATATCAGTGCGCCCGTTGCCGATTGATTGGCGCCCTAAGAGTTTTGCTGTATCGCATTGGAAATAAACGAGGAAGCGCATGGCTAGTGTATTGATTGTTGATGATTCGCCGACCGAAACCTACAAAATGGAAACAGTGTTGACCAAGAACGGCTTCCAAGTGTTTAAGGCGGACAACGGTATGGATGGTGTGGTGGCTGCCAAGAAACACCTGCCGGATTTGGTGCTCATGGATGTGGTGATGCCGGGATTGAATGGTTTTCAAGCCACTCGTCAATTGACGCAGGCGCCGGAAACTGCACATATCCCTGTCATTATTGTCACAACCAAAGACCAGCAGACTGATAAGTTGTGGGGCAAACGCCAAGGAGCCAAAGGTTATTTGGTGAAACCGGTGGACGAGAAGAAATTGGTGGATTCCGTGCGCCAAGTCATGGGCGGCGCGATACTTTTCTAGTAACCAGCAGAGAGCCATAGGGATGAGCGGGTCCGCACAAGCATTTAATAAACTACTCGATGTGGCGGTAAATGCTCGGCGCACAGCGAAAGGATTGCCCTCTCAGTTAGATATCAAACCGCATTGGAGCGGTATCGGTTTTACGCTACTGGGTCAAAAGTTTGTTGCACCCATGGGTGAGGTAACGGAGATGCTGGAGCTGCCAGCCTATACCGAGCTACCTGGCGTACAAGGCTGGATGCGTGGGCTGGCGAACGTGCGCGGTCGTTTGCTGCCTTTAACGGATCTTGCCGCTTACTTGGGCAGCAAGCTGGAGGCTCCGCGCCGCAATCGCCGTGTGCTGGTGGTGGAAAGCGGCGAGATGTACAGCGGTCTGATTGTTGACGGCATTTTGGGCATGCAGCACTTCCCTGTCGACAGCTATGTGTCAGAAATGGCAGCGGTCGACTTTCCTGCGATGGTGCCGTACCTACAGGGCAGTTTTCGTGAGGAAGGCGATCGTGGCTGGACCGTATTCAGTCCGTGGTTGGTCGTGCAGGATGAAAAATTCTTTCAAGTCGCAGTACAAGCAAGTGCATAAAAATTACAGGTTGGATCAGTTAAACAGGGCAATAGTCACACAAGGGGTTGGAGTCTAGCTATGAGCAAAAAAAATAATGTTGTCGCCAACTTGCGGGCCAATCCCGTGCTGTCGGTGTTGTCAATTTTCTTGGTGTTGTCGCTAGTCGCCTTGGCGTTATCGGCTTTTAAAATTCAGAAGACTAATGAAAACGTTCAGCGCTTTCTGAAGAGCAGTGATGATCTGCGCTCGGCAAACTATCGCCTTGTGGACGCTATGCGCTCTGCGGTAGGTGGCGCGGAGCTCAGCTTCGATGAGGCAAACGAAACATTGAGCGATATGGCGCAGCTGTGGGGAGAGCTGGATGGCCCTAATAATATAGTGGTGATGCATGCCATTGCTGATCAATCAGCCTCTGCGCGTGATGCCTGGAATCGTCTTAAATTAGACGGTGACACGGTGTACAAAAATAAAGATATTTTGTTGCAGGTAAATGACATCTCTGAACGCCTGAAGCAGACGATTCCGCAGATTCAAGAACAATATGATGCGGTGGGCGAGCGTATGTTGCAAAGTGGCGCGTCTGCACAGGATGTAGCAAGTGCCAAAGCGCAATCATGGTTGGCGGAGCGTCTTGCACGCAATATTGATAAATTAAAAACAGGTGATGAGACGGCAGAGGCGGCGGCGGATCAGGTGGCAGAAGATTCTGCTAAATTTGGTCAAGTATTGAATGCCACGTTGCAAACTGCGCATCAATCCAGCGTGACGCAATCTTTGAATGAAGTGGCAGCGCTATTCAAAGTGATTTCTGATTCTGCCAATTCTATCGCAGCTGCCAAACAGGTATTTTTGGAAAGCAGTCAGGCATCCAATCGCGTCTTGCAGTCAGACACGGCGGCACTGTTGCAAGAACTGTCTAACTTGAATGATGCAGCCAATGACTTGCCCGATGCTAAACGCTGGAACTGGATATTTGTAATTTCGGCGGCATTGTCGCTCTTGGTGATGGTGTTGATGGCAACTATTTTGTTGCGTTCTGGTAGTAGCCGACTGCATGTGCAGGAATCTGAAAACGAAAGAAACCAAACAGCTATTTTGCGCTTGCTCGATGAGCTGGCAGATTTGGCGGACGGTGACTTAACCACTACTGCTACGGTGTCAGAAGATTTTACCGGCGCGATTGCAGACTCTATCAACTTTACGATCGACAACCTGCGCGTACTGGTATCGCGAATCAATGACACAGCCGTGCGCGTATCCTCAGCGGCACAAGAAACGCAGGGTACAGCACTGCATCTCGCTGAAGCATCCGATCACCAAGCGCAAGAAATTGCTGGCGCCTCGGCGGCGGTGAATGAAATGGCAGTAACCATCGACCAAGTATCTGCCAACGCCGCAGAATCCGCAGCGGTAGCGGAAAGATCGGTATCCATCGCCAACAAAGGTGCAGAAGTGGTGCAGAACACCATTCAGGGCATGGACAATATCCGCGATCAGATTCAAGAAACATCAAAACGTATCAAGCGTCTCGGGGAGTCGTCACAGGAAATCGGCGACATCGTATCTCTGATTAACGACATCGCTGACCAAACCAACATTCTTGCTCTTAACGCCGCGATTCAGGCATCGATGGCGGGTGACGCGGGTCGAGGCTTCGCGGTGGTAGCGGATGAGGTACAGCGCCTTGCGGAGCGCTCATCTGCAGCCACAAAACAGATCGAAGCGCTGGTAAAAACTATTCAGACGGATACCAACGAAGCGGTGGCGTCGATGGAGCAAACCACCGCGGAAGTAGTGCGTGGTGCACGCTTGGCGCAAGACGCGGGTGTGGCACTGGAAGAGATCGAAAACGTATCGACCACGCTCGCGGAATTGATCCAAAACATCTCCAACGCTGCACGACAACAGGCTTCGTCAGCTGGCCATATTTCCAACACGATGAACGTCATTCAGGAAATCACTTCGCAAACGTCGGCGGGCACCAACGCCACCGCGCGCGCGATCGGACACTTGGCGGAAATGGCCGTGGATCTGCGCGATTCGGTGCAGGGTTTCAAACTGCCCGATGAAGTGGGGCGCGCAGTGAGCGGCGCGCACGGTGCTAGCGCTGAGGATGAACGCCTGTCTTTCGCTTGATAGGCGCTCAACGCGCTAAATCATCATGACAGCAGTGCGCCCACCTGTTTCTCCACCACCAGTGCCTGCTGCACGCAAAAGCAGTACTGGTGTCGGTTGGTCTATGCAGGCGCAGAATGAGCTGAGCGAAGAGGATTTCGCCGGTTGGCGCAAACTGCTAGAAGAGCGCACAGGCATTCATTTGGTGCCGCAGCAAAAAACTTTTTTGCAATCACAGCTCACCATTCGCGTGCGTGAGTTGGGCAATATCAGTTTCGAACAGTATTTTCGCAGCCTGCATGAAGGTGTGGGCAGTGTGGTGGAGTGGTCAACACTGATAGACCGCTTGGTGGTGAAAGAAACCAGCTTTTTTCGCCATCAACCCACGTTTGATTTTTTGCGCGACTATATCAATCAACGTATTGCTAGCGGTCAGATTAATGATTCGTTTGATGTGTGGAGTGTCGGCTGTGCGACGGGCGAAGAGCCTTATACCTTGGCAATGATTCTGGATGAATGTTTTGAATCGGCGGGCTTGGAAAATTATTGGGGCGTAACAGGCATGGATATTTCTATGCCGGCACAGACGTTTGCCAGGCAAGGTGTTTATTCGAAGCGCAAATTAGACATGGTGCCGCCGCATTTGCGTGAAAAATATTTTTCTGATCATGATCAGTTGCGCTGCCGTATTTCAGCCGAAATGCGCGAGCGTGTGTGTTTTACCAACGGTAATGTTATCGAGTTAAAAAAAATGCCGATGGTAAAAATGGATATTATTTCGTGTAACAACATGCTGATTTATTTTCGTCGCTGGCGGCGACGTAAAATCTTGAATAATTTGGCAGAGCGCCTCAAAAAAGGCGGTGTATTGATTATTGGGCTAGGTGAAATTGTGGATTGGGAGCATCCGCTGCTGGAACCAGTGGCAGATGACAGTGTGCAGGCGTATGTCTGCGTGAGATAGTTTTGATGAGCCGGAGCAAATAAAACCGGCAATGACAGGAGCTAGGCCATGGCCGAGAAACGAAATTTTACCGCGCTCGATTGGGTGGCTGGTGAGATCGGCGAAACACTGAATGAAGCAGGCAGTGCGCTGGAGGCTTATGTCGCCAATGTGGATGATGTACCGCGTCTTCGGTTTTGTCTCAATCATTTGCATCAAGTGTTCAATATTTTGCAAATGGTGGAGTTGCATGGCGGGGCATTGTTAGCGGAGGAAATGGAAAAGCTGACGCAGGCGCTGTTGGATAAAAATGTTGCTAATACTAAAGATGCACACGAAGTGCTGATGCGTGCCATTCTGCAATTGCCGATTTATTTGGAACGCGTGAAGAACTTCCGTTCTGATGATCCGGCATCGCTGATTGGCTTGTTAAATGACTTGCGTGCCATTCGCGACGAAAACTTATTTACCGAATCACAGCTATTTGCGCCAGATATGCGTGCTGCGCGACAGGTGAGTGGGCCGCGCGTGCGCTTTGATGACGAGAAATTTCACGAGGTTATGAAAAAGCTGCGCCACATGTATGAGACCGTTATGGTCAACATCATGCGCGATCGCAATTATGACGAACATTTACCCGCACTGCGCAAAGTGTTTGAAAATTTTCGCAAAGTTTGTCAGGGAACTGTGCGGGCGAGCTTGTGGGATATTGGTCTCGCCTTGGTAGAAGGCATTGAAAGCGATGCAATTTCTGGTAGCGTCACGCTGAACAGTTTGCTGCGCGATATGGATAAAGAAATTCGCCACATGGCAACAAAAGGCGTGGCCAGTTTGGATGAGCCAGTTTCGGAAGAGCTGCTGAAAAACTTGTTGTATTACATTGCACGCAGTCAAGGCACAACACCAGAAATTGTGGCGGTGCGGCAAAACTACCGTTTGGATCGCGCGCTGCCTAGCATGAGTGGCGGTGATGCCGAGGGCAGCTTTGGTGCGATAGATCCAGAGGCCATGCGCTCAGTCGTTGTGGCTCTGAATGAAGAGTTTCATCGCGTTAAAGATATTTTTAATCACTATGTCAGCGGCGAAGAAAACAGCAACGCGGCGTTGTTGCCAGCCGTGATGGTGTTCAAACAAGCCGGTGATACTTTGGCTGTGTTGGGTTTGACGGAACTGCGCAAAAAAGTAGAGTCCATGGTTCACGATTTGCAAGCGCGCATAGACGGTGGCGCATTGGTGTCGGCGGACGTGTTGCTGGATATCGCCTCGCGTTTGGTGGAAGTGGAAATAAATCTCAATGCGCGTTTCAACAGCGGCACAGCATCTACTGGAGACGGCGCGCCGTTGAATATGGAGAGTGCGGTGGTGTCCGCACACGACACGGTACTGCACGAATGCCGCAATGGTTTGGAGCAAATCAAAGAAGCCATTGTGGATTACATCGGTTCGCAGTGGGATAGCGTCCATCTCAACATTCTGCCGGAGTTGTTGCAGTCGGTGCGCGGCGGTTTAGAAATTGTCGAGCAAAGCCGTGCTGCACGCGTGTTGGGTGCTTGTGATCGCTACATCCGTGAAAAATTAATGGGCAGCAGTAACAAGCCCGAATTTACAGCAATGGACGCTTTGGCGGACGCCATCGCCAGTATCGAGTATTACCTTGAGTGTTTGGATGAGGATGTTGTTGAGGATCAAGACGACACGCTGGCTGTTGCAGAAAGCAGCGTTGCGACGCTGGGTTATGCCGTTGCGATACATAAGCGTGCGCCGCAAGCCTACTTGGATGAAGCGCCTGTTATCGAGCCAATAGAAACTGGCGTAACTCATGTAGAGGTGCCGGTGCTCGCAGAGGCAGTGAGCATGGACAACAGTGATGAGATAGACACTGAAACGCCGCGCGAGGCCGCTGAAAGTTTTGCAGAGGAAGTTGAGCAAGATATTCCGACGTTGGAGGTTGAAGCTGTATCGGAATTTGAACAAGAGGTGACGCTAGAACAAGAACCAACACCTGCCGTATTGGCGCCCACTGTTGCGCCAGCCGCCGCTGCGGTGCCTGCTGTTGATGCAGCGGCGAAGCCTGAGTTTATTGACGCGCCTTTGGTTGTAGAAGATTACGACGAAGAAATTGCAGAAATTTTTATTGAAGAAGCGGGTGAAGTTTTAGAAGCCATTCAAGCGTATTACCCTAAGTGGCGCGAAGATTTTAGTGATAGTGCATCGCTGACGGAGTTTCGTCGCGCCTTCCATACCTTGAAAGGCAGTGGCCGCATGGCCAAGGCGATTGAGTTGGGTGAATTGTCGTGGTCTGTTGAAAATATGTTGAACAGAATTATCGACGGCACCATCCAGCCGAGCAAAGATTTGTGTGTGGTGATTGATGCGGTGGTGGAAAAAATACCTTCCATGATCGAAGCGTTCAGCCAATTAAAAGTGGATCCACAACCCGCGTTGTCTGAGCGTTTGAGCAGAGCGGCAAACGCGATTGCCAGCGGTCAAGCCTTGCCGTCCCTAGACGCGCCGGCCGCTGTGCCGATGGCAACGGAAACCGTTAGTGTTGCAGAAGAAATGCCGGAAGCAGCAGCGTTACTTGAAGAACCTATGCTCATGGAAGCAGTGGAGGAAGTGCCTGCACCGCTAGAAGTGGTTGCGCCGGAAACAGTACTTGTAGCAGAGACGGAAGAATTCAAACCGATAGAAGCCATGGACGATATGGATATCGATTTTGATCCTGTGCTGTGGGAAATTTTTGCTAGCGAAGCCGAAACACATTTGGAAGTGGCTGATGAGTGGCTGGCGTATGCACGCGAACGTGCGCCGCTGCCTGTAGAAACTTCAGACCCCTTGCAACGCGCTCTGCATACATTAAAAGGCAGCGCGCACATGGCAGAAGTAACGCCGATTGCAGAGTTGGCAACGCCCTTTGAAAAATTAGTCAAAGAATTGCGCGCGTATCAAATCAAAGTGGGAGATGAGTTCAGTGATTTGTTGGCAGAAGTGGCAGCAGAAATTCGCTACGGTTTGCAACTGATCGAACATCACAAAAAAGTGGTATTGCCACATTGTGCGAGTTTGCTAGCGCGCACAGAAGCACTGCGTACCGTGTTAACTGGCGGCGGCGAAGTAGAAGCCACAGCTAAACCGGAAGCGCCCGTGGCGGCAACGGTGGATCCAACGCGCTTTAACAATTTCTTGCTGAGCGATATGGATGTGCTGATGGATGTTGCGCCGCGTTTGGCGCAGTGGCGCGAGCAGCAAGACCGCAGCGGTATCGACCGCATCTTGTTTGAATTGGAAGAAATGGCTGCCGGCGCGGAAGAAGCGGGTTTGCCAGCTATCGCCTCGTTGGCACACGCCATCGTGCCTGCTTATGCGCATGCCATGCAAAACAGCAGTGCGTTTGCCGCATGGGAAATGTTAGCCGTTGCTGCACACAATCATTTAATTGATTTTATGGATCGCCTCGCAGCCAGTGAAGATTTGGTGCAAGACGTAGGCATGGAAGCGGATATTGCCCAATTCTGCACCACAGAATTTGCAGAGGTGACTCCAATAGAAACTGTACCGACATTTGCAGAAACTGCGGTGGTGGAAGATACAGTGATAGACGATGTGGCCGTAACAGTTTCCGCAGTAGAGCCGGTAGCTACAGAAGACGATACTGCGATGTTGGCTGAATTGGATGCAGATCTGCTCGATATTTTCCTTGAAGAAGCAGATGAAATCCTTGAGCAACTGGATGAAGAAATTCATCAGTGGAGTGAAGAGCCGCAGACCAGTATGGCAGATGCCGTGCGCCGTTCTCTGCACACCTTCAAAGGTGGTGCGCGCATGTGTGGTTTGATGCAGTTGGGTACTTGGGCGCACGATTTAGAAACGCAGTTGGAGTTTCTCACCGGCGATGCAGATAACGCATTATTTGCCTTGTTAAATACATGTCAGGATCGCTTGTTCCGCGGTGTTGCTATGGTCAGAGCGTGGCGCAACGGCGATACCTCCGCAATGAATTTTGCAGCGTTGACAACAACGGCAGCGCCATCGGCTACGCCGATAGCAGAAACGGTTGCGGAAGAAATTGTTGAGCCTGTTGTTATAGAAGACGTTGTTGTAGAAGACGTTGTTGCAGATGCGGTAATCGCAGAAAGTGATGCAGTAGAAAATGTTGATGTAGAAAGTGTTGCAGAAAGTATTGCGGCAGATGAACTTGTTGCCAGTGATCTGGCTGCATCAACAGCTGAGCCAGTTGCAGAATCTGGCGTGGGCATACTGGAATACAGCGACGATATAGACACAGAGCTGCTTGGTATTTTCTTGGAAGAAGCCGATGAGTTGACGGAAGAACTGGAGCAGTTGATCGGCGAGTGGCAAGCTGCGCCAGAAGACAGCAGTTTTGCCGATGCGTTGCGCAGAAACTTGCACACCTTGAAAGGTGGTGCGCGTATGGCGGGTTTGACGGGATTGGGTTCGCTCGCACACGATTTAGAAACGCAATTAGAAACGTTTAGTGGTGCTGCGGATTCAGTTTTATTTGCGCAAATTTTGCAATGCCAAGATGCGATTCTTGCAGGTGTGAAGCAAGGGCGTGCGATTGCTGCCGGTGAATTGCCGCAAGCTGCTGCGACGGCCCCTGCTGCTACAATCGTAGCTCAGCCTGTTGTTGAAACGATTGTTGAAACGATTGTTGAAACGGCCGTTGAACCTGCCGTTGAAACTATGGCTGAAGCCTTGGTTGAGCCACTGGTGGAAACGCCTGTAGTGGCTGAAGTCACTGCGCAAGAAATTGTCGCCACACCTGCAGAGCCGGTTGCATCTGCGCCAGCGGTGGAAGCGATGGATCTGGGCATTAGTGAAGATGCCGATCCTGACATGTTCGCATTGTTCTTGGAAGAAGCGAGCGAATTGATTGAAGATTTAGAAACGCAAATTGATGCGTGGCGCCATGCACCTGAAGACAAATCATTTTGTGATTCTTTGAAGCGTATCTTGCATACCTTCAAAGGCGGTGCGCGCATGACGGGCATCATGGCGCTCGGCGAATTGGCGCACGATTTAGAAACCCAGTTAGAGCAATTTTCAGGTGTGGCAGATAACGCCTTGTTTGCCACCATCAACGATTACTACGAAAAAATGTTAAAAGGCGTGGCACAAGTGAAACGCATCGTGGCTGGTGAGCCGGTAGCGATTGCGCCTACTGCACCTGTTGCTGCTGAAAAAAATGCAGAACTGCCGCAAGCTGCCGCGCAAAAATCAACTAAGGTGTCTACACCGCCATCCGCAACGATTATTCCTTTCCGTGGTGGTCAGTTGCCGCGCGGTTTGGAAGATGCCATTGCCGGTAGAAAAGCCACACACGCAGCCGTAGATGCTAAAGCTGCGCAAGCGCAGCAAGAAATGGTGAAAGTATCCGCCGACTTGTTGGAAAACTTGGTTAACCTCGCGGGCGAAACATCCATTAGCCGTGCACGTGTCGAACAACAAATGATCGATATCGAACGAACAGCTGAAGAGATGGATGCAACCATCACGCGTTTGCAAGATCAGTTGCGTCGTTTGGAAGCAGAGACAGACGCGCAAATTCAATCGCGCATGACAGAAATTCAAGAACGCAGCGATGATTTCGATCCATTGGAAATGGATCGTTATTCTACCGTGCAGCAATTAACCAGCTCGTTGACAGAATCAGCATCGGATTTGTTGGATATTCGCAGTTCATTGACCAACAAATTGCGTGATACCGAAACACTGTTGGTGCAGCAGGCGCGCATTAACACGGGTTTGCAAGAAGGCTTGATGCGTTCGCGCATGGTGCCGTTTTCGCGTTTGGAGCCGCGCTTGCGTCGTATCGTGCGCCAAGTGGCTGGCGAATTAAAAAAAGAGATCGTGTTTGATTTAGAAAATGTGCAAGGTGAGCTGGATAGAACCATGTTGGAACGCATGGTGGCGCCGCTGGAACACATGTTGCGCAACGCTTGTGATCACGGCGTAGAAACACCGGAAAAACGTCTTGCTGCAGGCAAATCCAAACAAGGTCGCATTGTGCTAAGTCTCGATCGTGATGGTGGTGATATTTTGTTATCGCTGCGAGATGACGGTGGCGGCATTAATGTGGATGCCGTGCGCAAAAAAGCGATCGAACGCGGTTTGTTGACACAGGATTCACCCATCACGGACAACGAGGCACTGCAATTTATTTTGCAGGCAGGATTTAGTACCGCAGAAAAAGTCACACAAATTTCCGGTCGCGGTGTGGGCATGGATGTGGTGCACAGCGAAATTAAAGCCATGGGTGGCTCGATGACGATTCACTCTGCGGTGGGTAAAGGCACAGAGTTTATTGTGCGCTTGCCGTTCACGGTGTCGGTGAACCGCGCTTTGATGGTGCGCGTGGGTGAAGACACGTTTGCCATTCCGCTGACATCCATTGAAGGTTTGGTGCGCGTCAGTCCGTATGAATTGGAAAGTTATTACGACGATCCAGAAGCGCGTTTTGAATACGCCGGCCGCCATTACGAAGTGCGCTATCTCGGTGCGCTGTTGCACACCAAAATGCGTGCAAATATTGAAGCATCTACCTTGCCAGAGCCGGTAATTTTAGTGCGCAGCGCGGAGCACACCGTGGCGCTGCACGTCGATCAGTTAATTGGCAGCCGTGAAATTGTTGTAAAAGCGTTGGGTGCGCAGTTTGCGACAGTGCCGGGGTTATCCGGTGCGACCTTGCTCGGCGATGGCAGTGTGGTCGTGATCCTCGATTTGCTGGCGCTGGTGCGCGCAAACTTGGCGCAGGAAAATGCTGGTGCACACCATGACCGCGGTGCCGCGCAAGCACTGGAAGAGAACATCACAGTCATGGTGTGTGATGATTCTGTGACGGTGCGCAAGGTTACGTCGCGTTTATTGGAGCGCGAAGGTTTTACCGTGATGTTGGCTAAAGATGGTGCCGATGCGCTGCTGCAAATGCAGGATCGTCTGCCGGATGTGCTCTTGCTGGATATTGAAATGCCGCGTATGGACGGCTTTGAAGTCGCCAGTACGATGAAAAACAGTCAGCGTATGCAGGAGATTCCGATCATCATGATCACCTCGCGCACGGGCGAAAAACACCGCGAGCGCGCCGTGGCCATGGGAGTTGAGCGCTACATGGGCAAGCCTTATGTGGAAGAAGAGTTGCTGCTCAACATCAACGACTTGGTGGGTGAGCGGTTAGCGAAGCGCATGGCCCGCTACGAGCGCGACGGTAGCTGAGGCCTTTGGTGAGTACCCTGCGTATTGGCGTGATAGTCGATGACCCTGCGCAGGTCCCCACTCTGCGCGCCGCAGTGGCGACGGCTGGGCAGGAGATTGCCGTGGCGCTGGAGTTCTCGCGCAGTGCAGGACGCGTGGCAGAGGCGGGTGTCGACGCATGGATCATCAATCTCGATGTAGAAGCGCTGGAGGCCATGCACCCTGAGCCTTTGGATGTCCTGCTGGACAGCATCAGTGTGCCGATGATTTTGTGCGAGGGCAGAATACCGAATCATGTGAGTCCTGAATTTGCCAATTGGCAAAATCGACTCAGCGAAAAAATCAACGGGTTGGCAGGATTGATCAACCGGACGCGACAGAATGCGCCGCGGTTGCCGCGCCGTGTTTGGGTGCTGGCGGGTTCCATTGGCGGCCCTGATGCTGTGAAGCAGTTTTTAGATGCCGTGCCACCCAATCTTGGGGTGGCGTTCATTTACGCCAATCATATTGAGCGTGATTTTCAAGGCTTGCTCACGCAGGTGATGGGGCGCAATAGTCACTATGAGGCTTATGCCGTGCGTCACGGTGATTTGTTGCGTGAAAATGCCGTGGCGGTGATTTCGCCCGAGCACACCACCAATGTCATGCGTAATGGCAGCTTTCATGTGCGCAGCCAAGGGTGGTTGGGGCAGTATCGACCCAATCTCGATCAGGTGGTGGCTTCCACGGCGATGCATTTTGGTCGCACGGGGGGCGTGATAGTATTCAGTGGCATGTGCGATGATGCAGCCGCCGCTAGCCGTTTGATGAAGCGCTGCGGCGGACAGGTGTGGACGCAGAGTCGCGACAGTTGCGTGAACTGGGCAATGCCGGAGGCGACGGAACGTGCGATCGGCAAGTCGGATTTTTCTGGCACACCTGCACAATTGGCAGCCAAGTTGGCTACTTGGATTCAAACAGATAGAAGACAACTCAACAGATAGTCATCAGACAAACGGATACAAAACACCATGAGCGCCACAGACACGTTAGCCACCAGCACGCCTGCCAGCACTGCCTCTGCCGTGCGTGATATCCCCAGTATGTTGTTGCCCGTGCACGACAAACTATTGCTGCTACCGGGTGTATCGGTGGCGGAAATCGTGAACTACAGTTATCCCACGCGTCCGGACAATGCACCGGCATGGTTTTTGGGCGATATCCAATGGCGACAAATGGCGGTGCCTCTGTTGTCATTTGAGATGCTCAATCAACAGTCGACACCAAATTACAGTGGTGTGCCGCGCATCGCTGTGTTGAATAACACGGGTTTGGATGAGAAGGTGCCGTTTATTGCCATCGTGTTGCAGGGCATTCCGCGCCTGTTGCGCATCTTGCCGCAAGACCTCACCGAGGTCACCGACATTGAGTTGGGTGCGGCAGAAATCGCCGCCATGAATACCGCAACCGGAGAAACGGTTTTGTTGCCGGATATCAGCGTATTGGAACAAGCATATAGCCAGTATTTGCGCACACGCTGAGTGTGTTGCCATTGAACAATGCGAATGTATTAGAAAAGCAATGGCATTTGCCGGATGAAGCGGCCACCTTGCGCGCTGGCGCGGCACTGGCGCGGGTGTGCGCAGCGGGTGTGGTGTGGTTGCACGGTACGCTCGGTGCGGGAAAAACCACGCTGACGCGCGGTTGGTTGCGTGAACTAGGACATCAGGGGGCGGTGAAAAGTCCCACTTACACTTTGGTCGAGCCGTATACATTCGCTACCAGCAAGGTGTATCACTTTGATTTGTATCGCGTGAATGATCCAGAAGAGCTCGAATTGATGGGGATACGCGATTATTTTTCATCAGACAGTCTGTGTTTAATTGAGTGGCCAGAAAAGGCAGTCGATTTGTTGCCCCAGCCAGATTTGTCTATTACTCTCGTGCCAGAAAACAATGCAGGACGCATCATGACCGTTCGCGCGAAATCTGTTCGTGCGCAGGAATGGCTGGTGGCTTTGCAGTAGCATGTCAGTTGGTGTATGAAAAAAAATCTTGGTGTTGTATTGGGGCTGTGGTTGCTATGTTCTGTAGATGCACAGGCAGCCAATGTAGAAAATATTCGTGTGTGGCGCGCACCGGATAATACGCGTTTGGTATTTGATTTATCCAGCCCAACGGATCATCGCTTGCTGAATATGCCTGGTGAAAAAGGCAATGCGCAGCGTCTTGTGGTTATGCTGCCCAATGCGCAATTTTCTACAGATGAAAAAAAAATAAACTTAAAAAATACGCCAGTTATCGCATTTCATACTGAAAAAGTTGGCAGCGATGTGAAGTTAGTCTTGGATTTATCGGCGCGCGTCAAACCCAAAAGTTTTTTATTGCCGGCCAATAACCAATACGGTGATCGTTTGGTATTGGATTTGTACGACGAAGCCACTGCGACGGAAATTAAAACCGTTAAACCAGCTGCCAATGGGCTGCGTGACATTGTGATTGCTGTGGACGCAGGGCATGGCGGTGAAGACCCGGGAGCGCGGAGCGCCAAAGGCCTCTTTGAAAAAGACGTGACATTGACGATCGCACGCGAATTGGCTAAAAAAATTAACAGTACGCCTGGCTACACGGCCATTCTCACCCGCTCTGGCGATTACTACGTGAGTTTGCGCGGACGCACACAAATTGCGCGCAATAAAGGCGCTGACCTATTTGTGGCTATTCATGCGGATGCCTTTAAAGATGCCAGCGCACAAGGCGCGGGGGTTTTTGCTTTGTCGCAACGTGGTGCGACATCTGAAACGGCGCGGTGGTTGGCGCAGACAGAAAATGACGCAGATTTGGTGGGCGGAGTGAATCTCACAGATAAAGATCCTGTGTTGCAGGGGGTGTTGCTGGACCTATCCATGACGGCGACAGTCGCGACGAGTCTTGATATGGGCGGCAGTGTATTAAGGCAGATGAAAAAGGTTGCCAAGATGCATCGTGGTTTTGTGGAGCAGGCAGGGTTTGTTGTATTAAAAAATCCAGATATCCCATCGTTATTAATAGAAACGGGGTTTATCACCAATGCAGAAGAAGCGAGAAATCTATCAACGCCATCGTATCGCTCGCGTATGGTGCAGGCTATTTTTTCAGGTATTGATAGTCACTTTCGTGCCAAACCCCCCATGGATACTGCGTTAGCTGCAGCGCGCGGTGGCAAAGTAAAAAGAACGATAGACAAAACGCCGCTGGAAGATGCCATCAATAATGAAGACAGCGAAAAAGGGCGGCTGGCATCTGCCAAGCCTGCGCCAAACAAGTCCGCACCGACAGAAGATGCCATGGAGAAATTATTAGCGGCAAAAAAAACAGCCAAGAAAAAAGCTGTGTTGCAGCCTGCTAAAACACAAGCCGTAAAACCGCCCGTGATACATGTGGTTAAAAAAGGGGAAACCTTGAGCAGTATCGCTGCGCAATACAAAATCAGTATGCGTGCAGTGAGCGAACTCAACCAACTCCGTAACCAACAAGTGATGTTGGGACAAAAGCTGCGTATTCCACAATAACTTCTTGAGCTGATCATTTCGTGCCGCGTATACACCAACTCAGCCAACGCCTTGCCAACCAGATTGCTGCTGGTGAAGTTGTAGAGCGTCCAGCATCTATCGTGAAAGAGTTGTTAGAAAACAGTATGGATGCTGGCGCAGCGCGTATTGATGTGGATATAGAGCAGGGTGGCGTAAAGATGATTCGCGTGCGCGATGACGGCTGTGGTATTGAGCAGGAAGATATGCCGTTGGCACTGGCGCGTCATGCCACCAGTAAAATTGTGGAGTTGGATGATTTGGAGGCGGTGAAAACGCTAGGCTTTCGTGGAGAAGCTTTGGCGAGTATGGCCTCAGTCTCTCGCTTGACGTTGACATCCAATACCCAAAATGATGTTGCAGGTTGGCAGGCACAAGCTGAAGGGCAGGACATGGTGACCGCTGTACTGCCGGCAGCGCATCAGCGTGGTACGACAGTGGAAGTGCGAGACTTATTTTTTAATACGCCCGCACGCCGTAAATTTTTACGCAGTGAAAAAACAGAATTTTTGCGTATTGATGAGACATTAAAAAAATTAGCACTTTCTCGGTTTGATGTGGCGTTTTACTGGCGACACAATCAGCGTACCGTACAGCAACTGCGCGAGGCATTGGCACTGCCGGAGCAAGAGCGGCGCGTAGCAACCCTGTGCGGTTCCGCTTTTATGCAGCAGGCTTTTCGCGTGGATGTGCAACACGATGATTTGCAATTGTGTGGCTGGTTAGCGCAACCTGCTTTTTCGCGCAGCCAACCCGATCTGCAATATTTTTATGTTAACGGCAGAGCGATACGCGATAAGTTGATTACACACGCCGTGCGTTTGGCATTTCAAGATGTGCTGCATCATAGTCGCCATCCTGCGTATGTGTTGTATTTGACGGTAGACCCTGCCAGCGTGGACGTGAATGTGCACCCCACTAAACACGAAGTGAGGTTTCGCGATTCACGTCGTGTGCACGATTTTGTTTTTCGTTCTTTAGCGCGTGCATTGGCAGAGTTGCGGCCAGAGAGTGAAGCTTTGTCACGCACTGCGGCAGAGGATGTTTTACCCACGACACAAACATCGCCGTTTCAAAATCGTATGCCTTTGCACAATGCAACAAATAGCATTCGACAAAGCTTGCCGCAGTACGCGGCACTGTATACCTCGCAGGCAGTTCCCACTGCGTCGATAGATCGCGCCGCCAGTTCTGTGGGTGTGGATGCAATATCCGGCGAACTTGCCGAAGCGGAAGATGTCCCTCCTTTGGGTTACGCCATTGCACAATTGAAAGGCATTTATATTTTGGCGGAAAACGCACAAGGTTTGGTTTTGGTGGATACACATGCCGCCCATGAACGTATTACTTATGAGCGATTGAAGCGTGCATACGATGCGCAGCAGATGGCTTGTCAACCTCTGCTGGTGCCACAGTCTGTGGCAGTGAGTGAGCGTGAAGCGGATTGCGCAGAAACCCACAGCGTATTTTTTGCAGAACTGGGTATGCAAGTGGATCGCGTGGGGCCGGAAATGCTGTTGATCCGCCAAGTGCCGGTGTTGTTAGCGCAGGGCAATAGCGAACAATTATTGCGCGATATCTTGTCGGATGTTTTGCAAAATGGGACAACCACGCGCATACGCGAATCGGTTAACGAGGTGTTGTCGACGATGGCTTGTCACGGTTCGGTACGCGCGAATCGCCGTATGACTATTCCAGAAATGAACGCCTTGTTGCGCGATATGGAAATAACCGAGCGCAGTGGGCAATGTAACCACGGTCGCCCGACATGGATTCCCGTCAGTTTGGCAGAAATGGATAAATGGTTTATGCGCGGTCAGTGATGGTTGGCGGGAATGTGTTGCCACACATTGAGCGATTGTAGTTTTTGTTTGATGTGCTCACGAATATCAGCATCTTCTTGCTGAGCTTGTGCAAGTAAGTGTGTTTGTTCTTGTAGATGTTGTTCAATAGTGGCGGTGGTGAGTGTGGTGCCGATATCTTGTTGGTGCGTGATAAAAATTCGCTGCTGAATTTCATCGCCAAAGGATGGCTGCACATGTGCTGGATCCCAAAACCATTGCATACCATTTTTTGGTGAGGCAAGGCGCGGGTCATTTGGCAGCCATTCGCGCGTTATGTCGTTGAGCACGGCAAAATCCCACAGCGGTCGCGGCACTTGTTGATATTGTGCTGCCACTTGTTCGTTGATAGCGGTGATGTCGCGCTTCCACTGCAAATAGGTAGGCCACAAACCAATGCCGTCTAAACCAAACAGCATGTATTCGTGCAGTGGTGGAATCATAAAGCTGACGGAAATGTTGTTGCGATACACATAGTCGAGCAAGGCGCGGAAATCATCATAAGTGGAATGACCGTCTTTGCCGCGTGTGGTAAATGTAGCATTGGGGCCGTTGAGCCAAAAACCGTTTTTGCGAAAATAGGTTTTTTCGAAAGAATCAAATACTTTGTACAGTGCGGCATTGTCTTTCACGGCGGCTCTGTGTGCGGCAATGGATGTCATGCCATTGTCTTCATGTGAGGGTGTGATGTGTTTTTTGCTGTCTTTGATAGTGCTCACGCTTTTTTCTAGGGCATCGGAAGACAGCAAAATATTGGCATAGGTGCGCAATACATAGAGGCTAGGTTTACGTTTGTCTGTTTCATCCACGGCAAAGTAGTTTTCTGAAAAATCGCTAACGGGTTCCATGAAGGCAGAAAACATAAAAAAATCCACGCCAATCAACACTTGTTTTAGAGGTGTGATGGCGTTGGCGTGCTGTAAATTGCGTAGCAGCTCGTGGATAGAGGTGCCAGGCATTGCCATATTGTAGGGCTGCATATTGGGCCATGCCGCTGGCAGTGGGCGCATGCTTTCTTCAATGCGCGAGCTACCCAACAACAAGCCATCAATACGATGATTTTTTATCAAAAAAGTTTTATAGATTCTGGTGTTCTCAACAAAGCGCACATCGTTGTAGCCTGCAATGGTTTTCATGGGAAACACACCAAAGGCATTGACACTGTAATTAAATGCAGCCATGCCAATGACGGCGATAAAAAACACACCGACCAATAAAACATTAAACGTTTTTTCTTGGATAGAGAATGTCAACATGAAAGTGTCCGGTATCACATGAAATGCAAGGCAACGCTAAAATCTAAAATATAAAAATTCACTGAGCTGTGTCAGGCGAGAAAAACTATAAATCAATACCAGCAGCACCATACCCAGCGTCAACCAGTTAGGACGAAACGCGATGCGTGAAGTACGTTCAACGGGCGTAGTGCAAACTTCGTAATGGCGCAGCAGAGTTTGCGAGTTAGGAAGCAGCCAGATAATCAACAGCGCCCAAATAATCTGCCCCATTTGTTTGCCTCCTTTGAATAAGCTGTCATCAAAGACAAGGCCGTGTTGTGTCAACCATGTGCCGAATGCACCCCAATCATTCGCGTATTTTAGTGGTAGCGTTACGCCGTTTAGCCCAGCCATGCCCTGCAACACTTGCCACGCACCGTGTTCTGTTTCTGCGCGAAAAAATACCCAAGCAACCACCACGGCTAAAAAAGTGATGCTGCCGTAAAAAATTGTGCGCAGCGGTGAAGGCAGTATGGGTGCGCGATTGCCGCACAGCGCGCGCCATGCGTGGTTGATGCACAAATATAGACCGTGCAAGCCACCCCAAATCACAAAAGTCCAACCCGCACCGTGCCACAAACCGCCGAGCAACATGGTGAGCAGTAAATTGATATAGCGCCGCGCTTTGCCTTTGCGGTTGCCGCCTAAACCAATGTAGAGGTAATCGCGCAAAAAGCGCGACAGCGTCATGTGCCAGCGCCGCCAAAAATCAATGATGTTGGTGGCTTTGTAGGGTGAATCAAAGTTGAGCGGCAGACGTATGCCGAACAGCAGAGAAATGCCCAGCGCCATATCTACATAACCACTGAAATCAAAATACAACTGAATGGTGTAAGCCAATGCGCCGCCCCAAGCTTCAAAAAAGGTGAGAGCGGCACCGTTTTCTGCGGCTGAAAAAACGGGAGAGACATACACCATGACACGATCGGCGATCAGAATTTTTTTGGCTATGCCGATGGTAAATAACACCAAGCCCGCCGTGATGTTGCGAGCGTTGATCATGTCTGTAGCGGGTTTCATGAATTGCGGCATCATCTCTTTGTGATGAATGATGGGGCCGGCGATCAAATGCGGAAAATAGGTCACAAATAAAAAATAGTCAGTGATGCGATACTCTTTCACTTCACCGCGATACACATCAACCAAATACGCAATTTGCGTGAAGGTAAAAAAAGAAATACCTAAAGGCAAGATGATGTGGTGCAGTGTCCACGCAGTGCCGGTGAGTTCATTGATGTTATTGATAAAAAAATCGGTGTATTTGTAGTAGGCGAGCAGCAGTAGGTTGGCGGCAATACTGAGTGCCAGTACGCGCTTGCTGCGCCACTTGCCAGCCAACAACAAGCCAAAACCGTAGTTGCACAGAATGGAGGCCGTCATCAAGCTGACATACGCAGGGTTCCACCAACCGTAAAAAAACATGGAGCACAGCGCCAGCCAAGTGATGGCGGTGCGCTGCCCCAGCAGGCGGCTGGCGGCGTAATAACCGCCGAGTGCAATGGGAAGAAAAAAAAGTAGAAATTCGTAGGAGTTAAATAGCACGCGATGCCTTGTGGGTCTGTTCGGCTGAGTGCGCCATTATAGGGTATGGTCATCTAGAGCAAGTCGTTGTAGAGTAAAAGCGCCTGAGAAAAAACAACAGCTAATGAGGCAAGCACAGATGAAGAATAAAAAAACCGCTGACCATTGCCGCAAAGGGGAGCAGGGGTTGCCGCCAGAACGTCGCTCCAGAACATTTTTTAGTGGTGATGGCTGGTATTTCCTGACACGCGAACACATTGACGTGGGGCCATTCGACACGCAGGAATTAGCGGAAATTGGCGTGCAGGATTACATCGGTTTTTCGCAGGATGTTGAGCATATACCGGCAGGCCCGGTTATGCCTGTGCCGGATGAAAGTGAAGAAAACGTAGAGGAAGACGGGCTGTCGTGATCTCTATGGCGCAGCCGAGCAAATATAGTAGTTGCGAATAAAGTCGCGCGGATCATTTTGGTAGAAATGGTCGATACGCCAGCCATGCTGCACAATCATGTTTTCCATGAGTGATTGGGAAAATACGGCGCGCAGCAATGGCTGCGATGGTATGCGGTCGATAAAACCATCCACAGTATTGTTGATGCGACAAGTAAAAATGAGCTTGCCGTTGGGCGCAATATACTTGCGCAGAATACGCAACATAGCAGATGCATCTTCTGGATTGAGATGCGTAAAAACAGAAAATAGCCAAATCACATCAAATTGACCGCTGACGGGTAAGTTTTCTTGTAGCGGTAACGGCGCGCCTTCTGGATTATAGAGCGCGTTTTGTACTGGCCAATGCGCGTAGCGAAAACGTGCACTCAATGGGCTGGCTTCGGCTTGTAAAAAAGAAATAATTTCGCCATTCACGTCAATGCCCGTGTAACTTTTTACCGGGACGCAGTGGTTAATCATGTAGGCAGAGAAGCGAGTGCCGCAGCCTACATCAAGAATATTGGTTTGACTAAAGTCAGCGACGCCTAAACGCTCAGCCATTAAACCAATAATTTCTTTGGCGGATTCGTCATAACCCGCCTCCTTCACCATGTGTGAGTTGCGGCGAAACTTTTGTGGAATTTCTAATTGCATAGCGATGCCGTTACATGACGGGAACACAGGCGCGCTGTTCAGCGCTGTGTCGACGATCGAAAGGCGCGGCATCGTCATCCACTAACAGTGCATTGAAAAATTGCGGTGCAAACAAGGTGCCGCGCCAAGGGTTTTCGCCCTGAGCATCGCGTCCTATCCACGTGGGTTCTGCAAAGTCCCCACTGATTTCTTTGGGATTTTCCTGTTCCCAGTTCAGTAATTTTTCATCGCCTACATACAGCGCAATGTGCGCGCTGTTGTGTTTGGGATTGAGGCGCGAGCGTGTGTGAAAACTCATGAAGGTGATGGCGGTGCAGGCCTTGTTGCCGGCGTTTATTTTTTTCGGTGTGCTGCGCATGGTTTCGTCGCCTATTTGCACAGAAAAGGTGTTGTCTGGGTTGTAAACCAAAGACCACAGATTTTTTTGGCTGGCAATGACCATGGGTGTTTGCGAGGGCGTTGTTGGAAAGCGTGCGCCGATCACAAAACTGAATGCTCCGTAGCCAGGTGTGCGTAAAAGATCGCTGCCTGTTGCGGTGGCTTGTCCTGCGGTGGTGAGCGGCGCGTAATGCACAGGGATGAGCGTTTTTTTGTCGCGCCATTGATCGTATGCTTTGCTCAAAGTGTGCAATTGCTCTGGGAATTGTTGAGCGATATTTTTTTCGCCGATATTGTCGCCAGTGCCTGTCAGTGAATAAAGTTCATTGGGTGAAGCGCGCCACGCGCCATCCGACGCAAGAATGCTGTAGTTGAATAAACCTAAGCTGCCAATTTCGTGAATGAGTTCGCGTGGTGGTAATTTTTTGTTGTCCAGTAGTGGTTGCAAATTTTCACCATCTAATTGTGTGGTGGGTGCAATACCCATGGCGGCGAGTACGGTGGGGTAAATGTCTTGGATGGCCACAATGTCGTCGATAGCTTTGCCCGCGCTGCGTTTATCAGGCCAGCGAATAATCAGCGGCGTGCGCAAACTGCCCTCGCGAAATTCACCTTTTACGCCAGCGTAAGGAAAATTGTTGTTCATCATTTGATTGGTGCCGCCGTTGTCGGAGGCCAGCACAATCAAGGTGTTATCGAGCTGCTTTGTATCGCGCAGCGCTTGCAGCGCTTTGCCAATTTCGGCATCGGCTTGTGCGAGCAGTGCGCGGTATTTGCCTTCCGGCGTGCTGGGAAATTTTTTCAAATATTCTTCAGAAGCTGTGCTGGGGTGGTGCGGTGCAAACAGCCAATAGTTGATAAACCACGGCGCGTTTTGTTTGCTTTTTTGGATTTGTGCGACGACGTGTTCGGCCAAAATATCTTCAAGATGGCCTTGGTATTGTTGCAGCGGCGTGTGATCGCTTTGCAGCCACGGGTTGATGTAGGTGGGGCGTTTAGTGAAATGCCCTTCTGCATCCGGCCCTTTTAATTGAAATTGATTGAGAAAGCCAAACCATTCGTCAAAACCTTGTTGGTCCGGCCAAGATTGCCGCACCGTATCGCCCAAATGCCATTTACCGATATGCGCAGTGTGATAGCCCTGGGCTTTCAGCGCATCTGCCAGCGTGACAACATCGGATGATATGCCGCGAAAATCTGGGCTCTGTGCCAAGCGTGCGGATTCACGCCCCGTCAGCAGTGCTAAGCGCGCGGGTTTGCAAGTGCTGTCGGCGTAGTGGCGCGTAAAACGCACACCTTCCTGTGCGATGCTTTGAATGTTGGGCGTGGGCGCATCATTGCGACCAAAACCGGCGACATCGCTGTAACCCGCGTCGTCCAATAAAATTAACAGCACATTCGGTTTTTGTGGCGTAGCTGCTTGCAGTACATGGCTGCACAGCAATAAAAAAAATAAGCCGTATAGACGCATGAGCATTGCCTATTCTTTCCATTGCAGCGCGCGTTGATACAACTCGCGTTTGGATGCGCCGGTAATTTGTGCTGTTAATGCTGCCGCTTGTTTTACCGGCAACTCAGCCAATAAAATTTTCAGGATGCGATCGTCTTCGCCCTGGTCATTATTTTTTTGTGTATTGCCGGCGACGATCAACACGATTTCGCCGCGCTCCTCCACACGCTTTTCTGTCAACGCTTGTGCGAGTTCTGCCAGCGTCGTCAGCCACAAGGTTTCATATTGTTTGGACAATTCGCGCGCCAAACAAATTTCGCGCGTGCTGCCAAAGGCGCCGACTAAATCCTGTACGGTGTCGGCGAGGCGGTGCGGCGCTTCGTAAAAAATCAGCGTGACGGATTCCTGCGTCAGTGCTTGCAAAGCCGTGCAGCGTGCCTGTTGTTTGGCAGGGAGAAATCCGCAAAATAAAAAACGATCAGAAGGTAGACCAGAGCCAGCCAGCGCAGTGATAGCCGCGCAAGCCCCCGGCACACTCTCCACGCGCACGCCGTTCTGATGCGCCAAACGCACCAAGCGGTAACCGGGGTCGGCAATGGCAGGTGTGCCGGCATCGGAAATCAGCGCCACGCGTTTACCTTGCTGCAATAAATGCAGAATGCGCTCGGCGGCATCGCGCTCGTTGTGGTCGTGGTAGGGAATTAGCGGCTTGCTGATGTTGAAGTGCTGCAATAACTTGCCGCTGTGGCGCGAGTCCTCCACTGCGATGGCATCAACGGATTGGAGAACCGTGAGGGCGCGGGGTACCATGTCGGCCAGATTGCCTATGGGCGTTGCGACCAGATACAGGGTTGCCGTGGACATGCCATAAACCGGAATTCAAAGATGTCTTTCATTCTACCTTGTCGTTTGCGATTGCGCGGCGCAGTTATTTTGACATTGCTAGTGGCCGTATTGGGTTTGACCAGTTGTGCCGCACCGCCACCCAGTGGCGCAGTGCCGACTACGCCTGCGCAAGTGGTCGTCCCTACCGCGGGTGCGCCCGCTATCGACACCAACATGGTGTTTGAGTTGCTCAAACGCGCGGAAGTGGCGCAATCGCCTCTGCGCGAAACGCTGCTGCTGCAAGCCTCGGCCTACTATCAACAAATGGGCGATTACGTTCGCATGGGGCGCGTGTTTGAGGTGCTGCACCCGGAAACACTCACACCAGAGCAGCATGCAGAGTACAGCTTGCAGTACGGTGATTGGGCGCTGTATCAGCGCCATGTAGACGACGCAGCGCGCGTGCTGCTCGACCCCGCTCTCAACCAAGGATTGAGCGACACACAGACCACCACGTTGCACAGCCTGCGTGCGCGCTTGTTTGAGCGTCAGGGCAAAATGTTGGATGCACTCAGCGAGCGCATCGCCCAGAGCGTACACACTCCCGAGGCAGGGCAGGCGGAGTTGTCGAACCAAATTTGGCGGCAATTGCTTGCGATGTCGATGGCAGATCTTCAATTTTTAGAGAACGCCGACAGTCGCAACCCCAAGGAAGATCAATTATTAGCAGGCTGGTTGGCACTTGCTCACATTCAGCGCGAGGATGCGGGCAACAACGCGCGCATGGCTGCCGATGTGCAGAGTTGGCGTAACCACTATGCCGAGCATCCCGCCTATCGCCACATGCCTGCCGAGTTGGTGGTGAGCGATACAGCCGACAGCGTGCACCCGCAGCGCATTGCTCTGTTGTTGCCGTTGAGCGGTAAATGGGGTGCGGCAGGGCAGGCATTCCGCGATGGTTTCATGAGTATGCACTACCAGCAAATGAGTGGCGGTGGCGGCGCACCGCAGGTGGATTTGGTGGACACCAGTGCCTCGCCCGATATCCTCAATACCTATCAGCAAGCCGTGACACAGGGCGCGCAGCTGGTCATTGGTCCGTTAGAGAAAGAGCAAGTACAAACGCTGGCTAATCAAGCGACTCTACCGGTGCCGACCTTGGCATTGAACAGCCTAGTGCAGGAGCAGCGCACTGCAGACAGTCTGTACCAATTCAGCTTGAACCCTGACGACGATGTGGCACAGGTGGCGACAGCCGCTGCGGCTAATCGTTTTCGGCGCGCTTTGGTGATCGCGCCTCAAGGTGAGCGCGGCGAGCGTTTGGCACAGGCGTTTGTGAAACCTTGGCAGCAAAGCGGCGGTGAGGTGACACAGATGCGCTACGCGGCTGGTACGGGCAATTACAGCGCGGCGATTGCCGATGCACTTGGCGTAGATTTAGCGAGCGGGCAGATGCGCGCCGGCAAAACGCTGCCGGAAATGGTGTATTTCAGCGGCAGTGGCAGTGATGCAGCCGCGGTGATGGACGCACTCCAGCGCAACGGCGGCAAAGATCTGCCGGTGTACGCCACAGCGGAAGTGTTGGATGGTCGTGTTGATGTGCGCACCAACGGTTTGCGTGTGTGTGTGTCGCCTTGGTTGGTGAATGCAGGGCCGCTGCATGATGCCCATATCGCTGTGCCCACCAATGCCAACGGACGTTTGTTTGCCATGGGAGCTGATGCACAGGCTTTGTTTTCTCAATTGCCGCAATTGACTGGCAATACCTCGTTACATGTAACAGGCAATACGGGTTATTTAAGTATGGATAGTCAGCGGCGTGTACGACGCAATTTGGTGTGGGCAGTGATGCAAGACGGACAGCTTGTGGCGCAACCCGCTTCTGCTGATGGGCGTTTTTAATGCCGCGTGGCGCAGCAGCGCCGCGTGCGCGTGGTGTCGTGATTGAACGCGCCGCAGAGTGTTATTTACAGCAGCAGGGTTTGCAAACCATCGCGCAAAATTTTCAGCGGCGCGGCGGTGAAATTGATTTGATTATGCGCGAGGGCGCCACGCTGGTGTTTGTGGAAGTGCGTTTTCGTAAAACCGACCGCTTCGGTTCTCCTGTGGAAAGCGTGACGGCGAGTAAACAGCGCAAATTATTGCAAACCGCGCAGTTGTTTTTATTGGCGCATCCGCCGTGGCGCCATGCGCCGTGTCGCTTTGATATTGTTGCCGCACGCCCCGCAGACAATGATGCAATCCAGTTTGAGTGGATAAAAAATGCCTTCGGTGCCTGAACCAACACCATCAACAAAAACTTTTCATTTACAGCGCGCGGTTTCGGTCTTGCGCAGCGGTGGCGTGATCGCTTATCCCACGGAAGCTGTGTGGGGCTTGGGTTGTGATCCGCACCATGAAGAAGCCGTTACGCAATTACTTGCGCTAAAACAACGCAACTGGCGCAAAGGCGTGATACTTATTGCAGCCGATGTTGCACAACTTGCGCCCTACTTGCGCGGTTTGCCGGAAGAAAAACTGGCGGTGCTGCACGCGAGTTGGCCTGGCCCAAATACTTGGTTGGTGCCCAACAATGGCGCAGCACCGGCGTGGATTACCGGCGGTCGTTCTACGCTGGCTGTGCGTGTCACCGCGCACCCGTTAGCAGCTGCGCTGTGCAAACAGTTTGGCGGTGCTTTGGTGTCAACATCGGCGAATCGTGCGGGCAAAAAACCGGCGCGTACGGTGTTTGATGTGCGCTGCAATTTTGGCGATACCTTGGACGCTGTGCTACCGGGCGCGCTCGGCGGTTTGCAAAAACCCACGCAGATTCGCGATGTGATGACAGGCGAAATCTGTCGCATGGCTTAATGAATTGGAGAGAGTGTGATGACTGTTGATGTAGCTGCGGTAAAAAATTATTTGTTGGATGTACAGAATCGTATTTGTGCTGGCTTAGAAGCGGAAGATGGTCGCGCAAAATTTGTCGAAGACGCGTGGCAGCGCGAAGGTGGCGGCGGTGGCGGCATCACACGCGTGATTACCAACGGCGCGGTATTTGAAAAAGGCGGCGTCAATTTTTCACATGTGCAAGGCGATTCCATGCCGGCATCGGCTACCGCGCACCGTCCTGAATTGGCAGGGCGCGCGTTTGAAGCGATGGGTGTTTCCCTTGTTATCCATCCAGAAAATCCTTATGTGCCTACCTCGCACGCCAATGTGCGTTTTTTTATCGCACGCAAAGACGGTGAGCCAGATGTGTGGTGGTTTGGCGGCGGTTACGATCTCACGCCTTACTACGGTTTTGATGAAGATTGCGTGCATTGGCACCGCACGGCAAAAGCGGCATGCGAGCCATTTGGCAAGAATGTGTATGCAGATTACAAAAAATGGTGCGATGAGTATTTCTTTTTGAAACACCGCAATGAACAGCGCGGTGTAGGTGGTTTGTTTTTTGATGATCTGAATGCCTTGGGTTTTGAAAAAAGTTTTGCGTTTTTGCGCGCGGTAGGTGATAGCTATATTGAAGCGTATCGCCCTGTCGTCGCGCGCTGTAAAAATATGAAATACGGTGAGCGCGAGCGCAATTTTCAGTTGTACCGTCGCGGACGCTATGTGGAATACAACTTGGTATACGATCGCGGCACTTTGTTCGGTTTGCAAACCGGCGGTCGCACCGAATCCATTTTGATGTCACTGCCGCCCTTGGTAAGCTGGCACTACAACTGGCAGCCAGAGGCTGGCTCACCAGAAGCCAAACTCTACAGCGATTACATCGTGCGAAGAGAGTGGGTATGACCGATCGATACGCGGTATTTGGCAACCCGATAGCGCATAGCAAATCACCGCTGATCCACACCGCGTTTGCCGAGCAAACGCGGCAAGATCTACTTTACGAACGGCAGTTGGTGGAGCCAAATAAGTTTATTGAAACCGCGCGCCAATTTTTTGCCAGCGGTGGCTGCGGCCTTAATATCACGGTGCCGTTCAAACTGGAAGCGTTTGAATTAGCGGACGTATTGAGTGAGCGCGCTGAAGCGGCCGGCGCGGTCAATACACTGAAAAAAATGCCCGATGGAAAGATTTATGGCGACAACACCGACGGCGCTGGTCTGCTGCGCGACATCACGCACAATCTCGGTTGGAAAATTCACGGCAAGCGCGTGCTGTTGCTCGGTGCGGGTGGTGCGGTACGCGGCGTGATCGCACCGTTGTTGGCAGAGCAACCCTCGCGCATCGTGATTGCGAATCGCACCTTGGAAAAAGCAGAAGCGCTGGTGAAAGATTTTTCTGTGGGTAAATCTGCGCAAGAAATAAAATTACTGCGCGCCAGCAGTCTGCACATTCACGCGCGCCCGTTTGATATTGTCATCAACGGCACCTCCGCCAGTCTGCAGGGCGCTATGCCCGATCTCGATCCCGCCATCCTTAACCCTAACGCCTGTTGTTACGACATGATGTACGGCGCACAACTCACGCTTTTTTTGCAGTGGGCACAACGCCACGGCGCAAAAGAAGTGGTTGACGGTTTAGGAATGTTGGTCGAACAAGCAGCAGAAAGTTTTTATCTCTGGCGTGGCGTAAGACCAGAAACAAAAGCTGTGATGGAGCAGTTGCGAGAGGGATCATTAGCTTGACTGAGTGTTAAGCGCGGGTAAGTTTATATTTGGCGCGGATGACCATGTTCTTTATGCCAAACAATCCTTGCTGAAATATGCGTTGAGCAGGGCGTTCAAATAAGAAAAATAATGCAAGGCTAAAGATCACGCTGATGCCCAAGTGGATGCACACGGCGTATTCTGGGTGATCTGTTATGTAGAACCATTCGAGCAGGGTATCGTTATATCTGACCAAGCGATGACCAATCTGATATAGCTCTAGCTGATGGATCATGTAAAAAGCAAAGCTGGCTTCGCCGAGTATCAGCATGAGTCGATTGGATATCATTCTTGCAAAAACCCCATTGGAGTAAGCAAAAACAAAAATCAGAAAAGCCATGGGGATAGCGTAGTAAAAGTCGAAACGCAGGGTTTCGTCGATGCCGGAATGGTAAGCATAAAATAAAACCAGTAAAACAATAGATGCTCCTTGCAGGATGCTAGCTAGTAGCGATGGGATTGTTTTGTAAGCGCTCCATGCGCGGTAGAGAATAATGCCAGCTAGAAAGTCGCCAATGCGGAAGGCAGGAAACCAGTAGGCGTAATATTTCGTGAGATCGGTAAATCGTGGAAGATGAAAAGTTACAAAAGGTAATGTTATCGGCAGCCAGGTTAGTATGCAGGCGATGAGTAGAATAAAAATAGCGATAAGTACTTTGGTGTTGAGTCGGATAAGCAGTGGAAACATTGCATAGAAGAACATTTCATCTGATAAACTCCATGATACCAAGTTGTAGGAAAAGGCTATGTTGATATCGCTAAACCAAGCCTGCAATAGGAGTGCGTTAGCTAGAAAGCTGCTAGTGGAGAAAAAATCATAATTATCATTGGATGTGCGCAATAAAAAAATCGCTAGTAAAAGTGTTAGCCAGTGTAGAGGTATAATTCTTGCAATGCGGTAAATAAAAAAATCCGTGGTGGCTGTTGTATGGTTTACTAGTCGATCTTGATAAGAATGAGCTAATATAAATCCAGACAAAATAAAGAAAAAAGTTACGCCAGAATACCCTTCATAAAACCAGGTGTTATAGATGTCTTGGTATTTGTCTGGATTTCCTGCTGTGTCTGTGTGTATGCGTAGAAAATCAAGGTGGCTAAAAAAAACCATCAGAGCGGCAAAAAATCGCAGAGAAGTCAACGAATGTATCTGTATATTTTTCATGGATCGCTAGTATCTCTGTAATGGATTATTTTTATTAGAATGCTGTTTTACCGCAAACTCATCACTTGCCACCCGTGTTGTTCTGCAAAGGCTTTGAGTTTGTCATCGGGATCAACAGCTATTGGCTGGTCTACTTTTTGCAGCAGCGGCAAATCATTGTGCGAATCGCTGTAGAAAAAACTGCCGTGCAGGGTTTTGTTGTTGTTTTTTAGCCAAGCGTTGAGCCGCTCGACTTTTCCCTCGCGGTAGCAGGGTGTGCCAGTGATGTCGCCCGTGTAAAGGTTGTTGCGAATTTCTGGTTCGGTGGCGATCAAAATATCAATGCCAAAGCGTTTGGCAATGGGCGCGGTAATAAAGGCATTGGTCGCGGTGATGATCATCAATGTGTGACCTTGCACGCGATGTTGTTCAACTAATGCTTTGGCCTTGGGAAGAATCATGCCGGCAATTTTTTCTTGCATAAAACGCTCATGCCAACACGATAATTCATCCATGCTTTTGCCAGCCAGTGCGCCCAGCACAAAGCGTTGGTAGGCGTAAATATCCAATTCACCGCGGCAGTAGTCGTCGTAAAACGCATCATTTTTTGCGCGGTATTCTGTCGCATCGACCACGCCGAGATCGGCAATAAACTCGCCCCAAGCGTGGTCGGAGTCACCGTTGAGCAGTGTGTTGTCGAGATCAAAAATAGCGAGTGTCATAACGGTGCGATCAAAACATGCCGGGGACTAACATGCTGGCACCACCCATTAAACCGGTGCTGGCAGCGGCGCTGTTGATCAATACGCGCGCGGCATTCAGCAATAAAAAAACAAAAATCGGTGAAATATCCAAGCCGCCCAGTGAGGGAATAAAACGCTGGATAGGCGCACACAGCGGTCGCACCAATTGCACGCACAAAATCGCAGCGGGATGGCGCGTGTAGGGTGCAACCCAACTGAGGATAATCATCACAATCATGCACGCAAGATAAATGTAAGCGACCATGGAAGCGATACCGATCAAGCCCCACAACAACACGCGCAGTGGATCAAAAATGCCCACTAGCAAACAACTCAAGGTGATAGTGAGATATTGCACGATGATCGCCAAGGCAATACAGGCAAGATCCAAACCAAAAAAACCGGGGATGATGCGACGCAGCGGCAGCAAAACCGGTGTGGTGATTTTGGCGATGGCTTGTGAAAGCGGGTTATAAAAATCGGCGCGGGCGGCTTGCAATAAAAAACGCAATACCACGGTCAACAAATACAAGCCGCCGATGGTTTGCAGGGTGAGAATGCCAATTTGTGCGAATGCGTTCATGGAAGTTTCTCAAAAATAATTAGCCTAATTGTTGCGACAATTCGAGCGAGCGAGCGCTAGCTGCATGCAGTGCGCCTTCCACGATATCGCGCAAGTTTTGCAGTTCAAAATGTGCAATGGCGCGTTCGGTGGTTCCACCTGGTGAAGTGACGCGGCGCCGCAACTCGGCGGGATCAAACTCGCTGCTGCACGCCATCTGCGCGGCACCCAGTGCGGTTTGCAAAGTGAGTGCGCGCGATGTTTCTGTGCTGAGTCCTAATTTTTCACCGGCGGAAATCATCGCTTCCATCAGTAAAAAAAAGTACGCAGGGCCGCTGCCGGAAACAGCGGTCACGGCATCAATTTGTGCTTCATTGTCTAGCCACAGCGCAATGCCGACAGCTTTCAGAATCGCTTCTGCTTGCTCGCGCTGCGCGGCGCTGACTTGCGCATTGGCGACCAAACCACTCGCGCCCTGCTGCACCAGCGCGGGCGTGTTGGGCATGCAGCGCACAATGGCGGGCGTACCGCCCAACCACTGCGCCATGCTGGTCATGCTGATGCCAGCGGCGATGGAAATAAGGAGGTGTTTGCTGTGGATGGCAGGAGCGAGATCGGTCAGCACGGCCTGCATCACTTGCGGCTTCACCGCCAGCACCAGAATGTCGGCGCGTTGCGCGACTTCCGCATTGCTCGCGCAAGCGTGGATGCCGTGCTGCTGCGCCAGTGCCTGCAAGCCAGCGGCGTTGGGATCGGCCGCGCAGAGTTGCTGTGGCGCATAGCCACGCGCAACCAAGCCGCCCATCAAGCTGGCCGCCATATTGCCGGCACCGATAAAACCGATAGTGGGTTGATGCATGCTGTGTCTCCCAGAGAGCGCGGCATTATAAGCGAGCGCCAATTGCCTACGTCAGTCATGTGACGGCGTTCACACTGCGCCAGCATTCCTGCGTGGTGAGTTGTATACGGCTGCACTCCTTGGCTATATTGGCGGTGATTGTCGTCAGGGATGCAGGTGTTGGTGCCGGTGTCTCGTGTTTAATCCTCATCACAGGTTGCTCTTCTTATGGATATTACTGAACTGCTGGCTTTCAGCGCCAAACAAGGTGCTTCGGATCTTCACTTGTCGGCCGGTCTGCCGCCGATGATTCGTGTGGATGGCGATGTGCGTCGTATCAACTTGCCTGCGCTGGAACACAAGCAAGTGCATGCGTTGATTTACGACATCATGAACGACAAACAGCGCAAAGATTACGAAGAGTTTTGGGAAACCGATTTCTCGTTTGAAGTGCCAGGTGTGGCGCGTTTCCGTGTTAACGCGTTCAACCAAAACCGCGGTGCTGGTGCGGTATTTAGAACCATTCCTTCCAAAGTGTTGACGATGGAAGAATTGGGTATGGGGCAAGTATTCAAAGATTTGTGTCACATTCCGCGCGGTTTGATTTTGGTAACGGGGCCAACCGGTTCCGGTAAATCGACTACGCTGGCGGCGATGATCGATTACATCAATGACAATAAGTACGAACACATTTTGACGATCGAAGACCCAATCGAATTCGTGCATCAAAGTAAAAAATGTTTGGTGAACCAGCGGGAAGTACACCGCGACACTTTAGGCTTTGCCGAAGCACTGCGTTCAGCTTTGCGGGAAGATCCAGATATTATTCTCGTGGGCGAGATGCGTGACTTGGAAACCATTCGTTTGGCATTAACCGCAGCAGAAACCGGTCACTTGGTGTTCGGCACGCTGCACACCACGTCAGCGGCAAAAACTATTGACCGCGTGGTGGATGTATTCCCTGCGGAAGAAAAATCCATGGTGCGTTCGATGTTGTCGGAATCCTTGCAGGGCGTCATTTCACAAACGCTGTTGAAGAAAAATGGCGGCGGCCGTGTAGCTGCACACGAAATTATGCGCGGCACGGCGGCGATTCGTAACTTGATCCGCGAAGACAAAATTGCGCAGATGTATTCGGCGATTCAAACGGGTGGTCAGCTCGGCATGCAGACCTTGGATCAGTGTTTGACGAACTTGGTGTCAAAAGGTTTGGTGTCGCGCGATGCAGCGCGTGAAAAAGCGAAGATTCCAGAAAACTTCTAATCGACAACAAATTATTATTCTGGCAATAACCTTTATTCAGGTAAGAACAATATGGATATCAGCAAACTGTTGGCATTGATGGTAGAAAAAGGCGCTTCCGATCTTTTTCTCACCGCGGGCGTTCCACCTTCTATCAAGCTGAACGGCAAAGTGGTGCCGGTGACCAACACGCCGCTCACGCCAGAGCTGACGCGCGAAGTGGTGCTCGGTTTGATGAACGACAAACAGCGCGAAGAATTCATGCAGAATTTGGAGTTGAACTTTGCGGTATCGGCACGCGGTATCGGTCGTTTTCGTGCGAATGCGTTTTATCAGCGCAACTTGGCGGGTGCAGTGTTGCGCCGTATTGAAACGAAAATTCCGCAAATTGATGATTTGCAATTGCCGGAAGTGATCAAAGAACTGGCGATGGCAAAACGTGGTCTGATTATTTTTGTGGGCGCGACTGGCACGGGTAAATCCACTTCGTTGGCTTCAATGATCGGTCACCGCAATCGCAATTCCAAAGGTCACATCATTACGGTGGAAGACCCTATCGAGTTTATTCACCAACACGCGGGCTGTATCGTCACGCAGCGCGAAGTAGGTATTGATACGGAATCGTTTGAAGTCGCGCTAAAAAATACGTTGCGCCAAGCGCCGGATGTTATTTTGATCGGCGAGGTGCGTTCGCGCGAAACCATGGACCACGCGATTGCCTTCGCAGAAACCGGTCACTTGTGTCTGTGTACCCTGCACGCCAACAACGCCAACCAAGCACTTGATCGCATCATTCACTTTTTTCCGGCAGATCGTCACGGCCAGTTGTGGATGGATTTATCGCTTAACTTAAAGGCGATTGTGGCGCAGCAACTGGTGCCAACACCGGACGGCAACGGTCGCCGCGCGGTTATCGAAGTTATGCTTAACACGCCGCTGGCTTCCGACATGATTCGCAAAGCGGAAGTGCATGGACTGAAAGAGTTGATGAAAAAATCGACCGAGCTGGGCATGCAGACTTTTGACCAAGCCCTGTTCAATTTGTATGACGCGGGCGAGATCACTTACGAAGATGCACTGCTGCATGCGGATTCGCCCAACGATCTGCGTTTGATGATTAAGCTGGCGCAAGAAAACTCAGGTGGCGGCGGCTTTGGTGGCCTCGGTGGGCTCAGTTTGGAGCAAACCGAAGACGACAAGAAAAATAGCGGCGTGGTTCGTCGTCGTTGATTCGTTAGCCAGGAACTCTCTGCGCGCAAAAGAGTCTCACAGGATGCACTGATGACTTGCAAAGTTGTCAGTTGCACCCATATTCGTGTCAGTGACACAACCCAGAGGTTTTCATGAAGCGTATTGTTCTGTTTTTAGCCACCAACTTGGCCATCATGTTGGTACTTGGCATTGTGTTGAGCGTTCTGCAGTCGTATCTGGGGCTGTCGCGCAACAGCACCGGCGGTTTGCTGCTGCTGGCATTTGTGTTTGGTATGGGCGGCTCGTTTATCTCTTTGATGTTGTCCAAGTGGATGGCACTGCGTGCTACTGGCGCGCAAGTGATCGAACAGCCGCGCAACCCCACGGAAACATGGCTGGTGGAAACCGTGAAGCGACAAGCGCAAGCAGCGGGCATCGGTATGCCGGATGTGGCGATTTACGATTCGCCCGACATCAATGCCTTTGCCACCGGCATGAAGCGCGATAGCGCGCTGGTGGCTGTGTCATCGGGTCTGCTGTACAGCATGAGCCGCGACGAAGCGGAAGCGGTATTGGGGCATGAAGTCACTCACATTGCTAACGGAGATATGGTGACGTTGACGTTGATTCAAGGCGTGGTGAACACCTTCGTAATTTTCTTGGCGCGCGTGGTGGCGCAGTTGATTGGTGATCGCGATCGCGGCGCGTTGGCCTACATGATGACGGTGTTTGCTTTAGAAATGGTGTTCGGCATTGTGGCGAGCACTATCGTGGCGTGGTTCTCGCGTCAGCGTGAATTTCGTGCTGATGCTGGCGGTGCCAATTTAGCCGGCAAAGAAAAAATGATTGCCGCCTTGGAGCGTTTGAAGGCTTCACACGAAAGCACTTTGGATGGACAGTTAGTGGCCTTCGGCATCAACGGTAAAAGCAAAACCTTGGGCGAGTTATTTATGAGCCACCCGCCGTTGGAAAAACGCATTGCCGCTCTGCGCAACAGCGCGAACTTTTAATGGTTTCAGCCAGTAAATGGGTATAAAAAAAGCGGGCTAGCCCGCTTTTTTGTTGCGCAATTCATTGATCATTAGCAGGTGATTTGCGAGTCCTTTTCTTGCTCGTGTGCCACCCAAAACACTAATAAAGCCAACAAAGCGGAAACAACCACGCCAGATGGCATGCCCAGTGCGGCAAAAAATAATGCGGGAATAATGGCTTTCATAATGCGATCCTCTTTCTGATGACTACGCGGTGTATGATCGGAAAGAAAATTGGAATGCGCTAACTAATAAAAGAAAATGGTTAAAAACTTCGGAAAATACAGTGTTTTTTGTCGATTAACTTCTGGATCCCAGCCACGCACCGCCGCAAGTCAGCAATAAACCGCTGACCAGCAACCAAGAAAAATGCTCGCCGAGAAAAACCACTGCGCCGATACCGGCAAAGGCAGGTACGGTTGCCATCACGGCACCGAGCCTTGTGGGGCCCAGCTGTTCCATCGCTTGCATAAACGTCAGCATGGCGACGATCACCACGAGTACGCCTTGAAAAAATGCTTGTAGCAGAATGGCGCCCCATGTGGCGTGGTGTATGCCTTTGGGTAGCAGCAGCCAATAGCAAGGCAGATAAATCAGCGCAGATAACAAACCAACACTGATCGTGATTTCTTTCGGTGTTTTGCCCCAGCGTTTGGCTAGCACACTATAGAACGCCCACAAACAAGAGGATGCCAGCAGCAACAAATCGCCGGGCCAACTCTGTTGTAAATCGCCTACGCTGTAAAACGCCAAGCACAATACGCCACCGCCAATCACAGTCAGCGCCAGCCAGCGCTGTGCACTGGGTTTTTCCCCGAGTAAAAACCAAGCAACCAGCGTGACAAAAAAAGGCAGCACGCCCGATAGCAATACCGCGCCGTGTGAGGCCGGTGCGAAATGAAAAGCGGAGTAGGCGCACAGTGCGTAACCGATGCCACCCACCGCCGAGAGTATGAGAGTCTGTAGTGTGAATAGCGGTACGCGCTGCCAGAACAGCCAAGCGGGAAACAGCAGTAGCGAGGCGGTGCCAAAGCGCAGCGCAGTCATATCAAAACTGTTCAAGCCGCTGGCTTGCGCCATGCGCGACAGCAGCACAAATCCCGCCCACATGAAGACCGTAATAAAGCCGTAGATATAGCCTTTGCGCGTAGCGGTGGAGGACATGCAGGTTGCTCTGGCGATGCTCACCGTGGGCTGGGCGAGCGGGGGCGCGAATTATACCCGCGCCCCTGTTTTCTTTTGTGGCAAACCGCCTAGGAAAAGGCATAGACTGAAAAGCAGGACACTTGTGGAAGTACCCATGCCATCTCACACGACTGAACGCCAACTCACGGGCTTGGATCATTTGTTGATTTCGGCGGATCGCGCCCTGCGCACGCTCACGGGCGACACGCGCCCCGCGTTGCGCGCGTCTCCGGCGGTGCAGGAAGCGGAATGCTCGCTGACCAAGGATGAAACCGCGCGCTCTATCGGTTTGATGCGCGTGAACCACACCGGCGAAGTGTGCGCACAAGCTTTGTATCAAGGACAGGCGCTGACTGCCAAACTGCCCACCGTACGCGAGGAAATGGAACGCGCGGCGGATGAAGAAATTGATCACCTTGCGTGGTGCGAAGAGCGCGTTAAACAACTGGGTGGACACCTCTCGGTTTTGAATCCGCTGTGGTATGGCATGTCGTTTGGTTTAGGTGCTGCAGCCGGTTTGATTGGTGATAAAACCAGCTTGGGTTTTGTGTCGGCAATTGAAGATCAGGTGTGCGAACACTTGGAAGAACATTTGCAAACGCTGCCGCCCTGTGATGAAAAAAGTCGTGCCATTGTGGAGAAAATGTTGGAAGACGAAGCGCGCCACAGTCATGCAGCTTTGGCAGCGGGCGGTACACAATTTCCAGCGCCGATTAAAAAAGGAATGACCTTGGTGTCGCGTTTAATGACACGCACCAGTCGCTATGTATAAATGCAGTAGTAATAGAAGCCAATCGAAGGATACAACATGATAAGAGGCAGAGGATTTGCCAAACTGTTTGATAAAATGATTAGCTCAGTTTATGCGAGTAATCAGGAGGTGCTTTACAAAGCACGTATTCTGGCTGGTATTGCATCGTTATATACCGTCTTGATAGCGGTGACGTGTATCTACACGCTGTTTTTTGCACCATTGTCACCAGACAATGTTTTTGTTTCACTGTTTTTGATGTTGGCAATGGCGGGTGGTTATCTGTCTGTTTTGTATGCCTTGCGCCAAGGAAAAAATTATCAACGCATTGCAGATATCGCCATTTTTTGTACATTTTTGGGTGTGGCTATAGGGATTGCCACATCAGGTGGGCCGCTGGATTCACCGGCCACGCCTATTTTTGTTGTGCCAATTATTTTAGCGTTTACCCTCGGCACGAAATTCAGCGGTCTGATGTGGTCTATTGTGGTGTTGGTTACCCATATAGCCATGATTTTTATTGACCTCTATTTGTTTAAGTTTCCGCAGATGCTGGATATGTCAAAATCGACAACGCATCATTTGATGCACTGGACCGTCAATTACTTTGCTATTATTTTTCTGATGTTGGTCTTTGAATCTATCACGCAAAGACTCAAACAAGAGCGCGACGCTGAGCGCGATCGCTATGCGTTCCTTGCAGCGCACGACCCACTGACCGGTTTAGCCAATCGCTCCATGTTTGATAGTCAACTGTCGCGTGCACTCGCCAGCAGTGATCGCAATAAAAATATTGCTGGTTTGGTGATCATTGACTTGGATGGGTTTAAGCCCGTGAATGACACGTTGGGTCATGATATGGGCGACAATATTTTGCGCGCTATCGCAGATCGACTAACAAATTTGTTGCGCAAAGCCGACACCATTGCGCGTATTGGCGGTGATGAATTTGCGGTGATTTTAGAAAATGTGGCTTCGCCGCCTGGCATTGATATTGTGGCGCAACGCATCGTGGATGAAATTGGCAGACCGTACGATATTTTGCCGGAGGGTATGCGGCTAACGGCTAGTGTGGGTGTGGCGATGTATCCAGACCACACGCGCGACGAAGATTTACTGCGCGTGTTTGCTGATCGCGCCATGTACGCGGCTAAAAACACACACAATAGCTACAAAATTTATACGCCGGATGTGTACCGCAGCGAGTCTGCTTAAAGCATTAAGCATCTAAATCAGGGATCAATTTGCTTTCAACGCGGGTAATGGCGTCTTTTAGCCACAGCTTGCGTTTTTTTAATCGCTGCATCAGCAGTTGATCAAAATAAGGGCGTTCCAGCAGCGCCAGAATCTCATCATCGAGCATGCGGTGTTCTTCGCGTAAACGGTTCAAAGTGAGGAGAAGATCGTCATCCATTGCGAAGTATTCTGTGCTGTAGGAATACGCCCTTTATACACGTCGGCGAAGCTGGGCTCAAACGGGATCTGTGTGGATGAGGACATCTGTGCTGGGAAAGCGCTGTTGAATGGCGCGCTCAATGTCCTCGGTGATGGCATGTGCTTGCAGCAGCGGCATGTGTTTGTCGATTTCAATGTGCAATTGCACAAACATGATGTGTCCAGAGCGCCGAGTACGCAGTTGGTGGTAGCCGCGCACGTCTGGATGCTTGCGGATGATCTCGCCGATGGCTTGCCAAACTTCAGGCCCTAGCTCGGCATCCAGCAGTAATTGGAGCGATTGCATGCCAATCTGCCAAGCGCTGCGCAGAATGAATGCCGCAATGATCAGCCCCAGTCCAGTATCGACATGTGAGTAGCCCCATTGTGTGGCAACAAGCGCAATGATGATGCTGATGTTGACCAAGATGTCACTCGTGTAATGCAGCGAATCTGCCGCGACAGCTGTGGACTGTGTGATGCGCACCACATGTTTTTGCCAGAGCACCAGCGCAATGGTGAGCACAAGCGATACCAGCATCACAGCGATGCCGAGGTCTGGATGCGTGATGGGGTGTGGTGCCAGCACTTTATCGATGGCGTGCAGCAGTAAAAAACCTGCCGAGCCGGCAATGAATGCCGCTTGCACCAAGCCAGCAATCGCTTCTGCTTTGCCGTGACCAAAGCGATGCCCTTCATCGGCGGGTTGCATGGCATAGCGAATAGCAAAAAAGTTGACCATAGAAACGAGGCTGTCCATGGTGGAATCCGTCAGCGAGGCCAGCAAACTGATGGAGCCGCTAGCCATCCACGCGGCCAATTTCAAGGCGATTAGCGCAACGGCGACCACCACGGAGGCAAGGCTGGCGAGTTTGAGTAAACGCTGATGCTCTGTCGGCAGGGGTGCGGTTGTGCCATGAGAGGCGTGAGTGGCGGGTAGCATGGTGTTCGTCAATGAATACAAGTGTCACTAGCATAATGGAATCGGCTTGCAATCAAGACACAAGCTCTCCATTCTTTTGCGCAGATAAAAAATGAACAGGGGGTTTCAAGCATGATAGTTTCTCGCACGGTGCTGGTAACTGGCGCGTTTGGCAATTTAGGGCAGATGGTGCTGGCTGAGCTCAAGCGGCAGAATTTTCGTGTGCTGGCCATGGATCTCGACAACCCCGCCAACCGCAAGGTGGCGGCGCGTATAGAAACGCTGTACGACGAGTTGGTGTGGGGTGATTTACGCACCGTGGATTTCAAACCCTTGCTGCAAGGCTGTGTGGCGGTGATACACCTCGCAGCGGTACTGCCGCCGGTGACGGATCGCGCGCCTGAGCTCGCGCATGACATCAATGTCAACGCCACGCTGCGTTTGATTGCGGATATTGAACAGCGCGTTAAACAACCTCTGCTGATTTACCCCTCCTCTGTAACGGTATTTGGATTCCCTGAGCCAGCCACGCGTTTGATGCGGGCGGACGATGCTGTGGCGCCAAGCGACAACTACACGCGGCACAAAGTGGAGGTAGAGCAAGCGCTAGCGGCCAGTGCAATTCCGTGGTGTGTGCTGCGCGTGGGGGTGTCGGTAGATTCGCGCACCTTGGGTGCGGATCGTTCCATGATGCGTAAATTGTTTGCCGTATCGCCAGACAATCCCTTGCATTATGTGCATCCACAAGATGTTGCGCTGGCAATGGTCAATGCGATCAATAACGCGCGCGCCTTGCATAAGGTTTTGTTATTGGGAGGTGGTGAAGACAGCCGTGTCACGCAACACCAATTCTTAAGTGCGGCACTGAATGCCATGGGGATTACTCTGCCGCGAGATATGCTCGGCAGCGACCGCTACTACACCAGTTGGATGGATACCGCTGAGTCGCAAGACATTCTGCAATTTCAGCAGCACAGTTTTGCAGACTATCAAGCAGATTTGCGCCAGCGCTTGCGTTGGTCGCGGCTGATCATGAAGCCACTCGCGCCGCTGGTGCTGTGGAGTATGCGCAGGGTTTTGAAGTAGAACAAGCAAAGGGGGTATTAGGCTTCTTGTGGATTTTAGAGTGGATGCCTGTGCTTTTGAGATGTAAAGAAAGAGTTGTGATGTATGGCTGAGTTATGTGAAAAAAAAATTCTTAAAGTGTGCCCCGTTCCCTTGGCAAATGAGCCGCAGTACAGCGCTTTTTTTACACATGGTCTTTTGGTGGCGCATGCCAAGGCTTATAAGGATGGTTTGCTGAATCGGTATTGTGATTTTGAGAAAATTACGCCGGTTAAGCCATCGGAGACTGAAAGCCTTATTCATAAGATGAAGCATGAGTCAATGCCGATAGTGTTTATGTTGGCGAGTTATGTTTGGAATCATGATCTCAATATTGCATTTGCAAAACGTGTCAGAGAGCTTATTCCAAGCGCATTGATTGTTATTGGTGGGCCCAATATCCCGCGAGCGGAAAAGCCGTGCAATCGATTCATGAATATCAATCACTGTATTGATGTCGCTGTGCAGGGTGAGGGGGAAATGACGCTGTCTGTGTTGTTGGAGGCTTTGTGTAGTTATATTGCGGCGGGTGAAAAAAATATCAGACAGTGTGACTTGTCTGTAGTAAATGGCTTGACGTTTCGCGGGAAAGATTTAAAGCCAATACGTACCGCTAATCGTGATCGAATTAAAGACATGAATACAATACCCTCTCCGTATTTAACTGGTGAGTTTGAGCACTTGTCTGTGATGCCGCCTGTGGCTGTGATGGAAACAAGTCGAGGCTGTCCTTTTGGGTGTACGTTTTGTGATTGGGGTGGTGCCACATTGTCAAAAATTCATCGCCTAGATACGCAGCGGATTTTTGATGAAATTGAGTATATAGCGAAGAAAAATATTGCAACTATTTTGCTGGCTGATGCTAATTTTGGCACATTTGATCGCGACATTGAGATTGCTGAAAAGTTAGTTGAATCAAAGAGAAAATACGGGTATCCGATACAGGCGGCGCATTTTTTGGCGAAAAACACGCCAGAGAGAGTGGCAAAGATTGTTAGGATATTGCACTCAGAAAAGATGATGCCAGATGCCGTAGCTTCGCTGCAAAGTACGGATCCAGAAGTCCTAAAAAACATTCGACGATCTAACATCAAGGAGAGTGCATACGAAAATCTAATTGCCGTATTTCATGAGGTGAAAATGGCGCCAACAACCGATATTTTGGTTGGATTGCCAGGCCAGACGCGTGATAGTTTTAAACGAGATTTGCAGTTTGCTTTTGATAGGCAGGTATTAGTTCGGTGTTTTCCTGTGCGCATTCTTCCTAATTCGCCAATGGCAGATGAGGATTATGTAAGACAGCATGGGTTGGTTGTTAATGAATCCGGTTTTGTATTACGCGGCAATAGCTTCACGGAAGAGGATTGTCAGGCTATGTTGTCGCTTCGCGTTGTAACCAGTTTTTTCTTTGACGAAAAAGTTATATTTTATTTGGCGCTGTACATCCAGGTGGAGCATGGCATTCCGGCTATTGATTTGGCTAGTCGATTGGTGTCACTGACCGATGACAAAAAAAGCAGTTTTCCTGCGCTATTTTGGGTGAAAGAAAATATGCTTAACCCATCCCTTTGGATGGAAATTCTTGCATTGGCGTGGAAAAAAAATTCAGAAATATTTTTTTCAAACCCAAAAAAATTATTCTTTGATATTCTTGTGGTATTAAAAGAGTCATTTTCTATTGATGTTGACGAAAGGGAATACTGGGCCTTGGTAGATTTGCAAGAGAGTCTTTTGGTGTGGCCTAAAAGAAAAGTGGCGCCGTACTGCTTTGCCACTGATTATGATTTTGCAGGTTACTTTGCCCAGTTTGATCCTGTGGTGTTTCCCGTATTGTCGCGTAAGCCTGATACGTTTCGCCCGTTGGCGCAATTTCGGCGCGCGTCATTTTTGGAGATAAAAGAGCAGCCATCCTTGCATTTGAAGAGTTTTGCTTTTACTAAGACGGAGCTCTATTCCACAACATGGACGCTAGATGCTGGGTTGGCACTTTAAGCATGGTGAGACCTGCTCTACGGATTTACCAAACCTTGCAATTGCGCGATAAGGTCACTCGCCAATAAGCCGCGCTCGCCCTGTTCTTCAACGGCAGCATCCGCCGCTTCGGCGTGCAGGCAAACACCGAGCTGCACGGCGGTCTCGGGCTCGATATCTTGCGCGAGCAAGCTGCCGATGATGCCGGCCAGTACATCGCCCATGCCGCCGGAGGCCATGCCAGGGTTGCCGCCGCTGCAAACGCCGACAATGCCGCTCGCCCCGCACACCAAGCTGCCTGCACCTTTCAAGACCACCGTGCCGCCATAGCGTTGTTGCAAGGCACGCACGGCAGCGAAGCGGTCGCGCTGCACATCAGCGGTGCTGATACCGAGTAGGCGCGCAGCCTCGGCGGGGTGTGGGGTCAACACCCAATCGCTGCGGTGGGGTTCGCGCACTACGCGCCCTTCGGCCAGCATATTGAGTGCATCGGCATCCAGCACCAGCGGCAGTTCGCTCAAGGTGGCCTGCTGCAACATCTGCTCGGACCACGCGCTGCGCCCCAAGCCCGGACCGACAACCAACACCGTGGGTTTGGCGAGCAGTGGTTCCAGAGCCTGCCCAGAACTCACGCCGCTCACCATGATCTCCGGTCGCCGTGCCAACACAGCCGACACATGTTCGGGTCGCGTGGCGGCACTCACTAAGCCTGCGCCGCAGCGCGCAGCCGCCTCGGCAGCCATCAAGACAGCGCCGCCCATGCCGCTGTCGCCACCTATCACCATCGCATGCCCGAACAGGCCTTTGTGCGCCGTGCGCTGGCGCGGCGGCAGTGCGTCTAGCAAGGTGCTGAGTTCCAGTCGCTCGCAGTCGTGATCGTCAGGTGCGTCTAACGCTTCTGCACCCAAACCGGCGTATTCGATGAGGCCGGTGAAATCCGGCGCATCGGCGGTCAATAAACCGCGTTTCAGTGCAACAAAAGTGACGGTGACATCCGCTGCTACAGCCACACCTTCGGCGCAGCCTGTGTCGGCGTCGATGCCGGAGGGTAAGTCCAGCGCTAACACTGGCAGGCCGCTGCTGTTGATAGCATCAATGGCGGCGGCGTAAGCGTGATGTGGTGCGCCGTAGCTGCCGGTACCGAGCAGCGCATCGACCACGATGCCTTTGCTGGGTAAATCCATAGTGTTCTGCCACGGTGAAATCGTCACGCCGTTTTGTGTGGCGTAGGTGTGTGCCTGCAATGTGTCTGGCGTAAATTTTTCAATTGCGCCGACGGCAATAATGTGTGCAGAAATATTTTTTTCTTGTGCGAGGGCGGCGAGTAAATAACCGTCACCGCCGTTGTTGCCGCTGCCGCAAAAAACAGTAATGTAGGTGGGATTGGGCCAGTGCGCTAACAGTGTTTCCAATGCAGCGCGCGCCGCTTTTTTCATCAGCGCGATGCTGCTGATGCCGGTGGCGATGAGTGCGGCATCCAGTGCGCGCGTTTCTTCAGCGGTGTGTAAGGTATCAGGAAGCATTTTATTTTTTCAGCCAAAGTAGAGGGTTGATGGGATTGCCATTTTTGCGAATTTCAAAATACAGTGCCGGTTCTTTTTCGCCGCCGCTGTTGCCCACGCGCGCAATCACATCGCCGGGCTGCACCCATTCACCGGCTTCGCGCAGCAACGTGTCATTGTGTGCGTACAAACTCATATAACCATCGCCGTGATCCAACACCAGCAATAAACCTTGCCCGCGCAGCGTGTCGGCATACATCACACGTCCACCGTGAATGGCGCGCACAGGTGTGCCGCTGTCCGCTTTGATGCGCAAACCATCCCAAGTCACGCTGCCTTGGCGGGTGTCGCCAAAACGGTCTAGCAATTTCCCTTGCGCCGGCCACAGCATTTTGCCTTTGCGCTGCGCGAACGATTGTTGCTGTAAACGTGCAAGATCAGCGGCGTTATAAGCCGGCGATACGTCGTCTGTTTTTTGTTCGGTTTCTGTCTGCGCTGCTGCCTGCTGTTGTTTTTCTTCTTGCTGTTGCTTCTCTTCTTGTAGGCGCTTTTCTTCTTGCGCTTTAGCAAGGGCGCGCTGTTTTTCAATGCGTGCAATCAGTGTTTGCAGGGCTGTACGATCCTGCACAAGTTTATCCAACTCGCCGCCTTTGGTTTGCAGTTCGCTGTCAGTATTGTTGATCAGTGTTTTGCGCGCAGCGCGCTCTGCTTCTAACTGCGTAGTTTCTGCTTGCAGTGTTTGTTGAAGTGTTTGCAGTTCGTTGATCGTCGCTGCAATTTCTTTTTCTATCGTGTCGATGCGCTGAATGGCGTCGAGATACACCTGCATTTTTTGCTGGCGTGCCGACATAAAATAATCGTTGTATTGAAGGTTGCGGGTGAGAGTGCTGGCATCATCCTGTTCCAGCAGCAAGCGCAGTTGCGATTGCGCCCCTGCTGTGTACAGGGTGCGCAATTGCTGGCCGATCTGTTCCCGCTGATCGGCTATCGAACTGCTTACTGCTTTTTTTCTGCCGCTTGAGCGTCAGCGGCTTTTTGTTTCTCGGCGATTTTATTGTTGATCTCTTCGATTTTTTTCATTTGCGCCGCAACTTCTTTGTCGGATTGATCCAACTTGGTTTGCAACTCATTACGGGTGTTTTGGATAGTTTGAATATCCGCTTTTAGCTTGTCGATAGATTGCTGCATCTCGCTAACTTTTTGCTCAAGATTTTCAGTGCTGGCTGGTGCTGGTGTAGCAGTCGGTGCAGCGGGTGCTGCGTCGTTAGCGAAAGCACTGCCAGCCAATGTACCGATGAGGATAGCAGCCAATAGAGATTGATGAATTTTCATGTGTGCCTCTCCGTGCGTAGTGATAAAAAGTTTTATTTGTTGTGGATGGTGATGAGGCTGCGCCCCTGCATTTCTGCTGGTTGTGGCAAGTTCAGCAGCGTCAACATGCTCGGCGCAACGTCGGCCAGTGTACCACCATCACTAATGGCGACTGTGCGCTGACCGATATACAAAAACGGAACGTGTTCACAAGTGTGCTGTGTGTGCACTTGCTGCGCTTCGTAATCTTGCATTTGTTCGCAGTTGCCGTGATCGGCGGTAATCAAGCATTCGCCGCCCGTCGCTAACACGGCATCGCGCACACGGCCTACGCACACATCCAAGGCTTCCACCGCTTTTACAGCGGCGCTGAAAATACCGGTGTGACCCACCATATCGCCATTGGCGTAATTACAGATAATCACATCGAACTGCTGGCTGCTGATTGCCTCCACCAATTTATCGGTGACTTCAAACGCGCTCATTTCTGGCTGTAAATCGTAAGTGGCGACTTTGGGGGAATCAATCAAGATGCGTGTTTCGCCTTCGTACAATGCTTCGCGTCCACCGCTGAAAAAGAAAGTGACGTGCGCGTATTTTTCCGTTTCCGCAATGCGCAACTGTGTTTTGCCTAAACCGGCTAAATATTCACCCAATGAGTTTTTCAGAGTGGATGGCGGATAGGCGCAAGGCGCTGGAATGTCGTCGGCGTATTCGCTGGTCATCACAAAGGTGCTGAGTTTGGGAGTGCGCGCACGCACAAAGCCGTCGAAAGCGGGGTTGGTAAACGCGCGCGTAATTTGCCGCGCACGGTCGGCGCGAAAATTCATAAACAACACCGCGTCGCCATCGTGTAACTGCACGGGTGTGCCGATTACGGTGGGTTTTACAAATTCATCGTTTTCATCGCGCGCGTACGCATCGTGCAAACCTTCTATGGCCGTGGCGGCGTGAAACTCGGCGCGACCATCGGTGAGCAAGTTGTAAGCTTTTTCCACGCGATCCCAACGCTTGTCGCGATCCATCGCGTAATAACGTCCGCACAGCGTGGCAATGCGGCCGGTGCCGAGTGCGTTCAATGTGTCTTGCGTGATGCGCAGAGAATCTTCTGCGCTGCGCGGCGGTGTGTCGCGCCCATCCAAAAAGGCGTGCAAATAAACCTGTTCTGCACCGCGCTGCACGGCGAGTTGCAGGGCGGCGAGAATATGATTTTCGTGGCTGTGTACGCCGCCATCCGATAGCAAACCCCAAATGTGTACCGCTTTGTTATTGGCGATGGCTTTATCGATGGCTGCGCAATAGGCGGGGTTTTCAAAGAAGGTGCCGTCGGCGATGTCTTTGTCGATGCGCGTCAATTGCTGCCACACCACGCGTCCTGCGCCCAGTGTCATGTGGCCGACTTCGCTGTTGCCGAACTGCCCTTCCGGCAGCCCCACATCCAAACCGGAGCCGGACACCAGGCTGTGCGGGTTGTCGCGCCAGAGTTTGTCCCACACTGGCGTGTTGGCGGCGGCGATGGCGTTGTCTTTCGTCTCCTCGCGGTAGCCGAAGCCGTCGAGTATCAAGAGCACAAGAGGTTTGGGGGCAGCAGACATAAAATACAACCGGCAGAAAACAGAGCGGCTATCTTACGAAAGCGCGTGCCGCTGGGCAAAGTGGGTGGTGTTGCTGATGGTACAGTAGAGGTGCAAACTCGTAATCGTTGCTGTTATACGGCAAGTCACCTATCACATATCAAGGAGTTGCTTATGAAAAAAACATTGCTCACAGCCTTAATGGTCACAGGTATTAGCCAGGCGCAAGCAGCACCTTACATTAACTATTTTTATGACAGTAGTCCGATACAGAGCAAAGTTACCATCACGCTTTCTGGCTATTGCTCTGGAGAAATTGTAGACACGGTAATGGGTGTGTCGGCGACTGTATCTGATAATCCAGCGAGCCAAACTTCCTATGCTGAGTCCACTGCAGCTATGCTCGGCATGAATACAGGAAATTATTTTTATGGTAGATCTGTTGGCAGCAGCACCAGCATCTCCAATAAAAAAGGCGTGTTGAGTATTGCGCTGAAGGACACATCCAGTTATGGGTTAATCGATCATTTTAGTCGAGTGCATCAAACGAGCGCAGATAGCGTAGTGAGCTGTAAAAATGGACAAACGCTCAACACTATATTGAGTAACCTCAATGGGTATTCAGCTTTTATAAAAGATAAAACGTTGACAAATAATATATCTTTTACTCTCAAAGGCAGTGCCGAGCCGTTTGATTACAAATACGCGCAAACCGTTACGGGTTATTTGGAATTGCCTACCGTTTGCACAAACACAGGGCTATTTACCGGCACGGGCAATATTGCCACTGATACGTTTACTTCATCGTGCAAGATGGTGAACAAAGTCAAAGTAAAAATGTCCATCACCGCCAGCGGGCAAATACATTACACCTGAGCGAGATATTGGAGTTAGAGACGATCTCTTGATGCAGAGCCACCTTCGCGGGTGGTTTTTTTGTTTGCTGGCGGTGGTACATAAGAGACTTTGTCGCGGAGTCGCCACCAAATTTCTAATAAAGTACTCGATGTAGCCAAAAGCACTGATATTGCAACAGGGATTACACGCAGGCGCGTGATTCCGAAAGTATAAAAAATCAGCAGCATCCACAGCGTGCTGCCGATAGTTAGCGCAAGACCGTCGTTTGTTCCTGTCGACAGCATGATGAGTATTAAGCAGACCCACATCGTCAAAAATAGCATGGCACACCAAAATGCCATGTGGTCTACCAAGCGCATAGAGTAAAAGTCCTCCATTGGCATGCCCAGTATTTGCGTTTGTTGTGCGCGCTGCTCTGCTTTTTGCCCTTGTGCGGCGTCGTTTTTTTGACGCATAGCTTCGTAGTCAACGGTTTTATTTTGTTGCTGACGAACGACAGTGTGTTTAGCAAAAAGAAAGGCGAGCCAATACACCAAGAGAATGGCGGCGCCCACATTGCCTATGCCTGTTGCGGTGCTGGCGTTGTCGCTAGGGAGAAATAACGCGCCGGTTACACAAAACGCGCCAAACGCTGCGCCGCTGCCAATGCATGCGCCCAATAGGTGAGAAACAAAGATGTTTTCTCCTTGTTTGTTGCAGTGATCTACAACCACGAGCCACGCTAGCGCCCATGTCACGATCGTGCCGAATAACGATAAAGCTACGGATGCGTTTTCACTCATGGCAAAGCAATCTTGCGGTGTGGAGACAGCGCCATGTTATGAGATGCGAGGCTCACTGAGTGAGCCTGCATTTGATATGCGTTACAGCCCTAGCTGTGTGCCAGCACCCAGTAGCGTCATCACGCCCAGCACGGCAAACACGCCGGCGGCGATGGAGTGCACCAGTTTCATGGGGATTTTTGCCGCGAGTTTTTCACCGGCAAATACCGCCGGCACATCGGCAATTAACATGCCCAGCGTGGTGCCAGCCACCACCAGTAGCGGTGCGGCGTAGTGAGCGGCTAAGGCCACGGTGGCAATCTGCGTTTTGTCGCCCATTTCGGCGAGAAAAAACGTCACCAGCGTTGCGCCAAATACACCGAGTTTTTGTGCCATCAGCGATTCTTCTTCCTCGATTTTGTCAGGAATCAGCGTCCAGATTGCCATGCCGATAAAAGACAGCCCCAGCACCCAGCGCAAAATATTGGGGCTGATGCTAGCCGTGATCCACGCGCCCAGCGCGCCCGCCAAACCGTGATTGACGAGGGTGGCAGCCAAAATACCAAGGATGATTGGCACCGGTTTTTTGAAGCGCGCAGCCAGCAAAAAAGCCAGCAACTGGGTTTTGTCGCCAATTTCAGCGAGGGCGACCACGCCCGTGGACACGAGTAAGGATTCCATGCGTATACCTCCAACAGGGGGGGCGCATTGTAGATGAAGCTGCAGAAAACTTGTGCAAGCTCAACGCTTGAGGCAATGGGAGTGGTAATGTTCTTGGTACACAGGAGAACGCTATGAGTTACTTTCTCGATCGCTTGCAATTTTTTCGTCGTGTCTCAGAACCTTTTGCCAATGGGCATGGTGAGGCACGCACGGAGAACCGCGATTGGGAAGACGGTTACCGCGCGCGCTGGCAGTACGACAAGGTCGTGCGCTCGACGCACGGTGTGAATTGCACCGGCTCGTGCAGTTGGAAAATCTATGTCAAAAACGGTTTGGTGACGTGGGAAACGCAGCAGACCGATTACCCGCGCACACGCCCTGATCTGCCCAATCATGAACCGCGCGGCTGCCCGCGCGGCGCGAGTTACTCGTGGTATTTGTACAGCGCCAACCGTTTGAAATACCCCTTGGTGCGCGGTGCTTTGTTGCGCTTGTGGCGCGAGGCGCGCAAAACATTGAGCCCTGTGGATGCGTGGGCGAGTATTGTTGAAGACGCAGCGCGCGCCAAATCCTACAAAAACAAACGCGGTATGGGGGGCTTTGCGCGTGTGCAATGGGAAGAGGCGAACGAAATGATTGCCGCTTCCAATTTGTATACCGTAAAAAAATATGGACCGGATCGCGTGATTGGTTTTTCTCCCATTCCCGCGATGTCGATGGTGTCTTATGCGGCAGGTGCGCGCTATTTATCATTATTGGGCGGTGCGTGTTTATCGTTTTACGATTGGTATTGTGATTTGCCGCCTGCCAGCCCGCAGGTGTGGGGTGAGCAAACTGATGTGCCGGAATCTGCCGATTGGTACAACAGCCGCTACATTATTGCGTGGGGTTCTAATGTGCCGCAAACGCGCACACCCGACGCGCATTTTTTTACCGAGGCGCGCTACAACGGCACAAAAACAGTGGCGATTACGCCCGATTATTCTGAAGTCGCCAAACTGACCGATCACTGGCTGCACCCCAAGCAGGGTACGGATGCAGCGCTCGCGTTTGCGTTTGGTCATGTGATTTTGAAAGAGTTTCATGTCGATAAAACGGTCGATTATTTTGCTGATTATTGTCGGCAGTACACGGACATGCCGCTCTTGGTGCGTTTGGAGCAGCGCGCCGATGGGCGTTTGGTGCCGGAGCGTTTTTTGCGCGCCAGTGATTTATCCGGTTTGGATGAAAACAATAATCCTGAGTGGAAAACTTTGGCGTTTGATGAACACAGTGGACAGATCACCGTGCCGCGCGGTGCTATCGGATTTCGTTGGGGCGAAAAAGGCAAATGGAATATTGAAGAAAAAGACAGCGCGGGGAGAGAAACAAAACTGCGTTTATCGTTGCAAGATTTTAACGATGGCGTGGCGGCGGTCAGCTATCCGTATTTTGGTGGTGTTGAGCACGCGCATTTTACGCCAGCAAAGTTTTCTGACATTTTGGAGCGCAATGTTCCCGTTAAACAGCTCACGCTGGCCGATGGTAAAACCTGGGCGGTAGCAACTGTTTACGATTTGTTGCTCGCGCAATACGGTGTGGATCGCGGTTTTGGCGGCGGCAATGTCGCTAAAAATTATGACGAAGATGTGCCAGGCACACCGGCGTGGCAGGAAAAAATCACCGGTGTGCCGCGCGCTGCTGTGATTGGTGTTGCGCGTGAGTTTGCGGACACTGCTGCCAAAACGCGCGGGCGCAGCATGATTATTGTTGGCGCGGGTATGAATCACTGGTTTCACAACGACATGAATTATCGCGGCTTAATCAACATGCTGGTGATGTGTGGTTGTGTGGGGCAAACCGGTGGTGGTTGGGCGCATTATGTCGGCCAAGAAAAATTGCGACCACAAACCGGTTGGCAGCCGTTGGCGTTTGGTTTGGATTGGAGTAAGCCGCCGCGCCAAATGAATGGCACATCATTTTTCTATTTTATGTCGGATCAATGGCGTTACGAAAAATTGGATGTGCAAGACATTCTTTCGCCTTTGGCGGATCCTGAAAAATTCAGCGCTAGCCAAGCCGATCTCAATGTGCAGGCCATACGCATGGGTTGGCTGCCGAGTGCGCCGCAGCTCAATCGCAATCCACTGCATATTGCGCAAGCGGCAGAAGCTGTGGGTAAAAGTGCGGCGGATTATGTTGTCAATGAACTTAAAAATGGCGCGTTGGATTTTGCGTATGCCGACCCAGACGCACCGGAAAACTTTCCGCGTGCGATGTTTATTTGGCGCTCTAATTTACTCGGCTCATCCGGCAAAGGGCATGAATACATGCTGCGCCATTTGCTCGGCACGCGTCACGGTTTGCAGGGCAAAGATTTGGGCGAGCGCGGTGCGCAAAAACCAGAAGAAGTGCGTTGGCGCGATGAAGCGCCGGAAGGAAAATTGGATTTATTGGTGACACTGGATTTTCGGATGTGCACCACGGCCTTGTATTCCGACATCGTGTTGCCGACAGCAACGTGGTATGAAAAAGATGATCTGAATACCTCAGACATGCACCCATTTATTCATCCGCTGTCAAAAGCAGTGGATCCTGCGTGGGAGTCGCGCAGTGATTGGGATATTTTCAAAGGGGTAGCAAAAACTGTCAGCGAAATGGCAGAAGGTGTGTTGGGCGTAGAAAAGGATGTGGTGTTAGTGCCGATATTGCACGACACGCCCAATGAATTGGCTATGCCATTGGGTGTTAGCGATTGGAAAAAAGGCGAGTGCGAACCGATACCGGGAAAAACTATGCCGACTATCGTGACCGTTGAGCGCGATTATCCCAATTTGTACAAAAAGTTTACGTCGCTAGGCCCTTTGTTGGATGCACAGGGCAATGGTGGCAAAGGCATGAATTGGAACACGCAGGATGAAGTGAACTTTTTAGGCAAACTCAATCACCGCGTGTTGGACGCAGGTGTAAGCAGTAATCGCCCACGCATTGATTCGGCGATTGATGCTGCCGAAGTCATTTTGCATCTCGCACCGGAAACCAATGGCCATGTCGCTGTTAAAGCGTGGAAATCACTGGGCGAATTTACGGGGCGCGATCACACACATTTGGCGGTAGGTAAAGCGCATGAAGCGATTCGTTTTCGCGATATTCAAGCGCAGCCGCGCAAAATTATTTCTTCGCCGATTTGGTCCGGTTTGGAAGATGAACATGTCAGCTACAACGCGTGTTACACCAATGTGCACGAATTGATTCCGTGGCGCACGCTCACCGGCAGACAGCAGTTTTATCAAGATCACGCGTGGATGATTGCTTTTGGCGAAGGCTTTATGCAGTACCGTCCACCCGTGGATACCAAAACCATTGCGCCACTGCTTAATAAACGCAGTAACGGCAATAAAGAAATGGTGTTGAATTGGATTACGCCACACCAAAAATGGGGCATACACAGCACCTACAGCGACAATTTGTTGATGCAAACCTTGTCGCGCGGTGGGCCGATTGTGTGGCTTAGTGAAGACGATGCGCGCAGCGCGGGTATCGAAGATAACGATTGGATTGAATTATTTAATGTCAACGGTGCGATAGCGGCACGCGCGGTGGTGAGTCAGCGTGTGATGCCGGGTATGGTGATGATGTATCACGCACAAGAACGCATTCTCAATACGCCCGGTTCAGAAATTACAGGCACACGCGGCGGTATCCACAATTCTGTAACGCGCGTGGTATTAAAACCAACGCATATGATAGGTGGCTACGCGCAACTCGCTTACGGATTTAATTATTACGGCACTTGCGGTACCAATCGCGATGAATTTGTCATCGTGCGCAAAATGAACAAAGTGGATTGGTTGGAACAGGAGACAACACGATGAAAGTGCGCGCGCAAATTGCCATGGTGTTGAATCTTGATAAATGTATCGGCTGCCACACTTGCTCCGTCACTTGCAAAAATGTGTGGACGAGCCGCGAAGGGGTGGAATATGCGTGGTTTAACAACGTAGAAACCAAACCAGGGATTGGCTATCCAAAAGAATGGGAAAATCAAGAAAAATGGAATGGCGGCTGGGTGCGAACCGCCAAAGGTAAATTAGTGCCGCGCACGGGTGGGCGCTGGCGTTTGTTGTCCAAGATTTTTGCCAATCCTGATTTGCCGCAGATAGATGACTACTACGAACCGTTCACTTTTGATTATCAGCATTTACATACCGCGCCAGACAGCGCGCACCAACCCACCGCGCGCCCGCGCTCGCTGATTAGCGGCGAGCGTATGCAGAAAATCACATGGGGGCCAAACTGGGAAGAAATTCTCGGTGGTGAGTTCACCAAGCGCAGCCAAGATAAAAACTTTGACAATGTGCAAAAAGATATTTACGGACAGTTTGAAAAGACGTTCATGATGTATTTGCCGCGCTTGTGTGAGCACTGCTTGAATCCGGCGTGCGTGTCGGCTTGCCCATCCGGTGCGATTTATAAACGCGAAGAAGACGGCATTGTGTTGATCGACCAAGACAAATGCCGTGGTTGGCGTATGTGTGTGTCGGCGTGTCCGTACAAAAAAATCTATTACAACTGGAAGAGCGGAAAATCTGAAAAATGTATTTTCTGTTATCCGCGTATTGAGATGGGTGAGCCGACGGTGTGTTCGGAAACTTGCGTGGGACGCATACGCTATTTAGGTGTAATGCTGTATGACGCCGATCGCATTGAGCAGGCGGCAGCCGTGCCGGCAGAAAAAGATTTGTATCAAGCGCATTTGGATATTTTTCTCGATCCGCATGACCCGCAAGTGCAAGCCGCTGCGCGCGCCGAAGGTGTTCCTGAAAGCTGGTTGGAGGCGGCAAAAATATCGCCGGTTTATAAAATGGCGATTGATTGGAAGCTCGCGCTACCGCTGCACCCGGAATACCGCACGCTGCCGATGGTGTGGTATGTGCCGCCTTTGTCGCCGATTCAATCCGCCGCAGAAAACGGGCAAATCGCCATGAACGGCAAATTGCCTGATGTGCATTCGCTGCGCATACCTGTGCGCTATTTGGCGAATTTATTAACGGCGGGTGATGAAGCGCCGGTGGTGCGTGCATTGGAGCGTATTTTGGCGATGCGTGCTTGGCGGCGTGCATTGAATGTGGACGGTGTGGAAGACCATGCGGCGTTGCAGCAAGTGGGTTTAACCGCCGCCCAAGCAGAAGATATGTACCGCTATTTGGCGATCGCCAATTACGAAGACCGTTTTGTGATTCCAACGGGGCATCGCGAATACGCCAACGATGCGTTTGGTGAGCGCGGCGGCTGTGGTTTTTCTTTCGGCAATGGTTGCCACGGCGACAGCGCAGCAGATTTATTTGGTCAGCGCAAAACCACCGGCTTTGTGGTGCAAGAGTATCGCCCTGCGTCACAGGAGGCGGCGCCATGAGTGTGTTAAAGCTGATCGGCGTGTTGTTGGACTATCCGCAAGACGAATTGTGGCAACACGGTGAAGAATTATTGCTAGCCGTTGCCGATGCCGGTTTGCCCGCCGCGCGGCAAAAAGCCTTGACGCAATTTGTGCGTGATTTATTGACGCAGGACGCGTTGGATGCGCAGGACAATTGGTTGTCTTTGTTCGATCGCGGTCGCGCCATGAGTTTGTTGTTGTTTGAACACATCCATGGTGAATCGCGTGATCGCGGACAGGCGATGGTCAATTTACTGGAAGCCTATCGCAAGAATGGTTTTGAATTGGCAACACGCGAACTGCCCGATTATTTGCCACTGGTGTTGGAATATCTCAGCCATCGCCCAATAGCAGAAGTAAAAGATTGGTTGCAAAACTTGCAGCACATCATTGCGTTATTGGCAGCGCGTGCGGCGGAGCGTGAGAGCCCGTATGCCTTGTTGCTAACGCTGTTAGTGGAGATGGCTGAAGGTCGCGTGAATCTTTCAGCCTTGCGGCAACAAGTGCAGCAAGAAATGCGCGACGATACGCCGGAAGTGATGGATCGTCTGTGGGAAGAAGAAGTGGTGCGCTTCGGTATTGACACGCCCGCGTGCGACAGCAGTACACAGACGCATCGTGCTGACGAAATAAAACCTCTCCGATTCACCAACGCGCAGCAGGTGCAACCGTGAACGCATGGAATCAATTTGCTTTTCAGATTTATCCCTATATCTCGATGGCTGTTTTTTTTATTGGCAGTTGGGCGCGTTATGACAAGGCGATGTACACCTGGCGCACTGGCTCCAGCCAGATGTTGTCAGACAAAGGCATGCGTTGGGGCAGCAATTTATTTCATGTCGGCGTATTGATGGTGTTGAGTGGGCATGTAGTCGGATTGCTCACGCCGCATGCCGTGTACGAGCATGTGATTTCTACGCCGCATAAACAATTGTTGGCGATGGTGGTCGGCGGCGTGTTTGGTGTGATGTGTTTGGTCGGGCTTTGTATTTTGTTGTGGCGGCGTTTAACCAATGCACGCATTCGTGCAACCGGCACAGTGGCTGATACGCTGGTGTTGGTGTTATTGCTCGCACAGTTATTGTTGGGTTTGTCCAGTATTTTTATTTCCGCGCAACATTTAGATGGCAGTGAAATGTTGTTAATGGCAGCGTGGGCGCAACACATTGTCACATTTCGCTGGGGCGCAGCGGATTATATGTTGGGTGTGCATTGGATTTACAAAGCGCATATTGTATTGGGTATGACGCTATTTTTAGTCGCGCCCTTCACGCGCTTGGTGCATGTGTGGAGTATTCCTGTCGGTTATTTATGGCGACCTTATCAAGTGGTGCGTCGTCGTCAGGCTTCGATTGTTAACCAACCACCGCGCATGTGAGATGAACACGATGTCCTCCTCATCGCAGCGCATTGACGCTGTGCAAATTGAAGAAGCGCTGCAAGAAGAAAAACGCAGTTTGGGTCAACCTGCACCGTGTTTGTTGTTTGTGGGTGAAACAGCTATTAGCGAAGCAGATGTTGCGCGTGAAATGCAGTTTCATCCAGCAACAAAGCCGGAGCAGTCGCGCGCGGAAGCGGCGCGTGCTTTGCTGGTGCGCGAATTATTGCGCTTGGAGTGTGAACGCTTAAATCTTGCGGTAGACATGGCGTTGCAAGAAAACGAATCGCAAGAAGAGGCGTGTATTCGTGTATTGTTGGAGCGTGAAATAAAAACGCAAGCGCCTACGCAGGATGATTGCTTGCGTTACTTCGAGCAGAACCGCGAACGCTTTCGCATGCCGGATCAAATGCGCGTTCATCACATTCTGTTAAGTGCCGCGCCAGACGATGCCGAAAATCGTATCCGCGCCCGCACGCAAGCCGAGCAGTTGCTTGCGGAATTGCAGCAGCATCCAGAGCGCTTTACGGATTTTGCATTGCGTTACTCCGCGTGCCCGTCAAAAGAACAGGGCGGTGATTTGGGCAGCTTGCAGCGCGGGCAGACCACGCCGGAGTTTGATCGCCAGTTGTTTCGTTTGTCGGAAGGTTTGGCCTCTTTCCCCTTGGAGTCGCGCTGGGGTTATCACATCGTGCAGGTGAACGCGGTGAGCAAGGGCGAGCCGCTGTCTTTCGAGATGGCGCAGCCACAGATTGCTGAATACTTGGAACTGCAAGGGCAGCAAATGGAAATCCAGCACTATTTGAGTGAATTACAAACACGCTACGGCGTACGAGGATGGGAACACTACGATGCTTGATGCAACGCCGATTTCGCCCGCGCAGCGCCAGCGCGCTCTGTGGTTTGCCATTTACGCCCTGACCGTGTGCGTTGCTACTTGGGTGATTTTTGCCATTGTGGGATTAAAGCTACAAGGTGAGCTTGCGCTGACCAACACGCAGTATGGTCTGCTGGTAGCCGTGCCAATTCTGACCGGCTCACTCAGCCGTTTGCCCTTGGGTATCGTGGCTGAAATCTACGGCGCCCGCCGCGTGATGGCGGTATTAATGCTGGTGGTAGCGGGGTTCGTTTTCGCGCTGCCTGTGGCGAAGTCCTACGCCATGTTGTTGTTGTTCGGTCTGGGATTGGGTTTGGCGGGCGGCGCATTTGCCGTGGGCGTGGTGTATGTCTCGGCGTGGTTTCCACCGGAGAAGCAGGGCACAGCGCTGGGCTTGTTCGGCATGGGCAATGTCGGCACGGCGGTCACCAGTTTGGCTGCATCTTGGTTGCTGGCATCGATGGACTGGCAATCGGTGGTTGGCGTGTACGCCAAGGTGATGTTGGCTTCGGCGGTGCTGTTTTATCTGTGTACGCAGCCGGAGCCATCACCCAAAAAAACAGCGCACACGAACTGGGCGGGGCATTTGGAACCACTGCGCAGTTTTCAGGTGTGGAGCTTTTCCGTGTACTACTTCTTGGTGTTCGGTGGTTTTGTTGCCTTGGCATCGTGGCTGCCGCGTTTTTATATTGGGGTGTATGAGGTGGACATTCGCACCGCTGGTTTGTTGGCGGCGAGCTTCCTGATTCCCGCCACCTTGTTTCGCTCCGTGGGCGGTTATTTGTCCGACCGTTACGGCGCGCGTCGCATGATGTATATCTCGTTTTCTACTTGCGCGGTGGGTCTGTTCTTTTTGTCCTACCCCAACACGCATTATGTGGTGGAAGGCATCAACGGCCCTATCCCGTTCAGCATCGTGCCGCCTATGGGCGTGCGTGCCGCCGTGCTCGCCGTGATGGGTATGACCATGTCGCTCGGCATGGCGGCGGTGTTCAAACACATCCCCGAGTATTACCCCCAGCATGTCGGCGCCGTGGGCGGTGTGGTGAGTATGATCGGCGGTTTAGGTGGTTTTGTGTTGCCGATTGCCTTTGGTGTGATGAACGATTGGGTGGGTATCTGGACCAGCTGCTTCATGCTGATGTTTTTTGTCGCCGCCACCAATTTGCTGTGGATGCACTTCTCGATTCTGTACATGAACCGTCAACGCTTTCCAGAAATCCGCAAAGACAAAGATTTGCCAGAGCTTATGCGCGCTGCATTGCAGCGTGCGAAAGCCGAGTCTGACGCGGCGGAACTTTAGAACGCCGCGTGCGGATAACGGCCAGCAGCGGTATGGGTTGTTGGCAGCACGCAGTGCGGCGTTTATGCTGACCGGATGAAATTACATACTGAAAACCTCACCGTTCTGTTTGTCGATATTGTCGGCTACACCGCAGCAACCAGCCGCCATTCGCGCACGGAAAATGCGGATTTGCTCAAATCGTTCAATGAAACCTTGGTGCCTATCGTGCACCACTTTCGCGGCAAAAAAATCAAAAGCATCGGCGATGCCATGCTGCTCACTTTCCGCTCGCCCACCGACGCTATGTTGTGCAGCATGGCGATGCAGGATGCAATGCATCAACGCAATTTGCAGGCGCCGGGCAGCGACCCGATTCACATCCGCGTAGCAGCGAACCTCGGCGAAGTGCGCGTCACGCGCAACGATATTTTTGGCGAGCCGGTGAACATTGCCTCGCGTATTGAAGGCGTGGCACCGGCCGACGAAATCTACCTCAGTGAAGCCGTGTACATGGCGATGAACAAAGCCGAAGTGCCGGCGGCCGAGGTGGGGCAATTCACGCTGAAAGGCATGGAGCAGCCGGTGAAGCTGTACAACATTCCGCGTTTTGCCACGCACCGTTTGGTGCCGCAAAACGCACATTCCGCTGAAAGCGGCAGCGAATTGCTGTTCCCTTACGGCGGCATGCACTTGGGCAGTAACGATACACCTGCCGCTACCCGCACGGCGTTGTTTGCCGGCGCTGCTGTGCTCGCGGTCGTGATGTTGGGGACGGGTGCTTGGTGGTGGCTGCGTCCAGCACCTGCTGCTGTGGCCGTCAGTGCGCCAGCAGCTCCCGTAGCGGTGCCTGCTGAACAACAGTCAGCAGTAACCACTCCAGAGCCACAGTCTGCCGAAAAAGCAGCGCAAGAAACGTCGAAAGAATCAGAAGCAACAGTGGCCAAACCAGCCACTAAACCGGCGGCAAAACCACCCAAGTCCGCCGCCAGCCCGCGGTCTGCGCCCATGCCTAGCAATATTGCGGCGGCCAAGCGCGCCTACCGCGACCGACGCATCAGCCGTGAACAGTATCGCGCCGTAGTTAACCGGCTAGAAAGCGATTACGACCAGCGCGTGCGCGCACTGAAGGTCGAGTACCGCGCCCGCCGCATGAGTCGCGAGCAATACGGCCTGCGGGTTGATGCGTTGAAGCGGCAGTATTACGGGGAGTGAGGGATGTCGTCTTTGAGCCAAAAAATATCGAGGCTGGCCTTGTCGCGAACCATCAATCAGACAAGAAAAAGAGCCCGGAGGTCATCCGAGCCCTTGTATATGGTGGCGGACGGTTGATTGCTACAGTCCGTACCCCTCCATCATTCACGAGACAGATTTGCCGGAAATCATGCGCGCCAAGAAAAAACTTATTGAACGGCGCGTATGCGGCTGAGGCCCACCCATTCATCCCAGCTGTTGTCGTAGCCATCGTAGTGAATTTTGGTTTTGCCGCCTTTAACTGCCATCACGCTCGCCTTGTACCACGCGCCTTTCCAATTCACTTCCACGGCATCACCCACTTTGAAGCCGCCGCCGCTGGCCGCTGCGCTGCTGCTGATCTGGATGCGATCTTTGCCCACCCATTCATCCCAGCTGCTGGCGTAGCCCTCGTAGTGAATGAAACAGCGCGTTTGGTCTTCATTCACTTTGAGCACCGTGGCGGGGTACATACTGCCTTTCCATTCCACCTGTGCTTTGTCGCCCACAGAACACACCGGCTCCGCCCAAGCACCAATGGCACTGGCGGCAAGGCTTAGCCCAACGAATAGCGTTTTTATGTTCATCATCAACTTCTCCGTGTAATTGTTAGATAGCGTGCCTTGTTGCGGCAGCACTGTTTTATTGTAACGAATAAATGGGAACGTACTAGGCGTGGTGCGCAGCCAGAATCCTAGTTTCAGTCGCGCTGCCGGTTGGTCCACTCAGCGAAGGAGATTCATCCTCGTGGCTTGGGCGGTGATATTGGTTCTCGCGGCAATAGAAAGTCTGCGGCAGTCAATTTTTCTCGGTTGGCTTCGCTTGTTTCTCGCTCTAGTGCTTTCTTGCGCATCAAGCCGAAGATACTGCTGCAGCCTTTCAGCCATGCGGGCGATTCACGGCAAATGCTAGGTTCTGGCTTGTTCAATTTACGATGCGCCATGGCAAACACCTCTGCCTGTGTCCCAGCTCATCGTCACACAGCCTGGACTCTTTATGCCCCCTTATGAGGGTAGGTACCCCAAAACTCCGGCAGGCATTTGTGGGCAGTAATAAACAAAAAACCCAGCATTTACGCTGGGTTTTAGGTGAATTGGTGGAGCCGAGGGGAGTTGAACCCCTGTCCGTCAGTCCGCTACTGCGAGATCTACATGCTTAGTTCCGTCGATTGATTTAACGGCTCACAGCCCGGCGGGCAGGACGTGAACAGCGAGCCTGTGAGTTTTAGGGGATTGGCGCCAGGCGAGCCGCTCCACGATTCTGTTCTATATGACAGTCAGTAGCGCGGTACAGACACCTTGCTAGCAACCGCTAGCTGCGATTAAGCAGCTAGAGCGTAGTTGTCGTCGTTGGCAACTAATAGTTTGCAACTTTGATTTACGAGATTGGTTGCCATCTCGGCATGCCCCCGAAGCTTTGTAACCGGCGTCGAATCCAAATCGGCCCCAATTCTTCTGCTTGAAGAGTGTTCCCAGTATATGGGGATGCTTCACGAAATCACAACATCAAAACATCTATCGTGATGATAAGAAAAAAAACTTTTACAAGTGATCGGTTTGGGGGGGGGGCACGCTGGCGAGGCAGTCACTCATCACAGCATAGGAAGGAAAAAGCCATGAAAAATGACGATAGCAAAAAATGCCCTGTCACGCACCTGACCACCGATTTCGGCGCGCCGGTGCCGAATAATCGCGACAGCCTCTCCGCCGGTGCGCGCGGTCCGTTGCTGGCGCAGGATGTGTGGTTGAACGAAAAACTCGCCAATTTTGTGCGCGAAGTGATACCTGAGCGCCGTATGCACGCCAAAGGCTCGGGCGCGTTTGGCACCTTTACGGTGACCAAAGACATCACAAAATACACGCGCGCCAAATTGTTTGAAAAAATTGGCAAAAAAACGGAAATGTTTGCGCGCTTTACCACGGTGGCTGGTGAGCGCGGTGCGGCGGATGCTGAGCGCGATATTCGCGGTTTTGCGCTCAAGTTTTACACCGAGGAAGGTAACTGGGACATGGTGGGCAACAACACACCGGTGTTCTTTATTCGCGATCCGCGCCAGTTTCCCGATTTGAACAAAGCAGTAAAACGCGACCCGAAAACCAATTTGCGCTGCCCCGTGCACAGCAATCACCGCGATGGCACCGGGCGCGCCGATGGCAACTACGGCGGCACGCCGCACTACGAGCCGAACAGTTTTGGCCAGTGGCAGGCGCAAGCCGAGTTTTCCGAGCCGCCCTTAAAAATTAACGGCGATGCGCAGCACTGGAGTTTCCATAATGACGACAGCAATTATTTTGAGCAGCCGAGAAAACTGTTTCAGTTAATGAATGGCGCACAAAAAGAAGCGTTGTTTGGCAACACCGCGCGCGGCATGGGTGATGCAGCGGAGTTTGTGAAGTTTCGCCATATCCGCAACTGCCATGCAGTGGATCCTGCTTACGCGGCGGGCGTGGCGAAAGCCTTGGGTGTGGATTTGCAAAAAGCACTGGCTTCGCAAAAAGACGATCCGATGTATGGCAATCCTTTGGTGGCACTGCCGGTTTGAACAAAACCGGCGGGCAACTGCCGTACAATGACGAACCGTTTTTTTGAGCGCAAATCATGAGTGGGCAACGAGAAAAATATCAACAACTGATTCGCCTGTGTCAGCGTTTGGAGCCGCTGACCACGGCGGTGGCGCATCCCTGTGATGAGGTCTCGCTGCAAAGCGTGGTGGAGGCAGCCAAGTTGGGGTTGATTGCTCCATTTCTGGTGGGTCCGCGCGCCAAAATCACAGCAGCAGCGCAAGCGGCGCAGTTGGATATCAGCGCGTTTGAATTGATCGACGCGCCGCACAGCCATGCCGCTGCCGAGTGTGCAGTGAGTTTGGTGCGCGCAGGCAAAGCGCAGATGTTGATGAAAGGCAGTTTGCACACCGATGAATTGATGAGCGCGGTGGTGGATAAAGAAAAAGGTTTGCGTACTGATCGCCGCGTGAGTCACGCTTTTGTGATGGATGTGCCGAGTTTGGATCATCCGATTATTGTCACCGATGGTGCGATCAATATTTTTCCTACACTAAAAGACAAAATGCATATTCTTCAAAACGCGATTGATCTTGCGCATTCATTGGGTATCAAAGAACCGAAAGCAGCAATTTTGTCGGCGATGGAGACGGTGAATCCCGAAGTGCCTTCCACGATTGAAGCAGCGGCGCTGTGCAAAATGGCGGAGCGCGGACAAATCACCGGCGCGTTACTGGATGGCCCCTTGGCTTTAGATAACGCAATTGACTTGCAAGCAGCGCAAATCAAAAAAATTCATTCGCCGGTAGCAGGCAAAGCCGATATTTTGTTAGTGCCCGATTTAGAGGCGGGCAATATGTTGGCAAAAAGTTTGACCTTTATGGCGGATGCGGATGCCGCTGGTATTGTGCTCGGCGCGCGAGTGCCTATTGTGTTGACCAGCCGCGCGGATTCGCTCACCTCGCGCTTGGCTTCCTGTGCGGTAGCGGCGTTAATGGTCGCAGCAAAAAATAAAGCTTTACAGGTGGAACACACGGCGTGAGTGATGCCATTCTGGTTTTGAATGCGGGTTCGTCCAGCATTAAATTTTCCCTATTTGCTTTTTCTGGCACAGTAGAATCGTTGGTGTTTTTGTTGGGCGGGCAGTTGCAGGGCTTGCAATCCACGCCGCAGTTCAAAGCCAAAGATGCCGCTGGAAAAATCCTTGCTGAAAAACAATGGTTGGAAGGCAATCCGCTAGGGCACGATGGTGCGATTGCGTATATCAATACTTTTTTGCAGCAACAGGCAGCGCAGTATGCGTTAAAAGCTGTGGGACATCGCATCGTGCACGGTGGTGCAGAATTTTTTGCGCCCATTAAAATGAGTCATGCGGTGTTGGATAAACTGGATGACTTGATTCCTTTAGCGCCGCTGCATCAACCGCACAATCTTAAATTGGTGGCGTTGTTGCTGGATAGCCAACCCAATTTGCCGCAAGTGGCGTGTTTTGATACCGCGTTTCACCACACGCAAGCTGATGTAGCGCGCGCTTATGCACTGCCGCCAGCTATCACTGAAAAAGGCGTGTATCGCTACGGCTTTCACGGTCTGTCTTATGAGTACATTGCTTCAGTGTTGCCGCAGCTGGCACCGGATATCGCCGAAAAAAAAGTGATTGTGCTGCACATGGGCAATGGCGTGAGTTTGTGCGCGCTGCAGGCGGGAAAAAGTGTCGCCACCACGATGGGCTTTTCCGCATTGGACGGCGTGCCGATGAGTTCACGCTGCGGCAGTTTGGATCCGGGTGTGGTGTTGTATTTGTTGGATGAATTGAAGCTGTCAGCAAAAGAATTGGCCGATTTGCTGTACAAAAAATCAGGCTTGCTCGGCGTGTCGGGTGTGTCCAGCGATATGCGCGAGTTATTGGAATCTGACGTGCCTGCTGCGCAGTTCGCGGTGGATTTATTTGTGTACCGCGTGGCGCGCGAAATTGGTTCGCTGGCGGCAGCGCTGGGAGGTGTGGATGCTTTGGTGTTTACGGCGGGCATCGGCGAACACTCTGCAATTATTCGTGAAAAAATTTGCACCGCGTGTGCGTGGTTAGGTGTGGAGATAAATGCCACAGCCAATACGGAACACGTTTTGTGTATCAGCAAAGCGCAGAGTCGTGCCTCGGTATGGGTGATTCCCACGAATGAAGAATTGATGATTGCGCAGCACACCGCGCAATGTTGCTTGAATGATGTGTAAGGAAAAATTGTGGATTTATTGTTGTTGATAAAAGCAGTCGTAATGGGCTTGGTGGAGGGGCTAACCGAGTTTTTGCCGGTGTCCAGCACGGGACATTTAATTCTTGCTGGAGAGATATTGCAATTTCTCGATCAAGACCGCCGCGCAGTATTTGAAATTATGATCCAACTTGGCGCGATTCTCGCGGTGTGTTGGGTGTATCGCGAACGCTTGTTGTCGGTGGTACGCGCATGGCGCTCGACATCATCGCAAAAGTTTGCACTCAATTTGGTATTGGCCTTTTTGCCATCGGCTATCTTGGGCGCATTCTTTATTCAGTGGATTAAAGAGCATTTCTTTAATCCGCTGAGCGTGGCGTGCGCATTAGTTGTTGGTGGCGTAGTCATTCTGTGGGTGGAGCGGAGATACGTTCAGTCTGAACGCGTTTCATCTTTGGATGAGATGACGTGGCGTGATGCGTTAAAAGTTGGTGCGGCACAGGTGTTGTCGCTGATACCGGGCACTTCGCGTTCTGGCGCTACCATTATCGGAGGACTATTTTTTGGACTGTCGCGCCAAACTGCGACGGAGTTTTCTTTTTTTCTTGCCATCCCTACGATGTTGATGGCAACGCTATATGAGGGCTACGAGAATCGTGCTTTGTTACATTGGGGTGATGTCGATGTTTTTTTAATGGGTTTTTTTAGTGCATTCGTGTTTGCCTTGATCGCGGTAAGGGGGTTATTGCGTTACATTCAGCGGCACAATTTTGTGTGGTTTGCTTGGTACCGTATTGTGTTTGGACTGCTTATTTTGATAAGTAGTCATTTGGGGTGGGTGCACTGGGGAGGATGAGCGTCGTGCCATTGCCATTTATTATGGAAGCGAAGGAATTACAAAAAGAACTGGCAGATACATCGCTGCTGCTGGTGGATTTATGCGGCGCAGAGAAATGCCGTGAAGGCCATATCGCCGGCGCTGTGCATTTAGATGTAGCGCTGTTGATGGGTGGAGAAAAACCGGCAGTAGGTTTGTTGCCGTCGGTTGAAAAACTATCGGAAGTGCTCGCCAATATTGGCTTAACACCAGACAAGCAAGTGGTGTGTTATGACGAAGGCGATGGCGTCAGCGCAGGGCGTTTGATCTGGACGCTGGATGTGATTGGTCATACACACGCTTCGTTTCTCAATGGTGGAAAAACAGCGTGGCTGGCAGAAGGTTTTTCTCTGGAGTTGCAGGAAAATGTTCCGTCGCCTGCAGCATTGCAGGCGCTCACGGTGGATGCGCGCTATTTAGCCACTGCGCAAGATATTCTCACACATCAATCGGATGCCGATTTTTTGGTGTGGGATGCGCGCTCACACGATGAATATACGGGCGCGAAGATGGTGTCGGCGCGCGGTGGACATATTCCGGGCGCGATACACTGCGAGGGCAAAGAGGTTCTTGATGCGGAAAATGGTAGTCGTCTGCGTAAAGACCTTGCCGATTTTCTGCAAAGCAAAGGCATCACACCAGATAAAAATATTGTCATGCACTGCCAAACACATAGACGCTCTGCATTGGCGTATGTGGCAGCAAAAAGCTTGGGCTATCCGCGTATTGCTGCTTACGCCGGCTCGTGGTCTGAGTGGGGTAATAGTGAAAACCTGCCTATTCACACAGGAGAAAATCCCTAATGTCTTTGTTCCAGTTTTCTGAAGATGCCAGTTTTTCCAATAAAGTGTTTGTGGTGTTGCAATACTTGTTGCCGCAACATCTGTTGTCGCGTGCTGTGGGATGGCTGGCAGAAAATGAAACCCCGTGGCTGAAGAACTTTTTGATAGAAAAGTTTATTCGCCAATTTGGTGTAAATATGAACGAAGCAGTGGAGCCGGACTACAAACGCTACCGCAGCTTTAATCAATTTTTTACGCGCGCGTTGGCCGAAGGTGTAAGACCAATTTGTGATGACGATGTTTGCTGCCCCGCCGATGGGCAAGTCAGCCAAGTGGGAACCATTAAGCACGGCCGTATTTTTCAAGCAAAAGGACACAGCTTTACTGCACAGGAATTGTTGGGCGGTGATGAGCAATTGGCAGCGCTGTTTGATGGCGGTTTGTTCGCCACAGTCTATCTTTCGCCGCGCGATTATCACCGTGTACACATGCCTGTGGCCGGCCGTCTGCTGCGCAGTATTTATATTCCCGGGGATCTGTTTTCCGTCAACGCCACCACGGCAGAAAATGTGCCGAATTTGTTTGCGCGCAACGAAAGATTGGTGGCGATTTTTGATACCGAGTACGGCGAAATGGCGGTGGTGTTGGTGGGCGCGATGATTGTGGCCGGCATCGAAACCGTGTGGGCGGGGCAGGTCGCACCGCGCTTGCGCAAAATCGAAGTGCAAGATTTTGTCAGCGCACCTGCGCCGGTTCGTCTCGATAAGGGCGAAGAAATGGGGCGCTTCAAGCTCGGCTCCACCGCGATTGTTTTATTTCGCCAATCCAGTGACTTGGAATGGGAAGTGAAAGCGGGCGATGCCGTAAAAATGGGGCAGGAGTTTGCGGATTGATGCGGTCTGTTCATGGACACCCATCCCCCCCTTCCCGTACAATGCGCCCTCAGGTAGCAACCTGAAGACGAGAGGCCGCAGTGGCGCAATAACAGTTTGCAAAGAAACGGGATGAGCGAGAGTTCAGCCCGTTTTTTTTAAGCCGCTCTCTAGTTATCTTCAATACTTTCAATGAGTTACCTTGTGTGAGGGGTGGCTCGTTGCGCCTGAGAAAACCCAAAGGGGAATGCGTGTGATAGGTCTGATGAGAAAACCCGCTCTGCTGGCACTGGCTGACGGCAGTATTTTTCGCGGCACCAGTATTGGTGCGGAAGGTGTTTCCACCGGCGAGGTGGTGTTCAACACCGCACTGACCGGCTATCAGGAAATTCTCACCGACCCTTCCTACTGCGAGCAGATCGTCACCCTGACCTATCCGCACATCGGCAACGTGGGCTGTAATCCAGAGGACGAAGAGTCGGATCGCGTGTGGTGTCGCGGTCTGATCATCCGCGATCTGCCCTTGCTCACCAGCAACTTCCGCAGCGCGGAAGATTTATCCAGCTACCTCAAACGTCACAATGTCATTGGTTTGGCCGACATCGACACTCGCCGCCTCACGCGCGTACTGCGTGAAAAAGGCGCGCAAAATGGCTGTTTGATGGCGGGCGACAACATCGACGAAGCCAAGGCCTTGGAATTGGCGCGCGCTTGGCCTGGCATCAAGGGCATGGATTTGGCGAAAGTGGTCAGCACCAAAACCCGCTATCCGTTCAATGAAGGTGCTTGGCAGTTGGGCGCGGGCTTCAACACCGCTACCGAGCGCAACTACAAAGTGGTTGCCTATGATTTTGGCGTGAAGCGCAACATCTTGCGCCTGCTGGCAGAGCGCGGTTGTGATGTGACAGTGGTGCCAGCGCAGACACCGGCCAGCGAAGTGCTGGCAATGAAGCCGGACGGTATCTTTTTATCCAACGGCCCCGGTGACCCAGAGCCTTGCGATTACGCTATCGCCGCCATTCAAGCGTTTTTGGCAGCCAAACTGCCGATTTTTGGCATTTGCCTCGGCCACCAGTTGCTCGCACTCGCCTCGGGCGCCAAAACGCTAAAAATGAAATTTGGCCACCACGGCGCCAACCATCCCGTGCAAGATTTGGATTCTGGGCAGGTGTTGATCACCAGCCAGAACCACGGCTTTGCCGCCGATGAAGCGACCTTGCCCGCCAACTTGCGCACCACGCACAAGTCGCTGTTCGACGGCAGTTTGCAAGGCATAGAGCGCACTGACGCACCCGCCTTCAGCTTCCAAGGCCACCCAGAAGCCAGCCCAGGACCGCACGAAGCGGCAGATCTGTTCGATCGATTCATTGCGCTGATGGCGGCGAGCCGCACAGCAGGAGAAAAAAATGCCTAAGCGTACCGACATCCAATCCATCCTGATTCTGGGCTCGGGTCCCATCGTCATCGGTCAGGCTTGCGAGTTTGATTACTCCGGCGCACAAGCCTGTAAAGCGCTGCGTGAAGAGGGTTACCGCGTCATTCTCGTCAACTCGAATCCTGCGACGATCATGACGGACCCCGCCATGGCCGATGCCACTTATATCGAGCCGGTGGAATGGCGCACGGTGGCGAAAATTATCGAGCAGGAAAAACCGGATGCGCTGCTGCCTACCATGGGTGGGCAAACCGCACTGAATTGCGCTTTGGATTTGGCGCGCGAAGGTGTGTTGAAACAATTTAATGTCGAAATGATTGGTGCAACAGCCGATGCCATCGACAAAGCAGAAGATCGCGACCGTTTTGATAAAGCGATGAAAGCGATTGGTTTGGATACCGCGCGCTCTGGCATCGCACATTCTTTAGAAGAAGCATTGCAAATTCTCGATCGCTTTGGTTTTCCGGTAGTGATTCGCCCCTCGTTCACCATGGGCGGTTCCGGTGGCGGCATTGCGTACAACCGCGAAGAGTTTGTCGAAATTTGCGAGCGCGGTTTGGATTTATCGCCCACCAATGAGTTGTTGATCGACGAATCGCTGCTCGGTTGGAAAGAATACGAAATGGAAGTGGTGCGCGATAAAAAAGACAACTGCATCATTATTTGTTCGATAGAAAATTTTGATGCCATGGGTGTGCACACGGGTGATTCCATTACTGTTGCGCCCGCGCAAACCCTGACCGATCGCGAATACCAAATCATGCGCAATGCTTCGCTGGCGGTGTTGCGTGAAATTGGCGTGGAAACGGGCGGTTCTAACGTGCAGTTTGCGGTGAATCCCGATACCGGTCGCATGATCGTGATTGAAATGAATCCGCGCGTGTCGCGTTCCTCTGCGCTGGCCTCGAAAGCAACCGGTTTCCCAATTGCGAAAGTTGCCGCGAAATTGGCGGTGGGTTTTACGTTGGATGAATTAAAAAATGAAATCACTGGCGGCAGAACGCCGGCCTCGTTTGAGCCGTCGATAGATTACGTCGTCACCAAAGTGCCGCGTTTTACGTTTGAAAAATTTCCCACAGCCGATGCGCGTTTAACCACGCAGATGAAATCGGTGGGTGAAGTGATGGCGATAGGTTGTAACTTTCAAGAATCGCTGCAAAAAGCCATGCGTGGTTTGGAAGTGGGTTCAGCGGGTTTTGAATCGCGCCTACCGCAATTGGCAGAAGGCGAAGAAGAAGCAGTGGATGTGGTGCGTCGCGAATTGACCGTGGTGGGCGCGGAGCGTTTGTGGTATCTCGCTGATGCGTTTCGTCTCGGTATGACCGTGGATGATGTATTTGCACTCACCAGTATCGACCGCTGGTTCTTGGTACAAATTGAAGAATTGGTGCGTTATGAAAAAGCGGTGCAGGAAGCGTCGATCGAAGACATGAACGCCGATTATTTGCGCCTGCTAAAGCGCAAAGGGTTTTCCGATGCGCGCCTCGCTGCTTTGTTGAATGAAAAAGAATCAACCATTCGCGAATTGCGTCACTCGCTTAACGTGCGCCCCGTGTACAAAAGAGTAGACACGTGTGCAGCGGAGTTTGCTACCGATACCGCGTACATGTATTCCACTTATCAAGAAGAGTGCGAAGCCAATCCGAGTACGCGCGACAAAATTATGGTGTTGGGTGGTGGCCCCAATCGTATCGGTCAGGGCATAGAGTTTGATTACTGCTGCGTGCATGCGGCGTTGGCGATGCGCGAGGACGGTTATGAAACCATCATGGTTAACTGCAATCCAGAAACGGTTTCCACGGATTACGACACGTCTGATCGCCTGTATTTTGAGCCGGTCACGCTGGAAGATGTATTGGAAATTGTGGCAAAAGAAAAACCGAAAGGTGTGATCGTGCAGTTCGGTGGACAAACGCCGCTGAAATTGGCGCGCGCACTGGCGGCAGCGGGTGTGCCGATCGTTGGCACCACGCCAGAAGCGATAGATCGCGCGGAAGATCGCGAGCAATTTCAGCAGATGATCGAAAAATTACAACTGACGCAGCCGCGCAATGCCACCGTGCGCTCGGCAGAAGAAGCGGTGCAAAAAGCGACTGAAATCGGTTATCCACTGGTGGTGCGCCCTTCGTATGTGTTGGGTGGACGCGCGATGGAAATTGTCTACAAAGAATCCGAATTAAAAACCTATATGCGCGATGCGGTACAGGTATCGAACGATGCGCCGGTGTTGTTGGATAGATTTTTGAATGCGGCAATTGAAGTGGACATCGACGCAGTATCTGATGGCAAGGAAGTGGTGATCGGCGCCATCATGCAGCACATCGAACAAGCCGGCGTGCATTCGGGTGATTCTGCTTGTTCGCTGCCGCCGTATTCACTGCCGGCAGCCGTGCAAGATGAGATGCGCGAAATCGTCAAAAAAATGGCGCGCGAATTACAGGTTGTCGGTTTGATGAACGTGCAGTTGGCGTACCAAGATGACACGATTTATGTGATCGAAGTGAATCCGCGCGCTTCGCGCACTGTGCCGTTTGTGTCGAAGTGTATCGGTGTGTCGCTGGCGAAAGTCGCGGCGCGCTGCATGGTAGGCACATCCTTAGCGGAACAACAATTCACCAAAGAAATTGTGCCAACGTATTTCAGCGTGAAAGAAGCGGTATTCCCATTTAATAAATTCCCGTCCGTGGATCCTATCCTCGGTCCGGAAATGAAATCCACCGGCGAAGTGATGGGTACGGGTGAAACATTTGCTGAAGCTTACGGCAAAGCACAACTTGGTGCGGGCGAAAAATTACCGCGCAACGGCGGCAATGCGTTTATTAGTGTGCGCGACGTCGATAAAACGGGCATTGTTTCAGTGGCTCAGCGTTTAAGTGAAAACGGTTTCCGTTTGATTGCCACGCGCGGTACGGCAAAAGAATTGCAAGCGGCGGGCTTGGAAGTGGAAATCATCAACAAGGTGACAGAAGGGCGACCGCATATCGTCGATATGATTAAAAACGGCAAAATTCAGTTAATCATTAATACGACAGAAGGCAGACAAGCAATTGCCGACTCCTCAACGATTCGTCGTTCAGCGCTGCAACACAAGGTGTACTACAACACCACGCTGGCGGGCGGTGAGGCTTCGTCGATGGCGTTGCAAATGAAGAGTGATACCGTGGTGCGGCGTTTGCAAACGCTGCACGGTGCGGCGTAAATAACGAATCATGATCTCGGGCGAGGTGTGATATGACTAAATTTCCAATGACGGTTGAAGGCGCAGAAGCGCTGCGTGCAGAGCTGGATAAACTGAAAAAAGAAAAACCGGCAGTGTCGCAAGCAATTGCCGAAGCGCGTGAACACGGCGACTTAAAAGAAAATGCTGAATACCACGCCGCGCGCGAGCAGATGGGTTTTCTCGAAGGTCGTATACAGGATCTCGAAGGCCGTCTGGCGAATGCGCAAATCATCGATATTCGTAGTATTCCAGTAAGCGTGAAAGTGATTTTTGGCGTCACTGTTACGATCATTCATTGTGAAACTGAAACAAGTGTCACTTATAAAATTGTGGGTGAGTACGAGGCAGATGTGAATATTGGTTTGATCTCGCTGACATCGCCAATTGCGCGTGCCTTGATAGGCAAAGAAGTGGGCGATGTGGTGTTGGTAAAAACGCCAGCCGGTGAAGTGGAATACGAAATTGACAATGTGCAACATCTCTAAGCTGTAGAATAAAAATGCAGCCTTCGGTACGGGATCGCAGAAGGATTTTTACAGCAGTTTTTTTTGCCTTGCTGTCACTGTTGGCGCTGTCGCGTGCTGACTATTTTTACAATCAGGCGTTCGGCGGTTTTGCATGGGATTTCGCCATCAACCGCACGGCGGCGCAAGGGTGGCAGGCGGGTGTGTCGCTGTACGATCGCGCGGTGTTGCACCAGCTGGCTGTCGAGCAAATTGCCGATAACAACAGCGCAAAATTATTCAACGGGCGTTTTACTTCCTTTGTTGGTCTGCCGACCACAGCCATGTTGCATCTGCCGTTTATTGCCACGTCTTTTGAAAACAGTGTGTTGTGGTATCGCGTTAGCGCATTGTTAGCCATGTTGCTGAGTATTTTTTTGGTGGGCTGTGCCGTGCCGCAAGCGCAGCGCGCCGTGGCATGGCTGACAGGTTTTTCCTGTTTATTGTTGTGGCATGCGGTTTCTTTTTCGTTGCGCTTAGGGCAAGTGGATGCCTGGGTGATGCTGAGTTTGGCGGCAACGGTGTTTGCAGTGAGTCGTGCAAAATGGGCGTGGGCAGGTGTGGCGCTCAGTTTTGCCGTGCTGTTGAAAATCAGTCCGGCGTGGTTGCTGGTGTATTTCGCCTGCAAAAAACAGTGGCAGGTGCTCGTGGGAGCGATTGGGGCTGCCATCATTTTTTTGCTAGCAGTGCTGCCGACCCATAGCGGTGATTTTTATCAATTCTTTGCCGAGGTTTTACCTGCTTTGGGCGACAGCCCCATCCATCCACAAAACCAATCGCTTGCCGCCGCCTTGGCGCGTTTATTTTCAGCGGATAACACGCCGTGGTCTTTTGCGCTGGGCATAGGCGCGTGGAAATGGCTGGGGGTTGCGCTTGCCGCTGCAGTATTGCTGCTGCGCTGTGTGCGTGAGCGTGCGCAGCAGTGCGTATCGCTGGAGGGCGTGGGTGTGGCGATACTCTGTGCGCTGATTGCCGGACCGCTGACGTGGGATCACTACCTCGCCTGGGGTATTATTCCTGTCATGTTGCTGGCTGCGCGTCTGCGCGGTTGGCAGTGGCTGTTGTTGCTTGCGGTATTGTCGCCGATGTATTTTGCTGTGCCGTACCCCAATGCGGATGCAGTGGCGGCGCACGCCGAATGGCGTTTACTGGTTTCAATACAAATCGTTGTTGTTGCTGTTGTAGCCGTTTGGTTCGCGATGTTGCCATTGCCAGAGAAAATAACAACCCATTGAATTCACTCTTGAATAAGGATATTGCATGCAAGCCAATCCCATTGTTTCCGAAAGAACGCACAGTTATTGGCTAATTGCCATTCTTGCGGTGGCAGCCGCTGTGCGATTTTATGGGTTGGGTCAAAACAGCATTAGTGCAGAAGGCTTATTTAATGTGTCTTTTTGCAGTGTTAATGGCTGGTGGGAGATGACTGAAAAATACACAGGGAAAACAGGTTTGCCTTTTGTGTATCCCACATTCCTGTGTCAATTTGCAGATGCCACAGCACACGATGATTTTTTTGTTCGTGCGTTTTCATCTGTAATGGGTGTGGGTTCAATTTATATGGTGTATTTATTAGGTCGACGCTTCCTGTCGTCATCGACAGGGTTGTTGGCAGCAACCTTATTGGCGGTGGATTATCAGACTATTTTGATTGATCGTTCAGTCACTCCCTACAGTTTTTTTGCGTTGATATGTCTCGTGCATATGTATTCTTTTGTGTGTGTGTTGTTAGCAGATGCGCGCAAGCCGTTACCATTGCAAATCAATGCTAGGCACCTTGGACTGCGTTATGAGGTGTATTGGCTGCCCAGTTGCGCCTGTTATGCAGGGACATTGCTGGCGTTTTGGGGTAGTGCATTGTTGGCTATATATACCAATCCTGTCGCGTTGGTTGTTTTTGGTGCAGAGGCGATATTGTTGTGTTTTTTGATTGAAAGTAGAGAAAAAAATGCATTGCTGAAAGGGTTGTGGGTTCCGGTGATGATTGGCGCTGCACCCTGTGTGTGGACGTTGTTGCAACGCCTTAATTGGGCAGTGAATAACCATGCATTTGGTTTTTTTGTGCAGAATGCTACAGATTTTTCTAGAGTCCCTTTCTTTTCAAAAATTGACGCTGGTCTTTTTTATTTTAATGCAATGGGAGCTATGTTTTCTGTGTTGGCGGTCATTGTTGTATATGCACAAGGTGCTTATAAAAAGCAGGAGCCTAAGTTTTTAGGTGGCTTATTTGTGATGGCTTTTTTTATGCTTGCTGCATTGGCTCTCATTCAGATAGTTGACGTCAGATCGTTCTTGTTTGTTTGGTTATGGTCCGCTTTATTTTTGGCTAATTTTTTAGGGATATTAATAGATAAAATTCGATTTCCTAGAATGAAGGAAATTGCGTTAGCGCTGTGCGTGCTGTCGATTGTGATTGTTCAGATAAAGTCTAACGCTAGGAATGCGATTTATCAGCGCGGTGTGGATCGTGGCTTTGAGTGGGCGGCTGAAATCATTGCAGGAGATGAAGAATCTTCATTGGGGAAAGTGGCAGTGGTGGTAAATAGCAAGCTATTTAATTTTTATTTAAATAAATACGATCTAATTTCTCAGGAGGCATTGTTTTTGAAAAATGACGTTGCGGAGAAAGATAGAAAGCGCCCAGTGACTACAAGTTTTTATTATTTGGAATATACAGGGGTAGATACTGATTTCTCCAGCTCGCAAGCGATTTATGATGGGTTCGCAGAAAAATACAAGAAAGTGTGCTCTGCTAATAAGAAGCGATTTCGGGTGACGAAATTTTCTGCAGTTTCTCTTCCAAGTGCTGACCCTGTCGCGAATTGCAGTGATTATCTCAAAATAAAAGGAAGTTATTTGTGAGGGAGTCTCTTATGAAAAATTACCCCGCTGTGGGACAGGCAGTTTCTGTGAAATGGCTGTTGGCGCTGGCAATATTGTTCTTGGTGTCTGTTATAGAACGAATTTACGGCATTGATCGCCAGAGTTTGTGGAGCGATGAACTGTACGCGGTAGTGGCTAGCTATAAGCCCTGGCTTGGAGCTTGGCGGGATATGGTGGCGGATTCACATCCACCTGGCTATTTAACATTTATGTATTTTACGTTGCCATGGACTGGGTATTCTGAATTTGGCGTGCGGCTGCATGCATTGCTTTTTGGTCTTGCGTGGATCCCTTTGGTATTCGTTTTGTGTCGTCGCTGGTTTGGAGTCAACGCGGCATTAATAGCGGTTGCTGTTGTGGCGAGTGGCTATAACGCCGTTTATTACAGTCAGGAAGCACGTGCTTACAGTATGTTGATTGCCTTCAATATCCTCAACGTGGCATGTTTTTTGGAGCTGCTGTTTTCTGCGCAATGCACAAGATGGCATAGAGTTGGGTTTATTGTCTCCGCTACTGCGATGTTGTATCTGCATTACTCTGGGTTTGTTTTTCTCTGCGCAGAAATATTGCTGTGCGGTTTGCTGTGGCTGACGCGCTTCCGTATCAACCTGAAAGAATTGTGTATTATTTTTGGTGTGCCGTTTTTGTTGTATGCGCCATGGCTTGGGGTGATGTATAACAATTTGGTGGATGCGCCAAGGAATTGGGCTGTTTCTTCTGTGCCTACAGTGCAAGAAGTGTATTTTGTGATGCAGCGTTTGTTGGCGCCGGATGATGCGCACATGCGGTTTCATTGCATAGCGCTGTTATTGGCATTTATTTTTGCAATAGGGTTGCGGATAAAGCACGGTAGTTCACGACAGTTGACGGTTGTTTTTTCTCTCCTTTGGTTGTTGGTTGTTCCTATCTTGGCTTTTTATGTGGAGTCTTTGCTGGCTACACCGATATTTGAAAAGCGTTATTTTTTGATGGCGATTGTCATTGAAGCCGTGTTGTTGGGTTGGTTGAGTAGTCGCGTATTGGCATGGAGTGGGGAGTATTGGTCGGATAAATTGACACTAATGGCTGTCGCGTGGTTTACCGTATGGACGATCAATGCCAATGTTTCATTTGGGTTATACAGTAAGTTGGACAAAGACCCTGTGCGCGAAGCTGTGGGAATCATTAAAGACGACATTAAGAAAAACACACAAGATCAGCCTTATGCTGTGATAATGAGTCACGCATGGTTTGAGCCTTATTTTCGCTGGCTTAAAATTGATTTTGATCAGCAGTGGCCGCTACATCTTTATTTTGTTACGCAGCAGTTTGATGGTGTGCTGCGTTACATGGATGAGCATAGAGATAAAGTTTTTTTATATTACATTGCATTGCGTGAGCCAAATGCACAGGCGGCGCTTGTTCCTCTGAAGTTGCAGTACCGTTTAGTGTCTCAGGCAGAAGCAGCCATTGAAGCGGGCACTATTGATGTTTATAAGTTTAATTTGCACGAACAGCCCGATGACGAGCAATTGAAATCTGCTGGCAGTAATCGCAGCAATGATATTGCGCGTTCTGTTGCGCAAGATATTGGGTCAAAAGATCCCTCAACCTATCATGTGTTGTTTACGCATGATTGGATTCAGCCATATTTGCGCCGTAACGGCGTGACATTGGATAAAAATCTTGATAATCATCGTTATGTTGTCAATGCGCAGGCGAGCAGTGTTTATCAATACATTGAACAACACCCAAGCATTGATACTTTGTACTATTTAGCCCTGCAGGAACCCAATGCAGAGGGGGCGGAGTTGTTGTTGCAACTGCGTTATCGTTTGGTCAGTGAAACCACAACAGAGACCGCAGTAGGCAATATGTCGGTGCTTAAGTTTCTTGTTAAAGAGCCGCCAATTATTGATGACGCAGCAGAGCAGCGCATGCGCGCCACGCCAGCCTACCAAGTGGTTGCCAATATGCAGGAATTTTTGCAACAAAAACCACAAGGCACCGTGGCGGTTGCAACGGCCAACACATGGATAGAGTTGTATTTGCAGCTGGGTGGGATTCCGATTGACGAAACATGGAGCGGTCGCCGTTGTCGGTTTGCTGCGGATGTGCCGAATGTTCGTCGCTACATTGAACAGCATCCTAAAGTTGAGACGCTGTATTACGTTGCGTTGCGGAGTGAGGCTGCTGAAGCGGCGGTACAAGCATTGCGTCAGGTGTATACCCCGGTTACACAAACATCCGTGGATGTAGCGGTGGGCACAGTGGATATTTTTCAGTTTGCAGTCAAAGGCAGGCCCTAAATGCGCGTGTATGCGATATATTCAGCCTCTTGTTGTCATGGTAGCTTGGAGTGCGAATGGCTATTCGAAAGTCGTATCAATTAACGGTTTTGGTGTGCCCGCGTTGTGAGGGCGGGTGTCTGAAAGCTGTGGGTAATGAAAGTCACGATGTTGATGAGGTGCTGTGCTGCCAAACGTGTCGCGAAACTTACAGCGTTGTGGATGGCATTCCGCAGCTTTTGAAAGACCCGTCGTTATTCACGCATCTGGAAGCCATTGATTACGACGATCATCACAATATTGATGATGTGCGCCGCGAAAAAGTGGCGCGGGATTGGAAGCAGGTATTCGATCAGTCCAAACCGGTGTATGGCGATGTGTTGGAGATTGGCTCCGGCACAGGGCAGTTAACTTGGGGTTTGGCACATCGTTTCCCATTTATGTCAGTCAGCGCCTGTGATATTTCCACCAAGTTTTTGCAAAAAGCGGCAAACGTGGTGGGTGAAGGCGGCGCGCCTGTGCGTTATTACGCCTGTGATGCCAATTTCCTACCATTTCGCGACGGTAGTTTTGACATGGTGGTAGGGCACAGTGTGCTGCACCACTTTATTGATTACCAAAAAATCATCCATCGCTTGTCTACATTATTGCGCCCAGGTGGACAGGCAATTTTTTATGAACCGGTGCTGCAAGGAAAAATGATTATTGCATTTATCGGTGATTTGATGCGCCGCATTGAGCGGAGAACAGAATGGGGTGTGCTGAGTGAGGCGGATGATAAGCGCATCAATCACATGACGCGCCACATCATGAAAGCAAAATGGATTGGCACGAATAGAGAGAGATTAGAAAAAATAGAAGACAAGTATATTTTTGATATTCACGATATGCGGCAACTGGCAAAGGATGCTGGGTTTTCTGCTATGGAATATTGCAATGTTGAAATGACGGAAAAAGGTTATCGACACTATGTTAATCAGCATTTGCTGATGGAGGGTTTGGCGCCAGATACAATCCAGCAATTTGCATTCATTGCCAATGCTTACATGAGTACGATTGGTGAAATGACGCCAAGAGATATTGTTACGCCGATGGGCTACTTCATTTTTAGAAAATAAAAAATACGTTCAGGAAATAAAAATATGAGTATTGATAAAATTAATGATCTCTCACTGCATAACAGCGCAATAGCTGAGGCGTTGCATCGCGCGGCGGGTCGCGTCATTGATAGCGGTTGGTATGCTATGGGACCAGAAGTGACTGCGTTTGAAAAAGCGTTTGCGGCGTACTGCGGCGCAACGGATGCAATGGGTGTGGCTAACGGCACAGAAGCTATTGAGTTGGCCTTGCGCGCGCTGGGTGTGAGTGCGGGTGACGAAGTGATTACCGTGGCGAATGCGGGTTTTTATTCCAGCACGGCGATTCGCGCCATCGGCGCTGTGCCGGTGTATGTCGATATTCAGGAAAGCAACTTGTTAATGGATGTTGCGTGTGCGGAAAAAGCCATCACGCCAAAAACGAAAGCCATCATCGTCACGCATTTGTTTGGTCAATTGGCTGAGATGTCGCCTTTGTGTACCTTGGCAAAAAAACACGGCATTGCGCTGGTGGAGGATTGCGCGCAGTCGCATGGTGCAACTGCCAATGGCAAACGTGCGGGAAGTTTTGGCGATATTGCAGCGTTTAGTTTTTTTCCGACTAAAAACCTCGGTGCGCTCGGTGATGGCGGTGCGGTGGTGACATCCGATGCGGCTTTGGCGACGCGCGTGCGCAGCTTGCGTCAATACGGCTGGACAACAAAATACACGGTAGCGGATGGCGGCGCACGCAATAGCCGTTTGGATGAAATGCAGGCGGCTCTGTTGTCAGTAAAGTTACCACTGCTGGATGGCTGGAATGAAAAACGCCGTCAAATAGCCAAGCGTTATGCTGAAAAAATTACAAATTCTGCCGTGCGTGTGCCAGCAATTGGCGGTATTGATCATGTGGCGCATCTTTACGTTATTCGCTGCACACAGCGCGACGCACTAAAAAAACATTTGCACGATCACGGCATCGCCAGCGACATTCACTATCCCATACTCGACACGCAGCAGCCAGTTACGAAAGGGGCTTTCGCCAAAGTTACTTTGCCGGTGAGTGAAAAAATGTGCGGTGAAATTCTCACATTGCCTTGCTATCCAGAGCTGACATTGGATGAGGTGGATGTGGTAGCAAGCTGCATTAATAATTGGGTGGCTTGATGTATTCGCTCATCATTCCTGTTTATAAAAACGAAGAGTCGCTGCCAGATTTATTGGCAGTTTTGGCGGATATGAATGAAAAGTTATCCGGCAAACTGGAAGTGGTGATTGTCGTTGATGGCAGTCCTGACAATTCCTACAGCATTTTGCGTCAACAGTTGCCAGAAATGCCTTTTGTGTCGCAGTTGCTTTTGCACTCGCGCAATTACGGTTCTTTTGCGGCTATTCGCGCCGGCATGCAAGTAGCAAGCGGCAGTTATTTTGCAGTGATGGCAGCCGATTTGCAGGAGCCGCCGGAGTTGGCGCTGGAGTTTTTTCAGTTGTTAGCGGCAGATGAAGCCGATGTGGTGGTGGGCACGCGTGACGCGCGCAATGATCCATGGCGCAGCCGTTGGTCTTCAGAAATTTTCTGGTGGGTATACCGCAAATTTATCATTAAAGACGTGCCGGCAGGCGGCGTGGATATGTTTGGCTGCAACCGCCAATTCCGCAATGAATTGCTGTCGCTGGATGAATCGCACAGCTCTTTGATCGGCTTGTTGTTTTGGCTGGGATTTCGCCGTAAAACCGTGGCCTATCAACGCCGCGAGCGGCAGCACGGCGTGAGTGCGTGGACGCTGAAAAAGAAAATCAATTATTTGATGGACAGCATTTTTTCGTTTTCAGACCTGCCGTTGAAGTTGCTGATTTCTTTTGGCGGCATTGGCGTTCTGTTTTCTATTTTATTTGGCTTGATGGTACTGATGTTTAAGGTGACGGGCTGGGTGGAGGTACCTGGTTATGCAGCGACTATTTTGACGGTGTTATTTTTTGGCGCACTCAATACAGCAGGCATCGGCTTGCTCGGCGCGTACGTGTGGCGCGCTTATGCTAATACGCAGGGCAGGCCGATATCGGTTGTGATGCGCACGGAGTCTTTTTCAGGAAAAAATAACAGTAAGATTAATCAAGAGTAACGGCAGATGGATTATTTTGTTCACGCGAATGGTATTTGTGATAGTAAAAACATAGGAAAGAACTCGCGCATTTGGGCGTTTGCGCATGTGTTGCCTGGCGCGGTACTCGGTAGTGACTGCAATATTTGCGACCACGTTTTTATTGAAAACGACGTAGTGCTGGGTGATCGTGTCACGGTGAAATGCGGCGTGCAACTGTGGGATGGCATCACCGTAGAAGACGATGTGTTTATCGGCCCTAATGCCACGTTTACCAATGATCCTTTTCCGCGCAGTAAACAATATCCAGAACAATTCCCGCGCACGGTGATTGGGCGCGGTGCATCCATTGGCGCCAATGCCACTATCTTGCCGGGCTTGACGATAGGTCAACACGCCATGATAGGCGCGGGCGCAGTGGTTACGCGCTCTGTACCGGCCAATGCGATTGTGGTGGGTAATCCGGCGCGCATCGTTGGGTATGCCGATGAAGACAATAAGCAAAATAAAGTGAGTGTAGGTGCTGCATTTTTGGATGCAGATAAGCCGGGTGTGCGCGCTACGAATGTCAAAGGCGTCACCTTACACACCATGCCTTTGGTGACGGATTTGCGCGGTAATTTAACCGTGGGCGAGTTTGAGCAACACATTCCTTTTCCTGTGCGCCGATACTTTATGGTGTTTGATGTGCCGAGTGCAGAAACGCGCGGTGAGCATGCACACAAAGTTTGTCATCAGTTTTTGATTTGTGCGAAAGGCAGTGTCAGTGTGGTGGCAGATGATGGCAAAACGCGACAAGAGTTTTTGTTGCAACAACCCAATCAAGGTGTATTTTTGCCGGCGGGCACTTGGGGTATTCAGTATAAATATTCGGCAGATGCTGTGTTGTTGGTTTTTGCATCAGAGCATTATCAGGCCGAAGATTATATTAGGAAGTACGATGATTTTCTTTTGTATGTCAATGCAGATCAGTAGGGCTCAGTATGTTGTTGAATGTTAAAAAAACACTTGTTGCGTTGGATCAACAGTGGCCGCGCATTACTGGGTTTGAACAGCTGGTACGCGTACTGAATAGCAACAAAAACCTATTGACGTATCTATTGGCTATTGGCGTGTTGGCGTACGCTTCAGATATTTTTAATTTCTCGCTCAATATTGATTCAGAAAATCATGCCTACGATTTTGGCGCAAAAGGCGGTTGGGCCATGCAGGGCAGATGGGGTATGTACTTGCTGAGCTTGTTGCTGCTACCCGATGCAGTGATGCCGGTGATCCCTATTTTGATAGCCGTTGTTGGTGCGGTAGTTGGCGCCATTTTTTTGATGCACGTTTTGTCGCCTACTCGCAGCGTGATGGATTATGTGGCCGCACCCTTTGCGATTGCCTGCCCTGTCATTTACTTTGCGTTTTATTTTACTACCTTGGGTTATGGCGTCGGGATTGCCTTTGCCGTCACAGGGTTTGGCGTGTATCTGCTGACTAAAAAGCAGTGGCTCATGACTCTCATTGCTGCTGCCTGCTTTTGTTTGGGGATTGCCATTTATCAGGCAGTGTTGCCACTGATTGCAGTGATATTTGGCTTGTTCCTTATCTCTTCAATAATTCATGTGAGCTCCTTAACAATAAAAGACGCGCTGATTTATTGCTGTCACTTTATCGTGGCGGCAGCGGCTGGGTATGCGGCTTCTGTGTTGATCGGTAATGCTTGGCTGCATTATCAAGGGTGGGCGTTTGATGCAGGCTATATGTCTAGTTTTATTTCGTATCAACTCACTTGGGAATATTTTTCAAAAACGTTTAGTAAGACGTTTCCTTTGGCGCTGAACTACTACATGGGAGGCAAAGACTATTATTTGTATGATCTACGAAGTTTGAAGTGGCTATTTGTAGTGAGTTTGGCGGCTACATTATTTCGAATTGTATGCGCGCCATCGACAAAGCTTTTGCGTGTGTTGGCAGTGTTGCTGTTATTGGCGGTTCTGGTGGCTCCTATGGGGATGCATTTATTAAACAGTGGCTACATGCCGCCGCGCACGGTGTTGGGCGTGCCGCAAGTGCTGGCGGGCTTGGTGTTTTTGGCGATGGGTGTTCGCAGCAAAGTAGTGCAGTCTGTTGTTGCGGTATTGGCTGTGGCCTGTTTGTATAATTTTTGCGTGGCTAACAATCGGTATGCTTTTTCAAACTATATGGTGTGGCAGGCGGATCGTGAGTTATCAGTAAAAATTCAGCAACAAATTGCAAAAGTGCTGCCAAAAATTTCACCAAGAAATGATCCATTTGGTGTGTATCCCATGGAGTTAGTGGGGTGGATTGAATACCCAGAAACCCCAATTTTTACACAGCGTGAAGTGGTAGGTGCTTCATTTTATAAGTGGGCAGCAGGTGACGTGATGCGCACAGAGGGGTTGTTCAAAACGATGGGGGTAACACAATACCGCGCAGCCACACGAGAAGAGCGACTGTCGTTGATTGATAAAGTGCAGTCGATGCCGTCTTGGCCGTATGAGGGCTCGGTAGATGTGGTTAATGGCGTTATTGTCATCAAGTTTCGTGAGTACAACCCTAATCAATTGATGGTGATTTGTCAGCCACCATTGGATGTAACAGAAACTTGTAAAAAATATATGCCGCAGTAGCTGCGGCAGACACCTGGATATGATGCTGGTGATTTTATGAAAGCACTGTTTGATATTTTGCCGCAATGCTGTGATGCGAGTAGTTATATGCAGTACGGTTCTGAGTGTGCAAAGGATATTGCTGCGTGCTACGGTGATTTGCGCCCTATTGGCGATTATTTGTGGTTTAGCATTCCAGAGCGTATAGGGTTAGCGCCAGAAAACATTGTGGTGGTGAACTGCGTTGCAGCTTTGATTGGTGCATTGTTTTGGGCATTTGTGTTGAAAAGAATCCTCTTCGCCTGGAGAGGGGTATTAGTAAACAAAGTATTTTTTTCACTATTGCTGTTTATTAGTCTTGCAGCTCATGCATTCTTTCTGCGGCCAACTGTTTTTAATTCGCTATCGGATCCTCCTGCTTCAGTAATGTTGTTGTTGGGTATTGGTTGCATGGTGTTATCTGGCATTCAAGGCGGTCAGTCCGTTGTTAGGGCTGGACAGATTTTTTTTGCAGGTATTTTTCTTGGTGCTGCTGCATGGTTGAGAGCTTTCTATCTTTATCCCGTGTTGATCTGTGTTTTCGTTTATTTACTACTTTGGATTATTGGGAGTAATAGACAATGGAAGGAGCTCTTGATTTTGGCTGCTTTGTTGCCAATAGGGATACAATTTTCAGTAATGTATCGCGCGTATGGCACTATTGGTTATCTGCAGCAGGATATGCAGAGCTCGTGGACGCAGACGCATCTTAATGCGCCATTCACTGGGTTTGATACAGTCATGCCGCGCAATGGCCATTTTTGGTTTCCACAGCACTGTGAAGCTCGTGTTGGAATTCTGAATGGATTCGCCCAGCACGATTATCAAAGCGTAGCATGCATTATTATTGAACGATTACGTTTTTATTTTGGCACCTATGAAATAGAAAACTATATTTTTTCTGATGCTAAAAATTATTTAGTTAGACAAAATACAGAGAATATTGGTGATATTAATGCGGAATGGTTCTCACAAAATTTAAGGTGGGAGAAAGACGTTGCTGATGCACCTGATGGACAGAAAACAGCAGATCGGTTAACTGTAGTCACTCCTGCAGTTGGAGGTGCTGGTGATACTGTGCAGTGGATAGAGTTGCCGGCAGAAACGACATTCACATTTAGCGTGTGGCTTTGGGCGCCCAAGCCCAAGACGATTAACTTATTGTTTGGCTCACATAGCGATAGCGCTATTGCGACAAGGCGTCAGTTTACCTTGTCGTCTGTTCCGGAGCGCTATTCAATTACCGGTGAGACGCGCAAAGCGGGCTTGTACGATGTGGGAATTGGTCGACTATCCTCTTTGGATGATTCCATTTCTTTTGGCACCGAGGAGGGTGATGCTTTTTATGCTTGGGGGGCACAGCTAGAAAAAGGTAATGTGGCAGCGGCGTATGACGGCGCAGCTAAAATCAGTCCAGAAAGTATAAGAGTATGGCGCCCATCATTGTTGGTGCTCAATGGTTTAGCGTTGTTATTATTTTTTATTGCAATATACCAGCAGAGGGCGTTGTGGTTAAAAAGTAGAGCTGGCATGGCGATTATTTCGTTATTGGCCGTTGTGTTGGCAGTATGTGTTGCCATCATTCCTGAGCAGCGCTTTGCCGTTGGTCTGATGGAAATTATTTGGACTATTGCGCTAGCGGGCTTGTTAGATTTTTTATGGAGCAAACGAGTTAGGCCGTTGTAGATTGTTGATTAATCTTTTGTCTGGAGTGTCGCCAAGAAAAAAAGCAAAGTAGCAAGAAAAGTAGAAAAATAAAGATGCAAGCCTTTCCCAGCGCCAACCGTGCCGCCTTGTAGAATGGCGCAAACAAGAATAACCGCCTGCACAGCAATGAGTAGCAATAAAAAAAGGTGCTTTTCGCAGAATATTCCGCTGCGAAGTTTTCCGATAATAAGTAAAACAATGGCGGCGAGCGTTGTAATGAATGACACAGCCAGCGTCGTTCTATCAGGTAGTTGCTGCAGGAGGCTGTTGATTGTGCGTTGATAATTGCTTGCAGGCTCGTTGCGCCCGCGCTCTACTTGCCCGTACATATCAAACACCCAGTTTTTTTGTTGCATCAGCATGTGTTCAGCGATGTGCGAAGTTAACACAGGGTTTTGTAGCAGAGCAGACAGTGCCGTGGTTGTGCTGAGTCTGTCAATTTCAGGGCAGGCGTGCGTTTTTTGTAAAGTTGCATCATAGCCATTGCGCCCTGCGAGTACGTTGCAGGAGGTGGGAAGCCCCAAGTCTGCTAATACTTTTTCTGGGGAGTTGGAAACGCCTAACATGGATCCAACGAGGTTGATGTTGTCGGCGCGAACCATGGACGCATTGCGCGGTGTGTACCACCCACCTTGTTGCGCAATAAAAGGCAATGCGGCACATAGCAGCATCAGCGGCACAGCCGCCCATTGTTTTTTGGTGAGTGCGTACAGTGAAATGAGAGTGGCAATACAGAAAGCGAGCGGTGCGTATTGCGGTTTAGAAAAGCTTAAGCCCATCAAGCCGATAAGCAGTGCCCATGATGCCGGCAAGCGCCAATGATTGTTTGCCAATACTGCTACACCTATCAAGGTGAGGTACAGAAAATACACCGCTGAGAACTCGGTGTAAAAAGTATTCATATACAAGGTTACGCCAGGGTCCGATAACACCGTCAGCGTTACCAGTGCATTGACCAATAATGCGCTATACATTTTTCGGCGGTAGAAAAAAACACTTGCCAACAAGACGGTGAGTGAAAGAAAAGTTGCTTTTACAAAGCCGATAGTTTTGATGGAAATTAATGACTCGCCAGTCATTTTATTTTTAAGTTTCCCTAATTCAATGCCGATACGGGTGAACAATAATTCTGAACTGGGGAAGCAAGGCGTGTCGACATGTTTGTCCAGTGTGTAGCGGCGTATCGGTGCGGCGGGAGTGCCAGCGGTGATGTCAATAAACTTATCGGCTGGCCAAATTTGATGACAGGCCTGCAGGCGGATCATGTCGTAATTGTTGCCATAGCCTAATACTGGATTATTTCCGACCAGGCTAAATATTCTGCCAATACCCATCAATAAAAATAAGCAGGCAATCAGTGTCAATCCTTGTTGTTTGTTCATTCTGTTTCTTTCCCGTAATACGTGTAGCTATCAAAGCTGGCGCCATTGCCTGTAGTCCATGGGTCACCGGTTTGTTGCATTTCTTGTTGTAAGCGCTGTTTTAATATTTCTTTGGTGGTGCTGAATTCTGGGTTGTTCGCGAGGTTGTGTATTTGATAAGGGTCGCGGTCAATGGCATACAATTCTTCCGCAGGGCGTTTATCAGCAGCCAATTTCCAAAATTTCTCAAAACGCCCTCTGTCAGCGATGGTCATTTTGGTGGGTGAATCGTCATCAATGTCAGCCAAGTTGGGAGGGCGACCTGCAGGCCAACGATCTGGTGTTAGATTGACAATGTAGAGAAACTTATCGGTGTGGATGGCGCGTGAAGGGTAGCCGCGGTTTTCTAGTCGCGCGCTGCCGATGTGACGTTCAAAGCCAGAAAATGCACTGTCGCGGTTGCTGTCCACGCGTCCCGATTTGCGAGCGAACAGTTGTTGACGAAAGCTGTGCCCTGTCATGGCGGCTGGTGGTGTGATACCCGCTAAATCCAGAAAGGTCGGTGCGATGTCAGTGAGACTGATGAAATCGGTTACGTCTTGATGTTCGCTGATGGCGTTGCCCCAGCGCACAGCAAACGGTTCATGTGTGCCGTATTCATAGTTGGTGCTTTTGGCGCGCGGAAAGGGCATGCCATTGTCAGAGGTGTACACAATGACAGTGTTGTCTAATTCGCCGCGTGCTTCCAACAACTGCAAAATATCGCCTAATTGTTTGTCGAAATATTGAATTTCATATAAATAGTCAGCGATGTCTTTGCGCACCGCTGGCACATCGGGTAGAAAAGACGGTACAACAATTTTGTCGAGATGAATTTCGCCACTGCTCTCGCCGATACCTGTTTGATAAGCGCGGTGAGGTTCGGTGGGAGAAATCCAAAAAGAAAACGGTTGATTCGGTTTTTTCTCGTCAAGAAATTGCTGGAAATTGCCTAACATATCAAACTGCGTGTACTCGGGGCGTGCATTGCTTTTAATTTGGTTGTAGGCAGGGCCAGCAGGGTTGCCAAAAATAGCGCGTCCTGGTCCCCAGCCTTTGCCGGTGTAACCAATTTTGTAACCATTTTTTTCTAAAATTTGTTGATAAGTGGTGAGTGAGCTAGGGAATTCTCCCCATAATTGCCCAGCAGAACCGAGCCGCCAAAAATGTTGTCCTGTTAAAACAGCGGAGCGTGAAGCGGTGCAAGTGGGCGCGCTGGCGTAGGCATTGCGAAAATAAACGCCTTCGCTGGCCAAGCGATCAAAATTGGGTGTTTTTACGGCGGGGTATCCAGCAAAGGATGTGTGCTTCCATGACTGATCGTCCGTAATCACCAATAAAAAATTGGGGCGCTCAATGGGCTTGGGTGGAGGTGTTTTGCTAAATAGGGCGTTGCCCAGTAGTAGCCCTGCGGCGGCGGTGATAGCCAGTAAATACTTGAAGCGTGTTGGCTTGGACAACGTGTTTCTCCCTTGGTAGCAAGATGCGCTGCGATGTGCGGCGTCGCAGCAGTGTAACCACAAGTGCCGGTAGCGTCAGCAGCTTCCTTTTTGTGTGGAGCAAGCTGCTAGAATTCCTCCGCTTGGTCACGAGAATTTTTTGGATGCATCTTCATTTTTTAGGTATTTGCGGCACGTTCATGGGCAGCCTCGCCATGCTGGCGCGCGAGCTGGGTCACACCGTCACCGGTTCGGATGCCAACGTCTATCCGCCGATGAGCACGCAGTTGCAGCAGCAGGGCATTGTGGTTACGGAAGGCTATGATCCCGCGCAGTTGCAGCCCGCGCCGGATTTGGTGATCGTCGGCAATGCCATGAGTCGCGGCAACCCAGCGGTGGAATACCTGCTGGATGCGGGCTTGCCTTACACCTCGGCCCCGCAGTGGCTGTGTGAGCATGTGTTGCAGGGGCGCTGGGTATTGGCGGTGGCCGGCACGCACGGCAAGACCACCACCTCGAGCATGCTGGCGTGGATACTCGATTACGCGGGCATGAACCCTGGTTTTTTAATCGGCGGCGTGCCGCAATGTTTTCCGGTGTCGGCGCGTTTGGGTGGCAGTGATTTTTTTGTGATCGAAGCGGATGAATACGACAGCGCTTTTTTTGATAAGCGCAGCAAGTTTGTGCATTACCGCCCGCGCACTGCGATTCTGAATAATTTGGAATTCGATCACGCCGATATTTTTGACGATCTCGCTGCGATACAAAAACAATTTCACCATTTGGTGCGTACGATTCCGCAAAACGGCTTGGTGATTTCGCCAGCCGATTGCGCGGCGCTGGATGAAGTGTTGGCGATGGGTTGTTGGTCATCGACACAAAAGATAGGCGATAGCGGCGCGTGGGCTGCGCAAAAAATTACCGCAGACGGTTCGCATTTTTCTGTGCAGTTTGAAGGAGAGAAAGCTGGCGACGTGCAGTGGGCACACAGCGGCGATCACAACGTCAATAACGCACTGGCAGCGATAGCAGCGGCGCGCCATGTTGGCGTTGCGCCGGATATTGCATGTGCGGCACTGAGTGCCTTTGCCGGCGTGAAGCGGCGTTTGGAATTGTTGTGCGATGTGAACGGCGTGCGCGTTTACGATGATTTTGCGCATCACCCCACCGCCATTGCTACCACCGTGAACGGATTGCGCCAACGCATCGGCGACGAAAAAATGATTGCGGTGCTGGAGCCGCGCTCGAACACCATGCGCATGGGCGTGTTTCGCGAGCAGATTGCTCCCGCCTTGGCAGAAGCGGACGAGGTAATTTTTTATCAACCGGCGAATGTGGATTGGGCACTGGCGGATGTGGCGGCGCAATGTCGCGCACCTGCGCGGGTGGTGAATAATATTGATGCATTGGTGCATGAGTTGGCTGCCAACAGCGGCACTGTGCATATTTTGATTATGAGTAACGGCGGTTTTGGTGGTTTGCATCAGAAGTTAGTGAGTGCTTTGCAATGAAACAAAAATCACTGACCGAACGCATACGCAACAACAGCAAACAGATGCGCAAATCTGAGCGCAAGGTGGCGGATTATGTGATGGCGCATCTGAGCGATGTCATCAATATGCGTATCGTGGATTTGGCAGCGCAGGCGGATGTGAGCGAGCCGACTGTCGTGCGTTTTTGTCGCGCTGTCAGTTGTGACGGTTTTCAAGAGTTTAAGTTGGCGCTGGCGCAAGAATTGGCGATCAGTCAGGGTTTTGGCCGCGTGGCAGTGACGGATTCCGATTCTGTGGCCGATTTCAGTCATAAAATTTTTGATGCGACGATTGATACCTTATTGAAAGTGCGCGACAGCATGAACGCCACGCATTTGCACAAAGCGATTACCGCGCTAGTGCAGGCCAATCGCGTGGAGTTTTACGGTCATGGTGCGTCAGCGGCGGTGGCGGCCGATGCGCAGCACCGTTTTTTTCGTTTGCAGTTGGCTTCGGCGGCGTATGCCGATACACATATTCAAACCATGTCGGCACTGTCACTGCAAAAAGGCGATGTGGTGGTGGCCATTTCGCAAACAGGACGCACGCGCTCGCTGCTGGATGTGATGGAATTGGTGAAAGATGTCGGCGGCATCGTGATTGGCATGGCGCCGTCTGGAACACCAGTGGCGGAAGCGGCAACTATTCCTTTGTGCATTGATGTGGATGAAGAGTTTGAAATTTATACGCCACTGTCGTCGCGCATTGCGCATTTGGCCGTGATTGATGTATTGGCAGTTGGCGTGGCGCAGCGAAAAGGTTCGCGTTTGCAAGGGCATTTATTTCGTTTACGCGCGGGCATGCAATCGCTGCGCGTGCCGGATGCTGAGTAATATTGCGCGATGAAAATGGCCGATGTCATTATCCCTGTGTATAACGAGCGCGAAAATTTGCCCTTGTTATGGCAGCGTTTGCAGGCGCTGACGATTTGTCAGCAACTGCATTTTATTTTTGTCGATAATGCATCGACCGATGGCAGTGCAGAGTATCTTGCCGCGTTGCCTAGCATCACGTTGATTCAGCATGCCAATAATCGCGGTTATGGCGCTTCGCTGCGCAGTGGCATGCAGGCAGCGCAAACAGAACGCTGGATTATTTTGGATGCTGACGGTGAATATCCGCCTGAGTGTATTCCCGATTTGTTGCAGGCGCTGGCAGCGCAGCCTGTGGTGTATGCCAGTCGCTTGGCGGAAAAATCTTTTTCTGCATCAGGCATGCCGTTTTTGCAATGCTTGGGTAACACAATCATTTCTGCGCTATACAACGTGCTATTTCGACAGCGGGTTTCTGATCTTTACACGGGGTGCAAAGCCTTACGACGCGAATGTATGGACGGCATCAGTTTGCAGCGCGATGGTTTTGAGCAGGTATTGGAGTTGGCGGTTGTATTGGCGCGGCGCGGCATCAAGATTGCTGAAATTCCTGTCAAATTTTCTCCGCGTCAGCACGGCGCATCCAAAATGTCGCATATCACAGAAACGGCAAAATATTTTTTCTGGCTATTGCGCTATCGTTTTTTTCGATTAGAAAATTTGACAGCAAAGGAGTGTAAGCGTGGATGACACCCAACAGCTCTTGTGGGGCTTGATTCCCGCAGCAGGCAAGGGCTCACGCGCCGTGCCGTATACAGAAAACCAGCACAAGGCTCTGTTAAATATCAATGGCGTGCCGAACATCGAGCGCATTATTGCTATCATGCGTGATGATTTGTCCATTAAAGATATTGTGATTGTTGTAGGGCATCTCGGCGAACAAATTCGCCAACATCTCGGCGATGGCGCGCGTTTTGGTGTGCGTCTGCACTATGTTGAAAATACAGAGTTAGAGAAAGGCTGGGCGTGGTCTGTCTTGCTGGCTAAAAAATATATCAATAGCTATTTTTGTGTGATGCTGTGCGATGAGAGTTATCTCAGCTCCAATCACGCGGCGTTGTTGCATGCGCCGTGGCGAGAGGCACTGTTTACCTGTGCGGGTTTGAAGGTAGATGACGCGGCATTGATTAAGAAAAACTATGCTATTGTGGAAAAAGATGGCCTATTGCTGACGTTAGTAGAAAAGCCAGCGGCGATAACAAATGACATCATGGGTAGCGGTACGTTTATTTGCTCACCAGCAATTTTTTCTTTTATTGAGCAAGCCTTTGCAAAAAAACACACAGAGATTGATTTTGTTAGCTTGTTAAACACTTTGCTGCAGTCTGATGAGCGTGGACATTTTTTTCAACTCTCTGGCACTTATGTCAATATCAATGACCGCGATTCACTGGCGCTGGCGCGCTACCATGATCGCGACTTGCATTTTGATAGCCGCAGTAAAGCACTATTGATTTATGCCGAGGGCGATGAAAGTGGCGTAGCGTTTACTGTGGAGCGTTACCGTGAAACGGGTTTGTTTGATGAAATTTTTGTTGTGTTGCCAGAAAACAATACGGTGTTGCAAAGTATGCAAACGGCTGGCGCGGCGGCGATTCTTTGTCCTTCGGGTTGTGTGCTGTATGGCGAAAAGCTGCAATACGCTTTGCAAAATATTCGCGCTGATATTGTGGTTCTGACGGAAGCGGATTACTCATTTTCCAGTCGTGATGTGGCAAAGTTATTCGCCTATTTGCGTGATGCTGACATGGTGATAGGTACGCGCACCACGCGTCAGTTGATAGAGCAAGGTTCTACCATGCGCGGTGCGGTACGTTTGGCGCACACGGCACTGGGCAAATTGGTGGAAATGCTGTGGTGGGATAGAGAGGCGCGGTTTACTGATACCGGATGTACCTTGCGTGCATTTTGGCGCAGCACTTGGGATGCGATTGCCGATGATCTCACGGCTCAAGGCCCTGCCTTTTCCGCCGACATGATGATCGCCTGTTTGGACGCGCGGCTGCGTGTGATTGAAATTCCCGTTAATTATTTCAATCGCAGCACTTCGCAAATTCGCGCCTATCGCAATCCCAAAGCGTTTTGGGAGTTTTTGCTGTTGATTTTACGCAGGCGATTTAGGAAACGTGCGCAATGAAGTCGTGGGCATTTCCTTTGTCCACAGTGCTGCTCTTGTTGTTGGGCGGTTTTTTTCTCGGGTTTTCTGGTGGCGTCGATGATGCGCATATCACCTACTGGGCGGCAGAATCCTTGGCGCGCAATGGTGAAATCCTCAATTACAACTTGGATCGTGTTGAGCAAAGTTCATCGCTGTTGCAGGTGTTGGTGTTGGGCGTGTTGCGCACCGTCGCTGGTGTGTCGGTGGTGGTATTGGGGCATGTGCTAACCCTGATCGTATCAATACTCGTCTTATTTTTATTTTGCCGCTTATTGAAAAAGTTACAGATCAACAGCAAGGCGACGTTGTTGCTCGCCTCATCGCCATTTTTTGTGTACTGGGCTTTTGGTGGTATGGAAGGTGTGTGGCTTGGCGCATTACTGCTGTTGTTAATTGCGAGCCTTGCAACAAATCTGGCTAGGCCGCATTTGTCTCTTGGTGTAGTTCTGTTGTCGCTGGCAATACAAATGACGCGACCTGAAATGCCGCTGGTGTTATGTGTCTTTGCTGCTGCTTTGTTGCTATTGCGTTGGGTGTATCGCCAGGCGGCGTGGCCGTGGCGTTCTTTATGGATTTTTTTGCTGCTGCAAACTTTGATTGCTGTGCTGCTATCTGCGTGGCGTTATTGGTATTTCGGCGATTTTTTTCCGCAGCCTGTGAGTGCAAAAGCGGCAGGATTTTCTGTGGCTAACTTGTCGTATGGCTTGCAGTATGTGCAACAAACTTGGTTGAATCCTTGGTTGCTACCCACGACGGTTTTAGTTGTGGCTGGCGTATTTTATGCAACCTTTTTTGACAGGAGGCCGCACGCTTTGCTGGCTGTGTTGTTGGCGATCATTTACAGTGGATTTGTGGTGGTGAGTGGCGGTGACTGGATGGCAGCAGGCCGCTTCTGGACGCCAGTGCTGCCTCTGTTCTGTCTGCTGATCGGCTTGATGCTGGATCGCTTGCTAAAAAATAGAGCGCTGTATCGAATGGTGCTGACAGTGTTGGTTGCACTTAATGCCACTTATTTGTGGCGCGGGACGGCGATTGATTTCAATGGCATCCCCTTGTGGAACAAAACTGTTTTGACGGCAGTGGATCATCCAGAGCTATTTTCTTTTTTTGAGCGGCACTCGCGTGAGAATTTGCACGATATTCCGGTGACCATGCAGGCAGAATCTTTGTTGGGGAAAATTATTGCCCTACGCGAGATGCAAGGCGATACAAAACCTGTGGTGATGATGGCTGGACAGATGGGCATGGTGCCTTTTTATTTGGCGCAAGCCTATGCAGACAAAATTCATTTTATTGATCGCAATGGCATTACCGAGCGCACGTTGACGGCGTGTTCATCGGCGGCAGGTTTAGCACGCACGCGCAATGGTTTGGGTGTGGGGTATGAATGGATTGTGGCGCATCGTAGTGAGTTAGAAAAAACCTGCAGCTTTGTGATGCCTGATGTGGTGTTTGATATTGAAGCAGGCTGGAATAAAAACAATATCAATGCATTAGAGCGCGCAGGTTATGTGTTTGTGTATCGTCAGCGCGGACATGTGTTTGATGAGCCGGATAATGCGTTGCTGCCGTTGCGCAAAATTGGCGCGGGCGAGTTTTTGGCTGTGAGTCAAACGCTGTGGCAGCAACTCGGCTCCCCAACACTTATTAAACGCGTATTTTGATTTAATGTGTGGGCGGTTGTATCTGCATCAAAATGTCTTTGATGAAATCGCCCAAAATGGGCACAAACTGAATTTGTGACAGCAGATAAATAATCAACGACAAAATAATCCCTGCGCCCGCCACACTGCCCAAACCAAACGCAGCCCCTTTGAGAAATTGTAGTAATAATTCGCGTGCTGTGGTGGGTGGTTTGACGATGAGCGGGTGGCTGCTGATTTTTTGTAACTGCTGCTCGATGCTGCGTATGTGCTGCGCAATTTCGCGTGCTTGCTCGCTTGGCATGCTGTTGGGCTGGCTCATCGAAACTCCTTGTACAGTGCGGCTCTTGCCGAAGGTTACGGGAGTCTGGCCTTGCGGTAAACTGTGCCGCCTTTTCTAGCCACGGTAATAGGCGATGAGCGCAACAACAGCACCTTTGGTCGGGGTCATCATGGGTTCCAGCAGCGACTGGGAAACACTCCGCCACACAGCCGACACCCTCAACGAACTGGGTATCCCCCACGAAGTCGAAGTGGTATCGGCGCACCGCACGCCAGACAAGCTCTTTGCTTACGCCGCCACCGCCGCTGAGCGCGGTTTGGCCGTCATCATTGCCGGTGCCGGTGGTGCCGCGCATCTGCCGGGTATGGCCGCATCAAAAACCGCGCTGCCGGTGTTGGGTGTGCCGGTGCAATCCAAAACACTGAATGGTGTGGATTCGCTGCTGTCTATCGTGCAAATGCCGGCAGGCGTGCCAGTTGGCACCATGGCCATCGGCAAAGCCGGTGCGGTAAACGCTGCACTGCTCGCCTGCGCCATGTTGGGCAATCACTATCCTGAATACCGCGCTGCTTACGAGCGCTACCGCCAACAGCAAACCGACAAGGTGCTGAGTCATCCTGATCCACGGAACCCCGCATGAAAATAGGCGTGTTGGGCGGCGGCCAACTCGGTCGCATGTTGGGCATGGCCGGGTTGCCGCTGGCTTTAGAGCCAGTGTTTTGGGAGCCGGAGTGCAGTGCTTGCGCAAATGTCATCGGTGAACATGTGTGCGCGCCGTATGAAGACGAAAAAGCATTGGCGCAGTTTGTTAACGCCGTCGATGTCTGTACGTATGAATTTGAAAATGTACCCAGTGCGGTCTTAAAAAAATTAGCAGCGCAAGTGCCGGTGTATCCACCACTGCGCGCGCTGGAAGTCAGTCAAGATCGCTTGATTGAAAAACAATATCTTGCGGATTTAGGTATACGCACCGCGCCGTATGCGGCGGTGGATTCTGAGCAAGATTTGCGTGCTGCTGCTAAACAACTCGGTTTGCCAGCGATTTTGAAAACGCGCCGCTTTGGTTACGATGGCAAAGGGCAGTTTGTCTTGCGCAGTGAAGCAGATGTTGCGACAGCGTGGGAAACTTTGGGTGGCAGCGCGCTCATTTTGGAAGGTTTCGTGCCGTTTCAGCGCGAAGTGTCCATTATCGCTGCGCGCGGGCGCGACGGCGAAACCGTTTTTTATCCGCTGTCAGAAAATGTACATCGCGACGGCATTTTGTTTACATCGCGCGCATTAATTGATGATGAGCTACAGCACAGAGCCGAGTCGATCATTAAACGCTTGCTAGATGCTTTGGATTATGTCGGCGTGCTGTGTTTGGAATTGTTTGATGTCAACGGCGAGTTGGTGGCGAATGAATTTGCGCCGCGCGTACACAACTCCGGTCATTGGACTATCGAAGGCGCAGAAACTTCGCAATTTGAAAACCATATGCGCGCGGTGGCGGGCTTGCCTTTGGGCAATACAGCTTGCGTAGGTTTTCCGGCGATGGTGAACATTGTCGGGACACATCCTGATTTATCTGCTTTATTGCAGTTGCCTGCAGTGCATGTGCATTTTTACGGCAAGACAGAAAAGCCATCACGCAAGTTGGGGCATATCACTGTGCGTGCTGGTAGTGTGCAGCAGCGTGAAGAACAAATAGCAGCCGTACTGCGACTCATCGAGGAAAAAACCTTATGAAATTATTGCCTAATCTTTTTGAAAATAACCGCAATTGGGCGGAATCGATTAAAAAAATACATCCCGATTTTTTTCGTGAATTGTCTGAGCAGCAATCGCCGGAATATTTGTGGATAGGTTGTTCCGATTCGCGCGTGCCAGCCAATGAAATTGTGGGTTTGATGCCAGGGGAAGTGTTTGTGCATCGCAATGTTGCCAACGTGGTGGTGCATACGGATTTGAATTGTTTGTCTGTTTTGCAATACGCAGTGGAAGTGCTCAAGGTCAAACACGTCATGGTGGTGGGGCATTACGGCTGTGGCGGTGTGCGCGCGGCAATGAGCAATCAAAAATTTGGTTTGATCGATAACTGGCTGCGCAATATCAAAGATATTTATCGTCAACATCATGAGAAACTGGAAACGATTGCCGACGAAGAGCAGCGCGTGAATTTGCTGTGTGAGTTGAATGTGGTGGAGCAAGTGAACAATGTGTGTTCCACCACCATCGTGCAAGACGCGTGGGATCGCGGGCAAGAGTTGGCAGTGCACGGCTGGATCTACTCACTGCGCAATGGTTGGCTGAAAGACTTGAATGTGTGCATCACTGGAAAAGAGCAGTTGGATGATATCTACCGCGTTGGCTCCGAACTGGGTGGCGAGCAGCCCAGTTGAGCCGGTTTGGTGCGTAAAAAAGGCTTTACATCTAAAGTCAACTGCATACACTGGAGCCACTGAAAACTAGTTACCACCAGAAATACCGATGGCCCTTTAAGTAGTACCGCTTGGTTCTTCCCGAGTAAGTGCTGGATTTTCAGATAAACCGTCCGTTCTGCGGGCAATTTCCATTTATCTGGGTTACACCCGGGAGTTAAGAAAATGTCTAACCAAGCTACTGGCAAGGTCAAATGGTTCAACGAAAGCAAAGGCTTCGGCTTTATCGAGCAAGACAATGGCAAAGATGTATTCGTACATTTCAGTGCCATCCAAGGCTCAGGCTTCAAAACACTCGCTGAAGGTCAGCGCGTTAGCTTTGAAGTGACTCAAGGTCAAAAAGGCCCACAGGCCAGCAACGTGCAAGCGATCTAATCGTTTCTTCGTTGTAGTAGAAGAAAGAGAAGCCGCCCTCGCAGGCGGCTTTTTTTATGCCTGTATATAATGCGGCACCTTCTTAATACTGTAGCGGATGCCTTTGTTGTGAGCCTTGCCAAACCTGACGTATCCACCTTCCAAGGGCTAATTCTCGCCCTACAACAATACTGGGCGAGCTGCGGTTGTGTGGTGTTGCAGCCACTGGACATGGAGGTGGGCGCTGGCACTTTTCACCCGGCCACTTTTTTGCGCGCCATCGGCCCAGAAACTTGGAATGCTGCCTATGTGCAGCCCTGTCGCCGTCCGGCGGATGGTCGCTACGGCGAAAACCCCAACCGCTTGCAGCATTACTACCAATTTCAGGTGGTATTGAAACCTTCGCCCGATAATATTCAGCAGCTGTATCTTGATTCGCTGAAAACATTGGGCATCGACACCACGGTGCACGATGTGCGCTTCGTAGAAGACAACTGGGAATCCCCCACGCTGGGCGCTTGGGGCTTGGGTTGGGAAGTGTGGCTGAACGGTATGGAAGTTACGCAGTTCACCTATTTCCAGCAGGTGGGCGGTTTGGAGTGCTTTCCTGTCACGGGTGAAATCACTTACGGCTTGGAACGCATTGCGATGTATTTGCAGGGCGTGGATTCCATTTTTGATTTGGTGTGGACGACAGATCCACAAGGCAAGCCGGTCACTTACGGCGATGTGTTTCATCAAAATGAAGTGGAAATGTCGCACTTCAATTTTGAGCAGGCCAATGTGGATTTTCTGTTTCAGTGTTTTGATGTGTACGAAGCAGAATCTCAGCGCTTGATGGCAGAAAAATTACCATTACCGGCCTATGAAATGGTGATGAAAGCCTCACATGCGTTTAATTTATTGGATGCGCGCCATGCAATTTCTGTGACAGAAAGGCAGCGTTATATTTTGCGTGTGCGCACGCTCGCAAGGGCAGTGGCGCAGGCGTATTTTGATGCGCGTTTGGCGCTGCAATTTCCTTTGGCACCCAGTGCTTTGCGCGACGAAGTGTTGGCGCGTGTTGCCAGCCAACAAAAAACAGGAGAGCCGTAATGTCCAATCATCCTCCTGTAAATGATTTTTTGGTTGAAATTGGTACGGAAGAATTACCACCCAAAGCGCTGAAACATTTGCTGAAAAGTTTTTCCAGTACGCTGTATCGCGAGTTGGATGCCGCTGGTTTGGCGCACAACAGAGCAGGGGCGCGCATCTACGCCAGTCCGCGCCGTTTGGCTGTGTTGTTGTCGGATTTAGTGGCTGCACAAGCCGATCGCGCGGTAGAAAAACAAGGGCCGTTTATCGCGCAAGCGTTTGGTGCAGACGGAAAACCTTCTCCTGCAGCACTGGGCTTTGCCAAAAGCAATGGCGTGACGCTAGAACAATTAGAGCGCGTGCCCTCAGAAAAAGGTGAGCGCTTGGTCTTTCGCGCCACAGAAAAAGGTCGCAGTGCAGTGGAATTGCTGCCGACACTGGTAGAAAAAGCGCTGCAAGAATTGCCGATACCGAAACGCATGCGCTGGGGTGCGCGCCGCGCAGAGTTTGTGCGTCCTGTGCATTGGCTGGTGATGTTGTACGGCAGTGAAGTGATTGACTGCGAAATACTGGAGCAAAAAGCGGGACGTAACACGCGCGGCCATCGCTTTCACGCATCCGGTGAATTGACGCTGGCTCAACCGTCTGATTATTCCGCCGTGTTGCGCAATCATTTTGTTGAACCCTGCTTCAAAGTGCGGCGCGATAAGATTGTTGCGCAGGTAGAAAAGTTGGCGGAGTCTTTAGGTGGCAAGGCGGTGATTGAGCGCGACTTGCTCGATGAAGTCACCGCTCTAGTGGAATGGCCGGTGGCGTTGGCAGGAAAATTTGAAGAGCGTTTTTTGCAGGTGCCGCAAGAGGCGCTGATCTCCTCCATGAGCGAGCACCAAAAATATTTTCATGTGGTGGACGCCAATGGAAAACTTTTTCCGTATTTCATCACGGTGTCGAATATTGAAAGCGCTGCGCCAGAAAAAGTGATAGACGGTAATGAGCGCGTGATACGCCCGCGCTTGTCTGATGCGGCTTTCTTTTTTAATACCGATTTGAAAGCACCGCTGGCTGATCGCCGGGAAAAACTAAAAACCATCGTGTTTCAGGCGGAGCTTGGCACGCTGTTTGATAAAAGCGTGCGCGTTGCCAAACTCGCCGCCTATATCGCGGAAAAAATTGGCGGCAATGTGGCGTGGGCGCAGCGCGCCGGTGCATTGAGTAAATGCGATTTGGTGTCCAACATGGTGCAAGAGTTCGACACCATGCAGGGCATCGCCGGCAGTTATTACGCGCAGCACGATGGCGAGTCAGCGGAAGTGGCTGCTGCTATGCAAGAACAGTATTTGCCCAAGTTTGCCGGTGATGCCGTGCCGCAAACACTGACGGGCTGCGCACTGGCGCTGGCCGATCGCTTGGATACCTTGGTGGGTATTTTTGGTATCGGACAAATTCCCTCTGGCTCGAAAGACCCGTTCGCACTGCGCCGCGCCAGTATCGGCGTGTTGCAAATTCTGTTGCAGCGCGGCTTAGATGTTGATTTGCGCGATGTGATCGCCGCTGCGCACAGCAACTTTTCTGTGTCGCTCAAAAATGCCGATGTGAAAAATCAAGTGCTGGATTACATCATTGAGCGTATGCGCGCTCTGTGTCTCGATGACAACATCAGTGCAGAAACGTTTAATGCGGTCGCTGCCAAACAATTATCTGTGCCGTTGGATATTCAGCAGCGCGCGCTGGCCGTGCATCATTTTGCCCAGTTGCCGGAAGCGGCGAGTTTGGCGGCGGCGAACAAGCGCGTATCGAATATTCTCAGTAAATCAGCGGTCGAGATGACTGTGCCTTCTGCGGTTGATACTGCGTTGTTGCAAGAAGCCGATGAAAAAACCTTGGCTGCGGCGTTGGCGGAAAAACAGCAGCAAGTTTCGCCCTTGTTGGCGCAGCGCGATTACAGTGGCACGCTGTCCGCTTTAGCGAGTTTGCGCGAGCCGGTGGATGCATTTTTTGATGGCGTGATGGTGATGGCGGATGATGCGGCGTTGCGCAACAATCGCTTGGCTCTGCTCGCACAACTGCGTGCACTGTTTTTACAAGTGGCCGATATTTCACAGTTAGTACCGGATAAAAAATGAAACTGGTGATACTCGATCGCGATGGCGTAATCAACGAAGATTCTGATGCCTTTGTCAAAACACTGGATGAATGGATTCCGATAGACGGCAGTATCGATGCCATCGCGCGCCTGTGTGAACACGGTTTTACGGTGGCGATTGCGACTAACCAATCCGGCATCGGTCGCGGTTTGATTACAGAAGATGCGCTGGATGCCATGCACGAGCATTTATTGGAATTGGTGCAGGAAGCGGGCGGCGATATTGCGACGATAGCTTGGTGTCCGCACAGACCGGAAGATTTGTGCGATTGCCGCAAACCGCAGTCCGGTTTGTTCGATCAAATTGCCAATACACTTGGTTGTGATTTGGACGGTTCATTCGTGGTGGGCGATAGCTTGCGCGATTTGCAAGCGGGCATGGCACGCGGCTGTATTCCGGTGTTGGTGCGCACGGGCAAAGGCGAAAAAACAGAAAAGAAAATGCGGGATGATGACAGCGGTGAATTTGACAGCGTTGAAGTGTTCGACAATCTGAGTGAAGCCGCCAGTTATTTGATCGCGCAAACCCCGCGCGACATCGTGCAGGAGTGGCTAGACGATGAATACTAAGAGCGCAACTTTTCGTTGGCTCTGCGCGGCGCGCTCGGTATTTTTTTATCTTGGTTACGCCGTGCTCACACTATTTTTTGGTATCACTACGCCGCTGTTCGTAAAGTGGCTGGGCTATCGCGCTTGCGTGTTTTATATCAATGTGTGGAATAGCAGCGTGATTGTGTGGCTGCGCCTCACTTGTGGTGTGCGCTATCGCGTGGAAGGGTTGGAAAATATTCCTACGCGTCCTTATGTGGTCGTGGCAAAACACCAAAGCGAATGGGAAACTTTTTTTCTGCAACTCCCGTTTACGCCGGTGTGCACAATTTTGAAACAAGAGTTGTTGCAGATTCCGTTGTTCGGTTGGGGCTTGGCAACGGTGAAGCCCATTGCGATTGATCGCAGCGCGCAGCGCGAAGCCTTGAAATACATTATCGAAGCGGGGCGCTCGCGTTTGGCGGAAGGTATTTGCGTGTTGATTTTTCCTGAAGGCACGCGCACCGCCGTGGGCAAAGTGGGGCGCTATGCGCGCAGCGGTGCAGATCTCGCGCTCAAAGCTGGCGTGCCGCTCGTGCCGGTGGCGCACAACGCGGGTGAGTGTTGGCCGAGCAAACAATTCATCAAATATCCGGGCTTGATTACCGTGGTAATCGGCGCGCCGCTGCCCGCAGAAGACATAGACAGCAAAACCCTGATGACGCGCGCCGAGCAGTGGATAGAAGCAGAAGTGCAGCGCGTATCGCAGCGTTGAAGACGGTCTTACTGCGTCAATAAACTTTCACACGCAGTGACCAGTGCGCTAAACACGCCCTCTGGCACTTTGCGTTTTGGCCATTGACCAATCAAACGGTTATCGACAAAACCGCGCATGGCGGCGAAGAAAATCTGCCGCGCAGCCACGCTGCCGGCGTGATCGACCGGAAACTCAGGAAAGATACCCTGCCACAAAGCGCCCACGCGCGCCGACCAGCGCTTGACGTAAGGGTTGGTGTTCAGCGCGAGTTCGGGGTCGCGGTTGAGATTGAGCAGCAGTTCCATGGTGGCGAGGTAGGCGGGATGGTTGAGCAGCTGCCAGGCGCGCTCGGTCAGCAGTTGCAGGCGCTCGTGCACGCTTTTGCCGGTGCCGCTCTGCGCGAGCTGATCTAATTCGGTGATGTAGGCGGCGATGATACTGTCCAGCACGGCGCGGTAAATGCCGGCGCGATCGCCAAAATGGTATTGGATCACCCCCCAACTCAAACCGGCTTGGCGCGCGATGCGGTTGCTAGTGGCGCGGTGGTAGCCCTCGCTGGCGAGGCAGTGGATAGCGGCGTCGAGCACCGCCTGGCGCGTTTTTTCACTGGTGCGTGAAACGGCTTTATCGGTCATTCCTCGTAGTCCTGTCGGGTGTGTGCTGCGTTGACAATAAAATTATAGCGCGTACTATAATTTTACTTCCACAGGAGAGAGTTATGACGTATTCGCGCGCAGAATTGGAAAAAACCATGGACATCTGGCTGCAAGCCAATGAGAAGGCAGAAGCTACAGGCGATTGGCGCTGTTTGGCGGATTGCTACACCGAAGATTGCTACTACGCTTGGGATATTCCCAGCGGCCTGTACGAAGCGCGTGGTCGCGAGAATATTCGTGCCACTTGCGTGGGCGACGCGATGGATCCTTACGCGGGTTGGACATATCCGTACGAAAAAATTGTCATTGATGAAAAGAAAGGCGAAGCATTTTGCTGGTGGTGGCAAACACCGCCCAAAGATAGCAATGGCAAGGCATTAAAAAATGCCGATGGTTCGCCGATGCGCGTGATCGGCGCATCGTGGTTCAAATACGGCGGCAATCATCAATGGTGCGAGCAGCGCGATTTTTACGATTTTGGCAAAACCATGGAGTTTATTGATCAGTGCGCAGACAAAGGCGCGTTGAGCCCGCTGGCGATGGAGCGCAGACAAGAGCGCAACAAAATGATGATAAAAATGTTGGAAGCGCGTTTGGCGTATTTGAAAAAAAGTGTTGGTGAGGCGTGATTTTTTTGGAGAATGCGCGATGAGTAAGCCAATTCCAAAACTCAGTGGTGCCAAGCCGGAAACCGGTCATTACGACGAGTACCAAGTTAATCAACCAAAATTTTTGATGCGCGTGCGACAAGAGTGCGGTGATGTCGGCGAATACAATTTGATGGGGCAGCCGCATGTGTTGATGAGTGGGCCGGATGCGCAGGAAGCGTGGTGTCGTGCGCCGGACGAAGTGTTAGGGCAATCTGCCGCTTACAAAGGTATGGTGCCGGTATTTGGCAAAGATGTGTTGTTTGATACGCCGCTGGAGCGCTTGAAGCAGCAATTAAAAATCCAAGTGGATGCGCTGCGCTATCAGAATATGAAGGCTTACGCGCAAGTGATTGCCGATGAAGTGCGCGACTTCACGAATAAGTGGGGAGAAAGCGGCGAACTGGATATGGTGGATGAGTTTGTGCGTCTCACGTTGTACACGTCTACCAGTTGTTTGCTCGGCGTAGAGTTTCGCCGCGACATGACCGATGAATTCAGCGCGCTGTACCGCGATTTAGAGCATGCGGTCATTGCCATTGCCTTTATTGATCCGTATTTGCCGCTGCCAGAGTTTGCCGCGCGCGATAAAGCGCGTGCGCGTTTGGGAGAAATGGTGGAGGAAATTGTCGCCAAGCGCCGTGCATCCGATAAAGAATACACAGACGCGCTCAACACGTTTATGACGGCTACTTACAGTGACGGATCAACCATGTCGCCCCATGAAATCACCGGTTTGTTGATCGCTACTATGTTTGCCGGTCACCACACAAGTTCCGGCACGGCAACGTGGACGCTGGTGGAGTTTTTGCGCAATCCGCAATTTATGGTTGAGGTAAAACAAGAGCTGGCAGAAGTGTTTGCCGATGGCGGTGAAGTGTCGCATCACGCTATGCGTGGTATGCCAAAAATGGAAGCGTTTATTCGTGAAGTGCTGCGTGTGCATCCGCCGCTGTCGACATTGATTCGTGTGGTGGAGCAGGATTTTGCGTATAAAGATTTTGTGATTCCAAAGGGCTATCGCGTGGTGATGTCGCCAGGTGTGGCGCACAAAATTGCCGACGTGTTTCCAGAGCCAGAAAAATTCAACATGCATCGCCCTGAGCCAGAGCATATGTTTGCATGGATGGCTTTTGGTGGCGGGCGACACAAATGTGCAGGCAATGCCTTTGCGATATTACAGTTGAAAGCGATTTTTGCCACGCTGTTGCTGGACTTTGATTTTGAATTGTCGCATCCCAAAGATTCCTATGTCGATGACCACAGCGGCATGACGGTAAAACCTTTGGCGCCGATGACGGTGCGCTATAAAAGAAAAACAAAATAGGCGACTACCATGCGTGTAAAAGTTGATCTCGATTTGTGTCAAGGCCACAGCGTGTGCATGGAGGAGTGCCCAGAAGTATTTGCCGTGCGCGATACCGAGGGCGGTTACCCGCAAGTGGTGGTGTTGCAGGAAGAGCCGGATGAATCGCTGCGCACAAAAGTAACGAATGCTGCGCGCGGTTGCCCGAATCGCGTGATTCGCATCGAAGGTTAGCCATGCGCGTGCTGGTGACAGGCAGTACCGGTTTTGTTGGTTTGCACACGGTACGCGCACTAGAACACAAAGGACATGAAGTCGTGGCCTTGGTGCGCAGCGCAGAAAAAGCGCAGCGATTATTTGCGCAATACGGCGTGGTGGTTGATCGCATTGCAGTAGGTTCTATCACGGATGAAAGTGCGGTGCGCGATGCGCTGCAAGGCTGTGACGCAGTAGTGCATGCAGCAGCGGTAACGCCTATGCAAGTGGCGAGTGAAAAAGAATTATTGGAAACCAATGTGGGCGGTGTAAAAAACGTGCTTGGCACTGCCTGTGATCTCGGCGTACAAAACTGCGTGTATGTGTCCAGTATCACCGCAATCTTTAACACCAACTCCGCACGTATGAGCGCGGATGCGCCCATTGCAAAATCAAAACATATTTATGGACAGAGCAAGGCGCAAGCTGAAGCTTATGTGCGCAGCTTGCAGGCGCAAGGCAAGGGCGTGAAAACGGTATATCCGGGCGGCATTATTGGGCCTGATGATCCGGGGCGTTCGGCGACTTTGCAATCACTGCTGTATCGCATGACGCAGGGCTTCCGCATTACCAGTGGCGGCACACAGCAAATTGATGTGCGCGATCTTGCGGATTTTATTGTGGCGCTGTTAGAAAAAAATGACGGCAAGCCAGCGCGCTATCTCACGGCCGGTCATTACATGGCGTGGGAAACATTTGCTGATTTACTCAACGATATTAGCGGAAAAAAATTACCGCGTAGTGAAATAGCAGGTTGGAAGCTGCGTTTGTTTGGCCGTATCACTGACATCAAGCGCTTATTTAAGCCGGATGCCTCGCCCATTTCTGCCGAGACCATGCGCTACGCCACGCAATGGCCGCGTGTAAACAATGCCGAAGAAATACAGCAGCTGGGTGTGGTGTTGCGCGAACCGCGTGAAACTTTTATCGATACTTTGCGTTGGCTGGGTGAAACAGGGTTGTTAGATAAAAAACTGTTGCCAAAATTGTTTGAGGAGAAAGTTGCATGAAATTTTGGCAGTCGCTCGCTTTTTGTGAGCTGGATCAAGTGGTTGAGCTGGCAAGGTTTTGCGAGGAGTTGGGTTTTTACGGTGTATCGTTTGGCGATCATCTCATCACCACTCAAACGCAAGTGGATGAATACTTGTACACGCAAAACGGACAAGTATTTTGGCATCCAGAAACGCACTGGCCAGATCCATGGGTCATTGCAGCAGCGATAGCACAGCAAACAAAAAAATTGCAATTTTTAACTACGATTTATGTGCTGCCGATGCGTGACAGTTTTAATGCGGCAAAAGCAATTTCTACAGCAGCCTATTTATCCAACAACCGCATCATCATGGGCGTGGGCATTGGTTGGCAGAAAACAGAATTTGATTTGACAGGGCATGATTTTTCTACGCGCGGCAAACGCACGGATGAACAACTGGAAGTGATGGCAAAACTGATGTCGGGCGCGATGGTGGAGCATCGCGGTGCATTCCATGATTTTGCGCCGCTACAAATGTCGCCCGGCACTACTCAACCGGTGCCGGTGTTTATCGGCGGCGACAGCGATGCGGCGTTTCGTCGTGCCGCACAACATGACGGCTGGCTGGGGTTGCGCTACACCGAGGCACAACTGCCAGCCGTGTTGCAAAAAGTGCGAGAGGCGCGGGAGGCGGCAGGCACGCTCAATAAACCGTTTGATGTGTGGACGGCCGTGTTACAGCCGCAAGCAGGTACGTTCGCGCGCGTGGAAGCCATGGGCGTGACCATGACCAATGGCGCTAACTTTATGGTGGACGGCAAGATTGTTCCTAGTGACATCGACTTCAAGAAAAAACGCATCGAGGCGTTTGCAAAACAATTTATTCATGTATCCTAAAGCGCATCCATAACAAAAAACGCTCAATAACAAAAATATTTTGGGAGACAGGGAAATGATGCGTAAACAATCTTTCGTCGGCTTGAGTTGTGCGCTGTTGCTGGTGTCGGTGCCAAGTTGGGGCTCGGTGTCTCAAGCAGAAGCCGATAAATTGGGCACCACACTCACCCCCATGGGGGCGAACCCTGCGGGCAATGCAGCGGGCACTATTCCTAAATGGACGGGCAGCATACTGGGTGTGCCGCCAGGCGTAGATTACAAAGGGACAGGTACGCATTACCCCAATCCTTATCCCAATGAGAAGCCACTGTTTACGATTACAGGAAAAAACTACACGCAATACGAGAAGAATCTGACCGATGGTCAGATCGCCTTATTCAAAAAATATCCCGGCACGTTTCAGATGCCGGTGTATCCCTCGCATCGCGATGTGCGCTACAGCGATCGCGTGCATGAAAATACCAAAATGAATGCGCTGTACACAGGTTTAGGTGCCGATGGCAACAGTGCGACCGATGTGTATTTTGGTGTGCCGTTTCCCATTCCGAAAAATGCGGCGGAAGTACTGTGGAATCACATGGCTTCGCCCATGATGGGTGCAACAGAAGGTACGGTGGATGCCGCTGCTGTGTATGACAGCGGTGAAATCAATATGCGGCAATCGGTTGAGCATCGTCATGTACAGTACTACTCCAAAAACATCACGCGCGAGGAATTCAATAAATCCAATATCGCAGCGATGGTAATGGTGGAATTGACAGCGCCACCGCGTGAAAAAGGCACCGTCGTATTGGTGCATGAATACAAAAATGTGAGCGATACGTCGCGCGATGCGTGGGTGTATTTGCCGAGTGTGCGCCGCGTGCGCCGTTCACCCAGTATTGCTTATGATTTTCCCGACAGCGCGGGCGGTTTGCGCACCGTGGATGATGCGATGTTGTTTAACGGCGCTAACTCGCGCTACACATGGAAGCTGGAAGGCGAGCGCGAAATCTACATTCCGTACAACAACAACGAGCTGGATAATCCACAGGTCAGTTACAAAGAATTGCTGACCAAAGATCACCTTAACCCCAAATATATGCGCTACGAATTGCATCGTGTGCACGTCATTTTGGCGGAGTTGCGTCCGGGTAAACGCCACATTTATGCCAAGCGTAGGCTCTACACGGATGAAGATACTTGGGCTGCTGTATTAGCTGATAACTACGACAGCCAAGGTCAATTGTGGCGTACCAATTTTCGCAGCATGGTCGATCAATACGATTTGCCTGGCATGGGTGCGCGCATGGAGGTGTATCACGATTTACAAAAGAGCGCGTATTTGGCGAACTATTTAGTTAACGAGCAGAAAGGGCCGCCGCGCTATGTGGATCCACCACTGCCTGATAGCTATTTCACACCGGCTATGGTGCGTCAGTTAGGAAAATAATTTGCGCTAACTCGCTGGGTCTACATCCAGCGACCAGCGCAAGCCGCGCGGCAGTTTCTGTGCTTCTATCCATGCGCAAAATTGTGTGAGCGTTTGTTGTAGCGCACTGCGGCGCGCGCTTTTTATCTGCACATCAAAACGATAAAAATTGGCGCGTTTTTCCATGGCAGCAGGCCAAGGTCCCGCGAGTTGTACGCCTGCGGCACACAGTGTTTGCAGTTGCAGCATCCACGCCCGTAGTTGTTGTTGTGCGCACTGTGGGTCCGTGTGTTCGGCACGCAATAATGCCAAATAGGTATAAGGCGGCAGCGCAGCAGCTTGGCGTTCTGCCAGCAATAGACGTGCTAAATGTTGATAGCCTTCTTTCAGCAATGCTTGCAACAGAGGGTGTTGTGCGTAGCGGCTTTGTATCATCACATGCCCCGCTTTTTCTGCGCGCCCTGCACGTCCTGCTACCTGCTCTAGCAACTGCCCCATTTTTTCTGGCGCGCGAAAATCAGCAGAAAATAAACCGCTATCGATATCTAAAATGGCTACTAAAGTGACGTGCGGAAAATGATGCCCTTTCGCTAACATCTGTGTGCCGACTAGCACGCAGGGTTTGCCGTGTTGAATTTTTTCTAAAGTATCGTGCAGTGCGTTCTTGCGTGCCATGCTGTCTCGGTCAATGCGCAATACGGGATACTCTGCAAACTGCTCGCACAGATAGTGTTCCGTGCGTTGTGTGCCTACACCAATGGCATCCAAGCGTGTGCTGGCGCATTGCGGACAACTGTGAGGCAAACGCTGCACGGCATCGCAGTGATGGCAGCGCAGTTGTTGCGTTTTTTTATGCACCGTGAGTTTAGCGGAGCAGTGCGCACAAATGGCTTGCCAGTTGCAATCGGCACAGAGCAGAGCAGGTGCGTAGCCGCGCCGATTCAAAAACACCAACACTTGATTGCCTTTATCTAAAGTGTCGCGCATGGCTTGCAACAGCGGCACGCTGATGCCTTCCGTGAGCGTCATGCGTTGCGTATCAATAATTTCTACGGTGGGTGCTCTGGCATTGCCAGCGCGCTGTGTTAAACGCCAGTGCTGATAATTGCCCTGCATGGCGTTGTATAAAGTTTCTAGCGAAGGTGTGGCACTGCCGAGCAATACTGGAATGTTTTCGCGCTGTGCGCGCAACACCGCGAGATCACGCGCGGAATAGCGAAACCCTTCTTGCTGTTTGAAGGAGCTGTCGTGCTCTTCATCCACAATAATGATGCCGAGTTGCATCATGGGAGTGAACAAGGCTGAACGCGTGCCGATCACAATACCCGCCTCACCGCGCTGCGCGCGCCGCCAAGCGTGGTAGCGTTCGCCATCGGCTAAACCTGAATGCAAGGCGAGCACAGGGCAGTGAAAACGGCGACGAAAGCGTGATACGGTTTGCGGTGTTAAACCAATTTCTGGTACCAACACTAAAGCTTGTTCGCCGCGCGCTAAAACTTTTTCAATCAACTGCAAATACACTTCGGTTTTGCCGCTGCCTGTCACACCTTCTAAAAGCGTGGTAGAAAATTTCCCTGCACTGACGCCCGCTACCGCAACACGCTGCTCTTCATTCAAAGCCAGTGGCGATTCAGCCAAGACCTCGCTACTGGAAAAAGCGGTGGGTGCGGAAAAAAAACTTTCGATCAAGCCGCGTTCGTGCAGTGTTTTTATTTGTGCACCGGTATAACCAGCGGCCAAAATATCTTCGCGCGCTGCGTTGTCTTGCAGTAGCCATTGATACAGTGCAAGCAATTTACTGTTAGCACGCAAGGCGTGTGTTTCAGAAACCACGGCGCGCCAGTGTTGCTCGTGTGCGAGCTGATTGTTTTTGCCTTCGCGCAGCGTGTGTGGCAGCAAGCTATAAAACACTTCACCGAGTGGATATTGATAGTAGCGTGCCGCCCACTGCGCGATCTCAAACAGCACAGGTGTGAATGGCGGTGATACGTCCAATATGGCTTGCGCGGGTTTCAATTTATTAGCGGGAACATCGCTGTGATCCGCAATAGCAATCAGCACACCAATTAGCGTCTGCCGTCCAAAGCTGACGCGCACACGCACGCCTAGCGGCAGTGCATTGAGATCAGTGTTTTCTGGCGGCAAATAATCAAACAGTCGTCGTAGTGGTACGGGTAATGCAACTTGCAATATCACCGTAGTGCTCATCGTGCTACGCCTGCCTTAGCGGTTATGTCGACACGGGTTAAATACATCCAGCTTGGGTTGATATAGGGTGGTTTGTACGCCCAGTAATCCCAAGGTGGTATGAAAAAAATTGTCGTGAGAATATCGATTGTCAGCCTGTGATTTTATACAGGCGATATCTAAGCCTGTGCTTTCAGAAAACGCAGGGGATATCCAGGCGAGAAAAGGGATGTGTTTTTGTTCATTGGGAGCGATGGCATAGGGTAGACCGTGTAAATACAACCCTTGTTCACCCAGCGACTCTCCGTGATCGGACATATAAAACATTGCCGTGTCGTAATGGGTGCTCATTCGCTTTTGTAATTCAATGACATCCGCTAACAGTTTATCTGTATAGAGAATGGTGTTGTCGTAGGCGTTGATAATGGTATCGCGTGAGCAATCAGTGATGTCATCCTTTTCGCATTCTGGTTGAAATTGTTTGCTGGAAGTCGGTGTGCGTAAAAAATATTTTGGACCGTGACTGCCTTTCTGGTGTAGAACAATAAAAATATCACCGTTCATGGCGGATATTTTTTGCTCTAGGTTTTTGAGTAATATGCCGTCAAAGCACCCGCCGGGTGAACAGAGGTTTGCATCCTGCGCATTGCGAACATCTTCCATGCCGATGCGGTTACAGGCACCTTTGCAATCTGAATTATTGTCGCGCCATAAAACACTGACGCCAGCTCGCTGGAGTACATCCAGTACGCTTTCTTGCGATTTGGCTTTGGCGGTGCTGTAGTGATCTTGCCCTAATAGTGAAAACATACAGGGTATAGATTCAGCGGTGGATGTGCCGCAAGACCATGTATTGGAAAAATTGATAATGGGGTAGTTAGATAGCAAAGGATTGGTGTTGCGTGCATAACCGTTTAGCTGAAAGTTATCGGCTCGTGCTGTTTCTCCCAATACAAAAATGACCAATGACTTATGTGGTTTTTTGGTATAGGTCAATGACTGATGCGCGTCTGCAGCAATCATGCGTATATTTTTTGATGAAGCAGATGGCTCTACGAAATAGCGAATAAAGCTGAGTATAGGTGCGACCGGATTGAGTTGCAGCCGTAGCATTTTGTGTTGACGGTGCACAATGGAAAATTGCTTATACACGCAGGCTGTTGTGCTAGCGGCTATCGCGAAACTGATTAGCAGAATGAATGCTTGTTGCCCAATGTTGGTTTTCCAACGCGGCATGCGTAGGGGCACTAGCCAAACCGCTATGCTGGGCAAGATGCCAAGCGCCAAGACATACAGTGCCAGCTTAGCGGTAAATAACTCTGAGGCTTCATGCGTGTCGGTTTCAAAAATATTTTGTACCATCAAAACATTGATGATGGTGCCAAGTGTATCCATAAAATATGCCGCCACTGCTGCGGCCAATAAAAAAACAATACAGGCTGGTTTAAGGAGCGTATGCCAACTAAATAGTGCGATAAAAAAAACAGTGAGAGAGAGTGCAGTGAGGATCTGGCTAATGAGGAATAGGATGCCTTGCATTTCATGCCAATTCACGGCAGTAAACAAAGCTTGCCAAAAGGAGAAATTGGCTGTTGCGCATATAAAAATAGCAACGCACAGAATAAGTTGAGAGGGAGAGAGACTGCGTTGCATGCCAGAAAAAAAATTATGCACAGGGGATATGTTCAACCACTTCGAGATCGTAACCGGAGATGGCGCGATAGCGCAGTGGTTGCCCAAGAATGCGCATTTTACCTACGCCGAGTTCGCGCAAAATTTGTCCGCCCACGCCGACAGTTTTATGTACGTTAGGGCTGGCGGCGGTGTTTTGTAGCGGTTTCATGCCGAGCATGGTCAGCGCGCTGTCGTGTAGCTCTTCTACGGTTTCACACTGGTGTATCAACACCAATACGCCCTTGCCTTCAGCGGCAATTTTTTCCATACAACGGCGTACATTCCAGATTTTTGTATCAGGCGGTTGTGCACAAAATAAATCGCGCATGGCTGTGGCTAAATGTACACGCACTAAAGTGGGCTCTGCGGCGCGTACATCACCTTTCACCAGTGCATAGTGATATTCCTTGTCGACGTTGTTGATGAAAGTGACCAATTCAAATTCGCCGTAATCGGTTTGTATCGGTGCGCGATGGGCAATTTCTACTGTGCGTTCATGCACGAGGCGGTGGTGAATTAAATTGGCGATGGTGCCGATTTTTAAGCCGTGTTCTTTGGCAAAAATTTCTAAATCAGGACGGCGCGACATGGTGCCGTCGTCGTTCATGATTTCACAAATCACCCCAGCGGATTCCAAGCCTGCTAAGCGCGCGAGATCACAAGCGGCTTCGGTGTGACCAGTGCGCGCCAATACGCCGCCGGGTTCCGCCATCAGCGGAAAAATATGTCCGGGCTGCACAATGTCCGCCGCTTGCGCATTTTTTGCCGCCGCCACTTGTACTGTGCGCGCGCGATCGGCCGCAGAAATACCCGTGGTGACGCCAGTGGCGGCTTCAATCGATAAAGTAAATTTTGTGCCAAAACCGGAGGCGTTTTTTTGCACCATCAAAGGCAAACCCAAACGCTCGCAGCGTTCGCGCGACATCGGCATGCAAATCAAGCCGCGCGCGTATTTCGCCATAAAGTTGATGTGCTCCGCGCCGCAGTGTTCGGCGGCCATGATGATGTCGCCTTCGTTTTCACGGTCTTCATCATCCATCAAGATAACCATTTTTCCCGCGCGAATATCGGCGATCAATTCTTCAGTGGTGTTTAATTGCATGTGCTTGCCTCAGGATTTTTGCCCTAGGATTTTTTGCCGTAGCGCGCCAGTTCTGCCGCGAGATCTAAACGCTCTACTGTGCCGCCGTGTTCCCATTCGCCCCAATCGTGGCGCGGAATGGTAAAAGTAATTTCGATTTCATTGCCATCGGGGTCTACACCATACACCGACTTCGTTGCGCCGTGGCTGGAAGCGCCAGTTAGCGCATTGGCTTGTTGTAGCGCGTGCAGTGCAGCGGCCAAATCTTCGATTGCCGTCACTCTCCATGCAATGTGGTACAGCCCAACCGCACCGCGCGGTGCACGCATGGCATGGGTATCGGTTTGAAATAAACCGAGGTCGTGGTGCTGATCGCTGTTCGGTGCGCGCAGTAAACAGGCGCCGCGCTCATCCACCACTTCCTGCAAACCGAGCACACGCGTATAAAAATCTTTCGATTGCTGTACGTCGCGCACCCAATACACCGCGTGATCGATACGACTGACGGCAAAGCTCATCGCGCAGCAACCGAATAATTAAAACACTTCAAACAAGCCGGCTGCGCCTTGTCCGCCGCCGATGCACATGGTGACGACCACATATTTTGCGTTGCGGCGTTTTCCTTCCAGCAGTGCGTGACCCACCATGCGCGCGCCACTCATGCCAAATGGGTGACCGATAGCAATCGCGCCGCCATTGACGTTCATGATGTCGTTGGGAATGCCCAAAGTGTCGCGGCAGTAAATGACTTGCGATGCGAAGGCTTCATTCAATTCCCACAAGCCGATGTCGCTCATTTTCAAACCGTGACGTGCGAGCAATTTAGGCACGGCAAACACAGGGCCGATGCCCATTTCATCGGAATTGCAGCCTGCCACTGCCAAGCCACGATACGCACCCAAAGGCTGCAAACCTTTTTGTGAAGCGAGTTTGCTGTCCATCAACAAACAGGCAGATGCGCCGTCAGACAATTGCGAAGAGTTGCCAGCAGTGACGAATTTGCCTTCTTTCACCCACTGGCCGTCTTTCCACACCGGTTCTAATTTTGCTAAACCCTCCAGCGTGGTGTCGGCGCGGTTGCAATCGTCGCGATCGACTACTGTTTCTTTGAAAGTGGTTTCTTTGGTTTCTTTGTTGAACACCGACATCGTGGTTTTCATGGCCACAATTTCATTGTCAAAAATGCCATTTTTTTGCGCGGCTGCTGTGCGCATTTGGCTGTGGTAGGAATACTCATCTTGCGCTTCACGCGAGATGTTGTAACGCGCGGCGACCACTTCGCCGGTTTCCAGCATGGGGATATACGCGGCGGGGTCCAGTGCTTTCACGACATCGGATTGTGAACGAAAAGTATTTTTGTGTTTGTTTTGTGTCAGCGAAATCGATTCCACGCCGCCGGCAACCGCGATGTCGATTTCATTGCACATAATGGATTTTGCAGCGGTAGCAATCGTCATCAAACCGGACGCGCACTGACGCTCCATCGCCATACCTGCAACAGTAGGTGGCAAGCCACCGGCAATCGCCGCGAGACGACCCAAGCAATACGCTTGCGTGCCTTGTTGTGCCGCCGCACCGAACAACACATCATCAACAGAAGCCGGATCAATGCCTGCGCGCTTCACCACTTCGCGCACCACATGGCCGGCCATAGCAGGCGCTTCGGTTTCATTAAAACCACCGCGAAACGATTTGGCTAAACCGGTGCGGGCTGTAGATACGATGACTGCTTCTCTCATGGCGATTACCTTTTATGCGATGTTCAATGAGTTGATATTAAAAAATAAAATTTATTCGGGAAAATAGCGCGAAATAGTGTCCACTACGCACGCAGGTTTGTCTGAACCTTCGATTTCAACCGTGACGCGAATTACCGCTTGCACGCCACCTTTTTCTTCACTGGCTTCCACCAATTCACCGCTGCCGCGCACACGCGAGCCGACTTTGACCGGCATCGGAAAACGAATTTTGCCGCAACCGACATTCACGCCCATTTTGATACCTTGCACATCCACAATTTGCGGCAGAAACAAATTCACCAGCGACAGCGTGAGATAGCCGTGCGCAATGCAAGCACCGAAAGGACCGTCTTTCGCTTTCACGGGATCGACGTGTATCCATTGGTGATCGCCCGTAGCATCAGCAAATAAATTGATGCGATCTTGGTCGATCAACAGCCATTCGCTGTGACCGAGTTGCGTGCCAACCGATTGCAGTAATTCGTTGGGGTGTTTGAAAATGGTTGTCATAAAAAAACCTTAAGCGCGTTGTGCAGACACAGCGAGAATTTCGCCCGTCATGTAAGAAGAATAATCCGAAGCCAAGAACATCATTACGTTCGCCACTTCCCATACTTCCGCGCCGCGACCGTAAGCTTCTTTACCTTCCAATTCTTTTAGCAATTCTTCCGGTGCCGATTTTTTCAACATGGGATGCACGGCGAGTGAGGGCGCCACTGCGTTAATACGCACACCGATTTCTGCGCCTTCCACGGCGGCGCAGCGCGTGAGTGCCATCACGCCTGCTTTCGCTGCCGCGTAATGCGCTTGCTCTTTTTGTGCGCGCCAGCCGAGCACGGACGCGTTGTTGACGATCACGCCGCCGGTGCCGCGCGCTTTCATCACTTGCATCATGTAGCGCGTCATGCGCATGGTGCCGTTCAGTGTCACATCAATCACTTTGAACCACTCAGCGTCTTCCATATCCACCAATTGTTTGGAGGTACCAAGGCCGGCGTTGTTAATCAAAATATCAATGCCATTGAGTTTTTTTTCTGCGAAATCGACCAGCGCACGCACTTCGTCTTCCACGGCGACATTGCAAGTTTTGCCCCACACGGCTTGCAAACCGGTTTCTTCTTTTAATTTATCGACAGAGGCTTGCAAACGACCTTCGTGTATATCGCTGATGACAATCGCGCGACAACCTTCTTCCACCGCTTTTTTCGCGGCAGCAAAACCGATGCCGACACCGGCAGCCGCCGTCACTAAAACCGATTTACCTTTTAATAAACCGTGACCGGGAACGTATTCGGGGTTTTTAACAAAATCCATAGTGCTGACCTCTGTAATAATTGCTAAAAAGTTATCGGCCTTTGGCTTCTTTGGGCATGCCCAAGCCGCGCTCGGCGATGATGTTGCGTTGAATTTGATTGGTGCCGCCGTAAATGGTGTCGGAGCGCGTGAACAAATACATAGATTGCAAACGCGTTAAGTTGTACGGCGCGCTGTCGAGCATTTCCGCTTCAGGACCAAGCACATCCATTGCCAACACGCCGAGATTGCGGTGCCAGCTCGCCCAGTGCAATTTGTACACCAGCGAGGATTTATCGAGTGCGCCATCGTCGCCCGCCGACAACATGCGCATGGCGTTGTAGCGCATCAAACGCAAGCCGGTGTGCGCTTCAGCAATGCGCTGGCGCAACACGGGATCTTTTGCCGCGCCGTTTTCTTTAGCGATGCGCACGATTTCATCCAATTCATTTTGGAACAACATTTGCTGACCGAGTGTGGACACGCCGCGCTCAAAACCGAGCAAGCCCATGGCGACTTTCCAGCCGTCACCCGGATTGCCGACGATGTCTTCCGCCACTGCATCATCAAAAAATACTTCGTTGAATTCGGATGTGCCGGTCAGTTGTTCGATGGGGCGCACAGTGACGCCTACTTGGTGCATAGGCACCAGAAAAAATCCCAGCCCTTTGTGTGCAACAGAATCAGGATCGGTGCGTGCAATCACAAAACACCAATCGGATTCGTGCGCCAATGAGGTCCACACTTTTTGCCCGCTGATGATCCATTTTCCCTGATTTTTATCAGAAGAGTCTTCAACAAAACGCGCTTTGGTTTTGACGTTCGCCAAATCTGAACCTGCACCCGGTTCAGAATAACCTTGGCACCACAATTCTTTGCCCGACACGATGCCCGGCAGATATTTTTTCTTTTGTTCTTCCGAACCAAATGCAATGATGGTGGGGCCTGCCAGCCCTTCACCAATATGCCCTACGCGGCCGGGTGCGCCTGCGCGCGCGTATTCTTCAAAATAAATCACTTGCTGTTCGATAGAGGCACCGCGACCGCCGTGCTCTTGCGGCCAGCCTACGCAAGTCCAACCGCCTTCGGCTAGTTTTTGTTCCCACTGTTTTCTTTCGTGCGGAAACATGTGTTCGTCGCCGGGGCCGCCGCGAAATTTTAATTGCTCAAAATCGCCCACCAGATTGGCTTTTAACCACGCGGCAATTTCGGCGCGAAATTGTTCATCGGCTTTGCTGAAAGTTAATTTCATGGTGCAGCCCTCAATCCAACAACATCTGCGCTACCAATTCGCGTTGGTAGGCGCTGTTGCCTAAAAACAATTCCGTATTTTTAGCGCGTTTGAAATACAAGTGCACATCGTATTCCCAAGTGAAACCCACGCCGCCGTACAGTTGAATAGCGGAGCCAGCGTTGAAGAAAAACGTATCCGAGCAATAGCCTTTTGCCATTGCTGCCGCTTCGTGCAATTCCGCAGCCAGTGTTTTATCGCCATCTACTTGCAGAGCTTCTTGTGCCACGCAGGCGGCGTAATACACCGCGGAGCGCGAGACTTCGCACTTCAGCATCATGTCCGCCGCTTTGTGTTTGATGGCTTGGAAGCTGGCAATGCTGCGCCCAAATTGCACGCGTTCTTGCATAAATGCGACTGTGCGATCGAGAATTTCTTGTGCACCACCCATTTGTTCCGCCGCGACAGCAATTTTTGCCAAGCTGATGATTTTGTGCAGCGACGACCACCCCGCACCTTCGTTGTTCATCAAGGCAGACCTTGGCACGCTGACATGATTCAAAACGACATCCGCTTGATGGCGGGTTTGATCCATGGTCGGCGTCCAGCGTCGCGAAATGCCAGCAGTGCTAGCTGGGATAGCAAACAGGGAAATACCGTTTTCGCCCTGCGAGTTTTCGGCGCGCGCGGCGATGATCAATAAATCCGCCGTGTGACCGTCGATCACATAGCGCAGTGTGCCGTTCAGCACAAAATTGTCGCCCGATTTTTTGTAAGTGGCTGTGACGGCATTCGCGCCCCAATCGCCGCCGTGTTTGGCAGCAGCGGCGCCGGTGTAGGCGAGTGTGGCGGTGAGTGCACCTTCAACAATTTGCGGCAGATATTCGGCTTGCTGCGCTTCTGTTCCTGCGATCAACAATGCATTCACGCCGAGACAAACGGTGGAAAAAAATGGCGAGCACAACAACACGCGCCCCATTTGTTCCAGTACCGCCGCGAGTTCGACATAACCCAAACCCATGCCGCCGTGCTGTTCAGGAATGGTGATCGCTTGAAAGCACAATTCCGTGCAAATGCGCTGCCACAGTGCCGCGTCAAAACCCGCATCGGTCGCCATGGCTTTGCGCACGGCTTCGGAAGTGGAGACATCTTGCAAAAAACTTTCCGCGGTTTCGCGGATCATTTTTTGTTCGTCGGTGAATCGAAATTCCATTGTTCAGGTTCCGTAAACTTTTTGTGCGGGCACTTCTTTCGCCAGCAATTCTTTCATCGCAGTACCGACTTCTTGCGGTGCCCAATGCGCGCCTTTGTCTACACCGGCGGTGGTGCGCCAGCCGTCGGCGATAGAAATTTTTCCACCTTCCGCTTCAAACACGCGACCCGTGACTTGCGCCGCTTCTGCGGAGGCCAACCACGCGAGCACGGAGGACACATTTTCTGGCGCCCAATAATCGAAGCTGCCGTCTGTGGGTGCTGCCATGCGCGTAGCCATAGATTCCACGGCGGTGGTCATGCCGGTGCGCGCTGCGGGTGCGATGGCATTGGCGGTGATGCCGTAGCGCCCCAATTCAGCGGCTTGGTTCAAGGTGAGTGCAGCAATGCCTGCTTTGGCCGCCGCGTAATTGGATTGACCGATGGAACCCTGCAAGCCTGCGCCGGAGGTGGTGTTGATGATGCGCGCATCGACTGTTTTTCCGGCTTTAGATTGATCGCGCCAGTAATGCACCGCGTGCGAAGAAATACAGAAATGGCCTTTCAAATGCACAGACATGATGGCGTCCCACTCCGCTTCGCTCATGGAGGCAAACATGCGATCGCGGTTAATGCCGGCGTTGTTCAACACGATGTGCAAATCACCGAAAGCGGCAATCGCTTCTTTCACGGCGTTTTCGCTGTCGGCGTAGTTGGTGATGTCGGAGGTGTTGACGATGGCTTTGCCGCCTGCTGCTTTGATTTCGTCCACGACTTTTTGTGCGGCGTCTTTGTTGATGTCGTTCACTACTACCGCACAACCTTCGGCGGCAAACACTTTGGCGTGCGCTGCGCCCAAACCGCCGCCGGCACCGGTGATGATGGCAACGCGATTATCCAAAATACCCATGATTTATTCCTCGTGCAGTGTTTTAATTTTTTACAAAAAAATAATGACAGCCTTTTGCTATTTATAGACGTTCAATGATGGTGACATTGGCCTGACCGCCGCCTTCGCACATGGTTTGCAAACCGTAGCGGCCGTTGGTGCGCTCTAGTTCGTGCAACAGCGTGGTCATCAAACGCGTGCCAGTAGCGCCCAGTGGATGGCCAAGCGCAATTGCGCCGCCGTTGACATTGGTTTTGGCGTGGTCGTAGCCAGTTTCTTTCAACCAAGCCATCACCACGGAAGCGAAAGCTTCGTTGATTTCAACCACATCAATATCCGACATTTTCATGCCCGCTTTTTTCAGTGCGTACTGCGTGGCAGAAATCGGTGCGGTCAACATCCAGATCGGATCTTCCGCCCGCACACTCATGTGATGGATGCGCGCGCGCGGTTTCAAGTTGTAACGCTTCAGTGCGGTTTCCGAAACAATCAACATGGCGGATGAAGCGTCGCAAGTTTGCGAAGACACCGCAGCGGTGACTTTGTCGCAGCCAAATAGAAAATCCAGCTCCGCCATTTTTTCTAATGAAGACTGACGCGGTGTTTCATCATTTTCTACGCCAGCCAGCGGAAGAATTTCGCGTTTGAAGCGGCCTTCAGCAATGGCTTTCAATGCGCGCGTGTGTGACTCGAGAGAAAAAATTTCCAAATCTTTGCGCGACAGATGCCATTTATCGGCAATCATCTGTGCGGATTTGAATTGCGTAGGCGGTTCCGCGCCGTAGCGCGCCACCCAGCCAGTGGAGCCGCTGAACGGGTCTTTGAAACCCATAGGCTCGGCGGCCGTCATCGCTGAAGAAATGGGAATTTGCGTCATGGTTTGCACGCCGCCCGCGACGATGACATCCATCGTGCCACTCATCACCGCTTGCGCGGCAAAATGCACGGCTTGTTGCGAAGAACCGCACTGGCGATCAATCGTCGTGCCCGGCACTTCTTGCGACAAACCGGCAGCGAGCCACGCGGTGCGCGCGATGTCGCCAGCGAGTGGGCCGATGGTGTCGACGCAACCGAAAATCACATCGTCGTATTCGTTATCGGGAATGCCGTTGCGTTCCACAATCGCTTTCAACACATGCGCGCCGAGATCCGCGCCGTGGATGTGTGCAAGACCACCTTTGCGGCGACCGGTGGGTGAGCGTACTGCGTCAACAATATAAGCTTCTGGCATTTCTCTATCTCCAAAATTTGACCCCCTCGCCCCTGCGGGGCACTCCCCCTACTGCGCAGGGGGAGACACCTGTCCTCCCCTAGGTAATAGGGGAGGTGCCGCGTAGCGGCGGAGGGGTCGTGTCAAAATGTATTTCCCGCACCAATTTTTGCGTCATCCGCCAACACAAAATCTGCCACGCGATTTTTATGAAACGCGACATCGCCCCAAGTGTTATTCAACGCCCACGCTTTTTTCATAAAGATGTGCATGTCCACTTCCCAGGTGTAACCCATCGCGCCGTGCACTTGGATACCATTTTTTGCGCCGAGCAGTGACGCTTCGCTGGCGGCAAGTTTGGCGTGCGACACATGCAGTGTTGCATCGGGGTGATTGTTGGCAATGGAGTACGCCGCGCGATGCACCACCGCTTTCGCGTATTCCAACGGCACGGCCACATTCGCCAAGCGATGTTTGACTGCTTGGAAAGAACCGATGGCTTTGCCGAACTGCGTGCGATCCGTGGTGTATTTCACTGAAATTTCGATCATGCGCTGCGTCAAACCCAGCGCTTGCGCGGCTGCGCCGAGCGCGCCGGCGTTCACTGCATCCGCAATCAATTTTTTCGCTTCGTCACCGCGCGCGACGCAAGTGGCGGTGGATGGCTCCCACTGCACGCTGAACAATTTGCGCGAAGGGTCGATACTTTCATTGTGCGTCAGTTGCACCATGCTTTTGGTGACGGCGTGAATTTCATCGCCGTGTTGCAGCAACAACAGGTCGGCGATGTGTGCATCCGCCACCAATAAGTTTTGCGCTAAACCGACAGCCACTTTGGCTTCGCCAGAGGCAATGCGCGGCAGCCACGCGAATTTCACTGCATCAACACTGAGTGCATTGATGAGTGGCACAGCGACCAACACGGTTTCTACCAAAGGCTCAGGCAGCGCGACAAAACCGCAGGCTTCGGCGAGCAGCACAAAATCCACCGCGTTCATGCCCATGCCGCCGAATTCTTCTGGCACGGTCAAACCGGTTAAACCCATGCCCGCCATCGCTTGCCACAAATCATCACTGCGACCGCTTTCTGTTTCCCACAGGGTGCGAATTTTTTCTGGCGTCACTTCGTTCACCAGAAATTTTTTCACTTCTTCTTGGAACAATAATTGGTCGTCGCTAAAGGTAAAGTCCATCGTCGTCGCCTCCCTTAGCGCGGCATACCGAGCATGCGCTCGGCAATGATGTTGCGTTGAATTTCGTTGGTGCCGGCGTAGATGGGGCCGGACTGCGCGAACAGGAAGCCGTCCAACCAAGTGCCCACGCCAGCCGCAGCGGGTGCGTGCGGCAGCAATTCGGCGCGCGCCGACAAAATGCTCATCGCGGTTTCGTGCATGCGCTGATCGAGTTCTGACCAGAAGATTTTGTTGGTGGAGGATTCAGGGCCGATCTTGCCGCCTTTGTTCAAACGGCAGGCCGTTTGGTAGGTGGTCAGGGTGTAGGCTTCGGCGTCCAAGTAGGCGCGGGTCACCGCATCGCGCACGGTGGGGTCGCGGTCGGCCGACTCACGGTTGGCTTTGTACAACTCCACCAAACGGCGCGCAGTGTTCTGGAAGCGGGCGGGCGAGCGCAACATCAGGCCGCGCTCGAAACCGGCGGTAGCCATCGCCACTTGCCAGCCTTCGCCCTCTTTGCCGAGGCGGCGTTCCACCGGCACTTTCACATTGTCGAAGAAGATTTCCGCAAAACCGGGCAGGCCGTCCAACTGCGGGATAGGGCGCACGGTGATGCCAGGGAGATTGAGCGGCACGAGGATGAAGGTCAGGCCGTGGTGGCGGCTGGAGTTGGGGTCGGTGCGAAACATGCCGAAGCATTGGTCGGCCCACACCGCGCGCGTGGACCAGGTTTTTTGCCCGTTGACGATGTAGTGCTGCCCGTCTGCCGTCAGCTCGGCTTTGGAGCGGATGGCTGCCATGTCGGAGCCCGCGCCCGGCTCAGACCAGCCCTGCGCCCACACCTCGGTACCGTTCGCCATTTTGGGCAGGATGTCGGCTTTCTGCTCTGGCGTGCCGTACTCCATCAGGGTCGGGCCGAGCAGGAAAATGCCGTTCTGGTTCACGCGCAGCGGTGCGCCCGCGCGCCAGTATTCCTCTTCAAAAATCAGCCATTCGATCAAATCGCAGCCGCGCCCGCCGAGGGCTTCCGGCCAGGTCACCATGCCCCAGCGGCCGCTGTTGAGCTTGGCCTCCCACGCACGGTGTTGTTTGAAACCTTCAGCGGTATCAAAGGATTGCAGGGGTTCTTGCGGCACATTGGCGGCTAGCCAAGCGCGCACTTCGGCGCGAAAGGCTTTTTGTTGATCGGTATAGGCTAAATCCATGGGCAATCTCGCAAAAATGGACAGCGGGTATCAGCCAAGATGGGCTGAAAAACGGGCGGCGATGATACCACGGGGCGGGGGGTGTCTTATACGCACTCAGCCAGCGGGACGGCAACGCACCAACATCTTCGGCGTGAGTTCCATCACCAGTTCATTGCGTTGGTTAAACATTAAATTTTTGCAGGTGACGATGCCGTGGTCGGGGCGGGATTTCGACAACCGCGCCTCCAGCACGCGAATCTCCAGCCGTAGCACATCGCCCGCGCAGACGGGCAGCAGCAAGTTCATGTGCTCCACGCCGAGGCCGGCGGAGTAGGCGGGGCAGCGGTCGAGGTTGTTCACCAGCCACGAGCGCGCGCAGATGATGAGTGTGCCGGGGGCAACCAATTGACCGAATACAGAGTCTTTAGCGGCGATGGGGTCAGTGTGGAAAGGCTGCGGGTCAAAACGACGACCGAATTCGAGGATTTCTGTCTCGGTGACGAGATAGCCGCCCGCGCGGGCGACGAAATCGGGCGTCATATCCTCAAAGTAGGCCAGAGGCCCCGGATGAAAGCCGGCAACAGACATAATAGTCGCATCCATAAAAAGGGCGCTCAGTTTATCCTGAGCCGCTGCCGCCGTTACACTGCACGTTTCCGCAACACCGCCGTATTTCACTCAGGAGAATTGTTATGGCTGTTACCCTCGCAAAAGAAGCACTCGATGTCGGCATCATCACCAACAACGGCGAAAAAATGCTCGCGTTTTATCGCGATGTGTTGGGTTTGGCGCAAGAACCGTCGATTCCATTTCCGGGTTTAGGCACGATTCACCGCCTCGTTTGCGGCAACAGTATTTTGCGCATCGTCGCGGCGGATAACGCGATTGAACAAGTGGCAGGCGGCGCGTTTGCCTCGCGCAATGGTATTCGCTATTTGACGATCAACATCAGCAATCTCGACGAAGTGGTCGCCGATTGCAAAGCTTTCGGCAGCCCGATTGCGGTGGATATTCGCGAACTGCGTCCCGGTGTGCGCTGCTGTCAGTTGCAAGACCCAGACGGCAACTATGTTGAATTTATTTGCGCGGGTTGAGTTGATAGGTGTTACGCACCTAGTTACACTTATTTTCGGTATGGCAGGGAGCCATCATGATAGGGACATTCAGAGACCGTTACCTCGAACGGTTTTATCGAGAGGATGTGCTGCACAGACGAATACCAGCTGCATTGTGCAATAGCCTTTATCGTCGGTTGCAGGTGTTGGATGCGGTCAGTCGAGCGCAAGACTTGTACTCGCCACCGAGTAATCGCTGCGAGAAGCTAGCAGGGCATTTACAGGGTTGGTATTCAATCAGAGTGAATAATCAGTGGCGTTTGATTTTTCAGTGGGATGAGGCAAGCGCACAAGTGTTGAATGTTTATCTGGATAATCACAGTTATCGTTAACTGCGGAGTTGAATTATGCAAACCACCAAGCGTAAACCCGCTCCCGTTGGCGAGATTCTTCAAGAAGAATTCTTGTCTCCCCTGCAAATTACACAGGGAAAGTTGGCGGAAGCGATGGGAGTGTCCCGTCGAGCGATCAATGAAATTTGTAACAACAAACGCATGCTGACCATTGATATGGCATTGATGCTGGCTAAAGCGCTCAATACCACACCGGAGTTCTGGCTCAATGTGCAACAACAATCCGACTTGTGGGATGCACTGCACACACCGGAACGCGCCGCGCGTATTAAACGCGCACAGCGCGTAGCGGCTTAACCCTCGTGTGCTAAAAAACCGTCATCAGTGCAATAGCAAGTCCAGCGTATACGGTGACATAAAGCCAGAACTCGGTGGGTGATTCATCGCGGGAAATGGATTTTCCCCAAACGCCAGATTTTACAAACACTTCCCCGCGCAGCACGCAATACGCTGCGTAGGCGGCCACCAATATCCCGATCATTTTGAACATGGCGTTGCCTCCGTTTTGTATAAAAGTGTGAACCATCTGCCTAGCAGGAGTAGACTGCACACACTGTTCACTCGCTTGGAGTCTATCATGGAGCTTTACGGCAGTTTTACCTCACCCTATGTGCGCCACATTCGCATTGCATTGCTGGAAAGTGGCTTGCCTTGTGCGTTTGTCGAAACGGATGCCGCTGCCAGTGCCACGCTGTCGCCCACGCAAAAAGTACCGTTTTTGAAATACACAGAAAACGGGCAGGAAAAACACTTGAGTGACTCCAGTGCGATTTTGAAATACATCCGAGAAAAATCCAGTAAAACATTTTTCTGTGATGCAAAAAACACGCTGGCAGATTTCGATAATTTTTGCATGGCTAATACATTATTAGATACAGCGATCAATTTGTTTTATCTGGAAAAAGACGGCGTTACACCGCAGAGCAGCGTGTACATGGCGCGCCAGCAGTCGCGCTTGCAAACGGGTTTGGCGGAGTTAAATAAATTGACATTTTCTTCAGTGGCTCCTTTTGGTGAAGCCGAGCTGCGCATTGCCTGTTTTCTCGATTGGGCGCTGTACAGAAAACGCTTGTCGTTGGAAGGTTTTCCAGCGTTGCAGAAATTGTTGGTAGATATGCACAGCTATCCGCACTTTGTTGATACAGCGCCGCCTGCTGCTTAAGTTCTCGCACGAGAAATTCCGTGTCTGCTGCTGTTGAAAAAGCGCTGAATGCCGCTTGGGTGCGCCGCGCGGTCTGCGCTGCTTTACAAGAGAGTAATGCTCTGCGTGTATTTCACGGCGCGGGCGAAGTGCTGAATGATGGATCCAAGGAAGGTGCTTTATTGAAAAACCTCTCGGTCGATCGTTTCGGTGAGCACGCTTGGGTAACGCTGTGGGAAGTGCACGACACTGATCGCCAACAATTTGAAAAACTGCTGCAAAAACCGCTGTGTAAATTTTTGCGTCAATATTTTGTTTCGGCGGTGTTGCAGCACAGGCCACGCAAAGGCACGATCCACGATCCTGTGGTTTTGTTTGGTGAGCCACCAGCAGCGCATTACACGGTGCATGAAGGCTCGGCGCAGTATCGTGTGCAAATGCAAGGCGTGAAGCATCCAGGATTGTTTTTGGATCACGCGCCGCTGCGTGCTTGGTTGATGGGCAACAGTAAAAACTTGCGCGTGCTGAATACTTTTGCCTACACCGGCAGTTTGTCGGTGGCGGCGGCTCTGGGTGGAGCGGCGCATGTCACGACACTGGATTTATCAAAAGCGACAATGCGTTGGGCGCAAGAAAATGGCGAATTAAATGGTTTGTGCGATGACAGAGCGCGTTGGATAGCGGGCGATGTGTTCGAGTGGCTGCCGCGTTTGAAACGCGAGATCGTGCAGGGCAAGCAAACAGCATTTGATATGGTGATTGCAGATCCGCCTTCGTTTTCACGCGGTGAAAAAGGCGTGTTCTCCACAGCCAAAGATTTAACGGTGCTGCATGTGTCGCTGCTGGATGTGTTGGCACCAAACGGACTATTGGTGACATCCATCAACTCCGCACAAATTTCGTGGGCGCAGTATGAAAAGGATTTGTTGCAAGCTGCACAGCAGCGTCAGTGTCATTTGCAGGTCTTGCAGCGTTTGGAGCAGCCAGCCTCCTTTCCCAACTGGCTGCACGAGCAAGCCGATGAACGCTATTTGAAAGGCTTTATTTTGCGTGTAGAAAAAGCGTAAGCGTTACTCGGCAATGTATCCTGCTTCGCGCTGGTGTCGGATGGAAAGAATCAACACAACCTCTTCGTTTTGTTCATAGCTATACAGTGCCAGATAGCCGGACTTTCCGCGTGAAATGACGAGTTCTCTGAATTCTGATTCTGCTGCGCGCCCGATAAGCGGGTGATTCTCCAGTATCTGCACTGCTTCGGCGATAAGGGCAATAGTTTCTGCGGCGGCGGCAGATTCGGTTTGTAGGAGAAAGTCTGTCAATCGGTCGAGATCAGCCAGTGCTTGCTCGGTGTAAATCAGACGCGCCAAGATTTGCTCCTTGGTTTTGCAGCGGGTTTGCCTTGTGCGCGAGCTTGCAGGTAAGCATGAACCTCGTCTGCCGCATATCCCTTGCCGGATTTAATGGTCTCTTTTCGGGATGCGATGGCATCGGCAACAAACTGCGCGCGTTTTTCAGCGTTGGTGGCCGCTGTGCGAATGGCATCCACCATGAACGCGTGCGGCGTGATGCCCTGCTGCTTTGCTGCGGCGGTGGCGAGTTGTTTGATGTCTTCGGGTAGCTTGAGAGATGTTGTGGACACAGCGGCTTCACTCCCCGTGAGCTGGTGACACCATGGTAACACTAGGCCAGCCGTGTATACTGCCGCTCCCTGAAAAATCCCTTGTTTGAATCCAGCCATGACTCAATTCCTTCTCTTTCTCAGCCAGCAGTGGATGCTGGTTTCTCTGTTGCTGGCGCTGCTCGGTCTGTTTATGTGGAACGAGAACCGCCGCGCCGGTAGTAGCCTTTCCGTGCATCAGCTCACGCAGCAAGTGAACAACGCCAACGCGCTGGTGGTGGATTTGCGCGAGCCGAAGGAGTTTCGCGAAGGGCATGTGGTGGATGCGCTGAACATCCCCTACGCCAAGCTTGCTGAGCGCATGGCAGATTTGGATAAAACGCGTCCGCTGGTGCTGGTGGATAAAATGGGTCAGCACAGCGCGGCTGCCGGTCGCACGTTGATGCAGGCGGGCTTCCAAGTATCGCGTTTGAACGGCGGCATGAGTGAGTGGACGGCATCCAACTTGCCCGTGGTGAAAGGTGGTTGAACATGGCTAGCGTGACGATTTATTCCTCCGATTACTGCCCTTACTGCCGCCGCGCCAAGGCGCTGCTGGCGAGCAAAGGGGTGGCGTTTGATGAAATCTGTGTCGATGGGCACAGCGAGTTGCGCGCAGAGATGGCGGCGCGCGCAGGGCGCAACACAGTGCCGCAGATCTGGATAGGCGAGCGCCACATCGGTGGCTGCGATGATTTGCACGCACTGGAGAATGCCGGCGAGCTAGATGGCTTGTTGGCACTCACTCACTGATAAACGTAAGCTGGAGTTATTTTTATGGCAGATGAAGCACAACAACAGTTCGGCATTCAGCGCATCTATGTGAAGGATGTGTCCTTCGAATCGCCACAGGGCGTGGCGCTGTTTAATAAACAGATTAAGCCTGCGATCGAGCAGGAATTGGCCACTACCATTACCGCCGTGGCGGAAGACCACTACGAAGTGGTTTTGATCGTGACTGTCACCGCCAAAGAAGAAGACCAAGTGCTGTTCTTGGTGGAAGTGCATCAGGCCGGCATTTTTGGCGTGCGCGGCTTTACCGAGGAGCAGTTGCGCAAGGTGACCTCGGTGAACTGCCCCACGATTTTGTTCCCCTATGCACGTCAGTTGATCGACAGCTTGCTGCAACAGGCCTCGCTGCCACCGCTGTTACTGCCGCCGGTTAATTTTGATGCGCTGCTCATGCAGCCCAAGCCGGATGATGCCGTTACGCATTGAGGCTGTGCATCGCTTGAAATGCTATATCAAAAAACTTTGATATAGCTGGAGGCTCTGCTAGTATCGTCGCCCCAATCAATTCTGAACCGGCAAGACGCTACCATCATGCTGCCTCGCTCCACTCCTTCCACTTCTGATGCCAGCGGCGAAAGTCTGCATCTGGCCAGCTACCTGAAAGCCGCAGCCGACCCGCTGCGGCTGCTGGTGCTGCGCCTGTTGAAGCAGGACTCTTTCGCCGTGTTGGAGTTGTGTGTGCTGCTGGACGTGAAGCAGTCAGGCATGAGCCATCACCTAAAAATCTTGCTGCAATCCGGTTTGGTGGTCACGCGGCGCGAAGGCAACACCATTTTTTATCGCCGCAGCACGGCAGCTGAGTGCGACAGCGCCGCGCACGAGCGCGTGGAGATGCAGCAGGCTTTGTTTGCTTATGTTGATCGCTGGATTTTGGATGCGGATATTGCTGAGCGGTTGTTGCAAGTGCAAAAAGAGCGCATCGTCAGTTCGCGGCAATTTTTTGCGGAAAACGCCGCGCTATTCCGCGAGCAGCAGGAACAAATTGCGGATTACGAATTGTACGGTTCAGCCGTGGCGGCATTGTTAGATCGCCTACCTCTGCCTTCGCGTAAACAGGCGCTGGAAATTGGCCCCGGCAACGGACAGTTTTTGCGCGAACTCGCGGCACGTTTTGATGCTGTGCTCGCACTGGATAACAATCAACCCATGCTGGCGCAAGCCGCAGAGTATGTGCAAGCGCAGCAGTTGAAAAATGTGACTTTGCGCTGCGGTGAAATTGCCGAGCTGCCAGCAGATTTTCACCCCGATTGCGTGGTGCTCAACATGGTATTGCACCATACACCCTCGCCAGCGGAAGTGATTGCGGAAGTGAGTTGTGTATTGCCCGCGCAAGCGGTGTTGTTGGTGTGTGAGTTGTCACACCACCAGCAAAGTTGGGTGCGCGAGTCTTGCGGCGATATTTGGTTGGGTTTTGAGCCCAGTGAATTAACCACTTGGTTGGCGCAATCCGGTTTTGCTTGCGAGCACAGCCAATATTTGGCGCTGCGCAACGGTTTTCAAATTCAAATTCACGCGGCGCGCAAGTTGCCGGTTTCCATCCACTCTATTTAATTTTTTTGTTTCGTCACAGGAGCGTTGTTTATGTCCGAATATTCCGTTTTTACTTCTGAGTCTGTTTCCGAAGGGCATCCAGACAAAATGGCTGACCAAGTGTCGGACGCGATTCTCGACGCCATTCTCGATCAAGATCAGTACGCACGCGTGGCCTGTGAAACGCTGGTAAAAACCGGCGTGGCGATGGTGGCAGGTGAAATCACTACCACAGCTGTTGTCGATTATGAAAAAATTATTCGTGGCGTAATTAATGATATTGGTTATAACAGCTCCGATGTGTATTTTGATGGCAACACTTGCGGTGTGTTGAATTTACTCGGTCAGCAATCACCGGATATTGCGCAAGGTGTGGATCGCGCCAAGCCAGAAGATCAAGGTGCGGGCGATCAAGGTTTGATGTTTGGTTACGCAGCGAATGAAACCGATGTGTTGATGCCAGCGCCGATTCAATACGCGCACCGTTTGATGGAGCGCCAAGCCGAAGCGCGCAAATCCGGTTTGCTGCCGTGGTTGCGCCCCGATGCGAAATCGCAAGTCACTTTCCGCTACGAAAATGGCCAGCCTGTTGCCGTTGATGCGATCGTTCTATCTACGCAACATGCTGCTGATGTCAGTGATAAAGATATTCACGACGGCGTGATGGATTTGGTTATCAAACATGTTATTCCGGCGCAGTGGATGTCCAAAGAAACCAAAATCTATATCAACCCGACGGGGCGTTTTGAGATCGGCGGGCCGATGGGCGATTGCGGTTTGACCGGCAGAAAAATCATTGTTGATTCTTACGGCGGCATGGCGCGTCATGGTGGCGGCGCATTTTCTGGTAAAGATCCGTCGAAAGTGGATCGCTCGGCGGCGTATGCCGGTCGTTATGTGGCAAAAAATATTGTCGCGGCAGGTTTGGCAGATCGCTGTGAAATTCAAGTGTCTTACGCGATTGGTGTGGCCGAGCCGACATCGGTTTCCATCAATACTTTTGGCACCGGCAAAGTATCGGATGAAAAAATTGTGCAATTAGTGCGCGAGTTTTTTGATCTGCGTCCTTACGGCTTAACGCGTCAATTGGATTTGTTGCACCCGATTTATCGCCCCACCGCTTCTTACGGTCACTTTGGTCGCGAGTCAGTGGAAATTGCGTACAACGGCAAACAACACACCGCGTTCACTTGGGAAAAAACCGATAAGGCAGATGCGCTGCGCGATGCGGCGGGCTTGAAATAAACAGTAAGCTCAATCGCACCAAGGTGGAGCTCCTACAGGATGAGATACTTTTGTAGGAGTGCCTTTGGGTGAGAAATTTTATTGTCTGTTTTTTACCAAATGTTCCACCACGGATGGATCGGCCAGCGTAGATGTATCGCCCAAATTTTCGATGTCGTTTTCAGCAATCTTGCGCAAAATGCGGCGCATGATTTTGCCGGAGCGCGTTTTGGGTAATGCCGGCGCCCATTGCAGTTTGTCGGGCTTGGCAATTGCGCCAATTTCTTGCGTGCAGTACTGCGCGAGTTCAGCGGCCAATGCTGCATCGCCATTTTCGCTGTGCATTAAAGTCACAAAGCAATAAATGCCTTGGCCTTTGATGTCGTGCGGATAGCCGACCACGGCCGCTTCGGCGACTTTTGGATGCAGCACCAGTGCCGATTCAATTTCCGCTGTGCCCAAACGGTGACCGGAGACATTCAGTACATCGTCCATACGGCCAGTGATCCAGTAATAACCATCTTCGTCGCGGCGCGCGCCATCGCCAGTGAAGTAGTAGCCGGCGTACTGCGCAAAATAATTGTCGAGCAGGCGTTGGTGGTTGCCGTACACCGTGCGAATTTGTGCGGGCCATGAGGCTTTGATTGCCAGCATGCCTTCACCCGCGCCCTCGATTTCTTTTCCGGCTTGATCGAGCAAGACGGGATGCACGCCGAACATGGGCAGGGTGGCGGAACCGGGTTTGGTGGGGATGGCCTGCGGCAGTGGGGTGATCATGTGCACGCCGGTTTCGGTCTGCCACCAGGTGTCGACGATCGGGCAGCGTTCGCCACCCACCACACGCTGGTACCACGCCCACGCTTCGGGGTTGATCGGCTCGCCCACGGTGCCGAGCAGGCGCAGGCTGGCGCGCGACGTGCGGGTGACAAACTCATCGCCTTGCGCCATCAGCGCGCGGATAGCGGTGGGCGCGGTGTAGAGAATATTGACGCGGTGTTTGTCGCACACCTGCCAAAAGCGCGAGGCATCGGGGTAGGTGGGCACGCCTTCAAACAGCAGGGTGGTGGCACCGTTGGCGAGTGGACCGTACAGGGTGTAGGAGTGCCCTGTCACCCAACCCACATCGGCGGTACACCAGAAAATCTCGCCATCTTGGTAGTCGAAGGTGTAGCGAAAGGTCATCGCTGTCATCAGCAAATAACCAGCGGTGGTGTGCAGCACACCCTTGGGTTTGCCGGTGGAGCCGGAGGTGTAGAGGATGAACAGCGGGTCTTCTGCGCCCATCCATTCCGGCGCGCAGTCGGTGGCTTGGCTGCTCACTAGCTCGTGGTACCACAGGTCGCGCTCGCTGTGCCACGCAATGTCGCTACCCGTGCGTTTGACGGTCAGTACCGTGTGTACGTTTGGGCAGTGTTGCAGCGCGGTGTCTACGCTGTTTTTGAGTGGAATGGCTTTGCCGCCGCGCATGCCTTCGTCGGCGGTGATGACCACGCGGCAATCGGCATCGAGTATGCGATCTTTGAGAGCCTCGGCTGAGAAGCCGCCGAACACCACCGAATGCACCGCGCCGATACGCGTGCAGGCCAGCATGGCGTAAGCCGCTTCGGGAATCATCGGCATGTAAATGCACACGCGATCACCGCGTTGCACGCCGCGCGCTTTCAGGGCATTGGCGAGTTGGCAGACTTGGCGATGCAGTTCGCGGTAGCTGATGTGTTGGGCTGCGTTGGGCTCGTCGCCCTCCCAGGTGATGGCAGTTTGATCGCCGCGTGTAGCAAGGTGGCGGTCGATGCAATTCACACTCACATTCAACTGCGCGCCTTCAAACCAGCGCGCCTGTCCTTTGGTCATATCGCAGTCACTCACGCGATCCCACAGGCGCTGAAAATCTAAAAATTCGCGGGCGCGTTCCGCCCAAAAAACATCGGGCTGCTCAAGCGACTGCTTGTACATCGCGTTGTAGTGCGCGCGGTTGATGTGTTGCACGAACGCGAAAGTGGCGGGAGCGTGGCAGGTGTAGGCGGTGGTGGGCATGAGCAATTCCTTGCAGCGATGTCGTGCCCCTATCCTACCTGCCTCGCGTGCAACTTGAACAGTCAGCGCAAGTTGTGGTGTGATGGTCGAGCACTACACCAACCGACAACAAGGAGCACTACATGGAACACTTTACGGCAGCCGTTCAGCAATACGTTAATTTTGAAGGACGCAACACGCGCACGCAGTATTGGATGTTTGTGTTGTTTTATCTGATTTTTTATGTGGCCTGTCTGATTGTAGATAAGGTGCTGGGTACAACATTGGTTGCTGCGTTGTACTCACTTGCCCTGCTGTTGCCGAGCATCGGAGCAGCAACGCGCCGCTTGCACGATACCGGTCGCAGTGGTTGGTGGCAGTTGATTGCGTTAATTCCGCTGCTGGGTGCGATTGTGTTGATCGTGTTTCTTGCGCAGGACACCACGCTTGGTGATAACCAGTACGGCCCCAACCCCAAAGCGGGGCAGGATGTCGCCAGCGTTTGATGCTGTAAAAAACGCAGCAGCCAAAAATAAAAAAAGCCGCAGTGTGAGCTGCGGCTTTTTTTGTGCGTGACGATGGTGTTAGACGTTAAAGCGGAAGTGCATCACATCGCCATCTTTCACAACATAGTCTTTGCCTTCCAAACGCCACTTGCCCGCTTCTTTTGCGCCCGCTTCGCCGTTGTACTGCACAAAATCGTCGTAGCCGATAGTTTCCGCACGAATAAAACCTTTTTCAAAATCGGTGTGGATTACACCCGCCGCTTGCGGTGCAGTTGCGCCAATTTTAATTGTCCATGCGCGCACTTCTTTTACACCAGCCGTGAAGTAAGTGTGTAAGTTGAGCAGTTGATAGCCGGCGCGTATCACGCGGTTCAGCCCCGGCTCTTCCATGCCCAAGGTTTCTAAAAACTCGGCTTTATCGGCTTCATCCAGCTCGGCAATTTCTGCTTCGATTTTGTTGCAGATGGGAACCACAACGGCATTTTCTTCGGCGGCGAGTTGTTTTACCGCGTCGAGGTGTGGGTTGTTGTCAAAACCGTCTTCCGCCACGTTGGCGATATACATGGTGGGTTTGGTGGTAATCAAACACAGTGGTTTGAGCAGTGCGAGTTCATCGGCATCCAGTTTTACAATATTGGCGCGTTTGCCTTCTGACAAGACGGGTTGAATTTTATCCAGCACGGCTTTGAGTTGTTGTGCATCTTTATCGCCGCTCTTAGCTTGTTTTTGGCAGCGCAGCAGCGTTTTTTCCACGGTGTCGAGATCGGCTAATGCCAATTCCATGTTGATAATTTCAATATCGTCCAGCGGATTGATACGGTTGGCGACGTGAATCACATTGTCGTCTTCAAAGCAGCGCACCACATGCGCAATGGCATCGGTTTCGCGAATATTGGCGAGAAATTTATTGCCTAAACCTTCACCTTTGGAAGCACCGGCGACGAGGCCGGCAATATCGACAAACTCCATCGTTGTTGGCAACACGCGCTCTGGTTTGACGATGGCGGCGAGCGCATCGAGACGCGCATCCGGCATCGGCACAATGCCGGTGTTGGGTTCGATGGTGCAGAACGGAAAGTTTTGCGCTTCGATGCCTGCCTTGGTCAGTGCATTGAACAGCGTAGATTTTCCGACATTGGGCAGGCCGACGATGCCACAGTTAAAACCCATGATGGTGTCCTCAAAAAAATTAGTGATTGTCTGAATGCAGTTGCAACATGGCTTTGTCCATATTGCCACTCACAACATCGGGCAATACGCGCAGCGCGCGCGCCATGCTGTCTGCCGCCAATTCAAATTCAGCTATCGGCGCACGTTTTAATACGAAATCCGATACCATTTTGGCGTTGCCAGGATGACCGATGCCAATGCGTAGTCGTGAAAATGTATTTTGATTGCCCAGTGAGGCAATGGTGTCGCGCAGGCCGTTGTGACCGCCGTGACCGCCACCGATTTTCAAACGTGCAATGCCAGGTGCAAGATCGAGTTCGTCGTGCGCGATGAGAATATTTTCTGGTGTAATTTTATAAAAATTGGCGATAGCACTCACTGATTGCCCACTGCGATTCATAAAAGTTTGCGGCAGCAGTAAGCGCACGGTTTGCGCGCCGATCAACACTTGTGCGGTGAGGCCGGAGAACTTTTTTTCTTCTTGCCAGTTAGCGCGGTATTCATCACCCAGCATGGCAACAAAATCCGCCCCCGCATTGTGGCGTGTGTGGGCGTATTCGCGCCCGGGGTTGCCGAGGCCGACAATTAATTGAATTTTTTCGCTCATCTCAATGCTCGCGTACTAAAAAAAAGGCCAGCAACGCGCTGGCCTTTTTCTCTACAGCAGAGGATTACTCCTCGCTGCTGCCGCCTTTGATCGCGTGTACCGCAACAACGGGCAGGTCGTGATCTGCACCGTGTGACAGCGCCACAGACTCAACGCCTTTTGGCAGTTTCAAATCGGAAATGTGGACGATTTGGTCAACAACAACGGCGGCCAAATCCACTTCGATGAACTCTGGCAAATCAGCAGCCAAGCAGCTCACTTCCAATTCGTTCATGCTGTGGTTGATGACGCCACCCTGTTGCTTCACGCCTGCGCAAATATCTTCGTTGATGAAGTGCAGTGGAATACGCATGTGGATTTTCTTTGTGCCGGAAACGCGCTGGAAATCCGCGTGCAGAATGCGCGGCGCAGCGGGGTGGCGTTGCAAATCGCGCAACAACACTTTTTGCGCTTGACCGTCGACGCTCAGCGTGATGATGCTGCTGTAAAACGCTTCAGATTCTAGGCACTTGGACAAATCTTTGTGCGATACGCTGAGCATGGCAGGAGTTTTGTCATCGCCGTACAAAATGGCGGGGACTTGATCGTTCAGGCGACGCAGGCGGCGGCTCGCACCTTTCCCCTTGTCGGCCCGTGCTTGAGCTTGCAGAGTAAAACTGGACATGGTTGTTACCTCATTGTGCGGCAGAGCCGCGTGGTTATTCACTGCATTTGCGACCAATGCAGCGCGTTGCCGCAGTGCGTTTCAGTTAGCTGAACATTGCACTGACGGATTCTTCATTGTTGACGCGGCGTATTGCCTCCGCCAACAAATGCGCCATGGACAACTGGCGAATTTTGGAACAGTTTTTCATTTCCGCACTGAGAGGAATGGTGTCAGTGACGACTAATTCATCCAAGCTGGAGCTGTTCAAATTGTGTAGCGCGTTGCCCGACAACACGGGGTGTGTGCAGTAGGCGATCACTTTGCCTGCGCCATGTTCTTTCAGTGCGTCGGCGGCTTTGCACAGTGTGCCGGCGGTATCGACGATGTCATCCACCAACACGCAAGTGCGGCCTTCTACTTCGCCGATGATGTTCATCACTTCACTGACATTCGCTTTCGGGCGGCGTTTGTCGATGATCGCTAAATCGCAGTGCATTTCTTTTGCCACTGCGCGGGCGCGCACTACGCCGCCGATGTCGGGTGACACCACCAGTAGGTTGTCATATTTTTGGGTGCGGATATCGCTCAGCAACACAGGTGAACCGTAGACATTGTCTACTGGCACATCAAAAAAACCTTGAATCTGTTCGGCGTGCAAATCCACGGTCAGTACGCGATCCACGCCGGCGCCGGTCATCATGTCGGCACACACTTTGGCGCTGATGGGCACACGCGCCGAGCGCACGCGGCGGTCTTGGCGCGCGTAACCGAAATACGGAACAACGGCGGTGATACGCGCAGCGGAGGCGCGGCGCAGGGCATCGGTGATGAACAGCAATTCCATCAAATTGCGATTGGGTGGCGCGCAAGTGGGCTGCACGATAAACACATCGCCGCCGCGTACGTTTTCATTGATTTCGACGGAAATTTCGCCGTCAGAAAAAGTTTTGACATCGGCATCACCGAGCCGCATGCCGAGACGCTGTGCAATGCGCTCTGCCAATTCGCGGTTGGCGTTGCCAGAAAAAACCATAAAGTTGGACATGAGCGGCACTCGAAATCTGTCAGCACAAACGGTGGATGAACGGCATCAGTCAAACAAGAAAATGGCAGGGGTAGAAGGATTCGAACCTCCGAGTGGCAGGATCAAAACCTGCTGCCTTACCGCTTGGCGATACCCCTGTAATCTGCCCCTAGATGCGACAACTGGCAGTGCGCAGGAGAAACATCGACTCCTTTTGCCACGAACCCTGATACATCGCTGGGCTTTTGCGCCAATACCGTTTCAGCGGCTGCTTGCGTGGGAAACGCGGCAAACACGCTGGCACCGGTACCGGTCATTCTGCTGGGTGCAAAAGTGGCGAGCCATGACAGCACTTTTTTGACGGCTGGATAGGCTTTTTCCACTACAAATTGGCAGTCGTTGCGCGTGGCAACGGGGCTACCCCCCCGCAGAAAGGCGGCTATTGTGATGGCGGCGGTGTTGCGTGTCAATTCAGGCGCGTTAAAGATTTCTGCGGTGCTGATACTGCAAGTGGGGGTTAACACCACGAACCATTGTTCCGGTAGCGACAGCGGCGTGAGCACATCACCCACGCCCTCCGCCCAACTGCTGTAGCCACGCACAAACACGGGCACATCGGCACCCAGTTGTAAGCCCAGTTGCGCCAGTGTGTCGATATCCAACGGCAACTGCCATAAATGATTGAGACCGAGCAGGGTGGTGGCGGCGTCCGAGCTACCGCCACCCAAGCCACCGCCCATGGGCAGGCGTTTGTTGAGCGTGATCTCTGCGCCCAGTGTGCAGCCGCTGTGTTGTTGCAATAAACGCGCCGCTCGCACAATGAGATTTTGTTCTGCGGGTACGCCTTGCAGTGTGCCGTGCAGCTGAATCTCGCCGTCGCTGCGCGGCGCAAACGTCAGTTTGTCACCTACATCTAATAATTGAAAAACCGTTTGCAGCGCGTGATAGCCGTCAGCGCGCCGTCCGGTGATATGCAAGAACAAGTTGAGCTTGGCGGGTGCACAGAGCGAGAAACAGTTAGTCATTTTTTAATCGAGCTGCCAAGTTTTGATAATCAGGGTGATGCGCGTGTCGCCGCGCGTGGCTTCGATACGGCTGGGCAGGGTGATACCTGGGCGCGGTTGCTGCGACTCGCTGAAACGAATATCCCAGCCGTCTTGCATCAGCGCGACCAGCCAGCCTTCCGGCGCGTAGTTCGTGCGCTGCGGCGTGCTGTCGGGCGCGGGCAGGCCGCGCAGCCACCAAGTGAGTTTGTCGGCGGGCAGTGGCCAACCTATCAATTGTTGCGACAGCTCTTCGACAGAATTGGCGTGCAGTGTTTGTTCGCCTTGTTCAAAGCGCACATCTTGTGGTGTGCCGTGTATGCGCGTGGCTTTTAAGCCGGCGGGGCCTGACAAATGAATATCAAAACGCGCGCCGTTTTGCTGCCACTGCAACCGTGCCGATTCAGACGAGGCAGTGGAGCGCACCGCCAGTTTGCCGTTGATGTTCCAGTGCTGCAGCATGGTTAATCGCTGCTGTAACGCAGTATCAGGTTTGCCATTCATTGCGGTGATCGGTGCAACCGTGGCGCAACCCGCTAGCCAGCTGCCGAGTAAGAGCAAAAAGAAAAGTCGAAAAAAGAGAGGGTGCGCCTGTCCTTGCATGAAGTGTGTTTTCCGCGATGCACAAGGGGCGTCTACCATACCCTACAATGCGGAGCGGGGTGAACAGCAGAGGAGTCGCTGCATGGAGAATAAAAATACAACGCCAGAAAGTGAAATGCAGGATCACCACAGTGCGATGATCGTGGATTGTGCGGGCTACGAAAAAGGTCAACGCATCTGCACGCTGGCTATTCAAGATGCCCATGCTTGGGTGACACATCCAGATCGATTTGTCTGGGTGGGTTTGCATGAGCCCAGCAAAGAGCTTTTGCATCAGGTACAGCGTCAATTTGCATTGCATGATCTTGCTGTTGAAGATGCGTTTAATGCGCACCAACGCCCCAAGTTAGAGTTTTATGGTGACGCCTTGTTTCTTGTGCTACATACAGCGCAGCGCAAAAACGGTGCGATTGAATTTGGAGAAACACATGTATTTGCAGGGAGGGGTTATGTCGTCTCTGTGCGTCACGGTGTATCCAGTTCTTATCGAGAATTGCGCGCAAAATGCGAACGCATGCCAGCCATGCTCGCCAAGGGTGCGGATTTTGTGGTGTATTCGTTAATCGATTTTGTTGTGGATAATTACATGCCGATTATCGATGAAATGGAAGATGAAGCTGAAGAAATCGAAAAAGGTATTTTGAGTAGTCATGTAGATCGTCAGATGGTGCAGCGCGTGCATGAGTTGCGTTGTCATTTGCGCACTTTGCATAGCATGTCGTCTCCGTTAATAGATATATGTAATCGCTTGGCACGGTTTGATTCTGGTTTGATTGATAATGATGTGCGCCCGTATTTTCGAGATGTGCATGATCACGTCATTCGTATTGACGGCAACATCGATGCGTTGCGCGACATGCTGTCTTCTGCGTTAGAAGCCAACATCATGATTGCTTCGGTAGAGCAAAATGAAGTGATGAAAAAACTGGCCGCGTATGCTGCGATGTTGGCTGTGCCAACGGCGGTGGCGGGTATTTACGGGATGAATTTTGAATTTATGCCGGAATTGCATTGGAAATATGGCTATGTCTTCGCATTGGGCATCATGGGTGGTGTGTGTGCTTATTTGTATCGTCGTTTTGTGAAAGCGGGCTGGTTGTAATGTCTTTGGCGACACCGCCACTTACTGAGCATGTTGTTCATGCGTGGTTGTTGCCGTTATCGGGCGAGCTATCGACCGCGTTGTTGGCGTATATCACGCCAGAAGAAAAAAATCGTGCAGCCACTATGCAGAGTGAACAGCGCAAAAAAGAATGGCTGGCGAGTCGTGCCTTATTGCGCGTTTGTTTGTCGCACTACACAGGTATTTCACCTGTCGATTTGCGTTTTGAAAAAACTGAGGCGGGAAAGCCGATATTGATCAATGCGGCAAGTGAAATAGCTTTTAATTTGAGCCACGGTCCACGCTGGGCGGTTTGTGCTGTCGCCGCCGCAGGTGACGTGGGTGTGGATGTGGATTGTGAAACGCGGCGTAACCGCATTGATGACATTGCCGCGCAGTATTTTCACGCGCAAGAACAGGCCGTGTTGGTGGCGATTCAAGATGAACATGCGCGCCGTCGCGCTTTTTTTCGCTATTGGACATTAAAGGAAGCTTACATCAAGGCCAAAGGTGAGACGCTGAACGGCACGCGTTTGCAGGAATATGCGTTTTTGCCATCTGTGCATCAGCAGCCAGCTACCTTGCTAAACGCAACATCAGACGGTTGGCGGTTTGCGCACCGAAGATTTGATGACGATCACCACCTGGCGTTGGCGAGTAAATGCGCAGAAAGCAACACAGATGATAGCGGTGCGGTAATGCAATACTCTTTTTGGCAGTGGGATCCGGTGTTGAATGCATTACAAACATTAACTACTTGCGAGTCATGACGCTTATGTCCGAGCCATCTTTAGTGATTACGCCGCAACAAAAAAATCGCTTTGATTTATTTGGGTATTTAATCTTTCCAAGATTATTGGCGGATCAAATTCAAGCTTTGCGCGCGGCATTCGATCAAGTATTTGCAGAATATGCAGAGCAAATTATGCCGTGGGAGCATGTGGTGCATCACCATCGCCCGCGCCTGATTATGCCGGCGATTGTGGAGAAACATCCCTTGCTGCACGCACTTGCGCATGACAGTACGGTGTCATCCATTGTTGGTCAGTTGCTGGGCGAACCGTTTCGTCTGCTGGGCAGCGACGGCAATATTTACGATTGCGGCACGCGCTGGCACACCGATATCACGGGTTTGCCTTACAACTGTCGCAACGCCAAAGCGATTGTGTATTTCGATGAGATGCGCGCCGGTGAAGATGCGTTTCGCGTTATCCCTGGCAGCCATCACCACACCGATCGTTTTGCTAAGTTGTTAAAAAAATCGATCAAAACGCCTGAAGAAACCGTGGGGCTGTCTATCACAGAAATTCCCTGTGATGAGATCGCTACGCGCCCCGGCGATTTGGTTATTTTTGATGCGCGCATCTGGCATGCCGTGCCTTACGCGGGGAATCGCAGGCACATGATGTCGTTTTTATACGTTGATAAAGATTACCAAGAGCAGCAAGCGCCAGTCAGCGATGACTACCGCTGAGCGGTCGTTTTTTGTGCGGCAGTTGCGCGCTGCTCCGTCAGTATTTTTCTATCGTGCTCGTTCAGTGCTTCATACGATTGGCGCGCTTTGAGTATGCCAACCCAGCGCGGCTTGGCAACAAAATCTGCACTAAAAATACTGTCAGCACTGTTGCACTCTTTGTATTGAATGGCAGCCAGCGTACACCAGCCGTTCATAAATAAAGACAAGGATGATGGACGGTGTACGGTATTTTCCAGTGCTTTCATATCGTGTTGTGCTGCCCAGCGCGGTGCAGGCCACACAATAAAAGGCACATCGTACATGTCGATGGTGGGTTTGCTCATGTCGCGGCCGTTAAAGTCACGCACATCAAACACTTCTTCGCCGTGATCTGCAAAATACAGCAGAAAACCGTAAGGGTCTTTAGCGCGATAGCTGTCAATCAGTTGGCGCACGACGTTGTCGTTGTAGCGCACGGCGTTGTCATAGTCGTTGTACATCTGGACGGGTTCTTCGCCGGTTGCAAACGACGATAGCGGTTGTTGGTTGCTGAAAATATTGAACACATCTGGGTAGCGGTATTCATAAGCAAAGTGGGTGCCGATGAGGTGAACCACAATCAGTTTGCGCTTTGCGTTATCCGATAATGCATCTGCAAACGGTTTGAGTACCACTTCGTCATAGCTGTTGGCGCTTTGACGGCGGTTGTTGTTCAAAAAAGTGGGTTCGTCGGTCAGTTTGGCAAAAGCCGTCAGCATGGTGTTGCGGTGTGTCAGTGTTTGCTGGTTGGTAATCCAGAAGGTTTTGAAGCCCGCTTTTTTCATCATCGTGATGACATTCATGGCGCGGTAGGCTTCGTTATATTTTTCCGGCGGCGTGAAGGTGAGTGTGCTGGATAGCGATTCAATGGTGTAGGGAATATTGGCGACGACATCGTTGTAGACCAATAATTCATGGCGAATTTCTTGTAGACGCGGATTGGTGTCGCGCGGATAACCGTACAGTGACAGCCGGTTGCGGTTGGTGGATTCGCCAATCACCAACACATACGTTTGCGCGTCTGTGGCATCGGTGCTGTGTATCGTTGCATTTTTGGCAACGGCTTCCATGTTGGATTGCAGGCGATCCGATTCGCGCAAATTTTGTAAATAGCTGATGTAACTTTGTGTTGTAGCCCAAGGTTCAGTGGTGGAAAATTTGTCGTCTAAACGATTGCGCGTGTCTTGATTGAAACCATCGGGAATGAAAGGTTTGATGATGAGGACGCAAGCCAATGCGATATAAATATATCGCGCGTTGGCACGGATCGGCGCAGTTTTCATGCTGCGGCGATACGCCCACAGCGCGGGTAAGATAAACGCAATGCCGGTAGGCAACATCCACCAACGAAAAAATTGCTGCATAAATTCTTTGGATTCTTCTGGCGGACTTTCCAAAATAGCGACAAACACGCTCTGCGACATTTCTTGTTGAAACATCAGAAAGTAGCCAACTTTCATCAGCGCGCAAATACCCATAGCGATACCGAGTGCGCCGAACACAGGCGCCCAGCTGCGGCGCGGCAGCAGCGCGGGCAGCAGCAGCCAAGTCAGGCTGTACAACATGGCATCGCGCGGACCACTCCAGCCGGTGTTGCCTGTGGCCAACACGAGCAATTGCGGTGCTACCGAGAACCATGCAAAAAATAAGTAAAACGTGAGAGCGGAATACATAGGCTTGATGCGGCAATCAAAAAGAGGCGCGCACTCTAGCGAGAGGGGTGTAAAAAAAACGTCAAAGCCTGTGAGTTATGGATGGCCTTCGCGTATGCGTCGCGTGGGGGTAACACTCACGCCCTCGGCCGAGCATTCGATCTTGCTGTCGATGCCGTAGACCGCGCGCAGATTGTCTTGCGTCAACACCGCCGCCGGCGTGCCACTGCAAAAAATGCTGCCGTGATTGAACAGATAAAGGCGGTCGCAAAAGCGGGCAGCGAGGCTTAAATCGTGCAACACCACCACGCCGGCGTTATTGCCGTGGGCGTGAGCGCGCAGCAGTTCCATCACATGCAGTTGGTGGTAGGGGTCGAGTGCGGCAACGGGCTCATCGGCAAAAATTAACTGCGGCTGGGTGGCAAAAATGCGCGCCAGCATCACCAATGTTTGCTCGCCGCCCGACAGCGTGGTGGCGATGCGCTGGCGATACGCGGCCACTTCTGCCATTTGTAGTGCTTGTTCGATGGCGGCGCGGTCAGCAGTGCTGTCTTTGCGCCACAGGCTGCGGTGTGGCAAACGCCCCAGCGCCACCACGCGCTCCACCGACACCGGCCACTGCGCGCGTGCGCCCTGTGCCAAATAGCCGATGTGCCGTGCGCGTGCCTCCAGTGACAGCGAGCTGAACGCGCTGCCCTGCCAAAATACTTCGCCTTGTGTGGCGGATTCGATGCCACACAGCAGGCGCAGCAGGGTACTTTTGCCTGCGCCATTGGGGCCGATCAAGCCCACCAATTCACCGCTGCGCACTTGCAGATGGATGTCGCGCACGATGTCGATGCCGTCGATGGCAAACGTCAGTGACTGACCTTCCAACAGGGGGGCGTCGCTCATGACCAATAGCTCCGCGTGCGCAGAATCAAGTAGAGGAAGAAGGGGCCGCCGACCAGTGCCGTGACCACGCCCAGCTTCATTTCGCCGCCGTGGGAGAGCAGTTGTACGGTGATGTCTGCGAGCAGCAGCAAGATGGCACCGCCCCAGAAACTCACGCCCAGCAAGCGCTTGGGTGAGTAGCCGACCAAAGGTCGCAGTACATGCGGCACCACCAAACCGACGAAGCCGATATTGCCGCTGACAGAAACGGCTGCGCCTATGCTCGCTGCCACGCCGCCCACCAGCACCCAGCGCAAGCGGCGCACGTTGAAACCCAGTGATTGCGCGGTGTCTTCGCCCAAGGTGAGTGCGTCGAGAAAGCTGCCGCAGCGCAGCATCATCAGCCAGCCCACCGCCATGAAAGGCAGGGCGATCGCCACATCGTGCAGGCTGCGGTTGGTCACCGAGCCGAGCAGCCAGTAGACAATTTCCTGCATGGCGTAGGGGCTGGGCGCAAAGTTGAGCGCGAGCGCAATCAAGGCGCTGCCGATGGCATTGATGGCGATGCCGGCGAGAATGAGCGTCAACACATTGCTGTTATGCGGTACCAGCAGCACCAAGCACAGCACCGCGACACAGGCGCCGAGCAGACCGCCGAGCGGTAATAAAAACCAACCGAGGCTGGCAAAGCCAAAATAAAACATCACCACCGCGCCCAGTGCTGCACCGTTGGATACGCCGATGATGCCGGGCTCCGCCAAAGGATTGCGCAACATGCCTTGCAGCGCCGCGCCCGCTAAACCCAGTGTGCCGCCAATCAACAGGGCTAACAGTGCGCGCGGCAAACGCAATTCCGTGACGATGAGCGAATCCATGCTGGTGATGCCGTGCAGCGTATCCGCAATACCTTTTTCCACCGAGACTTGCGCCGAGCCTGTGTGTAGCGACAGCAAAAAACACAGCAGCGTCGTCAAGATCAGCAAGGTATTTAATGCCAAAGGAGAGCTGCGCCAGTGTTTCATCGGTGATCGGCCAGCCACGCAATTTCATCGGCCACTTGCGGCCCCGCGCAGTCGCGCAGTTGCGAAGGAACGTACATGCGATTTTCAAAAGGAATCATCTGGCGCACCACGGGATGATTGATGTAACTGTAAGCGAGTGAGTGCGGATTGTAGGCGTAGTTGTCGATCAAAATTCTGTCCGGTTGCGTGGTGACGAGCGTTTCCAATGAAATTTGTTGAAAGCGCTGCATGCCCATGTCGGCAGCGAGGTTGCGATAGCCCGCTTGGCGCAAAATATCGTTTTCCAAGGTGTCACTGCCGATGGTGTAGCCGTTGGGCGAATAAATAATCGCACGCGGTGAAGGTTTGTGTTGGTTGCGCGCTTGCGCGTCAGCAATTTTTTTATCCATTTCAGCGATCAGTGTTTTGGCTTTTTCGGTTTCGCCCAGCCATTGCCCAACGCGCAGCAACATGCTGCGTATCCCATCTACAGACGTGGGCAGTGGCATCAGTTCCACGCGGTAGCCCAGTTTTTTCAAAATACGCACGGCATCGGGTGCACCGAAACTGGTGCTGATCACTAAATCAGGATGCAGCGGAATAATTTCTTCAGCTGAGCCGTAATTGAGTGGAATGCTGCCCACGGCTTTTGCCATGTAAGAGGCAACGGGGTCGGCAGCTTGGTGATTGACGGTGGCAATGCGCGAGGCATCCACCATCATCAGTAAAATTTGATCAGTACACAAACCGAGAGAGGCAATGCGCTGCGGTTTTTTTGCAGTCTCTGTCTCGGCGCGAGCGCTGTGAGCAACGCCGATCAGCAGCAGAAAAACAAAAAATGCGCGCAGAAAAAACATCAGGGTTTGAACACGGCGATGCGTTGAAACTGCTGGGTGTACAGAAATTGTGCTTGCAACTGGCTCATCACTCCGCGCTCGCAGTACAGCAGATAGTGCTGTTGTGGATCCAATTCGCCATAGCGTTTATGCAACTGATAAAACGGCAGAGTTTGCACAGTAATACCTGCAACGCACAGCGGTTTTTTCTGTTCTTCGTCGGGATGGCGAATATCCAACACAATGCAGCCTATAGGCGCGTCGCGCAGAACGGGGATGTCTTGAGCGATGTTGTCTGCCTGCGCAATCTCATCAATATTGGCAGCAACACTGTCGGCAATGGCCTGCTGCAAAACGTCAAAATTAAAAAACGCTTCTTCGCGCGCAATGCGCTCTGCCTTGGCACGGGTGGTGGGTTTTTGTGAAATCACGCCGCAGTATTCGGGAATGTTTTTGGCAAACACTTCGGTGCCAATTTTTCGCGATAAATCGATAATGTCGGGTTTGTCCATCATCGCCAGTGGGCGCAGCACCAGCATGTCGGTGGCTTGGTCAATAACCGACAGATTCGGCAGTGTTTGGCTGGAGACTTGCGCCACGGCTTCGCCTGTCACCAGTGCTTGTATGTCCAATTTTCTGGCAATGTCACTGGCAGCGCGCAGCATCATGCGTTTCAAAATTACGCCCATCTGTGAAGAGTGTACGCGCTCTTGCATTTCGCGCACCACATCGGCAAACGGCACGCTGATAAATTTCACGCGATGCGAAGCGCCGTATTTCATCCACAAATACACGGCGATTTCTTTCACGGCAATTTCATGCGCATCGCCGCCGAGATTGAAAAAACAAAAATGCGTGAGCAAGCCGCGCTTCATACTGAAGTAAGTGGAAATGGTGGAATCAAAACCACCGGAGATGAGCGACAGCACAGAATCTTGCGAAGCCATCGGAAAACCGCCCAAGCCCGCGTAATCTTGTTCCACTACATAAAATCGCTCATCGCGAATTTCTACCGACACATCAATATCAAAATGCTTGAGTTTCACGCCGCCGGTGGCGCAGTGTTGGTGCAAGCCGCCACCGATATAGCGTTCGACATCCGCAGAAATAAAATTGTGTTGACCGTGACGGCGGCAGCTCACGCGAAAGGTTTTTCCCGCCAGTAGCGGCTCATACAGTTGGCGTGTGTGCTGGTAGATGCCGTCCCAATCGACCGTGGGCACAGCGTCCTCATCCGCCGCAGGCAAATACAAAGGAAACTCATGCACGCGCTGAAAATAGCTGATGCCCGGCGTGCGTTGTAGCAGGTCGACAATCTGCGTCTGCGTGGCATCGTCCGCTTGGCTGTGAATGCTGAGGTGATCCCAGTGGCGCACGATGTCGGCGGCAGGGTCGAGCGGCTTCAGCAGGGTGCGCAGGTTGTCGCGCAGCATGCGCACCAAGCGTTGACGCACGGGCTTGCTCTTGATGGTGATTTCAGCGAACAGCTTGATGGTGTACTGCATGGCAGCTATCCGAGTGGGCGGAGTGTCATTATATAGGGCAGCCGATCAGCCGGCGGCGATGTTTGGATTGCACCAATACAGTGCGATTTGTGTGTAGCTGCCCGTTTTTGGGGCGATTTCAGTGTGCGGCGCACATTTTTGTGACAAAACCCAATGCAATGTTGCGCTTTCTTTGTGAGGCGCAAATGGCATATATTTTGCACCCCGTTGTTTGCTTCAAAATGTTTTGCTTTTTTTACAATCCGTCACGTACGGTTATTCGGAGAACACCATGTCAGAGAAAACCCTGAAATTGATTAAAGATCACGATGTGAAGTGGATTGATTTCCGTTTCACAGACACCAAAGGCAAAGAACAGCACGTGACTTATCCTGCCAAGGGTGAGGATGCCAGCCTGTTTACTAACGGCAAAATGTTCGACGGCTCTTCTATCGCTGGTTGGAAAGGCATCAACGAATCTGACATGATTTTGATGCCAGACGACAGCACGGCGGTGCTGGATCCTTTCTTTGAGGAGCCTACCGTTATCTTGCGCTGCTCCATTGTTGAGCCAGCCACCATGCAGGGCTACAACCGCGATCCGCGCTCAGTCGCTCAGCGCGCTGAAGATTATTTGAAGACCATCTATGGTGCGGACTCATTCGCGACGATGGGACCAGAGCCAGAGTTTTTTATATTTGACGACGTGAAGTGGAAAGTCGATATGTCTGGCTGCAGCGTCAAAATCGGCTCGGAAGAAGCAGCGTGGTCTTCTGACCACAGCTTTGAAAGCGGCAACATCGGTCACCGTCCAGGTGTGAAAGGCGGTTATTTCCCCGTGCCGCCGGTGGATTCTCTACACGAAGTGCGCGGTGCGATGTGCAACGCCATGGAGCAAATGGGCTTGGTGTTGGAAGTGCATCACCACGAAGTAGCGACTGCCGGTCAGTGTGAAATTGGTGTCGGCGGCAACACGCTGGTGAAAAAAGCCGACGAAGTGCAAATCCTGAAATACTGCGTACACAACGTGGCGCATGCTTACGGCAAAACCGCCACCTTCATGCCGAAGCCTATCGTGGGTGACAACGGTTCTGGTATGCATGTGCACCAGTCCATCACCGCCAAAGGCAAAAACATTTTCGCCGGTGATGCCTATGCCGGCTTGAGCGAAACGGCGCTGTTCTATGTGGGCGGTATCATCAAGCACGCCAAAGCCCTGAACGCGTTCTGTAACCCTGGCACCAACTCGTACAAGCGTTTGGTCCCTGGTTTTGAAGCACCGGTTATGCTCGCTTACTCTGCGCGCAACCGTTCTGCTTCTATCCGTATCCCCTGGGTTAACAGCGAAAAAGCGCGCCGTATCGAAACACGCTTCCCTGATCCAACTGCCAACCCATACCTGTGCTTTGCGGCGCTGTTGATGGCGGGTTTGGATGGCATCAAAAACAAAATCCATCCTGGTGATGCGGCCGATAAAGATTTGTACGATTTGGAGCCAGAAGAAGCCGCAGAAATCCCAACCGTGTGTTCCAGCCTCGAAATGGCACTGGAAGCCCTCGATAAGGATCGTGAGTTCTTGACGGCCGGCGGTGTGTTCGACAACGACATGATCGATGCGTATATCACGCTGAAAATGGAAGAAGTCACTAAGCTGCGTATGACAACGCACCCAATTGAGTTCGAGATGTACTACAGCTGCTAAAAATGGCAGTTGGTTCACAGAAAAAGCCCAGTCAGCGCACTGGGCTTTTTTTTGTCTCGCGGATGCGGGTAAAGTGTTGGCAAGTACTGTTGCATGAAAGGAGTGAGAGCCATGTTCCAAACAATAAAAGTGGGATTGTTGGTAGGCGTGCTGTCATGTGCGAGCTTCGTCGTGCATGCGCAAGAAAATAGCGATATGCCCCAGGCAAATGACAGCACAGCAACGGAAGCGCAAACTGCGCCACCAGTTAATGGCACCGTGGTTTATAAAAGTGTAGATAAAAACGGTAAAACAGTTTTTACCGATGCCCCGCCGACAGACCGCCCTTCGGATGCTGTGACGGTAAAACCGTCTAACACCATTGCGCCTCCCAACAGCGCAGGAGAGGGTGCGCGCGGCACCGAAAAAGCGGTAAAAAACTACACCAGCTTGGTTGTGGTGAGTCCGCAAAATGATGATTATTTTGATCAAGAAGTGCAGGCGGTGTCATTGGCAGCTTCGCTGGAACCAGGTCTGCAAGACGGGCACGTTGCGCAGTTGTATTACGATGGAAAACCTGTGGACGGCACAGGGCTTTCTTACACGGTCACGGATTTGGAGCGCGGTACGCACACGGTGGTGGCTAAGGTGTTGAGTCGAGGTGGCAAGGTGTTGATTGAGTCAGAGCCCATTCAGTTTCATGTGCGACGCACCTCGCTACTGAACCAGCCACATAAGCCGCAGCCAATCAGTGGAAGTGGTAGCGGCAATAGTCCTAGCGGCGGATCAGGTACTGCGTCACCACCTTCGGGTGGTTTTGGTGGAGCAAAAGGTTTTGGCGGCTCCGGTGGTGCGGGTGGTGGTGCAGCAGCGGGTGGTGCGGGCGGTGCTGGTGGTTTGGGTGGCACGCGTGGCGCCGGCGGCGCAGCGCCAACACCTGGGCGGTAAGTGTTGCCAACCGCTTCGTCTGCAGCGTTCTCTTTTCCCTCGCTGATACTGGATCACTTATCCAGTGCGGTGGTATTGCTGGATGACAAACTGACCGTACTGTACTGCAACCAAGCAGCCGAAGGCTTGCTGGCGGTGAGTCGGCAGCACGCGGTTGGGCAGCACTTTGCGGATTTGACGCGCGATGCGAATAACCTTGTCGCGGCTTTCCAACAGTCACTGCAAACCGCCACGCCGTTCACGCAGCGGCAAACGCACCTCACCTCGCACGCCACGCACCAAAATGTCTCGGTGGACATCACTGCCACGCCTCTGCCCGATCACCGGCTGCTGCTGGAAGTGCAAACGGTCGATCGCCTGTTGCGCATCAGCCGTGAAGAAGCGGTGGTGTCTTCGCAGCAAACCAGTCGCCATTTGGCGCGCGGTTTGGCGCATGAAATCAAAAACCCTTTGGGTGGCATACGCGGCGCAGCGCAATTATTGGCGCGTGCACTGCCCGATGCGGACAAAGAATACACGCGCATCATTATCGAAGAGGCTGATCGTCTGCGCGATTTGGTGGATCGCATGCTGGGCTCGCAAGAGCCGCCGGTGTTGTCGCCCGTCAACGTGCACGAAGTGTTGGAGCGCGCCTTGAGTTTGCTGCGCGTGGAGTGCGGCGCGCGCGTGCGCTTTGAACGCGACTACGACCCCAGCGTGCCAGATGTATTGGGTGATCGCGATCAGTTATTGCAAGTGGTGTTGAACGTGTTGCGCAATGCTGCGCAAGCGTTGCAAGAAAGTGGTACGGATTTTGCTCGAGTTGTCTTGCGCACCCGAGTGCAACGGCAATTTACGATTGGTAAACATCAACACAAATTGGTGTGTCGTGTGGATGTGATGGATAACGGCCCTGGTATTCCTGCGGATATTCAGGACACGATTTTCTTTCCGATGATTTCCGGGCGCGCAGAGGGGACGGGTTTGGGTTTGGCGATTGCACAATCCATCATGGCGCAGCATCGCGGCATGATCGAATGTGACAGCGTGCCAGGCAGCACTCGTTTTTCGCTGTATTTACCGCTAGATGTGTAAAAACCGGATATATAAAACATGAACACTGATGCTGCTGTTTGGCTTGTGGATGATGATCGCTCCATTCGTTGGGTGTTGGAAAAAGCGCTGGAGCAAGCGGGCATTGTCTGCCGCAGTTTTGAAACCGGCGATGCGGTGCAACGCGAATTGGCGCGCAAACAGCCTGCGGTATTGATTAGCGATATTCGCATGCCCGGCACGGATGGTTTGACCTTGTTGCGCGCGATTAACCGCGACTATCCTGCTATGCAAGTCATCATCATGACCGCGCATTCCGATCTCGACAGCGCAGTGGCTTCTTATCAAGGCGGCGCATTTGAGTATTTGCCCAAACCGTTTGATGTCGATGATGTGGTGGACGTGGTGCGTCGCGCGTTGTCGCAGGCGCAAAAAGGCTCAGTGGACGAGCAGCATTTTGAACCGCAGCCGGCAGAAATCATCGGCGAAGCACCGGCGATGCAAGAAGTGTTTCGCGCGATCGGTCGTTTGTCACACTCCAATATCACCGTGCTCATCAATGGAGAATCCGGTACGGGAAAAGAATTGGTAGCGCAAGCGCTGCACCGACACAGCCCGCGCAGTAAAAAACCGTTTATCGCCTTGAACATGGCGGCGGTGCCAAAAGATTTAATGGAATCGGAATTGTTTGGTCACGAAAAAGGCGCGTTTACCGGTGCAGTCAATCAACGCCAAGGACGTTTTGAACAGGCGGATGGCGGCACATTGTTTTTAGATGAAATTGGCGACATGCCGCACGACACACAAACGCGTTTGTTGCGCGTGTTAGCGGACGGGATGTTTTATCGCGTGGGCGGACACACGCCAGTAAAAGTGGATGTACGCATCATCGCTGCCACACACCAAAATCTTGCGCAGTTGGTGCAAGAACATCGCTTTCGCGAAGATTTATTTCATCGTCTGAATGTTATTCGCATTCAGTTGCCGCGCTTGGCAGAGCGCAGTCAAGACATTCCGGCGTTGGCGCGCTTTTTCCTCGATAAAGCGGCGCGTGAATTGGGTGTGGAGGCCAAACAATTATTGCCGGAAGTGGAGGTATTCATCAGTCAATTGGATTGGCCTGGCAATGTGCGTCAGTTGGAAAACACATGCCGCTGGTTGACCGTGATGGCGCCGGGGCGTGATGTGCACACCGCCGATTTGCCGCCAGATATTTTGCAGCAAGTCGCACAGCAAGCCGTGAGTGATGGCGCACAAGCGGGCAGTTGGGAGCAAATACTGCAACAGTGGGCAGAGAAAGCATTGGCGAGTGGGCGCGAGCGTTTATTGGAGGAAGCCACACCGGCATTTGAACGCATCATGATCGAAGCGGCGTTGAAACAAACAGCGGGTCGCCGCCGTGAAGCGGCTGAATTGTTGGGTTGGGGGCGCAACACCTTGACGCGAAAAATTAAAGAGTTGGGCGTGCAGTGCGAAGGGGATGACGATGCACTTTGAGCGTGCTACAGCGCTGCAACGCAAGGCATCTTTTTTTGCGCTGTTTCTTTTTTGTGGCATTGTGCTAGTCAGTATTCCGCTGTTAACAGCATGGATGTTTTTTCAGTTAGTCAATACGTCAAAAAATACTTCTGTTTTGCCAGTTTTTGATCGCTGTACGGTGCAGCACATCGATCAACTGGCGAAACAATTGATGAAAGACAACCACATTCCCGGCATGGCGGTGGGTGTCGTGAAAAATAACCGCGTGGTGTACCGCAAAGGTTTTGGTGTGGCGAGCATTGCATCGGGCGATGCGGTGACACCAGAAACCGTTTTTCAATTGGGATCAGAATCTAAAATGATGGTAGGTACGGCTATCATGCAGTTACAAGCGCAGGGCAAGCTCAATATAGATACGCCGCTGTTTCATTATCTGCCGTACTTTCAATTAAAAGATCCACGCTACAAAAAAATTACTCTGCGACAAGTGTTGTCCCATCGCTCAGGCTTGCCTTACTGCCTGCCCGGCAAGGGCTGTGATTTTGAAGATTATTTAACGCCAGCGTTTGATGAGCAGGCTTTGGAACGGCATGCGCGCGGCATCGGTGCGGCATCGTTGCTGAGCGAACCGGGCGAAAAAATGCAGTACAGCGATATCGGTTTTGAAATGCTGGGCGACGTGATGGCCAGAGTGTCAGGTGAAAATTTTGAAGATTATGTGAGCCATCATATTTTTCAGCCACTGGGAATGACGCGCAGCAGTTTTTTGTTGCGTGATATTCCACCTGCATCGTTAGCTGCGCCGCATGTGTTGAATAAAAATACGCTCACGGTGAATCGTTTTTTTCCTTACAGCCGCCAGCACGCACCCAGCTCGCATTTGTTTTCCACGGTGGACGACATGAACCGCTTTGCCTTGGCGCATCTGCGCTACGGCGAACTCGACGGCGTGCGGGTGCTGCCGGCCTCCGCCTATGCCGAGATGTGGTCGCCGCAGATTCACACCAATATGCCCAGCCCTTGGGAGCAGCAACTGGGCTTGGGATGGTTTCTCGGCGAGGTCGATGGTCACCGCGTGCGCGGCCATGCGGGAGGCGATACCGGCTTCGCAGGGGAGCTGATGCTAGCGCCGGATGACGGTGTGGCTGTGGTGGCAATGGTGAATCGCGAGTTTTATGTCGAGGAATTCTCCACCCAAATTATGCATTGGCTGCTCACGCCATCGGCTCAGGGCTCTTGCGTCTCGCCCGCCGTGGAAATTACGCACTGACGTATAAGCAGCTAGGTATATAATAAGCCTAGCTTATTAATTTGATTCCCCGCCATGAAACCCGCTACAGACAGTACACGACTTGAACCGGAAGGTGCTTTTGGCTTTCTGATGCACGATGTCGCTCGCCTGCTGCGGCGGCATTTCAATCGTCGTGTGCAAGCCTTGGGTCTGACGCAAGCGCAGTGCCGCGTCATCCTGCATTTGGCGCGCAACGAGGGTATTCAACAGGTGGCACTGGCTGAGATATTGGAGATTCAGCCCATCACTTTGGCACGCCAGTTGGACAAACTGGAAGCAGCCGGTTTGATTGAGCGGCGACGCGACCCTTCTGATCGCCGCGCTTTCTGCCTTTCGTTGACAGCAAGTGCTCACCCGCTGCTGGATCAAATTTGGGAGCTGGCCACCGAAAGCCGCGCGATGGCGGTTAACGGTTTGGATAGAAAAGCGTTGGTGCAATTTATTGCCACCCTGCAAACCATGAAGGAAAACTTGCTTAGGGACGAGTGTAAAGAACCTAGTCACACACCTTCCCACGAGTAAAAAGTCATGACTATGCGTCGTCTGTTGTTAGTCAGTGTTCCTGTTTTAGCTGCTGTGCTTGCCCTGTTTTTTTATTTGACGGGCGAACGCTATGTGGAAACAGAAAATGCCTATTTGAAAACTGACAAGGTGATGATTGCGCCTGAAGTGTCGGCAGCCGTGGTGCGTGTGGCGGTGGCGGAAAACGAAGTCGTGCAAAAGGGGCAGAAGCTCTTCCTGCTCGATACCGCTTTGTTTACCGCAGCGCGCGACGGCGCCAAAGCCAAGCTGGAAAAAACGCGCACGGATATTGAAGCGCTGCAAGCTGCCTATCGCAGCAAACAAGCGGAATTGGGTTTAGCCAATACCAAACTGGCGTTTGCAGAAAAAGAATACCGTCGCGCAGCTGATTTGGTGGGGCAGCACTTTGTCTCGCAAGTGCAGTTGGACGAGCGCCGCCAAGACCTAGATCTGGCACGCCAGCAGTTGGTGGTGTTGCAGCAGGACATTGCGCGCGTGCTGGCCAGCTTGAACGGACAAGCGGACGCGCCGGTTGAACAGTATCCGGCTTATCAGGAAGCGGAAGCCGATTTAGCCAAGGTCAATATCAATATTGAACACACCACGGTATCTGCGCCGTTTGCTGGCGTGGTGAGCAATGTGCCAAAGCTGGGGCAGCATTTGAATGCCGGCAGCCCAGCGATGGTGTTGGTGGCGGATACCACGCCGTGGATTGAAGCCAATTTCAACGAAACCGATTTGACCTTTGTGCAGCCTGCGCAGGCCGTCAGTATTCGCATAGACACATACCCTGATCGGCGTTGGACGGGGCGCGTGGTGAGCATCAGCCCTGCCAGTGGCGCGGAGTTTTCGATTTTGCCGGCGCAAAACGCCAGCGGTAACTGGGTGAAAGTGGTGCAGCGCATCACGGTGCGCATCGCGCTGGATGCCGAGCAAAATGCCCCCGCGCTGCGCGCAGGCATGAGCGCCAACGTGGAAATCGACACAGGGAAAAATCGCTGGCAGCGTTTGTTTCATCACGCGTAATCTCATTGAGTGTTGGCAATGAGCACAACTAACACAGCAACAACGGCATCCACAACGGCAGACATTCCGCGCACACATTTTTCGGGTGTGGTTGAGCGTCTGCCGCCGCATGTGCGGCAAATGTTGGTGGCGGCATCGGTGATGTTGGCGGCGATTATTCAAATACTGGACACCACCATTGCCAACGTCGCGCTGCCGCACATGCAAGGCGCGCTGTCGGCAACGGAAGATCAAATTTCTTGGGTGTTGACGTCTTACATTATTACCGCGGCGATTGTGATGCCGATGACCGGCTATATTTCCGGTCGCTTCGGACGCAAACGTATGCTGGTGTGGTCTGTCGCCGGTTTCACTATTGCCTCAGCCTTGTGTGGCATGGCGCAAAGCCTGCCAGAGGCGGTGATTGCGCGCATGTTGCAGGGCGTGTTTGGTGCGTGTTTGGTGCCGGTATCGCAATCCATTTTGTTGGATATTTTTCCGCGCGAACAACACGCAAAAGCGATGTCACTGTGGGGTATTGGTGTGATGGTGGCGCCGATACTTGGCCCAACTATCGGCGGTTGGTTGACCGAATATTACAGTTGGCGCTGGGCTTTTTATATCAATTTGCCGGTGGGTATTTTGTCGCTGTTCGGCATCATCACCTTGGTGCACGAATCGGATACGGATAGCGAGCGGCGTTTTGATGTGTTTGGTTTTTTTGTATTGAGTATCAGCATCGGTGCGTTGCAATTGATGTTGGATCGCGGGCGCACGTTGTATTGGTTTGAATCCAAAGAAATTATTGCAGAAGCTATTGTGTCGGCGGTCGCGTTTTATATGTTTGTGGTGCATATGTTCACGCATAGCCGACCGTTTATTGAGCCGGCTTTGTTCAAAGATCGCAATTTTTGCGTCAGTATGGTGTTAATTTTCTTTGTTGGTGTGGTGTTGTTGGCTACCTTGGCTTTGTTGCCGCCTTTTTTGCAAAACTTGATCGGCTACTCGGTGTTGGATGCGGGTTTAATTCTTGCGCCGCGCGGTGCAGGTACAATGCTGGGGATGATTTTTGTCACGCGCATGATGGGAAAAATAGATGCGCGTTTTATCATCGCGCTTGGCGGTGTATTTACCTGCGCTTCATTGTGGTTGATGACCAGTTTTACGCTGGATGTCAGTAAAGCGGCCGTGGTTTGGGTGGGCTTTTTGCAGGGCGTAGGGCTGGGATTTATTTTTGTGCCGCTGTCCACCGTGGCGTTTCTCACGTTAGACCCTGCGTTGCGCACTGAGGGTTCGGCCATTTACAGTCTGGTGCGCAATATCGGCAGCAGTATCGGTATTTCAGTGGTAATGACAGCTTTGGCCGATAACGTGCAACGCAATCACGCCATTTTTTCTGAGCACATCACGCCGTTTAATCACTGGTTGGATTGGGGCGTGGTGCCGCAAATTTGGAATACTGGCACGACGCAGGGTTTGATGGCTTTGGATGGCGAACTGTTGCGACAAGCGGCGCAGTTGGCGTACTTGCAAGATTTTCAATTAATTTTGTGGATGACGCTGATTATTGTGCCGCTGGCGCTGTTTATGAAAACCGACGGCGCAATTGACGTGTCACCGAATCAACATGAGTTGATGGATTGATTTAACGCAAACCCAGTCGCCGTTTGAAAATCAACCACAACATTTTTGTGCCGGTTTTCAGTATTGCCAGCTTACTGCCGGAGTGTTTGGAGACATCGCCGATGCGCGGGCGATAAGTGACAGGGATTTCGATGATTTTTCTTTCAGCACGCAACACTTCCACCATCATTTCTGGCGAAAACTCTGGTCCGATAGCGGATAAATTATCGCAAATAGTGAGATAGGTATCGCGCCAAATCGCGCGATACGTGCAGCCGAGATCAGTAAAGCGCGGCTCTTGGCGTATCCATAAAAATTGCAACACTTTCGCCGCCAGCACATTGCCCCAACGCAAAAACGCATCCATGTTCGCGCCTTGCTCGATCATTTGTTTGGTGGTGCGCGTGCCTATCACCATGTCGGCGTCGCGCATGTACGCGAGAATTTTGGGTAAATCATCGGCGGTGAAAGATGCATCGCCTTCCATCAATACCAAAATATCGCCAGTAGCTGCTTGCAGTGCGCAGCGCAGTGCTTCGCCGTAACCGGTTAGCGGTTTTGAAATTACGGTCGCACCTTTGGCGCGGGCGATGTCAGCAGTGCCGTCTGGCGATTGATTGTCGGCGACAATCACTTCGTCCACTTTGTCGCGGAAATCTTCAATCACGTCACCGATGGCAGCGGATTCGTTGTAGGTGGGAATCACCAAGCTCACGCGATACTGCGAAAAATGCAGCTTGCGGTACAAGTTCATCGCGCTGATGTAATCTTCAGGGTAATTAATGTTGCGGTAGCTGCCTTTTAAAACGGCGGCGCGTACGTCGGCGCCTTGCTGTGCCCAGTGATCGATCACTTCTGTTAATTCCACGCGCCCTGTTTTTATTGATGCGGGCGTGTTTTCGATTGCGTCAAAAATAGCGGGCGAAAAAATATAAGTGCCGCAACCGAGATAGTGATTTTTAATCACTTCGGGTTTTTCTTCCAAGGAAGTGATGCGCTCGCCTTGCAAAGTAACGGCGTAGTTTTTGCGTATCAGTGTGGTATCGCCGGTGGTTTTAATGCCGCACACCACATCGGCCGGTTCGGCGGCGTAGCGCAGCAGTTGCGCGTGATTGCTGTCGAGGTACAACTCGTCGCCGAGAATGACGGGAAAGTGGCTGTGGATGTGAGTGCGCAGCTGCAGCAACCCGCGCGCGAGACCGGCGCTGACGTCGTTACATTCCAAATAGGCAATCTGTACACCGAGATTGGTGCCGTTGCCAATTGCCGCGCGAATGCGCTCGCCTTGGTGACCGATAATCAGGAAGATTTTTTTTACGCCCAGTTGATCGCGCAGAATGGCGATATTGTTCAACAACAGGGATTGACCGCCGACTTCCAGCAGTGTTTTCGGGGTGGATTCTGTGTAGGGGTAGAGGCGCAGCCCAGCGCCCGCTACGGGGATGACTCCAATTTCAAACATACGCAGTCTCGTTTACAGCTTTCTTATTCTATAATGCGCGGCTTGTTTTGCTGCCCTCTAAACCCTCCTCAACCAGCGTATTGCGATGAAACAGCCACTGGCGGAATTGATTCAAACAGCCTTGCTCAACTTGCAAACCGAAGGCGTGTTGCCAGCGGATAGCGCGCCGCCTAGCGTACAGATTGACAACACGCGTGACAAATCGCACGGCGATCTCGCCAGCAATATCGCGATGGTGTTGGCGAAAAAAGCGGGCAAAGCCCCACGCGATTTAGCGGCAGCAATTTTGGCGGCGCTGCCAGAAAACACGCTGATCGCCAAAGCAGAAATCGCAGGCCCCGGTTTCATCAATTTTTTTCTGGCAAGCGATGCGCAAACCGCCGTGGTGGCGCGCATTTTGGCGGAACGAGAAAACTTTGGTCACAGCAACTCGGGCGCGGGTCGCAAAGTGCAAGTGGAGTTTGTGTCAGCCAATCCCACGGGGCCGCTGCATGTGGGTCACGGTCGCGGCGCGGCGATAGGCGATTGCCTGTGCCGCTTGCTGACGGCTACCGGTTGGGAGGTGACGCGCGAGTTTTATTACAACGATGCCGGTGCGCAGATCAATAATCTCGCGCTGTCAGTGCAGGCACGCGCCACCGGTTTAACGCCTGATGATGCTGCGTGGCCAGCAGACGGTTATCGCGGCGATTACATCACCGATGTGGCAGAAGCCTACTTGGTCGGTAAAAAAATTGATGCGGATGATCAACATGTGGTCGGCGCAAAAGATCCGCACAATACCGATGCCATTCGTCAATTCGCGGTAGCGTATTTACGCCGCGAACAAGATTTGGATTTACAAGCATTTGATGTGCGCTTTGATGTGTTTTATCTCGAATCCTCGCTCTACAGTGAAGGCAAAGTGGAAGCTGCGGTGCAGCAGATGATTGCGCAGGGGCACACTTACGAAAAAGACGGCGCATTGTGGTTAAAAACCACGGATTTTGGCGACGACAAAGATCGCGTGATGCGCAAAACAGAAGGCGGCTACACTTATTTTGTGCCAGATGTCGCCTATCACTTGAACAAATGGCAACGCGGTTTTACGCGCGTGATTAACGAACAAGGCGCAGATCATCATTCCACCATCACGCGTGTGCGCGCCGGTTTGCAGGCCTTAAATGCAGGGATTCCTGCCGCTTGGCCCGATTATGTGTTGCACCAAATGGTGACGGTAATGCGCGGCGGCGAAGAGGTAAAAATTTCCAAGCGCGCCGGTTCCTATGTCACTTTGCGCGATTTGATTGAGTGGTGCGGGCGCGATGCTACGCGCTATTTTTTGGTGTCGCGCGCCGCTACCTCGCAACTGGTGTTTGATGTGGATTTGGCTGTTGCTAAAAGCAACGACAATCCCGTGTATTACATTCAGTACGCACATGCGCGCATTTGCAGTGTGTTGAAGCAAGCACAAGAAAAAAGTTTGGCGTGGGATCAAGAGCAGGGATTGGCGCATCTGGATTGCCTTGCTACATCTCATGAGTCCGATTTGCTGAATACCTTGGCGCGCTATCCAGACGTGGTGGCATCTTCGGCTCAAGATTTGTCGCCACACAGCGTCGCACAGTATTTGCGCGAACTGGCTGCTGGCTTGCATACTTGGTACAACGCCGCGCAGTTCTTGGTGGAAGATGCCGCGTTACGCAACGCACGTTTAACGCTGGCCGTAGCCACGCAGCAAGTGTTGCGCAATGGTTTACAGTTGTTGGGTGTTAGCGCACCGGAGTCTATGTGATGGTTTGGTCAGAACACAGTGGAGCAGTGAGCGCGCAATGAGTCACGATTTCGCCAGAAGTCAGCGGATTAAAAAAGAGGCGCCTCGTCAGCCTTCTCGACGCAAAAAAAACCGCGGTGTGCCTGCATGGTTGTTGGTGTTGGTGGGCACGCTGGTCGGCTGTCTCATCATGTTTTTAGTGTATTTATCGGGTGTGCGCCCGCCTGTGCCTGCTGCCGTTATCCCGCCGCAGTCCACACCTGCAACGCCTGTTGTCGGTAGTACAGTCACCTCTGAGCAAACGCCCGCACCACCTAAGCGCGTCAGCCCCGTGTTTGAGTTCTATACCAAACTGCCGGAAGGTGGTCAGCCGGTGACGGATATTGCGCCTGCCACACAGCCAAGCCAGCAGGATACGAAGCCGACGGTGCAGCAGCCTTCTGTATCACAACAGCCTGCCACATCGACTGCGACAGTAGCGCAACCTGTGACTACAACGGCGATGCCCACAACCGAACCCGCTGTGCAGGAGCCTGTCGCAAAAGAGCCTGCAACAGCAGTACAGCAGAAAGAAGAACTGGATCCTCTGCAGCAATTGTTGGCGCAAAAAGAGCAGGAGCACAAAGAGAAAGCACAAAAAGAAAAAGCTGTGTCGGCGAACAAGCCTGCTGCGGCCACCGCCCCCAGTGGTGCGCGTTATTTGCAGGCGGGTGTTTTTCGCAATAAAACAGAAGCGGAAAAGCTGCGCAACAAAATGTCTCGCCTCGGGGTGAGTACGTCTGTGCGTGTCATCAGCGATGCCAATGGCGCTGCTTTACAGAAGGTCTTGGCAGGACCTTTTCGTTCTAGCGCAGAGGCGGACAACGCGCGCACGATTCTGAGCGGCAATGGCATCAGCACGATAGCCGTGAAGTAACTAGCACCTTGAAACAGTCGCAAGCAGCCCATAGATAGAGGGTTCCCTCCGCTGTTAGGACATTCCCTTGGAACAGTATCACGGCACCACCATTCTCTCTGTGCGCCGCCACGGGCGCGTTGTCATCGGCGGCGACGGCCAAGTCTCGCTCGGCAACACCATCATGAAAGGCAATGCGCGCAAAGTGCGCCGCCTGTATCACGACAAAGTGCTCGCGGGTTTTGCCGGCGGCACAGCAGATGCGTTCACGCTGTTTGAACGCTTTGAAGCGAAATTGGAAAAGTACCAAGGGCATTTGGTGCGCGCTGCGGTGGAGTTGGCGAAAGACTGGCGCACCGATCGCGCACTGCGCCGTTTAGAGGCGCTGTTGATTGTGGCAGATAAAACCAGCTCGCTGATTATCACTGGCAATGGTGATGTGATTGAGCAGGAAGATGATCTGTTGGCGATTGGCTCTGGTGGCTCGTTTGCACAGGCGGCGGCCACGGCGTTATTGCATAACTCTGAATTGTCGGCGAGAGATATTGTGGAAAAAAGTTTAGCGATTGCCGCGGATATTTGTATTTACACCAATCATAGCCGCACGATTGAAGAAATGGAGTGCGAGCATGTCTAACATGACCCCGCGAGAAATTGTCAGCGAACTCGATAAATACATTATTGGACAACATGATGCCAAACGCGCCGTGGCGATTGCTCTGCGCAATCGCTGGCGGCGCATGCAGTTACATGAAGATTTGCGTGCAGAAATCACGCCGAAAAATATTTTGATGATTGGGCCTACTGGCGTGGGCAAAACAGAAATTGCGCGCCGCTTGGCAAAGCTGGCTGATGCGCCGTTTATTAAAGTGGAAGCGACCAAGTTTACCGAAGTGGGCTATGTCGGGCGCGATGTGGAATCTATCGTGCGCGACTTGTTAGAAATGTCGATCAAGCTGTTTCGTCAGCGCGCGATGGAATCGGTGCAGGTGCGTGCACAAGATGCGGCAGAAGATCGCGTGTTGGATGCGTTGTTGCCCGCTGCGCGCGGCGTGGATGCACAAGAAAAAGAAACTGGCACACGACAAGTGTTTCGCAAAAAACTGCGCGAAGGCGAGCTGGATGATAAAGAGATAGAAATTGAAGTGGCGGCAGCCTCGGTGGGTGTGGAAATCATGGCGCCCCCTGGTATGGAAGAAATGACCAGTCAATTGCAAAACATGTTTTCCAACATGAACAGCGACAGAAAACGGTTGCGCAAAATGACGGTGCGCTCGGCGATGAAGCAGTTGCAAGATGAAGAAGCAGCGCGTTTGATCAATGATGAAGAAATCAAAGCACAAGCTATCAATGCAGCAGAACAAAACGGCATCGTGTTTATCGATGAGATAGACAAAGTGTGTCGCCGCGGAGAAACCAGTGGTGCGGATGTATCGCGTGAAGGCGTACAGCGCGATTTGCTGCCCTTGATTGAAGGCTGCACGGTGTCGACCAAGTACGGCATGATAAAAACAGACCATATTCTGTTTATTGCTTCGGGCGCGTTTCATTTGGCCAAGCCATCCGATTTAATTCCAGAGCTGCAAGGGCGTTTGCCGATACGCGTGGAATTGAATGCGCTGACCCCGAGTGATTTTGAGCGCATCTTGCAGGAGCCGGATGCCTCGCTCACCGAGCAGTATCAGGCTTTGATGCAGACGGAAGGTTTGAAAATTGCGTTCAATCCAGACGGTATTCGTCGCTTGGCAGAAATTGCTTGGCAAGTGAATGACCGTACGGAAAATATCGGCGCGCGCCGTCTGCACACTGTAATGGAGCGACTGTTAGAGAGCGTGTCGTTTTCTGCTGGTGATTTAGCCGCGGAGGGAAAAACGGTGACGATTGATGCGGCTTATGTGGATCAATCCTTGGGGGAGTTGTCGCAAGACGAAGATTTGAGTCGGTTCATCCTCTGAGCCGACTCACATTTCTCAAAAAATAAAAAATTATTTTTTGCTGGCTGCTGCCATGGTGCTGTTGAAATCCCAGTAGGCGCGCAAGTTGGTCACTTTGCCTTCGGCGTTGACATGATAAATAAACACGCCTTTGGCTTCGATTTTCATGTCGCCCATGGTGTTGAGGATGGAGCCGACATTGGCGCAGGCGATGTCACTCACCGGATACGATTCGCGAATATTGAAATCGACACTGCCGTTGGCGATGCACATATCCCAAAACGCAGCGATAGCCGCTTTGCCACGATGACCGTTGCCGCTGGCATCCAGTGGTGATTTGCCTACTGGATCTTCAATACAGGCATCGTCGGCAAAGTTATCTACCCAAGCTTCTTTGTTTTTAGCGCGCACGGCATCGATGGAGCGCTGTGCGGCGGCTTGGGCGGCGTTGGTGATAGTGAAATCGCTCATGGTTTTTATCTCCTGATGGTGGTTTTTATTGCTGTTCGGGAAAAGGGAGTGGTGTGCTGGCTTTGCCGCTGACTACGCGCCACCACAATTTTTTTGCGATGGGCCAACTGAATAAGGTGTTGATGGTCATGGCGCATTCATAGCTGCATTTGCAGTGTTCGTCCACGATTTTTTTGCGCAAGGACTGCGCGGCGCTGCTGACAACAATATTGCGGAAATTGTTGGCGGGTTGGTCGCCGATGATATTGCCCACGGTGTCGGGCAGCATTTCACAGGCATTGACGCGACCATCTTCCCAGATCACATAGGTTAAGTCGCCGGCGGTGCAGGGCGTAACAAATTCGTTGAAACGCATCACGCGGTAGATTAATTCTTTTTGTACGGATTCTTTGGCGCGCACAATCATGCCGCCGAGATAGCCAAAAGCAGTTAGTGTTTTATGTTGGATGTGCCATTCGTAGCGTTCCACCGCTGCTTTATAGGTGTCCAATAACTGTGTGGCGGCGTGTGGATTTTCTATATCGCGTATCAAATTGATACTGATTTGGTTGGGTTGAAACGTGTCGGTAATTTCATCAATAAAATTGGGGTACACATGAACATTGGCTTCATTGACCACGGTAATAATGCCCAGTGATAGCCGTGGATACACGCGTTGAATTTCTTTCAATTTCTTCCAGGTTTTGAGCAAGTGCTGCCAAGAATCTTTGCCACGTATGGCGTCGTGTATGGCTTTTGGACCATCGACAGAAATTTGCACGGTCAGCGCGCCATGTGGCATGGCTTGCAACATAGCCAGTGTGCTGAGGTAAGTTTTATCGGTGTACCAGCCGTTGGTGGGAATACTCACCATCATGGGTTGGCAGTTCTGCATGATGACGCGATGAATATCGGGCAGGTCACTGCGAATAAATGGCTCGCCGCCACCGAGGGCGTACCACAATACCGAGCCAATTTCCTGTGTGGTTTTTTGCAGTTGCTGCAAAGACTGCTCGCCAGGATCTTTGGCGTCCAATGTCTCTTTATAGAAGCAGTGCTCGCAGCGTAAATTGCAGCGCGCGGTGATGAAGTGAATGATGCTGACCGGCATGCCGCGCCGAAACAGCACACGCTTCGCCAGCTCAAATAGTGTAGGCACTCTGCGTGCAGCTTGCGCCGATAGTACATAAACGCACCGCAATTTTGCCAACATAACGCCAGTGCAAATGGTTGCGCCCATGAAAGGCCAGAGCAACAAGCCGGTAATTTTTTCGCGCCAGCGCGCGGCGGTAAAGACTTCATGTGCAGCTAGCAGTGGAGAGAATAGAGCGAGTACCAGCAATGCAAGATTGGCGGTATTAGGCAGCGTGTGTGACAGCGTGAGCAGTAGCAATAATAGCGGCGCAACAAAGGAAAGAATTAAACTGGTCTTGTAGCGTGTGCTGAGTTGGTTTTCCACGCGACTAAAAATAGCGGGGTGTTGGTAGAGTGTCTCCTGCGCCAAATAAGCCTTGTGCCCGTGATCCAGCATCAAATCGCGGAAAGAAAAAATTTTGATGTGATCGGCTAAGAAGTCGGGGTAGACGTTGATCTCGGCACCGGCATTGATCGCGCGTATGCAAATTTCTTTGTCTTCGTGCATGCGCAAATGCGGATTAAAAAAACCGATTTTTTTGTAAATATCGCGCCGTACCAATAAGTGCGATGATTGACCGTAGCGGTAGTGGTTCCGTGCAAACTCGCTCTCGAAGCGGTGGTGCTGCATGTTGACGATAAAACGACTGATACTGTTGTAGTCTGGGCAATCCAAGGTATACAGCCCAAACGCCATGTCGTGCGCATTGGCTGCCATGTGGCGCTGCACAAATTGTCGGCCTTCTGCGGCCAGCACCACGTCGGCATCTACAAATAACACATAGTCGCCCTGCGCCTGTTGCCAACCGGCATTGCGCGCCGCGCCCGGGAAAGCGCGTTGGTTCAAATGCAGTAAGCGCACAGTAGGATGTGCGGGCAAAGCTGTGGGTTGTGGGCTGGAATCGCACACCAGAATTTCTAGCGGTGCTAAGGGCAGCAGTGCGGCGATCACGCGTTCTGCCTGCCACGCGCCGTACACCGGAATCACAACGGATAAGGAGGCGGATGAGGCAATGGTGGGCGATGCGTGGGTGTCGTGTTGCATGAGAACATCGTGCATAGATCAGACGGGTATTTAACCACGGCAGCACAGAAATCGTCATCTGCCAACTTGGCGTAGCATAGCGATTGCAGAATTTTTTTGAAGAGGGCGGTGAAATGGCGGCGAATACACAGCAAGCGTGGGTAATTTTCCCTGTTGAAAATGCGCATTGTGGTATCGCTTGGTGCACGCAAGGTGTGACACATTTTTTGTTGCCGGAGACAACGACAGCGCGTATGCAAAAAGAATTGCAGCTTGTGACAGCGCAGCACGATCCTGCTCAAAAAATACCAGCATGGATTGCGCGACTGATGCGGAAAATTTCCTTGCATCTCAAAGGTAAGGCGCAAGATTTTTCTGCGGTTCCTGTTTTTATCGAAAAAGCCACGCCGTTTATGCGTGCTGTGTATGACGCGGCGCGGCGCATTCCTGCCGGCGAAGTAGTCAGCTATGCTGAGTTGGCGCAGTGCATTAAAAAACCGGGAGCTGTGCGCGCCGTGGGAACGGCGCTGGGGAAAAATCCTGTGCCGCTAATCATTCCCTGCCATCGTATTATTGCGGCGTCCGGTAGGCTCGGCGGTTTTTCTGCGCAAGGTGGTCTGGATACCAAAAAAATGTTATTGCATTGCGAAGGTGTGAGCGTTGAAAAACCGCAGTTGATGGCGAGTGCCGCGCAGTGGCGATCCGGTATGCAGTTTTTGTTGCAAGACAAACAATTTCGCCAGTTGCACAAACAGGTGGGAGAGTTTGCTTTTCAGCCGCAGCACAATGCCGAGCCTTTGGATGCCTTGATTCAGGCAATCGTCAGTCAACAGCTCTCCACCAAAGTGGCGACGACGATTTTTGAGCGCGTTAATCAACTGGTGTCTAAACACGGAAAACCCTGCGCAAAAACATTGTTGTCTGTGCCGGATGCCACGCTGCGCGGTGCGGGTTTGTCGGGCATGAAAGTGATGTATTTGAAAGACTTGGCCGTGCATGCTTTGCAGGGAAAATTACCTTCACGAGATGAAGCGCACGCGATGAGTGACGAGCAACTGGTGCGCTGTTTTACCGCCATTAAAGGCATAGGGCGTTGGTCTGTGGAGATGTATTTGATTTTTGATTTGGGGCGCGCGGATATTTTTCCTGCCGATGACTACGGTATTCGCAAAGCCATCATGCAGTTGCACAATTTACCTGAATTGCCGCCAGCCAAAGCGATGGCGCAATACGGCGCCGTGTGGAAGCCGTACCGCAGCATTGCCTCCCTGTATTTGTGGCGTTCCTTAAATAAGGCGTGATTATTTTTTTACATCAGTCCCGCTGCAAGATTGATGGCCAGTGCTAGTACGGTGGTGTTAAACGCGTAAGACAAGATGCAGTGGACTAAGCTCGTACGCCGCAGCGCCTGCGAGGAAATGGAAACGTCTGCGGTTTGACCGGACGTGCCGATAATGCAAGAAAAATATAAAAAATCGAGATAGTCCGGTTCTGCGGTGTTTGGAAACTCTAAACCGCCGTTGCGCTGACCGTTGGTGTGTGTGTAAAAATCATGTGCGTAATTCAGTGCAAACATGAGATGAATGAAAAGCCACGACAAGGCAACGGTGAGAATAGCCAGCGCAACGTGCAGATAGCGCAAACTGCCCTGTAGATTTTTGGCGTGGGACAAATCAAAAAAAATAGCCACCAAGCAGGCGATGGTGGCGAGAATTGCGCAGCTCATCACGGCCAGTCGCCCTTCGTCTTCCATGCGTGCGCGCGCACGCATGTGCTCGTGTGAGGCCCTGGTCAACACCATGCCGCCCGCTAGCAGCAGATACATACCGATGCCCGTGTTCCAAGCGATAAGCAGGTGCGTGGTGGGGTGCATGGCTATCAGAAAAGGCAGTAGCCCGTAGATCAGCGCAGCGAGTGCTACGGCGCTGAATAGGCGCGGTCTGGCGTGCAGTTGCCGCAGCAGGAAGTGGCGGCTGGCGGCGTGGTGTTGCGTGTGTTCAACCGGCATGTTGTCGTTCCATTATGGCGGCGAAGAGAACACAACGACAGCAACCAGCACCCAGAGTTCTGCCAGTTGCTGTGCGCCACCCAAACAATCGCCGGTGTAGCCGCCAATGCGTTTGCGGTAGTACCACGCCGCCCAACTGCGCACACCCACTAAGCCCAGTAACAGTGGCAGCCAAGCGGTAACTGGCAGCAACAGCAGGGCGGGTGCGGCAAAAGCGAGGGCAAACCACAGTGAGGTTCGATTGAACTTGGCGGGCGGGGTTTTGGCGAGACCGTCTTCGGTGTCGCGCACATAGGGCAAGTTCAGCAGCAGTGAGGAGGCAGTGAAGCGGCTGAGAACATGGCCGGCTATCAAGGCGCACAGAGCATTGGTCAGCGGCAAGTTACATAACAGACTGATTTTGCTGGATAGCATCAGCCCCAAGCCCAGCGTGCCGTAGGTGCCGAGGCGAGAGTCTTTCATGATGCGCAGCACCTGTTCCTTCTCCCAACCGCCGCCAAAGGCATCGCACATATCAGCAAAGCCGTCTTCGTGAAACGCGCCGGTGAGCAAAATGGTGAGAGCGGTTGCGAGGATAACCGCAGGCACCCAAGGCAAGAGGTTGGCGCACAGCCACAACAGCAGGGCGGCAAGCCCGCCCACCAGCCAGCCCACGGCGGGAAACCAGCGCGCCATGCCGAGTTGCAGTGCGGCATCGTGCTGCACCCAGCGCGCAATCGGGAGCCGCGTGAGAAACATCACGGCGATCAGAAATTGTTGCCAGTACTGCTTGGGGGTCATCGGCGGCTCATTTGGCGAGTTTTTCGGTAAATTTTGCGGTGGCCGCACAGTGCTTGTGCGGGTTTTCAGAAACAGCACTTGGATGGTGCAATTCCTCGGCAGAAGCGATCATTTTAGCCAGCAAATTTACGATAATTTCGTCAAATAGCGGACACAAAACGCGGGCAGTTTACTGTAGAATGCCGCGCCAACTGCAGTTCTGCTGCCGGGGAGCCCGCGGTGAAATCTACCAACATCCAAGATCCAGAATATTTCCACAAAGTCGTCGATTGTCAGTACGCCTGCCCGTCGCATACGCCTGTGCCTGAGTACATCCGCCTGATCGCGCAAGAGCGCTATGCGGAAGCGTACATGGTGAACTGGGAGTCGAACGTTTTTCCAGGTGTGCTCGGACGAACTTGCGATCGCCCTTGTGAGCCAGCGTGTCGTCGCGGTCGCGTAGAAGAGAAGCCTGTCGCTATTTGCCGCTTGAAGCGCGTTGCCGCCGATAACAAAGGCGATGTGTTGGCGATGATGCCCAAGATTCCGCAGCAGAAAAATGGCAAAAAAATTGCTTTGATCGGCGGTGGCCCTGCTTCTCTGACAGTGGCGCGCGATTTAATGCCGCTGGGTTATGAAATTGATTTGTACGACAACCAATCGGCGGGCGGCGGTTTTATGCGCAGCCAGATTCCTTCGTTCCGTTTGCCGGCAGACGTGTTGGATCAAGAAGTCCATTTCATTACTGACATGGGTGTGGTGACGCACTACAACACACACGTCGATAGTTTGAACAGCGTGTTGGCAAAAAATTACGACGCCGTGTTTGTCGGCACTGGCGCACCGCGCGGCCGCGATTTGAAATTGCCCGGTCGCGAAGAAGCGAATGCCAATATTCAAATCGGCATTAATTTTTTAGCCAGCGTTGCATTCGGTCATACCACTGAAATTGGCAAGCGTGTGCTGGTGATTGGCGGCGGCAACACCGCGATGGACTGCTGCCGCACGGCGCGTCGTCTTGGTGGTGAAGATGTAAGAATTGTGGTGCGTAGCCCGTTTGAGGATATGAAAGCCTCGCCGTGGGAAATTGAAGATGCGCAGCATGAAGGCATTCCATTTTTTAATAATCATGTGCCGAAAGAGTATGTTGTCAAAAATGGCAAATTGGCGGGCATGAATTTTGAAAAAGTAGAAGTTTCTCACGATGCCGATGGCAAGCGTGTGATGAAGCCATCCGGTGAGTTTGTGTTTTTTGAGTGCGACGATGTGTTGATGGCTGTCGGCCAAGAAAATGCCTTTCCGTGGATAGAAGCGGATAGCGGGGTGGCGTTTGATAAGTGGGGCATGCCGGTGTTGGATGTGGTTACTTACCAATCAACAAACACAAAAGTGTTTTTTGGTGGTGATGCAGCTTTTGGCCCTAAAAACGTTATTACAGCGGTGGCGCAAGGGCATCAGGCGGCGATTTCGATTGATTTGTTCTGCCAAGGCGGCGATGTACAAAATCGTCCTGCACCCGGCACAAATTTGATCGGTCAGAAAATGGGTATTCACGAGTGGAGCTACGACAGCGTGGTCTCGCACGAATTGCGCCATGCTGTACCGCACGCGCCAACCGAAAAAACATTGTCTGACCGCATGTTGGAAGTGGAGCTGGGTTTTGATCGTGCAGTCGGTTACGAAGAAACGCAGCGCTGCTTGAATTGTGATGTGCAAACGGTGTTTACAGCCAGCAAATGTATTGAGTGTGATGCTTGCGTGGACATCTGCCCAACGCGCTGTATTACGTTTACGCATGAGCAAGAAAACGAAGAGATATTGCGCGAACATCTGAGTGCGCCAGCAGTGAACCACGAGCAGGCTTTGTATATCGCGGATGGCTTGAGTACGGGGCGTGTGATGGTGAAGGATGAGGATGTCTGCTTGCACTGCGGCTTGTGCGCTGAACGCTGCCCAACCTCCGCATGGGATATGCAGAAATATCTTTACAGTGTCACGAAGGCTGGCCAGCGCGGTTCTGGCGAGTCGTGTGCGGCTTAAGCCGAGGTGTGGTCGTGAAAAAACTTGAAACAATCAATGACTGTGTAATCAAATTTGCCAACGTCAACGGTACGGGTTCATCCAGCGCCAATGCGCTGTTGGTGAAAGCCGTTTTTCGCATGGGTATTCCTGTCAGCCCGCGCAATATTTTTCCATCCAATATTCAGGGTTTGCCCACTTGGTATGAAGTGCGCGTTTCTGAAAAAGGCTACACCGGTCGTCGTGGCGGTGGTTGCGATGTGATGGTGGCAGTCAATCCACAATCCATCGAGCGCGATTTTCACGAAGTGACCCCTGGCGGTTATTTTATTTACGATTCCACCAAGCCGCTCGATAAAAAATTGGTGCGCAGTGATATTCATATTTTGCCGATTCCGCTCATGGAACTGTCTATGCGCGAGTACACGGATGCGCGTCAACGTCAGTTGTTCAAAAACATTATTTACATCGGTGCGTTGGCGGCATTGCTGGATATTGAGTTCAGCGTGCTGACGGGTTTGATCGGTGATCAATTCAAAGGCAAAGAGAAATTAATTGCACCCAATGTACGCGCCTTGGAGTTGGGGTTTAAGTACGCCAGTGAACATTTCACGTGCCCATTGGGCGTGCGTTTGCAGCGCTGCGATGCCGTGGGTGATCGCATTTTGGTGGACGGTAATACAGCGTGTGGTCTCGGCGCAGTTTACGGTGGTGCAACGGTAGCGGCGTGGTATCCGATTACGCCCAGCACGTCTGTGGTGGATGCCTACGAAAAATACGCCAAGCGTTTGCGTGTAGATCCTGATACCGGTGAGAAAAATTTTGCCATCATGCAAGCGGAAGATGAGTTGGCGGCGATGGGCATGGTGATTGGCGCGAACTGGAACGGCGCGCGCTCGTTTACCGCTACGTCTGGCCCTGGTGTGTCGCTGATGAGTGAATTCCTTGGCTTGGCGTATTTTGCAGAAATTCCTGTGGTGTTGATCGATGTGCAGCGTGCGGGACCTTCAACCGGTATGCCAACGCGCACGCAACAATCCGACATCATTGCTGCGGCTTACGCGTCGCACGGCGATACCAAGCATGTGCTGCTATTTCCGTCTACGCCGAAAGAATGTTTTGACATGACAGCCGATGCGTTTGATTTGGCGGAGCAATTGCAAACGCCGATTATCATGCTGACCGATCTCGATTTGGGCATGAACGATTATTTGTCGCCGCCCTTGCAGTGGGACGATGCGCGTACTTATCAGCGCGGCAAAGTACTTAACGCCGAGCAGCTCGACAACATCGGAAAGTTTGGCCGCTATTTAGATGTAGATGGCGATGGTATTTGTTATCGCACGATCCCAGGCACGCATCCAAGTAAGGGCGCATTTTTTACGCGCGGCACATCGCGCGACACTTACGCTATCTATACAGAAGATGGCGATAAATATGTCGAAAACGTAGACCGCCTGTTGCGTAAATTTGAAACGGCAAAACAGTATGTGCCGGCGCCAGAGCAGTTCCCTGAAAAAACGGGCGCTAATTACGGCGTGATTTTCTTTGGCACATCTGCTGCGCCGACATTAGAAGCCTTGGATTTGTTGGTAGGAGATGGCATACAGTTGAACGCTCTCCGTATTCGCGCCTTCCCCTTCAATAAAACGGTGGATGATTTCATTGCGCGCCATGACAAAGTGTTTGTGGTGGAACAGAACCGCGATGCGCAGTTGCGCACCTTGTTGATGGCAGAAAACGATGTACCGCCGCAAAAAATGATTGCAGTGCTCAATTACGACGGCATGCCGATCACCGCACAATTTATTCGCGGCAAGATTCAAAATTATTTGCAGTTGGCTCCCGTTATTCCACTTCACAAAAGCGTCTAGGTAGATTGTCATGACTTATGTGCGTAGTCGTTTTCAGCATCCGTCCGCTCAGCCCAACAGCCTAGGCTTTACTCTGCGTGACTACGAGGGATCGCTCTCCACTTTGTGTGCCGGTTGCGGACACGATTCTGTGTCTGCGGCCATTGTGCGCGCATGTTACGAGTTGGCGATTGAGCCGCACCGTGTCGCTAAATTGTCTGGCATCGGCTGTTCCTCAAAAACGCCAACGTATTTTCTAGGGCAGTCGCACGGGTTTAACTCGGTACACGGCCGCATGCCATCTATTGCCACAGGTGCCAATTTGGCTAATCGCGATTTGTTGTATATCGGCGTTTCCGGTGACGGCGATACCGCGTCTATCGGCATGGGGCAGTTTGCACACGTCACGCGCCGCGCTTTGAACATGGTATACATCGTTGAAAATAACGGTTGTTATGGTTTGACCAAAGGTCAAGATTCTGCCACGACAGATGTTGGTTCCATGAACAAAAAAGGCAGTGCCAATCAGTATCAACCGATGGATTTGGTGAGCTTGGCATTGAAGTTGGGCGCAACCTTTGTGGCGCGCAGTTTTTCGGGTGATAAAGAGCAGTTGGTGCCACTATTAAAAGCAGCGATCTCGCATCACGGTTTTGCCTTTCTCGATATTATTTCTCCCTGCGTGACCTTCAATAATCACAAAGGTTCGACCAAAAGTTACGAATATGTGCGCGAGCATTTGGAAGCGACCGGTGCGGTAGATTTTGTTCCTGTGCATGAAGAAATTGTGACCAGCTATTTGGAAGGCACGACACAGGAAGTGACTCTGCACGACGGTTCTGTTGTGCGTTTGCAGAAAGCGGGTAGCGATCACGATCCGCGCGATCGCAGTGCGGCCTTGGCGGCGCAATTAAAAGCGCTGCATGAAGGTGAGATCCTCACCGGCCTGCTGTACATCGACCCCGAAGCAGAAGAAACCCACGACTTTCTGCATACCAGCGCCCGTCCGTTGAACACCATGACGGAGAAAGAGCTGTGTCCAGGCGGTGCGATGTTGGATCTCATCAATGCCGGCTTCCGCTGAGCAACTGTCTTGACGCCGTAAGGGTTTTCTCGCAAACTTACTCATGAGTAAGTTTCTTTCATGTGAGTAAGTTGCATGTTTAATCGTATCTGGACGCGCAGCCGCCTCTACCGCGTGCTGTTCGGCTTTGAAGAGTGGTTCAAGAAGCGGATTTTCGGCTGCCATAGCTGCGGGCAGTGTGTGTTGCGTTCCACGTCCTTGGTCTGCCCTCAAACTTGCCCCAAGCAAATGCGCAACGGTCCCTGCGGCGGATCTATGTTTGGCAAATGCGAAGTGTTTCCCGATCGCGATTGCGTGTGGACGAAAATCCACGAGCGCGCTGACACCCATGCGATGCAAATATTCGATATGAGCGAAAAAATTGTGCGCATACAGCCGGCAGTGGATTGGTCGATTGCAGGCACTTCGGCCGTGGGTAGTATCTTGGAAGGCAAAACAGATAGCGATGGCGGCATCTTGTCACCGCATCCTGTGCCCGACGCGCAGCTTGTTTCTCTTGTCGCCAACAGCAAGGCGTAACTCATGACCACACTCAACGACAGCAGTAATTTGTACAAGAAAATTAAAAATGGCGAGTTCGTGGTCACTGCAGAATTGTCACCACCCAAAGTGCCAGATTTGTCGCGTTTGGATAAACATCTTGCACATTATCGTCGCGGTGTAGATGCCATTAATGTGTTGGATATGCCGTCTGCTACCTTGCGTATGTCATCCATCGGCACGGCGATTTATGTGAAGCAACAGGGCTTGGAACCGGTGATGCAAATGACTTGCCGCGATCGTTCCAAATTAGGAATGCAAGCAGATTTAATTTCTGCTTACGCGCACGGCATACGCAATATTTTGTGTTTGACGGGTGATTATGTGACGTTTGGCGATCATCCAATGTCGAAGCCGGTGTACGACATGGATTCCACTAACGCGATCATGATGGTCAATCAATTGCGTAAAGTAGGTAAATCTTACGGCGGTGGTGCCATTGCCGATAGCGCAAAAGAAGAGCCGTTCAAAATGCAATGGTGTATCGGCGGTGCGGCGAATCCTGCAGGCAATAAACCGGAACATTTGGCGCGCGCGATGGCAAAAAAAGCGGCTGCTGGCGTGGATTTTTTGCAGACGCAACCCGTTTATGATTTGGATACATTTGATAAATGGTGGAAGGCAATGGAGCGCGAAGGTGTAACGAAAAAAGTTGCCATTCTGCCTGGTATTTTGCCGCCGCGTTCGCACAAAGGCCTCGCGTTTATGATGCAGCATGTGCCGGGCATTTGGGTGCCGCCGCACATTGAGCAACGCATACGCGATGCGCAAAATCAGCAACAAGAAGCGTTGGATTTGGCGTTGGAAACCATGCGCGTATTAAAAGAGCGCTATCCCATTGCAGGATTTCACATCTATCCATTGGCATGGACAGAAAATGTGCCATATCTATTGAGTGAATTGGGGTTGTTGCCACCAGAAGAAAACGCCGCTGCGTGAGAATGCGGAGCGATGAAATCTATCGAAAATAGATTGGCTGATTATCGCTATCAACTGGATCGCAGCAGCGTGCTCAATTTTATGGGTTACAGCGATCCAGAAAAAGCGCGCAAGCCGGTATTAAAAATCACAGATGAGCAAATGGCGCGCGCACATGAGTTTGCAGAGCCGTGGGCGGCAGCGGTGGAAGTGCCCTTGTGCGGTATTGAAAACGACAAAATTCATCTCAAGCACGGCGTAGAGCAGCTGGTGCTGCACAGTGAGCAGTTGCCGAAAATTTTGCGTCACGCGGATTCAGTAGTGATTTTGCTGGCCAGTGCAGGCAATGCTGCTACGCTGGAATCCAAGCGTTTGATGGATGAGGGCAAATTGGGGCAGGCACTGGCGATGGATGCCGTAGGGTCTGCCATGGTGGTGGAGGCGATGAAGGCGCTCACCGATCAGGTGTCCGCTGAGGCACAACAGCGCGGCTACGGTACTACGCTGCGCGTCGGCCCTGGCTATACCGGCTGGCATTTTGGCGATCAGGCGATTTTGTTTCGCTTTTTTGAAGGATTTGAACATCTGCCTATCACCATGAGCGATGGCATTATGATGCGTCCACAGAAATCTTTACTCGGCATGGTGGGGCTGAACCCAGGCGCGAAAAACGCACCAGAAATTGAACCCTGCCGCTTATGCGATCTCAAAAATTGCTCCATGCGCAAAGCGCCGTTTCGCGGTGCGGATGCGTAAGTTATCTTTGTAAGCGGATTGCGCATGTCACAGCAGTCTGTCTTTGCCTAAAATCACCGCTCGACCTACGGAGAAGTTGTCGATGAGCCGACCCAATACTGCCACCTTGTTACTGCGCTGCCCTGATCGCAAAGGCCTAAATGCCGCGATTGCCAATTTGTTGCTGCGCAATAACATCAATATTTTGGATGCCAATCAGCACACGGATGAGGAGAACAATATTTTTTTTCACCGTGTGTATTTTGATATATCGGGGCTATCTGTCAGTCGTGAAGATTTCAAGACACAGCTCGCCGATGAATGCGCAAAGCATGAGATGGAGTGGCAGTTGTTCTTTTCAGATCAAAAAAAGCGCGTGGCAATTTTTGTATCGAAATACGAGCATTGCATTTACGACCTGCTACTGCGTTATAAAGTGGGAGAGTTGAGCTGTGATATTCCGCTGATTATTTCGAATCACGAAGACCTGCGTTACTTCGCCGATGTTTTTAAGATTCCTTATTTTGTATTCCCAATTACCAAAGAGAATAAGCGCGAGCAGGAAGACAAAGAGATTGCGCTGCTGAAAGAATACAACATTGATTTGGTGGTGATGGCGCGCTATATGCAGGTGCTGTCGGATGAAATGATTGCGCAGTTCCCCAATCGCATTATCAATATTCATCACTCGACATTGCCGGCGTTCAAAGGTGCGAAACCCTACCACCAGGCCTTTGAGCGCGGCGTGAAATTGGTGGGGGCCACAGCACACTACGCTACCGCTGATTTGGATGAAGGTCCGATCATCGCGCAGGGTGTGGAAGGCAGCTCACACGAAGACACGATTGACGATTTGGTGCGCAAAGGGCGCGATATTGAGCGCGTAACTTTAGCGCAGGCTGTGCGTGCGCATTTGGATGATCGCATCATTGTGTACGGTCGTCGCACGATTGTTTTTTAATTTTTATAGCAAGGTTTTTAACTAACGAAACGAGAGGTGTTTATGAGCACAAGACTGGATGGAAAAGTAGCTATTGTGACGGGTGCGGCGAGCGGTATTGGCCGCGGTACAGCGGAGTTGTTGTTGCAGCACGGTGCGAAAGTGGTTGTTGCTGATATGAACGAAGAGGGCGGCAAAGCAGTGGTAGCAGAGTTGGGCGCTAACACGCGCTTTTTTAAGTGCGATGTCACCAGCGAAGACAGTGTGAAAGCGATGATCGACTTCGCTGTGGCCGAGTTTGGCAGGCTGGATATTTTGCACAACAATGCCGGCGCATTTGGTGCGCGCGGTACCGTGGAAGAGATTTCCACTAAAGATTTTGATTTTACTTTTGCATTGCTAGTGCGCTCTGTTTTCTTGGGCTGCAAATACGCGGCAATGCAAATGCGCAAGCAAGGTCATGGCGGTTCCATTATCAACACTGCCAGTATTTCGGCGACTACACCGGGTTACGGTCCGCATATTTATCAGGCAGCTAAAGCGGCTGTGTTGCAGTTGTCAAAAACTTTTGCGCTGGAATTGGCAGAACAAAAAATTCGCGTCAACTGTGTGTCACCCGGCGGTGTGTATACGCCGTTGGTAGGCAATGCAATTGGTTTAGATGCGGAAACTACTAAAAAAGTGGGTGAAGGCATGGGGGCAACATTGCCGATGAATCGCCCTGGTTATCCGCTGGATATTGCGCGCGGCGTGTTGTTTTTTGCTTCAGACGATTCAGAATTTGTGATTGGTCAAAACATGATCATTGACGGCGGCGAATCACTGGGCAAAAAATTTAAGGATCAGGGTATACACTGATCGAGTAGCGAGAAATAAAAAAAAGCAGGCTTCGCGCCTGCTTTTTTGTGTTCGTTATCTACAGATTAATAGTCGTAGCCTTCTTCCCAGTTGTTTTCTTCAGCAACAGAACTGAAGAAATCATCCTCCTCTTTTTCTTCTTCCTCGTCATCGTTCCAGAAGCTGTCTTCTTCGTCTTCCAGCAATTCATCATCAACGATATTGCCCTCCATGTCTTCGATTTGGAAGCCTTCTGCATTTTCATAGGATTCTTCGGTGTTTTTTTTACGTTTGGCCATGGCGTCACTCCGAGAGGGCTTAGGCTGCCCAGTTCAACGAGCGTATTGTGGCAGAATAGCCCTTTAATCGTGAAGATCTTGTGTTGCTGTGGAGGCAAAAAATGGCTGAAGTAAAAGTGACTTATTGGCGTGAAATTCCCTGCTCTGTACAGGTAAAAGAGGGTCGTGGTAATCGGGCTGGCGCAGAGTTGCCTAAAATTTACATGGTGACGGTGGACTCTGTTGCCACCAAGACCGGCGCGGTGAGTGCAGAGGATTACGCAGCCGGTTTTCGTATTGATAAATTTGAGCGCGAAGGCGAGCCTAAAGTGTTGGCGCAACAAATAGTGGATGAGTTGGTGGCGCAATACCCGCGTGAGTGGTTGTGGGAGCAGCGCGATAAGGCCGGTATTGATGCAGCGGGGCAGTCGTCGGTGGAAGCTGAGGCTGAGGAATAAGCTATGCACAGCATGACGGCCTTTGCGCGCAAAGAGTGCGTAGAAAATTGGGGTACGCTGGTGTGGGAAATTCGCTCGGTCAACCACCGTTATTTGGAGCCGGGGTTTCGCTTGCCGGATACGTTTCGTTTTTTAGAGCCTGAGCTGCGTGAACGTCTGCGCAAACATTTGCAGCGCGGCAAGGTGGATTGCAGTTTGCAGTTTCAGGCGGCGGTAAACCGTGAAGCGATGACGGTCGATACCGCCTTAGTGCAGCGTTATGTGCAAGCGGCTGACAGTATTCAGGCGCAGTTGCAGAATCCTGCGTCGATGAGCGCGGTGGATTTTTTATTTCGCCCTGGTGTGCTGTGTGAAAACGCCGTGGAGCGCGAGGTGTTGTCTGAAGCGGCATTGTCGCTGTTTGCCGAAGCATTAAAGGAATTGCAAAACGTGCGCGCGCGTGAAGGTGATGCCTTGGTTGCGGTTATTCGTGATCGTTTGCAAAAACTGCGAGAGCAAGCGGCGATAGTGCGTGCCGTACTGCCAGAGATTTTGGCAGCGCAAAAACAAAAACTGCGCGATCGTTTGTCCGAATTAACGGGTGAGATTAATCAAGATCGTGTGGAGCAAGAGCTGGTGCACTTGGCGCAGCGCTGCGATGTGGATGAAGAGTTAGATAGGTTGGATACGCATATCAAAGAAGTGGAGCGTATCGTGAGTGGGAAGGAAACCGCTGGTCGTAAATTGGATTTTATGATGCAAGAGCTGAATCGCGAGGCCAATACGCTGTCCTCTAAATCTATCAGTGCCGTAACTACGCAGGCTGCGGTGGAAATGAAAGTGTTGATCGAGCAAATGCGCGAACAAGTGCAAAATATTGAGTAGCGCAATATGCCGACAGGGAATGTTGCGTGAGAAATCAAACCGTCGATATCGCCAAAGGTGTCGCTGGCATGATGGTGGTGCTGGGGCATGCAATGGCGTTTCGCTATGATCGAGGTGTTCTTCTCCATCTATCGCATTTAACAACGCCGATATTTATTTTTCTTGCAGGTGTTTTTATTAAAACAGATAGGTCATTTGGCGATTCTATTAAAAGAAAATTGGATAGCTTGCTAAAGCCCTATCTCTCCACTTCTATATTGGTGGGCGGGTTATTTTTCTCGCGCGGACATTTTGATGCGGTCTATTTTTTGGCGGGAGTTCTGTACGCCACCGGTCCTACTGTTGCACTGTTTGCTATTTGGTTTATTCCGCATTTTTTTGTCTGCGTGTTGGTGGGGGTGTGGCTCATGCGCTGGTTGGAGTCTCCGACAATTTCTGCCGCAGTACGCTGGCTGACTGTTGTGATGTTGGTGTTGGTGGGGCAGAAATGTTTGCCGCTGGTTTGGCAGTTGCCACTGCCTAGTGCTGAGTGGCGCAGCTTGCTGCGCCCCAGCCAGCATTGGCCCGGCTTGCCGTGGAGTTTGGATGCGCTGCCCTTGACGTTGGCTTTTCTTTTGTCAGGTAGATGGCTGTCGCAATCGGTTCGAGCTTTTCATTGCAATGGATGGTTGGCTTGCTTGTCTTTGGTGGTGTTGTTAGTGGGCGCGGGTTTGGATGAGGCGCTGTTGGATATCAACGGCCGCGTGTATCGCGATGTAATCGTAACTTCATTATTTGTTGCCGCAGGTATTTATGGCACTTTGTCGCTGTCTGCGTTGATCAAGTGCAATCATCTTTTTGCGCGTTGTTTTTCCTATGTAGGTGAAAACTTTCTCTTTATTTTGTGTGTTCATGTCCTAGTTTTGCAGTTTGTGTTTCATTGCGTAGAGAGCGTGGTGCTTGAGTGGCATGCATGGTATATCGCGCCTGTTTTCTTGTTGAGTTTTATGATCTTGCTGCTGCTGACGTGGATAGTGCGCCGATATTCGCTTTTATCTCTGTTTTTCTTCCCTGTTATGGCTAAGGAAATTGGTCAATGAAGCCTGTGTTGTCTGTTGTTATTCCAACATATAACGAAAAAGAAAATATTGATTTGTTGTTATGCGAAATACAGGATGTTTTAGTGGGCGTTTCTACTGTATTTGAAATAATCGTGGTGGATGATGCTTCGTGTGATGGCACGGCTGAGGCGGTGCTAGCACTATTGCCTCGCATGCCTACGGTTCGGATATTACGGCGCACCAGCACGCGCGATCTCTCCTCGTCGATTGCAGAGGGTTTTGACGCGGCACAAGGGGATTTTCTTTTGGTGATGGATGCGGATTTTCAGCACGATCCAAAAGTTATTCCGCAGATGCTGAAGCAGTTGCAAGAAAATCAAGCAGAGATAGTGGTGGCAACACGCTACGCTGATGGCGGATCGGCAACGGCATGGAGTGCATGGCGTTACCAGTTGTCGCTTGGTGCGACAGCCGTAGCGCGACAGTTTGTGTCACAGGCAGTGAGCGACCCCTTAAGTGGATTTTTTTTAGTGCGCCAAACAGCGTGGGCGCGCATACGACAAAAATTACAACCGCAGGGCTTTAAGTTGTTGTTTGATGTGCTGACGGCAGAGCCATCCTTGCGCTGCGTGGAGTGTGGGTATCATTTTTCAGCGCGCAAAAGTGGCAACAGTAAATTAAATGGCAAAGTGATTTATGCCTTTGCGCGTGCCTGTTGGCGATTATGGTGGCGCGTAGCATGAAAATAAATAGGTACAGCGTGCTTGGCATTGCGTGTGCAGCGACTTACCTGCTGCTGTTGGTGCTGCCATTTTTAACGCGTTACGGTCTGTGGTTTGACGAAATTTTTAGTATCGCAATGTCGCGCACTATCGACAGCATTGTCAGTATGGTAAAAACACAAGAAAACAATATGCTGCTGCATTATTGTCTACTCTGGATTCTGCAGCCGTGGAGTCACGATAGCGAAGTTTTTTGGCGCAGCTCTTCCATTGTGTTGGTTATATTGTCGCTGTTGCCGTTACATGCTGCCGCGCGACGTTTATCCAATGTCGCAACGGCAAACATGGCTGTGCTGCTGTATGTCGCACAATTTATTGTGTTGGAACACACCAGAACCTGTCGCGGTTATTCCTTGGCATTGTTGTTGTCTTCGTTTGTGTTGTGGCGCTGGGTGCTGGCGTGTGAAAGCGGGCGTTGGCGCGATTGGTTGTTGGTCGGTGCTTTTGCCGGTTTGGGTGTGTGGGCGCATTATTTTGCAGCATTGTTGCCGCCCGTGTTGCTGATGGCCATGTTGTGGCGCGATGGTTGGAGGCAGCCTTGGCGTCCGTTGTGCTTGGCTGCGTTGTGTTTTGTATTGGTGGCTTTGCCGATTGTGTTGACGCGTCCGCCAGATGGCGCAGCGCAAATTGGCTGGGCCAATGTGCCGACGTGGCAGTCAATTGCTATGACGCTGTGGATGGCGGCCGGCAACAACGGTTTGTATCAAGAGCCCGTACTCGCTGCATTGTTGTTGAGTAGCGCAGTAGCGTGTGGTCTGCAAGGGTGGCGTGATGCTGCGAGCCGTCGCCATATCTTTGTGGGGCTGTCCCTTGGTTTGATGGTTGTTATGTTGGCGGTGTTGTTGGAAAGTTTTCTGGGGCAGCCTGTATTTGTGGTGCGTTTTTTTACGCCGCTAGTTCCGATTTATTGTGTGGTATTAGCTGCGGCATTGAGCCAAGTGTGGTTGGTATTGCGTGTGTTATTACTCGCCACGTTTTTACTGACATCTGCGTTTGAAACTTGGCGTGCATTTGCGTTGCAACCTATGCCAGCGCGATTTATTTGGCGACCATTGGCGCAAGTGCTGGTGAGAACAATGCAACCAGATGATGTGGTGCTGGTTTATCCGGCATTCAACCATTTGCCATTGAATTATTATTTAGACCAGAAAGATGCCAATCATTATTTGCCGCGCACCAGCGAGTTTGTTTCTGCACCTTATCGCGCAGGCGGCGGCGTGGAGCCAGAGCCGGATTGGAAAAAAGTACAGCAGCTCAGTGAGCATGCGGCGCGTGTTTGGTTGATTGCGGATGAGCAAAATGTGCCGGCGTGGACGCGCTTGCTTCGCACGCGAGCGCCGGAGATTCGCCACGCTCTAGCGCGCAATCATCGCTTGGCGTACCAGTGGCGTTATCAAACGTTTACGGTGCAGCGTTACGATTTATCGTCTACTGAGACGCAGCGGTAAATCGTCCGTCGGCTTGGCAAACGGAAAGTGCTGTAATTTTGCAGGAAAGTAATTGCTGCGTTGAAACTCCATGCGGCTATGGTGTATCAATTCCGCAAACGTGGTTTTGAATAGCAATTCAGCAAAATGCATGCCTATACATTTGTGTGCACCGCCGCCAAATGGCGACCACATAAACGGGTGCTTTTTGTATTCCGCAATGTGTTCTGAAAAACGCTCTGGCCAGAATGTTTGTGCGCGCGTCCACCATTCACTCATTTGTTGGATGTAATGCACGGGGGCAGATACCATGGTGTGTGCAGGAATGTGTATGCCATCTATCGTGCAATCACGCACGGTGCGGCGAAAAATATTGCTCACTGGCGGATGCAGACGCAGAGTTTCGCGCAAGACATGATCGAGCAAAGGCATGCGCTCCATCATGTCGTCGTAATTAAAAGGGTAAGGCGTTTGTTGAAAGATGCGACCTTGCAGAGGCAAATCATTGGCGAGGTAGTAGCCTGCCATGGTGATAGCACTGGTGGTGGTGTCGTGTGCCGCTAGCATCAAAAAAATCATGTGTTCGGCAATTTCTGTCTCAGAAAAATATTCGCCATCTTCATTTTTCTCACGGCAGAAGTGGCTAAAAATATCGTTGTCACTACCGGCACGTTTTTTCGGTACCAGTTTTTTGAAATAGGCAGCAAGGTAGCGTCTGCCATTCATGCCGCGTCGATACAGCAAGCCGGGCCAATCCTTACGGATCATGCCCATCGAGCCTTCCATCAAATCTATAAAGGCTTTGTTGATGTTGTCTTCGTCGTTGTCTTCGTCATCCACTTTGCAAAACACTTCGAAGGCAATGCTGAGCAATAATTTTTTGGTTTCGATATAGAAATCAATTTTTTCTTGTTCTAACCATTGGGCAACAGCCTGTTGCACAATGCGCGTGATGGTTGCGCTGTATTCGCGCATATTTTCCGATTTGAAAGCGGTTTGCATAATGCGACGATGGATGCGGTGCTCCTCAAAGTCGCGCATCAAGAGTCCGCCGGCAAAAAAATCGCCCATGAATAAATCCCAGCCTTTTTTCACGGAGAAGTTGCGCTCTGTGTCGAGCAAAATAGTTTGCAGGTATTGCGGGCCGAGCAGTAGCACGACTTTTTGCCCCGTGATGGATACGCGGCTGACCGCGCCAAATTTCAGATAGTGTTGATGAAAAGTGCGAATGGGATCAGCAAACATGGCGATCGTTTTGCCGACAAACGGCAGCCCGTATTCACCTTGGATGTGATCGAGTTGCTGGTTGGTGGGCGCTTGCGTGTAATCCGTTGCAATAGGTGGTGTGGGCATGGTTTTGCTCTGTGAACGTGGCTCTGTGCCGCATGATAACTGACCGCGCTCGTTGCGCTTTGATGCGGCGTGGGGCAAGGCGCAGAAAGCCCATGTAAAATGCCCCTTCGATCACTTTGCAGAGCGCACCATGACGGATCCGCAGAACACCACCCACTTCGGCTATCAACAAGTGCCGGTGGCTGAAAAGCAACACAAAGTGGCTGAGGTTTTTCACTCGGTCGCCTCGCGCTATGACTTGATGAACGATTTGCTGTCGGGCGGTGTGCATCGCCTGTGGAAGCGCTTCACCATCGAAGTGTCCGGCGTGCGTGCTGGTCATAAAGTGCTGGACATTGCCGGTGGCACGGGCGATCTCGCCTATAAATTTTCACGCTTGGTCGGCGCGGATGGGCAGGTGGTGTTGGCTGACATCAACGCCTCGATGCTGAGTGTGGGGCGCGACCGTTTGATCGATCGCGGCGCGGTGGGCAATGTGCAATTTGCGCAGGCCAATGCCGAGTGTCTGCCGTTTCCCGATAACACGTTTGATTGCATCACGATTGCTTTCGGTTTGCGCAATGTTACTGATAAAGACAAAGCCCTGCGCTCCATGCTGCGCGTGCTGAAACCGGGCGGGCGTTTATTGGTGTTGGAGTTTTCTAAACCGGGCAATCCACTGTTGGCAAAAGCCTATGACACATATTCCTTTCGCGCGATGCCGCTGATTGGAAAATTAGTGACTAACGATGCCGACAGTTATCGCTATCTCGCGGAATCTATACGCATGCACCCCGATCAAGAAACCTTAAAAAGCATGATGCAAGAAGCCGGTTTTACTGAGTGCGATTTTTACAATATGACCGGCGGTGTAGTGGCATTGCATCGCGGAGTAAAACCCTGATGGCATCTGCGTGGAGTGGCGGTGCCACAGTAAAGGCTGGCGTATTGCTGGCGCTGGAGCGCGCAGTGAATGCAGCGCTGGCTTTGGATCCCGCTACACAAAAAGCGCTGCAAACTTTGGATGGCTCGGTGCTGCATATTGTGTGCACATTGCCTTCGCATTCCGTGTATGTTTTGTTTCTTGATCAGCACATTGAGTTGTGGTCTTTGTTTGAAGGTGTGGCCGATACCACGCTGTCTGGTTCAGCGAGTGGTTTGTTTACGTTGTGGCGCGCACGCCATCAAGCCACTGCTTTAGCGCAAAGTCATGTGGCACTGACGGGCGACAGTTTGTTGTTACAAAAATTGCAAAATATTGCCGCGCGATTAGAGATTGATTGGGAAGCGCTGTTGGCGGAACGCACGGGTGATGTGGTGGCGCATCAGTTGGGGCGCGCAGCGCGCAAAGCCGGCGTGTGGTTTACCGGTGCGCGCCGTGAAGCCGAGCGTTTGATGAGCGAGTTTTTGCAATTTGAAAGTGCCACGGTGCCAAGCAAACATGAAGTAGCAAGTTTTTGTCGTGAAGTGGACGATGTGCAATTGCGCGTGGATCGTTTGCAAGCGGGCATCGCTGTGTTGCAACAGCGCAAGCAGCGCGAGGAGTAAAACATGGCAGCGTTGCGACTGTTGGTGATTTTGCGCGTGCTGACGTTTTATCGTTTGGACAGCGATGTACTCGCATTGCCCTTGCCGCTGTGGTTGCGCGTCTTGCTGCGCTGTTCGCCGCTGCGCGCTTTGCCGCGCTGTGCGGCAGATTTGTCGCGCGGTGCGCGCCTGCGTTTGGCACTGGAAGCACTGGGGCCTGTGTTTGTAAAGTTTGGTCAGTTGTTGTCTACACGCCCAGATTTAGTGCCAGACGATATGGTGAGTGAATTGGATCGCTTGCAAGACCGCGTGCCGCCATTTGCCAGTGACACTTTGGTGGCAATCGTTGAAGCGGCGTTTGGCAAAAATATCAGCGAAATATTTTTATCGTTTGAACGCGAGCCGCTGGCGTCGGCCTCGGTGGCGCAAGTGCACAGTGCCGTGTTGCCTGCCGGTGAAGAAGTGGTGGTGAAGGTGATACGCCCCAACATCGCCCGTACCATCGAAAAAGATTTGGCCTTGATGGATGTGATTGCGAAACAGGTTGAGCGTTTTGTGCCGGACGGTCGTCGCTTGCGCCCTGTGGAAGTGGTGCAAGATTATCGTCACACCATCCTCGATGAATTAAATTTGCAGCGCGAAGCCGCCAATGCCGCGCAACTGCGGCGCAATTTTGAACAATCGCCTCTGCTGTATCTGCCAAAAGTGTATTGGGATTACTGTCGCCCGCAGGTGATGGTGATGGAGCGCATCCACGGCATTCCTGTTACTGATCTTGCCGCGTTGCAAGCGCAGGGCACGGACATGAAATTGCTGGCACATCGCGGTGTTGAAATCTTTTTTACGCAAGTTTTTGATCATAATTTTTTTCATGCCGATATGCATCCAGGCAATATTTTTGTCTCGCGCGAGCATCCGCTGCGCCCGCAGTACATCGCCGTGGATTGTGCAATCGTCGGCTCGCTGTCGCGCGAAGATCAGTATTATCTGGCGCGCAATTTGTTGGCAATTTTTCATCGCGACTATCAACAAGTGGCGCAGTTGCATATCGAATGTGGCTGGGTGCCAGCGCAAACGCGCGTTGCTGATTTTGAAGCGGCAATCCGCACGGTGTGTGAGCCGATTTTTGAAAAACCGATCAGCGAAATTTCGTTCGGGCAGATTTTGGTCAGTCTGTTTCAAACCGCACGCCGCTTTGATATGACGGTGCAGCCTTCACTGGTGTTGCTGCAAAAAACACTGCTCAATATTGAAGGCTTGGGACGACAGCTCTATCCGCAATTGGATTTGTGGCAGACGGCCATGCCTTTTCTCGAGCGCTGGATGCAGAACCGCTATCACCCGAAAAATGTGTTGGCGGAATTGCGCCGCCACGGACCGAGTTGGTTGGAAAAAATGCCGGAAGTACCGGAGTTGCTGTTTGATGCAGCCGAGCAAATTCGCCGCTTTGAGCAAGTGGTGCCGGCGATTCAATCCACCGCGCAGCAAATGGTGCAGTTGGAGCAGCGACAGCAGCAGAGCCGCCGCCGCAACCGTGTGGCTATTGCTGGCTTGTTGGCGGCTAGCTTACTGTGGCAACAGAGCGGTGCGGCAGTGCCGGTGTGGCAAGCTGCTTTGTTGGTATTTGCCTTAATGTGGTGGGCGAATTAGCGCCAGCGCTCAGGCACCCAGCGTTGAGCCAGTTGCTCTGCCCAGCGTTTCGGCCACGGCGTGAAATAGCCGTAGGCCATGGACTGGGTGGCGATCAATGTGCCGCCCACAACCACATCAGTAAACCAATGTGCGCCAGCGATCAAACGCGGCATCAAAAAAAGCAGTAGCACAGCCAGAATAAAAACGCTCCAGCGATTGATGCGTTGCAGCAATAAAAAAGAGACGACAATCATCAAGACAGCAGCGTGATCGCCAGGGAAGCTGGCGTTAGAGGCGTCTTTGGGGTTGAGGTGTGGATACAATTGGCTCAGAAAATAGACGGGCTGCAATGTGCGTGATGGGCTAAAGCCGCGCCATTCCAAAGTGTCGGTGATTTCTCGGACGACTAAGCGCACCGCCAGCATGATGGCTAGGATAAGAAATAACTGTATGCACGCGGTAGCGCGTTGATTTTTCTGAATGAGTAAATCCGGTATTAGCAGGAAGGGTAGCAGCGAGAACAGCGCTAACAAATCCATTGGGCGGAAGCTGAGTAGAGCCCAGAATGCTCCCCATAGTGAAGGGGCTGGATTCAGTGTGCCATTCAGTGCGTAAAAAATCGCTTGATCGGCGGTATCCCACAGCGCTCGTGTGGCGGGTAGCAGCCAGCTGGCGAGTAGGCCAAGACCAAGCAACTGACAAACCATAAAACCACGCCAGTGCTGTGCTGTCATGTGCTAGATCCCTCGTCCAAAAAATGTGTGAAGCGTGCGTATTGTTGGAATAGCTGCCAGATTTTAGTGAAATTTTTGTGAAATGCTAGTTGCTGCGGCGTAAATTGGGCGGGGCGGTAAAGCAACTGTCGTGCTAGGCTGACAATCAATTTTTTGCAGTGGTGTTTCATGGTGGCAATAAATAAGCAAAAACGCTGGGTATTGATAGGAATTGTTGTGCTCGCAGGATGGCTGGCGCTGCGCTATTTGCGTCAGCCGGATGCGCTACCGGTGCCGGTAGCTGTGGTTGATCAAGGTGTGGTGGAAACCACGGCGGCCAACACGCGTGCTGGCACCGTCAAAGCCTGTCGACGTTCCGAGTTGTCGATGGCGCTCGGTGGTCTGGTGCAAAAATTGAATGTAAAAAAAGGCGACAAAATTACTGCCGGTGAAGTGCTGGTGGAATTGTGGAATGAAGATCGCAAAGCGAGCGTGACACAAGCAGAAGCCAGTTTGTCAGCGGCGATGCATCAACAAAAGCAAGCATGTATCAATGCCAATCAAAATGCACGCGACAGTCAACGCGCAAAATCACTCTACGAAAAACGGTTGATTTCCAGTGCGCAAACCGAAGCCGCAAGCACACTGTCGCGCACCGCACAGCAAGCCTGCGATGCTGCGGAAGATCAAGTAAAAATGAATCAGGCCAATTTAGATTTGGCACAATCGCACTACGATTTGACATTTTTGCGTGCACCGTATGACGGCGTTGTAGTAGAAGTGAACAGTGAGCTGGGTGAATACGTTACGCCGTCACCGTCGGGTGTGTTAACCAAGCCGGTGATAGAAATGTTGGACAATACTTGTTTGTATGTCACTGCGCCGATTGATGAAGTGGACGCTAAACCGTTGCGTGTTGGGCAGCGCGTGCGTATCACCTTGGATGCATTTCGTGGGCAGGAATTTGATGGGCATCTCACGCGCGTTGCGCCCTATGTGGTGGAAGTGGAAAAGCAAGCGCGCACTGTGGATGTGGATGTGCGCTTCGATAATATTCCGCAAGATGTTGCTTTGTTGATTGGCTACAGCGCCGACGTGGAAATAGTGTTGGATACGCGCAATCAAGTGTTGCGTATACCAACCGAAGCCATCATCGATAAAAAATCGGCGTATGTATTGCAGGATGGTAAGTTACATAAACGCGATATTGTGACAGGGTTGTCTAACTGGACCATGACAGAAGTAGTGAGTGGGCTGCAAGCGGGCGATAAAGTGGTATTAGCGCCAGATCGCGCCGGTATTAAAGAAGGCGCGGCGGCGCGAGAAGAAACGGCGGACGATAGAAAAGCTGCCGCTGCTGCGAAGAAATCACCGTGATAAAACTGCAAAATATTGTTCGGCACTTTAGCTTGGGTGATGAAGAAATTCGCGCGCTGGATAGCGTGAGCTTGGCGATTGATGCGGGCGATTATGTGTCGGTGATGGGGCCGTCCGGTTCTGGTAAATCCACCTTGCTCAATGTCATGGGTTTGTTGGATACGCCAGATAGTGGTTCTTATATATTGGATGGTGTGGAAACAGTAGGTCTACCAGAAGAAGCGCGTGCCAATGTGCGGCGCGAAAAAATTGGTTTTGTTTTTCAAGCTTATCATCTCATTCCTCGCTTAACGGCGCGTGAAAATATTGAGTTGCCGATGGTGTTGGCAGGTGTTGTACCCGCAGAGCGCCGTGTGCGTGCCGCAGAAGTGTTACAGCGCCTTGGTTTGGATACGCGCGCCGATCATTTGCCACAACAATTATCCGGTGGGCAGCGGCAGCGCGTGGCGATAGGGCGTGCAGTGGTGATGAAGCCGCAAATTATTTTGGCGGATGAACCGACAGGCAATCTCGACAGCCGCTCCGGTCACGATGTGATGGTGTTGTTGGAAGAATTAAACGCATCCGGTATCACTTTATTGATGGTGACACACGACAATATTTTAGGTGCACGCGCGCGGCGACAAATTGTGTTTGGCGACGGTTGTATCGTCAGCGACAAGCGACATGTTGTCGCACAAAAGCAGTAACACTGTGCCAATGCAGGGCATCAGTTGGCGCGATAGTGTGTTATTTGCCGTGGCGGTGTTGCAGCGTTATCGCTTTCGCACCAGCATGATGTTGTTGGCAATGACGCTGGCGGTGGGTTCGGTGGTAGCGTTCACCGCTTTGGGCGAAGGCGCACGCGGCTATGTGCGCAACGAATTTGCATCGATGGGTACCAATTTGTTGGTGGTGATGCCAGGGCGCAAAGAAACCACGGGTGGTGGTGGGCCGCCGCCGATAGGTACAGCGACGCGCGATGTCACGCTCGCCGATGTCAAAGCACTGCATACGCGCTTGCGCGGTGCATTGCGTATCGCGCCATTAATGGCGGGCAAAGTGGAAGTGTCTGCCAATGCGCGCACACGCGATGTGATGATACTTGGCTCCAATGCCGATTATTTTGCTATACGCGAATTAACAGTGATGACGGGTACCGTGTTGCCGGTGATGGACAACGCGATTGCACAACCCGTGTGCGTGATCGGCAGCAAAGTGCGCGATGAATTGTTTGGCAGCCAACAAGCCGTGGGCGAATGGGTGAAAATTGGCGATCGACGTTTTCGTGTGCTCGGCGTGTTGTCGGGTAAAGCCGATGCGTCCGGTTTTGATCTCAGTGATGCCGTCATTGTGCCGGTAGCGTCCACGCAGATGTTGTTCAATCGCGAAGGGCTTTTTCGTGTGATTGTGCAACCGCGTGAGTATTACAGTATCGATAAATTGCAGCAGGAGTTGCTCGCTGCATTTCGTGAACTGCATCAAGGTGAAGAAGATGTCACCGTGGTGAAACCCGATTCGATGATGAAAACCTTCGACAATATTTTTGCGGCGCTGACCTTGGGTGTGGGTGCGATTGCCGGCATCAGTTTATTGGTGGCCGGTGTGTTGGTAATGAATTTAACGTTGATTAGCGTATCGCAGCGCACGAAAGAAATTGGTTTGTTGAAAGCGCTCGGTGCTTCCGATCATCACATACGGCGTTTGTTTTTGTTGGAATCCTTATTGCTGTGTTTGGCGGGCGCCTTGTGCGGCGTAGTGGTAGGCGAAGTGCTAGTGATTGTGGGGAGAACGCTATGGCCTAGCGTGCCGTTTGCGGCACCGCTGTGGGCAGTGCTCACCTCGGTGTGTATCGCATTGTTGTCGGGTTTGGTGTTTGCGTGGTTGCCCGCGTCACGCGCTGCGCGACAGCAGCCGGTGGACGCACTGGCAGGAAAACTGACATGAGAACGCTGGATGCCGTGCAGTGGATTATTTGCGCTCTGCGCGCAGGGCGTTTGCGCACGGCGCTGACGGCAACAGGCATTGGTATCGGTATCGCAGCAGTGATTTTATTGACGGCCGTGGGCGAAGGCTTGCGTTTATATGTGCTGGACAGTTTTTCGCAATTCGGTTCGCGCATTGTGAAGGTCACGCCAGGAAAAAATCAGACTATGGGCATGGCAGGTGTGTTGAGCACCGTGCGCCCACTGACAATTGCCGACAGCGAAGCGTTGCGTCACTTGCGCGATGTGCAATATGTGGTGCCAATTGTGATGGGCACGGGGCCCGTGAGTATCGGTTCGCGCTCGCGCGATACCGATGTGTTCGGTGTGGGCAGCGATGCTTCCGTCGCGTGGCAAATGCCGGTGGCCGTTGGCAGTTTTTTGCCGGCGGATGATCCGCACAATGCACGCCCCTATGTGGTACTGGGTAGTAAATTGCGCCGCGAATTGTTTGGTGAAGACAATCCACTGGGGCAATTTATTCATGTTGGCGGTGCACGCTTTCGCGTCATCGGTGTGATGGAAAGCAAGGGAGATTTTCTCGGTACAGATTTGGATGAGATCGCCTATATTCCGGTGGATCGCGCTTTACAATTGTTTAATCGCGAAAACTTGCAAGAAATGGATGTGGTGTTTACAGAAAATACCACCTCGGAAGAAGTGTCAGAAAAAATTAAACGGCGCATACGCGAATTGCATGGCGACGATGACATTACGCTGTTTACGCAAGACGATATGTTATCGAGTTTGGATCGTATTTTGAGTTTGCTGACGATCGCTATTGCCGCACTGGGTAGTATTTCTCTGTTAGTGGGCGGTGTGGGTGTATTGACGATCATGAGCACCACGTTGCGCGAGCGCACAGCGGAGATTGGTTTGTTGCGCGCCTTGGGTACGACGCAACAACAATTGCTGTTGTTGTTTTTGGGCGAGGCAGTGTTGCTGTCGCTGGCTGGCGGCGCGCTGGGTTTGTCGGTGGTAGCGGTATTGTTGAGTATGCTGAAAGGTGTAGCACCCAGCATGCCCATCACCATTCAGCCGTTTTATTTTATTTTGTCCTTCGGTCTTTCAGCCGCCGTGGGACTTTTTTCCGGTATCGCACCTGCTTGGCGCGCTTCGCGTTTGGATCCGATTGAAGCGCTGCGAGCAGAATAATTACTGAGCGATTTTGGCGTCCTGTAAAATAAAATCAGCGGCACGGTGTGCCAACATCATCGACGGCGCATTCAGTGCAGAAACCGGAATAACGGGAATCGCTGAGGCATCGGCAATACGCAGACCTGCAATACCTTTGAGTTTTAGTTGGGTGTCAACGGGCGCATCGGCTTGTTCACCCATAGAGCAAGTGCCACAGTAGTGAAAGGTGGTCATGCTGGTGTTGATGATCCATTTTTTTAACACCTCGCGTTTGCTGGAGCGCGTCGGCGGTGCCATCAAACGATTCCCCCAGTTTTTTAATCCTTCGTGCGCGCCCATTTTTTTGGCGAGTTCCACGCCGTTAATCATGGTTTCCATGTCGGTTGCATTGCTGAAATAGGCGAGGTCAATCACGGCAGGGTCTTTCGCGTTGCGTGAAGCCAAGCGCAGTGTGCCGCGCGAAAGCGGTTTTCCTAAAATAATCACCACACCGTACAAATTGTTGATAAAGCGATTCACTGGTGGCAGCAACAGAGCAATTTTTAACGCGCAGCGAATCAGGCCTTTCAACACGGGATTAAAAAACTTCTGACCTTTTAATAGCGTTGCCGGTGCCATGCGCGTCATGGATTGCTGCATGGTGACAGGTGCAGCCAACCACGCAAAGCAGGTGTCCGCCTGTTGCGCGGGTAATTCGAGTGCAGGGTTGCAGCGCGTGAAACCGTACACTTGTGGGTAGCGAAAATCGACCGGTTTTCTTCCTTGGAAAAATAGCGAAACATTGGGGTGGTCTTGCAAATTGCTGCCGATACTTTGCACGTCTTTTACTAACGGAATATTGAGAGATTGCAAATGTTCTTTAGGTCCCACGCCAGACAGCATCAATAATTTCGGTGTTTCTAATGCGCCAGCGCACAACACCACTTCGCAGCGTGCGTTGAGCCTTTGTGTTTTTCCGTTGAGAGAAACTTCCACACCCGTGGCGCGTTGCTGATCGTCAAACAGAATTTTTTGCACCAGGCTTTTGGTTTTTACCGTGAGCGCAGCAGAGGTGTTTTCCGCCACAAAAGCCACATAAGAACTGCGGCGTTTGTCACCTTCGTAGTTCATGTCGTTGTAGCCCATGAAGCCATTCAAATGGCCGTCATTCAAACCGTGTTTGCGTTGAAAACCGGCGGCTTCGGCGGCATTGAGCGCCAGCTCAGTAAATGCCGTGCCTTCGCGATGGCGTGGACGCAAACGCTCTTCCAGTTGGATGAAAGTGGGCTCTACATCTTGCCACTGCCAGCCGGTGGGCCACTGGGCGAAATCCAGCTGGTCGCCGCGTGTGTACACCATGCCGTTGACGCTGCCGCTGCCGCCCATGCCTCGCCCTGAACCGGCGTACAGCGTGCGGCTGCCGCAGTGGGCTTGCTCAGCGCTCATGCGATCCAGCATCACTTTGTCATTGGCAAAGGCGTATTTGAAACCGTCTGCACTCAGGGTTTCGGGGTTGGCCTCGGCGCGGTCAGCGCCTTCCAGCAATAACACGGAACCTGCGCCCGCTTCCGCGAGCCTGCCGGCGACGATACAGCCGGCGGAGCCACCGCCCACCACAATGTAGTCGTAAGTGTTGCTGTCGTTGTTTTGTGCGTTGCTCATATCAATCGTTCCTTGTGCAAATGTTTTCTACTCTAACAAGAGTGGGTGCTGAAAAAGTCGATAGTCGGTCGTGGGAAGCCGCAGTGCGTTGGCTTGTGCTGTTTGTGTGAGCGCTGGTAGTGTAAGCCACTATTTTTTCGCAAGAAAAGGATTCTGTCATGCACATATTGCCATTGGATAACCCAGCCGATCGCACTTTGGGGCGTATTTTGATGCTGCAAGCGCAAGCCATTCCCGACGCGCCCTGCTACCTCGTGGACGATCGCGTGTATACGTTTGCGGAAGTGAATCGCACGGTGAATCGCTACGCGGCGGGGTTGCAACAATTGGGCGTGCAAAAAGGTGATCGTGTGATTATTTTTATGCGCAGTTGTGTGGAGTTTATTATGCTGGCGTTCGCCACTAATAAACTCGGCGCGGTGTGGGTGCCGATCAACGGCGATTACAAAGGCGAGTGGTTGAAAGAGGCAGTCGAAGAAAGTAAAGGCAAAGTATTGGTCACAGATACAGATAAATACCCGCGTATTGCGGAAGCCGTGAGCAGTAAGAGTTATCAATCCTTGGTTGTTAAAGTGAACGAAGGCGGAAAATTGCCCGCCGATGCAGTAAACCTCTCATCTTTTGAACAATTATCTGATGCAGAGCCAGAAGCTGTTGACGTTTCCTACGGGGATACCTGCGCGATTTTGTGGACATCCGGCACCACGGGGAAATCCAAAGGCGTGATGCAGTCGCACAACGTGTGGATCAATGCCGCTGAAAGTGCCAAAGAATATTTTGGCGTGCAAGCGGGGGATGTGATTTACAACTGCATGCCGCTGTACAACACCGGCGCGTGGATCACCAGTGTGTTTCGCGCGTTGATAGTCGGCATCCCCGTGGCGTTGGACGAACACTTCTCAGCATCCAATTTTTGGGACCGCATCAAACACTACAAAGCAACGGAAACCACAACATTAGGTGCCATGCACATGTTTTTGTGGAATGCACCAGAGACAGCGGAGGATGCTAAAACCACGCTGCGCTATGCCAATGTCATTCCATTGCCACCGCACATGACGAAACCGTTTATGCAACGATTCGGTTTAGAAAAAGTGCAAAAAGGCTTTGGTCAGAGTGAAGCGGCATTGATTTTGCGCTGCTTGGAAGATGGCGAAAAACAGTGGAAGCCCAATTGCTTGGGCGCAGTGGCCACAGGCATGGATGTCTCTATTCGCGATGATGCAGGCAATGAATGCCCAGCGGGAACGCCAGGGGAATTTTGTCTGCGTCCGCAACGCCCCTACGCCATTTTCAACGGTTATTTTGAAAATCCAGTGGCGACAAACAATGCTTATTTTGGTGAGTGGTATCGCACAGGTGATCTCGGTGTGCGCGACGCAGATGGCGATTACTTTTTCGTCGATAGAAAAAGCGATTATATTCGTGACAAAGGCAGAAACATTTCCTCGCTACAAGTGGAACATGCGGTGATGCAGCATCCTGCGGTGCAGGCGGTGGCGTGTTTCGGCATCCCCTCTGAGCATATTCAAAGCGAAGCTGAATTAAAAATTGATGTGGTGTTGAAGACAAATGCTGTGGTGAGCGCAGAGGAACTGGCGACATTTATCAACGACACGGCACCGTATTTTTTTGTGCCGCGCTACATTGAATTTGTTAGCGAGTTGCCGATGACGCCGACGAGCAAAGTGCAAAAATACAAATTGCGCGAAAAAGGTTTGAGTGGCGTGGTATGGGATCGCATGAAATCGGATTTCAAATTGAAGAAATAATTTCATTGCTCATAATGTTTTGCAAACGAGATTGCCAACAGCCGTGAGAGGAATTATTCTTGCGCGCGGAGTTGGCCAGACAATCGCTGCCTCGCAAGAGGTGGAGGAAAGTCCGGGCTCCATAGGGCAGAGTGCCAGGTAACACCTGGGCGGCGCGAGCCGACGGCCAGTGCAACAGAAAGCAAACCGCCGAACGAGCCGCGAGGCTGCGTGGTAAGGGTGAAATGGTGCGGTAAGAGCGCACCGCGAGTCTGGCAACAGACCGGCACGGTAAACCCCACTCGGAGCAAGACCAAATAGGCACCTGTTGGCGCGGCCCGCGTCGGGTGCGGGTAGGTTGCTTGAGGTCTGCGGCGACGCAGATCCCAGATGAATGGTTGTCCACGACAGAACCCGGCTTATCGGCCAACTCTTTTCTTCTTTCCTTTAATTTTCTCTTCCGCAAAGCAAACTTAAGGTTTTACTTTAGGTTTATTTTGCATGCCTATGATTTGCATGGATTTTGATCACTGAAGTTTGCAGCTAACGTGCAGGAATCTGCCGGCACCTTGCAGCGAACTGCGTCAAACAGGTGAATTGCCTGTCTTGACAAGGTTTTTTACCCTCTATAGTGTGCCTCTGTGGTGAAAAGTGGGTAAAAGTGGTGAATACAGGATTTGCCACCCCGCACACTAGGGATAGGCCATGTTTAGAGGCATAGCTGAAATCAATCTCGACCCGAAAGGGCGGTTGGCGATTCCAGCCAAGTACCGCGAGGTGCTGGCTGAGCTGTGCCGTGGCCAATTGGTGGCCACGATCGACATCCAAGATGCTTGTCTGCGCATTTATCCGCTGCCGGTTTGGCAAACCCTAGAGGCGCAATTGGAAGCACTGCCCAGCACTGATCCTAATGTGCGCCGCATTCAGCGTTTATTGTTGGGCTATGCCAGTGAATTGGACATGGACGGCAACGGCCGCATTTTGCTGCCCGCTTCGCTGCGCAAATACGCGCAGTTGGATAAAAAACTCATACTGGTCGGTCAAGGTAAAAAATTTGAATTGTGGAGTGAGAGCAACTGGCAGCAGTGTTTGGATGCTGCGGTGAGTGGGCAGTTTGAGTTGCCATCGGCCATGGCCGATATTTCATTCTAGAGGTGAGTATGCGGGAATCAGCTCACCAAACGGTTTTACTGCAGGAAGCGGTGGAAGCCATCTTCAGTGATAGCGATGGCATTTACATCGACGGGACTTACGGTCGCGGTGGTCACAGTGCGCTGTTGTTGTCGCAGTTGTCGTCGCGCGGAAAATTACTGGCGCTGGATCGAGACATCTCTGCGGTCGATCACGCAAAAATTGCAAACAAAGATGATCTTCGTTTTGAAATTGCGCACAGCAATTTCGGCGATATGTTGCAGCAGGTGATTGCGCGCGGTTGGCAGGGAAAAGTGCGCGGTGTGTTGTTGGATATTGGCGTGTCTTCTCCGCAGTTAGATGATGCGGAGCGCGGTTTTAGTTTTATGCAAGACGGTCCATTGGATATGCGCATGAACACCGCAGCGGGCATCAGTGCCGCTGAATGGATTAATACTGCGTCAGTGGCAGAAATGACGGATGTGTTCCGCGAATACGGCGAAGAACGTTATGCCAAGCGCATTGCGCAAGCGATTGAAAAATCACGCCTTGAAATGCCTTTCACTGGCACCTTGCAGTTGGCGGAGGTGGTGTCGGCTGCCAACCCCGCTTGGGAAAAACACAAACATCCAGCGACGCGCGTTTTTCAAGCGATTCGTATTTTTATCAACAATGAGTTGGGTGAATTAGAAACGGTATTGCACGATATCCAGACGATCTTGTGCAGCGGTGGTCGCATTGCCGTCATTTCTTTTCACTCTTTGGAAGATCGCATCGTCAAACAATATTTTCGTGAACAGAGTCGCGGAAAGGTGCTGCCTCGTCATATTCCTGTCATGGGTGAGGCGGAAGGAAGAACATTAAAGCTGGTAGGAAAGGCGATTAAACCTAGCGAGCAGGAGTTGGTGCGTAATCCTCGTTCGCGTAGCGCTGTACTGCGTGTGGCAGAAAAATTGCCCGTGGAGCAGGCGGCATGAGCGTTGAGCACCCACAGCAACAAAAAAGTTTTGAGATCAGTTTGCTGGGAATTTTTTGTATGACTCTATTGATACTCAGCGTCATGGGGTCTGCGTTGGGCGTTATTATTTCTGCATTTGAAAATCGCCGCTATTTGGCTGAAATTGAATCGCTGCGTGCAGATGCACGCAATATGCAGGTGTTGTGGGGGCAATATTTAGTCGAAAAAAATACATGGGCTGCTTATGGTCGCGTGCATGATATGGCTGAAAAAGATCTTGGCATGCAAGCACCACAAACTGACAAAATTATTGTCGTCAAGGTGCAGTGATGGCTGTTAATAAGAGAGCTGCCATAGCATCGAAGCACCGTGACAGCGTAGCAGCAGGTATTTTGCCTCGTGGTGATTGGCGTATTCGTGCGGTGTGGGGGTTTCTTGGATTGTTGGCGCTGCTGTTGATTTTGCGATTGGCGGATCATCAAGTGCTAATGAATCATGCTTTTTTACAAAAGCAAGGCGAGGCGCGCACTGTGCGCACAGAAAAAATCCAAGCGCATCGCGGCATGATTACTGATCGCAATGGCGAGCCCTTGGCAGTGAGTACCCCCGTGGTAACACTGTGGGCTAACCCAAAAGTTATCGGCACGGATTTGGATAAGTGGCGCGCCATTGGACACGTCATGTCTTGGAGCGAGCAGGAATTGCGCGAGAAAATGGCGCAGTACAGTGATAAAGAGTTTATGTATCTGCGCCGCCAAATATCACCAGCAGAAGCAGAGATGGTGTTGGCGCAGGGCATAGATGGCATTTACGGGCAGCGTGAATACAAGCGGTTTTATCCTGCGGGTGAAGTGGTTGCTAGTTTGGTGGGATTCACCAATATCGACGATCAAGGACAAGAAGGTGTTGAGTTGGAATACAACGATGCACTGACAGGTACAGCAGGTAAGCGGCGCGTAATTAAAGATTTAAAAGGGCGCGTGGTAAAAGATTTGGGTTTGCAGCGCCCTGAACAAAATGGTGTGGATATTGCATTGAGTATTGATCTGCGCTTGCAATATTTTGCGCACACCATCTTAAAAAATACCGTAGAAGATTTTAAAGCGCAAGGTGGTTCTGCGGTTGTCGTGGATGTGAAAACAGGTGAAGTGTTGGCGATGGTGAGTTGGCCATCTTACAACCCCAATAACCGCACTGGTATTAAACCTGTGCAAATGCGTAATCGTGCGATTGTGGATGCGTTTGAGCCGGGCTCTACCATGAAACCCATCACCATGTCAGCGGCACTGGAAAGTGGAAAGTGGCGCCCAGAAATGGTGATAGACACCAATCCTGGCAGCATCAATGTGCAGGGAAAAGTTTTAAAAGATCACCGCAATTACGGTGTGATTGATTTGAAAACTGTTATTGCCAAATCAAGTCAGGTTGGCACATCAAAAATTGCTTTATCGATGGATCCCAATTTTGTGCGCAGCGTGTTTCACCGTTTTGGTTTGGGGCAGGCAACTGGTGTAGGTTTTCCTGGTGAAAGCACGGGCGTGCTGCCCAGTTATCAACGCTGGCGCGATTTGGATCGCGTGACTATGGCGTTTGGTTACGGTGTATCCGTTACTACTCTGCAGCTTGCTCATGTGTACAGTATTTTTGCCAACGATGGCGTGAAAATGCCTCTGTCAATTTTACGTCGCGATACAGATGTGTCAGGCGAACGTGTATTGGGCAATAAAGTGGCGCGTGAAATTGTTCCGATGTTGGAGGCAGTAACGCAAGCAGGCGGCACTGCAACGCGCGCACAAGTGCCTGGTTTTCGCGTCGGTGGAAAAACCGGTACTGTGCATAAATTAGACGCACGCGGTTACAGTCCCAATCGCTATTCTGCTGTATTTGCCGGTATTGCTCCCGTGAGTGAGCCGCGTTATGCCATGGCAGTGATGATTGATGAGCCGAGCAATGGGCAATATTACGGCGGTGAAGCGGCTGCGCCTGTTTTCAGTCATTTGATGCAAGGTGTTTTGCAATTGATGGGCGCAGTACCAGACGCATTGCCAACGCAAGAAGCCAAACCACAAACAGTCGACAAAGCCAAAACAGAAAAAATGACAGTAAAAGGAGCGGCCGCATGAACAGTGCGGCCGCTCTTGCTCCGTGGTTAGGTGATGCTGTAGCGCAGCATGCCGTGGCGCAGTTACAGTTGGACAGCCGCAAAGTGTGCGTAAATGATTTGTTTTTTGCGTTGGCCAATGAAAAACAAATAGCGGCACATATTGCGCAAGCGGTTGCACAAGGTGCAGCAGCAGTCGTGGTCGATCAAACACAAAAAACTGTTTGCTCCAGTGCTGTGCCGCTGCTGGCGGTAGAAAATTTGCAAGAAAATCTTGGGGCTATCGCACATGCGTTTTACGGCGAACCTTCGCAACATTGCAAAGTGATAGGTATTACCGGCACCAATGGCAAAACGTCTTGTTCGCACTGGTTGGCACAGGCGTGGCAAATGCTAGCGGGCGATGCTGCAATTTTGGGAACTCTGGGTGGTGGTTTGATTCGCAGTGCACAGCGCGCTGAAACCGGAATGACCACGCCTGACGTGTTGACGGTACATCGCCTGTTGGCAAATTTTGTACAACAAGGTGCGCAAATGGTGGCGATGGAAGTGTCGTCGCACGCACTGGATCAGAAGCGTGTCGCTCATGTGCAGTTTGATACAGCGGTGTTTACCAATTTGACGCGCGATCATCTTGATTATCACGGTGATATGGCACATTACGCTGCGGCTAAACAACAATTATTTGATGTGGAATCGCTGCAACTGGCTGTTATCAACGTCGATGATAATTTTGGGCTGCAGTTAATGCAGCGCGTGCGCAGCGCAAATAAAACAGTATTGAGTTATGCGTTGGAAAATAAAATATCCGAACTCGGAGTGGAGCGTTATGAGGTAACTGGACAGGGAATCGCTGCCAGTATCCGTACGCCCTGGGGGAAGGGTGAGCTACACAGCAGGTTCCCGGGGGGGTATAACCTGCTGAACGCCTTGGCGGTTGTAGCCATCCTGTGTGGTCACGGCATGCGCTTGGATACTGTGCTAAATGCAGTTGCACAGTTACAGGCCGTGCCGGGGCGCACACACGTTGTGAGTGAAGTGGTGGATGATATTTTGGTGGTGGTGGATTACGCACACACACCCGATGCGCTGCAAAAAATTTTGCAAGCCCTGCGTCCACAAACCACAGGAAAACTGTGGTGTGTGTTTGGTTGTGGTGGTGATCGCGATGTGGGAAAACGCCCACAAATGGCGCAAATAGCGCAATCGACAGCGGATGAAGTCATCGTCACTACAGACAATCCACGCAGTGAAAACGCACAAAAAATTATTGACGATATTGTGAACGGATTTTCTATGAATGCGGCCAACACGGCGCATTATGAAGTTATTGTTGATCGTGCGGCAGCTATTACGCATGCCGTGAATAAAGCCGCGCGTGGCGATGTGGTGTTGGTAGCTGGCAAAGGTCACGAAACCTATCAAGAAATTCTTGGCAAGCGCTACCCGTTTTCGGATGTCGAACACGCGCAGCAGGCCTTACAACATCGCCGTCAACAGCGCGCGGAGGTGTGTGCATGATGCGTGCGCAGACTTTGTTTGCTGTAGCCGATGCCTGCGGTGTGGCGCGCAGCGCAGTGGATGCGACATTTACGCGCGTGGAAACAGATAGCCGCAAAGTGCAGTCGGGCGATTTGTTTGTGGCGCTAAAAGGCGATCGCTTTGATGCGCATGACTTTTTAGTGGATGTGCAGCGCGCTGGTGCTATTGCGGCCGTGGTCGAAAAAATTAGCAGTGATATTTCTCTGCCTCAGTTGTTGGTAAAAGACACTGTGCAGGCTCTGGGCGAAATTGCAGCATTAAATCGCGATTTGTTTGCAGGGCGAGTCATCGGTTTAACCGGCAGTGCAGGAAAAACCACTACGAAAGAAATGATCGCTGCTATTCTCGCGCAACAAGGTAAGCCGTGGGTAACGCAGGGCAATCTCAATAATCATCTCGGCGTGCCAATGACTTTATTGGCTTTGTCGCCAGAACATGACTGCGCTGTGATAGAAATGGGTGCGAGTGCATTGGACGAAATTCGCTATCTCACGCAGATGGTGAAGCCGGATGTGGCACTGGTGACCAATGTGGGTGCTGCGCATCTCGAAGGTTTTGGTTCTGTGGAAAATATTGCTGCAGGCAAACGCGAGATTTTTGAAGGATTAGCCGTTGGTGGTACAGCAGTTATTAATTTGGACAATGTGTGGACGGCGGCGTACCGCACTGCATTGCCAGCTTCCGTTAAAGTGGTGACGTTTTCCGCTGAAAAGTCGGCGGATGTTTTTGCAAGCAACACAAAACAATCAGCGAGTGGCGTGAGCTTTACTTTGCATGCGCAGAATGCAAGTCATCCTGTTGTGCTGCAATTTCTCGGCGTACACAACGTCAGCAATGCGTTGGCCGCCGCCGCCTGTTGTTTGGCGTTGGGTTTGTCTCTGGATGTTGTGAGCGTAGGTTTATGCGCGGCAAAACCTTATAAAGGTCGCCTGCAAACGCGCAAAGGTATTGAGGGCTGTCGTGTGATTGACGACAGTTACAACGCCAGCCCTACTTCCGTACGTGCAGCAATTGATACCTTGTTGCAGTGCGCAGGTGAAAAAATTTTAGTGCTGGGCGATATGGCAGAGTTGGGTGCTGATGCAAAAGCTTTGCACACTGAGATCGGTGTTTATGCAAAAAATACAGGCATAAAAACGCTGCTGGTGACGGGCGAATTGTCGCGCGCTACGGCTGAAGCGTTTGGTGCAGGTGCGCAACATTTTTCTACGTGGGAGTTGCTGGCGGCGCAATGTGTGGCGCTGGCAAACAAACAATCTATTTTTTTGGTCAAGGGGTCGCGCAGTGCTGGCATGGACAGAGTTGCTGACAAATTGGCGGCTACCGAGGAATTGCTATGTTGATATGGTTGGCTGAATATTTAGCGCAGTACTGGAGTGCTTTTTCAGTGGTGCAGTACCAAACTCTGCGCGCCATTATGGGTGTGCTCACCGCGCTGGTTTTTTCTTTGTGGGTGGGTCCGGCTGTGATTGCCTATTTGCAGCGCTTGAAAATTGGTCAATCTGTGCGCACTGACGGCCCGCAATCGCACTTGGGTAAATCCGGCACGCCTACCATGGGTGGCGTGCTGATTTTGTTGGCGATTTGTTTAAGCACCTTGTTGTGGGCGCGTTTAGAAAATCGCTATGTATGGGTGGTGATGCTGACAACGGTGTGCTTTGCCGCTATTGGTTGGGTAGATGATTGGCGCAAAGTGGTGGAAAAAAATTCACGCGGTCTACCGTCGCGCTGGAAATATTTATGGCAATCCATTTTTGGTTTGGCGGCGGCATTGTTTTTGTATGAAACAGCAAAAACGCCGGTTGAATTGCAATTGTATGTGCCATTTTTTAAACATGTAGCGATCAACCTTGGTTGGTTTTATGTGCCATTTGTGTATTTCGTGGTGGTGGGTTCTAGCAATGCCGTGAACTTGACCGATGGCTTGGATGGTTTGGCAATCATGCCATCGGTCATGATTGCTGGCGCTTTGGCAGTGTTTGCTTATGCGGTGGGTAATATCAAATATGCTAGTTATTTGAACTTGCCTTACATCGAAGGCGCGGGAGAATTAATTATTTTCTGCGGTGCATTCGTCGGTGCAGGTTTGGGTTTTCTCTGGTTCAACACCTATCCCGCACAAGTGTTTATGGGGGATGTCGGCGCGCTGGCACTCGGCGCGGCTTTGGGTTTGATTGCCGTTATCGTGCGTCACGAAATTGTATTTTTTGTGATGAGCGGTGTGTTCGTGATGGAAACAGTGTCCGTTATTTTGCAAGTGGCTTCGTTCAAGCTAACGGGGAAGCGCATTTTTCGTATGGCTCCGATACATCATCACTTTGAATTAAAAGGTTGGCCGGAACCGCGCGTCATTGTGCGCTTCTGGATTATCACCGTCATTCTGATCTTGATTGGCTTGGCTACCTTGAAACTGCGTTAAGAGAGAACACCGTGAATCCACAAGCAAAACAGCGCGCAATTATCGGGATGGGCAAAACCGGCCAATCCTGTGCGCATTTTTTGCAAAATTGTGGTGAGTCATTTATCTGGTGTGACACGCGTGAAAAGCCTCCTGAACTTGAGGCGCTGCGCGCACAATATCCATCGGTAGCATTTTATTGTGGTGATTTACCTGTACCTTTGTTGTGTAGCATGGATGAAATTGCGGTGAGTCCAGGTGTTTCTGTACAAGAGCCTGCATTGCGAATGGCTGCTGCGTCTGGTGTGAGTTTGGTGGGCGATATTGAGTGGTTTGTACGCGCTACACAAAAACCGATTATTGCTATTACGGGTTCTAATGCTAAAAGCACCGTCACCACCTTGGTGGGCGAAATGGCCGCTGCTTGCGGTTTGCGCGCCGGTGTCGGCGGCAACTTAGGTACGCCAGTGTTGGATATGTTGCAGCGCGATGCGGATACAGATTGTTATGTGTTGGAACTTTCCAGTTTTCAATTAGAAACAACGCATAGTTTGCAAGCGCAAGTGGCTACGGTATTGAATATCAGTGACGATCACATGGATCGTTACGACAGTCTTGTGGACTATACGGCCGCTAAACACAAGATTTATTTGAATGCACATCATGTTGTGGTGAATCGTGCTGATGTGTTGACGCAAGCAGAAATTCACCATGCGTCAGTTTGGTCTTTTGGTGTTGATGTTGGCAATGGCTCGGATCATGCCGTGAGTGTTCGGGCTATCAACAATCAGCCATGCTTGGTGTTGGGCAAGCAAAATGTGCTGTTACCCATTGCGGCTATTCGCATCGCGGGTTCACACAATGTCGCGAATGTTTCTGCTGCTCTGGCTTTGGCGGCAGCAGCAGGTTGGAATTTGGAAAAATGTGCGACGGCTGTGCGTGAATTTAAAGGGTTACCACATCGCTGCCAATGGGTGGCAGAGAAAAATCGCGTGCGTTTTTATGATGACTCCAAAGGCACCAATGTTGGCGCAACCATTGCTGCTATTGAAGGCTTGGCACAAGAAAAAAATGTGGTGTTGATTGCTGGTGGTGAAGGGAAAGGCGCTGATTTTTCGGCGTTGGAGCCTGTGGTTAATCGCCATGCGCGCGCGCTGGTATTGATCGGCCGTGATGCGGATCTTATCGGCGCCAGCTGTCCGCGTGTGCCGCAGTTTCGCGCCGTGTCTATGACGGATGCCGTGCAACGGGCTGCGGACATTGCGCGGCAGGGTGATGTGGTTTTGTTATCACCCGCCTGTGCCAGTTTTGATATGTTCAAAAATTACGAAGATCGCGGTCAGCAGTTTTGCGCGGCGGTGGAGGCATTGGCGTGAGCACACTGATGTCAAGGTCACGAATGATGTGGGGACAAGTTGCAGGTGGTGATTATCCTGTGCGCAGTAATCACCGAGGCAATATGGTGTGGGATATGGATATGCCTTTGTTGATGATTACTATCTCTCTGTTGTGCGTCAGTTGGGTGATGGTGAGCTCTGCCTCTTTAGATTATGCAGCGCAACAAACAGGAGATGCATTTTATTTTTGCAAAAGACACGGCATGTATGTCTTGATGGCTTTGATATTGGGTGCAGCAACGTTGCGCGTTCCTTTTTCATGGTGGAAACGAATGCATGTGCAATTACTTGTGGTTGCTGTGGTGTTGTTGATCGTGGTGTTGGTTCCTCATATTGGTCGACGTGTGAATGGTAGTCAGCGTTGGATTAGCTTGGGTTTTATGACACTGCAAGTATCGGAAATTGCAAAATGTGCCACTGTGATTTTCTTTTCAGGTTATTTAGTGCGTCGTCGAGATGAAATGCACAGCAGTTGGTGGGGGTTTGCTAAACCTTTTGTGGTGCTAGCCGTGGTGGCTGTTTTGTTAATGGCGGAGCCAGATTTTGGAGCAACGGTTGTTATTGGTTTATCTACGATGGGGTTGTTGTTTTTGGCGGGCGCACCGCTGAAACGGTTCTTGCCTTTTATGGTGGTTGTTGTGGTTGCAGCGGGTGTGTTGGCTGTAACAGAGCCATATCGTTTTGCACGTTTATTGGCCTTTGTCGATCCATGGGAAGAATCCGTGATGTACAAGGGAGGGTATCAATTAACACAATCATTGATTGCGATTGGGCGAGGCGAATGGTTGGGTGTGGGTTTGGGTCACAGCGTTCAAAAACTTTTTTATTTGCCGGAAGCGCATACGGATTTTGTATTCAGTATTTGGGCGGAAGAATCAGGATTGGCAGGCTGCGTGGTGGTGATTGGTCTTTTTGCGGCTATGGTGTGGCGGATATTTAGGATTGCACGCGTGGCCATGGATCGTGGAGAAGCGTTCGGTGCGTTGGTTGCGGTAGGTTTGGCGCTCGTGATTGCTTTTCAGGCATTTATCAACATGGGTGTGGCTTCTGGTCTATTGCCTACAAAAGGTTTGACGTTGCCGTTTATTAGTTATGGCGGCAGTAGTTTGATGATGAGTGTGGCAATGGCAGCCATGGTATTGCGTTTAAGTTTTGAAAACCGGTTAGCGGATAAACCGCAAGTGGTGAAAGGATGAACGCAAAAAGAAAAGGGCGTGTATTAATTATGGCGGGCGGTACTGGCGGTCATGTTTTTCCTGCACTGGCAGTGGCAAATATATTGCGACAAGATGGTTGGCAGGTGGAGTGGCTAGGCACACAAAATGGCATCGAAGCACGCATAGTGCCAGCGGAAAACTTTACGTTGCATTGTATTTCTGCTGTAGGTCTGCGTGGAAAAAGTATTGGCAAATTATTGATGGCGCCGTGGCAGTTATTGCGCGCGCAGTGGCAGTCGCTAAGCGTGTTACGACGCTTTCGTCCAGATGTGGTGCTGGGTATGGGCGGGTTTGCTTCAGGCCCTGGCGGTTTGGCTGCACGTTGGCTGCGTATTCCTCTAGTGGTGCATGAACAAAATGCTGTTGCTGGTACCACGAATCGTATTTTATCGCGTCATGCAAAAAAAATATTGTTTGCTTTTCCTCGTGTATTTCCGCGTGGCGAGTTGGTGGGAAATCCAGTGCGGGCGGATATCGCAACGCTAGCTTTTTCACCGAAGAAAATTGCATTGCCTCCGGTACGTTTGAGGTTGTTAGTGTTAGGTGGCAGTCAAGGCGCGCGCGCCTTGAACACGTTGCTGCCACAGGCATTGGCGCTGTTGCCGGAACATGAAAGACCAGAAGTTTTTCATCAGGCTGGACGTGATTTGTTACAGGAAACAGTAAAAAATTATGCTAAGGCGCAGGTCACGGCGCGTATTGAGCCTTTTGTGGAAGATATGGTGGAAAAGTATCGCTGGGCTGATTTTGTAGTGTGTCGAGCTGGTGCTATGACGGTGTACGAGTTGGCTTGTGCGCAACTGCCAGCCTTGTTAATCCCTCTACCTACAGCGATTGACGACCACCAAACCATGAATGCGCGTTGGTTTGAGGAAGTTAACGCTGCGCGCGTATTACCGCAAGCAACACTGGATGCGAAAACGCTGGCGCAGGAAATACAAAGCTTAATGAATGATCGCAAAGCGCTGCAGGCAATGTCGCATGCCATGAAAGGCTTGGCGCAGCCTGATGCAGCCAGCAAAGTGGCTAAGATTTGTGAAGATATTTTTGTAGAGGGATTATCGCGTGGCTGATTCGCAACAAATAAATCCGTCACAATTTTTTGTGCCAGATATGCGCCGTATCCGTCGTATCCATTTTATTGGGATTGGCGGTGCCGGTATGTGTGGTATTGCGGAAGTGTTGCTCAATCAAGGCTATGTCATTTCAGGGTCTGATTTGCGCGAGGGTCCAGTGGTGTCGCGCTTGCGACAGTTGGGCGCTGCCGTGGCGATAGGCCATTCTGCTGATAATGTGGCTGCTGTGGATGTTGTTGTGGTATCTACGGCGATCGATCCAAAAAATCCAGAATTATTGGCCGCGCGTGAGCGTCGTATCCCTGTGGTGCGCCGTGCAGAAATGTTGGCAGAAATTATGCGTTATCGTCACGGTATTGCAGTGGCAGGTGCGCATGGAAAAACCACAACAACCAGTTTGATCGCTTCCGTGCTGGCAGAAGCAGGACGCGATCCCACTTATGTAATTGGCGGCTTGTTAAACAGTTCGGGCAGCAATGCGCGCTTGGGTGCCAGTCGCTATTTAGTGGCGGAAGCGGATGAAAGCGATGCTTCGTTTTTGCATTTGCAGCCAATGGTGTCGGTAGTGACCAATATTGATGCAGACCACATGGAAACTTACGGCGGCGATTTCAAAAAACTGCAACAAACTTATGTGCAGTTTTTGCATAACTTGCCGTTTTACGGCGTGGCAGTGGTGTGTGTGGATGACAAACCGCTGTGCGAGATTTTGCAGGATGTCGGTCGTCCGTTGCTGACTTACGGCATGAGCGAAGCAGCTGATTTTCGCATCGTCGATGTGCAACAAGAAAAAATGCAGAGTCGTTTTACAGTGTTACGCCCTGAGCATCCGCCAATTACAGCGGCGATCAATTTGCCCGGTTTGCACAATGTGCAAAATGCAGCGGCGGCAATTGCTGTCGCCACCGATGAAGGTATTGCCGACGATGTGATTGTGCGCGCGTTAGAAAAATTTCAAGGCGTGGGTCGTCGCTTTCAAGTGTATGGCGAATATCCCGTGCAAGCAGGCACGGCAATGTTGGTGGATGACTACGGTCATCATCCGCGTGAAGTGGAATCGGTGATTCAAGCAGTGCGCAAAGGTTGGCCGGAGCGCCGTTTGGTGATGGTGTATCAACCGCACCGCTACACACGCACACGCGATTTGTATGACGACTTTGTGCAAGTGTTATCCAAAGTCGACGTGCTGTTGTTGTTGGATGTGTACTCCGCAGGAGAAGCCTTTATTGCTGGCGCAGATAGCCGCGCACTGGCGCGCAGTATTCGTCAGCGCGGGCATGTCGATCCGGTTTTTGTGGAATCTATTGATGCAGTACCTGAAGTGTTGGCACCGTTGTTGTGTGCGGGCGACATTGTGGTGACGCAAGGTGCAGGCAATGTCGGCTCCTTGGCGGGGATTTTGGCGCATAACAGTTTGCAAGCGCAGCAAAAAAAAGGCGGTATGAAACATGAGTAATGCAGCGCAAAAAAAATACGGCCATGTAGCCGTGTTGTATGGCGGTTTGTCATCGGAGCGCGCAATTTCTTTGAAAAGCGGGCAGGCGGTGACGGATGCGTTATTGCGTAGCGGTGTTTCTGTGGAAGCGGTGGATGTCGATGCGAATTTTCTTTCCGTGCTGACAGAACAGAAAACCGGAAAACGCCAGAAGTGGGATCGCGTTTTTATTGCGCTGCACGGCGTAGGTGGCGAAGACGGCAGTATGCAGGCGGTGTTGGATATGGCGGGCATTCCCTACACCGGCAGCGGTGTGTTGGCTTCTGCCTTGGGCATGGATAAATGGCGCACAAAAATGGTGTGGCAAGCACAACATCTGCCAACGCCTGCGTATGCTTTGTTGCACGAAACTACCGATTGGAATACGTGTATGACAGCACTCGGTGGCTGCGCCATTGTGAAGCCTGCGTGCGAAGGTTCCAGCATTGGCATGCGTCGCGTAATAAGCGCGCAAGAATTACAAGAAGCATTTGTATATGCCAAACAATTTGCCGGCGCGGTGTTGGCAGAAGCGTGGGTGACGGGCGCAGAGTTTACTGTGGCAATTTTGAATGGCAAAGCGCTGCCAGCGATTCGCTTGGAGACAGATCACGCGTTCTACGATTTTGACGCGAAATATTTGAGTAACAGCACGCGCTATTTGTGCCCTTGCGGTTTGTCAGCAGAGCAAGAAAAAAATCTGCAACAACTGGCAGAAAATGCGTTTGCAGCGGTGGGTTGTGCGGGCTGGGGACGCGTGGATGTGATGCAGGATGCACAGGGAAATTTTTATTTATTGGAAGTAAATACTGTGCCGGGTATGACGGATCACAGTTTGGTGCCTATGGCAGCTCAAGCAGCAGGTTTGTCATTTGATGCGCTAGTTTTGACGTTGCTCGATGGCACGTTATCGGGCAGACAGTCAGGCATAGGCGCGTTGTAGGGTGAGCAGCGAAATGGTTGATGCAGCGACATTAAGTGCCTCTGGGTTTTCGCGTACGGCGACCCAGCTTGAGCAGACTGGGTTGGATAGAACGCTTCCAGGAAAATCTGTGGCATACAGTGTTGGCTTGGTGTTTTTGCAAACGCTTTTTGTGTGCGCGTTGATTGCTGGGAGTTATTTCGCGCTGCCTTGGTTGCGTGTGGCATTTGATAAACCCATTGCTCGCGTTGTAGTGCAAGGTGACTGGAAGGCTTTGGATAAAAAAGCTATTGAGGATGCAACAGTTATTTATGAGACGGATACGTTTCTGAGTATTGATCTCAATAAGTTGGTGCAAAATTTGGAGACGCAGCCATGGGTGGCACGAGCACGTGCGCGCCGTGAATGGCCAGACACGGTAGCCGTCAATATCGTGGAGCAAAAACCCATCGCGTACTGGGGTAAGTATTGGATGGTCAATGCCAAAGGACGTATTTTTGAGCATCGAGGGCTTTATCAAAATCAGCCGCTGCCGCATTTGTGGAGTGAAATTGCTATTCCCACAGAGACCATGAATTACTACCAGATTTTTGAGCATCAACTGCAAGCGGTAAATTTGCGTTTGCAAGGCATTAGTCAGAATTTGCAGGGCGATTGGCAGTTGGAATTGAATAACGGCCTGTGTGTCATTTTGGGGCGTTCAGATCCTGCGAGTAGCATCCGATATTTTGTTGGCATTTATCAGCAAGTGGTGCTTCCTTCTCAGCGGCAAGCCGCGGTGATAGATATGCGCTATCGCCATGGGGCGGCAATTCGTTGGCAACAAGTGGCTGCTGTAGATGCGCCGAAGACAAATAAATCCATTGCAGGAGAAAAGACATGAACGGTGATAAAAACCGTGTGGTGGCGCTGGACATTGGCACCTCCAAAGTGGTGGCGCTGGTGGGAGAGATCAACGCGGATGGCGGGTTGGAAATTATTGGCTTTGGCAGCCACAAATCGACAGGTCTGCGCAAAGGCGTAGTGGTGGATATTGAGTCGACCGTGCAGTCCATTCAGCGCGCGGTCGAAGAAGCGGAATTGATGACCGGTATTCAAATACATTCGGTGTATGCAGGCATCGCCGGTAGCCATATTCGTAGCTTGAATTCGCATGGCGTGGTGGGTATTCGCGATCGCGAAGTGCAACAAGCGGATGTGGATCGAGTTATTGAGGCGGCACAGGCAGTGGCGATCCCTGCCGATCAAAAAGTGCTACACATTTTGCCGCAGGAATACATCATCGACAGCCAAGAAGGTGTACGCGAGCCTGTTGGTATGTCTGGTGTGCGCTTGGAGGCTAAAGTGCATTTGGTGACTTGTGCAGTGAATGCGGCGCAGAACGTGGAAAAGTGCATACGCCGCTGCGGCTTGGAAGTGGAAGACATTGTGTTGGAGCAATTGGCCTCTAGCTATTCCGTGCTGACGGCAGATGAAAAAGAATTGGGTGTGTGTTTGGTTGATATTGGTGGTGGCACGACGGACATTGCTGTGTTCACAGAAGGTTCAATTAAACACACAGCAGTGATCCCGATTGCAGGCTCACAGGTAACGAACGATATTGCAATGGCGCTGCGCACATCCACGCAGTCAGCGGAGGAAATCAAAGTCAAATATGCATGCGCATTGACACAACTGACGCACAACTCTGAAATGATAAATGTGCCGAGTGTGGGTGAGCAAAATACTCGCGAATTATCGCGTCAAACGCTAGCAGAAGTTGTGGAACCACGGTACGATGAGCTGTTCACCTTGATTCGCGCAGAATTATGCCGCAGTGGGTTAGAGGGGTTTATCGGTGCAGGCATTGTGTTAACAGGCGGCACTGCAAAAATTGAAGGGGCAGTCGAGTTAGCTGCAGAAATTTTTCACATGCCGGTACGCGTGGGGGCGCCGGCAAATATCAAAGGACTTGATATTGTGAAAAATCCCATTCATGCGACAGGTGTTGGGCTGTTGTTGTATGGCGCACAGCACTTGAAGGAAGGTAAGCCAAGCGTGGATGAGGAGGTAGAAGTCACGGGGGTCGTGGGGAAAATAAAACAATGGATCAAAGAAAATTTTTAGCCATTTGGGATGTTTCATATAAAACCGTTCAACAAAAACAAGGTGGGGGAAAGCCATGTTTGAATTAGTAGAAAACCTAGCACAAAACGCAGTCATCAAAGTGATTGGTGTCGGCGGCGGCGGCGGCAATGCGGTGCTCCACATGGTGGAGAACAACGTCAGTGACGTCGAATTCATTTGCGCCAATACGGATGCGCAAGCACTTAACAAGATGAAAGACGGCACGGTGCTGAAAATTGGCGGCGGTGTGACAAAAGGTTTGGGCGCAGGCGCCAATCCGGATGTCGGTCGTCAAGCGGCATTGGAAGACAAAGAGCGCATCGCCGAAGTGTTGCGCGGTGCCGATATGGTGTTCATCACCGCTGGTATGGGCGGTGGTACGGGCACGGGTGCTGCACCTATCGTGGCGCAGGTCGCGCGTGATATGGGTATTTTGACAGTGGCTGTCGTCACTAAACCGTTTCCGTTTGAAGGCAAAAAACGCATGGCGGTGGCACAGCAGGGTCTTGCAGAGTTAACGGAATACGTTGATTCGTTGATCACGGTGCCGAATGAAAAATTGCTGCCTGCACTAGATAAAAACGTCACCATGCTGAGTGCTTTCAAAGCGGCAAATGATGTGCTGTTGGGCGCGGTGCAGGGCATTTCTGAATTGATTTTGAAAGAAGGCTTGATCAACGTGGATTTTGCCGATGTGCGCACCGTCATGTCAGAAATGGGCGTGGCGATGATGGGTACAGGCAAAGCCTCTGGAGAAGGTCGCGCGCGCGCGGCTGCCGAAGCGGCTATCCGCTGCCCACTGCTGGAAAATGTGGACTTGCAAGGCGCACGCGGCATCTTGGTCAATGTCACCGCTGGCTACGATCTCGGTTTGGCTGAGTTTGAAGAAGTGGGTGCGGCCATTCACGAGTTTGCTTCGGAGAACGCTACTATCGTGGTCGGTACGGTCATTGACCCAGACATGAGCGACGAGTTGCGTGTCACCGTGGTCGCCACCGGTTTGGGTCACAAACCAGCCGTCGAAAAACCTACCAAGGTTGTAGATAACACCGCTCCCGTGCAACGCGGTGCAAACATGATGGGCGCGGCACCTAATTATGATGAATTGGATCGCCCGGCAGTAATGCGTCAGAGACAACGTGATAGTTATGGTCAGTCGTATGCTGGTGGTGGTTATACGCCGCCGTCGCGTGCGTCAATGTCGGCAGCGATGCGCAGCGAAGCAGAATACGCGCCTTCAGTGGCAACTGCTGCTGACCAACATGATTATTTTGACGTGCCTGCGTTTATTCGCCACCAAGCGGACTAACTGCTCTTCGTTCGCTTGTATCAAAACCTTTCCGGCTAGCCGGAAAGGTTTTTTTGTGTCTGTTGGGTAGCTTGCTGCCACTGGCTATAATGGCCCGCTCACAGCAATTATCAGTTTTATTACAACGGGAGTCCTTTCGTGTCAGCCACTGCCTCTACGCAATCACCTGTCATCACCATGGCCGAGCTGGATCTTGCAGGTAAGCGCGTGTTGATCCGCGAAGATCTCAATGTGCCGGTAAAAAACGGCAAAATCACTTCCGATGCGCGTTTGGTCGCGGCACTGCCGACTATTCGTTTGGCACTGCAAAAAGGTGCAGCCGTGATGGTGTGTTCGCATCTCGGTCGCCCGACGGAAGGTGAGTTTTCGCAAGAAAACTCTATGCAGCCAGTTGCCGACTATCTCAGCAAAGCCTTGGCTTGTGATGTGAAATTATTGAGTCACTATTTGGATGGCGTGGCTATTAACGCGGGTGAAGTTGTGCTGTTTGAAAATGTGCGCTTCAACAAAGGTGAAAAGAAAAATAGCGACGAATTGGCGCAAAAATACGCGGCATTGTGCGATGTATTTGTGATGGATGCGTTTGGCACTGCGCACCGCGCCGAAGGCTCTACGCACGGCGTTGCTAAATTTGCCAAAGTCGCCTGCGCCGGTCCCTTGTTGGCCGCCGAGTTGGATGCTTTGGGTAAAGCGTTGGGCAACCCCGCGCGCCCCATGGTGGCCATTGTGGCCGGTTCCAAAGTGTCAACAAAATTGGATGTGTTGAATTCGCTGTCTACCATTTGCGATCAGTTGATCGTCGGCGGCGGCATTGCCAACACGTTTTTAGCAGCAGCCGGTTACAACGTGGGCAAATCATTGTGCGAGCACGATTTAATTGAAACGGCAAAAAATATTGCGGCGAAAGTAAATGTGCCGTTGCCGGTGGATGTGGTTGTCACTGATGCCTCACAAACGGGCGATGACTTTATGGCGTTTGTCGCCAATAGCAAACCTGTTGTGAAAGCGGTGGCGGATATTGGCGACAACGACATGATTCTCGATATCGGCCCTCAAACAGCGCAGCAATTTGCGGATATGTTAAACACTGCTAAAACGGTGCTGTGGAATGGTCCTGTTGGTGTGTTTGAAGTTGATACCTACGGCAAAGGCACGGAAGTGATGTCGCACGCTATCGCCAACAGCAGTGCATTTTCTATTGCGGGCGGTGGCGATACCTTGGCGGCGATTGATAAATACGGCGTAGCAGAAAACATTTCGTATATTTCTACTGGCGGCGGTGCTTTTCTGGAGTTTGTGGAAGGGAAAGAATTGCCTGCTGTTGCTATCTTGCGCGAACGCGCAAAACAATAATTTTACGGAGATTTTTTTATGGCCTTGGTAAGTTTGCGTCAATTGCTCGATCATGCGGCGGAATACAATTACGGCGTACCCGCTTTCAATGTGAATAACTTGGAGCAGATGCGCGCCATTATGGAAGCTGCCGATAAAACCGATTCACCGGTGATCGTGCAGGCCTCTGCCGGTGCGCGCAAATACGCCGGTGCGCCATTTCTGCGCCATTTAATTTTGGCGGCCGTGGAAGAATTTCCGCACATTCCGGTGGTGATGCACCAAGATCACGGCGTGAGCCCTGCTGTGTGTCAGCGTTCCATCCAACTCGGATTTTCTTCGGTGATGATGGATGGTTCACTGGGTGAAGATGGCAAAACGCCGATGGATTACGACTACAACGCGCGCACCACCAAAACTGTGGTGGATTTTGCGCACGCGTGCGGCGTGTCGGTGGAAGGTGAGATTGGCTGCCTCGGCTCTTTAGAAACCGGCATGATGGGCGAAGAAGATGGTCACGGTGCAGAAGGAGTGCTCGATCATTCGCAACTGCTCACGGATCCAGAGGAAGCCGCCAATTTTGTGCGTGACACGGGTGTAGATGCGCTGGCGATTGCGATTGGCACTTCGCACGGTGCTTACAAATTCACGCGTCCACCCACGGGCGATATTTTGGCGATTGCGCGCGTGAAAGAAATTCATGCACGCATTCCGAATACGCATTTGGTGATGCACGGTTCTTCATCTGTGCCGCAAGATTGGTTGGCGATCATCAATGAATACGGCGGTGACATCAAAGAAACATACGGTGTGCCGGTCGAGCAAATCGTAGAAGCGATTAAACACGGCGTACGCAAAGTGAACATCGACACCGATTTGCGTTTGGCATCTACTGGCGCTATTCGTCGCTTTATGGCAAAAAATCCTGCGGAGTTTGATCCGCGCAAATACTTGAAAGAAACCGTCGGCGCAATGCGTGATGTGTGTATTCAACGCTATGAAGCGTTTGGTACGGCGGGACAGGCGAGCAAAATCAAACCGTTGTCACTGGAGGTGATGACAGAGCGTTACGCCAAAGGCGAACTCAATCAACAGGTGAAGTAACGAAGACTTGCAGAGCATGAGAGCGGAAATGCGCCGTAGCCAATTTGCGCCGCAATGGCCAATATGGGTTGCGGGGCTATTGTTTTTGCTATTTTCTGCGCTGGTGTTGGATCACGCTATTTTTTTTACAATGGATAGTGATGAAGCTTTTAACGCCACTACTGCGAAGAATTGGTTGGCTGGATATGGGTATTCATCTAGCTTAGGAGTAATTCTCCCTTTTGATGTTTTTATAAGTTCTGGCCCCGCGTATACCTTTTTGCAAGCAATCCCGATCTATTTTTGGGGTAACGATCCTGATATTCAAAAGCCCTTTATAGCATTAGTGCATTTGCTGTTATTTGCTAATGTGTTGCGCTTATCGCGCCAGCACTGTGAAAGCCCTGTGAAATTTCTAGTGTTTGTTGTCTTTTGTCTGAGCAGTTTTTGTTTATTGGAGTTTAAGTATTGGCATAGGCCTGGTGGGGAGTTGTTATCATTTCTATATTTTGCGAATGGCGCGCTGTTACTTGACTCTGCATTAAGGAGGGGGGGGAGCTGTAAGGCGGTATTGGCTGGTTTTTTGCTGTCCTCTGCTTTTCTGGCAAAGGCGCAGGCTTTATTGTTTCTTGTAGGGTTGTTTGGTTCTCTCTCATTGTATTTATGGAGGGGGAAGATAAAAAAAAGAGAAATGATTACGTTGGCTTTTACCGTAATTGCTCTTTTATTGCCAATCTTTGTATGGTGGTTCTATCGCTATCAGTCGCTGCAAGAGTTGTTGCAAATAAATCCTGCGTTGTACTCCTATGCGCAAGGTAAAGAATGGCACACTTTTACTACCGATGGGTCAGGGGTGTCGATACTATGGAATGTTGAAAATTGGCATGATTTATGGCGTCACCTGCAGGCTAATTCAGGGTTACGGTGGCGTAAACTTCGTGAGATTTTCTCTGTATTTGGGGTGCTAAGTTCTTTTTTTGCGAGCTTAGCGCCGCTGCTTGCAGTGGTTTTGTTGATCTGTAATCGAAAGCAGAGCATCTTTCAGTTTCTAGGTATGGCTCTGGTGATGTTTCTACTGTGGGCATTTTTTCTTAACAATAATGTCTTTACCCACCAAGTGCTACCCGGTGTTTGGTTGCTTATATTGTTAGTTGGGTTGTGGCTATCGAGATATGTTTTTCTGCTTGTGCTTCTTGTATGTGTTAATGCGGTTGTATTAGTCAGCCACATTGTGAATAACAGTGACAAACAATGTTTTGTGAGTCGAGATGCGGCATGTGTATATATTGGCTCTAACCCTATGCGTCAGTCATTTAGTCAGGCATTAAATTATTTAGAGACGCATACTTTGCCAATGCCTATGGCGAATTGCGGGTATTTTTTTGCTCAGGATATTGAGTTTGCGCTACCTGGAGTAAATAACATTCGTGACTGTCAGCGAATTTTTGATAGTGCGGTTGAGTTTGATCGGAATGCTTTTATTAGTGTTAACCACCTTCCTGAACGATTTCGCACGGAGCGTTCAACGGAGAATTTAATAACAATTTATGTCAATAAGCGTAAAAATCTTTTTGGGGGAGATTTTGTTGCACCAATTATTTGGCGTAAGCCAGTGTCTTTTATCTTCGTGGCAGGTGCGTACATGGCAGGGGGCGATTTAGAGCTGCGGCGAAATGTAATGTCGTTTCTTGAGTACTGTAAGGATGTATTGTGGCGCGACCAGTTCTACTCAATACAGCGCTGTAGTGCAGGTGATTTGCAAGATTATGTGAAGGCTTGGGGTGGGCTTCCCATAGTTACGCATACATGGGAAGCAATGTATTACGCAGATTTTATGCAGACTACGAGAGTGCTGCATAAAAGCCCTGTACATATGCGACCTTACTAAAAAGGCCACCTTGCACTGCAATGCGGCCTTTTTTGTGCTTACTGAAAAAGAAAATTAAGCGCTTTCTTTCAAGTAGGCATCACGCGCTTTGAGGATTTCCGCTTCGGCTGCTTTCGCATCTTGCCAGCCATCCACTTTTACCCATTTGCCTGGCTCTAAATCTTTGTAGTTTTCAAAGAAGTGCTCAATTTGTTTGATTAACAGTTGCGGCAAATCAGAAATTTCTTTCACGTTGTCGTACAGCGCCGACAGTTTTTTGTGCGGCACGGCGAGCAGCTTGGCATCTTTGCCCGCTTCGTCCGACATGTTCAGTATGCCGATGGGGCGCGCGCGGATCACTGAGCCTGGCGCTACCGGATATGGGGTGACTACCAACACGTCCAGTGCATCGCCGTCTTCTGACAGCGTGCCGGGGATGTAACCGTAGTTGGTGGGATAAAACATCGGCGTAGCCATGAAACGATCAACCATCAAGCAGTCGCTGTCTTTGTCGATTTCGTATTTGATTGGCGCGTGGTTGGCCGGAATTTCAATGGCGACATAGATGTCGTGCGGGAGTTCTTTGCCAGGGGACAGATCGCTATAGCTCATGATATTTTCTCGTGCGGGTGGGTAAAAAAGCGGCGGAATTGTAGCAGTGGCTTGTCAGTTTTTCACTTGCACCACGCCGGGGATGCTGTTGCTCACCGGCAGCCGCGACAACTGCGCCGCCATGTTCAGTGCAATGTCGCGGTAGTAGCTGGCGAGTTTGCCCGTAGGGTCAGCGACGACGGTAGGCGTACCGCTGCCTGCCTGCTCGCGGATGTGACGATCCAAGGGCAGAGAGCCCAGTAGTGGCACTTGATACTCCTCAGCGATGCGCTCGCCGCCACCGGCACCAAAAATATGCTCGGTGTGACCGCATTGGCTGCAAGTGTGCATGCTCATGTTTTCGATGATGCCAAGTACGGGCGTGTGAATTTTGCGGAAGGCTTCGATGCCTTTGCGCGCATCCAGCAGCGCGATGTCTTGCGGTGTGGTCACCACCACGGCGGCGGTCAGCGGCGCGGATTGCGACAGCGTGAGTTGGATGTCCCCCGTGCCGGGCGGCATGTCGATCAACAAATAATCCAAGTCATTCCACAGCGTTTGATTCAGTAGCTGTTGCAGCGCACCGCTGGCCATAGGGCCGCGCCACACCATCGGCGTTTGTTCGGTTACCAACACGCCCATCGACATCAACTGCACGCCGTGCGCCTGCATAGGCACAAAGTATTTTTGATCGCGGGTATCGGGGCGTGCATCGGGCGCAATGCCCATCATCACGGGAATACTGGGGCCGTAGATATCGGCATCCAGCAAGCCCACGCGCGCGCCTGCGGCAGTCAGCGCGAGTGCCAAATTGACGGCTGTAGTGGATTTACCTACGCCGCCTTTGCCTGAGGCAACGGCGATTAAATTGCTCACCCTGCGCATGGGTGCCGCTTTGCTGTGGCTTTCGTGATTGGCGACGTGCCAGCGAATATCGAGATGGATTTGCGTCAGTTCTGGTACAGCAGCTTTGATGTGCTGCTGTAGCGCCGCATGGATGCTGTCGCGCAGCGGTGCCGCAATGGGAAAACCAAACTCTACTTCAATGGCAGCGATGCCTTGGTCAACACGCATACGTCGCAAGCAGCCGGCAGTCACTAAGTCGGTTTGCAGATAAGGTGCAGTCCAATGTTGCAGGGCAGATTCAATTTGCGGGATCAGGGCGGCCATGTGGCTATTACTCGGAGAGGTTGTTACTATCGACAAAACGTATTGGTTCAATTCTACCATTTGTGCCCCAGCAAGCAGAGAAATAACAAAAGCTGGAGTGGGGTTGTTCTTGGGGTTACGGCACGGAAGATGAGTGAATGTTGAGTCACTTTACCTACATACGAGCATTGAATTTGTTGCTGGGCGTTTCGCTGGCAGCGACATCGTTTGTTTTATCGTATAAACACGAGCGCCAGCAAATTTTTCAGGAGTTCACTTCGCAAGTGGATGCGTTTGCCAGTTCTTTAGAGTTAGAACTGGGTAGAAATATTGCCGTGCTCAATTCTTTTCGCAGTTTTCATGAAGCGTTTCCGCAAGTGGAGCAAAAAGGGTTTTCTACTTTTAGTCGCAATGCACGCGAATACAACGATGGTGTGTACGGCATGAAATGGGTGCCGCGCGTATTGAATGAAAATCGCGCTGCATTTGAAGCAGAGTTGAAAGCAAAGTTCGGCATCCCAGGCATCACTGATGTGGCGGAATCACAGGAAGGCAGTGGTCACTATTCACTGTCACCCGTGAGTGATGAGTATTACCCCATCCTGATGTCTGATCCTGAAGCCAGTAAAGAATTGCCGATAGGCTATGACCTTGCTTCAAAAATTGTTACGCGCACTGCGTTAGAAACGGCCACTTCCAACGATCAAGCCATTGCTTCTACGCCGTTGACGGTTATGGAAGAAGGTAAGCAGAAATACATTTATTTTATTTCGCTGCCTTTATATGACAAAAGCGCAGAAAGCGAAGAAGAGCGCTGGAAAGAATTGAAAGGTTTTATCGTGGGTCTCTACGATATTGATACTATTTTTAATGGCGTGCTGGAAAATGCATGGAATTGGAGTGAGGCCAACAACATTGCTCTGGATGATAACTCAGGGCAGGTGAGTGGCACATCGATTCGCGTCTCTGAGCATACGGGCTCTGATCTGGTCGATGATGACCGCTTTGTGTATTCAAAACAGTTGTCGCCGATTGCCGACTTGCAATGGTTTTTAGTGGGAACGCCGTCAAAAAGTTATTTCAGTAGCCATCGCACGCTGTTCCCTTATATGTTAGGTGTGGGAATTTTACTGTTTTCCCTGATGATTGAAGCCTATCTGCGCGTGTTGCGCCGTATGGATAACGAGTTACAAGATGCCGCGTTGATGGATGGTTTAACGCGCATCCCCAATCGTCGCCGTTTCTTTGAAATGGTGCATAAAGAATGGCCGCGCGCGCAGCGTTTCTTTCGCCCGCTCACGATTATTTTGTGCGACGTGGACAACTTCAAAAAATACAATGATGTGTATGGTCATGTGCGCGGTGATCGTTGTTTGCATGATGTGGCGCAGGCGTTGCACAAAAGTGTCCATCGTCCTGGCGATATGGCGGCGCGTTACGGTGGCGAAGAATTTGCCATTATTTTGCCGGAAACCACCCTGGAAGCAGCGCGTGAAGTGGCAGAAAAATGCCGCCAAGCCGTGCAGGATTTGGGGATTGAACACGCAGCCAATGCCAACTTTGGCGTGGTGACGATCAGTATCGGTGTTGCGTGCGTGGTGCCAGAAGACGCATTGCACTACGGTGATTTGATCGAAATGGCCGATCAGGCCTTGTACGAAAGTAAAGAGCGCGGGCGTAACTGCGTGTCTTTGTACCGCACAAAATCTTCTTCACGTTGATGCGCAGCGTTATTGCTCCACAGCCGCTAACGCCTCCGCCAATTTTTTAACGCCGACCACTTCCATGCCGTCAATTTTTTCGCGCGGAGCATTGGCGGCGGGAACAATTGCTTTGCGAAAGCCGTGCTTCGCTGCTTCTTTGATGCGCTCTTGACCGCTGGGCACAGGGCGAATTTCTCCCGATAAACCCACTTCACCAAATACTACGAGATCGCGCGGCAGCGGGCGATTACGAAAGCTGGAAACCATCGCTAACAGTGAAGCTAAATCGGCGCTGGTTTCGTTGACTTTTACGCCGCCTACCACGTTTACAAAAACATCTTGGTCGCCCAGCATCAATTCGCCGTGGCGGTGTAACACCGCAAGCAACATCGCTAAGCGATTTTGGTCCAGCCCGACGGCGACGCGGCGCGGGTTGCCATAAGCGTTGTTGTCTACCAAGGCTTGAATTTCTACCAACAGTGGGCGCGTGCCTTCCCACACCACCATCACCACCGAGCCGCTGCTGACTTCATCGCTGCGCGATAAAAAAATGGCTGAAGGATTATTCACTTCGCGCAAACCTTGCTCGGTCATGGCAAAAACACCGAGTTCATTCACTGCGCCAAAACGGTTTTTGTGGCTGCGCAGGGTGCGGTAGCGCGAGTCATCGGTGCTATCCAGCATGATGGAGGCGTCGATCATGTGCTCAAGCACTTTGGGGCCGGCGAGGGAGCCGTCTTTGGTGACGTGCCCTACTAAAATCAATGCGGTACCGGTTTGTTTAGCGAAGCGCGTTAACAGCGCTGCGCACTCGCGCACTTGGCTGACGGAGCCGGGAGCAGATGCCAGTTCAGGCCAATGCATCACTTGGATGGAGTCCACTACCATCACGGCAGGAGACAGTGATTCCGCCGCAGACAGCAGCGACTCAATACTGGTTTCTGACAGTGTGTGCAATTTATCAACAGGCAGTCCTAAACGCCGCGCACGCATGGCCACTTGTTGCAGTGATTCTTCGCCGGTGACATATAAACACGTTTGCGTGGCGGCAAGTTGACAGAGTAATTGCAATAGCAGTGTGCTTTTTCCTGCGCCAGGGTTGCCGCCTATGAGCACAGCGGAGCCTGCTACCAAGCCACCGCCAAGCACGCGATCTAACTCGGCGCTGCCGGTTTGTAGGCGCGCCTGCTCTTGCAGCGCAATTTGATCCAGTGTCTGTATGCCGCCGCCCGCACTGCCGGCAAAACCATTGCGGCGAGTGGGAGTGCTATTTTTTTTGCTGCTGCCGAGTCGCACTTCAGACAGTGTGTTCCAACCACCGCAGGCCGTGCATTGCCCTGCCCATTTGTTGTAATCGGCACCACAGTCATTGCAAACAAAAGCTGTTTTATTTTTTGTCATAAATAAAAATAAAGAGAGATGGGATGAGGTATTGCGATTGGGTATGGTACACCGCAGCACCTAGGTTGTTTTTCTAAAATGTGTTTTCGATACGGCAAGTGGTGTTTTGTAAGAAATAGCGCACACGAATTAGAGACATTGGCGACTATGCGTGTTGGGGTGTTTTGGCAACAATGGCTACACACGGACGACAGCACACACGGAGGTGCTAATCGAACGGATAGCCGGTAAAACGGCGAAAGGGAAAGATCAGTCAGGGAGCATGGAGCATTGGACTGATCTAGAAGGGCGCTCAAGGATGCGACCTGCTAGCGGCAGGTACTTATTTGAGAGCACAAGGAAGACATCTAACAGATGGACCCAGAACCCCGCAACGCTGGACGCGCTGCGGGGTTTATTTTTTCCGGTATGATTCGGCGAGTCAATATCTGGAAATGCTTGGAGTCGTGCCATGAGCATAAAAAGTTTGGTTGTTTTTTTGCTGGTTGTGGGCGGTGTGATTTGGTTTGTGCAAAAGCAAGCGCACGAGCAGCCTGCCAAACCAGTGAATTTATTGGAAAGCCAGCAGAAGCAGATGCAAAAAGCATCCAACGTAGGCAAGCAAATGCAGGACAATCTCGATAAGCGGATGCAGTCTGTGCCAACTGCGGATTGATGCGTAAAGCAGCAAGAGAACCTTTGATCTACGTCTCTTCTGCTTCATTGTGCAAGAGACGTTTACTCACACCCCATTGCGCCAGCATGTGATTGGCGTGTTTGCTGATAGCGCGCGCATCGTGCATGGATAACACGTCGGACAACAGTTTCTTGGCATCAGTCAGCTGTAGACTTCGAATGACAGATTTTACTTTGGGTAAATTGTTGGCGTTCATGGAGAGCGCGTCATAACCCATCGCCATCAGCAGCACGGCGGCGCAGGGATCGCCCGCCATTTCGCCGCACACGCTGACGGTTTTTCCTTCGGCGTGCGCTTCATTCACGATGTGCACTAAGGCTTGTAATACCGCTGGATGAAAGTGGCTGTAAAGACCGGCCACGCGAGCATTGTTTCTATCAACGGCCAATAAATATTGTGTTAAATCGTTGGTGCCTATGGAGAGAAAATCTGCGCGCCGCGCCAGTTCACGCACTTGGTAAACAGCGGCGGGCACTTCGATCATTGCACCGATTTGTGGTAAAAAAATATCGAGTCCTTCTTCCACTAATTCTTGTCTGGCGCGGTGAATCAGTTGCGTGGCTTGTTCTAATTCCGTGGCGCTGGTAATCATCGGCAACATGATGCGCAAATTGTTGATGCCTTCGCTGGCTTTCAGCATAGCGCGCACTTGCACCAAAAAAATTTCTGGGTGATCGAGCGATACACGAATGCCGCGCCAACCGAGAAACGGATTGTCTTCGCGGATGGGGAAGTAGGGTAGAGATTTATCGCCGCCAATATCCAAGGTGCGCATGGTGACGGGGTTGGGTGCAAAGGCGCTTAACTGCTCGCGATAGAGACTGCGCTGCTCTTCCTCGCTGGGAAAGCGGTCGCGCAGCAGGAAGGCGACTTCTGTGCGATACAGCCCCACGCCTTCTGCGCCGCGGTCCAGCGAGCGCACCACGTCTGTCATTAAGCCGGTGTTTGCCCACAGCGGCAGTCGCCGCCCGTCTTTGGTTTCGCTGGGCAGAGGCGTGAGCGCATGGTAATCGCGTGAAAGTTGTTGCTCTTCTCGCCAGATTTCTTCGAATTGCCGTCGCAGCACTTGGGAAGGGTTGGTGTATACCTTGCCGCGATAGGCGTCGAGCACAATATAGCGACCGTTCAGTTGCTGGAAAGGCAGATTGCTGACACCAACCACGGTGGGGATGCCCATTGCACGCGCTAGGATGGCCGCGTGCGAAGCACTAGAGCCGCGCACAGAAATGAGTCCTACTAGCTGCCCTTCGGGGACTTCGCCCAGCATCGATGCGCTCAATTCTTCGGCCACCAAGATAGTCTGTGCTGGATACGCGGTGCGTTTGCAGCCTTGCCGTTGTGAGTTCATGGCAGCGAGGACACGCAAACCCAAATCGCGCACGTCGGTGGCGCGCTCACGCAGATAGGCATCGTCCATGTTTTCAAATGTGCGGATGTGTTCGCGGATAACGCTGGCTAGTGCTGATTGTGCTTGCAGAGTGTCTTGCTCGATACGTTGACGAATTTCACCGCCTAGTGCGTTGTCGGTCAGCATGCCGAGATAGACGGCAAACAATGCGCGTTCTTCTTCTCGCAGGCGAGATTGCAGTTGCTCGGCCAGCTGTTGCATGTCTTGTCGCACGCGTTGCAATGCGGCGTTGAGTAAATCGAGTTCGGCTGCAATGTTGTCGGTTTTTTCTATGGGAATGCCGTTGATATCCGCAGGTGGGTACACGACAGCCACTTCGCCCAGTGCGACCCCTTGTGCTGCACAAACCCCTTTGAACGTGGCTTCAGGTGATTTGTACCCGTGCAAACTGATAGGCGGGTCGAGTGACCGTGTGGCTTCGGCATGTGCGATGACAGCGGCCAACTGAGCAGATAGTGTAACGAGAAAAGATTCTTCGGATTCATCAAAATGCCGCTCTTCACTTTGCTGTACAACCAGCACACCCGTCACTTTGCCGTGATGAATGATCGGTGTCCCCAAAAAAGAACGAAAGCGTTCTTCGCCGGTTTCGGGGAAGTAGCGGTACTGTGGGTGCGATTCAGCATCGTCGAGGTTGATTGGCTCCTCGCGTTTAGCCACTAGCCCCACCAAGCCCTCCCCAGCGGCGAGACTAACTTTGCCAATGGCATCCTGATTCAAGCCCTCAGTGGCCATCAGAATGTAGCGTTGGCTGTCGGTGTCGAGCAAATAAATAGAGCAAACCTGCGTGGCCATTTCGGTGCGTACACGCCGAACAATCAACCGCAGGGCTTCTTCCAGATTCGTGGCGGCATTAACTTCTTGTACCAGTTTTCTCAGGGCGTTAAGCATTGATATCTATCCTTTAGGAGGAGGATAGTCGGTTAGACAGCATCAAATGGTGTGGCGCCAGTTCTTTCAGTGCGCTGCGATAGACTTCGCGCTTGAATGACACCACTTGTGTCAGTGGATGCCAGTAGCTGACCCAGCGCCAGTGATCAAACTCGGGAGGTTCATCGCTGTTATCGAAGTGGATGCTGGATTCATCGCCGAGCATTTGTAGAAAAAACCATTTTTGTTTTTGGCCGATACAGAGTGGATTTTGGTGTCGGCGTATCAGGCGTGGTGGCAACCGGTAACGCAGCCAGCCGCGTGTGCAGCCCATGATGCGTACATCACTAGGTTTCAAGCCAATTTCTTCGTGTAATTCACGAAACAGTGCAGCCTCTGGGTCTTCTTGGGCTTGAATGCCGCCTTGAGGGAATTGCCATGCATCCATGCCTCCTACACGGCGCGCCCACAGGAGCTCACCTTGTGCATTGGCCAATATAATGCCGACGTTTGGGCGAAAACCTTCTGCATCTACCACAAATACCTCCTATTTCCTGCATTGTTCCACAGATCGTTAGCGGGACAAAGCAACTTGTGAGGCTGTGTGTGTATCTGGCCGTGTTTGTGTATGGAGAGTGAGTCGCATGGTAACGTCGTGTCACCGACAAGGTAACAAATGGCGTTACTTTTATACCGTTTGTGCGAAGTGATTTTTGATAACAGGTTGATTTTTAAGGATATGAAAGGTTGGCACGCTGCTTGCAACAGTAAAAGCACAATGACAACAAAATAAAACAAGAAGCGGTAGCGGCAACAAAAATAACGAACGCCACATACTGATAATAAAAACAAGAAAATAATAACAGAGAGACACTGCCAAGGATCGGTAACGGGAAGGGCAGATGAAAGTCTGAAAACCAAAGCCGGAGCGAGTGATCGTTCCGGCTTTTTTCTTGCGCTGATAGCGGGGTGTTTGAGTGCCAGATGACGCGCTTGCGCTCAGATATTAAAAATGATGTAGCCCAAAATACTGAGAACCCCCGCGCCTAGCAGCACAGAGACCCAGAGCGTAGAGCTTTGGTGTGCCTTGCGCGCAGGAACTTCGTGGTAACGATTGCCGTGTGAAGTGGGTTTAGTGATCCACTCTTTTTGCTGGTATTCCTGAGCCTTCAGCGCCTCGATATTTTGCAGCGTGCTGTGCAGGTCCACAATTTTTCTCGACGTATTGGTCGTTGTATTGGTGTTGTTGGTATCGTGATGGGCTGGCCCTTGCACACGGAAGCTGTACACATCGAAGCGTAAGCGGTCGCCGGGACGCACTACATGCTCTCCCGTAATACGCGTTTCATTGACGTAGCTGCCATTGGCAGAATCAAGATCCATCACCGTCAGGTAGTCGTTGTGGCGCAAAATTTGGGCGTGCCGACGAGACAGGTGGTTGCCTGGAATGACGATATCGCAATCTTTGCCGCGGCCGAGTAGCGTGGTGTCGTTTTGTAATTCAAAGACTTTACCGGACAGCCAGCTGCTGTCAGAAATTAAACGCCAAGACGCAGCTGTGTGCACAGCGGAGCGAGGTGCATGTGTGTTGACTGGAATGGAAATGCGTGTGGAAGTGAGATCGTTGTCATCCGACTCAACGATTTCAAAATGCACATTGCCAATGCTGATCAGGTCGCCCCGACGCAAGTCTTTGTACTTCACTTTTTTGCCGTTAACGAAGCAGCCGCGCTGACTTTTGTTGTCTTGCAGAAACAGCTTGCCGTCGTGCTGCACAATGCGCGCGTGCGACTCGTCCACGGTGCTGGTGTCCAGCACAACGGTATTGCCTTGGCCTCTCCCCAGCGTGCAGACGTTGGCTGTGATTGGGAAGAGTGGGCGGCTGTTGTCCTTAAAGCGAAGCTGGTACATCGAGGTGCAATGGCGTCCGTGAAATCAATGAAAGGGTGAAGAGCAGTCGTTGCTGCCAAACCGGCGGTCGATTATAACGCCCTAACGGTCTCTGGCGGTAGGTTGGCACAGCGGGTTGGAGAGGCGTTTAATGCGGGCTTCGAGTGCGGTGAGTAAGCAGTGATGATGGATGAGGGTTCTCCGCTGGATTGGCAGAATATCGACACCGTGCTGCTGGATATGGACGGCACGGTGCTGGATTTGCATTTCGACAATTATTTCTGGCAGGTTCATTTGCCGCGTCGTTACGCCGAGGTGCACGGTGTGGCCGAGGTGGTGGCGCGCGTACAGTTGGAGGCGCGTTTTGCTAAAGAGCACGGCACACTGAATTGGTATTGCTTGGATTTTTGGCAGCGTGAATTGCAGGTGGATATTCTCGCGTTGAAGCGCGAAGTGAGTTACTTGATTGGTTTGCGACCGCACAGTGCCATTTTCTTAGAGGCTTTGACTGCAGCGAGAAAATCCATATGGTTGGTAACGAATGCGCATATGGATAGCATACAGTTGAAAATGGAGCGGGTTTCCTTGCAGCCTTGGTTTGATCGCATTGTCAGCTCGCATGCTTTGGGGGTGGCGAAAGAATCTCCTGCTTTCTGGTTGGCACTACAGCAAGAACATCCTTTTGATGCAGCGCGCACTTTGTTTGTGGACGACACGGTTGCGGTATTGGAGGCTGCGCAAACGCATGGCATTGCGCATCTGCGGTGTATTTTGCAACCAGACAGTCAAGTGCCACCCCGTGCTGTGACAAAGTTTTCGTCAGTAGTAGACTTCGATCAGTTGTTGCCTGTGTTATGAATACTGTGAAACGGAGGTTGTTGTGAAAAGAAATATTTTTTTGACAGCGCTGTTACTGTTTCTGTGTTGGTCAGCGCAAGCCGAAGTATATAAGTGGGTGGACGAAAACGGCAAAGTGCATTTTGGTGATCGCGCACCTGATGATAAGAAAGCGGAGTCACTGGATGAAAAATTGAAAGACATTAATATTGACCACGCCAGTGGGGATGCCAAACCTTCCGTGGTGGTAAATACAGAAAAAACACAGGATGAGAAAAATTTAGAGGCGCAAAAAAAGAAAAAAATGGAGCAGGCGATTGGTGCGCGCTGTAAAAAATGGAAGCAGGATATTGCGGCGATAGGTAGAGGCGATCGAGGGCGTTTTCTCGATGAAAATGGTAATGAGGAAGTGGTGCTGGAGAAAGATCGCGGTAAAAAATTAGCTGAATGGCGCAGTAATTATTTGCGCTCAAATTGTCAGGCACTGTACCCCTTGGAGGATTGATGAGCAGTGATAATAAACAGCAAGATACGCGCGTGCGTTTTTTGTTTGAAGATGCGCCGGTGCGTGGTGCTTGGGTGCGTTTGCATCACAGTTTGCATGCGATGCCTGCGTTCGTCAGTGCATCGCATGCAGGAAAAGTTTTGTTGGGTGAAAGTGTGACCGCCGCTGCGCTGCTCAGTGCCAATATCAAATTGCAAGGGCGCTTGGCAATTCAAGCGCGTGGCGAAGGCGCATTACGTTTGTTGGTGGCAGAGAGCTCGCAGAGCGCCGGTGTACGCGGTGTAATTGAGTTGGATGATCACACAGAAAATACATTGGCTCTGCGTGAGTTGTTGGGTGATGGTTATCTCGCTGTGACACTGTTGCCGGATGTCGGCGAAAGTTATCAGGGTATCGTGCCACTGCAAGGTGCGCGCTTGCAGGATTGTTTAGCCACTTATTTTCAGCAGTCCGAGCAATTAGAGACGGCGCTGTGGTTGGCGTCGAATGGTGAAACTGCAGCGGGTTTGTTGTTGCAAGCCATGCCAGGGGTGCAAGATGATCGCGCAGGTTGGCAGCATGTGCATGCGCTGGCCAGTACGATCAGTGATGAGGAGTTGTTGTCGCTATCTTGTGAACAATTGCTGCACCGTTTGTATCACCAAGAAACCGTGCGTGTGTTTGATGCAGAGCCAGTGCAATTTCAATGTTCATGCAATGCAAAACGCTCGGCTGCTGCGCTGGCTACACTAGGACGTGAAGATTTATTGCGGTTGTTTCAAGAAACACCGGTCGTAAAAGTAGATTGCCATTTTTGTGGAAAAATTTATCAGTATTCCGAGCGCGATCTTGACAAGATCTTAGGAGAAATTTCACCCACATTGCACTGAATTTTATGGCGAGGTAAGGCGTATGTTGATCGAAGCGGGTAGTCGTTTGTTGATGATAGGTGCGTCGCTGACCGATTGCGGGCGTGGGCGACCCGTGGGGGAAGCGCATGAGTTGGGCAATGGTTATGTTAGCCACATCAATGCGTTGCTTGGCGCGCTGTATCCGGCGCACGGTATTCGCGTGCTGAATGTGGGTGTGAGCGGCAACACGGTGCGCGATTTGAAAGCGCGCTGGCGGCAGGATGTGTTGGAATTGGAGCCGCACTGGTTATCAATTTTGATCGGGGTGAATGATGTGTGGCGGCAATTTGATGCACCGTTGCGCACGGAATTGCATGTGCCGATTGATGAATACGAACGCGAACTGGATGCGCTGATACGCAGCGTGAAACCCAACTTGCAGGGCTTGGTGCTGATGACGCCGTTTTTTATTGAGCCAAACCGTCAGGATGCGATGCGCGAAGCGATGGATGCCTATGGCAATGTGGTGCGCAAGTTGGCAGAAAAACACAGTGCAGTATTTGTGGATACGCAAGCGGTGATGGATGGTTTGTTGGAACACATGCACCCGATGACCCTGTGTTGGGATCGCATCCATCCCAGCCAAACTGGACACATGGCGCTGGCACTGGCGTTTATGCGGGCGGTGGGGGCGGTGGCACCATCACTACCTTAATGTGTAGATAAAATCTCCTGCGCATGCGCGCGCGATTGCTTGGTAATTTTTTCGCCGCCGATCATGCGCGCGATTTCGTCCACGCGCTGTGCATCTTTGAGTGTTGATAACGCGGTTTCCATGCGTTTGTCTTTTAGTTGTTTGGAAACTTGTAAATGCTGATGCGCCTGTGCGGCGACTTGTGCTTGATGCGTAATGCACAGCACTTGCCCGCGCTCGCCGAGTTGACGCAATAACTGACCGACCACCACGGCTGTGGCACCGCCAATGCCGACATCCACTTCATCAAACACCAGTGTGGGCGTGCGCGAGGTGCTGGCGGTGACCACTTGTATCGCCAGCGAAATGCGCGACAACTCGCCGCCGGAAGCCACACGTGCTAAACCGCGCGCCGGTGTATCGGGCTGCGTGCTAATTAAAAACTCCACTTGCTCGCTGCCGTGGGCGTGCGGGGTGTTGTCTGCCAATGGCGTGAGTGCCACTTCAAAACGGCAGTGCGCCATTTTGAGTTGCGCCAGTTGTGTATTGACTTCGCGCGCCAGTTTTTCAGCAGTTTTTTTGCGCTGTTTGCTGAGTGTGCTGGCGTGTTTGTGAAACTCCGTTTCTATGGTCGTTTGCTGTTGTTGTAGGCGAGCAATCGCGCCATCGCTGTCGCGCAGCAACAGCAGTTCTGCGTGCAGTTGTTCGTGTAGAGCGGGCAACTCGCGCGCTTGCACGCGGTGTTTGCGCGCCAATTCGTACAGCGTATTGAGGCGCTGTTCTACTTCATGCAAACGCTCAGGATTGATGCTGACATGATCGCGGTAGCGTGCGAGGTCTTGCGCGGCTTCTTCAATTTGAATCAAGGCGCTGCTTAACATTTCCATCACGGCGGGCAGTGCTGCACTTAAGGGTGAGCGCGCTAACAGTTGTTGCGCATGGCTCAGGGATTGCTGCACATTGTGCGCGTCACCTTCGCTGCACAGTTGCAGCAGTTGTTCGCAGTGCGTGATGAGTTCATTGGCATTCGCCAGTTGTTTTTGTTCAGCTTCCAGTGTGAGCAATTCATCGGGCTGCGGCGCAACACGATCCAATTCGTCCACTTGGTATTCCAGCAGTTGCAAACGCGCGCCGCTGTCTTGGTTGGCACCTTGCAGCTGTTCAATTTGCTGACGAATGTCACGCCACTGGCGATACGTGGCGCGCACGGTTTCTAGCGCGGTTTGGTGCTGACCAAACGCGTCCAGCAGGCGCAGATGCGTTTCTTTTTTCAGCAGCGATTGGTGCTCGTGTTGGTTGTGAATGTCGATCAACATGTCGCCCAGTTCGCGCAGTTGCGCCAAGGTGGCAGGCTGGCCGTTGATCCACGCGCGCGCGCGCCCTTCGCGCAGTAACACGCGGCGCAGCAGGCACTGCTGCTCGTGCTGCGGAAAGCCCTGTGCGTCCAGCCAATCGCGCGCTTCGGGGATGTGCTGCAAATCAAACAGTGCGGCGATGTCAGCGCGCTCGGCATCGCTGGCAATTGCCTCCGTGTCGGCGCGATCGCCCAGCACCAGCCCCAAGGCATCCAGCAAAATCGACTTGCCTGCGCCGGTCTCGCCGGTAATCGCCGTCATGCCCGCGCGCCACTCGACATCCAGCGCGCGCGCCACGGCGTAATCCTTGATGGTCAGTTGCAGCAGCACGGTGCGGCTTCCGAAAATAGAATAGTGGTTATTTATACAGTAGTTTTGGTGGGTGGGCAAGAGAGGGTCAGATGCCTAATTCACGTAGTGCCGAGTCCACTTCCCATTCGCGTTTCTGTGCGTTAGTGCTCATAAAGCCGTAACCATGTTTTTTGCCTGGGCTTGGCAGGTGGAGGGTCGTAGGAGGGAAGCTGTACAGAGGCTGAAAATCCACAGGGAGTTCTGCCAAGGAGATGATGTCGTTTATTTGCTTGAAATAGCTGACGACATCATGTTGAAGATACACATCACACGGCTGATTTATGCCAAGTTTTGGCATGATAGCCTTTTGGGTGTCAAAAATTGTCTCTATGCCAGACCCAGTAAGTACGACGCTGAAAATTTCTTGGCAAATATTCTTAATTTCTTGATAGAAGCTATCTAAATTATCAAAGAAAAAAACAGCATTTCTTTTCCAGTGGATAAATTGGTAGTGAATAGTGTTTGGCTCGCCGGTGTTGAGCATGTTGTTGAATGCCCAAGAAGATATTGGATAGCGATTTTCTTCTCGTTGGCAGACGATTGTCCATTGGTAGATAAAGTCGATGCCTGATACTTTTTGTTCCACCTGTAAGAAATATAAAAAATATCTCAATATTCCAGCTCTAAATAAGAACTGATAGGCCCTAAAAATATTGTCGCATGCTTCAGCATCTTTTTTGCTAAAAGAATACGTCGTTTGGATAACGTTTTTTGTGTCGGTTTCAATGCTATATTTTTTTTTATATGATGGGTCTGCCATGGGACTATTGGGTAAGATTGCTGTCCAGTAGGCGTTGGTTAGTACCTTACGCTCAAAAAAGAACTGCATGTCATTTATAAATGATTGAGTGTTTTGACCGGGTAGCCCTATCATGAGGTCGGCGGCTACAGGGATGTGTTTTTCGCGAAAGACTTTAAGTAATTTTGCGTACTGTTCCGGCTTTATATTCCATCTATCAATATTATCTAGTGTTTGTTGGTCAGTGGTCTGTGCGGAAAGAAGGCCGAAATGGACAAGATTTCCTTGCCATAACGTGTCAATTACATCGACAACGCGTTGGTTTGTATTCTTTGAGTAATTGACGGTAACATGTTTTGGATAGCCGTATTTTTCTTTGCAGGCAACTAGGGCTCCCGCAATGTCTTTGTCTCTGGCTAGCATGCCAAAATTTGCATCAGTAATAAATATTTTTTCAATTTTGTTTTTTCCAAGGAATTCAATGTCGCTGAGAATTCGCTCCATGGGGATTTTATTGACTTTTTCGAGAGTTGCTGATCCCCAATCGCAGAATGTGCAGCCATAAGGGCAGCCGCGATTTGTCTCAAAGGGCAGTACCCTGTCGTTTGTTAATGGCTCAAGAAAGCTATCCAGTACACCGGAAGTAAAAGGGGATATGACATCTGCTAATTCCTTTTCAGAAAATCGCCTTTGATCGGGTGTCCGAAACAGAATGTTGTTTTCTTTTCGAAATGTAATTCCATTGACTGTTTCTAAGGCTTTATAAAGATGTTCTTTGCTTGGCATTCCTATGTAGATGGCGTCTATTAAGTCGCAAAAAACCAGCTCGCCTTCGCCGCGAGCTGCGATATCAATGAATGGGTTTTCTGACATGAATATTGCGCAGGCTTGTTCTCTCTTGGGTATGTGTGGGCCGCCAATAATGATGATGGTGTTCGGAAGGGCTTCTTTTATTTTTTGTGCAATATATAGGTTTTGATTGTGTGTCCAAATAAATGAAGAAAGCGCAACAACGTCCGGTTTTTCTTGAATTGCATATGAAATTGCAATGTCTGTGTCGGAATCAACATAGGGCTTTATGGGTAAGAACTGGGTGACTTCTTTTAATCGGCCATTCTGATATTGGTTGGCGTAGCTGATTAGTGTTGCTAATGAGTAAGCCGCAGATTCATGCGGAACCCTGCCAATGGCAATGGGAAGTATTTTGATGCGCAGGTTTGTAGCGCTGATTGATGCGGCTTTTTCGATTGATATTTGTAGGCTCTTGGTGCAGGCCGAGTTATCTGACATAACACACTTCTATACTATTTATCAGGTAAAGTGACGTAGTGATGATACTCCTCTGAGTGTGCAAATACATATTTAATGCGCCTCATCCCAGTTGTCGCCTACACCGGTATCCACCACCAGCGGTACGCGCAAGTCGGCGGCGCTGGTCATCAGTTCGCCGATTTTTGCGCGCAGGGTTTCCGCTTGTTGCTCAGCAACTTCAAACACCAATTCGTCGTGTACTTGCATAATCATGCGCGCGTCGATGCGGGCAGTTTGCAGCCAGTCATCGACCGCAATCATCGCGCGTTTGATGATGTCGGCCGCTGTGCCTTGCATGGGCGCGTTGATGGCGGTGCGTTCGGCGGCTTGGCGCAAGCCGGCGTTTTTGGCGCGAATATCGGGCAAATACAAACGGCGACCAAATAAAGTTTCCACAAAACCCTGCTCGGCCGCTTGCTGGCGCGTTTCTTCCATGTAGCGCAACACGCCAGGGTAGCGCGAGAAATACAAATCAATGTATTCCTGCGCTTGATTGCGACCGATGTGCAATTGTTTTGCCAAACCGAATGCGGACATGCCGTAAATCAAACCGAAGTTGATCGCTTTCGCGCTGCGGCGCTGTTCAGTGGTGACTTTATCCAGCGCGGTATCAAATACTTCCGCAGCGGTGGCGCGGTGGATATCCAAACCTTGCGCGAAGGCTTTGCACAGCCCGTCATCGGCGGACAAATGCGCCATGATGCGCAATTCAATTTGCGAATAATCGGCAGCGAGAATTTTGTGGTTTTTTTGCGCGATAAACGCTTGGCGCACGCGGCGACCTTCTTCGGTGCGTATGGGAATATTTTGCAAGTTCGGATCAGAAGACGATAAACGCCCGGTGGAAGCCACGGCTTGATGGTAAGAGGTGTGCACGCGACCGCTTGCCGCGTCCACCATCTGCGGCAGTTTGTCGGTGTAAGTGGATTTCAATTTACTCAAACCGCGATATTCCATAATCACTTTTGGCAGTGGGTAATCCAGCGCCAATTCAGCTAACACCGGTTCAGCAGTGGACGGTTGTCCGGTCGGCGTTTTTTTTAGCGCGGGCAATTGCAATTTGCCGTACAAAATCTCACCCAGTTGTTTGGGCGAGCCGAGATTAAATTCTTGCCCGGCGAGTGCGTAGGCTTCTTGCGTGAGTGCGTGCATGCGTTCGCCAAGTTCAACGCTGTGTTGGTGTAGGCGTTTGGCATCCACCAGCACGCCATTGCGTTCGATGCGCGACAACACAGGAATCAGCGGCACTTCAATTTGTGCAAAAACTGCTTGCAGTGTCGGCGTTGTACTTAACTGCGGCCACAGTGCTTCGTGCAGGCGCAGAGTGATGTCTGCATCTTCTGCAGCATAAAAAGCCGCTTTTTCTAGGTCGATTTGGTTGAAGGTGAGTTGGTTGGCACCTTTGCCAGCGATGTCTTCAAACGCGACGGTATCGTAATCTAAATATTTTTTGGCGAGATCATCCATGTTGTGGCGCGTGGCCACTGAATCCAGCACATAAGATTCCAACATCGTGTCATACACCACGCCGCGCAAAGCAATGCCGGCGCGCGCAAACACATTCATGTCGTACTTGCCGTGTTGCATCACTTTTTTAACGCCGTCATCTTCCAGTAGTGGTTTGAGTGCGTGTAAAACCACATCGCGCGCAAGCTGTGCGGGCGCGCCAAGATAATCGTGCGCTACGGGTACATAGGCCGCTTGTCCCGCCGTGACAGCAAACGATACGCCGACGATATTGGCTTGCATGTAATCGAGCGAATCGGTTTCAGTGTCCAGTGCAAAATACGGCGCAGCTTGCAGGCGCGCTATCCACGCTTGCAGTTGTGAAATCTCGGTGATGGTGTCGTAGTACGTGATAACTTTTTTTATGGTTGGTGCGGCAGCGGTCACCGCAGCAATCACATGGCCGCCGTTGTTAATTTCGGTAATCCAACTTTTGAATTCCAGTTCGGTAAACAATTCCAGTAGCGCAGCGCGATCGGGTTCATTCGCTTGTAAGTCTTGCCAGTTCATCGGCAGTTCAATGTCAGTTTTGATAGTGGCAAGCTGTTGCGATAGCGGCAAAAATTCGCAGGCGGCGCGCAAGTTCTCGCCAATTTTTCCACTAATTTTTTCGGCGTTGCGCATGACGTTTTGCAGCGTGCCGTATTCCTGCAACCATTTCACGGCGGTTTTAGGGCCGCATTTATCCACGCCGGGGATGTTGTCCACTTTATCGCCCATCAGCGCGAGGTAGTCGACAATTTGTTCTGGCGCGATGCCAAATTTTTCAATCACACCCTCGCGATCCAGCACCGTGTTGGTCATGGTGTTGACCAGCGTGACGTGTTCGCCCACCAACTGCGCCATGTCTTTATCGCCGGTGGAAATCAGCACAGCTTGTTTTTGCTCGCGCGCTTGCATGGCGAGTGTGCCAATCACGTCATCCGCTTCCACTCCCTCGACTATCAGCAACGGCAAACCCATGGCGCGAATCACGGCGTGCAGGGGCGCAATTTGTGCGCGCAAATCGTCGGGCATTGGCGGGCGATTGGCTTTGTAATCGGCATACAGAGTGTTGCGAAAAGTGTCGCCTTTCGGATCAAACACCACGACCATCGCGCTGTGCGGATACTGTTTGCGCAAGCTGCGCAGCATGTTCACCACGCCCTTCACCGCACCCGTGGGTTGCCCCTTGCTGGTGGTCAGCGGCGGCAGGGCGTGGAAGGCGCGGTAGAGGTAGGAGGAGCCGTCGATGAGGATGCAGTCTGCGTGATTCATAGTTGGAGCGTTTTATTGACCGAGCGGCAGCATAACACCCACAGAAGCCGTGGCTGGCAATGTTATGCTTGCCAAACAAATCATCTACTGTGTTTTATTCGATGTCTGTTGATGCATTGCTACAAGAGGCACTAGCCCAAGGGCGATTTTCCACCGCGGAAGTGAGCGCAGGTGACGAACGCACTCGCGCCACGCTGTTGGCGCGCTTGGTGGGCTTACAGAATGTGGATTTGCCGCCCGATGAATCCTTGGAGCAAGCGGTACAGCGCCCAGGTGTGCTGGTGTTATCACAGCAGGAAGCAAACTTGCTGTATTTCTGCGATCAAGTATTTGAGCAAGGGCAATCGCAAAACGATTTAGAGCCAGAATTGTTGTATCCCTTTTTGGCGCTGCGACCACTGGTGGCAGGGTTGCTGTTACGCGAGCCTGCTGTGTTGCGCGATTTGCAGCATCCGCTGTTTCGTCTGTTGGATCAGTTGTGGGATGCCGGTCGCTACTGGAGTGCAGAGCTTGGCAAGCCGGGAGAAAAATATCGTCAGCGTTTGGATGAAATGTTGCAGCGTTTGCGCAAAGCAGACCCTGCTACTGCGCCGTTTCAAACGTGGCAGGACGAATTGGCTGCGCAATTAGCAAAAGACTTTCAGCGTGCAGATACTCTGGTAGAGCGCATACGCCAGACAGCACAGGGTGCATTGGCGGGTGAAGCAGCAGACCGCGCTGTGCGCCAGCAAATTCGCGTGCTATTGGAACGCGCGCCGATGCCGGATGTGGTGGAAGAATTGTTGAAAGGGCCGCTGCTGCACTCCATGAAAGTGGTGTGCCTCAGCAAAGGTCAAGCCAGCGATGAATGGAAGCGCATTGTGCGTGTGGGTGAGTTGTTGGTGGATTCTATGCTGGGTGCAGAGGATGAAGCCGGTATGCAGCAGGTGTACCAAACCATTCCTCAAGTCATTCCACAGCTTGTCAAACAGTTGGTGAGTATTTCGGATGCTACGGAATTAGAAACCTGGGTCACGCGCATCGAAAAACTGCACATGCAAATTTTATTGGGCAACAAAGTGGAGCTGCGCCCAGCACAGCTGTTGTCTGGAATGGAAGAAGAAAGCAGTGGTATAGCCGCAGATGTCGGCAACGCTCTGCTGGAGCAAGTGAAACAGATTCATGAAGGGCAATGGTTAATTTATCAGCGCGAAATAGGTGATAGGTTGCGTTGTCGTTTAATTCTAAAATCCTCCGATGGCGGGCAATTATTATTCGCGAACGTCTTGGGTGCAAAATGCATGGAGAAAACCCTGGAAGAGTTTGCATACCTACTAACAGGGCGCCATATTCTTTTATTGGACGCGGATAATAATTTTTCGCAAGTTTTTCGCGATACGGTGGCTAATTTTCTACAGTTATATCAACGGCAAACTTTGTTACAAGCTGAGTTGGGTGAGCGCCAGCGCGCTGAATTAGAGCGTCGTCGGTTAGCCAAAGAAAAAGCACAGCGAGAAGCTGAGCGGATTGCGCAAGAGCGTTTAGAGGCGCAGGCGCGGGCTGAAGAAGCGGCACGCAAAGCGGCAGAAGAGCAGGCAAAAATCGCAGAAGCAGCAGCGCGACAAGCCGCCGAGGAAGCGCGTAAGAAAGCGGAAGAAGCTGAGCGTGCAGCCGCAGAAGCCGCGCAACATGCCAAAGCCGTGGCGGAAAAAGAAGCTATCGCTGCCGCCGAGCGCAAACGCAAGGAAGATGAGGCAGAGCGCGAGCGACAGTTGCAGGCAGAAAAACAGGCGCGCATCGACGAGTGGGAAACCGCGCAACAGGCAGTGCGCTCTTTAGGAATTGGTGCGTGGGTGGATATTGAAATCAACGGCGAGCGTCAGCGCTGCAAATTGGCGGCGGTAATCAATGCTTCGGATAAATTGATTTTTGTCGGGCGCGACGGCAAGAAATTAGCCGAGCCGCGTCGCGATGAATTGATCAAAATGCTGTTAGATAGCAAAGCACGCGTGGTGCAGCAGGGCGATCAATTTGAAAACTCATTAGCCAAAGTCATTCAAACACTGCGCAAAGATTAACAGGAATCTAACCATGGAAAATCAAGATATTGCTTGTCAGCGTTCGGAACTGCGCATTGGTCAGGAGTTGGTGGTGTTTGTCGAGACGTACTCTTCGCCCACCGGCGAGGCGCGCAGGCCCAATGTCGCTGTGTCTAAAACAGTAGATTTATCGGCAAACGGTTTGCAGATCGTGATTGATAAACCCACGCCGCCTGGCAGCATTTTGCAGTTGTGTGTGGAGTTTGTCGGTGAACCGCGCCACTACCATTTAACCGGCGAAGTGAAATGGGTGGCAAAAGTGGGACGAGAAAATGATTATCTCGTTGGGTTTTTGTTGATGGAATCGGAGGGTACAGATATTGAACCGTGGAAATATCGCATCGCACAAATGATGGAAGATCTACGCAATGTGGTTTATTGATTGATAAAAGTATTCAACCAATCGGCGTTGAAATACTGCTCCACGGTATCCGCCAAGCGATCAATATCTGCTTCTTGTCGCGCGCGATAATCAAACGCTTCTACTTCGCGCAAACCTGCCCACGCCAATAAACTCGCCAGCGATTCCTGCTCGTCAAAAATGCCGTGCACATAGCTGCCAAAAATATTGCCGTCGGCAGACAGCGCGCCGTCGCGGTGATCGCCGAGATCCAGCGCCGGATTTTCCAGCGCAGCGCCACGGCTCACGCCGCAGTGAATTTCGTAGCCACTCACGCGCGCACCCGTAGCTTGCAGCTTACCTGTCACACGCAGCAATTGTTTTTCCGGCTCTAAAACGGTGTCGAAGTCCAAAAAACCCAAACCTTGCGCTGTACCTGCTGCACCTTCCAGTGCGTGCGGGTCGGCAATGCTGTTGCCGAGCATTTGAAAACCGCCGCAAATACCCATCAATTTTCCGCCGTAGCGCAGATGTTTTTGCAAATACGCTTCCCAGTTGTTGTTGCGCAAAAAAGTGAGATCACCGCGCACGCTTTTGCTGCCAGGCAGTATCACCACATCAGCAGGAGGAATAGCTTCGCCGGCGCGTACAAAGCTGAGATCTACTTGCGGGTGTAGGCGCAGAGCGTCGAAGTCGGTGTGATTGCTGATGCGTGGCATCACCGGAACGATCACACGCAAGCGCTCGCTGCTGTTTTTTTTCGGTTGTTGATAAGCGATGGCGTCTTCCGCTTCTAAATGCAAGCCGTGCAAATAAGGCATCACTGCCAATACCGGTTTGCCGGTGCGCTGTTCCAGCCAGTCGATGCCCGATTGCAATAGGGATACATCGCCGCGAAATTTATTGATCACAAAACCGACCACGCGCTGTTGTTCAGATTCACTCAATAAATCCAGCGTGCCGCATAAATGCGCAAACACGCCGCCGCGATCAATGTCGGCTACCAAAATTACAGGGCAATCGACGGCTTCCGCAAAACCCATGTTGGCGACATCACGATCGCGCAAATTGATTTCAGCGGGGCTGCCAGCACCTTCTACAACAATGCAGTTGTATTGTGCGGATAAACGCGCAAACGATTGCAACACGAATTGCATCGCTTCGTTTTTGTATTGGTGGTAATGCGCGGCATCCATATTGGCAAGTGCCTTGCCGTGCACAATCACTTGCGCGCCCACATCGGTGTTCGGTTTTAGCAAAATAGGATTCATGTCGCTGTGCGGTTCAAGAAAGCACGCTTGTGCTTGCACAGCTTGTGCGCGACCAATTTCGCCGCCGTCGATAGTCACGGCGCTGTTCAGCGCCATGTTTTGCGGTTTGAACGGTGCAACTTTTATACCGCGCCGCGCCAGTACGCGACACAATCCTGCCACTAGCGTGCTTTTGCCCGCATCTGAGGTGCAGCCCTGTACCATCAAACAGTGTTGAGCGCGAAAATTTTGTTTTGTGAAAAAATCAGATTTCATTTATTGGATACGCCTGCATCGTCAAACGAAGCCATCTCATTCAAAAACAACACGGCGGATTGAATGAGCGGATAAGTAACGGCAACGCCGCTGCCTTCGCCCAAGCGCAAGCCCAGTGAAACCAGCGGCGAGACTTGTAAGTAATCCAGTATTTTTTTGTGTCCAGATTCGTTCGATAAATGCGAGAAAATACAGTAATCGCGCGCAGGCGGCTCCAGTGCAAAGGCAATAGCAGCGGCGCTGCTGGCAATAAAGCCGTCAATCATCACCACCATGTTTTGCTCGCAGGCGGCGAGTATTGCACCCACCATCATGGCAATTTCAAAACCGCCAAAGGTACACAAAACATCAAACGGGTTAGACAACGTGCCGTGTTTTTGCAATGCCGCGTTGAGTATTTTGGTTTTGTGTTGCAAGCCCGCATCATCCAAACCCGTACCGCGCCCAACGCAGTTTTCTATGGCTGTGCCAGACAGTGCAGCAAATAAAGCCGTTGCGGATGATGTGTTGCCAATACCCATTTCACCAAAACCAATCACGTTACTGCCTGCTTCAGCGGTAGCGCGCACCATCATCGCACCGCGCGCAATCGCTTGCTCGCACTGCGCGGCAGTCATTGCAGGCTCATGTAAAAAATTGCGCGTGCCTTCTGCTACTTTGGCTTGTTTGATGGGCAGTGTGCGCAAATCGCCGTTTACACCGGCATCCACCACATCAATGGCGATGTTGTGTTGACGACAAAAAACATTGATCGCCGCGCCACCGTTGACAAAGTTGCGCACCATTTGTTGTGTCACCACTTGCGGAAAAGGGCTAACGCCTTCGGCCGTAATGCCGTGATCGCCAGCAAACAACAGCATGTGCGGTTTTTTTAATACCGGCGTGAGTGTTTGTTGAATTAAAGCCACTTGCAGTGCGATCGTTTCCAGTGTGCCCAGTGCGCCTAATGGTTTGGTTTTGAAATCAATTTTGTGTTGGATGTCCGCTTGCATGGTTTTGTTAACGGCGCGTACAGCAAAAAGGGCGTGTGGGTCGAACATTATCAGTCTCCGTTAATAGGGCTGTGCTGAAATTTCAGGTGGTAATACAAAAAGCCGTTTGCGATTGGCGAGCGGGCAGAGAAATTCCATGCTGCTCGCTGTTAATGCCAGCGCAGAAGAAGACGTAGCTGTGCCGTAACGCGTATCGCCCACAATCGGATGGCCTAAGGCGGCGAGGTGGCGGCGAATTTGGTGTTTGCGTCCGGTGTCGATGTGCAGTTGTAAGTGTGTGCAAGCGTTGCCTGCGTCGTAAGTGGCTTTGTCTATCCAGGTGACGGCGTGTTTGCCGTCAATCGGGCTGTCAATTTTTAGTGGCAGCGTTGTATCAGTGACGGGTTTCCATTCGCCTTGCACGCTGGCGCGATAATGTTTTGCGATGCGATTATTTTGAAACAATGCCGAGAGTGCGGCAGCAGCTCTTTCGGTGTGCGCCACCAACATCAAGCCGTTGGCTTCGCGGTCTAAGCGATGCACTAGAAAAGTTTTGCGCTGGGTGAGTTGTTCGGCGATGCGCAACAGCGAACAGTGATCGCCTTGCAGTGTGCCCTGTGCCAGCAAGCCTGCGGGTTTGTACCACACAGAATAACTGCGCTCGTCGGCAATTTTGGTGGGCATCGGTGCGGTGAGCGCAAGGATATCGGCGTCAAAATAAATATGCAGTGTGCTGTTGGCGGGCAACTCGCGTGTGGCGCGCCGCATGTGCTCCTGCTTCTTGTTAATTTGCAACCACACCGCGCCGTTGGCCATCGCTTTCTTGAGCTGCATGCGCGACAGCGGCGTGTTTTCTGCTAACCAATCAATCGTGCGTTTGCCATTTGTGGTAATAGCGATGCTGTGCTCGAATTTTTTGATGGGAGTGTCTGTCATACAAGATTCGTGAGTATGTGGCGATAACTGGCTAAACGCTCAGGAAAAATTTTTCCGCTTTGTTCAGCTGCGAGTACTGCGCAGTCGGGTTCCTGTTCGTGCTGGCAGTCGCGGAAGCGGCAGCCGTGCGCGTGCTGTTGTAAATCCACAAAGTGCGACAGCAAATCTGGCGCAGGAATGGCAGGTAAAGTGAATTCGCGTATGCCAGGGGAATCAATCAAATCGCCGCCTTCCTGCAAGTGATACAGGCGCGCGGTGGTGGTGGTGTGCTTGCCTTTTTCAACACCGGCCGACAATTCACCAATCACGATTTCCGCGTTTGGCAGCAGGGTGTGTATCAATGACGATTTTCCCACGCCGGATTGCCCGACAATCACCGAAGTTTTGTTTTGCAAAAATTGCCGCAGTGCGTGCAAACTGTTTTCTTGCTGCGTAGAAATAGAAAAAACTGGATAGCCAATGCTGCGATAAATATGCAGCATGCGATCAAGCGCAGCGCGATTTTCTTCGTTGAGTAAATCGGTTTTGTTGCACACGATAGCGGCGGTGATGCCGTAGAGATGCGCGGCGACTAAATAGCGATCCACCAAAAACGGAAACGGTTCGGGTGCAGGTGCAATCGTCACCAGCATCACATCGATATTGGCGGCGATGGGGCGCAGCAAGCCGCGACTGTCGGGGCGCGAAAGCAGTGAACGGCGCGCACAACTTGCGATCACTACACCGGTTGTTACTTCACTATCGAGTGGCGGCAATTTCGCAATCACGCGATCACCCGTCACTAACGCTTCCATATTGGTGCGCAAAAAACAGCGCAAGCTGCGTGGTGCATCATCCAAAGTTTCCACATCCACTTGGCGGCCGTAATGCGCAACGATCAACACTTCTTGCTCGCTGCCCAGTTGCGTTTCATCCGGCGCATCTTCGTTGGCAACAGCACTGCGTCGCCGCGTTTGTTGCAGCGCGATGCGGCGGCGTTGTTGGTCGGTGAGTCGTCTGGCCATTAAGTTGGCTTCACATCGGCAGGCGTAGCGGTAAGAATGGCGCACACCTTACCAAGAGAGCGGCGAGATGCAACCGAAGCCCGTTGTGCACAAAGACCATTTGATTTGGATAGACCTAGAGATGACGGGTTTGAACCCCGACACCGACGTCATTATCGAGATCGCCACCATCGTCACCAACAGTGACCTTAAGGTGCTGGCAGAAGGACCATCATTGGCGATACGTCAAACGCAGGCGACGATGGACGCGATGGACGAGTGGAACACGCGCCAGCATGGCAGCAGCGGCCTCACCGCACGCGTGCTGGATAGCGACATTGATATGGCAGAAGCCGAGCGCCAAACCATTGCATTTCTCGCGCAGTGGGTGCCAGCCGGTGCTTCACCGATGTGCGGCAATAGCATCTGTCAGGATCGCCGCTTTTTGTGGCGCGGCATGCCACAATTGGAAGCGTTTTTTCATTACCGCAATTTGGATGTCAGCACCATCAAAGAACTGGCGAAACGCTGGCGGCCAGAAATTGCCGAAGGCGTGAAAAAAAATAGCTCACACCTCGCGCTGGATGATATTCGTGATTCGATTGCTGAATTGCAGCATTACCGCAAGTTTTTCTTTGTTTTGTAAAATAAGAAAACAGTGCTGCAGTTGTCTATTCGTGCAAAGAGGAGAATGGAATGATGAAAAATACGCGCATAAAAAAACCCACAGTTGAACAGATTGAAACAGCGTTAGAGGCGGCAAAAACACTGCGTGTGGGTGAAGATGCCTCCGCGTTAGGGCATGTGTTTTTGTACCAATTTAATCGCAATCTGAGACTGGAAGAGGTGTACAGGCATATTTCCCACTACTTGCGTTCTGGGCATGACCCTCAGGAGCATGCCAAGTTGTTGCGAGCAATTGAAAGAGCAGAAAAAGAAGAGCACCCAGGCGAGGATGGGGTCGCGGTATTTCCCGACTCCTGATGTACCGTTTTTGATATTGTGTTCCGGTGTTTCAGTCCAAAGTTTGCCGCATTTCCAGCGCCGGTTGTGCGCAATCGGTTTGACCGATTTGTTTGGCGGGTACGCCGGCCATCAATGCACAGTCGGGTACGTCTTTCAGTATCACGCTGCCGGCGGCAATTTGCGCACACCGTCCGATCTTGATGTTGCCGAGGATTTTGCTGCCAGGGCCGATCAACACGCCGGCACCAATTTTCGGGTGGCGGTCACCCGTTTCTTTGCCGGTGCCGCCCAGCGTGACATCTTGCAGAATGGAGACATTGTCAGCCACGGTCGCCGTTTCACCGATCACAATGCCGGTCGCGTGATCCAGTAATACGCCGCTGCCGATGCGCGCCGCAGGGTGAATGTCCACGGCAAACGTGGTCGAGATGCGGTTCTGCAAAAAATACGCCAGCGGTTTACGATTTTGCTGCCACAGCCAATGCGCCACGCGCCATGCAGTTAATGCGTGAAACCCTTTGTAGAACAGCAGAGCTTGCAGGGGCGATTGGCACACGGGGTCGCGGCTGGTGATGGCTTCAATGTCTTGTGCTACCACCGCCGTAATCGACGTATCCGCACAAAAAGCCTCAGCGAATACCTCCGTCAGTGTCAGCGCGGGCAGGGCTTGGCAGTCCAATTTGCCGGCGATCAAAAAGCCCAGCGCGGAGCAAAGGCTGTGGTGGCGCAGCACGGTGTTGTGCAAATAGCTGGCGAGCACCGGCTCTTGGGCAGCTTCTTGCTCGGCGGCACGGCGTATGGCTTGCCAGAGGGCTTCGATCATGGCGTCAATCTACAAAACATCATGGTGCGCAGTATAAGATGCGCCCAGAGAATGAGGTAAGTTCATGTCAGTAGTCAGTACCGTACTTGCACCGGATTTATTTGGACGCAAGCCATTTTGGGCGAAGCGTTTTGGTGCCGCGCCCGTGTTGCCGATGTCTCGCGCAGAAATGGATGTGCTGGGTTGGGATAGCTGCGACATCATCATCGTCACCGGCGACGCCTATATCGATCACCCCAGTTTTGGTATGGCGGTGATTGGTCGCACGCTGGAAGCGCAGGGCTTTCGTGTCGGCATCATCGCGCAACCGGATTGGCAATCGGTTGATGCGTTCAAAGCGCTGGGCAAACCGAATTTATTTTTTGGCATAACTGCCGGCAATATGGATTCGATGATTAACCGCTACACGGCGGATAAAAAAATTCGTTCGGATGATGCTTACTCGCCCGATGGCAAAGGCGGGTTTCGCCCCGACCGCTCCACGCTGATTTACAGCCAGCGCTGTCGCGAAGCCTATGCCGGTGTGCCGTTAATTATCGGTGGCATCGAAGCGAGTTTGCGGCGCTTGGCACATTTTGATTACTGGTCAGAAAAAGTGCGCCGCTCAATTTTGTTTGATAGCAAAGCGGATATGCTGATTTATGGCAATGCCGAAAGACAGGTGGTAGAACTCGCACATCGCTTGGCGGCCGGTGAAACTATTCGCGAGATACAAGATATTCGCGGCACGGCGTTTATTACGAAAAACACATTGGCTGGTTTTCAAGAAATCGATGCCACGGAAATTGAAGCGACAGACGTGGTGCGTTTGATGACACCAGCGCACGAAGAAAAAACTTCTGTGCAGAAAAAAATAGAAGTGGTGCGCATGCCTTCGTTTGAAGCGGTGAGTGGCGACACACTGTTGTACGCCCACGCTTCGCGCGTGTTCCACAAAGAAACCAATCCAGGCAATGCGCGTGCAGTGATACAACAGCACGGTGACCGAGCAGTGTGGATGAATCCGCCACCGCTGCCCTTGTCCACTCAGGAAATGGACAAGGTATTTGGCCTGCCGTATTCGCGCCAGCCGCACCCTGCGTATGGCAAAGCCAAATTTCCCGCGTATGAAATGATTCGTTTCTCGGTGAACATCATGCGCGGCTGTTTTGGTGGCTGTACGTTTTGTTCCATCACCGAACACGAAGGGCGTATTATTCAGAGCCGTTCGGAAGAATCCATCCTGCAAGAAATTGAAGATATTCGCGACAAAGTGCCGGGCTTTACCGGCGTGATTTCCGATCTCGGCGGTCCCACAGCAAACATGTGGCGCTTGAATTGCAAAGACGAAAAAATCGAGCAGAGTTGCCGACGCTTGTCTTGCGTGTATCCAACGATATGCAGCAATCTCGACACCAATCAAATGCCACTGGTGAAGTTGTATCGCAAAGCGCGCGCCCTGCCGGGTGTGAAAAAAATTCTGATTGCCTCTGGCCTGCGCTATGACTTGGCGGTAGAGACACCGGAGTATGTGAAAGAGTTGGTGACACATCATGTAGGCGGCTATTTGAAAATTGCGCCTGAGCACACGGAAGAGAGTGTGCTGACCAAAATGATGAAACCGGGCATTGGCACTTACGACCGTTTCAAAGGCATGTTTGAAAAATACTCGCGCGCGGCGGGCAAAGAGCAGTATCTCATTCCGTATTTTGTGGCGGCGCATCCGGGTACGCGCGATGAAGACATGATGAATCTTGCTTTGTGGTTGAAGAAATACAATTTCCAAGCGGATCAAGTGCAGGCGTTTATTCCTTCGCCGATGGCGATGGCGAGCGCGATGTATCACACGGGCAAAAACCCACTGAAACGTATACGTGCCAACAGTGAAACCGTGGCGGTGCCGAAAGGCATCAATCAGCGTAAATTGCATAAAGCGTTTCTGCGTTATCACGATCCAGACAACTGGCCACTATTGCGCACGGCGCTGCATAAAATGGGGCGCGCGGATTTGATTGGCAATGGTGCGCATCATCTCATTCCTAAAACGCAGCCGGTAAAAATTGACGCGCGCATTAAAAATGCAGATGCCATTTATCGTCGTCGCGCCAATAAGTTGCTCACGCAGCACACGGGTTTGCCGCCGCAGCCTTCGGTCAGTACGGGGCGTCAGTCGCATGATGCTCGCAAGCCTCGTGCTGCAAGCAAGCGTCCACAACGTACACGGTAGTTAATTGTGCGGCCGCATGCATTGATTCGTAGTGTGGTGATTGTTGCCGGCTTGCTGCTGATATCTCTGTTCATGTTGTTTGCTGTAAGTGAATATGAAAAAAGTATGGCTTTTCAATGGGAGAGTATGGTGCAGCCACATTGGGAAGGCGTTGTTCCGCGACAGCCTCTGCTTTTGCCGTTGGCCAGTGAAAAAACGGATGAAATAACCGTGTCATCAAAAGAGGAAGAAGAGGAAGAGGAAGAGGAGAAAAATCCTCCAAAGCCAAACAAGCTTTCTTCCGAAGTTACACAAAAAATACCCGTAGTGAAAGAAACCGCTGTTGTTGATAAAGTGGTTGCTAAAGAGAAGTCATCGGGTATCTCCCAAGAGCCAAAACCATTGGTCGCACCTAAAAAAGCGTTGCGTTTGCGTCTAAAGGATGATCTTTATGATGGTCGTTCAGCGCGTTGGGATATCAAAAAACAGAAGGTTATGCCGGATTTTTTTTCGCAAAAACAAGAAGAGCAGCGTGATGTGCAATTAGGCGGGCGTTTGATTATGGAAGGTGATGACAACAGCACGGCTAATCGAAACAATCAAAACAGAAACAATGGCGGCAATGATTATTTGGATGCTGTTCAAGGGGCAGAGCTGAATATTTCCATCAAAATGCGTTGATGTATTTTTTATTCTGCGTGGTTGCGAATATTGCTTAAGCCGAGTTTCGCCTGCGGATTTTTCTTATATACCAGCGCGATGTGGCCGATTTGCTGCACCAATTCACATTCACAGCGCGCGCACATATCCGCAATGATTTGTTGCTTTGCTGTGCGGTCGCCCACGGCAAATTTCACTTTAATCAGTTCGTGATCGTGTAGGGCGCGGCGAATTTCATCAAGCACGGTATCAGCCAGTCCTTTGCCTGCCACGGTGACCACGGGGTTGAGCGCGTGCCCCAATGCTTTTAGTTGTTGGCGAGTGTGGCTGTCGAGGCGCATGGCGGCTGTCCGAAGAGGTGAGGGCGGGCGCGCATTGTAGCGGCTTTGCGGCAGTCAACTGGTATGATGGCTGCAGCCACAGGAAACCACGCATGACTTCCGACTCCCCCAGCAATAAACCTGCAAAAAAAGTGGGTCGTTCGCGCAGCAGCGGGCGCTGGTTGCGCGAGCATTTCGATGATCCCTATGTAAAAGAGGCACAGAAACAGGGTTATCGTTCGCGTGCCAGCTTTAAGTTATTGGAAATTCAAGAGAAAGATCGCCTGATTCGCCCCGGCATGACGGTGGTGGATCTCGGCTCCGCCCCTGGCGGCTGGTCGCAAGTGGCCGTGGCGCTGGTGGGACATCACGGTCGTGTAATCGCCAGTGATATTTTGCCGATGGATACCTTGGCTGGTGTGGACTTTGTCCACGGCGATTTCACCGAAGAGTCTGTGCTGACGGAGATATTGGCCGTGCTGGGCGAACGCAAGGCAGACCTTGTGATTTCGGATATGGCCCCCAACATGAGCGGTATGGCAGGTGTGGATCAGCCGCGCGCCATGTACTTGGTGGAGCTGGCGAGCGAAATGGCGGCGCAGGTATTGAAGCCGGACGGCGCTTTTCTCACCAAGGTGTTTCACGGTGAAGGTTTTGATGAGTTGCTGAAAGTATTAAAAGGGCGCTACAAAAAAGTGAGCACCCGCAAGCCGCAGGCCTCGCGTGCTCGTTCGCGAGAAACGTATCTGCTGGCGCAAGGTTTTAAGGCTTAACGCTAAGTATTATATCGACGTGGTATTGAGAGGGTTTTATTTTGAACGACACCATTAAAACGCTGCTGATCTGGGGAGCCATTCTTTTTGTGCTGATGTCGGCGTTTCGCAATCTCACGCCTGAGCAATCCGCTAGCGCACTTGATTACTCCACTTTTATTCAAGAAGTGCAGCAGCAGCGCGTGGCCTCGGTGGTGATTGATGGTCAAAAAATCAATGGCGAAATGAAAGATGGCGGTGCTTTTCAAACGGTGCGCCCGAATGTGTTGGACACACATTTAATGGACGATTTGCTCAGCAATAACGTGAAGGTGGAAGGGCGTGAGCCAGAACAACCCGGCTTGTTGCAGCAATTGTTTTTTGCTGTGTTGCCAGTCTTGCTGATTATCGGCGTGTTTATGTTTTTCATGCGCCAAATGCAAGGCGGTATGGGCGGCAAAGGTGGGCCGATGAGTTTCGGCAAAAGCAAAGCGCGCCTGCTGTCGGAAGATCAAATCAAAACCACGTTTGCGGATGTGGCTGGTGTAGACGAAGCCAAAGAAGATGTCAGTGAATTGGTGGAGTTTTTGCGCGATCCTTCACGCTTTCAAAAACTGGGCGGAAAAATTCCGCGCGGCGTGTTGATGTCGGGGCCTCCAGGCACAGGTAAAACTTTATTGGCTAAAGCCATTGCCGGCGAAGCCAAAGTGCCGTTTTTTTCTATCTCCGGCTCTGATTTTGTGGAAATGTTTGTCGGCGTGGGTGCGTCGCGTGTGCGCGATATGTTTGAGCAGGCGAAGAAACAAGCACCGTGCATTGTGTTTATCGACGAAATTGATGCCGTGGGTAGACATCGCGGCGGTGGTCACGGCGGCGGCAATGACGAGCGCGAGCAAACATTGAACCAGTTGCTCGTTGAAATGGACGGTTTTGAAGGCAGCGAAGGTGTGATTGTGATTGCTGCTACCAACCGTCCCGACGTGTTGGATAAAGCTTTGTTGCGCCCTGGTCGCTTTGATCGCCAAGTGCATGTGGCGCTGCCGGATATTCGCGGTCGCGAGCAAATTTTGAAAGTGCATATGCGCAAAGTGCCGCTGGATGAAGCAGTCGATGCCTCCGTCATTGCGCGCGGTACACCCGGCTTTTCGGGTGCTGATCTCGCCAACTTGGTGAACGAGGCGGCACTGTTTGCCGCGCGCGGCAATCGCCGTTTGGTCACCACAGAAGAATTTGAAAAAGCGCGCGACAAAATCATGATGGGTGCAGAGCGCAAATCCATGGTGATGTCGGAAAAAGAAAAAACCATGACGGCTTACCACGAAGCCGGTCACGCTATCGTCGGCTACTTAATGCCTGAGCATGACCCTATCCATAAGGTGACTATCATCCCGCGCGGTCGCGCATTGGGCATTACTTGGTTTTTACCAGAAGCGGATCGCATCAGCACCAGCAAACGCAAATTGTTGAGTGATATTGCCACGGCTTACGGCGGACGTATTGCCGAAGAAATGATTTACGGTGCGGACGGCGTTTCCACTGGCGCGTACAGCGATATTCAAATGGCGACCAGCATTGCGCGCGCGATGGTAGTGAATTACGGGCTATCAGAAAAACTTGGCGCACTGGATTACGACGCGCGCGACGGCGAAGGTTTTCGTGAAAAAAATATTTCTGCGCACACCGAAGAATTGATTGATAGCGAAATCAAAACCATTCTGGATGCGAGTTATGCGCGCGCCACGGAAATGCTGCAAGCGAATACCGATATTTTAGAAGCGATGAAAAATGCGCTGATGGAATATGAGACGCTCGACAGCGAGCAAGTGGACGATTTGATGGCGCGCCGTGCTGTGCGTGCGCCGCGTGATTGGCACAACAGCAACACCGGCGGTGACAAGTCCAATGGCAACGCGCCAGAAGTGGCAGCGAGCAGTGCATCGCCAAACAACACGCCGCCGAATAACGTCACGCCGATTGGTGGGCCAGCGGGCGAACATTGATCGCTCGCTGATCCAGCTCCCTCATGCAATTGCACTGCGCAAACCGTGTGCTGGATTTATCCAGCCCTGTGGTGATGGGCATCCTTAATATCACGCCCGATTCTTTTTCCGATGGCGGCGTGTTTTTTGCGCACAAGCAAGCACAACTCGATCACTGTCTACGCGCTGCAGAAAACATGCTGACCGATGGTGCGCGCGTGTTGGATATAGGCGGTGAATCCACGCGTCCGAATGCGCAACCGGTTTCTTTGCAGGAAGAAATGGCGCGTGTGCTGCCGGTTATTGCAGCGATAACTGCGCGACTGGATGCAGTTATTTCTGTCGATACCAGCAATCCGCAAGTGATGCGCGAAGCGGCTGCGCTCGGTGCCGGCATGATCAACGATGTGCGCGCCTTGCAACGTGAAGGTGCTTTGCAGGCAGCGGCGCAAACGGGCTTACCCGTGTGCCTGATGCACATGCAGGGCGAGCCGGGAAATATGCAAGACCATCCGCACTATGACGATGTGGTAACGGATGTGGCTGCGTGGTTGCAGCAGCGTGCAGACGCGTGTGTGCAGGCCGGCATTGCGCCGCAAAATATTCTGCTCGACCCCGGCTTCGGCTTTGGTAAAACGCTGGAACACAATGTGGAGTTGCTGCGCCATTTGGATGGGCTGGCACGGTTGCCGTATCCGCTCTTGGTAGGGCTGTCGCGCAAATCCATAGCCGGTAAACTGACGGGCAGAGCTGTGGCAGAGCGTTTGCCTGCTTCCTTGGCGTTGGCGCAAACGGCTTTGGATCATGGCGCGCGTATTCTGCGCGTACATGATGTGGCCGCCACCGTGGACATGGTAAAAATATGGTGCGCCATCAACAAAAATTTCAACAATGAAAAATAAAACAGGATCGCAACAGTGAGCAGACAATTTTTTGGCACCGATGGCATACGCGGTCGCGTGGGCGAGCATCCCATCACGCCAGATTTTATTTTGCGTTTGGGTTGGGCGGCTGGAAAAGTGTTTGCGCGCCACGCCAGCGATGAAAATAAATTAATTTTGATCGGAAAAGACACACGCATTTCTGGCTACATGTTTGAATCGGCCTTGGAAGCCGGTTTAATTAGCGCCGGTGTGAACGTGGGTTTATTGGGACCGATGCCCACACCGGCGATTGCCTATCTCACGCGCACGTTTAACGCACAAGCTGGCATCGTCATCAGCGCTTCGCACAACCCGCATGAAGATAACGGCATTAAGTTTTTTTCTGCGGAGGGCAGAAAATTGCCCGATGACATCGAGTTAGAAATTGAAGCGCAATTAAACGAAACCATGCAGATAGAAAACTCCACCTTGCTCGGCAAAGCCAAGCGCATTGTGGATGCCGCCGGCCGTTACATCGAGTTTTGCAAAAGCACCACGCCGTTTAATTTTCATTTGCGCGGTGTGCGTATTGTGGTGGATTGCGCGAACGGTGCCACTTATCACATCGCGCCTAATGTATTGCGCGAACTGGGTGCGGAAGTGATTGAATTGGCGAGCAAGCCAGACGGTTTGAATATCAACCAGAACTGCGGCTCTACGTATCCGGGTGAATTGCAGCGCGCGGTGTTGGAACACAAAGCGGATATGGGTATTGCGTTTGATGGCGACGGTGACCGTGTGTTGTTTGTCGATCACACGGGTGAATTGGTGGATGGCGACGAGCTGTTATTTATCATCGCTTGCGATCAACAACAGCGTGGCATGTGCAAAGGTGTCGTCGGCACGCAGATGAGCAATCTCGGTTTTGAATTGGCTCTGCAACAGCGCGACATTCCCTTTGTGCGCACCAAGGTGGGCGATCGCTATGTGATCGAAGGCATGCAAGAAAAAGGTTGGAATCTCGGCGGCGAATCGTCGGGGCATATCATTTGCAATCACGTCACCACCACGGGCGATGGCGTGGTGTCTGCGCTGCAAGTGCTGTTGGCCCTGCGCAACAGTGGCAAAAAATTGGCAGAAGCGCGCCGTGCTATGCACAAATTTCCGCAAGTGATGATTAACGTGCGCGCGTGTAAAAAATTGGATCTCACTGCATTTCCCTCTATTGATGCTGCTGTGCAGCAAGCCGAAGAAAAATTGGGCAGCGCAGGGCGGGTATTGTTGCGTCCATCCGGTACAGAGCCTGTGGTGCGCGTGATGGTGGAAGGTGCCGATGTGAGTTTGGTGAAACCTTTGGCGGTGGAGTTGGCTGCCGTTGTTGAATCGGCACTGACCTGAGGATTTTGTATGACGCATCCATCTCGCAAGCCCTTGGTGATTGGCAACTGGAAAATGCACGGCACGCTGGCTAGTAACAGCGTGTTGATGCAAGCTTTGCTGCAAGGCACAAGAAATATTGTGCACACGCAAATGGCAGTGTGCGCGCCGTTTCCGTACTTGGCGCCGTGTCGCGAACAATTGCAGGGCACGGCAATTCAGTGGGGCGCGCAAAACGTCAGCGACCATGCACAGGGCGCGTATACCGGCGAAGTAGCAGCGACCATGTTGGCGGATTTCGGTTGCCATTATGTGCTGGTGGGGCATTCAGAGCGCCGCACTTTGTTAGGTGAAATGGACGATCAGGTGGTTGCTAAAATTCATCAGGCATTAGCCTGTGGCATTACACCGGTGCTGTGCGTGGGAGAGACGCTGGCCGAGCGCGAGCGAGATGCAACAAAATTGGTGGTGGCTCGACAATTACATGCGGCCTTGGATCATTTGGAGCCAGCGCAACTGCAGCAATTGGTGGTGGCGTATGAACCGGTATGGGCAATAGGCACGGGCAAAACCGCTACGCCTGAGCAGGCGCAGGCTGTGCATGCGTTTATTCGGCAGCAATGGGCAGAACGGCTACCGGCTCATGCTAGCGAGTTGCGCGTGCTTTACGGGGGCAGTGTGAAAGCGGATAATGCCGCCCTTCTTTTTGCCCAACCAGACGTCGATGGCGGTTTGGTGGGCGGCGCAGCACTCGACCCTGAACAGTTTTGCGCCATCATCAACGCAGCGGAACAAGCATGGAACCACTAATCATTGCACTACACATTTTGGTGAGCATCGCCATCGTCGCCCTCATCCTGCTGCAGCAGGGCAAAGGCGCAGAAGTTGGTGCTTCTTTCGGCAGCGGTGGCTCACAAACGCTGTTTGGCAGCTCCGGCAGCGGTAACTTTCTCAGCCACACCACAGCGATTTTGGTGGCAGTTTTTTTCGTCACCAGTTTTGGTTTGTCGATGTTAGCCAAAAGCAAAGCAGGCTCAGGTCACAGCGATGAAGGCATTCCTTCCGCCGCCGTCATTGAAGAGCACAACAAAGACACTAAACCTGCTGCTCCTCAAGCAACGCCTGCTGCTGAGAAAACAGCGCCAGTTGGTGATGCGCCGACTGCACCGGAAGTGACAGCACCGGCTGCGGACGTGCCTGCTGCACCTGAAACATCGAAAGGAAAATAATTTTTAGCCCGGGTGGTGGAATTGGTAGACACGCTACCTTGAGGTGGTAGTGGCGCAAGCTGTGCCGGTTCGAGTCCGGCCTCGGGTACCATTAAATAGTCCGATGTAATCGGCAAATAAAAAAAACCGCTGCGGCGGTTTTTTTGTGCCTGAGTGGTCTAGGGGCTTCGTGGTAATTCTGCTGTAATAGGCGCGATAAAACAGATCACGGTTTTCGCTCTAATGTCCTAACCTTGTTGCATGAGAGACCGAAACACTTGGTGGGATTGATCGAAATGCGGTTGGTGCGTTGCGTAGTCAATATGTATGGTCACGCATACAATTGTACAGAGCTTATTGAAAGCTGTGCCGCAATGATGCAAATAAAGCAAAGCATGTCTTCAAATAGGCGAAGAATATGAGGATAAGCAATGAATGACCTAGATGCCATCAAAAAAAAGCTTTGCCAGTTCGCTCATGCTCGCGATTGGGATCAATTTCATTCTCCAAAAAATCTGTCCATGGCATTAGCTGGCGAAGCCGGTGAATTGCTGGAGCTATTTCAATGGTTGACAGAAGAACAATCAAAAAACCTGACAGTAGAGCAATATCATGCAGTAGAAGAGGAGGTGGCTGATATTTTTATTTATTTGCTGCAGCTGGCGGACAGGCTTGATATTAATCTACTGGACGCTGCTCAAAAGAAAATGGCTAAGAATGAAATAAAGTACCCTGCTGAAAAAGTCAAAGGCAGATCAAAAAAATATACGGAATACTGAAATGCTTGTGTACAGTGGCAACAAGAAAAAATTTGTCGAAGATGTCAGCGAGAACACAATAGAAAATATCATTCTTTCCGAATTTGAACGCAAGCTGTTCAAACGTCCATCAAAAAATGAAGTGCTGTCGTGGAAAAACTCTATGCAGTACATGTTCAAAATTTTGATTGATCCCAATATCCCGCAGGACGCGGGTGTTTCCATTGAATATGTACTGCCACTCACGAGCAAGCGCATCGATTTTATTTTGACAGGAAAGGATGCAGAAAAACGAGAGACGGCGGTTATTATCGAGCTCAAGCAATGGAGTGACGTGAAGAAAACAGAAAAGGATGGCGTTGTCAGAACTATATTGGCGGGCGGTGAACGAGAAACTAATCATCCGTCCTATCAGGCATGGACGTATGCCGCCTTGATAGAAGATTACAATGAAACGGTTCGACAGGAAGACATAAGGTTGATGCCCTGCGCGTATCTGCATAACCTAAATTCTGATTCCGCTATCAATGACTCATTCTATTCGCCTCATACCAGCAAGGCGCCGGTTTTTATTTCATCCGATGCCAAGAATCTCGCTGATTTTTTAAAGAAATACGTCAAGTATGGCGATAGTGGCAACATCATGTATCGCATTGAACATGGAAAAATCAAACCTTCCAAGGGTTTGGCCGATAGCTTGTCTTCCATGTTAAGTGGTAATCAGGAATTTCTGATGATCGATGATCAGAAACTGGTGTACGAGGTGGCGCTTGATCTGGCACACAAAGTACAAAAAGGTAAAAAGCAGGTTTTGATTGTTGAGGGCGGCCCGGGCACAGGAAAATCGGTTGTGGCTATTAATTTGTTGGTGGAACTGACCAAGCGAGAGATGAATACGCAATATGTTTCGAAAAATGCTGCGCCGCGCGCAGTGTTCGCTGCCAAGCTGACAGGAACCCTGACTAAAACTAAAATTAATAATATGTTTAAAGGCTCCGGGTCTTATATCAACACCGAGGACAACCTTTTTGATGCCCTGATTGTGGATGAAGCCCATCGACTCAATGAAAAATCCGGCCTGTATCGTAATCAGGGTGATCATCAGATCAAGGAAATTATCCAAGCCTCGAAACTGGCCATTTTCTTTATTGATGAGAATCAGCGCGTCACACTCAATGATATTGGCTCACGAGAAGAAATTGAAAACTGGGCATCGCGCGCAGGCGCGGTGGTTCATCGTATGGAGTTGAAGTCCCAGTTTCGCTGCAATGGATCCGATGGTTATCTGGCATGGCTTGATTCAACTTTGCAAATCCGGGAAACCGCCAACACCACACTCGAAAGTATCGATTATGATTTCAAGGTGTTTGATTCGCCAGCCAAAATGCGAGAGGCAATCTTCCAGAAAAACGCCATCAATAATAAAGCGCGTCTAGTGGCAGGCTACTGCTGGAAGTGGGCAAGCAAGAAGAAAAAAGATGTCATGGATATCAAAATCCCAGAATATCAATTTGAGGCGCAATGGAATCTGGAAACTGATGGAAGTCTATGGATTATTTCAAAAGCATCTGTAAAAGAAATTGGCTGTATTCATACCTGTCAAGGTCTAGAGGTGGATTACATCGGTGTAATAATTGGTTCTGACTTTGTGGTGCGTAATGGCAAGGTGATTACCGATGCCGGTAAACGCGATGGTGGCGATAACACGATAAAGGGCTACAAGAAACTCTCAAAGGAAAAGCCAGAAGAAGCGGCGAGAGTCACTGATGACATTATCAAGAATACCTATCGCACATTGATGACGCGTGGACAGAAGGGCTGTTATTTGTTTTGCACAGACCCTGAAACGAATGACTATTTTGCGAAAATGATAGATCGGGCGCGCGAGGTACGCGAGCTGACTCTGGAAGAAAAATACCCAAGTCTGAGTCTTCGCATTTTGCCGATACAAGAAGTGAAGCCCTACATCAATGCTGTGCCGGTGTATAACCTGAAGGTCGCCGCCGGTGATTTCAGTAATTACCAGCTTGCAGGTGAGTTTGATTGGGTGGAATTGCCGGAGCATATCCGCATTGCAGAAGGCTATTTTGTGGTCCAAGTATTGGGTGAGTCCATGAATAAGCGAATCCCCAATGGCTCATGGTGTTTGTTCAAGACTGATCTCGGTGGATCTCGCGAAGGTAAAGTTGTGCTTGTTCAACACCGTGAGATTCAGGATGTGGAGATGGGCGGACACTACACGGTGAAGGAGTACCATAGCGAAAAAATAATTGATGGTGCTGGTTGCTGGGAGCACTCTCGAATAGTTCTAAAATCGAAAACGAATGCGCTCGGATATAAGGACATAGTGCTGCAATCTGATCAGACAAACGAGTTGAAGGTGATCGGTGAGTATGTCACAGGGCTATAACATTCAGCCGAGTTGGATTTGGCGGTGGCGTGCCAGTGCATGAGAACTGGCAAAGGTATGGTCGACCCTTTGATCCTACACTCCTTTTGTCGGAGTTTTGATCTGATTTGACAAGGTATATCGATATTGATACTGTTTTACGCGTATTCTATCGATGCTGGTGCTTGTCATGACTGCAGTTACGGTTTCTCCCAAGTTTCAAGTTGTTATTCCCAAGGATATTCGGGAATCCATGGGGATTTTTTCCGGGCAAAAAGTTCAGGTTTTGCTTTACCAAAATCGGATTGAACTTATCCCTCTTAAGCCCATGAAAGACATGAAAGGGTTTTTAAAAGGAATAAATACTGACGTGCAAAGGGAAAATGACCGCGTATGAATGTTATTGATTCTTCAGCGTGGCTTTCCTATTTTGCTGGCGACCAAAATGCGGCGGTCTTCGGCAAGGCGATTGAGAATCTAGAGAAATTGCTCGTTCCCAGCATAACCATCACGGAAGTGTTCAAAAATATTCTGCGTCAAACGGGCGAAGAGCACGCTTTATCAGCCATTGCGCATATGAAACAGGGGAGAGTGGTGGAGCTGGATAGCGAGCTAGCCGTTGACGCTGGACATTTTGGTGTCGTTCATAAACTCCCTCTCGCCGACAGCATTATTTTTGCAACTGCGCAAAAATTTAACGCAACCATCTGGACACAAGATAGTGATTTCAAAGGGCTGCCTCGTGTCAAATTTTATGCGAAGGCAAAAAGCACATAACAAGCACATACGCGACGTGTTTGTTGGCTTTCAAAAATACCTTTATGTTGCCGGCGGCCAGTAGTCGGCATCGGTTGTTTGGCGCGCACCAAAAATAGCTTGCCCCACGCGCACCACGGTCGCGCCTTCTTCGATAGCGATTTCGTAATCGCCGGACATGCCCATCGACAGTTCACTTAAATCCATGCCATCTGGCGCGTCTTGCCGCAATCGGTCGCGCAATTCGCGCAGCCGTACAAAACACGCACGCACCCGTTCCGCTTCGGCAGAGAACAGCGCCAGCGTCATCAAGCCGCGCACGCGCAGCGCTGAGAACGCGGGCAATTCACGCAGAAAAGCGGCGGCTTCGTCAGGGTGCAGGCCGTATTTGCTGACCTCGCCGGAGGTGTTGATCTGCACAAACACATCCAAGCTGCGCCCCTCAATTTGCAGGCGTTTGTCCAAGGCTGCTGCCACGCGCAGGCTGTCTAGCGCCTGAAATTCGCTGGCACAGCGCGCCACCAGTTTGGCTTTGTTGGTTTGCAGATGGCCAATCACGGACCAGCGCAGATCACTGAGATCTACCATGGCCTCCCATTTGTGGTGCGCTTCCTGCGGTTTGTTTTCGCCGAACATGCGACAGCCGGCGGCGTAGGCGGCGCGCAAACAGGCTTCGGGTTTGGTCTTGCTCACCGGCAGTAGGCGCACGCTGGCGGGGTCGCGCCCCGCGCGCTGGCAAGCGGCAGTAATGCGCGCCTGCACTGCTGCGATGTTGTGGCGAAAGTCGTCCACCGAACTGGCTTGCGGCCACAGCCCATGCTGATCGTGTTGCGTGGCGGTGTTGGAAGCATTATCAGAATTCATGGCTGTATTGCTTTAATGAGAAAGTTCAAAACGCAGAGGCAGTGCGAGCAGGGTGCGTGCAAACATGCTGGCTTCAAACGGCGTCTCGCCGCAAATAGAAAAGGATGTTGTGCGCGACAACAGTGTGCTGATCACGATGCGAATTTCCATGCGCGCCAATTCGCGCCCGATGCAGGCGTGCACACCGTGACCAAAGGTGAGGTGTTTTTTGCCGTTGGCGCGGTTGAGGTCTAGCTCATCTGGTCGCTCCCAAAAACGCTCGTCGCGATTGCCGGATGCCCACATTAAAAATACGCGCTGATTTTCAGGAATGGTGACGCCGTGCAGCGTGACAGCTTTTTTGGTGAGGCGAAAATGCCCTTGAAAAGCGGATTCCAAACGAAACACTTCTTCAATGAAATCATTAATTTTTTCTGGCTGTTGCCGCAGTTGTTGTTCGATTTCTGGATGCAGTGCCAACATGCGCAGCGCATTGCCCATGGAGCTGGCGGAGGAATCGGAACCGGCAATCAGTAGTTGAAACAGCGTGGAAATGGCGCGTTGATCGGTCATTACGCTGTTGGGGTCATTGGTTTCGCGTATTAAAATACCAGTGAAATTATCGGGCGGATTTTTTTTCATGCGCAGATAGTGGTGCCACAAATAGCGCACAAACTGCGCGCTGGAGCAGCCGGTTTTTAGTGATTCGGTGCGCGTAATCACGCCGCTGAGTTGGCGGATGTTGTCGCAACACCAGGTTTTGATTTGTTCGTAATCGCTTTCTGGCAAACCGAGTAAACGAATGATGAGACGCATCGGCAAACGCCAGGCAAATTGCTGCACAAATTCACATTCTTTTTGCGGCAGCAATTCATCCAACATTTCATCACATAATTTTTGCACTTCCGGCTCCAGTGCTTTGACAAAATGTGCGTTGAAACCGCTGTGCGCAATTTTTCGCTCGGCGCTGTGTATCGGTGGGTCTTGCACGGCGAGCACATCCACCGGTACCACGCCCCACGCGCCTAAACGCTCGGCGAGCGAAGGTGTGTTTTTGTCGATAGATTTGGGTTTGCCGCTGACCAAAATTTCGGTGATGCGTGAGGAACACGCCTCAGTATCGCGCGCCAAATTTACAATGTCTTCGTAGCGCGACACCAACCAGAAACGTGTATTCGGTAAGCGATACACAGGAAACTGATCGCGCAACATTTGGTAGTAGGGAAAGGGATTGGTGAAATTGCTTTGTGCCAAGGGCGCAAAATCTTCTGGGCGTTGTGGGTGCTCCAAAGGTGTTGGAGTGCGTGATTTTTTTTGTGGTGCGCGGCGGCTTAACCAGCGCGCAGCCAGCGATAACACCCTTTCAAATAGGTGTGACAGCAGCAGGCGGCGGGTGTGGAAAAAATGCGATTGCAGGGTATTGAGCATGAGCGCGCATCAAGTGAAGTAACGCGTTAGAGTATCGCCTACCGTTGGGGTTTCAAGCCCATATTTCTCTGTCATCTGCTGAGAGTATCAATCATGCAAGCTCTGCAATTTCATCAAACTGGCTCCCTTGAGCATTTGGCTTTGGTAGATGTCGCGAAACCGAAACCTGCAGAAGGTGAAGTGTTGGTACAAATAAAAGCGGCAGGCTTGAACCCTAGCGATGCCAAAAATGTGCTGGGCATTTTTCCTTACACCACGCTGCCGCGTATTCCAGGTCGCGATTTTGCTGGCGTGGTGGTGGAGGGTTTGGACGAGTGGCAAGGGCGCGCGGTGTGGGGCAGCGGTAAAGGCTTGGGCTTTACGCAAGACGGGACGCACGCGGAGTTTTTGCGTTTGCCACGGAGTGCGTTGTCCGCCACGCCAAGCAATTTGGATTTTGCTGCAGCCGCCAGTTGCGGCGTGCCATTTTTAACAGCACTGGAAGCGATAGAGCGCAGCGGTGTTACCGCAGGCACAAAAGTATTGGTGCTGGGTGCAGCAGGTGCGGTGGGCTATGCCGCAATTCAATTGGCGAAAGTGCAGGGCGCGCAAGTGTTGGCGGCTGTGCGCAAACCTGAGCAAGCACAACAGTTGCAAGCGGAAGGTTTTGCAACACTGCTATTGCGTGATGAAAAACCTTTGTCAGAAGCGGTGCAAGCGCATTTTGGCGCAGAGGTAGATGTGATTTTTGATACCACAGGTTTTTTGTTGGCAGAGGCGATTCACGCGCTGGCTATTGGTGGTCGCGTGGTGGTGATTGCCGCGCCAGCAGGTGGCATGGTGCAGGTGCCAGTGTTGCCCTTGTATCGGCGCGGTGGGAGTATTATCGGCGTTAATTCTTTGTTGCACGATGTCACGGCGAGCGCGCAGATGCTTACACGTTTATCGCCATTATTTGAAAGCGGGCAGTTGAAGGTGAAAAGCAATTTGTGTGTGCTGCCTTTATCAGAAGGAATCTCTGCCTATCAAAAAGTGTTGGAAAGTTCTGAGCAAAAAATTATTTTGCAGCCATAAATTATCCTTTATCCCTAGGAGTGTTTTATGAGTGAAGTAGCGCAAACATCAAATCTATTGAAAAAAGTGATAGCGATTCACGATGCGCCCGCACAACACTGGGTTGGCGATGGCTTTCCTGTGCGCTCCTTATTTTCTTACACCACATTTGGCGCGGAAATTAGTCCGTTTTTGTTGTTGGATCGCGCGGGGCCTATGGAGTTTTCACCCACCACGGCGCGACGTGGCGTAGGGCAGCATCCACATCGCGGTTTTGAAACGGTGACGATTGTTTACCAAGGTGAAGTGGCGCACCGCGACTCCACGGGCGAGGGCGGCGTAATTGGTGCGGGTGACGTGCAATGGATGACAGCGGCGGGCGGTATTTTGCACGAGGAGTATCACAGCGAAGCATTTGCGCGCAGCGGCGGCATGTTCAATATGGTGCAGTTGTGGGTGAACTTGCCGGCGGCAGACAAAATGAAACCGCCGTGTTATCAAGCCATCACCAAAGAAAATATTCCTGTTGCCAACTTGTCAAATAATGCGGGAACAGTGCGTGTGATTGCTGGCGCGTATGAAAGTTTGCAAGGACCGGCACACACGTTTTCGCCTATGCAAGTGTGGGATGTGAATGTGCAGGCGGGCGCCGTGGTGACGCTGCCTGCACAACAGGGTTGGCATGCGCTATTAGTGATTTTGCAAGGCGAGGTGAATGTTGATAGCAAAACCCTGCGCGGTGATGCACAGTTGGCGGTGTTGGATACGGTTGGCAATGGTGTGAAAATTGCCGCAGAAACTGACGCGCATTTGTTGTGGTTGAGCGGTGAGCCGATTCAAGAGCCCGTGGTGGGCTATGGACCCTTTGTGATGAACACACGCGAAGAAATTGCGCAGGCGATAGACGATTTTAACAGCGGTCATTTTGGCCAAATCCATCGCTGAATATTGGAATAATTTATGGGAAAGAATCGCTTAGAGGCATTCAGCGACGGCGTGCTGGCCATCATCATTACTATTATGGTGTTGGAATTAAAAGTCCCGCACGGCGTTGATTGGAGTGTGTTGCAGTCGGTGATACCGGTCTTTGCCAGCTATGTGTTGAGTTTTGTATACGTTGGTATTTATTGGAATAACCATCACCACTTGCTGCATTCTGTACAGCGCGTGAGCGGCAGCATCCTGTGGGCAAATTTGCATTTGCTGTTTTGGTTGTCGCTGTTCCCGTTTTCAACGGCATGGATCGGTGAAAATATGATCGCCACATTGCCGGTGGCGATGTACGGCTTTATTTTGCTAATGGCTGCGCTGGCGTACTTCATATTGCAATACGCCATTATCAAACATGAAGGGGCACATTCCCCGTTAGCAGTAGCTATTGGTCGCGATGGCAAAGGGAAATTGTCGGTGGTGTTATATGTGTCTGCTATTCCTACGGCGTTTATCAATCCGTGGATTTCAATTGGTTTTTATGTGGCTGTGGCATTGCTGTGGCTAGTACCAGATAAAAGAATTGAGAGAATGTTTTCTGGTAACTAATGTTTTTACTTATGGCTGTTGCTAAATGCGCGTATTTTTTTCTTGGATTCTGAAAGTTCTTAGCAATATTGCCGCCGTCATTATTGGCTTTGTGATGGCATTGTTGCTTGCGGAGGTGTTGGTGAGAATTTTTTCTCCACACCCGGATTACGGCGGTGGTATTCGCCCAGCTTTTTACAGCCATTTGTTTGAGTACGATAAGTTGCTGGGCTGGCGCGGGGTAAAAAATTTGTCTACGCCGTATTACAGTAAAGATTTTCACGTTACGGTGAGCCACGACGCGGCGGGTTATCGCGATATGTATCCAGCGTATGTGGCGGGCAAGAAAAATTATCTGCTGCTCGGTGATTCCTACGCATGGGGCTGGGGTGTTGAAGACAATGAAACGGCAGCCGCAGTATTTTCACGAAAAAATTCGGATAAAAATCTCTACAGTTTGGGTATAGCGGGTTACGGTACCGACCAAGAATGGCTCAGTTTGCAGCAGTTTTTGGAGCAGCATCCAGCATATCAGTATCAAGGCGTCATTCTTGAATTTTATTTCAACGATTTTGATGACAACGCAGCAATCGAAAGATATGCCTATCCCAAACCGGCCTTTGTGGCCTCAGGCGATGAATTGCGTTTAACCAATGTTCCCGTTCCTTACAGGGAGGTGGAGCAGAGCATTCCTGTCACAGAAATCCCAGAGCCCAATGATTGGCCCAGTCGCGTACAGGTGTTGAGTTTTATTGCGCACCACATGCCAGGAGTGATCGCTTTTATTCAGAGGCACGGTAAGCCAGAAGTGCTGCCGACATTGACACCGGCAATGCATGACAAGGTATTGTTGGCAGCACAACTGTTGTCTGAAATTCGTCAGTATTGTGAAAAACGCGGCATGTTTTTTCATACGGTGATTTTGCAAACGCAAGACACGCAAGGAGAAAATCTTGTTGCTATACGCGCGCTGGCAGAAGAATTGGATAAACGGAAGGTGGCGCATTCTCTGTTTAAAAGCCGCTATCTTCCCAGCACAGATTTGTGGTTGGATGCGCACCTCAATCCGTATGGACAAGCACTGTTAGCAGATCACATTGAGGAGGTTACGGAGTCTGCTGTGCTTCAAAATACTCGTATCCATCAATGATATCTAAATACACGCCGTCAAAACCGGCTTGCAATACTTTGTCGAGATAGGCGTTTTCGCTGCCGTAGATAATGGCCTGCCATTCTGGGTTCCAGTATTCCACTGCATAGTTTCCTGCCCAGCGTTTATTGAGCGTTTTTAACCATACAGGGCGAGTGTCCTTTTTAAGCCAATCTTTGTTCCAGTAATAGCGATAAGACTCTGCTTCGCCAATACTCATGTAGCTAATCACCAAACGTCGCCCGCCGTTGTGTTTAATTTTTAATTGCGCCAGATCGTCTGCAGTGAGCGCGGTACCGTCATTAATAAAAAACAAATCGATTACCAGCATATCGTAGTCGGTTGCGTTGATGGCGGCTAAAAAATCTGTTTTGGTTTTGAATTTGTCTGGATCGATGAGATAGAGAAAGTTCTTCGCATCGCTCATGGCTGTGATGTCATTGTTATTGACGTTGTAAGGCTGTGCAGGATATTTCGGAATGCGTGTCAAACTGACTTTGGTGGCGATAGAAATATAGCCGTGCGCGTTGTTGTTTGTGTAAGAGGCATCCAGTGCTTTCTTGCCGTTGCAATAATCTGTCACCATCACGGTTTTGCCGTTGGCTTTGAACACATCAGCCAATGCCAGCATGGGTTGTTGCACGGCGATTGGTGTTTTGCGCGTGCCTCTGGGGTAGCCATAAAACAGCGATTCAATGCCCGTGCCGTCAATCGCGTTGGCGTAGTTGGTGACGACTGGGCTGCTGGGTTCGCCATCGCTAGTAATGAGTGGCATGCCATTTTGTGGAATCACAATGAAGTTGGGATGCGCAGCGCGCGCGTAGTTGGAAATGCCGATCACAAATTGGCGCATTTCTTCGCGGTAATTGATGGTTTGTGCCTTGGCAATGTCGGCGGTAAAAAAAGCAAGGGCTAGCACCATGACGGGAGTGATATTTTTGCGCTTCATAGCGGCAGCCCTCGGTATTGGTTCAAGGTCAGCATAGCAGCGATCTGAGTCGAAAACTGTGAAAGGTATCAAGTTTGAATTTTGATACAAATTTCACATTTTATTTACAGTGTGAGGCAAATACTAAAACCGTTGTCGTGGTCAGTGTTGAGGGTGATCTCGTGGAAAGTGCGTTGCGTTTGGGTAGAGAGGAGTTAGCCGCTGAAGACATTCCTGTGGTGGCGATGACTGGCGAGGGTGATGCTGAGCGGGTGGTGATGGAGCATTTTGTCGCCAGCGAATTTTTGCAACGCTACGGTGCGTGTGTAAAAACTTTTATGCCGTGGCTGTTGGGTTTGTATCACCGCGCCGAGCTTGTCGGTGTGGCGGGGTTGCGCCCAGCAGGCGATAAGAAATTGTTTATCGAACAGTATTTGGATCGCGCGATTGAAACGGAAATTGCGCAGCATGTCGGTGTGCCGGTGGCGCGCGCAACGGTGCTGGAAATCGGCAATCTTGCCGGACAGATCCCTGGCGTAACGCGAACACTGTTTCCGCTGCTGACAGAGCTGATTTATCGGCACGGTTATGCGTGGAGTGTGTGCAACACCACACCGGCTGTGCGCAATGCTTTGCGGCGCGTGGGAATTCCCTTTCAGGTTATTGCGCGCGCAACACCAGAGCGTTTAGGTGCGGCGCGTTTTGCGTGGGGCAGCTATTACACACAAGAGACGGTTGTGATTGCTATTTCTCTGCCTGCCGCGCACGCGGCACTGCTGTGCCGACCAACATTGGCTGCTGCTTGCGTACAGGCATTGGCAGGTGTGTATGACAATTTACCGGCAGTGGCTTGAACAGCGAGACGCGCAGGCCGCGCTGGTAAATGCCTTGCAGGAAGGCAGCGGCGCTGTGGCTTTGTGCGCTGAAAATAGCGCAGTGTGGTTGAGCGCAGATTTTTCCTGCCAAGAAAGTGGGCGCGTTTGTGTGCCGCTGCCGCACTTTTTCACACCTGCACAAATGCAATGGGCGCTTGAGAGTGCAGGAATTGGCACGCTGCTGACAGATCAGCCCGATGCACCGCTGTGGAGGCAATGCGGGTTTACCATTCGTGCCACCGAGTCGGCAGAGGGTTTGCATCGTCTTGAGCGTCGCGTGCCTGAGGTGCGTCTGCCGCCGACCACGGCAAAAATTACTTTTACCTCTGGATCAACAGGTCATCCCAAAGGCGTGTGTTTGTCGCATGCGGTGCAGGAGGCGGTGGCGACGTCGATTGCCGAATTACTGTCAGCCGCAGGCGTAAAACGGCATTTGTGTGCGCTGCCGCTACCCGTGCTGCTGGAGAATGTGGCGGGTGCGTATGCCGCCGTGCTGGCGGGCATCACTTGTGTCACGCCGCCGTTGGCGGCCGTGGGTTGGGGTGGATCGAGCACATGGGATGCGTCCGTATTTTTGCGCTGTGTGATGGAGCAGCAGGTGGAGAGCGTTATTCTCCTGCCGCAGATGCTCAAAGCCGTGTTGCCAGTCTTGAGCGCGTTTGATGTGAGTGCATTGAAGCTGGTGGCCGTGGGCGGTGCGCGCGTTGCGCCCGAATTACTGTGTGCGGCGCGTCAACAAGGGCTGCCCGTGTACGAAGGTTACGGTTTGTCGGAGTGCGGTTCCGTGGTGTGTTTTAACCATTACGGTGCAGACAAATTGGGAACCGTGGGCAAGCCTTTGCCGCATGTGGCAGTGCGCCTCAATGCCGCGAGTGAACTTGAAGTGGCGGGCAGTCATTTTTTAGGTTATCTCGGTCAAGAAGATAAGCCGTGTGACGCGTGGTTGCCGACGGGAGATCTCGCCAGTATCGACGCTGAAGGTTTTGTTGCGATTATTGGTCGTCGTAAAAACCTGATCGTCAGCAGCTTTGGCAGAAATATCAGCCCTGAATGGGTGGAAAGTGAATTGCTGGGGCAGGCGGGTATTTTGCAAGCGGCTGTTTTTGGCGAAGCAAAACCGTTCTTGGTGGCCGTGCTATTTGCGCCCAGTTTGGCGGATACTGCATTGCAGCAAGCTGTGAATGCCGCTAATACAGCCTTGCCGGATTATGCGCAGGTGCGACACTGGTTGCGTGTGGCGCAAGCGTTTACCGCAAACAATGGTTTGGCAACCGCCAATGGGCGAAATAAGCGCGATGACATTGCACTGCATTTCAAATCAGACATCGACAGTTTTTATGCAGTTACGGAGGATATGGTATATGAATGCCGCTAATTTCTATCTGCGCTTGCAGCAGGAAACGGTGCAAGAAAGAGAGTATCTGCTCAGTTCGCCGCTCATTACTGCGGCACTGCAAGGTGAAATTACGCGTGATGAATATGTCGCGTTTCTTGGGCAGGCGTATCACCATGTGAAGCACACACTGCCCTTGTTGATGGCGGTGGGTGCTAGGTTGCCAGAAAGCAAGGAGTGGTTGCGCGAAAAAATGGCGCATTACATCGAAGAAGAAGTGGGACATCAGGAATGGATATTGAACGATATAACACAATGCGGCAGCGATGCTGAAATTGTGCGCCATGCTGCGCCGTCGCTGCCTGTGGAGTTGATGATTGGTTTTATCTGGGATTTTGTGTCGCGGCGCAATCCGGTTGGTTTTTTGGGGATGGTTTTTGTGCTGGAGGGAACCAGCGTGAATGTCGCCACCCAAGCGGCAGATAAAATTCGACTGGCATTGCAACTGCCAAAAAAAGCATTTAGCTATTTGTATTCTCACGGTTCTTTGGATGTTGAGCATATCGATTTTTTTGAAAGTGTCGTGAATCAAATTGATGACCAGAAAGATCAAGATGACATTATTCATGTGGCAAAAATTATTTTTCGATTGTACGCCGACATGTTTCGCACTATTAAATAAAGAGAGTATTTTGTGTGAAAGCCTTGCAAGGAAAAACAATTTTAGTCACCGGCGCTAGCGGCGGTATTGGCAGCGCTATTGCTGAAGAACTGGCACAACAGGGTGCGCATGTTTTGCTGCTTGGGCGCGATGCGTCCATGCTAGAAAAAGTGCAGGCGCGCATCGCGGAGCGCGGCGGTTCTGCACAAGTGCTGGTGGCGGATTTGTTGGTGCCGGATGATAGGCGGCGCGTAGAGGAAGTCTGTTTGGCACTGCCTAGCGGTTTGTACGGCTTGGTCAATAATGCGGGAGTTAATCATTTCGCGTGGTTGGAAGATCAAACAGAAGCGCTGTTGCAATCACAACTACACCTGAATTTAGTCGTGCCTATTTTGTTGGTGCGTGCGTTGTTGCCGGCGTTGAGAAAAGAAAAGTGCGCGCGCATTTTTAATATTGGGTCTACCTTCGGCAGTATTGGCTACCCTGGGTATGCGGCTTATTGCGCGAGTAAGTTTGGCTTGCGTGGTTTTAGTGAAGCGTTGCGGCGTGAGTTGGCGCAGACGGACATGCGTGTTTTGTATTTTGCACCGCGTGCTACGAATACGACGCTCAACCCTGAACATGTGGTGGCGCTGAACCAAGAATTGGGCAACGCCGTGGACGCACCAGACGCTGTTGCCCGGCAAGCTGTATCTGTTTTTATTAAAGGTGCGCCGTACCAATATGTTGTGGGTTGGCCAGAATCCTTGTTCGCGCGCATCAATGCCGTATTGCCGCGCTTGGTGGATAAAGCGTCGGGTAAACAACTAGCGACGATTAAAAAACACACCAAAGGTTAATGGCCCGCCCGAAGGGGTGAAACAAGCGCTAGCAAAGCATGCTTTGCGCGAGTGAAACGCCGCGACAGCGCAGCTGTGTGGCCGGAAATCGCGAGGAAGGGACATCGAAAATGGCCCGCCCGAAGGGATTCGAACCCCAGACCTCTGCCTCCGGAGGGCAGCGCTCTATCCAGCTGAGCTACGGGCGGAAAGGCGGCTATTGTAGGGGTGATGTGTGGGTAATGCTAACGACTGGGTGCGCGCGTAATAAAAAAAACGGCTGCCATGACGCACAGTGCCGCTGCAGCATAGTGCCAGCTCATTTTTTCTTTCATGTAAAACAGCGCGAAAGGAACGAATACGGTGAGTGCGATGGCCTCTTGATAAATTTTAAGTTGGCTCACAGAAAAATGTTGGTAGCCCACGCGATTGGCTGGCACTTGCAATAAGTATTCAAATAGCGCGATGAGCCAACTGGTTAAGGCGGCGATCAACCACGGTTTGTCACTCATGTTTTTTAGGTGTGCATACCAAGCAAATGTCATAAAAACATTGCTCAGTGCTAACCCGACAAAAAACCACAGTGGGTGAGTTGCATTCATGGGCATTAGCGTATGTGCGCGAGTATGCCGTCTAATTCATCCAAACTGTTATAGCGCAACACCAGTTTGCCGCTGCCTTTGTTACTGTGCAGCACTTGCACCGGCACGCCAATTTTTTCCGATAAATCGGTTTGCAAGCGGCGAATATCTGGGTTGAGTTCGGGTTCCGCATTTTTGCCCGTTTTGTTGGCTTCGGGCTGTTGCTGCATGTTGCGCACCAAGGCTTCGGTTTGGCGCACAGACAAACCTTTATCTGCGACACTTTTTGCCGCATCGCGCTGCGCATTTTCCGCGAGGCCGAGCAAGGCACGCGCGTGCCCCATTTCTAAATCGCCGCGCTCCAACATGCGGCGCACTTCATCGGTGAGTGACATCAAACGCAATAAATTGGTGACGGTGACGCGCGATTTGCCCACCGCATCCGCCACTTCTTGATGCGTCAATTCAAATTGATCTTTCAAGCGTTGCAGTGCGACTGCTTCTTCGATGGGGTTTAAGTTTTCGCGCTGAATATTTTCAATCAGTGCCATGGCGATAGCGGCATCGTCGCCCACTTCGCGCACTACAGCGGGAATGGTGTCCAGTCCGGCGAGCTGCGTGGCGCGCCAGCGGCGTTCGCCCGCAATAATTTCGTAGCGCACGGCTGGTTTTTCGGCGTTGGAGACAGGGCGCACCACAATCGGCTGCATCACACCCTGCGCTTTGATGGAGTTGGCGAGTTCTTGCAGGGCTTCTTGATCGATGTCGCGACGCGGTTGGTATTTGCCGCGCTGTAGCCACTCCACCGGCAGTTTGACCAACTGACCGTCTTTCGGTGTTTTATCGGCTAAGGCAATCGTCGGCGCAGCAGCAATGGCAGCGGCGATAGACTCTGTGGAAGCGTGTTCTTCAGGCTGTGTTTTTTTCAGCGCACTGCCCAACAGTGCGTCCAATCCTTTGCCCAATTTTTTCTTTTTTACGTTCATGGTGATCTTCGTGTTTGTTTAGTGGTTCAACTGGCGTTGGCAACTTCGGGTACGTTGGTGGTTGCGCCGTGGCGACGCAAAATTTCGCCCGTTAATGCCAAGTACGCCAATGCGCCTTTGGATTGGCGATCGTAGTGCAGCACCGGCAAACCGTAACTCGGCGCTTCGGCTAATTTGATATTGCGCGGGATTACGCTGCGATACAGTTTGTCGCCAAAGTGTTCAGCGAGTTGGTTGGAAACTTCGGCCGTCAAACTGATGCGCGGGTCGTACATGGTGCGCAAAATGCCTTCCACTTCCAGTTGCGGATTGACGACAGATTTAATTTGTTCGATCGACGACAACAAATCCGACAAACCTTCCAGTGCGTAGTATTCACACTGCATGGTAATCAGCACGCTGTCGGCGGTGGCGAGCGCGTTGACGGTCAAAATATTCAGCGCGGGTGGGCAGTCAATCAAAATGTAATCGTAATTGCTGCGCACTTTTTTGAGCTGATGTTTCAGGCGCTGCTCTTTCATCATCAAGCTGAGCATTTCCACTTTGGCGGCGGTTAAGTCGCTGTTGGAAGGCAGCAAATCGCAGCCGGAGGTTTCACTTTTTTGTATCGCCCGTTGTATGTCAAAACTGTCGTCGGTCAGTACATCGTAGGCGCTGTGTTCCAGCTCGTGTTTGTCGATGCCCAAGCCCATGGTGGCATTGCCCTGCGGGTCGAGATCCACCAGCAGCACGCGGCGTTTGGTGGCAGCCAGCGACGCGGCGAGGTTCACAGAAGTGGTGGTCTTGCCGACCCCGCCTTTCTGATTGGCAATGGCAATGATTTTGCTCACGTTGTGGCGATTCCGTCAGAGAGTTCGCAGCGGATGAGGTGTCTTTCCGCGTCGCAATTTGGCACCTGCAAGCGCAGGCAGGCGCTCACCTTAAAGGGTTTTGGCAGGGCGCTCAACTCGCTTGAATCAAGCTGCGCCTTCATCGCCCAGAAGCAGCCACCTGCCGCCAGCAAGTGCTGGCTGGACTGTACAAAATCGGCGAGTGAGGCGTAGGCGCGCGACAGAATGCCGTCAAACGGCAGCTCGCTCTGGTACTCCTCTACCCGCGATTGCACCACGCTGAAATTCTGCAAGCCCAGCTCGATGCGCGCCTGATCCATAAAACGCGTCTTTTTGCCGTTGCTGTCTAGCGCAGTGAGCTGGCGCTCCGGCCACAAAATGGCCAGCGGGATAGAGGGAATGCCGGCACCGGCTCCGACATCCAGCAGCCGCGTGCTGTGGATGTACTTGGCGATAGCGAGGCTGTCCAGCAAGTGACGACTCACCATCTCACGCGGCTCGCGCACGGCCGTCAAGTTATAGGCCTGATTCCACTTGGCGAGCAGTTGCACGTAGGCCAGCCACTGCGCGCGCTGTTCGGCGCGGGCGCTGATCTCCAGTGCCGCCAGCCCTTTATCCAGCAAGGCTTGCATCGTCACGCGGGGCGGCAGGGGTGGATTTCTTCTTCAGATTGATGAGCAGCAGCGAAATCGCAGCGGGAGTGACGCCCGGCACGCGCGAGGCCTGTCCGATGGTGGCAGGCTGCGCTTGCGTGAGTTTGTGCGTGACTTCGTGCGACAGGCCTTTGACGGCGCTGTAGTCAAAACCTGCAGGAATGGCGACGGCCTCGGAGCGTTGTAGACGCTCGATATCCTCTTGCTGGCGGTCGATATAGCCCGCGTATTTGGCGCTGATTTCCACTTGCTCGGCCACTTGCTCGTCCTGCACGGCCGCGCCTTTTAACGCGGCGATGTCGGCATAGCCAAACTCGGGGCGTTTCAGCAAATCCATCAAGCTGGCCTCGCGCAAAAGCGGGCTGCTGAGGCGGTCGGCCAAACTGTCGGCGGCGGCTGTGTTGGGGTGGATATAGGTAGTGCGTAAGCGTTCGCTCTCGCTGGCAATGCCATCTTGCTTGGCACAGAAGCGCGCCCAGCGTGCATCGTCCACCAAGCCCAGCTCGCGACCTTTGGCGGTGAGGCGCAGGTCGGCGTTGTCTTCGCGCAGCAGCAGACGGTACTCGGCGCGGCTGGTGAACATGCGGTAGGGCTCGCGCGTGCCGAGGGTGATCAAGTCGTCGATCATCACGCCGATGTAGGCTTCGTCGCGGCGCGGATACCAGCTCGGCTTGCCCTGTGCTTTCAGGCCTGCGTTGATGCCAGCCAGCAAGCCCTGCGCGGCGGCTTCTTCGTAGCCGGTGGTGCCGTTGATCTGACCGGCAAAAAACAGGCCTTGGATAGGCTTGGTTTCCAGCGTGTGCTGCAAATCGCGCGGATCAAAAAAGTCGTATTCGATGGCGTAACCGGGACGGGTGATGTGGGCGTTTTCCATGCCGCGTATCGAGCGCACCAGCGCCAATTGCACATCAAACGGCAGCGAGGTGGAAATGCCGTTGGGGTACAGCTCGTGCGTGGTCAGACCCTCTGGTTCGATAAATACCTGATGAGATAGTTTGTCGGCAAAGCGGTGAATTTTGTCTTCGATGGACGGGCAGTAGCGCGGGCCTATGCCTTCAATCACGCCGGTGTACATGGGCGAGCGATCCAACGCACCGCGTATGATTTCGTGCGTGCGCTCGTTGGTGTGGGTGATGTAGCAATTCACCTGCTGTGGGTGTTCGCTCACCGAGCCCATGAACGACATCACCGGCAGCGGTGTATCGCCAGGCTGTGCCTGCATAGCGCTGAAATCGACGGAGCGTGCGTCGATGCGCGGTGGGGTGCCGGTCTTCAGACGATCGACGCGCAGCGGCAGTTCGCGCAAGCGCGCGGCCAGCGCGATGGATGGAGGATCGCCTGCGCGCCCGCCGGCGTGGTTGTCCAAGCCGATGTGAATTTTACCGCCGAGGAAGGTGCCGGTGGTCAGCACTACGCAGGGTGCGAAGAAGCGGATGCCGGTCTGCGTAACCACGCCTTTGACGGCATCGCCTTCGACAATCAAATCATCAACCGCTTGTTGAAAAATCTGCAAATTGGGCTGATTTTCCAGTATCGAGCGAATAGCGGCTCTGTACAGCACGCGATCCGCTTGCGCGCGGGTGGCGCGCACGGCTGGCCCTTTGCGCGAGTTGAGAATGCGAAATTGAATGCCGGCTTGATCGGTGGCGCGTGCCATGGCGCCGCCAAGTGCATCGACTTCTTTCACTAGATGGCTTTTGCCGATGCCGCCGATGGCGGGGTTGCAGGACATCTGTCCCAGTGTTTCGACATTGTGTGTTACTAGCAGGGTACGGCAGCCCATGCGTGCTGCTGCCAAGCAGGCCTCGGTGCCGGCGTGGCCGCCGCCGATAACGATCACATCAAAGCGTTCGGGAAAATCCATGAAAGTAGCTGCGCGCGTCACTGGGGTCGCGCAGTATAGCGATTGGTTATTTTTCGAGCAATTTCACTCTTGCGGCGTGGGCTGTGTTGTGCGGTCTCAAAATCAGGGTGTGCGTATTTTTCTTGCGCAAAAAAGGATGCGTTTTGATACCGTTCTGTCTTGCTCAGCTGTGAGCTTGCCCTATATACTGCGCGCCGCTTTCGCGGTCGCTGGTAACGGTGTCGCAGCGAGGCGTGCTTCAGGAGGTGTGGTGAATAAAGCGCAGCACACCGGTATTTCCAAGCCGCCCGTTTATCGCATTGCTCTGGTTCAAACAGTGGTATTGGTAGTAGTGGCCGCGTTGTTGTGGCTGGTTTCGCCTGCTTGGGCTGCTGCGCTGTTTTGGGGTGGGGCGATAGAAGTGTTGCCGAGGTTGTATTTCGGTATTTATGCCTTTCGCTTTACCGGTGCGCGCCAGATGCGACAGGTAGTGGCCTCGCTCAGGCGCGGTGAAATGGGCAAGTTTGTTTTGGTAGTAACGATGTTTTCTGGCTTGTTTATGTTGAACAAGTCAATTGCGCCAGCAGCAGTCTTTTTGGGCTACTTTGCCTCTTGGTTGCTGGGAATGGTATTGAGCGCGCGCTGGCTCAGATAACGATTAAACAGGTAGATGGTGTTTTATGTCTGAACAAGCAGGAGTAGCGGCAGGGCAGGGCGAAGAAGGCCTGACCATCGTTGGCTATATTCAGCACCACCTGCAAAACCTGTGCTTTGGTCGGTTTCCCGATGGCACTTGGGGTCTTGCACACACCAGCCAAGAAGCCAAAGAAATGGGCTTTTGGGCGTTCCACTTGGATTCCCTGGGTTGGTCGCTGGCGCTGGGTTTGCTGTTCTGTCTCGCGTTTGCGGCGGTGACTCGCAATATGCAGCGCGGCGTGCCGCGTGGCTGGCAGAGCTTTGTTGAGTTGGTGATTGAATTCATCGACAGTAACGTAAAAAGTACTTTCCATTTCCACAATCCAGTGATTGCGCCGCTGGCGCTCACCGTATTTATGTGGATTTTCTTGATGAACTTTATGGATTTACTGCCGATTGATATGTTGCCTAAAGCGGCGGCGTTGGCGGCGGGTAATGAGCACTTTTTCTTCAAAGTGGTGCCGAGCACCGACCCCAATATCACGTTGGGTATGAGTTTTGCGGTTTTCTTCTTGATGATTTTTTTCAGCATTCAGAAAAAAGGCCTGATTGGTTTTATTAAAGAATTGACCTTTCATCCGTTTCATCCTTCTTTTCACGGCGTAGGACTGTTGTTCGCTCCTTTGCTCATTATGATTAACTTTGCATTGGAAACAGTGTCGTTGATTTCAAAGCCTATCTCGTTGGGTTTGCGACTGTTCGGAAACATGTATGCCGGCGAGATGATTTTTATCTTGATTGCTACCTTGTTTAGTGCGGGATTGTTTTTTGGTCTGTTTGCCGGCGTATTGCAGTGGGCATGGGCTGTTTTTCATATTCTCATCATCACGCTGCAGGCGTTCGTGTTCATGGTGTTGACCATTGTCTATATGGCAATGGCGCATGAAGTGCCGGATGAACAGCATCCTTGATGAGAATGTAGATAGTTTTTTTAACCAGTAATTTTTTAACCAACAAGTCGGTTTTTACCGCAAAACACTGAGGAGATACACCATGGGTATGGCTCTTATTGCTGCTGCGCTGTTAATTGGTTTTGGCGCTTTGGGTACAGCGATTGGCTTCGCAATTTTGGGTGGCAAGTTGCTGGAAGGCTCTGCGCGTCAGCCAGAAATTGCACCAATGTTGCAAGGCAAAATGTTCTTGATCGCAGGTCTGTTGGATGCTGTGCCAATGATCGGCGTAGGTATCGCTATGTACATCCTGTTCGTAGTGTTTCCTGCACTGCAAGACAAAGGCATCGTCTGATTGCGTTGAGCTGATTTGTTGTCAGCTCAATAGTGATTCAGTGACATTCATTATCCGAGAGGTGTTGGCGTGAATATCAACGCTACCATGATAGGTCAGATGATTTTCTTCCTGCTTTTCGTGGCTTTCTGCGCGAAATTTGTATGGCCTGCCATTATTGGCGTGATGGTCGAGCGGGAAAAACGCATTGCTGACGGCTTAGAAAATGCGGATAGAGCGAGTCGTGATCTCGAACTAGCCAAGCAGGAAGCTGCTAATAAGTTGCGTCAAGCAAAAGATGACGCCGCGGCTATTATTGAGCAGGCCAACAAGCGCGCTACACAAATGATCGAAGAAGCCAAAGAGCAGGCGCGTGAAGAAGGTGAGCGCATGAAGCAAGCGGCGCAAGCAGAGATCGATCGCGAGAAAAATCGCGCGCGTGAAGAGTTGCGCAAGCAAGTGGCGGCTTTGGTGCTGAGCGGTGCTGAGCGCGTGTTGGAGACGTCAATTGATGCTGGGCAACACGCCAGTATGCTCGACAAATTGGCAGCGGAGCTGTAAAGCATGGCTGAGCGCGCAACACTGGCAAGGCCGTATGCCAAAGCGGTATTTGAGGTAGCGTTGGATAGCAATGCGCTGGCAGATTGGCAGCGCATGCTGAATACCGCCGCTGCTGTCGTGAGCGACAGCAAAGTGCAGGCATTCCTCGCAACGCCTACAACGACTGCGGAGCAGCAAGCTGCACTGGTTAAAGACGTTTGTGGCGATGAATTGGATGCCAAAGCGGCTAACTTGGTGCGTGTGTTGGCAACAAATAAACGCTTGCCGCTGTTGCCGGAAATTGCCAGTCAGTTTGGTGAATTGAAAGCGCGCAGAGAGCGTGTGATCGGTGTCGAAATTGCGTCCGCATTTCCTCTGGAAGCTAAAACGGCCGATGTCTTGTCTGCGGCTTTGTCTAAAAAATGGCAGTGCAATGTTGCGCTGCAAACGACAGTAGATGCTGCTCTGTTGGGCGGTGTGGTTATCAAAGCGGAAGATATTGTGATTGATGCATCTGTGCGCGGCCGTATGTTAAAGCTGGCCGATGCGTTGATGGCGTAAGAGTAAAAACAGCAAAGATTTTAATTGTGACATTGAAAAGAAGTGCAGCCGACGGCGACTTCTTACACGAGGACTGGCAAACATGCAGCAACTGAATCCTTCAGAAATCAGTGAAGTCATCAAGAGTAGAATTGAGAAACTTGATGTTTCAACGCAGGCGCGCAATGAAGGCACGATCGTTTCCGTGTCGGACGGTATTGTGCGCATTCACGGTCTCGCCGATGTCATGTACGGTGAAATGATTGAGTTCACTGGCGGCGTGTTTGGTATGGCGCTGAACCTCGAGCGCGATTCTGTTGGTGCAGTTATTCTCGGTGACTATCAAAAGTTGGCCGAAGGGCAAACTTGCCACACAACGGGTCGCATTTTAGAAGTGCCGGTAGGTCCTGAATTGGAAGGTCGTGTGGTCGATGCCTTGGGTAATCCTATCGACGGCAAAGGCCCAATCAATGCCAAGCAGTTGGATCCGATTGAAAAAGTTGCTCCTGGTGTAATCGCGCGTAAATCGGTCGATCAACCCGTGCAAACCGGTTACAAAGCGGTAGATGCGATGGTGCCGATCGGTCGCGGTCAGCGCGAATTGATTATCGGTGACCGTCAGGTCGGTAAAACAGCGTTTGCGGTGGATGCCATCATCAACCAAAAAGGCACCGGCATTAAATGTATTTACGTCGCTATCGGTCAGAAACAATCCACCGTGGCCAACGTGGTGAGAAAACTGGAAGAACACGGTGCGATGGCGCACACCACCGTAGTCGTGGCAGGCGCTTCTGATCCTGCGGCAATGTTGTTCCTCGCGCCGTTTGCTGGCTGCTCTATGGGCGAGTACTACCGCGATCGCGGCCAAGATGCTTTGATTATTTATGACGATTTGACCAAACAGGCTTGGGCATACCGTCAAATTTCTCTGTTGCTGCGCCGTCCGCCAGGCCGTGAAGCGTACCCAGGCGATGTGTTTTATTTGCACTCGCGTCTGTTGGAACGCGCTGCGCGTGTTAACGAAGAATATGTTGAAAAATTTACCAACGGTGCAGTAAAAGGCAAAACCGGTTCATTGACGGCATTGCCTGTTATTGAAACGCAAGCAGGCGACGTGTCGGCCTTCGTTCCCACCAACGTAATTTCGATCACTGACGGCCAGATTTTCTTGGAAAGCTCGCTGTTTAACGCGGGTATTCGTCCTGCCATGAACGCCGGTATTTCGGTGTCGCGTGTAGGCGGTGCTGCACAAACTAAAATCGTCAAGAAATTGGGTGGCGGTGTGCGTTTGGCACTGGCGCAGTACCGTGAATTGCAAGCATTTGCGCAGTTTGCTTCCGATTTGGATGAAGCGACACGTGAACAGTTGCAACACGGTCAGCGCGTAACAGAATTGATGAAGCAGAAGCAGTACGCACCACTTTCTGTAGCAGAAATGGGCGTGTTGCTCTACGCGGTAGACAATAAGTTTCTGGATGATGTTGCCGTCAATAAAATTGGCAGCTTCGAAGCTTCGCTGTTGTCGTATCTGCACGCAGAGCACAGCGCGTTGTTGGCAAAAATCAACGAAGCTGGCGATTACAACGCAGACATCGAATCTGGTATTCGCGCGGCTCTGGAGCAATTCAAAGCCACACAAACTTGGTAAGCCCAACACAGTATCGCTAAGGTAGAGAAGATATGTCAGGCGCCAAAGAGGTACGCACCAAAATTGCCAGCGTGAAAAGCACGCAAAAAATCACCAAGGCAATGGAAAAGGTGGCGTTTAGTAAAATGCGCAAAGCGCAAGAGCGTATGGCTCACGGCAAGCCGTATGCTGCGCGCATTCGCGGGGTTATTGGCCATATCGCCAACGCAACGCCTGAGTACAAACACCGCTACATGAATGAACGCCCCGTGAAGCGCGTGGGCTATATCGTGGTGTCTACAGATCGCGGTTTGTGCGGCGGTTTGAACGCCAATGAATTCAAAATGCTGATCAAATCCATGAAAGCGTGGACAGATCAAGGTGTGGCGGTTGATGTTTGCACCGTCGGCAGCAAAGCACAGGCATTTTTTCGCAGCTTCGGTGGCAACGTGGTTGCCTCGGTGCGCGATTTAGGCGATGAGGCTTCGGTGGTGGATTTGCTGGGTGGCGTCAAAGTGATGCTGGATGCGTTCGACGAAGAAAAAATTGATCGCTTATTCATCGCCTACAACCAGTTCGTCAATACGATGACACAGCAGCCGGTGTTAGAACAGTTGTTGCCTCTGCCAGAAGATGACGAAACCAAACGTACACACAATTGGGATTATTTGTACGAGCCAGATTCGCAAGTGCTGTTGGATGGTTTGTTAACGCGCTACATCGAGTCACAGGTGTATCAAGGTTTTGTGGAAAACAAAGCCTGTGAGATGGCGGCGCGTATGGTGGCCATGAAAAATGCGACAGAAAATGCAGGTCAAATGATTAACGATTTGCAGTTGTTGTATAACAAAGCGCGGCAGGCGGCGATTACACAAGAATTGTCAGAAATTGTGAGTGGCGCAGCAGCAGTTTAATCGTATACCTATTACGAAATTGAAGAGGATCCAGAGATGAGTAGCGGTCGCATAGTTCAGATTATCGGTGCGGTTATTGACGTAGAGTTTCCACGCGATGCAGTGCCTCGTGTTTACGACGCTTTGAAAGTCGATGGCAAAGGTCTGACGCTGGAAGTGCAGCAACAGTTGGGTGACGGCGTAGTGCGTGCCATCGCCATGGGTTCTTCCGAAGGCATCAGCCGCGGTTTGGCGGTGTCCAACACTGGCGCGGCCGTGTCTGTGCCCGTGGGCAAAGAAACACTGGGTCGCATCATGGATGTATTGGGTGAACCTATTGACGAAAAAGGTCCCATCGGTGAGCAGGAGCGTTGGGCGATCCACCGCAAAGCGCCGAGCTATGACGAGCAAGCTGCGAGCAATGAACTGCTGGAAACCGGCATCAAAGTTATCGACTTGGTCGCGCCATTTGCTAAGGGTGGTAAGGTTGGTTTGTTCGGTGGTGCTGGCGTAGGTAAAACCGTCAACATGATGGAATTGATCCGCAACATCGCCATTGAGCACAGCGGCTATTCCGTGTTCGCTGGTGTGGGTGAGCGGACGCGTGAAGGTAACGACTTCTACCACGAGATGACCGATTCCAATGTTATCGACAAAGTGTCCTTGGTATATGGTCAGATGAACGAGCCGCCAGGCAACCGTCTGCGCGTGGCGTTGACTGGCTTGACCATGGCAGAAAAATTCCGTGACGAGGGTCGTGACGTATTGTTCTTCGTCGACAACATCTATCGTTACACATTGGCGGGTACTGAAGTGTCGGCGCTGTTGGGTCGTATGCCTTCGGCCGTAGGTTATCAGCCTACGTTGGCGGAAGAGATGGGCGTGTTGCAAGAGCGCATTACTTCAACCAAAACGGGTTCTATCACTTCTATCCAGGCGGTGTATGTACCCGCGGATGACTTGACAGATCCATCACCAGCGACCACGTTCTCGCACTTGGATGCCACTGTAGTATTGAGCCGTGATATTGCCGCTAAAGGTATTTACCCTGCGATTGACCCGCTCGACTCCACCAGCCGTCAGTTGGATCCGCTGGTGATCGGTCAGGAACACTACGATGTCGCGCGCGGCGTGCAAACCATTTTGCAGCGCTATAAAGAACTGAAAGACATCATTGCGATTCTCGGTATGGACGAACTGTCTGAAGAAGACAAACAAGCCGTTAGCCGTGCGCGTAAAATTGAGCGTTTCATGTCGCAGCCGTTCTTCGTGGCGGAAGTATTCACCGGTTCACCTGGTAAGTATGTGTCGTTGAAAGACACTATCGCTGGTTTTAAAGGCATTCTGTCTGGTGAATACGATCACCTGCCTGAGCAGGCGTTCTACATGGTGGGTTCGATCGACGAAGCTGTTGAAAAGGCTAAAACCCTCAAATAATTGCCACCGGAAGCACTCATGGTTATGACAGTACATTGCGATATTGTCAGCGCGGAAAAGGCAGTATTTTCCGGGTTGGTTGAACAGGTGGTCGCGCACGGTTCTCTCGGTGATCTCGGTGTGCAGTACGGGCACGCGCCTTTGCTGACAGCCTTGAGCCCAGGGCCAGTGCGCGTGCGCAAGCAGGGTGGCGACGAAGAAATTTTCTACGTCTCCGGTGGCTATCTGGAAGTGCAACCGAATGTCGTCACAATTCTTGCTGATGTGGCTGTGCGTGCAGACGATGTGGATGAAGCCTCTGCAGAGGCCGCGCGTCAGCAAGCGGCGCAAGTGTTTACCAATCAATCGAGTGAGTTGGATTACTCGCGTGCAGCTGCGCAGTTGGCGGAAGCCGTAGCACAAATTCGCACGATTCAACAGTTGCGAAAAAAACTCGGCAAAGGCTGATTTTTCGTACAAAAAGGATAGAAAAAAGGGCGACAGCAGTCGCCTTTTTTTATGGTTTAATGCAACGCAATTACACGGTAGCCACATAGGATATTCGCGCTATGCCTCTTGATATTGTCATCCTTGCCGCCGGTCAAGGCACGCGCATGAACTCATCGTTGCCCAAGGTGTTGCACCCCATCGCCGGCAAGTCGATGTTGCAGCATGTGATTGATGCTGCGCACGCATTCGACGATGCAAAAATGCATGTGGTGATAGGGCACGGCGCAGAGCAAGTGCGCCAAGCGATCGTCGGTGATATCCATTGGGTGGAGCAAGCGCAACAACTGGGCACAGGGCACGCGGTGTTGCAAGCGCTGCCCAAGCTGCGCAGTAGTGCCACAGTGTTGGTGTTGTACGGCGATGTGCCTTTGGTCAATCCTGCCACGTTAAAGCAAATGGTGTTGGCTACTGCAGAGCGTGGCATGACACTGTTGACGGTTGAGTTGGAGAACCCCTCCGGTTACGGGCGCATTATTCGCAACGCACAGGGATTGGTGGCAAGCATCGTTGAACAAAAAGATGCCGATGAAGAGCAGTTGCGTATTCGTGAAGTGAATACGGGCATCATGGCAGTGGCCGCTGCCGATCTCGCGCGCTGGTTGCCAACATTAAGCAATCAAAACGCGCAAGCTGAATTTTATTTGACCGATATTATTGCGATGGCCAATCGCGATGGCGTGGAAATCAACACGCACACGGCGCAGAGCGAAGCAGAAGTGTTGGGTGTAAATGATCGTCATCAGCAAGCGCGATTAGAGCGTATTTATCAAGACAAACAAGCGCGCGCTTTGATGGCGCAGGGTGTGACGCTGATGGATCCGCAACGCTTTGATTGTCGCGGGCAAATTTCTGTTGGGCGCGATGTGGTGATTGATGTCAACGTGGTGTTTCACGGCGATGTCGAACTGGGCAGCCATGTTGTTATTGAGCCTAACTGTGTCATTGCGAATGCGAAAATTGGCAGCGGTTCACGTATCAAGGCCAATACCGTGATTGAAAATGCCGTAGTAGGTGAAAACGTGGATGTTGGGCCTTTTGCGCGCTTGCGTCCGGGAACCGTGTTGAGTAACGGCGCGAAAGTTGGCAATTTTGTTGAAACCAAAAATGCAAAATTTGGCAAAGACAGCAAAGCCAATCACTTGGCGTATATCGGTGATGCGGAAATCGGTGCAGGGTGCAATATCGGTGCAGGTACGATTACTTGCAATTACGATGGCGTGAACAAACACAAAACTGTGATGGGCGACAATGTGTTTGTCGGCTCCAACAGTACATTGGTAGCGCCATTGACGATCGAAACCGGCGGTTTTGTGGGTGCCGGCTCCACAGTAACAAAAACAGTGCCAGAAGATGCTTTGGCGGTTGCGCGCGGACAACAGCGCAATATCACGGGCTGGCAGCGCCCGAGCAAGAAAAAATAAACTGAATTTGGGAAGCGAATATGTGCGGAATCGTAGGGGCAATTGCTGAAAGAAATATCACCGATATTTTGGTGGAAGGTTTGACGCGCTTGGAATACCGCGGCTATGACTCCGCTGGTGTCGCCGTGTTGGAAAAAAATGGCGCTATTCGTGCCTGCAAGCGCGTAGGTAAAGTAATCAATGTCAAACAGAGCTTGAAAGAAGATCCTATCGTCGGCGGTTTGGGTATTGCGCATACACGTTGGGCAACACATGGCAAGCCGAGCGAAGCCAATGCGCATCCGCATTTTTCTGGCGATCACGATATTGCGGTAGTACACAACGGTATTATCGAAAACCATCAGCAATTGCGTGAACAATTGATGGCAAAGGGCTATCAGTTTTTTAGTCAAACCGACACAGAAACCATTGTGCATTTGATTGACGATTGCTGGAAAGCTGGCGGCGATTTGTTGTCAGCAGTGCGCTGCACGATTGCGCAATTAGAAGGTGCCTATGCTCTGGCGGTTATCGCCGTGCGCGAGCCGCAAAAAATTGTTGTGGCGCGCGAGGGCAGTCCGTTGGTAGTGGGTATGGGTTACGGTGAAAATTTTGTTGCCTCCGATCCGCTGGCGCTGCGCATGATTACGGATCAATTTATTTATCTCGCCGAAGGCGATGTGGCGGTTGTCACGCAGGACGCTGTAGCGGTGTGGGATAAAGAAGGCGTGCAGCAACAGCGCACGGTGGAAAAAGTGGAAGAGTTGCACGATGTGGCTGATAAAGGCAGTTATCGCCATTTCATGTTGAAAGAAATTTTTGAACAGCCAACAGTTTTTGAGCAAACGCTACAGGGAAGAATTGCTAAAGACCATTTGGTGGAAGAATGTTTTGGCGCAGAGGCGCGCGAAAAATTAGATGCCGCAAAAGCGGTGCAGATTGTGGCTTGTGGCACCAGTTATCACGCCGGCATGGTGGCGCGTTATTGGATAGAACAATACGCCGGTTTGCCCTGTCAGGTAGAAGTGGCCAGCGAATTTCGCTATCGCCAGCGCAAGCCGTTGCCAAACACCTTGTTTGTGGTCATCTCGCAGTCGGGCGAAACGGCCGACACCTTGGCGGCGCTGAAAAATTTGGATCGCAGTAGTTATATCGGCAGCTTGGCCGTTTGCAATGTGGCCAATAGCGCGTTGGTACGTGAATGTGATTTTTCTTTGATGACCTTGGCGGGGCCGGAAATTGGCGTGGCTTCTACCAAGGCCTTTACCAGTCAGTTGGTGGCTTTGCAGTTGTTAGTGCTGGCTTTGGCGCGCCGCAATCAACCGGATGCGCAGCGAGAAAAAGCGTGGATAGAAGCTCTGCATCAGCTGCCTGCACTGTGTCGCGAAGTGTTAAAGCTGGATACTGATGTTAAAAAAGTGGCCAGGGTGTTTGACGAGCGCAACAGCGCATTATTTTTAGGACGCGGCGAACAATTTCCGGTGGCGCTGGAAGGTGCACTTAAGCTGAAAGAAATTTCATATATTCATGCGGAAGCGTATCCGGCGGGTGAATTGAAGCACGGCCCACTGGCGCTGGTGGATAAACACATGCCCATCGTGGCGTTGCTACCAGACAACGCGTTGAGCGACAAAATGATGTCTAACTTGGAAGAAGTGCGCGCACGCGGTGGGCAGTTAATTGTGTTGCGCGAGCAAAATCATGTGATGGATGAAACAGGGATTTGCTGCATTCGCTTGCCAGAGATGCCTACCAACTTAGTGCCTATTTTGTACAGCATTCCTTTGCAATTGTTGGCCTACCACGTTGCGGTAATGCGCGGCACAGATGTGGATCAACCGCGCAATTTGGCGAAGAGTGTGACGGTGGAGTAAACGCCACACCCTTGTCGAACTAACGTCGATCGCCAGCCGTGTAGCTGATTTTAAGTGACCGCTCTTGAATGAGTTGCCGAATTTCTTCGCGATCAGCGGCAATCAGTGATGGATGGGAAGCAGCTTCAGGGTTTTCGACAAAAAACTTTTCCAGTGCCACTAAGTCACGGTAAACATCTGCTGGAAAACCTTGGCGATTTTCACGACCGCGTTCCACGAGCATTAGTGAATCCATGTAATTAAAAAAAGCAGGGAAGCCCCACAATTTTTTAACTTTTTCGTAGACGTGCGTCAGTTCTTTTAGTGCTTCGCAACTATCGAGCAGTGCAAGGCCATCGGCGTGGGTGACTGGCTTTAGTACGGGGATGTCATCGGTCATGTTGGCAGCCTTGAATGATGCTGTTTGGTGGAGTCTAGCACGCTTGTTTTGCTTCTGGGTTAAGCCGTTTTTTGAAACAGTAGGTCGTGAACGACATGCCCCAAATTTTCGCCGCGCCGTTCAAATTTGGTTTCTGGGCGGTAGTCGGGGCGTGCACTGTATTGTGCGTCTCCCGCCATATTCGTTAATTGTGAATGTGCGGATGCCACTTCGAGCATCACTTCGGCGTAAGGTTCCCAGTCTGTTGCCATGTGCAACACGCCATCTGTGCGCAATTTTTGCGCGATGAGATGGATGAAATCGGGCTGCACGATGCGGCGTTTGTGGTGGCGGCTTTTGTGCCACGGATCGGGGAAGTAGAGCTGCACGCGAGACAAGCTGCCATCTGCGATACAGTCATGCAACACATCAATCGCGTCCGCGCAGAATATGCGTAAGTTTTGCAGATTGCGCTTGCGCGCTTCGCTCATCAAGCGACCGACACCCGGCACATGCACTTCGATGCCGATAAAGTTTTGCGCTGGATTTTTTTCAGCCATTTCCAGCAGGGAATCGCCCATGCCAAAGCCGATCTCTAACACCAGCTCGTTAGCAGGGTTGGGAAAAGCCTGTGTTAAGGCGGTGCTGCCTTGATGCAGGTCGAGACCAAAAACGGCCCAATCTTCGGCCAGTGCTTTTTCCTGCGCAGGTGTGATGCGCCCACTGCGGATGACATAGGAACGAATGGATTTTTGCTTGAATTGCGGTTGCAGCGTGCGCATAAAAAACAGTGTTAGCGATGAATCAACCCGTCTAGCGGCGATGAGGCGTTGGCGTACAGCTTGCGCGGCATGCGACCGGCGAGAAAGGCTTCACGCCCCGCTTCCACCGCTTTTTTCATGGCACTGGCCATCAATACCGGATTTTGTGCGTGAGCGATGGCGCTGTTCATCAACACACCGTCGCAGCCCAATTCCATCGCAATGGCCGCGTCAGAGGCGGTGCCTACGCCGGCGTCCACAATGATAGGCACCTTGGCGTTTTCCAAAATCATCATCAAGTTGTAAGGGTTGCGAATGCCGAGACCGGAGCCGATGGGCGCGCCCAGTGGCATCACTGCGCAGCAGCCGATTTCTTCCAAGCGTTGGGCAACTAACGGATCATCGCTGGTGTACACCATCACATCAAAGCCGTCTTTGACCAGTTCTTCGGCGGCAATCAGCGTTTCGGTGACGTTGGGAAATAACGTTTTTTGATCGCCCAATACTTCCAGTTTCACCAGTTTGTGACCGTCCAACAGTTCGCGCGCCAGCTTGCAGGTGCGCACAGCTTCGGCGGCGGTGTAGCAGCCGGCGGTGTTGGGTAGGATGGTGTAGCGCGAAGGCGGCACCACATCCAGCAAGTTGGGTTCGTTGGGGTTCTGACCGATGTTGGTACGGCGCACGGCCACGGTAATCATTTCTGCGCCGGAAGCTTCAGTGGCGGCGGCGGTTTCCGTGAGATCTTTGTATTTGCCGCTGCCGACGATCAGGCGCGAGCGATAGGTTTTACCGGCGATAACTAGGGGTTTGTCTTGCGTGCTCATGTTAGCCTCCGCCGATAGCATGCACAATTTCCACGCAGTCACCGCTGTGCAAGACGGTGCCGGTGTGCGCGCTGCGCGGCACGATGGTTTGGTTGATTTCGATAGCGATGCGCTTGCCGGTCAAACCTAATTGTTCGATCAACTGCGCGATAGTGGCGTGATCTGCCACTGCGGTGTTTTCACCGTTCACAACAATCTGCACGCCTACTGCCCCTTGAAGCCCGCGTAAGCCAAGCAGCCCCAAGCCACCAGCCACAGCACGCCGCCGATAGGAGTGATGGCGCCCAGCCAGCGGATGCCGCTCAAACTCAGCACATAGAGACTGCCGCTAAATAACACAATACCAGCGGCAAATAGCCAGCCGCTTGCAATGAGGGCGCGAGTGTTGAAGCCTTGGGTCATCAAAATGCCCACGCCAAACAGCGCCAGTGTGTGCCAGAACTGGTATTGCACAGCGGTGTGCCAAACGGCGAGCAAATCCGCGGGCAGGCGGTCTTTCAAACCGTGTGCGCCAAAGGCGCCGAGAGCGACGGCGAGAAAACCACTGAGCGCGGCAAGAATCAGAAAGGGTGATGGGGAGAGCATGAAAAATCCGTGCAAATGACAGCGCCGCGCATTGTAGCAGCTTGCACTTGCGTGCATGGCTTTCTACGGCATTTCACGCGAGGGAGGCGTTCAGTGTGTATCGGTCGAGTGGTAGAATGCTAGCCCTTTTCCGTTTCGTTAAAGCCTTCAGAGGAGTCCGTTGTGGATCTCGATTTCAGCGAAGAACAAGTGATGCTGCGCGATACCGCGCGCGGTATTTGTGAAGAATTGTCGCCGTCCGCCGTGGTGCGTGAAATGGAGCGCGATGAGGCGGGCTACTCCGCGCCGTTCTGGCAGCAGTTGGCCGAGCTGGGTATCACCAGTTTGGGGATTCCTGAGGCGCACGGCGGTATGGCCTGGGGTGCGCTGGAAATGGCGATTGTGTACGAGGAGTTTGGTCGCTCGCTCGCGCCCAGCCCGCATTGGGCGAGCTGTGTGTTGTCGGCGAAATTGTTGGAGTTGGCAGGCACGGCGCAACAACAGGAAAGCTTTTTGTCTGGCATCGCCAGCGGCGACACCATTATCGTGCCCGCGCATTTGGAGCCGAAAAACGGTTTTGGTGCGGAAGGCGTGCAACTGCGCGCTACCAAACAAGGCGATGGCTATGTGTTGAGCGGTACAAAAATCATGGTGCCGTTTGCAGCATCCGCCACGCGCTTGCTGGTGTTGGCACGCGCTGGTGAAGGTGTGCAGGATGTGATCGGTGTGTTGGTGGATCCGAAAGCTTCTGGTGTGACATTGACGCGTGAACGCAATCACGCCGATGACACGCTGTTTCAAGTCGATTTCAATAAGGTTGCCGTCAATGCCACAGAGGTGTTGAACATAGCCGATTTCTGGACAGCGTGGGAAAACGCGATGACGCATTCCATCGTTGCATTGGCAGCGCGTTCGATTGGCGCAGCAGAAGCGATTCACGCAATGACAGTGGATTACGCTAAACAGCGCGTGCAATTTGGCAAACCCATCGGTTCTTTTCAGGCGATTGCGCATTACCTTGCAGATTTAATTGTCAAAATTGAAGGCGCAAAAGTACTGGTGTACCAAGCGGCGTGGGCGATAGACAACGGCAAGCCGTTTGAAAAGTTGGCACTGCAAGCCAAGCTGCAAGCCTGCAATGTCTTGCGCGATGCCTCGGCCACTGGCGTGCAAGTGCATGGCGGTTTTGGTTTTACATCGGAAGGTGATCCGCAGTTGTTTTTCCGTCGCGCCAAACACTGGCAGTTGACCAACTGGGACAGTGCTTATTTAGAAAAACGCATTGCTGCGTTAATTCTTGACGCGGCGTAATGAGGTAGATGCGATGAAACTACTTGAAGGAAAAACAGCGATTGTGACTGGCAGTGGTCGTGGTGTGGGTCGCGGGCATTGCTTACATTTGGCAAAAAACGGCGCGAAAGTTGTTGTCAATGATATTTTGTTAGAAGAAGCGCAAAAAGTTGCCGATGAAATCAAAGCGGCTGGCGGCGAAGCGATTGCCAGCAACGCAGACATCGGTTCGCGTGCGGGTTGTGAGCTGTTGGTGCAGCAGTGTGTAGACGCATTTGGCGGTATTGATATTGCGATCAACAATGCCGGCATCGTGCGCGATAAAACGCTGTTGAAGTTGGAAGATGCGGATTTTGATATTGTGTGGCGCATACATGTGATGGGCACCTTCTGGATTGCGCAAACTGCCGCAAAAAAAATGATCGAGCAGGGTCGTGGCGGCGCCATCATCAACACCACATCCGGCGCGCATTTCGGCAGTTTCGGTCAAACCAATTATTCCGCTGCTAAAGGCGCAATAGCTTCCATGACCTACACTTGGGCGATGGAATTGGCGAAGCACGGCATACGCGTGAATGCGATTGGTCCATTGGCGACTACGCACATGTCTGCCACTTTTTCTGACGCTGACAAAATGCCGTATTTCCCGCCAGAAAATAACGGCCCTATCGTGAGTTGGTTGTGCAGTGATGAAGCGAATTATGTTTCCGGTCAAATTTTTGGCACCGGCGGCGATCGTATTTCACACATGGTGCAACCGCATTACGGCAAAACGTTGATTAAACCGGGCGGTTGGGAAATCGACGATATTCGTCAACATTTCAAACAGCACATGCCACCAGAATTTGGCGCTTTCGGCATGCTCGGCAAACCTTATCCATTTCATGCAGGCGTCAAACCGCCGGTGAAGGAGTGATGCACATGGCTGGTATTGTTTCTTACGGCGCGTACATTCCGCGCATGCGTTTGCCGCTGTCGGTGATCGCAGGTAAAGCACCGAAAGACGGTGGACCTGAAAAAGCTGTGGCGTGGATGGATGAAGACAGCGTGACGATGGCTGTGGCCGCCGCACAAAATTGTTTGCAGGGTTTTGATCGCTCGCGTGTGGATGCCGTGTTGTTTGCCACGACCACTTATGCGTTTGCAGAAAAACAAGGCGCAGCGATTATTGCCAAAGCGCTGAACTTGAAAGGCGATGTGCGCACGGCAGATATTTCGCACAGCACGCGCGCAGGCACGATTGCCTTGCAGTCGGCAATGGATGCCGTGAAAGCGGGCAGTGCGCAACGCGTGTTGGTAATTGCGGCGGATTGCCGCATGGGCGCGCCCGGCTCCGGTTTTGAAACCAATACGGGCGATGCTGCTGCTGCGTTTTTGATTGGAGCAGAAGGCGTAATTGCCGCGTTGGATTGCGCGTGTGCGCACACCACAGAAATTATTGATATTTGGCGCAAGCAGGGCGATCGCTTTGTACACAGTTGGGAAGATCGTTTCGTCAATGTGCACGGCTATATCGAAAATACGGTAGCCGCGATCAAAGGTTTATCCGCAAAAAGCGGTGTGGCGTTGAGTGCAATCAACAAAGCCGTGCTGTATGCGCCGGAAGCGCGCTCGCTCGGTGAAATGAGCAAAGCAGCGGGTATTGCCAAAGAACAAATCCAAGAACCCTTGTTTGGCAAAGTGGGCAATGCAGGCGCTGCGTTTGCACCGCTGTTGTTGGTTGCTGCATTGGAACAAGCGCAAGCCGGTGAAAAAATTCTCGTCGCTAATTATGGCGACGGTGCCGAAGCTCTGTTGTTCACAGTCAATGGTGCGCGCGTAAAAGCAGAAGCGTATCGCAGCGTGAATAATTTATTGGCGCGCCGCAAAGTGGTGGACGCCTATGGCAAATACATGAAAGCGCGCGGTTTGACGATCACGGAATATCCAGAAGTGGATGACCAAGGTATTTCCGCCACGGTGCATTTTCGTGAACGCGATGAAGACTTGTCTTTGGAAGGCCAGCAGTGCGCACATTGCGGCACACATCAATTTCCAAAAGGGCGCGTGTGTGTGCGCTGTCACAGCAAAGATCAGTGGACGCCCGCTTGCTACAGCGATTTAAGTGGCAAAGTGGTGACCTACACTTTAGATGCGTTCTTTCCCTCGCCAGAGCCGCCAACGGCTGTTGGTATCGTAGAAGTGGTGAATGCAGATGGCTCGGCTGGCCCGCGCATTCACATGCAAATTGGTGAAACTAGCGCGAAAGACATCGCTGTGGATTTGCCCGTGGCATTTACTTTCCGCTGCATCCATCGCGTGGGTTTGCGCCCGAATTATTTCTGGAAATGTACGCCGGTTGTTTCAGCGAGTGCTGAAGGAGTTGCCGCATGAGTATCAAAGATAAAGTGGCAATCGTCGGTGTCGGTTGCTGCAAATTCGGCGAGAACTGGGATAAATCCGAAGAAGACATGATTGTCGAAGCGGCGTATGAAGCGTATGCCGATGCGGGTATCACTGAGCCAGCCAAACAAATCGACGCGATTTATTGCGGCTCGCTGTACACCAAAAATGGCCCGGTGGAAGTCAGTGAAGCGTTGAAATTGTATAAACCGCTCACGGCGGTTTCCAATTATTGTGCGACGGGTACGGAAGCTTTTCGCGCCGGCGTGATGGCGATTGCGGCTGGCGTGTACGACACCGTGTTGGTGGTGGGTTATGACAAACCGAAGGATCGCGGTGTGTCTGGTCCTAGCGTGAATATCAAAGGCGTGCGCGATTTGCCAGCAACGCCCGCGGGTTGGTTTGCTATGTGCGCCGCGCCGTATTTCAAAAAGTTTGGCGCAGGTCGTGAAGACTTGGCAAAAATTGCGGTGAAAAACCACCACAACGGCACGCTGTCACCTAAGTCATTTTTGAAAAAAATTATCACAGAAGAAGACGCGCTGAACGGTCGCATGATTTCTTGGCCGTTTGGTCTGTACGATTGCGCAGCGCAATCGGATGGTGCTGCGGTAGCGGTGATTACTAAAGCTTCTTTGGCAAAAAATTTCCGCGATGATCCGGTATATGTAAAAGCGGTGGCGAGTGGCTCGGCGGCAAATCCGCACACCGATCCCGACCACGACTTTTTGCGCTGGAAGCCGACAGAAAATGCCGCAGCGGAAGCGTACAAAATGGCAGGCATCAGCAATCCATTCAAAGAAATTCACCTTGCCCAAGTGCACGATTGCTTTACGCTGACAGAATTGTTGGCGTATGAAGATTTGGGTTTTATTCCTAAAGGTTCGGCGAAAGAACATATCGCCACTGGCACGTTTACTTTAAAAGGCGAATTGCCGGTAAATACCGACGGTGGTTTGAAAACTTTTGGTCACCCGACCGGTGCCACCGGCGTGCGCATGATTGTGGAAAATGTGTTGCAGTTGCAGGGGCGTGCGGACAAGCGCCAGTTGTCTTTGCACAATGGCAAACAACCGACGATGGCACTGACACACAATATCGGCGGTTTTCCGACGGGTTGTGCGGTGAGTATTATCGGCATAGATAAATAAGCGAATGAGGCGCGCCACGATGAACACAAGGATGTGTAAAACCCTGTTGGCAATGTCACTGATATTGCTGACGGGCTGTGTGGCAGAAGTAAAGCCGCAAGAAAGAGCCGCGCCGGAAAATATTGTTTTAGCGCTCAATGCACAAGACACGCAATACATGTGCACTTCGCCTATTTATTTGAGTGATGTCAGCAAAAGTTTTCATTTGTTGTTGGGGCGTGGTGGTCGCAGCGTGGCATTGGGCGCGCTGTTGGATCAGGCTGTAAAAAAAATGTTTTGGAAAGAAACGCGCTCTACATTTTCCGGAGCGGAGGCGCCTGTCGTGACTTTGGGGTTCGACGGTGGAACTGGCGCGTATCGTGACAGTTCGCTGTATGTGCGCATCAGCTTGCAGTTTCAGATTTTCAAACCGACTGGGCAATCCTATATGGATATTGCCGTTGGTGAGGCGTCGTCAGCAGCAGAGAACAGTGATGCGGTGGTAGTAAATGACGCCTTGCAACAAGCCTTGGGGCGCTTGGCTGGCGTATTAAACAGTGCGGGTATTTGCCGCCCTATGCATTAATTTTTTTTGAAAAATAAAACAGGATTTGCAATGGTTTTTGAAACAGTATCGTATGAAGTCGTTGACGGTGTTGCCGTGATTACCTTGAATCGCCCGCAGCAGCGCAATGCCGTCAACTCGGTGATGAGCCGTGAATTGCCGCAAGTGTGGCAGCACTTCAATCAAGATAAATCAGCAGTGGTTGCAATTTTGACCGGTGCGGGCGATAAGGCGCTGTGCACAGGCGCGGATTTAGCCGATTTGCCAGAAACTGACGGCGAGGTGGATGAGCAGGGGCGCAAATTTGGCACGCTCGCTTCTATCAAATGGACATCACTGCAAAATCGTATTTGGAAACCGGTGATTTGCGCTGTCAATGGCATGGTGGTTGGCGGCGGTTTACATTTTGTTGCAGATTCCGACATTGTGATTGCGGCAGATACCGCAACATTTTTTGATACACATGTAAAAGTAGGTTTGGTGGCAGGTTTGGAGCCGGTCAGTTTGGTGCGCAAAATGCCGTTTGATGCCGTGATGCGCATGGCGTTAACCGGCGGCAACGAGCGCATGAGTGCGCAGCGTGCGTATGAGTTGGGTATGATCGGTGAAGTGGTGCCAGCATCAGAATTAATGCAACGCGCACACGCGCTGGCAGATTTAATTAAAACCAATTCTCCTGTTGCTTTGGCGCGCAGCAAAAAAGCCATTTGGGAAGCGAAAGAAATGGGGCTGCATGCAGCGTTGGAAAATGCGTGGAGCTACATCATGGAGCAAAACACGCATCCTGATATTGCAGAAGGTGGTAAGGCTTTTATAGAACGCAGAAATCCGCAGTGGCAGCCGTATGCTGGCGAGTGTGATGGTTGATGCGGATCAATGGCTGAAAAACAGTTTTTGTGTAAAAAGATTATTTATTTGAGGTAAATATAATGTCAGATCCTATCATCATCATCGGCACTGGGTTATCCGGCTACACTTTGGGTAAAGAGTTTCGCCGTTACGACAAAGAAACACCTTTATTATTTGTGACCAGTGATGATGGACGCAATTATTCCAAGCCGATGCTTTCCACAGGATTCGCCAAGAAAAAAACGGCCGATGAGTTAGCAGTGGCTGATGCGGGCGCGATGGCCGAGCAGTTGCAGGCCTCGATTCGCACATTTGCCAAAGTGACAGCCATTGATCCAGCTAACCATGAAATCAGCATGGGTGATGAAAAATTGCGTTACAGCAAACTGGTGATTGCTTGGGGTGCGGAATGCATCAGCGCGCCACTGCAAGGTGATGGTTTGGATTTGGTGTATTCCGTCAATGACTTACTGGACTACGCGACTTTTCAAAAAGCAGTTGCCGGTAAGAAAAAAGTGTTAATTATTGGTGCGGGTTTGATTGGCAGCGAATACGCGAATGATTTGGCGATGGGCGGTTTTGAAGTGGAAGCCGTGGATCCTCTGTCGGGTCCGCTGGGTTCTTTGATGCCGCCGAAAGCGTCTGCTGCGGTACAACACGCGCTGGAGCGTGAGTGCAAAGTGACGTATCACTTTGGCACGGTAGTGGAGTCCATCGACAAAAAAGGCAGTGGTGTTATTGCTACGTTGGCAGATGGTTCAAAAGTAGAAGCCGATGTGGTGTTGTCTGCTGTTGGCATGCGTCCACGCATTGGTTTGGCGCGCCAGTCCGGTATTGCGGTGAATCGCGGCATTACCGTTAATCGTTACTTGGAAGCTTCTGTGCCGGACGTGTATGCGATGGGCGATTGCGCCGAAGTGGAAGGTCATGTGCGTTTTTATGTGCTGCCACTGATGGCTTGCGCGCGCACCTTGGCAAAAACTTTGTCAGGCGAGCGCACGGCTGTGGTGTACGGTCCGATGCCAGTGGGTGTGAAAGTGACGGTTTGTCCCATCCAGTTGTCGCCGCCCTTGCACGGTGTTGCGGGGGAATGGCATGAGGAAGTGGATGGCGACAATGTGTGTTCCTTGTTTCGTAGCCCTGAAGGTAATTTGTTGGGTTTTGCATTAACGGGGAAATGCACGGAACAAAAAACGGAATTGGCAAAACAGTTGCCAGCCATACTCGCTTAGCGCGTATTTTCTTGCAGTAAACACAAGGCAGTCTTGTATTCAAGACTGCCTTTTTTATTGCTGTCTATTGATAATGCGAGCTGTTTTGCAGGGTGGCTACATGAACACAATCGAACAACAAATTGCACAAAAAATTGCTAAAGAATTATCGGTGCGTGCGGAGCAAGTGACAGCAGCCGTACAGTTGCTCAATGAAGGCGCAACTGTGCCTTTTATTGCGCGTTATCGCAAAGAAATCACGGGCGCTCTGGATGACACGCAGTTGCGTACATTGGAAGAGCGTTTGGTGTATTTACGTGAATTGGAAGACCGTCGCAAGACCGTGCTCGCTAGTGTGGCTGAACAAGGTAAGCTCACGCCGGCATTAGAGAAAGACATTTTGTCGGCGGATACCAAAAATCGTTTGGAAGATTTGTATTTGCCCTACAAGCCAAAGCGACGCACCAAGGCGCAAATTGCGCGTGAAGCGGGTTTGGAGCCTTTGGCTTTAGCGTTGCTAGAAAATCCACAGCTTGATCCTGCCGAAGAAGCCAAAAAATATCTCAACGTTGAACATGCTGTGAATGATGCGCAAGCGGCATTGGATGGTGCTAAACAAATTCTGATGGAGCGTTTCAGCGAAGACGCAAAACTGGTGGGTGACTTGCGCGAATATCTCACTGAGCACGGCTTGGTGAAATCGCAAGTGGTGGATGGCAAACAAACGGAAGGAGAAAAGTTTCGCGATTATTTTGATTTCAGTGAAAAAGTGAGTGTGATGCCATCGCATCGTGCGCTGGCCGTGTTTCGCGGTCGTAAAGAAGGTGTGTTAACAGTGGCGCTGACGCTGCCAGAAGAGCTGACAACGCCAGATCATGTGTGTGAACGCCGCATTGCAGCGCATGCCGGTATACGCAATGAAGGCCGTGCTGCGGATACCTGGCTGGCAGAAGTGGTGCGTTGGACTTGGCGCATCAAATTGCTGACACACTTAGAAACCGATTTGCTCGGTCAGTTGCGCGAGCATGCTGAGGAAGAGGCGATACGCGTATTTGCCAGCAATCTCAAAGACTTATTATTGGCTGCTCCCGCAGGGCAAAAAGTCACACTGGGTTTGGACCCGGGTTTGCGCACGGGTGTGAAAGTGGCATTGGTCGATAACACCGGCAAAGTGTTGCAGCATGGCGCGATCTTTCCGCATCCACCACAAAATAAAATCGCAGAAGCGGAAAAAATTGTGCTGGCTTTGTGCAAGCAGTACAGCGTGGACTTAATCAGCATCGGCAATGGCACTGCTTCGCGTGAAACAGAAAAATTTGTTGGCGATATATTAAAAAAATACGCAGAGCTACACGCCAAAAAAGTGGTGGTGAGTGAAGCGGGAGCTTCGGTGTATTCCGCCTCTGAATTGGCAGCCAAAGAGTTTCCTGATTTGGATGTGACGATACGCGGTGCGGTGTCGATTGCGCGTCGTTTGCAAGACCCGCTGGCGGAATTGGTAAAAATTGATCCTAAATCCATCGGTGTTGGTCAGTATCAGCACGATGTCAATCAAATGCAGTTAGCGCGCACGCTGGATGCGGTAGTGGAAGACTGCGTAAATGGTGTAGGTGTGGATGTGAACACGGCATCGGTGGCGTTGCTGAAGCGCGTGTCTGGCCTCAATCAAACACTGGCAAGCAACATTGTCGAGTTTCGTGATAAAAACGGCGTATTTCGCAGTCGAGAAGCTTTGAAAGCGGTGCCGCGCATGGGAGATAAAACGTTTGAGCAGGCAGCAGGTTTTTTGCGCATCAATGATGGCGAAAACCCACTGGATAAATCGGCGGTGCATCCAGAATCTTACGCGGTGGTGAAACGCATCGCCGAAAAAAATAATCGCAGTGTAGAAAGTTTAATTGGCGACAGTGCATTTCTGCGCGGCTTGCAGGCGAAAGACTACAGTTGCGAACGCTTTGGTTTGTTGACGGTGCAAGACATTATTCGCGAGTTGGATAAACCGGGTCGCGATCCACGCCCTGAATTCAAAACCGCCAGCTTTCGCGATGGCATCGAAAAAATATCAGATTTACAAACAGGCATGGTGTTGGAAGGCGTGGTCACGAATGTCGCCAACTTTGGTGCGTTTGTGGATGTGGGCGTGCATCAAGACGGTTTAGTGCATATCTCTGCCATCACCAATAAATTTATTAAAGACCCGCGGGAAGTGGTGAAGGCGGGTGATATTGTGAAAGTGAAAGTGTTAGAAGTGGATGTCGCCAGAAAACGCATCGCGCTCACCATGCGTTTGGAGGATGAAGTGGCAGCCAAAACGGAAGGTGGCAAAGCGCCCAAGGTGGATCGCAAAACCAGCGAGCGTTACATGGGTGGCGGCCAGCCTAAACCGGCCGCTGCCACCGGTTCCATGGGGGACTTGTTGCGCAAAGCCATGGAACAAAAAAACGCCCGTTAAAAAATATTTTTCTAGCCATCTTGTAGCACTGCCACACACACTGCTAGTGTAAATGCGCGTATTCATTGCATGCTCCAGGAGGGCATTATGCGCACACAAATGAGTTTGGTTTTGGCAGTATTGGTTGTGGTGGGTTGCTCCAGTTATGAGGATGATTATCGTCAAACGAATGGGCGTTATTACCCGAATAACAGTGCTTATTACGGCAGCGTAGGTGGCAACACCGGTGGCGGCGGTTATGTGAGTGGCGGTTACTACAGCGGTGGCGGTGGCTACAGTCCCGGTGGTTATGACGGCGGCGGCACTACCGTTTATGAAACCAACAATTACAACACGTACTACCCGTTTGGGAATGTCTACTATCCGCGTGACCGAATTTGGATCATTGGTGGTTATTACGGTGGTTGTAACTATTACAGCTATCGTGGCTATTGCTATCGCTATCGCGACGATTTTGATCGCGTCATTATTTGGGATCGCCAACACGGTTATGACGATAACTGGTATAGCCGACGGCAAGATTGGTGCCGTCGTCACGATTGCCACCACGATGACATGGTGCGCGATGGCAAAGGTCGCCCCATTGAGCCACAGCGTATCGAGCGTGACCGTATGCAGAGCGTGACACCGCAATCGCCTGCGCCGCGCACGCCGTATCCTGTTTACAAAACCAATCGCGATGATCGTGCGGATGACAATCGTGGCAGCGGTCGACCAGCCTGGGGTGATCGTCAGCCTGTCGTGCGGTACTCACCGCAACCTGTTGTCCGTGATGCGCAACCGCAAAGTGAGCCAAATCAGCCGGTGATACAACAGCACTCGCGTCCGGTGTTTATGCCGCGCAACAACAACAGCGGCTGGGGAGGTTCGGCCGCTGGCAGTGATAGCGATAGCTCCAGTCGTTACGGGCAAGCACCGCCGCGTGGCAATGAGGGTGGTGGTCGATCCATGCCGCCGATGCAAACGCGAGACAGCAATCGCTCCTCTATGCCGCCGGTGCAAATGGGCAGTGGTAGGAGCCAGGAAAACAGTGGCAATAGCAGTGGTGGTGGTCGGCAGCGGCAGTGGAACGCGCACAGCCGAGGCACATCGAGCGATGAGCAGTAAGGCACTGTAAAAAAACACAGGTCAAGCTGGATCGGCGCAAGATTCCCCGTAGAATAGCCACCTTCTACGGGGGATCGCATGAGTTCTGCACCATCAAATAACAGCTATAACGCCGATGCCATTGAGGTTTTGACCGGCCTCGACCCAGTGCGCAAACGTCCGGGCATGTACACCGACACCACGCGCCCGAACCATCTCGCGCAAGAAATTATCGACAACTCGGTGGATGAGGCGCTTGCCGGTCACGCTAAACAAATCGACGTGATTTTGCATAAAGACGGCTCGCTATCCTGCGCGGATGACGGTCGCGGCATGCCGGTGGATTTGCACCCAGAGCAGAAAAAACCGGGCGTGGAAGTCATCCTCACCACGCTGCACGCCGGCGGCAAGTTCTCTAACAAAAACTACCAGTTTTCCGGCGGCTTGCACGGCGTGGGTGTGTCGGTGGTGAACGCGCTGTCGACCGATTTGGAAGTGCTGATTAAGCGCGACGGCCAGAAATACCGCATGGCGTTCAAAGACGGCAACCGCGCCAGCGATTTACAAGTGCTCGACACTGTGCCGAAAAAACAAACCGGCACCACGGTGCGTTTTTATCCCGATGCGCAGTATTTTGATTCCGTGAATTTTTCGGTGCCGCGTTTGCGCCATGTGTTGCGCGCCAAAGCAGTGCTGTGCCCCGGTTTGCGCGTGACGTTTTTGGAAGAAAAAACCGGCGAACGCGATGAATGGTTTTATGAAGATGGCTTGAAAGATTATTTAGCATCTGCCTGTGCAGGTTGGGAATTGTTGCCGGCTGAACCGTTTGTCGGCAGTTTTACTGGCTCCACGGAGGCGGTGGATTGGGCGGTGTTGTGGTTGCCGGAAGGTGGCGAATTGTTGGCGGAATCTTACGTCAATTTAATTCCCACGCCGCAGGGTGGCACGCATGTGAACGGTTTGCGCACCGGTTTATTGGAAGCGCTGCGCGAGTTCTGTGAGTTCCGCAATTTATTGCCGCGCGGCATCAAATTGGCGCCGGAAGATTTGTGGGATCGCTGCGCCTATGTACTGTCATCCAAGCTGGCGGATCCACAATTTTCTGGTCAAACCAAAGAGCGTTTATCGTCGCGTGAAGCGGCGGCGTTTGTTTCTGGTGTGGCGAAAGATGCGTTCAGTTTATGGTTGAATCAACACATCGAAGATGCAGAAAAACTCGCGCAGTTTTGCATCAGCAATGCTGGTAAACGACTGCGCGCCGGTAAAAAAATTGAGCGCAAGAAAATCACTTCTGGTCCTGCATTGCCCGGAAAATTGGCAGACTGTTCTGGCAGTGATGTTACGCGCGGTGAGTTGTTTTTGGTGGAAGGGGATTCGGCGGGCGGTTCGGCCAAACAGGCGCGCGATCGTGAATACCAAGCCATCATGCCGTTGCGCGGAAAAATACTGAATGCGTGGGAAGTGGATGTGAATGAAGTGCTGGGCAGTGCGGAAATTCACGATATTTCCGTTGCGGTGGGTGTTGATCCCGGCTCAGAAGATGTGAGCGGTTTGCGCTATCACAAAATTTGTATTTTGGCGGATGCGGATTCCGACGGTGCGCATATTGCCACCTTGCTGTGTGCGTTATTTTTGCGCCACTTTCGCCCGCTGGTGAAAGCGGGGCATGTGTATGTGGCGATGCCGCCACTGTATCGTATCGACATCGGCAAAGACGTGTATTACGCATTGGATGAAAGTGAAAAGCAGGGCGTGCTGGATCGCATCGCCGCTGAAAATAAACGCGGCAAACCCAACGTGCAGCGCTTCAAAGGTTTGGGTGAAATGAACCCGATGCAGTTGCGCGAAACGGTGATGAACCCCGACACGCGCCGTTTGGTGCAATTAACCATAGAAGCCGCAGACAATGCCGACGAAATGATGGACATGCTGCTCGCCAAAAAACGCGCCAGCGATCGCAAAGAGTGGCTGGAAAGCAAAGGCAATTTGGCGGAAGTGGGGTAATAATTGTCAATTTCACCAAAACCCTGTAAAATTTTACCAGAATATTATAAATAGTTTTATGAAAAAACTATAAAAAGGCATATATTTTGAGGGTCGGAACTCGGGAATTGCCAAAATATGACCGGTCCTGCCCGTAAGCTCAAAAAATCGGCCGTTAAGAATATTGTCCGCTTCCCAGCTATAAAGGCGGCACTGTTGCAAAGTTAGCGATGAGGCAGCCTTTTGTCTTATTCAAAGGCCTTACATTTCAAAAACTCTGCTTACCAGGCGCATTTCGCCCAGGGGATCACCATAATAAAATGCTGAGGCCTGGCCTTTGCGTAGTGCACGCATCACCTCAATACCTTTGATGGTGGCGTAAGCCGTCTTCATGGATTTAAATCCCAGCGTGGCGCCGATTATCCGTTTCAGTTTGCCATGATCGCATTCAATCCGACAGCCAGCGTCACATGTTGAAAGCCTGATCGACAAGGCCCTGGCCAGTGGCGATGAAGCGCAGATGCGCGCAGCACTGGAAGAGCTGAAACGCCTGCAATCCCCGTATCTGAACTGGGCGGGCAAGGCCGAGCGCACATCGTTTGAGGTGGATACGGTGTCGCTGCATGTGCACGAGCGGATTGATCCGGCCAGTATTCTGGCGGCGGTGCGCAGGGTGATGAAAAGCGAGAAGGGCAAGGCGGCGCCGACGGGGCAGATGGGGCTGTTCAATGCCTCGTTTGAAAACCTGCCATTAAGGGATGCGATTGATTTCTACAAACACGACAAGGGTTGGAGTAACCGCCTGGTGGCGGGTGATTCGCTGCTGGTGATGAATTCGCTGTTGCAGAAGGAAAGCATGGCCGGTCAGGTGCAGATGATTTATATCGATCCGCCCTATGGCATCAAGTACGGCTCGAACTTCCAGCCGTTTGTGAACAAGCGCGATGTGAAAGACCGCAAGGATGAAGATCTGACGCAAGAGCCGGAGATGATTAAGGCGTTTCGCGATACATGGGAGTTGGGCATTCACTCGTATCTTACCTATCTGCGTGATCGCTTGCTGCTGGCGCGAGAGTTGCTGCATGAAAGCGGCAGCGTGTTTGTACAGATTTCGGATGATAATGTTCACCTATCTAAAAGAACTAATTTATTAGATGATGTATTCGGCGTAGATCAATTTTAAAAGTCGCTGATTACATTTCAAGTCAAAAAAAACTGCTGCTCAAGCATCAAATCTTGGAACTTCCCGGTGACTTTGTGAATATAACCGATTATGTTATTTGGTACACAAAGGATAAAAATAAAGAAAATGTAAATACAGGCAGCTCTATCGTGACAAGCGAGAGATCAGGCTACTTTTCAGATGATCCGAATTATGTCATGGAAGTTGATGTCCTTGGTAACAAAATTAGGGTCAACACTCTGAAGGAAAAGTCAGATTATTCCAAGTTATTTAGGCATCAGATTTTTGGCTGCAGGTTTAGTCCCTTGGTCTCTCATGTGTAAATCCGCATGGATCTAGGTACGATGAGTTGCTTTCGTCCGAATGCTGGGAGAAGTTTTATAGACCAGAGTCAGGGTACTGGAAAACAGATGAAAGACGTATGTCAGTATTGTTCTAAGGCAAATCGTTTGCAGTTCTTAACCGAATGGGAAAAACACTTTTTCATGCGTCTTTATCTTTGAAGTGATTTTCCTTGTGTTAATCCGTTCAACAATATTTGGACAGAGGACGGCAAGCTTCAGGAGTTTGGCATGGATAAATCTATATGTAGTTCAAACAAACGAAAAGGTTGTTGAGCGTTGCATGTTAATGTGTCACCGATCCTGGTGATCTGGTTCTTGATCCGACTTGCGGTAGCGGCACCACAGCATTTGTGGCGGAGAAAGTGGGGCGGGCGCTGGATTACTTGTGACACCTCTCGGGTAGCGGTCACTTTGGCAAAGCAGCGGCTGATGACGGCGAGCTACGATTACTTCGAACTGAAATACCCGCACGAAGGCTTTCGCGTGGCGGTTTCATCTACAAAACCGTGCGCATGTCACGCTCATAATGTTGAGCCGATCGCATATGACAACCCTGAAATCGACACCATTTACTGAAGCCATGCATCCGGCGATCGAGCAGGCGCTGGCTGCCCTTCGACACCGTAGGGGCGAATGATCATTCGCCCCTACAGGAATGGCAGGTGCCGTTTGATTTCCCCACCGACTGGCCGGAAGCCGCGCGCAAACCGTTTGACGATTTCCACACTGCGCGCCAAGCCATGCAGAAGAAAATGGATGCCTCCATCGCCGCGCACGCCGATCAGGAAACCCTGTACGACCAGCCGGCTATTTCCAAAAACAAACTGCGCATCACCGGGCCGTTTTCTGTCGAGGCCGTGCCATTCCCCACCGTGCTGTCGCTCGACGAAGCACAGCAACCGACCGAGGCTGATGTCTCCATCGCCCGCTCCGGTGAATCGCATCGTCAACACAGCTGGCGCGACGAACTGCTGAAAACCGGCATCCGCGGCAAGGGCGGCCAGATGCTCAAATTCACCTCGCTGGAAACCCTGCCCGGCACCACCTGCCTGCACTGCACCGGCACCGAGGCCGAGACGGGTGAGCGTGTAGTGGTCAGCTTCGGCCCCGAACACGGCGCACTGGAACAGCGGCAGGTGGAACACGCCCTGCGCGAAGCGGGTGAACTGTTCCCGCTGCCGAAGATGATTGTGTTCTGCGCCTTTACCTTCGACCCGGAAGCCGCCAAAGACATCGACAACCTCAAGGGCATCACCGCGCTCAAGGCGCAGATGAACACCGACCTGCTGACCGATGACCTGAAGAAAAACCGCGCCAGCAACCAGAGCTTCTGGCTGATGGGTCAGCCCGATGTGGACGTGCGCCAGCGTAAGGACGGCCTCTTTGAAGTGGAAGTGAACGGCTTCGACTACTTCAACACCAAGACCGGCGAGCTGGAAGGCGGTGGCAAGAGCAAGATCGCCGTGTGGCTGTTGGATACCGATTACGACGAGCGCTCCCTGCTGCCTCGGCAAGTTTTCTTTCCGATGGCCGGCAAGGGTGAAGGTTGGGAAAAGCTCAAGAAAAACATCCGCGCCGAGCTGGACGACAGCAAGCTGGCGCAATTCCACGGCACCGTTTCCCTGCCGTTCGAAGCTGGCGAGAACCGCAAGATTGCGGTGAAGATTGTCGATGACCGGGGAATTGAGTCCTTGAAAGTTATCGGTTTGCCGCATTGACGCCAGGGAGGCAGCTAACCATAATGGTTACACAGCAGGAAGAAAGGCGGCAGCGAAAGGAGTTCTCTCTGGATCGCATCAGGGAGCTGGCCGCAGCGGGAAAAGTGGATTATTGGTCTCGTGATGTGTCAAAAGATATCGAGAATCTCAGTTACTCGCCGGATGATGTTCATGCTTGTCTGGCAAGTCTTGCTGAGAATCACTACAGGGAGTCTGTTAATTATGGTGACCGTAAGGGTTGGCTCGATGTATACCACATTACCTATCAAAGCCCGACAGGGCACCAAGATGAGCTGTATATCAAATTAAAACTGAATCGCGATTGCGTGACGATTTTACTCATGTCCTTTCATCGAGAAGGTTCTTTATGACGAATGAAAAAATGATGTGTCCAGTTTGTGACGAAGGTGAGCTAGTGGCCGGTACTTACGCCGATGACTTCAAGCACAACAATGGCACAGTTCATGTGGAAGGGCTGGAATACTGCTTGTGCACTCTCTGTGGTGCAGATCCGGTGTTGTCGGATCAAGTGCGGCGCAACCATCTGAAAGTGGCTGATGCCAAGCGTGCCAAAGAGGGGTTGCTGACAGGCCAAGAGATTCTGGCCATTCGTGAGGCGCTGGGCTTGACGCAGCAGGCCGCTTCAGAATTGTTCGGTGGCGGAGCCAATGCATTTTCAAAATACGAGCGCGGCGATGTTATACAGAGTGCAGCAATGGATAAGCTTCTTAGATTGGTTGCGATGCAGTCAGAAAACCTTGATCTTCTGAAAATTGCTGCGGGCATGCAGATTCAACATGCGGCAGCAGGCTACAGGACAGCTAATCCTGGCAAATTGGTAGCTTCGACTCGCAACTACTTTCCAAAAGCTAAGGGAACAGAGTTTTCTCATCAGGATTGGGCGAGGATGAATGGAGCGGCAGCATGAGCAATGAAAGTGCCCAGTTGATTGCCCATGCAACCAAGAACCTCAAGCTAAGGGATATTGTTCTTGAGAATTGCAAATTCGAAAAACCGAGTGCAATGCCTGAAAATCAGGCTGGCTTGAATATTGTCCAGCAGGATATGCGAGGCGGTGAATTTCTGGTGGGGGAAGCATATGACGAAAAGGGTTCGCCAAAAACCTTGCGCGTAAAAGTTACTCTGGGTGTCAGGGTTGCCACTGAAGAAGAAAATCCGAAAGTGTTCGTTGTTATCGAGGCGAGTTATGTGGTGGTTTATGACATAACCGGCGATTTGGATGGTGAACATCTGAAAGCTTTTGCGGAATACAATGTATTCCATAATGTCTGGCCATTCTGGCGTCAGCATGTGTTTGATGTTGCTCAGCGTGGCAAGTTGCCACCCATCGAGATTCCATTATTTGCCGGAATTTCGTTGTGAGCTCACCCCAATCCCTCATCATTAACTCCCCCTACCAATGCCCGCGCCAGTATTGGGGCGATGACCGTGGCAATCTGATGCTAACGGAAGGCCGCCGTCCGGCTGGTTACGAAATCTTTGACACACGCAACAACACGCGCCGCACGGTGGCGCTGGAGCAGGTCAACAGTATTCGCGAGCGGGTGGATGCGTGGCGGGCGGCGGAATACCCCGGCATTACCAGCGTCACCCGACAGTTGCTAGAGCATTGGCATGATGATTCTGCGCGCCAGTTGTCGTTTTATTTTTGCCAGCTGGAGGCGATTGAAACGTTGATCTGGTGGGTAGAGGCGCCTGCTGAATACAAGCAAGGCATTTTTGTGCAGGGTGATGGCGGCGCATGGGAACGGCTGTGCAACAAGATGGCGACCGGCTCCGGCAAAACCACGGTGATGGCGATGATCATCACCTGGCAGGTGCTGAACGCGCTGATGTACCCGAAACGTCACAAGGATTTTTCCCGTGCAGTGTTTATCGTTGCGCCAGGCCTTACAGTAAAAGAGCGCTTGCAGGTTTTACTGCCGGGGCATCCATCCAATTACTACGATGAATACGGTTTGTGTCCGTCGGAAGCCTTGCGGCAGAAACTGAATCAGGCGGAATTGCTGATCGAGAATTGGCATACGCTGATGCCGCTGAAAGAGCAGGAGCGTTCCGTCGTCAAGAAAGGCAAGGAAAGTGACAAGGCATTCGTGCAGCGTGTGTTGGGTAAATTGTCAGCCTGTAAAGATATTGTGATCATCAATGATGAGGCGCATCACGCTTACCGCATTCCTGCGGAATTCAAAGGCAAGAAGGCTGCCGAAGAATTGGGACTGGATCTGGAAGAAGCCACACGCTGGGTCGAAGGGCTGGATCGCATCCACGGCCAGCTGCGCATCCAGCGCTGCTTTGATTTGTCGGCTACCCCGTTTGCCCCCACCGGCAAGACCAATACCGAGCAAGGACTGTTTGATTGGGTGATTTCGGATTTTGGCCTGAACGATGCGATTGAAGGCGGCTTGGTGAAGACGCCGCGCGTAGTGATTCGAGACGGCGTTGTGCCCGACACACAAACCATGAAGCCAAAGCTGTATCACCTCTATCGCGAGCCCGAAGTGGGCGAAGACCTGAATCGCAAAGGTGCGGAACCGCATGAAAGTTTGCCGCTGCTGGTGCAACAGGCTTACACGTTGCTTGCAGCAGACTGGCGCGAAACACACCGGCAATGGCACGAGGCGGGGCATACCTCGCCGCCCGTTATGCTCACAGTCTGCAACCGCACCGAAACCGCTGCGCGACTGGAGCACTACTTCAACAGCGGTGATGCGCACTGGCCGGAATTGAAGGCGCCTGACAAAACTTTGCGAGTAGATTCGCGAGTGCTGAAATCCGCTGAAGTGGGCGAAACATCCGGCACAGACAAGGATTACGAGAAAAAACTAAAAGCTATTGTGGCTGCTACATCAATACCGGATGAGCAAAAGGAAAAATTATCTGGACTGAAAAAAGAGGAACTGCTGCGCGCGATCATCGACAACGTCGGCAAACGCAATACCGCTGGGCAGGATCTGCAGAATGTCATTTCCGTGGCAATGCTGTCGGAAGGTTGGGACGCCAAGAATGTCACCCACATCATGGGGCTGCGCGCGTTTACTAGTCAGTTATTGTGTGAACAGGTCATCGGGCGTGGTTTGCGCCGCGTGTCGTATGACCGCGACGAAAACGGCTTGTTCAGGCCGGAATATGTCAATATTTTTGGCGTGCCGCTGAGCATCTTTCAGGATGTCGGTGCCGGTGGTGAACCGCCACCGCCACCCAAGCCAAGTACAGCCATTGAATCGCTGGTTGATCGCAACGAGCTCGAAATCCGCTGGCCCAATGTGTTGCGGGTGGATGCCGTTGTACAAACTCGCCTCGCGGTGGATTGGGAGAAAGTTGAACCGTTGAAGATTAATCCCGCCAAGGTGCCGATTGCCGTCGAAATCGCGCCGGCGCTGGGCGGTTCCACCGACTGGAACCAGATCCAGCTGATTGACCTCGAACAGTTGCCCGATGAATTCCGCCTGCAGAAATTGGTATTCAAGGCGGCGCGCAAGGCTTTTGACCAGTTGCAAGGAAAGTTTGAGGGTGGCCGGGATTTGCTGGTGTTCCAGTTGATCCAGCTCGTTGAACAATTCCTGCAATCGGATCGCATCGAGATTCCTTCGCTATTTCATCAGGAACCGCTGCGCAAGCGTATCCTGCTGTCATTGAGTCTGGATCTGGTGGTGCAGCATTTGTTGCGCTATGTGGTGGAGCAGAATCAGGAGCGTTTCGAGCCTGTGTTCGACGAGGATTTTCCAATAGGCTCCACTCGCAACATGCGTACCTGGTACACCACTAAGCCCTGTGTGCCGACGCAGAAATCCCAGATCAGTCACATGGTGTCGGACAGCGCTTGGGAGCAGCACGCCGCCAATGTGCTGGAACGCAGCACTTCGGTGGAAGCTTATGCCAAGAACGATCATCTCGGTTTCCAGATTTACTACCTGTGGAACGGTTCGCGGCGGCGCTATGTGCCGGACTTCCTGATCCGGCTCACCAACGGAAAAACGCTGGTGCTGGAAATCAAGGGCGAGGATTCACCGCAGGACAAGGCCAAGCGTTCTGCGCTGGATGCTTGGGTAAAAGCAGTCAATGCCAAAGGCGGGTTTGGCCAGTGGTGTTGGGGTGTGGTGTTTGAGCCGGCACAGATACAGGATGTTATTCGTATGCACGCCCAAGACAAATCTTGATACATTTTTTTCATCACGAGTACAAATTCTAACATCATGACAACCGAACTCAATTTTTTTGGCGATATTGAACAACGCCCACTCGCGCACTTCACCGAGCAGGCGTATTTGAATTATTCCATGTATGTCATTCTTGATCGTGCGCTGCCGCACATCGGTGACGGTTTGAAGCCGGTACAGCGCCGCATTGTGTATGCGATGAGCGAGCTGGGTTTAAAAGCCGGCGCGAAATACAAAAAATCTGCGCGCACTGTGGGTGATGTGATCGGTAAGTTTCACCCGCACGGCGACAGCGCCGCCTATGAAGCGATGGTGTTGATGGCGCAGCCGTTTTCCTTTCGCTATCCGCTGGTGGATGGGCAGGGCAACTGGGGTTCGCCGGATGATCCAAAATCCTTTGCGGCGATGCGTTACACCGAATCCAAACTCACCGCCTTTTCAGATTTGCTGTTGTCGGAACTAGAGCAAGGCACGGTAGATTGGACACCGAATTTTGACGGCACCTTAGAAGAACCCACCGTGTTGCCAGCGCGTGTGCCGGCGCTGCTGTTGAATGGCACCACGGGTATTGCGGTGGGTATGGCCACCGATATTCCGCCGCACAATTTGCGCGAAGTGATCGCCGCCACTGTGCATTTGCTGGATAACCCAGGCGCAAGCATTGCCGAGTTGTGCGAACACTTGCCTGCGCCAGATTTTCCGACAGAAGCGGAAATCATCACCTCGCGCAATGATTTGCTGGCGATGTATGCCACGGGTCGTGGCACGCTAAAAATGCGCGCGGTGTGGAAAAAAGAAGACGGCGATATTGTGATTAACGCGCTGCCGCATCAGGTCTCTGGCAACAAAGTGATGGAGCAGATGGCGGCGCAGATGCAGGCCAAGAAACTGCCGATGGTGGAGGATTTGCGCGACGAATCCGATCACGAAAATCCCACGCGCATTGTGATTATTCCGCGCTCGAATCGCATTGATGTCGATGCATTGATGAATCACTTGTTTGCCACCACCGATTTAGAGAAAAACTATCGCGTCAATATGAACGTGATCGGTTTGGACGGCAAGCCAGCGGTAAAAAACTTGCAGCAAGTGTTGAGCGAGTGGCTAGTGTTCCGGCAAGAAACTCTGCGCCGTCGCTTGCAATTCCGTTTGGATAAAGTGGAACAGCGTTTGCATTTGTTGGAAGGTTTGCTGATTGCCTTCCTCAATTTGGATGAAGTGATACACATCATCCGCACCGAAGAAGATCCCAAAGCTGTATTGATGGCGCGTTTTGGTTTGAGCGAAGCACAGACCGATTACATTCTCGATACCAAATTGCGGCAGTTGGCGCGTTTGGAAGAAATGAAGATTCGCGGCGAACAGGATGCGCTGGCGAAAGAGCGCGCCGAGTTGCAAGCGTTGTTGGAATCACCGCGCAAATTGAAAAATTTACTGCGTAAAGAATTGCAGGAAGTGGCGTTGCAACATGGAGATGCGCGCCGTTCACCGCTGGTTGCCCGCGCAGAGGCGCAAGCCTTTTCAGAAGCCGATTTGTTGAGCGTGGATCCAATAACGGTTGTGTTGTCTGAAAAGGGCTGGATACGTCAAGCCAAAGGGCATGAGATTGATCCTACCTCGTTGAGCTATAAATCTGGCGACAGTTTCTTACAAGCGGCGCGTGGACGCAGCAATCAGCCGGTGTTGTTGCTGGATACAACCGGGCGCAGTTATTCGTTGGTGGCGCACACGCTGCCTTCAGCGCGTGGGCAGGGCGAGCCGCTGACCGGAAAATTATCACCACCGCCCAGCGCAACATTTATGTCCATGTTGATGGGCAATGATGAAGAGCGCGTGTTGTTGGCGACTGATGCTGGCTACGGTTTTGTGGCGAAACTCGCGGATTTGCAGAGTAAAAATCGCACGGGCAAAGCGCTGTTGAGTGTGCCGGAAAAAGCCAATGTGCTGCCGCCCTGCATAGTGCGCGATGTCGCCAATGATCTGCTAATTGCTATCAGTAACGAAGGGCGTTTGTTGGTGTTTCCGCTCAGTGAATTGCCAGAGTTGGCGAAAGGCAAGGGCAATAAAATCATGAATATTCCTTCGTCGCGTTTGGAAGCGCGTGAAGAGTTTTTGCAATTTGTTGCCGTGGTGAGCAAAGGACAACAGTTGATGGTGTATGCCGGTAAACGCCACACCGTGTTGAAAGGCAGTGACTTCGATGAATACCGTGGGGAGCGCGGTCGTCGTGGTAATAAGCTGCCGCGCGGCTTCCAAAGCGTTGATCGCATTGAAGTGACAGACCGTTAACTGCGTCACACTTTTGCAGGCGGTTTACGGAAAAACCGCTAGTGTGCGCTGTCGTTTCTATCCGTTATAGTCCGCAAGCAATATAAAAAAGTTCTACCAACAATAATTAGGGCTACGATCATGCAATTGTTTTTCTCCCGAATGCTGGGCAGGCATGCTGCTGTCTTGCTGATGCTAGCTGCAACTTCTGTGGGTGCGGCGACGCTCGACGATAACGTCAAAGCGATGCAAGACACCAATGCCGAAGCCGGTGCGGTGCAGAAAAATATTGCCAATTTGCAATCGCAAACGCAGGCGATGGTGGAGGAGTACAAACGCTTAACCGCCACCGTGGATTATCAAGATCAATACACGCAGGAAATTAAAGATCGTCTTGCCGCGCAAGATAAAGAGCTGGCGAGTCTGCGCGAGCAAGTGGCCAGTCGTCAGACCACGCAGCAGCGCATTGTGCCTTTGATGCGCAGCATGAGTGATGCCTTAGAGCAATTTGTGGCGTTGGATTTGCCTTTTCACCAAGAAGAACGATTGGCGCGGACGACCAAAGTTAAACAACAGTTGTCGAGTTCTACGCTGTCTTTGCAGGATAAATACCGTGCATTGTTGGAAGCGTTTCAACAGGAATTGGAGTTTGGGCGCGGTATTGAAGCTTGGCGTGGTGAATTGAAATTGGGTGAAGAAACTTTGACGGCTGAGTTTCTGCGTTTAGGGCGCACAGCATTTTATTTTCAATCCATGGATGGGCAGCGCAGCGGTTATTGGGATCGCTCCTACAAACAGTGGGTGGAAGTGCCACGCGAATATAACGAAGACATCAAACACGGCTTGCGTATTGCACGCAACCAGCAGGCGCCGCAGTTGTTGGCGCTGCCAATGAAACGCTGAGGAGCCGCTGAGATGAGTAAAGTATTGGTCAGTTTTCTTTTATCGGTATTTCTTGTGTCCGGCGTGAGTGCACAAACCACGGGGCAGCAAATTACCGATCTCGATCAGTTGTTAGCAAAAGTGCGCGCCGAGCATGAAAAAGAGCGCGCATTGAATCGTCAACGCGAAGCGGAGTTTTTACAAGAGCGCAATGCACAGCAGGCGTTATTGGAAAAAGCGCGCACGGCGTATTACTTGGCGCAGGCAAAAAACAATCCCGCGAAAATGCAGATTGATGCCAATGATGCAGAAATCGCCAAGCTGCGCAAAGAATTGCAGCAGAGCGTGACCGACATGGGCGATGTATTCAGCGTGTATCGCCAATTTGCCGGAGATTTTGCGGCAACATTGAATGATTCGCAGGTTAGTGCGCAATTTCCAGAGCGTGCAGCAGAATTGAAGAAGCTGAACAATATGGATGCGCTGCCTACTATCGATGATATGGAGCGGCTGTGGTATCTCGTGCAACAGGAGATGACGGAGTCTGGCAAAGTGGTGGCATACAAAGGAAAAATTGTGGCTGCCAGCGGCGAAGCGCGCGATGCCGATATTGTGCGTGCCGGTACGTTTGCGGCGTTCAGTGGCAGTGACTTTTTACGTTTTGTGCCGGAAACCAGTGAGTTTGTAGAGCCGGATAAACAACCGGAAAAACGTTTCTTGCGCATGGCGGAAAAGTTTTCTGCCAGTGGTGGCGAGTTGGCGGCTGTGCCGGTAGATCCCACGCGCGGCAGTTTGCTGGGCATGTTGGAGCGCACACCCAATCTTCGTGAGCGCGTAGTGCAAGGCGGCGTGGTGGGTTATTTAACAATTGTCGTCGGCATTATCGGTTTGCTGGTAACGCTGTATCGCACGCTGTATTTATTGTTGGTGCGCCGACGTGTGCTGCGTCAAATTGCAGACAGTGAACACCCCTCACCGAAAAACCCCTTGGGTCGCATCATGCTGAGTGTGAAAAACACCAACGCAGATGATGAAGAAACGATTCAATACAAATTGGATGAAGCCATTTTGAAAGAAGTGCCGCCGATGGAGTACGGTCACAACATCATTAAATTGTTTGCCGCCATTGCACCCATGCTCGGTTTGTTGGGCACGGTAACGGGCATGATTAAAACCTTTGAGGCGATCAGTTTGTTTGGTGGCGGTGATCCTAAATTGATGGCAGCGGGTATTTCTGAAGCATTGGTGTGTACGGTGTTGGGCTTGTTGGTGGCAGTGCCGCTGTTGTTTGGTCACAACATCGTGACGGTGCTGGCGAAATCGTTGATTCAGCGATTGGATGAACAGAGTGCCGGTATTTTGGCGCGCAATATGGAAAAAAGCAGTTTCGCCAGACACAAATAATTCAGGCGTGCACGCAGTATGAGTTGGTACACATTGACATCGAATATCGCACACATCTTTGCTCTGGGTGGGCCGATGATGTGGGCGCTGTTGGTGGTGTGTTTGGTGCTGTGGATGTTGATGGTGGAGCGTTTTTTGTTTTTGCGTTTTGCTTATCCACAACTGCGTGAGCAATTATTGCAGCAGTGGAATGCCAGAGCGGATCGTGTCTCGTGGCGCGCCAAATCTATTCGTCGCGAGACGGTGTGCGAAGTGCAATTACAGTTGCAGGCATGGCTGTCTACGATTCGCACCTTAATTGCCGTGTGCCCGCTGTTGGGTTTGATGGGAACGGTCACCGGCATGATTGGTGTGTTTGAAATCATTACGCTCACGGGCGGTGACAGTCAGGCAATTGCGGCAGGTGTGTATCGCGCTACCGTGCCGACCATGTCGGGTTTGGTGATTTCACTGAGTGCGCAATATTTCTCTGCGCGGTTGCGGCATTTGGCAGCGCGGGAACAGCAAATTTTTGCGGATGCTATGACAGGCGATGAATTGCAGCAAAAAACGAAAAGCAAGTTAAGCAAGAAATAAATCAATTAAACAATAAGACGACAGGGCTGCCCACATGCGCACACGCCGACACGATGTAGATGAAGCTGAAGTGTATATCGACATGACGCCGATGTTGGACTTTGTATTGAACATGCTGATTTTCTTTATTGTCACCACCACCTTTGTGAAAGCCACGGGTGTGACGGTGAATATTCCTAACGCACAGAGTGCCAGCAGCGAGCAGAGCGCTAATATTTTTGTGGCGATTACAGCGAAAGGCGAAATTTGGATTGATAAACGCGAAGTGGATTTGCATTCGGTGCGCGCCATCATGGCGCGTATGCATGCAGAAAATCCAGAAGGTGCGGCGATTGTGCAATCCGATAGCAATGCTAATACTGGCACCTTGGTGCAAGTGATGGATCAAATACGTTTAGCCGGCATTGAAAAAATTGCTGTGGCCGCTAACGCGCCGAAGTGAATGAGTTGGCGACTGCATAACGTGAAAAATATCGCACAAAAAAATCGGTTTTTTCTTGCTGTTGCAGTGAGCGTCGCAGTGACGACGGTGATTTTTTTGTTCATGCACCGTTTGATTAGCGGCGACCCCTTAAAAATTGATACTGATAATTTGATGGTGTCTGTCGATATTTATCAGCCACCACCAGAAAGCAAACCGAAAGAACCGCCGCCAGATGATACGCCGCCGCCCCCAATGAATCAGCCAGTGGCAGAACCTACCATGGCGCCGTTGGCGGTGAGTGCGCCGGTGGTGACACCTAAATTGAAAGTGGGTGGACCGCCGATTGCTTCTTTTGCGCCATCGTTTGATGACGTGACCTTAGAGAGTGGCAGTGGCGGCGTATTTGGTAGCGGTTTTGGCGACGGTGACGGCGGTTCGACGTGGACAGGCCCCAGCGGTAATAACCGTGAATTGGCAAAAAAAATTGCTGAAGCGGATAGAAAAGGTGCAGAGGGGTATCGTGAAATCGTGCCGTTTGGTACGCGTCAACCCAATATTCCCGAAGCGGCGTGGCGCAATAAAACCGATGGCTGGGTATTAGTGACTTTTACTGTCAACATGAAAGGTAAAGTGGAAAATGTGCGCGTGTTAGATAGTCAGCCCGCCGGTTTGTTCGATGCCAATGTGGTCGCTGCGGTGTCGGATTGGATTTACGATCCAGAGGATTTGAAAGCGAGGAAAGCAAAAGTGCAGCTCACACAGCGCATCGAGATGTACTGGAAAGATTATCCCAACAATAACCACCAACTTCGATGAGTCGCTTGGCTATGCGCGTGTCCTTGTTACGTTTGTTGCTGCTGTTTTCTCTGTTGTTGAACAGTGGCGGCTTGTGGGCGCAAGAGCAGTATCGTAGCCGCATGTATATTGATTTGGATGTGGCACCTACTGAAAACGTGTCGATGTCGGTGGGTGAATTGGAAAAAAATCTTGGCACATTTCAGGATGCAGCTACGCGCGCCAGTGCAGAAAAGTTTTTAGCACAGCACTTTGCGGGTTCTAAAGATTACGGCAAAGCAGCGCAATATATTGAAAAGGCACTGCAAAACCCTGCTATCACGCCTGATAACAAGCGCGATATGCTCGGTCAATTGGCGCGCATTTCTCTGCTGCAAAAAAATTATGACAAAGCCGCTTCTGCTATCCAAGATTTCTTGTCGGTGAAGCAGGCTTCCGGTGGTAGTGCCGACGCGGAAATATATTTGTTGCTGGCACAGGTGCAATACAAACGCCGCAACTATGTGGCGAGTGCAGCGGCAATGGACAAAGCTTTGGCTTTGCAGAAAAACCCGACAACAGAACAACTAAAAAATGCGCTGGCTATTTTTTATAGCACGGACAGTTTTGATCGCGCTGCACAGATCATGCAGCGTTTGGTGGCTGCGGATTTGAGCAACGCCGAGTTGTGGCAGCAGTGGGTGTCGCTGTATTTGAAAGCGGGAAAAAATGCGCAAGCACTGGACGTGATGGCGCTGGCGTGGGAAAAAGGTATTCCATTTCGAGAGCAGGATATTTTGTTGCTGACTGATCTTTATACGATCAACAAAATTCCGGGTCGTGGTGCGCGCGTATTGGAAGAGGCAATTGCTAGCGGTAAGCTAAAAAGTAGTGGAAAAATTAACGACCGTTTATTTCGTTTGTGGATGCAGGCAGGTGAGCGCGATAAAGCGCAAGCGGCTTTGGCCAAAGCCGCCAGTGACAGCAATGATGTAGAGTTACAGCTGTATTTGGCGCAGATGTCGATGGAAAAAGAGCAGTGGCAAACCATGCAGCAGCAAGTGTTAAAAGCCTGCGATGGTAATTTGCCCGATAAATTGGCGGCACGCGCGAACTTGTTGCTGGGCATTAGCCAGTTGAAATTGGGCGATACCGAATTGGCACGGCGTTCGTTTATCAATGCCACTTTGGTGGGCGGCGCAGCAGATGCCGCGCAATGGCTCGCGTTTATGAAAGCGGCACCAGCGACGAACAGTGAAAAAGCAGGCATTGCCGGCCCTTGTGCAACAAGTGGCACCGGCTCCATGTTTGCGGCGAGCATGCCAGAGAGTAAGCGCGCCGCATCGGCTGAAACGTCTGACACCGCATCAGCCAGTGTAGAAACCAGTAGCGTAGAATTGAGCAGCACAGAATCGAGCAGCGCAGAAACCGTCAGCGCGTCAGAAACAGCGACAACAGCACCCAGCACAGAAACTTCTGCCGCTGCACAAACGGCATCGGCATTGAGCGATATTAAAGGTGATCCTTCTGCGGCACTGACAGTAAAAGTAACAGAACCTGTGCGCTTGTATTTGGGTGATTACGCGCTGACAGCGGAAGAAATGGCTGAAAAAATTGTACCGCTGGCCACCAAATTGGGCATCACCATTGTGAAAGAGGGCGGAAAAATTGTGGGTCCCATGTACATTATTTTTCCTGAATTGATGTCGAACAGTGGCGGCAAAATCAAAGTGCGTTTTGGTTTTCCCGTGACGGGTAATCCGCGCCCGCAAGGTCGCTACCAATTTGTGCGCGACAAGGGCTTCAAGTGTGTGTCGCGTGAATACAACGGCGCGCCTGACGGCAATCGCCAAAGCCTTTGCACAGTTGTACGCTGATGCCGTGGCCAAAGGCTTAAAACTGAGTGGCGAGAGTCGTCAAATTGCTAGCACAGATAATGTGGTGGGCGGAAAAACAGTGAAGTTGGAATTGCAAGTCGGCGTGCAATAACGTGGCGTCTATTATTCCGCGCGTATAGATTTTACCGGCAGTTGTACGGTGAGCTGACTCTGATCGTCAAATATAAACGTCAGCGTAACATTTTCGCCAGCACGCAGCGGTTTTTTAATATCGAACAGCATGATGTGATACCCGCCTGGCGCAAATACTAATGTGCCATTGGCTGGCACGGCTAGCGGTGAAGTCACTTGTTGCATGCGCATGCCACCATTTTCGGTGTGCAGGTGTTCGTGTAATTCACAACGCGCAGCAGCGTCGCTGCATTGAATGGCTGTGATGTATTTTGGCGCAGCGCTTGCGTTTTGTAGTGTAAGAAAAGCGGCAGCGTTTGGTGTGCTAGGCGGTGTTTCTCGCACCCAGCCTTGCGTAAGACGGATAGTATGGTTTCTTTCTGCTGCCGACGCAGGGATGTAGTTGAGTAATGCAAGGCAGAGAAAAATGTAGCAATATTTTTTTGGCATACGCGTCTCACACCTTGGCTTGCTTGATATGATTTTCTGGTCTACCTAACAGGTAGCCTTGACCGCCATTTATTCCCAGTTGACGGAGACACTCCCACTCCTCTGCGCTTTCTACGCCTTCTGCCAAAATGGTGATATCGCAACTGTGTGCAATTTGCACGAGTGAGCGCACATAAAATTGGTTATCTTGCTCGATATGAATATTGCGAATAAAGCTGCGGTCTATTTTGATGAAATCTAACGGCAAACTGTTGAGATAGCCAAATGCACCGCTGTGTATGCCGAAGTGGTCCAGCGATAATTTTGCACCGTGGCGGTGTAGCACCTCACACAGGTGATGCACGTACTCATGGCCAGAGCAGACCAAATACTCCGATGTTTCCATAATCATTTGCTTGGCAAACACGGGGTGTTCGCGCAAGTAGTTATCTAGCCAATCCACAAAACTGCGCGTAATCACACTGCGCGGCGAGAGGTTGATGCACACCGGCACGTTGCAGTTGGCTGCTTCGCTACTGTTGCGTATCGCATCGATAATCACGTGATCAAAAGCCTCTGCCATATCAAAACGTTCAGCTATTGGCATAAAGACCCCTGCGTGAATCATGCCTTCACGCACATTGATGCGACAAAATACTTCAACGGCAAATACCTCGCGATTGCTTAAAAACATGGGCTGAAAGTGAAAGAAAATATTGCGGTCTTGCAGTACGCGATTCAGTGTGGCGTACCATTGTTGTGCTTCGTGCACAACTTGAGTGTTTTCGCTGTTTTGATAGAGATTCCAGCCGCTGTGGCTTTGTGATTGTGCTTGTCGCAATGCTATGTCGGCTTTTGATAAGAGTTGTCGTTCTGCGTGCAGGCTGTCGCAGCACACCATCCCAATATGCACGGGGTTCTGAAATAATACCGATAGGTGAGCAGTGCAGGCGATGAGTCTGTCTGCAATATCTTTGGCGGCTTCTGTGTTGATGTTAGGTAGGTAGCAGGCAAAATCTGCGCCAGCGCGCCGGCTGAGTAGTGCATTGGGGATATGTTTAACAGTTGTTTGAATTTGTGCGGCGATAGCGCGTAGGCACTCATCACCTGACTCGTGCCCGTGTTGTAAGTTATAGCGTGCAAAATCGTTAATTTGCAAAATAATCAAGCAGCCACTGCTGTCTATTTCTGTTTCTACCAGTGCTTGCATGCGCGCATTAAAGCTGCGGCGATTGGCTAATCCTGTCACCGAATCTAAAAATGATTGTGCGCGCAGGCTTTCTGTGTGGGCGAGCTGTTCATGAAAAATAGTTTTGAGTCGGCGACTCATGCTATTGATGGCCTCAACAACTTGCCGTAGCTCTTTAATTTTTGGCAGTGGTTGTTGTTCAATAAAGCGGCGCTCGCAAATAGCTGCGGCTTGTTCTCGTATACGAAGCAGAGGGCGCAGCAAAAGAGCCAGCATTACATGACACAAAATGCCCAGCACAAGGCTTGCGAAGAAAAATAACAGCCCTTGTTTTTTGAAAGCGCGCCACAATTCTAGGTATGGCGTATCCAAGTTGGCCGTGATTTGAATCTCGCCTTGCGTGATATTGTCGTGGGTGACTGAGGCGTGAGCGATTGGAGCTGTCAGTGAGAAAAAGTGTATGAACCAAGCGGGAATGGGTAAAACTCGCACAGGTTTGTGACGTTCAAACAAGGTGTTTCCCTGTGAGTCGCGGTATATGAGGGCATCGTAGGTGCCTTGTTCAAAAGCAGCATTGAGTAAAGCGGCGGCGGCAACGCGTGAGGAAGCATCGGCGGGTGTAGCTAATACATAAGCCAACAGCGCAGTGGTTTCTTGTGCGTGTTCACTAACATGCGTTAGCAGATGCTGGCGCGCGTTATGTAGACTGATGGCTGCACTGGTTGCCAATAAAATGGCAATCACAATAATTAAGCCGGCGCATAGCTGTCGATGTAAGCTCATGGTGCCCCTGTGTATGTTTTATTCCTCGTCGTCTACTGGTATGGCTAAGGCATCGTCCAGTAGGTTTTTATTATTGAGCAGATTTTTTTCTTTCAGCGCATCTTTTTTAGCTTTTAGGCGTTTTTGTAGTTCACGACCGAGTTCGCGGGGCTTTTGTCCTGGCGGTGTGGTGCGTAACTCTGTGCGTAATGTGATATTAGCAGGGTCGTTTGCACCAGTAATCATTTCAGCTTGCTGCAAATATTGGCGAGATTGACTGTCGTTACCATTGTTGTGTGCAGTGGTGGCGAGATCGCGAAAACGTTGAGCGACTTTATTTAATCCGCGCAGTGCTGATTTGTTGCCTCGATCCACTTTTAACGCGGTGTAGTAGTACAGCAGTGCGTTGTCATGTTGTGGTGCATTCAAGCGGTCTTTGCTGAAAGCGAGGTCGCCGCGCTCCATCAATACCAGCACTTTGTGTTGTTTGCGCATTTCTTTGATATTGGCTTTTCGGTCTTCTTTTTGCCAAGGCCAAAATCCTTCAGATGCAGATACGCTGTCTTGTGGTGCGGTATCGCTATCTTGTGTGGCAATTTGGCAGGCTGAGAGTAGGAGAAGCGCCGTTATCACACAGGTGCGGCACAGTGTGTTGGTGAGTCGGCGTGAGCAGGGGGTTAGTGCAGCGTGCATGTGATCAACAGTGGCGTAAATTTGTGTGTAAGCCTAGCAGAAATACGGTGGCATGGCTGAGTGCAGATTGCGCTGTTACCATAGCGCACACAGATGTGCTGTTTCATTCGCTGCTTGCCAGTGGAACCCCGTTGCAACTGCACTGTCGTAGACGGCGTTGCTTGGAGTATGTATGCAAAGTTTTTCCACGTTGATGAAGTCTTTTGTGGTGGGTGCAGTTCTGTTGCTGTTGTGCGTGCCTTTGTACGCGCAATTCGACAAAAAAGATGCGCTGATTGAGCCGGGTGTTTCTGCGAGTGCAGAGTTTTTGCCGGTGGAGCAGGCGTATCAGTTGGTGGCGAGTGTTGCAGAGCATCGCGTTCAGCTCACTTGGTCGATTGCGCCTCAGTATTTTTTGTACCGCGAGCGCATGCAGTTCACTGCGCAGGCGGACGCAACCCCTATCCCGCTGCAAATCACCTTGAATCAAGGTGAAAACAAATACGACGAGTTGTACGAGCGCGAAACCGAGGTGTACCGCAATACGGCTGTCGCCACCTTAACGCTGCCAGACGTGCAGACAGGCAATCTGGTGTTGATGGCAGAATCACAGGGCTGTGCGGATGCCGGTTTGTGTTATCCCCCGCAAAAACAGTATTTCAATGTGGATTTGCGTGCGGGCACTATTGCCCCTATTGAGCCGCCTACTCATACAGCGGTCAGTGCGTCGCCTGCTGTTACGCCGCCTGTACCCGCTGTGCCCTTGCTGTCTTGGGGGTTGATAGGCGCGCTGGTAATGGCCTTGCTGGGCGGCGTTATTCTCAATCTCATGCCCTGCGTTTTTCCTGTGTTGTCGCTGAAGGTGTTTGCGATGGCGGCGCAGCGTGAACGCGATGACGAGGCGCACTGGCACAGTTGGATTTACACGGCGGGTGTCATTACCACCTTTGTGCTGGTGGCAAGTGTGATGCTGTTACTGCGTGCCGGTGGTGAGGCTGTGGGCTGGGGCTTCCAGCTGCAGGAGCCGATGTTCGTCGGCTTGCTGATCTATTTGTTTTTCGTGGTGGGTTTGTCGTTTTCTGGTGTGCTGCACATCGGTGGCAGTTTGATGGGTATCGGGCAGCGTTTGGTGGCGGGCAGCCCCGTGCGTGCGACGTTCTTTACCGGCGTATTGGCCGTGGTGGTGGCCAGCCCTTGCTCCGCGCCGTTCATGGGTGTGGCCTTGGGCTATGCGGTGGTGCAATCTGCGCCGGTGGCGCTGCTGGTGTTTGCCGTGTTGGGCTTGGGTATGGCGCTGCCGTTTATTTTATTGGCGTATTGGCCGCAAATGCTGCATCGCCTGCCAGCACCGGGGCTATGGATGGAACGCTTGCGCCAGTTTCTCGCTTTCCCACTGTACGCCACGGCGGTGTGGTTGTTGTGGGTATTGGGACAGCAGGGCGGCGAGTTGGCGATGGTCGCTATTTTGGGTGGTTTGATTTTGCTGGTGTTGGCCGGTTGGTTGTGGCGCGATGCTTCTGTGCGCGTGTGGGAAAAAGCCTTGGCGGTGTTGGTGTTGGCAACAGCTTTGATCGTGCCGCATTTTTTGGTGGCAGAAATTTGCCAGCTGCCACAAGCCACAGCATTCAAAACGGGCGATGCGGAGCCTTACAGTCCTGCGCGCTTGGCAGCTTTGCGCGCAGAGGGAAAACCGGCGCTGATTAACATGACGGCTTCGTGGTGTCTCACCTGTCTAGTGAATGAAAAAATGGTGTTGAGTCGCCATAGTGTTAAAAAGTATTTGCACGAAAAAAATATTGCTTATTTGGTGGGTGATTGGACCAATCGAGATCCTGATATCACGCAGTTTTTGCAACAATATAAGCGCAATGGTGTGCCGCTTTATGTGTATTACCCTACAGGTGTCGACAGCAAACCCGTCGTGTTGCCACAGGTGTTGACAGAAAATGCAGTGCTGGAGGCGTTGCGCTGAATGATGCGCAGAGGATGGTTGTGGCTGTGCACGTTATTATTTTCGCCGTGTATTTTGGCTGCAACAACACAGCCTAATGTGGTTATTTTTTTGCTAGATGATGTTGGGCAAAGTGATGTGGGAGCCTTTGGAAATACGGTTGTTCACACGCCGAACATTGATCAAATAGCGCGCGACGGTGTGCGCTTTGACAATGCTTTTCTTACAACCAGTTCTTGCTCGCCCAGTCGAGCCAGTTTATTGACGGGTTTATATCCCACGGCAACGGGCGCACCCAAATTGGATGATCCACTGCCCGCTGCGGTAACGAGTTTGCCCCAGCTTTTGCATGACGCCGGCTACTACACGGCGAGCGTGGGTAAATGGCATTTGGGTGAACCGTTCAAAGTGCATTTTGATCGCGTGGTGGAGCCGCGTGAAGAAAGTGGTGCTGCCGATTGGTTGCCAGAATTGGCGCGGCGCCCTCGTAACAAACCTTTTTTCTTTTGGTTGGCGAGTAAAGATGCGCACTCGCCTTATGAGACGTGGCACCCACCTTTGCTGCATCAAAATCCACGAACAGTGCCATTATCAACGTACGATGATGACAATGCTTTTGTGCGAGAGGCAATGGCAGGTTATTACGATGAAATTGCGCGCGCAGACCGTAATATTGGTTTGGTGATAGAGGCTTTACGCAAAGAAGGTATTTTGGATAACACGCTAATTATGGTGTTGTCAGATAATGGATCAGAATTTGGAGGCGCTAAAACCACGCTGTATGACGAGGGCATTAAAACGCCTTTGGTGATGCGCTTGCCTGCTGTTATCCCTGCCAATATTGCCAATCAGCAATTGGTTAGTGCGGTGGATTTAATGCCAACGGTGCTGGCGATGGCTGGCTTGCCCGCTGTGCCCAATACGCCAGGGGTGTCGTTGCTGCCTACGCTGCAAAACCCTGCTGTACCTGTGCGCAACTATATTTATGCCGAGCGCAATCAACATGGGCAGCCTCACTTCTCTCGGATTATTCGTACGCAAAACTTTTTGTATAAACGTAATTTTCGCAACAGAAAATTGTGTAACCCTTATTGGGATACAATTTGGGAGAGAAAAAAGGCGCGTGATGCGCGTCATGCTGAGCTGTATGATTTACAGAATGACCCCAGTGCGATGCATAATTTACTGGGTAATTCACAATACAAGAGTCAGCTCATAGCATTGCATGCAATTATGCAAAAAATTATGGCGGAAACACAGCAGGATCCGCCTAAATTGATCATGGAAAGCTGCCCGCAGAGACCATGGGCTAATCGTATTGATTGGCCGCTTTCTCTGCCAGAAAATGAGTAGCGGATTGAGGTTATTTGTTGGGTTGTTGGTAAGGGTGCTGCCACACCACTTTGGGTGCAGGCAGCGCATCGCGCTCGGCAACAAAATGCGCACCGTGTTTTTTCCATGCCGCAATAAACGCATCTTCGTAAGCGTAATCAAACGGGTCGCCCAGGTTTTTTGCTGCTTCGCTGTCAGCGGCGAGCGGGTTATCCCAGTAGTGTTTTGCCACGCGCGCTAGTGCTTCTTCAACTGACACCACATCGCGATAACCGAGTTGCGCTTTTATTTTCTCAATGCTGAGTACGCAGTGGTGGCGATACAGCAGTTGTGGCGGTGTGGCGCGAAAACCGTTGGGCAACGCCGAAAACGGTATGTCCACGGTATTAAAATGGTGTTGCATGATTTCACTGAGTAAAGATACCCATTGGTGATTAAACAGCAATTGCTCGTCGCAGATGTTGTAGATTTGCCCTGCAGATGCGGAAGGGTTTTCTAACGCCAACAAAATGGCGTGTGCAATATTTTCAGCAAAGCCGCGCGAGATCAGCGTCAAGCCGCCAGCGGGTAAAATCAGCGTATGGCGTTTGTCGCGCGCGCGGCGTATTAAGCCCCATTCGGCCGGGCAGATGTTGTTGGTGCCGTACACCAACGGGTAGCGAAAATGCGTGACGTTAAAATACCCTCCGCGCTGAAATTGCAAAATATCGTTTTCGGTTTTGCGCACGGCCAGTGAAAAAGGGTCGGCAGTTTCTGCGCTGGCGAGTGGGTGATCTTCTGTTAAAAACAACGGTGTAGGCTGCATGGTTTCCCATGGGTTGGCGGCCATCATCTCGCCCCAACCTTTGTACACTGGCGCTGCACCGCCAACAGAAATTAAACGCTCGGTTACACCAAGCAACTGTTGCGCAACGTAGCGCAGGCGACCGTAAGTGGCGATTACCGCATCAAAGCGTTTGCCGTGGAGTGCTGCGCTTAAGCCGTCTTTGGCGTAGGGATCGGCTTGGATGCGCTCTACACTGTTGGGCAAATCGACGCGGTGTAAGCCGCGATGCAAGACAGTGACATGACAGCTGCGTGCTAATAGTTGTTGCACGATGGGTGTGCCGGTTACACCAGCACCGCCGATCACTAAGACATTCATGGTGTTTTCTCTTGGTGGTTGTCATATTCTAGCGAGACAGAATCTGCGCTGCATCGTTAGTCTTTTGGGAAGGTGCTGCTAACATGACAACATCATTGACTGCATGTAGATAGTTTTGCCGATGGATGCCACTTCAAAAAATAAGCCAGCTGCAGCAGGAGCGCGGCGCAATTTTTTCCGACAATTTATTGCGTTGTGTAAACCGTATTGGTACTGCCATCATCGTTGGCAAGTGCGTGGTTTTACTGTGTTGTTTGGCTTGCTGTCTGTGGCGCAAGTGGGTTTGGCGATTTGGACCAACTATTGGAACCGTGAATTATTTGATGCACTAGAACAGCGTTCCCTTTCGCAATTTTTACTACAAATTGGTGAGTTTGCCGTCATTTTTTTCTTGACGATGGCAGTCACAGGGGCACATTTGTATGTGAAGCGTTGGTTGCAGTTGGATTGGCGTGCATGGATGACTTCACGTTTAATCAATCATTGGATGAATAAAGGACAACATTATCAGTTGTTGTATACCGCTGGCGAGCACGACAATCCAGATGGACGTATTGCAGACGATATTCATGTTGTGACTGAGATGACGATTGCGTTAGGGCATACCTTATTTTATTCGATTCTGATTTTATTTAGCTTTATTGATATTTTGTTGGCAGTTTCCGGTTCGGCCAACGTGCCTGGCACTAATTATGGCGTGCACGGCTATATGGTATGGATGGCTTTTTTGTATGCGGGTGTTGGTGCTGCATTTGGTTCATTACTGGGTAAGCCGTTAGTAAATAGTACGAATACACTGCAATCCGCAGAGGCAAATTTTCGTTTTGGGTTATCGCGTGCACGTGAGCATGCTGAAGCAATCGTGTTGATGCAAGGCGAGCGCGCAGAACGTCAAAATTTCTTGCAGTTGTTTGGCAGTATTCGTCATTGTTGGAATAAACAAACCATGGCATTTGCGTGGATTGTGTCTTATTCCACTGGTTACGGTGCGTTATTGCCGGTGTTTCCTCTGTTGATTGCTGCGCCGCAATATATTGCAGGTGGTATGACGTTGGGTATTTTGATGCAGGCAGCACAAGCTTTTCAAAAGTTAACGTCTGCGTTGTCGTGGCCTGTCGATAGTTTGGGAGATATTGCCCGCTGCCGTGCCTCAGCGGATCGTGTGCTGTCCTTGTATGACGATTTGTTGCAAATGGAGGAGCAATCACTCCAAGAAAATGCTTGTCGTATTGATCGTCAAATGGGGCAAACCAATCATTTGATGTTTAAACACCTTACGGTGTCTGATCACAGTGGTTTGGTGTTGCTGGAAAATTTTAATGGCGATGTTGCTGCCGGCGAGCGTGTGTTAATTGCAGGCGATCAAGCCGTGGCTGATGGGTTGTTTAAAGCGATGGCTGGTTTATGGCATTGGGGACAGGGAGTTGTGCAATTACCGAATCCTTGTTCCATGATGTTTTTGCCACAAAGGCCGTTTCTGCCGACAGCCACTTTGCGCGATGTGCTTGCATACCCTGCGGTGGCGGAGGTCTATGACAATGCTTCTATGCACCATGCATTGGAATGCGCCGGTGTTGCGTGGTTGATTCCGCGCCTGCATGACCGTGATATGTGGGATCGTGTATTAACCGCACGCACGCAGCAGCGTGTCAGTTTTGCGCGGATTTTTTTGCAGCGTCCGCAGTGGATAGTAATTCGCGCAGCTACAGATGACTTCGATGAAAGCAGTGAAAACATGCTGATGGATAAGCTGTATCAAGAGTTGCCATCAGCTGGCGTTATCACACTCAGTCGTCGTGAAAGTTTGGAAAAGCATCATCACAGACGCATTGTGATAAACCGGCTGCAAACAGCTAAATATATATTTAATACAGATGATCAATGCCTATTGCCGGCTGTGCGTGAAGATATTAAAGAGGACGAAATATTATTGGTGCCGGCAATGCGCAGGAAAACCGATCCGCAGCACCTCAAGCCGCAGCGGTAGTAGCAGTAGGTTGCTGGCGTGGTGTGGGAGTCATTAACGCGTTGCAGTTAGGTCAGTAGCTAGCAGTTGCACGTTGCAAGGCTTCTTGCGCCCAAGCGTTTAAACTTTTTCCTTGCGCCTCTGCCAGCATTGCTACTTTTGCGTGAATGTTGGGGTCAATGCGCAACATCATCTTGCCTGAATATGGGCGCTGTGGTGAGCGCTTTAGTTTTTCACACGTTGCCAAGTAATCATCAACAGCCTCTTCAAAGGCTGCGCGCAATTCCGTTACTGACTCGCCGTGAAAACCCACCACATCACGAATACCGGCAATGTGACCAATAAAACAAGTATCCTCATCGCTGTACTCAATGCGCGCGGAATAGTTTTTGTAATTCATAAGATTCATGGGTGTACTCCTGCCTGTGACAGAAACTCTCTGGCATCCTTTACCTGATAGGGTTTGGCTTCCTTCTGCGGATGCGGTCGATGAAAAGTGGCCACAATCCCATTCAGCTCAAACCGGACTCTGGAACCATTGCCCTCGATAACCTGACTGCCCGCAGCAACTAACAGTGACTCAATGCGTCGCCATTCGAGGGAGGCAGGAATCGGCGAGCTAAACACAGCGGCCAATGTTTTCTGGTGGGTTTTATTCATGGTGGCATGGTATCAAATATTGCTATCACTACAAGTGCGTTTTTGCGGTGACTGGCAAGCAGTGAATAAGGGTTTGACAGTAGCAGCGGGAATGGGTAAAAGAATTTCTGATAACAAAAGACAATTTTGGCTTCAATGAGTAAGTGAGACGGCAATGAAAGCAGGGATAACAAAGAAAAGTTTAGGCGTCTTTCTTAGCGCGTTTTTGCTATTGGTCACTGCTTCAGCTTGGGCGGTGGATACAGACAATGACGGCATCGACAATCTCGCGGACAACTGCCCGCAAGTAGCCAACCCAGACCAGTTTGATTGGGACAACGATGGTCAGGGCAATCTTTGCGATGCTTCGTTCCTCGCAGCCTCAGGAACTCCTGGTTCTCCCGATATGTCATTTGGTAATGGATTGGGTGCAGTCATTACGGTTGCTCCTGGAGGCGGCACGCTCGAAGCGCAGGGAATGATCCAGCAAGCGGATGGAAAGTTTGTTGTTGTGGGTGGCGAAGTGGTACCGCCGCCGCCTTGTGAGCCTGATGAGCTATGCGCTATTTACAACGCCACATACCGCTCGGTATTGATGCGCTACAACAGTGATGGCTCACTGGATAGCAGCTTTAATGGCACTGGCAGTGTTGTAACTGATGTTAACAGTACGGCGTATTCCGTTATTCAACAGGCGGATGGCAAATTGGTCATGTCGGGAATTAGTGGAACACAGCCAGCGTTATGGCGTTATAACATCGACGGATCAATAGACACTGATTTTGGTAATGATGGAAAGTTGACAACAACTATCACGAATGGCGCGCCGTTCTACAACATGCCGACGTCTGCTTATTCGGTGATACAGCAAACAGATGGAAAGCTGGTGGCGGCTGTCGGCATTCATTATTGCTTTACGGGGCTGTGTGCTTCTGCCACTGATTACCCGTTTTATTTGTTGCGGTATAACAACAATGGCTCGCTGGATACATCGTTCAGTGATGATGGTATCGCCAGCAGCGTGCCTCAAAATTGTGTGACTTACTCAGCCTCTGTTATCCAGTCTCTGGATGGCAGCTTGTTGGTAACAGGCACTGCCGGTGTTGCCAGTTTTAATGCTGATGGTTCGCCGAGTAACATTGCGCAGTGTAATGGTACTAGCGGTGGTCCGGTTGTTATTGGTGGTGGCGGATCATTTCCTGTGGAGCAGCAGTTCAAATATCAAACAGGTCGTGCAGTCATCCAGCAGAGTGATGGAAAATGGGTTATTTCTGGAGATGGTGGTGTTGTTTATGAAACGGCGAAAGAAAATTTTTCACTAATTCGATTGAAGTCAGATGGTTTGCGTGACACTTCATTCGGCGTAAACGGACAAGTGCAAACAGATTTCAATCAATTGTCAGATAACAATACGTCGCTGATTCAGCAAATGGATGGCAAATATTTTGCGGTGGGTTATGTAGAAATTTCTGGCTCAAGACGTGCATTTGCACTGGCGCGCTATAACCAAGGTGGCTCGCTGGATACCACGCTCAATGCAACAGGAAAACTGACACTGGCAATTGGCACAAACAGTCAAGCAGCCGCAGTGGTGCAACAGCGGGATGGCAGGCTGGTAATTGCTGGTACTAGTGATGGCAAATTTGCCTTGGTGCGCCTTGAAAGTGGGGAGCCAGATACCGATGGTGACGGAGTAGGCAATAGTCTTGATATTGACGACGACAACGACGGCGTGGAGGATGCAAGCGACGCCTTTCCGCTGAATGCAACTGAATCAGTGGACAGCGATGGTGATGGTGTCGGCGATAACAGCGATGCTTTCCCGAACGATAAAGATAATGACGGAATTGATGATAGCGGAGACAACTGCCCATCCGTTTCCAACAGCAATCAACTGGATTGGAATAACAACGGCATAGGTGATGCCTGTGACCCTGACCAAATCATCACAGTCACTCAGGCAGCGCCGGGTAGTGCCGTGTTTGGTAACAATTTCTCTGTCGCAGCCACAGCCACCTCCGGCTTGCCGGTAGCCATCACCACTACCGGCGGTTGCTCGGTTGCTGGTAGCACGGTAACGATCACCAGTGGTACCAACGCTTGCGTGGTTCACTACAACCAGACTGGCAACGGCGACTTCAACGCCGCACCGGAAGTGACCTCATCGACAACGGTCGGTAAAGCTGGCCAACTCATCACTGTGATTATGGCTGCACCAAGCAGTGCATCGTTTAACAGCATTTTCTTGGTGAAGGCAGCCACCACGTCCAATCTGCCTGTAGCCATTACTACCAGCGGTAGCTGCACCGGTTCGGGTGGTGGCAGTGCCACCATCACAATGACCAGCGGCGCCGGTATTTGTTCCGTTTTCTACAGGCAGGTTGGCAACGACAACTATAAGATGGCACTGGGAAGAGCCAACCTCACCACAGCTAACAAAGCTTACCAGGCCATCACTGTCACAACGCCACCTCCTGCAACCACGGCCTACGGTGACGCATTTCCTGTCGCGGCTATGTCTGGTTCCGGTCAGCCGGTAGCGGTGACTGTTACGGGTGGCTGCTCGAAGGCTGGCAACATTGTCACCATCATCAGTGGTACTCAGGATTGCAATATCCACTTCAATCAGGCGGGCAATGCAGATTACAACGCAGCGCCTCAAATCAATGCGACGGTAGCGGTGGTGCGTGACAGTGATCTCGACGGCATTCCCGATGCCGCTGACAATTGCCTGAATGCTGCTAACGCCGATCAGTTGAACACCGATGGTGATAGCGAGGGCAACGCCTGCGACAACGACGATGACAACGATGGCGTAGCTGATGCGAGTGATGCCTTCCCGTTGGATGCATCGGAATCAGCAGATACAGATGGTGACGGCGTTGGTGATAACGCAGACAACTGCCCACCTATTTCAAACACCTCACAAACCGATACCGACAGCGATGGCGTGGGCGATGCCTGCGACAGCACACCCAACGGCGACACCGACGGCGACGGCATCGACAACTTGGCCGACAACTGCGCCGCAGTTTCTAACAGCAACCAATTGGATTGGGATGACAACGGCATCGGCGATGCTTGCGATGAGCCGGTGCCTGTCCCTAGCGATACAGACGGCACAGCCAAAGCGGAAAAAACCGGCGCAGCGGTGGCGTTTGCGGGCGATTTCAACGGCGATGGTTACGGCGATTATGTGATTGGCTCGCCGAGTTACAGCGTGCCAGCAGCGCCGCCCGCGAAGGCAATTATTGGTGCAGGCAAAGCGGAAGTGATTTCGGGTAAAGACGGTAGTGTGATTGCATCGATCGTTGGCAATGCCGCCAAAGACGCGCTGGGTTTTGCTGTAGCGGGCAACGCGGATATTGATAAAGACGGTTTTGCCGATGTTGTCGTGGGCGCCCCCAATGCCACATCACTGCACGTTGGCAGCGTCACGGTGTTGTACGGCGGTGTAGGCGAG